>NZ_JAGSHT010000025.1 GCF_019947135.1 Occultella gossypii | reverse complement strand
TTTTCCCCCGTCCCCCCACACGGCGGCGGGTGGGGGTCCCGCCCCTGGGGGGTGCGCGCCGCCGTCGGCGGTTCACCCCTGCGAGACGCCCGCTCCCCCGCCCGGGGGAACCGTGGGCCGGGGCCGGCGAGCCATCGTGGCAGCACGCTGCTACGAGAGGAGGGGCACCATGCCCCGAACATCCCCGGTCGAGATCGACCGCAACGCACCCGCGGAGGCCAGGCCACCGGAGTCCCGCGTGCCGACCGTGCTGGCCGGCGGCGGATCCCTGGTCGTGACCGTCCTGTCGCTGGTGTTCCTGGCCATACCGGGCATCAACCGGTACACCGCGGACAACGGGGTGCTCGCCACGGGTCTGATGTCGACGACCACGCTGACCATCGCACTCGCCGCTCTGGGTGCCCTCGGGATGCTCGCCGCCGGTGCCCGGCTGATCGCCCCGAGTCGGGTCACGGCCGCGGTCACGACCGCGACCGGCGGCCTCAGCGCAGTCGTCTTCGGTGTCCTCGCCCAGGGCGCGGGCACTCTCAGCACCTTCGGCTACCTGGTCGCGTGGGCGGTGCCGCTCGTGCTGGTAACGCTCTGGATCCTCGCCTTCCGCACCTACCGTGGCGCCCGAGCCGTCCTGCTCGTGGCTGCGGTGGCAGCCATCATCGGTGGGTTCGTCATCCGTGAGGGGCTCGTCAGCTACCTCACGTTGATGGCGCCACAACTTCAGGGCACGCAATGGATCATCGCGGCCGTCGTGCTGCCCCTGCTGGCCGCCGTCGCGTGGGTCGCGCTGATCGTCCGCGACGCTCGCGCCGATGGCCGCGGCCGCCGGGCGACCGCGTGGGTGACCCGGCACCGGGTGTTGTTCACCGCGCTGGCTGCGCTCGGCCCGCTGCCCTACGCGATCATCCGGCTCACCTGGTTGACTCCGTGGCCGCAGTTCGGCGGCCCGGTCGCCGACATCGACCCGGGCGTCCGGGTGCAGGGAATCCTGCTCGGCGCCGCCGGGTGGCTGGGCTTCATCCTCACCCTCGGCCTGATCGCCCGCTGGGGCGAGCGGTTGCCCCGCTGGTTCCCGGGCGGCTCCGGTGAGGCCGACCGGCCGGTGCACCCACTCGCCGCGATCATCCCCGGCGGGCTGGTGGCCCTGATGCTGTGCGGGGCCGCGATCCCGATGTTCTCCCTCGACAGCACGATGGGCCTGCTGATCTTCCCGGCCTGGTTCTGGGGCCCGATGCTGGCCCTTGCGGTCTGGGGCTACGCCGGGCACCGGTACGGCATCGACCGGCCCGCCGACCTGGCTCGTGCCGGGGCCGACGTCTAGGCTCGCAGCCATGGCCACGACGGCGAAGCACCTGGACCTGCCCGGAGGAGACGGTGAGCGTTCCGTGCGCATCTCCTCGCCCGATCGCGAGATGTGGCCGGGCATCACGAAGTGGGACCTGGCGCGTTACCTTGCCGCCGTGGCCGATGGCTTCCTGCGGGCGGTCGGCGACCGGCCGGTGACCCTGCAGCGGTTCCCGCAGGGCACCGACGGCGAGGAGTTCTTCTCCAAGAACCCGCCGAAGGGCGCTCCGGAGTGGGCTCGCACCGTCATGTGCACCTACCCCTCCGGGCGCCGGCACCCGCAGCTGGTCATCGACGAGATCGCCACGGCCGTCTGGGCCGTGCAGATGAACACCGTCACGTTCCACCCCTGGCCGGTGCGCACCGCGAACGCCGACAATCCCGACGAGGTGCGCATCGACCTGGACCCCCAGCCCGGCCGGTCCTTCGCCGACGTGGTCACCGCGGCGTTCGCGCTGCGGGACCTGATGACCGAGCTCGGGCTGACCCCGTGGGTGAAGACGAGCGGGAACCGGGGCCTGCACGTGTTCGCCCGGGTCACCCCGGACCACGAGTTCCTCGACGTCCGGCACGGCGTCATCGGGATCGCCCGGGAGCTGGAGCGGCGGCTGCCCGAGCTGGTCACCACCGCCTGGTGGAAGGAGGAGCGCGGGGAGAAGATCTTCGTCGACTTCAACCAGGCGAACCGCGACCGCACCATCGCCGCGGCCTATTCCCCCCGGCCCCTTCCCGGCGCTCCGGTCTCCATGCCGGTGCGGTGGGAGGACCTGTCCGAGGTCAGCACCGCGGACTTCACCGTGCTCACGGTGCCGGGCCTGCTCGCGGCCGACGGCGACGCATGGGCCGGGATCGATGACGCCGTCGGCACGTTCGACGCCGCACTGGGTCTGTGGGACACCGACGTCGAGAACGGGCTCGGCGAGATGCCGTTCCCGCCCGAGTACCCGAAGATGCCGGGCGAGCCGCCCCGGGTGCAGCCCTCCCGCAAGAAGATGGAAGGCTGAGCCAGGCGTGACCTCGGCTAGGACGCGGAGCCCGCTCCCCGGTGTCGGCGCGAGATCTCCACGTACCGCGAGGCGCTCTCCGCGAGCCCGGCGATCTCGTCGTCGGTGAGTTCGCGGCGGACCTTCGCCGGCACACCGGCCACGAGCGAGTGCGGCGGGACCTGCGTCCCCTCCAACACGAGAGCGCCGGCGGCCACCAGTGAGCCGGCACCGATCACGGCACCGTTCATGACGGTCGCGCTCATTCCGATGAGGCAGCCATCCGCGACGGTGCACCCGTGCACGACGGCGCCGTGACCGACTGTCACTCCGTCACCGATCGTCGCCGGAAAATCCGGGTCGGCGTGCACCACCACGTTGTCCTGGAGATTGGTGCCCGCGCCGACCCGGATCGGTGCCAGGTCACCACGGACGACCGCGCCGTAGAACACGCCGGTCCGCGCGCCGACCCGCACGTCGCCGATCAGGGTGGCAGTCGGCGCCACGAACGCGGTCGGGTCGATCTCGGGGTGGACGCCATCGAACGGGACGAGGTGGGCCATCCCGGCACGGTACTCCGATCCTGGGACGGGTCGGAGCCGGGGTCAGCGATCGAGGTCGATCGCGATCACGGTGGCGTCGGGTGAATACCCGGTCGGGCCTGTGAGCCGGCCCGCGTACTTCGCGAACCAGGCGGCCTGGGCACGGCGGCTCTCCTGCTCGTCCGTCACGAGCCTGGCCCGCCCGGGCAGGCTGGTCCGCCGGTAGCCGACCTCGACGGCTGGTTGGGCGCGCACGTTGCGGACCCAGTCGGTCCCGGCCCCCCGTGCCAGCACGAACAGGGTGTCCCCCTCGATCGCGAACCACACCGCAACGAGGTGCGGCTGCCCGGTCCGCCGCCCGGTGGTGCTCAGGCGGCAGGTGGTCGCCGTGGCCAGGCCGGGGTGGTCCACCATCGCCGGTGCTCCGATGCCGGTCAGGAGGCCGGCCAGCGGATCCAGCAGTACACGCTCGGGTCGCTGTAGACCCGGACCTGTTCGGTCTCGGCCGGGCAGCCGGCCTCGTCGTCGGTGTCCTCGAGGATCGCGGCGAGCTGATAGCCGGAGTCCTCCTCACAATCGGCGAGCCCGGAGAAGTCCGTCCAGGCGCAGTCTCCGACGGCGCCGAGCAGGCGCAGGCAGACCGACTTCCCGTCGTCCTCGAACGTGAGGTAGATGTCGCCGTCCGGCTGGTCGGCGCAGACGGTGCCGTCGGTCGTGTCGGCTACCGCGAGCACGGACCACTTCGCCTCCGCGTCGGCGCACTCGACGACGTTCATGTCGTCCGCCCCGCCGGCCTCGACCAGGCAGTCGCCGACCACCGCCGTCGTCGGGCCCGCGCCGCTGGAGCAGGCCGCGAGGGCAAACACCAGACCGAGCAGGAAGGTCATCACCACGCCACGTCGCGCCGTCTTCATCACATGCCCCCGCATTCACGTCCGAGCGGGCAGCCCGATGGCCCGCGGTGCGCCGCAGACTAGCGTGCCCCCGGGTGGTCGCACCACAGGGCAGGGCCGATCCGGGGTATCAGCCGGCCCCGTCCAGACCTGACTGGATCTCCTCGGAACTCCAGGTCAGCGGGGTCTGCACCAACCACTCGTGACCGAACGGGTCCCGGACCCGGCCACCGCGGGCGCCGTAGGGCTGGTCACCCACCTCGAACACGACCTCGCCGCCGGCGTCCACGACGGCCCGTGCGACGCCGTCGGGGTCCTCGGTGTCGACACTCAGCAGCACCCCCGGCCGGCCGAGCGACGACGGCGACGGATCGTGGGTGTCCTCATCCTTGAGCTGCACCGTGGAGCCGAGGATCTGCAACTGCGCGAACACGACGGACTCGCCGGCCGTGAACCGCTGCTGCAGTTCGGCCCCGAACACGCGTCGGTAGAAGTCGATGGCCGCGTCTGCGCCCCGGACCACGAGCTTCGGGGTGATCGCCCCGTGCGATTTCGATGTGTCCATCGCTCCATGGTGCACCCCGAGCCGGCTCAGCTCCACCGCACCCGCACGTCGCGCCACCGGTCCAGGAGTCCGAGCCCGCCCGTCTCGACGATCTGGGTGCCGCGGTTCCACAGACCCAGATAGAGCTGCACGGCGGTGCCAGTCAGCCCCGGCTCCGCCGGCGCCACGACGTCGTCGACGTCCTCCACGACCAGCGGGCCATCGTGCACCCGCACCCTCCAGGACGCCGCGGCGTCGGTGGGCAGCACCGCGAACGCGACGTCGGTGCCGTCGAACAGTGGGCTCGTCCGCCGGCCCCGGGTGTGGAAACCGCGAAGCAGCTCGTCGATTCCGTCGAGCGCCAGGTCCGTCGGGATCTCCACCTCGGCGGCGGTCGGCGCCCTGCCGAGCGCCGCAGCGCGTGCGTCGACGGCGTGGATGGTGGTCTCGTGCGCCTGTCGTCGCGCCCAGAACAGTCGCGGCGGCGGCGCATCGTTGAGGAATACCATCGCCCGGAGGTCATCGTCGGCGCCTGCGATCGCGGCGAGGAGCGCCCCGGCACCCTCGCGCAGGTAACCGCGCAGATCAGCCACCTCGGCGAGGATGCGCGTCTGCGTGATCGGGACCCCGGCCCCCGATCCGCGGACATTCCCCGCGGCCCAGCGGTGCACCATCGCCTGATGCGCCAGCAGTTGGTCGGCCGTCCAGGCCGGGCAGGTCGGGACCCGCGCGGCCGGGCCGGCACGGGCATGTGCATCGAGCATCTCCTCGACTCCCGCACCGATGGCGCCCAGGTAGTCCTCGAGTGCCAGGCGCGTCGGCATGTCGCCATATTGCCCGAGCCCGCGCGCATCCGGTAGGGGTGCCGGGTGCATGGTCGGCTCAGATCACGGCGGGACGCGGATCGGTGTGGTTGGAGTCGGCGCTCGGGGGTCAGCTCCGCCTGGAAGCCCGCCGCGATGGCCGGCATCCGCTCCGCTCGCTCGTCCGCGGCGTTCCACCGGATCAGCTACCGGGCCAGGACGGAGTCCAGGTCGTAGGCGACGGCCCGGTCCACCTGATCGATCAGGCAGGACTCGGGCTCCCGGTCGGGCCGCCACCGCAGGAACGTCACCGAGTGCCGGAACCGCCATCCCTCCAACTGGTCGAACGCGACCTCGACCACACGCTCGGGGCGCAACCGCACGAACGAGACGTCCTTGCTGGCGCTGAACCGGGACCGGTCGGTCTCGCCGCGCACCGCCTCGCCGTCGTCATCGCGGACCACCAACGGGTCCAGCTCGTCGACGAGTTCGAGCCGGCGCGCGTTCGTGAAGGCCGAGATCCCGCCGACGTTCACCAGGGTGCCGTCGCCGGTGTACATGCCGAGCAGGAGCGACCCGACCCCTTCGCCGCTCTTGTGGACGCGATAGCCGACGAGCACCGCGTCCGCGGTGCGGGCGTGCTTGATCTTCAGCATGGTGCGCTTGCCCGGGGCGTACGGCTGCGCGAGGGGCTTGGCGACGACACCGTCGAGCCCGGCACCCTCGAACCGCTCGAACCAGTCCCGCGCGAGCGCGTCGTCACCGGTCACCCTGGTGAGGTGGATCGGTGCGCCCGCCGCGACGCCGTCGAACAGTCCCTCGAGCCGCGCCCGCCGCACCGAGAACGGCTCGCCCATGAGGTCGGAGTCGTCGAGCGCAAGCAGGTCGAACGCGACGAACTCCGACGGCGTCTCTGCCGCCAGGCGGTTGACTCTCGACTCCGCGGGGTGGATCCGCTGCGAGAGTGCCTCCCAGTCCAGCCGCTGGCTGCCCGCGGCCCCGGAGCGCACCACGATCTCGCCGTCGAGCGCGCACCGTGACGGAAGGTGCTCCTTGATCGCCTCGACCAGCTCCGGGAAGTACCTGGTCAGGGGCTTGCTGCCCCGGGAGGCGATCTCCACGTCGTCACCGTCGCGCAGGATGATGCCGCGGAACCCGTCCCACTTGGGCTCGTAGGAATAGCCGCCCTCGACGGCGTCAGGTGCGGGCACCGCCTTGACGGCCTTGGCGAGCATCGGGGTGACGGGCAGGTCGATCGGCAGGCGCATCCGCCCAGTCTGCCGTGCTGGATGCCCCGACGGCGAGGGGTCAGGCGTCGTAGCCGCGCATCGGGTAGGAGTCGATCACCTCGTGCAACGGGCCGCCGCCGGGGCCGGCGCCGAGGCGGGAGGACACCAGCTCGACCGAGTCGGCCACCCACGCGGGGCCCGCGTACACCGACAACACGCGGGCGAGCGCGCCCAGGTCCACGTCGGCCGCGCGCCGCGAACGCCGGGCCACGCTCAGGTGGGCGCGGCGGCGCTCGCGCACCTGGGCGTAGGGCAGTTCGTCCGCTGCGGCCATCAGCGCCAGCAATCGCGCCAGGTCGGCGGCACGGGCGTGCGTTCCGGCCGCAGTGTCACCACCGGCCACGTCACCATCGACAGCGCCACCGTCGGCCACGCCCACCCAGAGCGAGCGCCCCGCGAACTCCCCCGCGCCCCGCAGCCTCAGTTCCAGCGGCGCGAAGCCGGCGACCACCCGGGCCAGCGGGTCCTTGAGAGCCGAGGCAGCGCCGTCGGGCAGTTCACCGAAGAACGCGACGGTGACGTGCTGCTGCTCGGCCGGCACCCACCGCAGCGGCGCGCCGGCACCCAGGCGCAGCGCGGTCGTCGCCGCCCCCAGGTGCGCCAGCACCTGAGCAGGCGGCCGGATCGCGGCGAACAGCCTCATGCGTCCTGGCGTCGCGCCCGCCGGCCCACGATCACCCCGATCGCGACGCCGATCGCCGCGACCACCACGACGATCGCGGCGATCACCCAGCCGTTCACGCTCACGGCCGGTTCCGGCAGCGCCTCGGGTCGCTCGACCATGGCCTGCGCGAGCTTGAGGTCGAGCACGGTCGCGTTCGTGCTGATCGCGACGGAGCCCCGGCAGCCACCGCCGGACGCGGGCAGGCACAGCTCGAGGTTCAGATCGAGGTCCACCTCGGCGCTGAGCCCGACGGCGCGGGCCGAGCCGGCCGCGTCGTCGCTCTCGCGGATGCTGCCGACGCGCGCGTCGATGGCTCCGTCGGCGCTGACCGCCGTGCCGATGAACTGGGTGATCGTGGACAGTCCGGGGAACTGCTCCTCGAGGAGTTCCAGGATCTCGTCGGTGCTGAGCGAGAGGGACAGGTCGACGAACTGCCCCTCCGGGATGGTCACCGGTGCGCCGAACACGGTCAGGCTGGTGACGGCGGCGTCCGCGGTGGGCGGGTCGGTGGGGTGCGTGGTGGCCGTGGCGTGGACCGGGCCGACGTCGAGCACCTCGTAGGAGAACAGGGTCACGTTCGCGCCGCCGACGCCTGCGTGGGCGGAGAGGGTCTCGTTCTCGACCCGCTCGGTGTCGGCGGTGACCGCTTCGATGACAACCAGGTCCGCGACCGAGACCGGGCCGAGGGCGTCGGTCTCGGTGCCGCTGGTCTCCGCCGGGGTGCCGACCTGCGCCGCCGTGATGGTCTGGCCGCTCAGGATCGGGTCCTCGGTGAGCAGGTCGATGACGGGCTGGAGGGCACCGATCGCCCCGGTGGTGGTGATGGTCAGGTCCACCTCGGAGGCGACGGCGTACACCCCGGTCGCGCTCGCCGCTCCCCCGGTCGTGGCCCGGGCGGGCGTGGCTCCGGTCGCGAGCGCCAGTGCGAGTAGGGCGAGAGTCAGGACGGTGGTGCCGACGGCGCGGGCGGTGCGGGGGCGGGCCGTCATTGTTCGATGCTATCCGGCGGTCAGAGCGTGGCCGTCCACTCGGTGGTGCGGTGCTCCGGGATACCGCCGTGCCGGGCCGCCAACGTGTGCGAGTCCCGGTTGCGCACGTCGGTCTCGGTCTCCACCTCGGTGACGCCGCGCTCGCGCAGGGTGGCGGCGACCGCACCGAGCAGCCCGGGAGCGAGCCTTGTGCGCCGCCATTGCGGCAGCACCCCGAGGCATCCGGGCCGGGGCCGAGGACGGCGGTACCAGACGCGGATCAGACCGTCGTAGGACCCGGATCGGCGGTGCACGGCGATCAGGTACAGGTCCGGGTCGAACTCGTCGTCGGCGAGCGTGACCCGCAGGTCCCGGGCGGTGCCCGTCCAGTCCTCGGTCCCGGGGATCTGGTGCCGCACGAGGTTGTCCAGCTCGGTCACGCGGACCAGGTCACAGGCCGTGACCGGAGTGAAGTCGTGCGAGCCGCCGGGGACCGGTCCCGGCAGCGCGGCGAGCGGGAGGCGCCAGACCTGCTCGGTGCGGGCCGCGGTGAAGCCGAGCTCCGCCAGCGGCGCGTCCCAGGTTCCCTCGGTCGCCGTGACCAGGACCCGGTCGACGGCGGTGGGCCGGTTCGCGAGCAGGGCGGGCCACGCCTCGATCGCGTCGGGCAGACGGAGCTGCCACTGGCCGTCGGGGCGCCGCCACGCGACCGCCTCGGCCCCACCGGCGCGCCACTGCGCGTTGTCCATGCCGGCCATGGTGCCAGCGCGAACGCGCACCCGGCCACGGGAATATGCGCCGGCCCGGGTGGTGGTGGCCGAGTCGGCCCGGGCGGGTAACCTCGCCCCCATGCGCACAGACGTCGGGCCCGCCGGTCGGATCGAGGTGGTCTGCGGGCCGATGTTCGCCGGCAAGTCGGAGGAGCTGTTGCGCCGGGTTCGCCGGGCCCGGCTGGCCGGTCTGGACGTCGAGGTCGTCAACCACTCCTTGGACGATCGCCGCGGCACCGGAACCGTGTCCTCGCACGCCGGACAGAGCACCTCCTCGCACATGGTCGCCGACGTCCCGGCGCTGATGGACCTGATCGATCTCATCGGCGTGCTCGAGGGCCGCACGCCGGACGTGGTCGCCATCGACGAGGCCCAGTTCTTCGGCCCCGACCTCCTCGATGCGGCGACGGAGCTCGCCGGTCGCGGCATCGTGGTGGTGGTCGCCGGGCTGTCTGTGACGTTCGATGCCCGCCCGTTCGAGCCGCTGCCCGCGCTGATGGCGGTCGCCGAGTCGGTCACGAAGCTGACCGCGGTGTGCGCCGTGTGCGGTCGGGACGCGGCGTTCCACCAGCGGGTCCGGACGGGCGCGGTGGGAGACGCGCTGGTCCCGGGCGCCGAGCATGTCGGCGGCATCGAGAGCTACCAGCCGCGGTGCCGCCTGCACCTGGAGACCTCCTGAGGTTTCGAAGGACCGGTGCGCACCTGGGCCCGCGTCGTACGCTGAGCACACGCGGAGCGGGGAGGCCATGGTGCGGGACCGTGAAGGTACACAATGGCAGGGACCAACCGCACGTTCCGTGCGCGCCGCCACTACGCCCGAGGCGGTCGGTGGCCCTGCCCTCGAACAGGTCCGGCGACTCCAGCGGCAGGCCGGCAACGCGGCTGTGACCCGAGCTGTCGGCACGACGCCCTCGGCCCAGCGGCTCGAACTCCTCAAGCGGCCGCCCTCTGCTGCGGCGGCAGCGTCGATGCCCTCGGTCATGGTGATGCGGGAACACCTGTTCGCAAGCACGCTCGAGATTGCCCGCCGGCTGCTGATCTCACGCACGTTCCGGGTCACCCAGGGCGGGATCCGAGTAACCGCCGACGCCGCCTACGAGCGCCGCGGCACACCGGAGGTCTCCAGCGACGACTACCGAATCACGCTCACCCAGGAGGGCCTGATCTTCGACAGCGAGTACGGCACCGCCGCGTTCGCGCAAGGCCGACCCGTCTCGCGGCAATGGACCGACCTCCCCGAGGGCGATTACCACCTGACCATCTTCACCAACAACACGAATCCCTACGCCGTCCTGGTCGGCGACATAGTGGTGGAGCAGAGCGCCGGACTGACTGGGCCATCCGCAACCGATGCACCACCCGGACCACTTGAGATCCTGCACACCGCGCTCGACCTGGCGGGCCTCGTCCCGGTGCTGGGGGCGTTGCCCGACGCCGCGAACGCCGGCATCTACGTGATCGAGGGTGACTTCCCCAATGCGGGTCTCTCGGCGGTGGCGATCATCCCGATCTTCGGTGAGGCCGCCACCGTTGGCAAGATCGGTGCCCGGACGGTCGTGCGGGTGTCGGGCGAGGCCGTCGAGCGAGTCGGCCGCGAGGGTATCGAGACGGGCCTGCGTCAGGCCCGGGCCCGCCCGCGCATCGACCCGGGGATCGATGCCCGAGTGGAGCAGGGCATCATCGAGGGGGCGGCGAGCACTGGCCCGGCGCGTCGCCCTCGCCCCGCCGCTCCGACCACCCGTGGCGCGGCCGCGAGCGCTCGCGCCACGTTCGACGGGCTCCGCGACGGCTACGCCCACCGCCTCGGGGTGACCTCCGGCGGCCAGGTCCACCACGCCGTCGAACTCCAGGTCCTCGACCGGTACCCGGGCGTGTTCGCTGCCGCCGAGTTGAACGACTTCACGAACATGCGAGGCATCGCCACCGAGTTGGCGAGCCGCCAGCAGTTGCATGGCTCAAAGGTCCGCGAGGTCTGGAACCGGCACTACCGCGCGATCGACGCGGAGGTAGGTGCGCGCGGTCTCACGCCCGGGACGACCGAGTACAACCAGTTCGTTCGCCAGTATCTGGAGAGTGGCCGCGCTGAGATCGACCACGTCCTCGGTCAGTTCTTCACCGAGTACCGCTCGGCGCTGGACTGGACTCCGCGCCCTTGACGGCGATGGATGCCCCGCGAGCCGCATAGGCTGCCGGGCATGCTCCCCGCCGAGGTCCGCCGGGCCGTCGACTCCTACCTCGGCTGGGCCGACCGGCTGCTGCCCGGTCGGGTGGTCGGCGCCTACGTGTTCGGTTCCACGGCCCTGGGTGCCTACCGGCCGGGGCGCAGCGACATCGACCTGCTCGTGGTCCTCGACGACAAGCCGGTGACCGGGCGTGACCTGCGCCGGCTGCGGGCCCTGCACGCGTCCCAGCTGCCCCGGGTGCTGGTTGGTCTGGCCCGCACCCGGCACCTGTTCGCCACCTGCAACACGGCGTTCGTCCGGCGCGCGGACCTGGGACTGCCCGTCACCCGGATCGAACCGGTCGGCTCACACGTGGGCCATGAGTTCGTCGCGGGCGCTGCCTTCGACGTGAACCCGGTGATGTGGCAGGTGTTGGCGAGCCGGGGCATCGCGGTGCGCGGCCCGGAGCCGGCCGAGCTCGGGCTCGATCCCGAGCCCGGTCGACTGCGTGCCTGGAACCTGGCGAACCTGCGCGGGTACTGGGCGGGACAGGCCGGCCGGGTCGAGGCCGGTGCGGATCCGATGCGAGCGGCCGCCGTCGAGTGGTGCGTGCTCGGCCCGCCGCGCCTGCACGCCACCATCGCGACCGGGACCGTGCTGTCCAAGCAGGAGGCGGGCACGTACGCGATCCGTACGTTCGGGCCGGAGGTCGAGCCGATCGTGACGGTCGCGCTCGCCACACTCGCCGGCGAGCCGCTGCCGGTCGCGCCACTGCGCGACGAGTGGCGGGTCCGCACGGCCGCCTTCATGAGGCGCGTCATCGAGGACGCGTCCGCGGTCTGAATTCCCTGGCAGGACCGCAGCCGCACATGGCAGGGTCGCGGCATGGAGCAGGCACCGGTGACGCACGTGTGGTCCGGCCGCGCCACCGTCGACGGCGTCCCTGACGTCTCCGGGATCGAGCTCGCCGCTGCCTACTACCGGGACGTGGTCGGCCCGCTCGTGCTGGCCCGCTGGCCCGGGCTGCCCCACGCGGCGGCCCGGCTCGGCAGCGGCTCCGACCTGCTCGGCCTGGACGACGCGATGTCCCGGGACCACGACTGGGGCCTACGCCTGACCCTGCTGGTACCCGGTGACGCCGTCGCCGACGTCGACGTGTTCCTCGAGGCCGAGCTTCCTGCGGACTACGCGGGCCTGCCCGTCCGGTTCCCGACCAGTTGGCAGCCGCAGGTGCGCCACCAGGTGGAGGTCGCCGAGCCGCACGACTTCGTGGCGTCCCGGACCGGGCTGGACACGCGGGCCGAGCTCACCGTCGCCGACTGGCTCGGCGTGACCGGGCAGGCGATGCTCGAGGTCACCGCCGGCGGGGTGTTCACCGACACGGCCGGGACGCTCACCGAGATCCGCGCCCGCCTGGCCTGGTACCCCGACGACCTCTGGCGCTACCTCCTGGCCGCGGACTGGGCCCGCCTCACTCAGGAGCTGCCGTTCGTGGGCCGGACCGGTTCCCGGGGTGACGAGACCGGCGCCGCCGTCATCACCGCCCGGTTGGTCGACGTCGCGATGCACCTCGGGTTCCTCCTCGACCGGGCCTGGCCGCCGTACCCGAAGTGGCGAGGCACCCTCTTCGCCGCGCTGCCCCACGCCGCCGTCGCTGGGCCCGCGCTCGCCCGAGCGGTCGCGGCCCCGGTGTGGCGCGAACGCGAGGCCGCCCTGGTGCAGGCGCTCGAAGCATTGAGCGCGCGCCAGCGCGACTTGGGTCTGCCCACCCCGGAGGTGGCGATCGAGAGCTTCTGGGACCGGCCGTTCCGGTCCCTGGTCTCGCACGACGGGCCACTGCGCGAGTCGATCACCGACCCCGCCGTGCTCGCCCTACCGCCCGAGGTCGGCTCCCTCGAGCAGTGGGTGCAGAACGTGGCCGTACTGACCGACCCGGCGCGACGCCGTCGGGCCGCCGGGGCCCTCGCCCCGCAACCCACCAAGGACGACGGGAACCAGTAGCGATGCGCATCGAGAGCGAGATCCGCGACTACTACGACCAGGGCCGCGAGGCTGGCCGGCTGAGCGACGGCCCCGGCCTGCTCGAGCAGATCCGCACCCGGGAACTGCTCACCCGGCTGCTGCCGCCGGCCCCGGCGGTCGTGCTCGACGTCGGCGGCGGGCCGGGTGCCTACGCCCTCTGGCTGGCCGAACGCGGCTACACCGTGGACCTGCTCGACCCGGTGCCCCGGCATGTCGAGGAGGCGAGCGCCGCGAGCAGAGCGTCGGCCATCCCGCTGCGCTCGGCCACGGTGGGCGACGCACGCGACCTGCGGGTCGCCGACGCGAGCGTGGACGCGGTGCTGATGCTCGGCCCGCTGTACCACCTCACCGAACCGGACGACCGGGCCCTCGCGCTGAGCGAGGCGCGCCGGGTACTGCGGCCCGGTGGCGTGCTGCTCGCCGTCGGGATCAGCCGGTTCGCCTCCACCATCGACGGCATCGGTGCGTCCCACCTGGCGTCGGAGGGGTTCGCCGAGATCGTCGCCGAGGACGTCGCGACCGGCCGCCACCGCAACCCGGGCAACGTGCCGGGGTGGTTCACGACGGCGTACTTCCACCGCCCGGAGGAGCTCGCCGCCGAGGTCGCCGACGCCGGGTTCGACGCCGACGGCCCGTTCGCCATCGAGGGCCCCGCCGGCGCCGCAGGGGCCATGGCGGAGCTGCTCGACGGCGGCGCGATGCAGCAGCGCGCGCTGGCCGCGATTCGCCGGATCGAGCGGGAGCCCAGCCTGCTCGGGGCCTCGGCCCACCTCATGGTGCGGGGCCTCGCGCCAACCCACTGAGCGCGCCGCGCCTTATGCTCGCCACCGTCGCGGACGGGCCTCGGCCGGCATTGGTGCGGACCTGCCTGCCCTACTCCCAGTCGACCACCAGATCCGCGGCCGCCGCGCCGGCCTCGATGAGCTCGGCGTTCCGGGCGTCGGAGCCGTCGGTGAACGCGAGGGCACGCTCCATCGACTTGCCGTTCACCAGGTGCCGCGCGAGCAGGCGTTCGCGCCGGGCGACCGGGTCGGTGCGCAGGAACCACGTCTCGTCCAGGACCTCCCGCACCCGGTTCCACGGCGGGGTGTCGGCGAGCAGGTAGTTGCCCTCGGTGAGCACCACCCGGACCTCCGCGGCGACCGGGACGTGGCTGCCGATCGGCTGCTCGAGCGCGCCGCGGACGTAGCGGGGCGCGTAGATCACGGCGTCTCCCGGGCGCTGCGCGCGCAGGCGACGAAGCAGCGCGAGGTACCCGTCGCCGTCGAACGTGTCGATCGCACCCTTGCGCTCGGCCCGGCCGAGCCGTTCGAGTTCGGCCTGGGCGAGGTGGAACCCGTCCATCCCGACGACTGCGCAGCTCACGCCGCCGGCCTCGAGCGCGGCGCCGAGGGCGTCGGTCAGCGTGGACTTCCCAGCTCCCGGGGAGCCCACCACGCCGATGAGGACCCGGTCCGTGCCGGCCGCGAGGTCGCGGATCCGCCGCACCAGGGGCCCGACGGCGTCCGGTGCGGCGCGCAGGTCGCTCACCAGTCCACCGGTTCCCACGGGCGGCGGTGCCGCGGGGCGCGGCCGGATACGTACAGGCACAGGGTTGCTGCCATGGCCAGGTTCAGTGACTCGGCGCGGCCGCGGATCGGGATCCGCACGACGGCGTCTGCGAGGGCCCGCTCCTGTTCACCCAGGCCCCAGGCCTCGTTGCCGAACACCCACACGGTGGGCGCGGCGATGTCGGCGCCGTTGCGCGGGGAGTCGGCGAGTTCGTCCAGGTCGACCGTGCCGGCGCCGTCGGCGGCGAGGATCTGGAACCCGGCGGCGCGTGCCGCTGAGATCGCCTCGGCCAGGGTGGGGCCGGTGACGACCGGTACGTGGAACATGGAGCCGGCGGTGGCGCGCACCACCTTGGGATTGTGCGGGTCCACGCTCGCCGAGGTGAGGATAACCGCATCGGCGCCGGCGGCGTCGGCCGCCCGGATCACGGTCCCGGCGTTGCCCGGGTCACGTACCTGGGACAGCAGGGCGATCAGGCGCGGCGCGGGATCGGCGGCCAGCACCGACTCGAGCGAGGTCTCCCAGGTGTTCAGCACGGCCAGGACGCCCTGGGCGTCGGGGCTCATCGCGTCGAGGACCTCGGGGCTGCCCACGTGCAGGTACAGCCCGGCCGCACCGGCCTCGTCGACGATCTCGGTGTACCGCTCGGCGGCCTGCGGCGTCAGGTAGACGTCGCGGACATGCTCGGCGGCGAACCGGACCGCCTCGCGCACGGCCTGCGGTCCCTCGGCGAGGAACTGGCCGTGCCGCGAACGCGCCGAACGCCCGGCGAGCCCTCGGACCGCCTTCACCCGCTCGGCGCGGGGGTTGGTCAGGTCCGGATGGGGCATCGTCCGGGCGTTCGTGATGCGTTCGGTGCTTCGAGTCGGTCAGGCAGCCGGCGTGGCCGGCGCGTTGACGTCCTCGGGGAGGCTGTTCTTGGCCACCGTCACCAGCGCCACGAAGGCGGTGATGTCGTTGACGGCGAGGTCGGCGAGGACGCGACGGTCCACCTCGACACCCGCGGCCTTGAGCCCCTGGATGAAACGGTTGTAGGTGATGCCGTTCGCGCGGGCCGCGGCGTTGATCCGCTGGATCCACAGGCGACGGAAGTCACCCTTCTTGGCCCGGCGGTCCCGGTAGGCGTAGGTCAGCGAGTGCGTGACCTGCTCCTTGGCCTTGCGGTAGAGACGCGAGCGCTGACCGCGGTAACCGCTGGCCCGCTCGAGGGTTGTCCTGCGCTTCTTCTGGGCGTTGACCGCCCGCTTGACGCGTGCCACGTCGTACTCCTAATTCTCGGTGTAAGGGCGCGGCGTTACTTGCCGAGCAGCTTCTTGATCTTCTTCACGTCGGCCGGGGAGACCTCGACGTCGTTCACGAGGCGGCGCGCCTGGCTGCTGCTGCGCTCCTGGAACTTGTGGACGTGACGGGCACGCTGGCGCATGACCTTCCCGGAGCCTGTGATCCGGAAGCGCTTCTTGGCACCGGAGTTCGTCTTGTTCTTCGGCATCTCTTGTTCCTTGTTGGTAGCAGGCTGGGGTCAGCCGGCTTCGGTCGCCTCAGGCTCGGCAGGCTCCGCGGTGGCGGACTCCTGAGCGCGGCGGCGCTGTTCGTTGCGGGTCTCGGTCTTCTTCTTGTTCGGGCCGAGCACCATCGTCATGTTGCGGCCGTCCTGCCGCGGGGTGCTCTCGACGTGACCCAGTTCTGCCACATCCTCGGCGAGCCGCTGCAGCAGGCGCATGCCCATCTCCGGGCGGGACTGCTCGCGGCCGCGGAACATGATCATCACCTTGACCTTGTCACCGGCCTTGAGGAACCGCTCGACGTGGCCCTTCTTGGTGCCGTAGTCGTGCGGGTCGATCTTCAGCCGGAACCGGATCTCCTTGAGGACGGTGTTCGCCTGGTTACGCCGGGCGTCACGCGCCTTCATGTCGGCTTCGTACTTGAACTTGCCGAAGTCCATGAGCTTGCAGACCGGCGGGCGTGCCTCGGGGGCGACCTCGACCAGATCCAGGTCGGCCTCCGCAGCCAGTCGCAGTGCGTCCTCGACCCGAACGATGCCTACCTGCTCACCGTTCGGCCCGACCAGACGCACCTCCGGCACGCGGATCCGCTCATTGATGCGGGGCTCGCTGATGTGGTGCTCCTTACGAGAGAGATCAAAGTCATCGCGCCACACGGAAAAGGCCTCCGGGTGCGGTGCACACGGAGGCCTCGGGTCGTGTCCCGGCACGAGTCGCCTCGGCCAGCACTGAGGGTTCGTGAGAACCCTCGACCTGAACCCGTACTCCGTCGGCGGCATGATCCGTTCCGGTCGAGCAAAGGTGGGAGAGACTCCGCTTGCACACCAGTCACGCCGAAGCGAGACCGGTCGGTCAGTGACCAAGACTAGCACGGGGGCCTGGCCCGACCGCACCCTAGGCTGATGTGGCGCTGACCACCCGCACCTCGAGCGAGTCCACCCGCTCGGCGACGATCTCCTGCGCGGCCAGCGCGGCACTCGCGCGGCGCAGCAGCTCATCGAGGCCGGCCCGGTCCAGGCCCGGCCGCAGCCCGAGCACCACCCGCACCTCGGCCCGCTCCCCCGGTTCCACGCGGGAGTCGACCACGCCGGGTACCGGGTCCAGGGCCGCGCGGATCGCCTGCGTGACCTCCGGGTCCTCGACGGCGGGCACCCACTCGCGCTGCTGACCGATAGCCCAGACGGCGGGCCGCGGCACCAGCACGGGTACCGGGCCGGCCGGGTCCAGGACCAGCAGCCCGTCGGCGTCCGCGGCCGCGGACAGCGCGGCCCGCACCCCCTCGGCCGGGATCGGCCGGGCATCCGCTCGCCACGCCGTCAGCGCGGCGAGCCCGGAGAACACGGGGATCGCGGCACGCCCGTCCGGCGTCGCGACCGTGACCATCGCGGCCGAGGCGCTCTTCTCCCCCGCGATCTGCACGTCGGTTCCGTTGATCTCATGCCCGACGGCGTCGGCTCGCTCCTCCAGCTGGGCCACCACGGGCACCAGCACCCGCGCCCCGCCCAGGGCGCGGACGACCGCGCGCAGGCGTGCTCCGCCGTCGGGCTCCGAAAGCGCAGCGGCCAGACCGGGGTCCGTGCCGCCGTCGTCGCCCGCGTACTTGGGGGTGGGCGGGAGCGACCGTCCCCCGCCGGTCGGCAGCGGGCGACCATCGGGCAACCGGTCCGGCGCCGGCCTCACGGGCGGCCGGCGACGTCCAGCGCCTCGCCGAGCGTGAACGCGCCGGCATACAGCGCCTTGCCGACGATCGCGCCCTCCACGCCGACGTCGGTCAGCGTCCGCAGGGCGCGCAGGTCATCAAGGCTGGAGATGCCGCCGGAAGCGACCACCGGGGCGTGCGTGGCGGCGCTGAACTCCCGGAGGAGGTCCAGGTTCGGGCCGCGCATGGTGCCGTCCTTCGTGACGTCGGTGAGGACGTAGCGGGAGCACCCGTCCGCGTCGAGGCGCGCGAGCACCTCCCACAGGTCGCCGCCCTCCTTGGTCCAGCCGCGGGCGGCCAGGGTGGTGCCGCGCACGTCCAGTCCGACGGCGATCCGGTCGCCGTACTTCGCGATCACCGACGCGGTCCAGTCCGGGTTCTCCAGCGCGGCGGTGCCGAGGTTGACCCGCCGGCAGCCGGTGGCCAGCGCCCGCTCGAGGGACTCGTCGTCCCGGATGCCGCCGGACAGCTCCACGGCGACGTCGAGGATGCCGACGACCTCGGCGAGCAGCTCGGCGTTCGAGCCGCGCCCGAAGGCGGCGTCCAGGTCGACCAGGTGCACCCACTCGGCGCCGCCGGCCTGCCAGGCCAGCGCGGCGTCCATCGGGGCGCCATACGTGGTCTCGGAGCCGGCTTCACCCTGGACCAGGCGCACGGCCTGCCCATCGGCGACGTCGACGGCGGGCAGCAGTTCGAGGCGGGTACTCACAGGGGATCGGGGTCCTTTCGGGGGTGCGGCACGTTCGGCGCGATCAGCGCAGGGTGGCGAGCCAGTTGCGCAGCAGCTGCGCACCGGCGTCGCCGGACTTCTCGGGGTGGAACTGGGTCGCGCTCAGGGCGCCGTTCTCGACGGCGGCGACGAACGGGTGGCCGTGCTCGGCCCAGGTGACCCGGACGTAGTCGGGAGCGGTGCGGGCGGCGTAGGAGTGCACGAAGTAGAAGCGTTCGTCGGCGATCCCGTCGAAGAGCACGCTGCCCTCGGGTGGGGTCACCGTGGACCAGCCCATGTGCGGCACCACCGGGGCCTCGAGCCGCTCGACCAGACCCGGCCACTGGTCCAGTCCGTCGGTGCGCTCACCGTGCTCGACCCCGGCCGAGAACAGGACCTGCTGACCCACGCAGATGCCCAGGACCGGGCGGCCACCGGCGAGCCGGCGCTCGATCATCCGCGGCGCGCCGACGCCGGCCAGGCCGGCCATCACGGCGGCGAAGGCACCGACGCCCGGCACCACCAGCCCGTCCGCGGCGG
Organism: Occultella gossypii; assembly: GCF_019947135.1. Classification (GTDB taxonomy): domain Bacteria; phylum Actinomycetota; class Actinomycetes; order Actinomycetales; family Beutenbergiaceae; genus Occultella; species Occultella gossypii. The sequence goes on along the minus strand of NZ_JAGSHT010000025.1, from coordinate 66,377 downwards.
CGACCGCGTCGGGGTCCGCGGTCAGTTCCACCTGTGCGCCGACGCGTTCGAGCGCGCGCACGGCGGAGCGGACGTTCCCCGAGCCGTAGTCCAGGACCACGACGGTGGGGGCGGGTGCGGTCACGGCTTCTTCTTCCGCTGGGCCCGGCCGAACAGGCGGCCGGCCTGCCATCGGGTCAGGTTCCCGGGCCGCAGGTGACCGGGGGCCTGGTCCGGCGTGATGACGCCGAGCAGGAGGTTCTCGAGGACGTCGTCCGCGTTCGCGAGGATCAGGCCGGCGCTGACCTCCGCGCCGGGCTCGCCGTTGACGTAGTTGCGACCACTGATCGTGCCGGTCAGGCCCTCGTCGCCCTCGCCCAGCCGGGAGATGAGCAGCACGACGCCGGCCTTCGCCGTCCGCGAGAGCGTCCGGGCGAGATCGACCGCGGCGGCAGGTGCGCCGGTAAGGAACTCCTCGGGGTCGACCTCGTCCGCCTGCGGGAGCACCCGCACGGCGAGGCTGCCCCGCTTGACGGGCACGATGTCCGCCTCGATCTTGGCGATGGCGCACAGCCCGGCCAGGGCGGGCGCCGAGGTGATCGGGGTGAGCACCACGGCGACCACCGAGCGCTTGCGGACACCGTCGGCACCGAACGCGGGAACGTCGTCGGCCACGGGCTCGGCCGCGACCTGCTCCGCGGCGTCCTGCTCGGCGCCGCCCTGCCCGGCCGCGGCCCGCTCAGCGGTCGCGTCGTCGTCCACCGGCTGGCGGAACTGCCGGTCGGGCTCGGTGGCTGCACCGAACGCCGCCTCGAAGGCAGCCTCGAACGCGGCCTCGTCGAACTCCTCGGACGGGCCACCGCCGTCGGGCCGTTCGGGCCGGTCGTTCACAAGGCGCCCTTGGTCGAGGGCACGCCCGTGACCCGCGGGTCGCGGGCGACCGCGAACCGCAGGGCGCGCGCGAGCGCCTTGAACTGGGCCTCGACGATGTGGTGCGGGTCGCGGCCGGCAAGCAGCCCCACGTGCAGGCAGATGCCGGCGTGCAGCGCGATCGACTCGAACACGTGCCGGGTCAGCGACCCCGTGAAGTGGCCTCCGATGAGGTGGTACGCCTGCGCCTCGCTCTCACCGGTGTGCACGATGTACGGCCGGCCGGAAACGTCCACGACGGCCTGCGCGAGCGCCTCGTCCAGGGGCACCAGGGCGTCCCCGAACCGCGAGATGCCGGACTTGTCCCCGAGTGCTTGGCGCAGCGCCTCGCCGATGCAGATAGCGGTGTCCTCGACGGTGTGGTGCACGTCGATGTCGGTGTCCCCCGTGGCACGCACGGTGAGGTCCATCAGGGAGTGCTTGCCGAGGGCGGTCAGCATGTGGTCGAAGAACGGCACGGTCGTGGACACGTCCACGACACCGGTGCCGTCCAGGTCGATCTCGACCACGACGCTCGACTCGGACGTTGTGCGCTCCACCCGGGCGGTGCGGTGCGCGGAGGTGGCCTCCGCCGTCGGGTTCGCCTGTGCCTGCGCTGCGTCGACCTGGCTGGACTCGCTCACCGGCCGGTCACCTCCTTCAGTGCGCCGCGGAACGCGGCCATGTCCTCAGCGGTCCCGATCGAGACGCGCAGGTATTCGCTGGGACCAGTCTCCCTGATCAGCACGCCGCGATCGAGCAGGCCCTGCCAGATGGCGTGCCGGTCGTCGAACCGGCCGAACAGGACGAAGTTCGCATCCGAGTCGGCGACCGTGAAGGCCTGCTCACGCAGCCAGGTCACCGTCGCGTCCCGTTCCGCGCGCAGCTGCGCCACCTGCGCCTGCAGCACGTCCCGGTGCCGCAGCGCGGCCCGGGCGACCGCCTGGGTGACCGCGGACAGGTGGTACGGCAACCGCACCACCTGGAGCGCGTCGATCAGCGCGGGCGCTGCAGCCAGGTAGCCCAGCCGCGCACCGGCGAACGCGAACGCCTTGGACATCGTCCGGGACACCGCGAGGTGCGGGTGCCGGGCCAGGATGCTCAGCGCGCTCGGGGTGCCGTCCCGGCGGAACTCCGCGTACGCCTCGTCGACGACGAGCACGCTCGCGGCGCCGTCCGGCCCGGTGTTCGTGGTCGCCGACGCGATCGCGTCGATGGTCGCCACGTCCAGGGCGGTGCCGGTCGGGTTGTTCGGGCTCGCGAGGAGGACGACGGCGGGGCGTTCGTTCTCGATCTGCGCGATCGTCTCGTCGGGGTCGAGGCTGAAGTCGGGCCGGCGGGTGCCGGCCACCCAGCGGGTGAACGTGTCGCGGGCGTACTCGGGGTACATGGAGTAGGTGGGCGCGAACGACATCACGCTCCGACCGGGGCCCCCGAAGGCCTGCAGCAGGTGCAGCATGACCTCGTTGGAGCCGTTCGCGGCCCAGATGTTCGCGACCTCGAGGTCGCGGGCGCCGGACTCCGTGGCGAGGTAGTCGGCGAGGTCTCGGCGCAGCGCCGGGAAGTCCCGGTCCGGGTAGCGGTTCAGGCCGGCGGCCGCGGCCGCCACGGACTCCGCGATGTCCGCGACCACCTCGGCCGGCGGCGCGTACGGGTTCTCGTTGACGTTCAGCAGATGCGCGACGTCCAGCTGCGGGGCGCCGTAGGGCACCTCGCCCAACAGGTCGGCGCGCAGGGGCAGCGCGACGGCGGGGGCTGGCTGGGTCGTCGGGTCACCGGTCACGGGGCAAGTCTAGGAGCGCCGGAGCACAAGAGGGCCGTGGCGCCCGTCACTCGGACTCCGAAGACCCGCCGTCGCGGGACGCACGGGCGCCGGGCGCCGTTGCGCAGCCGTCAACGCGTCGGTGCGTTCCGCCGTCGGGCACCGTACTCTCGCGGGCATGAGCGCAACGATCCTGCACCTCGCCCACGCCGCCGACTGGGCCGCCGCGAGCGCGACCGGGCAGTACCTGATGTCCACCCGCGGTGCCACGATCGAGCAGGTCGGGTACCTGCACTGCTCCTACCCCCGGCAGCTGGCGGGGGTGGCCGAGTTCGTCCACGCCGGTGACCCGGAGCCCCTGGTGGTCCTCGAGATCGACGTCGCGGTGCTCGAGGCGGAGGGCCGGACCGTGCGGGTGGAGGCGCTCGACGGCGCGCCGGAGCCGTTTCCGCATGTCTACGGCGGACCGCTCCCGGTGGCCGCGGTGGTGACGGTGCGAGACGCCGAGCTCGACGCGCAAGGCCGGTTCCGGTTCACCGACTAGAGCCGAGCCCGGGCGACGGGATCCCGGGTGGGACATCCCGCCGAGGACGGTTCGCTGCCGGCGCGGGTGGGCCCGGTGTCCTACGCGGAGGCCGCGTCACGTCGCTGGGACGGGGCAGGATGGGATCGTGTCGATCCCCATCGAACCCGTCACGGTGCCTGCGGTCGTGCGGCAGCTCGCCGACGATGCTCTGCTGACGCCCGTGTGGCGCAACGGACTGGGCGGCGTGACGTTCCGCACCGACGACGGGCGCTACCTCAAGTACGGACCACGCAACGCCGAGACGTCCATGGACGCCGAGGCCGCGCGTCTGTCGTGGGCAGCCCCGCACACTCCCGTGCCCCGCGTGCTCGAGGTGGGCGGTGATGCGACGCACGAGTGGCTGGTGACGGCGGCGCTCGACGCGGAGTCCGCGGTGGCACCACGGTGGATCGCGGATCCGGCGACCGCCGTGCGCGCCGTCGGCGAAGGGCTCCGTGCGTTGCACGATGCGCTGCCGGTCGACGACTGCCCGTTCGAATGGAGCGTGCCGACGCGTGTCGCGAACGCGGTGTCCCGCGGCCGCCAGGTCCCCGACGTCCTGCAGGAGCCTCCGCCCGTCGACCGGCTCGTCGTGTGTCACGGCGACGCGTGCTGCCCGAACACACTCCTCGACGACCACGGATCATGGGTCGCGCACGTCGACCTCGGCGCGCTGGGTGTCGCCGACCGGTGGGCGGACATCGCCGTCGCGTCGATGAGCACCGAGTGGAACTACGGTCCCGGCTGGGAGGATGCCCTCATCGCGGCGTACGGCGTCACGCCCGACCGCGCACGACTCGCCTACTACCGCGACCTCTGGAACGCGACGTGACCGGCACGGGCCCCTGCCGGATCAGGCGAGACGCATGGTCGACCAGCCTCGGCCGACCTGCTTGCCTGCGCTCACCCAGCCCGACGCGGAGCCGCGGTAGAGGTACATCGTGCCGTCGGCAGCGATCGCCAGGTAGTCGTCCAACGCGTCGAGGTCGAAACCGCCGACGCTGTGCACCTGGAGGCGCGACCACCCGTGTCCGAGCTGGCGCGAACCGGTGAATCGGCCGGTTCCGTTGCCGAAGTAGCCGAACAGGCGGCCCGAGCGGTCCACGGCCACGATGTCTGGTCGGCCGTCGCGGTTCGCGTCGCCGCCTGCGATCACCTGGGTGAACATCTGCCAGCCGTGCCCGATCTGGGTCCGACCGGCGAGGAACCCGCCTGCGCCGTTGCCCCGGTACAACCAGAGGCGTCCCGCGGCATCCGTGGCAACCAGGTCGGCGCGTCCATCGCCGTCGAAGTCACCCGGGGAGAGGATGTTGGTCATCGCGGACCAGCCGCGCCCGAACGCCACCCGGGACGCGAACCCCCCGCTGCCATTGCCGGCGTAGAAGTACAGCCGTCCGGTTGCATCGACACCGAAGATGTCGGCCCGGCCGTCGCGGTTGAAGTCGTTGGCGGCGATGAGCTGGAATCCGGACCAACCGGCGCCGACCTGCCGCGAGCTCGCCCATCCCCCGGCCCCGTTCCCGGCGTACAGGCGCAGCCGCCCAGCGGAGTCGACGGCCAAGACGTCAGAGACGCCGTCACCGGTGTAGTCACGGGCAAGGACATGCCTCGGTACCGGCGTCACGGTTGTTCGCTTCGGAGAAACCTGTCCCGCGGGCGCCCACGCCGTGACCCCCGTCGGCGTGGTGACCTGGATGAACCCGTTCGTCTTGACCCCTGCCCCGGGGGTGGTCAGCACGGTCCCCGACCGGACTGCCGCGATGACGGCCGCACTGCTCGCCGGGGACGCGTACAAGGTGGTCGCGCCCAGTGCCCAGTAGGTGCACGAGGTGGGTGGCTTCACGTCGGACACGGACGTCGCCCCGGCACGTAGGGACACGCCGCGGGCGGCGAGCCAGGTGTCGGGGTTGACGACCGTCCCACCGGCAGCGGCGCCGTAGCGGCCCGCCCAGATCTCGAGGTGCAGGTGCGGGCCGGTGGAGACGCCCGTCGAGGCGACCGTGGCGATGCGCTGCCCGGCGGTCACCCGGTCGCCGGCGCGGACGAACTCGGTGGCATTGCGCGAATGCGAGTAGGAGCTGGAGACGACGCGGCCGTCGATCACGTGCTCGATGACGATCCACTGCCCGGCGGCTGCCTCGGGCCTGGCGTAGCGCACCACACCGGCGGCGATCGCGTAGATGGGTGTGCCCAGCGGTGCCGCCAGGTCCTGCCCCATGTGGGCGAGCGAGGCGTTGATCGTCGGGGCGCACCGCGGGCCCTGCGGCGACGTCATCCGATAGACGCCCGCGCGCAACGGTGCGACGAGGACGGGAACGGCAGCGGCCGTCACCGACTGCGGCGCCACCGCGGCTGCGGGCGACTCGTCGGGTGCCGGCGATCCTTCCTGGTCGCCGGGCGCGTCCGTCACACCGTCGCTGGGAGCGTCCGTGCCACCCGGCTCCGGGGTCGGCTCGGGCGTCGGCGTCGGGTCGCCCTCCACCGGAGCCGTGGGCACCGGCTGCGGAGTCTCGCCATCGGCCGGCGCGGACGCCGACTCGCTGGGTGACGGCGCCTCGTCACCGGGGTCCGCCCCGGCGGGCGCACCGAGGCCGACCAGGATCAGCAGAGCAGCAACGGTTGCGGCGCCGGCGCGGGTACCCGCACGGGCACGAGGGAGGGAGTTCGTCATGGCTCGTTTCCAAGGGTGGTGGTCGGTCCGTCTCGGGGCAGCCGGCACGGACCACTGGGCTGTCCGGCACGGCACGACGGGACGTCTAGGCGGCAGCCTATACGGAAGTCGTACAAACTGAACACTCGACGGCAAACGGTGCGTATATGTCACGGGTTCACGCCTCAGATTCACCTCGAGGACTTCGGCCATCGGCTTGGCGCGTCTAGACGCCGGGAGTCCCACGCGGGTTGGAATCGGCCGTGACCTCGCGGACGCGCCGCGCCGAGGGGTCCAGCGGATCCGGCCGGTGCGGACCGTGCGCCACGACGTCGTCACCGGCGACGACCGTGACTCCCGCCCCCTCGATCCACAGGCCGCGCGCACGAACGAGGCCGGCATGAAAGGCTGCCATCGATGAACGAGACCACAGCGAGCACAGCCGCAGAAGCGCCCACCGCCGCCCCTGACGGGACGACCCAGGCGCGCGCGACCACCGTCCTGCAGCGGCTGGTCGGCTCCAGCGAGGCGCAACTGCGCGACGACCAGTGGCGGGCAATCTCCGCGCTCGTCGACGACGGCCGCCGTGCCCTCGTGGTGCAGCGCACCGGGTGGGGCAAGTCCGCCGTGTACTTCGTCTCGACGGCCCTGCTGCGCGAACGCGGCGCCGGGCCGAGCGTGATCATCTCCCCGTTGCTGGCGCTGATGCGCGATCAGATCGCGGCGGCGTCGAGGGCCGGTATCCGCGCCGTGACGATCAACTCGGCGAACACCACCGAGTGGGCGGGCATCCACGATCAGATCGCAGCCGGCGAGGTCGACGTGCTGCTGTGTTCTCCCGAACGCCTGAACAACCCGGCGTTCCGGGACGAGGTACTCCCCCGCCTGGCCGCGAGCGCTGGTCTGGTCGTCGTCGACGAGGCCCACTGCATCTCCGACTGGGGCCACGACTTCCGGCCCGACTACCGCCGGATCCGCACCCTGCTGGACGACCTCCCGGACGGCATCCCGGTCCTGGCCACCACGGCGACGGCGAACGAACGCGTGACCGCGGACGTTGCGGAGCAGCTCGGCACCGACGTCCTCGTGCTGCGCGGCGGACTCGACCGTCCCTCCCTGCATCTGGCCGTCGCGCAGCTGCCCGACCAGCCGACCCGGATCGCGTGGCTCACGGCGAACCTCGGCTCCTACACCGGCTCGGGGATCGTCTACTGCCTGACCGTGGCCGCCGCCGAGGAGGTGGCCCGGCAATTGCGGGACGCCGGCTATGCCGTGCAGGCCTACACCGGGGCGACCGACCCCAGCGAGCGGGAGGCCCTCGAGGCGGACTTGAAGGAGAACCGGGTCAAGGCGCTCGTGGCCACGTCCGCGCTCGGGATGGGCTTCGACAAGCCCGACCTCGGCTTCGTGATCCACCTCGGCGCGCCACCGTCGCCCATCGCGTACTACCAGCAGGTCGGCCGTGCGGGCCGCGCGGTGCAGCGGGCCGACGTGGTCCTCCTGCCCGGCTCCGAGGACAAGCAGATCTGGGACTACTTCGGGTCATTGGCGTTCCCGAAGGCCTCCGATGTGCGCGCCGCGATCGACGCACTGCCCATGCTCGGCGACGGCGCGATGTCGGTGGCCTCCCTGGAGACCCAGGTGGACCTGCGCCGGACCCGTCTGGAGATGATGCTCAAGGTGCTGGACGTGGACGGTGCGGTGCGTCGGGTCCAGGGCGGCTGGGCCGCAACCGGCCAGGACTGGGCCTATGACGCCGACCGGTACGAGCGAGTCGAGGCGGCACGGGTCGCCGAGCAGGACGCGATGATCGCCTACGAACGCACGGACGAGTGCCGGATGGCGTTCCTGCGCCGGGACCTGGACGACCCCGAGCTCGCCGAGGGCGAGCGCTGCGGCCGCTGCGACAACTGCGGCGGGGTGACCGTGCCGGACGCGCCCGACCTGGAGGTCGTGGCGGCGGCACGCGAGCGCCTGGACGCTCCCGGCATCGAGATCACACCGCGGCGGCAGTGGCCGAGCGGGATGTCCGAACTGGGCGTGGATCTGCGCGGCCGGTTGGCCGAGGGCGAGCGCGCGCAGACCGGTCGGGCCATCGCGCGCCTGGACGGCCTCGGGTGGTCGGTGCAGTTGCGTGAGCTGTTCGCACCGACCACGCCCGACGGCGAACTGCCGGTCGGTCTGCGGGCGCCACTGATGCGAGTGGTCGCCGACTGGGCGCCGAGCGCCGACGGCGTCGTGTTCGTCGACTCGGCCACCCGGCCCGAGCTGGTGCAGCACCTCGCCCAGGGGGTCGCCAGACTCCTCAAGGCGCCCCTGGTGGGGCGGATCGCACCCGCGCCCGAGCGCGCCCCGGGTCGCCACGACGTGAACTCCGCGCAGCGACTCGCATCGGTGGCACGGCGGCTGGACCTGGACCTGTCCGATGCGGCGACCGCCGGCCTGGACGGTCGGAGCGTCGTCCTGGTGGACGACTACACCGACTCGGGGTGGACCCTCGCCTACTCCGCGATGCTGCTACGACGCGCCGGCGCCGGGGCGGTCCTACCGCTGGTCCTGGCGCAGGGCTGAGCACCGGTCCTGCCGGCTCGACGTCGCCGCGATCGGAACGCCAGGTAGCCGCCGGCGCTCAGGTTCGCGCGCCTCGCTCGGCTCGGCGTGGCCGCAACTACTGGCTGCGGCTGTTCGTGAGCTGGCGGATGAACCGCTCCAGCGGGATCGAACCGTCCTGCCACGGCAACAGCACCCAGGCGACGAGGTACGTGCCCCAGCCGAGGATGGGGAGCAGGCCGAGCAGCAGCAGGAGGATCCGGATGAGGCCAACGCTGACGCCGGTCTGGTCGGCGATCCCGCCACCGATGCCGCCGAGGATCCGGCTGGGCCCACGGCGGAAGCCGATCTTGCGGATGGTGTCGAAGATTGCGTCCATGACCCCAACGGTACGTGGACTCGGTCCGGCGCGATATCGGGGATCGCCCTGACGGCCCCCTGAACCTGGTCGCTCGGGTGTGCCAGCATGTCCGGGTGGACGATGCACCTGCTGAGCGGATCCTGGTCTATGGCGTCACCGGGACGGGCAAGACCACCCTGGCCCGCAGGATCGGGGAGGCGACCGGCCTGCCGTGGCACTCGGTGGACGACGAGATCGGCTGGCTACCCGGGTGGATCGAGCGGCCTCCGCAGGAGCAGCGCCAGATCGCCGAGACGATCTGTGCCGGCGAGCGCTGGGTCATGGACACGGCATACGGCAAATGGGCCGACGTGCCGATGGCGCGGGTGGAGATGATCGTCGCCCTGGACTACCCCCGCTGGTTCTCGCTGCAGCGCCTGCTCCGACGCACCTTCTCGCGGGTGATCACAGGTGAGGAGATGTGCAACGGCAACACCGAGACCGTGCGCAAGATATTCGCACGCGACTCGATCATCGTCTGGCACTTCCAGAGCTGGGCCCGCAAGCGGATGCGGATCCGGCGCTGGGCGGCCGACCCGTCGACCGTGCCGGGCCGCTCACCCGGTGCCGCGAGCGCCGAGGTCGCAGGCAGGGCGGACGACGTGGCCACGGACCTGGCGCCTCCGACCGTGGTGCACCTACGCAGCGCCCGCGAGACCGAGCGATGGTTGGCCACGCTCGGCGCGTAGCCCTCCGGCTCAGCTCTCGTGCCTGGACCGCCTGCTCAGCCCTGCGGAACCTCCTCGGCCCGCTCGTCGAGCGTGGCACCGCGATACGGCGTCAGCCAGAGGGTGCCCGCGATGATCACGAAGCCGACCGGTCCCGATCGCCATGATCGCCCAGCCCAAGGCGTTGACGGCCATGGACGCGATGGCCACCCGCCCGGCGCCGAAACGCGTCCCGAGTCGCACAGCGCTGAGGCTGCCGAGCAGAGCACCGGTGCCTCCGATCGCGAGGACCACGCCGAGGGTGAACGCGCTCAGCCCGAGCCCGGTCAGCACGAACGGGGCGAGCACCGCTCCGGCGGCGGCGTTGAACAGGAACCACGCGTGGGTGCCGAGAGTTTGCGGGCCGAGGGTTCGGTGCCGGTACACCCAGCGCAGCCCAGACCACCGGCCTCATCCTCGCGTCGCTCTGGTCGAGTCGGGCGTTCGCCCGGACCAGGAGCGGTCCGGGCACGAGACGCGGCACGTAGGACTGGGACGCCGCGTCGTGCAGCAGCGACATCAGCCCGAACAGCGCCATGGTCACCATCAGCGACCACACACTCAGGTATCCCGTGACCGCCAAGGCGGGCACCGCCGGCCTCCAGGACCTGCACGACGATGACCTGCAGGGCGAGGACGCTGACGTACGAGCCGAACCCGGCGGCGGTCGACGCCGTCCAGAACCGCACGAAGCCCGGTCGGTCGCGCAGTCGTTGCGCGCTCAAACCGGCCCCTCGGTCCTCGATTGTGTTGTTCGGTCGGGCCCGCTCAGTCCCCGCGGCGCACCCTGGCCGCCTCGCCGTGCGCGGGCAGGTCCTCGGCAGCGGCGAGGGCGATCAGGTCGTCGGTCACTTCCTTCAGCCCGGCCTCGTCGTAGTCGATCACCTGCACCGACTTCAGGTAGACCTGCACCCCGAGCCCGCTCGCGAACCGGGCCGTGCCGCCGGTGGGCAGCACGTGGTTCGAGCCCGCGATGTAGTCCCCGAGGGGCACCGGTGAGTACGGGCCGACGAAGATCGCACCCGCGTTGTGGATCCGCTCGGCGACCGCGGCGGCGTCGGCGGTCTGGATCTCCAAGTGCTCGGCGGCGTAGGCGTTGACCACCTCGATGCCGTGGTCCACGTCGTCGACAAGTACCACGCCGGACTGGGGGCCACTCAGGGCCGTGCGGATCCGGGCGCTGTGCTTGGCCCCGGCGACGCGGGTCTCGATCTCCTCCGCGACGGCGTCGGCCAGCACCGTCGAGTCCGTGACCAGCAGGGATGCGGCGGCGGGGTCGTGCTCGGCCTGGGAGATCAGGTCGGTCGCGACGAACCTGGGGTCCGCGCCGGAGTCGGCGAGCACCGCGATCTCCGTGGTGCCGGCCTCGGCGTCGATGCCCACCACCCCGAGCACGGCCCGCTTGGCCGCGGCCACGTAGATGTTGCCCGGCCCAGTCACGACGTCCACCGGCTCGCAGGTGTCCTCGGGCAGGTCCGAGCGAACCCCGTAGGCGAACATGCCGATCGCCTGGGCGCCGCCGACGGCGTATACCTCGTCGACGCCGAGCAGCGCACACGCGGCCAGGATCGACGGGTCCGGAAGCCCGTCGTGGTCCTTCTGCGGCGGGCTCGCCAGGGCGAGGGACGCCACGCCCGCGACCTGCGCGGCCACCACGTTCATCACGACCGAGGACGGAAGCGGCGCGAGGCCGCCGGGTGCGTACAGGCCGACGCGCCGCACCGGAACCCAGCGCTGGTGCACCCGGGCACCGGGCCCGAACTCCGTGGTGCGGGGGGTCGGCAGCTGCGCCTCGTGGCCGAGCCGGGCGCGCCGGATCGCCTCGGTCAGCGCCACCCGCACGTCGGCTGCCAGGCCCTCGAGCGCGGCGGCGATCGCCTCGGGCGGCACCCGCAAGCTGGCCGGCCGGACGCCGTCGAACTGCTCGGCGTAGTCGGCCAGCGCCGGTGCGCCCTCGGTGCGGACCCGCGCCAGGATGGGTGCGACCCGCCCGGTCGCCACCTCGATGTCCACCTCGGCGCGCGGCAGCACGGCTCGCAGTTCCGCCGCACCGAGCGCCCGGCCACGCAGATCGATCGTTCGCATCACGCTCAGAGTCTAGGCCGTTCATCAGACCGGCCCGAAGACCTGCTCAGCCGGATCCACCGGGCCTACAATTGTCGGGTCCGCACGCGATGGAGCTGCGGGAGCGGCCAGGAGGTCGTCATGGGTGAGATCGAGAACCGGGCCGTCATCGAGCGGCTGGTCCAGTGCCTCAATGACAAGCGGACCGAGGTCATGGACGAGTTGTTCCACGAGGACGCCGTCATGGACTGGCCCCAGTCCGGCGAACAGGTGATCGGGGCCGTCAACCGCCGGGCCGTCTACGGGGCGTTCCCCGGGCTGCCGACCATCACCGCGCGACGGATGCTGTCCGCCGGGGACCTGGTGGTCCTCGAGGCCACGCTGGACTATGACGGCCCCGTGTATCACAGCGTGTTCATCTTCGAGCTGCGCGATGGCCGGATCGCCCGGGAGACGGCCTACTGGGCCGAGCCGTTCGAAGCGCCGCAGTGGCGCGCGGCGTGGGTGACCGTCGACGGTTCGTGACGCCGCCCCCGGTGCCTCGATGCACGGACCCAGATCCCGGCGCGGCTGCGATACTGGCCAGATGGCCACGCCGACCCCCGACCAGCCCACCGACGTCGAGATCCGCGGCGACATGATCCGCCTCGGCCAGTTCCTCAAGCTCACCGGCATCGCCGACGACGGCGCAGGAGCCCGGGACCTGCTCACCGACGAGGCGATCGACGTCAACGGCGAGGCGGAGTCCCGCCGCGGGCGGCAACTGCATCCCGGCGACGTCGTCGAGGTGGACCTGCCCGACGGCGTCCAGCGGCTCCGGGTGGTCGGCCCGGCCTGAGCGCTTGGCTCGCCGGCCATCGCCGGCGGCACCCTGGTGATCGCCGCGACCCGGCGCTACCTTGACGTGATGGACACGCTCGTGATCAACAGGGCCGATGGCCGCACCGACGGCGAGGACTGGACCGAGGACTACGAAGAACTGCCCGGCGGTGCCGGGATCTCTCTCATCCTCGAGTCCACCACCCGCGCCGGGGTCGGCCCCCGCCTGCATCAGCATCCGTATGCGGAGACGTTCCTGATCCGCCGTGGCTCGGCCACGTTCCGGATCGGCGACGCCGAACTCGAGGGCCACGCCGGCCAGGTCCTGGTGGCCCCGGCTCAGACCCCACACACGTTCCGGACCGGCCCCGACGGGTACGAGGCGGTCCACATCCACGCGAACGAGCGGTTCGTGACGACCTGGCTCGAGTGAGCGCGGGCCCGCAGCTGGCACCTAGACGAGGCAGCTGGGCCCGAGCAACGCCTTCAGGTCGCCGTACAGCGCCGGGGTCCGCTCCACGCGCAGCCCGTCCTCGAGCCGGAGCACAGTGGCCCGACCGGGTGAGGTGAGTTTCACGTGCACCTCGGTGACCCCGGGGTGCGTGGACAGGATGTCGCGGAGCTGCTCCACCACCGGCGTGGTGCACCGGTTCGTCGGGATGGACAGCATCATCGGCGCGTCGTCACCCACGGACACGTCCGGGATGGACACCTCCATGGCCTGCAGCTGCATCGCCTCGTCCCGGCGGCGCACCCGCCCACGCAGCACCACGACCTGGTCCTCGGCGAGGATCGTCGAGTAGGCCAGGTAGGTCTCGCCGAAGAACATGACCTCGACCGAGCCCTCCATGTCCTCGATCGTCACCGCCGCCCACGCGTTCCCCTGCTTGGACATCTTGCGCTGCAGGGACGTGATCAGCCCGGCGATGGTCACGGTGGAACCGTCCGGGCGCGCCTCGTCCGCGTTGAGCGTCGCGATCGTGACGTCCGCCGCCTGGGTGAGCACGTGCTCGATGCCGGAGAGCGGGTGGTCGGACACGTACAGGCCGAGCATCTCCCGCTCGAAGGCGAGCTTCTGCTTCTTGTCCCATTCGGGAAGGTCGGGGACCTCGACCGCGAAACCTCCGCCGTCGCCGTCGCCACCACCCAAGGAGGCGAACAGGTCGAACTGCCCCTCGGCCTCCTTGCGCTTGACCCCGATCACCGAGTCCACCGCCTGCTCGTGCACCATCAGCAGCGCGCGGCGGGTGTGGCCGAGGGAGTCGAACGCCCCGGCCTTGATCAGCGACTCGATGGTCCGCTTGTTGCAGACCACGGCGGGCACCTTCTCGAGGAAGTCGGTGAAGGAGGTGAAGTCCCCCTTCTCCTCGCGGGCGGCGGCGATCGCGGCGACCACGTTCGCGCCGACGTTGCGCACTGCGGCGAGGCCGAACCGGATGTCCGTACCGACCGGGGTGAACGTGGCCGCGGAGGCGTTCACGTCCGGCGGCAGCACCGTGATGCGCATCCGGCGGCACTCGTTCAGGTAGAGCGCCGACTTGTCCTTGTCGTCCCGCGTGGAGGTGAGCAGGGCGGCCATGTACTCGGTCGGGTAGTTCGCCTTGAGGTAGGCGGTCCAATAGGAGACCAGCCCGTACGCGGCCGAGTGCGCCTTGTTGAACGCGTAGTCGGAGAACGGGACGAGCACGTCCCAGAGGGTCTTGATCGCGTTCGCGGAGTAGCCGCCCTCGCGCATCCCGGAACTGAACTTGTCGAACTCGGCGTCCAGCACCTCGCGCTTCTTCTTGCCCATCGCCCGCCGGAGCAGGTCGGCCTGCCCGAGCGTGTACCCGGCCAGATGCTGGGCGATCGCCATCACCTGCTCCTGATAGACGATCAGGCCGTGGGTGGTGCCGAGGACCTCCTCGAGCGGTTCCGCGAGCTCGGGGTGGATCGGGGTGATGTCCTGCTGACCGTTCTTGCGCAGGGCGTAGTTCGTGTGCGAGTTCGCACCCATCGGGCCGGGCCGGTACAGGGCACCGACGGCGGAGATGTCCTCGAAGTTGTCCGGCCGCATCAGGCGCAGCAGCGACCGCATGCCGCCGCCGTCGAGCTGGAACACGCCGAGGGTGTCGCCGCGGCTGAGCAGGGCGTAGGTCGGGCGGTCGTCCAGCGGCAGGTCCTCGACCACCACCGGCTCCTTGCCGTTGACGACGATGTTCTCGAGTGCGTCGTCAAGGATGGTCAGGTTGCGCAGCCCGAGGAAGTCCATCTTCACCAGGCCGAGGTCCTCCCCGGCCGGGAAGTCGATCTGGGTGATGATGGCGCCGTCCTGCTCGCGGCGCATGATCGGGATGATGTCGATGAGGGGCTCGCTGGCGATGATCACGCCCGCCGCGTGCACGCCCCACTGCCGCTTCAGGTTCTCCAGGCCGCGGGCCGTCTCGAGCACACGCTGGGCGTCCGGGTCGATCTCGACGACCTTGCGGAACTCGTCCGCCTCCGCGTAGCGCTTGTCCTCGGGGTTGTAGATGCCCGAGAGCGTGACGTCCTTGCCCATCACGGCCGGCGGCATCGCCTTGGTGAGCTTCTCCCCCATCCCGAACGGGTAGCCGAGCACCCGCGAGGAGTCCTTGAGGGCCTGCTTGGCCTTGATGGTGCCGTACGTGACGATGTAGGCGACCTTGTCCTCGCCGTAGGTGTCGGACACGTACTTGATGACCTCGCTGCGACGACGCTCGTCGAAGTCGATGTCGAAGTCCGGCAGGGACATCCGCTCGGGGTTGAGGAACCGCTCGAAGATCAGCCCGTTCTTCAGCGGGTCGAGCTCGGTGATGCTCATCGCGTACGCCGCCATCGAGCCGGCGCCCGAGCCACGGCCGGGCCCGACGCGGATGCCGTGGTCCTTGGCCCAGTTGATGAAGTCGGCGACCACCAGGTAGTAGCCGGCATATCCCTTGGAGGTGATGATGTCGATCTCGTACTCGGCCTGCTTGCGGACGTCCTCCGGGACGGTCTCGCCGAACCGCTTGTGCAGGCCGACCTCCACGGACTTCACGAAGGTGGAGATCTCGTCCTCACCCTCGGGCACCGGGAAGTGCGGCATGTACTTGCCGACCTGCTCGGTGAACGTCACGTCGCACTGCTCGGCCACGAGCAGCGTGTTGTCGCACGCCTCGGGGTAGTCCCGGAACACCTCGCGCATCTGCGCGGCGGACTTCAGGTAGTAGCCCTGGCCCCCGAACGCGAACCGCTTGCCGCCCTGGTCGTAGGTCGGTTCGTCCAGCGTGGCCCCGGACTGCACGCACAGGAGCGCCTCGTGGGCGTGGGCGTCCTCCTCCTTGGTGTAGTGCAGGTCGTTGGTGGCTAGCAGCGGCGCACCGATCTCCTTCGCGAGCGCGATCAGGTCGGCGAACGTACGGCGTTCGATGTCGAGACCGTGATCCATGATCTCGATGTAGAAGTTCTCCTTGCCGAAGATGTCCTGCATCTCCCCGGCCGCCCTACGGGCCTCCTCGTGCTGCCCGAGACGCATCCGGGTCTGGATCTCCCCGGACACGCAGCCGCTGGTCGCGATCAGGCCCTCGGCGTACGTGGACAGCAGGTCCCGGTCCATCCGCGGCCACTTGCCGAGCTGCCCCTCGAGCGACGCTAGCGAGCTCATCCGGAACAGGTTGTGCATGCCCTGCGTGGTCCGCGAGAGCAGCGTCATGTGCGTGTATGCACCGCGGGCGGAGACGTCGTCGCCGGCCTGGCTCGCCTCGCCCCAGCGGACGCGGGTCTTGTCGAACCGGGACGTGCCCGGGGTGACGTACGCCTCCACGCCGATGATCGGCTTGATGCCGTACTTGCGGGCCTTCGACCAGAAGTCATAGGCGCCGAACAGGTACCCGTGGTCCGTAGTCGCGACCGCCGACTGCCCGAGTCGCTGCGCCTCCTTGAACAGATCGTCCAACCGCGCCGCCCCGTCCAACATCGAGTACTCGGTGTGGACGTGGAGGTGCACGAAGTCGTCGGACATGCAGGCGATTCTAGGTCGAGCCGAGGACAGTGTGGGTAGGCGGTCCGGCGTGCCCGCCCGGCCCGGCGTGTCCCGCCCGGCGTGTCCTGGTCCGCCCGCGTCCAGGCCCGACGGCGGGTCCCCGGCTCGGGCGTCGGCCGTACCCTGATCCGGTGGTGAAGCCGGGCGAGGGCCGACGGCGGGTGGCGCCCGCGGTCCTCGTGCTCGCCCTGGCCGCGGTGTCCGTCGGGTGCGCCGGGGGCGAGCCGGAGCGGTGGTCGCCCGGATCCGGGGCGGCCTGGCAGATCGTGCTGGCCGCCGAGCCGGACGCCGACGTCGAACTCCTCCACGGCGTGACCGTCTACGACCTCGACGGCGCCGACTCCTCGCCCTCGCACGTGGCCGCCCTCGCGGAGTCCGGGGCGCGGACGATCTGCTACGTCAACGCGGGCGCGTGGGAGGACTGGCGCGACGACGCCGACGAGTTCCCGGCCGAGGTGATCGGGGCGGCGTACCCGGGCTGGGACGGGGAGCGCTTCCTGGACATCCGCCGCCTGGATCTGCTCGCGCCGCTGATGGAGTCGCGGCTGGACGCGTGCGCCGCAGACGGCTTCGACGCCGTCGACCCGGACAACATCGACTCCTACGACACCGAGACCGGCTTCGACCTGACCCGGGCGGACGCCGTCACCTATGCCCTGTGGTGGGCGAGCGCCGCGCACGAGCGGGGACTCGCCGTCGGGCAGAAGAATGCCCCCGACCTGGTGGGCGACCTCGTGGACTCCTTCGACTTCGCCGTCACCGAGGACTGCGCGGCGGACGGGTGGTGCGCGGAGATGAGCCCGTACTCCGACGCCGGCCGGCCGGTCTTCGCGATCGAGTACACCGACCGCACCGGCTCCGGCGAGTTCGCCGGCTTCTGCGACGATCCCGACCTGTCCGGGTTCTCGCTGATCCTGAAGAACCGCGACCTCGACGATTGGCGGGCGGGCTGCGAGTGAGGCCGCTATTGTCGCCGGATGGCTGAACTGAGCGCGCTGCCGGGTGGGCGCTGGCGCGAGGTGGCCGCAGCCACGGGACTGCTGGGCGCCACCGGCGCACCGCGGCCCACCATCTTCGCGGAGATGTCCGCCCTCGCCGCGAGCACCGGCTCGCTGAACCTGGGTCAGGGCTTCCCCGACGCCGACGGTCCGGAGACGGTCAAGGCCGCCGCCGCGGCAGCCATCGCGGCCGGTCACAACCAGTACCCGCCGGGGCCGGGGATCCGGGTGCTGCGTGAGGCGATCGCCGCCCACCAGGACCGGCACTACCGGATCGCGCTGGACCCGGACACCGAGATCCTGGTCACCGCCGGCGCCACCGAGGCCATCGCGGCCGCGGTGCTCGCGCTCGCCGGGCCCGGTGACGAGGTCCTCACCCTCGAGCCGTTCTACGACTCCTACGCCGCCGTCATCGCCCTGGCCGGCGCCACGCACACGAGCGCACCGCTGCGGCCGAGCACCGATCCCGCCGACGGCTTCCGGCTGGACCTGGCCGCCCTGCGGGCCGCGTTCACCCCGGCCACCCGGTTGGTCCTGCTCAACTCCCCGCACAACCCGACCGGCGCCGTGCTGAACCGCACCGAGCTCGCTGAGATCGCCCGCCTCGCCGCCGAGTACGACGCGCTCGTCGTCACCGACGAGGTCTACGAGCACCTGACCTACGACGGCGCCGTCCACGTCCCGATCGCGACCCTGCCCGGCATGGCCGAGCGCACCCTGACGATCTCCTCGTCCGGGAAGACGTTCTCCCTGACCGGCTGGAAGATCGGCTGGGTGAGCGGCCCGGCGGGTCTCGTCGATGCCGTCCGCGCCGTCAAGCAGTTCCTCACCTACGTCAACGGGGCGCCGTTCCAGCCGGCGATCGCCACGGCGCTCGACCTGGAGACCGGCACCGGCCCGGACGCCACCTGGGTGCGCGACCTGGCGGCGTCGCTGCAGCGGCGCCGGGACCTGCTCACCGAGGGCCTGACCGACGCCGGGTTCACGGTGATCCGGCCGCAGGGCACCTACTTCGTCATCGCCGACGCCGCCGACCTGCTCGCCAGGTCGCTCGCGCCGACCGGCATCGAGACCGGCGCGGACCTGTGCCGGGAACTGCCCACCTTGGCCGGCGTCGTCGGCGTGCCCACGAGCGCATTCACCCGGGCCGGCTCGGACGCCGACCTCGCGCTGGCCACGACGGTGCGGTTCACGTTCGTGAAGTCGACCGAGGTGCTGACCGAGGCGGTCCGGCGTCTGCGGACGCTCTGATCACAGCCCGAACAGTGCGTCCGGCAGCAGGTGCGGCACGGCCATGACGGCCCAGAATCGCAGCCAGCGTCCGGCCACGGAGATCAGCGCGAACAGCCACCAGCGCATCCGCACCGTGCCGGCGAGGACGCTGACCAGTGCGTACGGCGGCACGCCGGCGAACGCGCTGACGGCCGTGATCAGACTCGGACCCCAGACGTGGCGGCGGCACCACGCCTCCACCCGGTCCATGCCGTCCACCCAGCGGCCCTTCGCCGTCGAGCGCTTGCGCAGGTGGGCGAGGTCGAGCACGCCGCGACCGAGCAGGTAGTAGAGCATCTTCCCGGCGACCTGCCCGACGGCGCCGGCGAGCGCCAGCCATACGGCCGGCACGTCCGAGACCAGGGCCACCGCCAGCAGATACACCTCGGCGGGCAGCACGATCACGATCGCCGAGAGCAGGCAGTAGCCGAAGGCCGCGGCGAGTTCCAGCACGCCGCGAACCCTACCTGGGCCGGGGTGCGATGATGGCTGGTGCGACCGGCCCACCCGTTCGCGGGCCGAAGGGTAGGTGTGGCGTGTCCGGGATCGAGATCGTCGTGGTCGACGGCGAGCGGTTCGAGGTGCGGCGTCAGGCCGGCACCCACCACCTCACCTGGTTGACCGGCCCGAACCCCGGCTACGGCTTCAGCATCGGCAGCAACACGGGCGCAGCACTCGAGCCGGCGGTACTGGAGACCGAGATCAGAGAATTCCTCGACCAGGTCGATCCCGAGACCGGCTATCTGTAGCCTCCGAACGCGACATCGTTGGCCTCGAGCTCGCTGAACGGGCCAACAACCTCGCGCTCGACCTGTCAGGCCGCGACGGTCACCCCGCCCGGGTCGCCGTCGGCCGCCTCGGCGCCCGCTCCGGCGGGCTCCGGGGCGGCGGTGTGCCCGGCCCGGCGCGACACGGTGGCGCGGCGGACCAGGGCGGCAGCGACCAGGGCGAACAGCGTGGCGAGGGCGAACACGCCGCTGAACGGAGCGAACGCCGTCGGGCCGTCGGTGAGGGCACCGAACACCACACCGGTACCGGCCAGGGCGACCGCACCACCGATGGAGTCCGCGATGGTCAGGGCGGAGCTGTTGAAGCCGCGGTCGGTGTCGGTGGACAGCGCCAGCGTCATCGTGGAGATCCGCGGGTAGGCCAGTCCCATGCCGGCGCCGGCGCAGGTCCACACGGCCACGGTCGCCAGGGGCGGCGCCTCCAGCACGCTCGTGAGCGTCGAGGCGGCGATGGCGAACAGCACCAGGCTCGTGCCCAGCCGCAGGACGCCCCGGTCGCTGACCCGGGTGGCCACCCGGCCGTGGATCTGGGAGGCGAGGGCCCATGCGAGCCCGCCGAAGGTGAGGCCGAAGCCCGCCAACACCGGGGTCACGTGGTGGACGTCCGTGAGCAGGTAGGGCAGATAGACCTGGGCACCGACGAACGCCCCGGACAGGAAACCCCGCAGGGTGATGACGGCGGGCAGGCCACGCCGGGCGCGCAGGGCACCGGCTGGCAGCAACGGGCGCAGCGCGATCAGCACCACCACGAGAGCGGCTGCGGCAGCGACCCACCCCACCGGCGTCCCGGTGCCCGAGGTCAGGTCGACGGTGAGCACCCCGGCCGCGACGAGCGCCGCCCAGGCGACCGTGCCCAGGCGCCACGGCGCCGCGCCGGGTGCGTCCGCGGCGAGCCGGCGCAAGGCCGGCCGGAGCATGATGACGGCCGGCACGACGAGCAGGATCACGCCGTGGAACACCCAGGGCCAGCCGAGGCTCTCGGCGACCAGGCCGCCGAGGAACGGCCCGACCAGGGACGGCACCACCCAGGCCGCGGCGAACCCCGCGAAGATCCGGGCGTGCAGCTCGGGCGGGTAGATGCGGGCGACCATCACGAACAGGGACACCGTGATCGCCCCGCCACCGAGTCCGTGCAGCAGGCGCCCCGCGACCAGCACCTCCATCGAGGTGGCGAACCCGGCGATCCCGAGGCCGATCACGAACAGCGTGAGCGAGGCGAGCAGTGGACCGCGCGGCCCAGTGCGGTCCGACCACTGCCCGGCGATGACCATCCCGATGATCCCGACCGCCAACGGGCCGGAGAACGCGAGCGCGTACAGCGAGGCGCCATCCAGGGCCTCGCTGATGCCGGGCATCACCGTGGTCACGGCGAGCGATTCGAACGCCGCGAGGAACACCAGGGCGCACATGCCGATGCTGATCCAGCGAAGTCGGGGTCCGAGAACGGACAGGGATGGCTCAGCGGCCACGGGGGCGGTCATGACCATCAGGCTAGAGTCTCAACCTAGGTTCAGGTCAAGGAGTTGACGCATGCCCCGGATCGAGGGTGGGAAGACGCACGTACTGACGGTCGGCGAGCTCTCCGCGCGCAGTGGTGTCGCGCCGTCGGCGTTGCACTTCTACGAGCGGCAACGGCTGATCAGCGCCGAACGCACCGCCGGCAACCAGCGCCGGTACCGCCGTGACACGCTGCGCCGGGTCGCGTTCATCCGGGTGTCCCAACGGGTGGGGGTCCCCCTCGCCCGGATCAGGGAGGCGCTCGACTCGCTGCCGTCCGGCCGGACCCCGACCAGGGCCGACTGGGCCCGACTGTCCCGGATGTGGCGCAGCGAGCTCGACGAGCGGATCGCGGCGCTCGAGCACCTGCGTGACGACCTCACCGGATGCATCGGCTGCGGCTGCCTGAGCCTGCGCACGTGCACCCTGCAGAACCCCTCCGACACCCTGGGCGCGACCGGTTCCGGTCCGCGCCGCTGGGACGACGTCACGACGTCGTGATCACCTTGACGGCGTCGCGGTGCCAGATCCGGGCGTCCAGGTAGCGGTCCGCACCGATCTCGTACCCGAGCGAGCGGTAGAACGGCATCGCGGTCTCTTGCGCGGACAGCTCGACCCGGACCGTCGCCGGTTCCCCGGCCGCGTGTTCGGCCAGGGCGATCTGCTCGAGGGCGTCCATGAGCACCCGGCCCACGCCCCGCCGTCGGGCAGTGCCTCGCACCGCGACGCGGGTCGCGTGCACCACGCCCGGGTGTGCCGGGTCGGCGAGCAGTCGTGCGGTGCCGAGGTCCGCCGCGCCGGTGGCGTCATCGGGGTCGTCGGTGACGAGCACGTGCGCCGTGCCCGGTGACGCGTCGAGGTCGTCGACCTCCTCGTCCTCGCGCACGCCCTGCTCGCCGACGAACACCTCGAACCGGATCGCGTGCACGCGGGCCAGACCGGCCGCGTAGCCGGGGCGGCCAGCGTCGACGCGGAGCACCCTCACGGTCCTTGCAGCCTCTCCAGCGCGACCGTGAGGTCCTCCGGGTAGGAACTGGTGATCTCGAGCCAGTCCCCCGTGGCCGGGTGGTGGAAGCCGAGCCGCATGGCGTGCAGCCACTGGCGGGTCAGCCCGAGTTCCTGGGCGATCGTCGGGTCGGCGCCGTAGGTCAGGTCCCCGACGCACGGGTGATGCACGGCACTCATGTGCACCCGGATCTGGTGGGTGCGCCCGGTCTCCAGGTGGATCTCGAGGAGCGAGGCCCGCCGCATCGCCTCGAGGGTCTCGTAGTGGGTGACGCTGTCCTTGCCGTCGGCGACCACGGCCCACTTGTAGTTGAGGGTGGGGTGCCGCCCGATCGGCGCGTCGATCGTCCCGGTCGACGGGTCCGGATGCCCCTGCACCACCGCGTGGTAGACCTTCTCGACGGTGCGCTCCTTGAACGCCCGCTTGAGCACGGTGTACGCCCGCTCGCTCTTGGCCACGGCCATCAGCCCGGACGTGCCGACGTCCAGCCGGTGCACGACGCCCTGCCGCTCCTGCGCACCCGAGGTGGAGATCCGGTAGCCCGCCGCGGCGAGCCCGCCGACGACCGTCGGCCCGCTCCAGCCCGGGCTCGGATGCGCGGCCACGCCCACCGGCTTGTCCACGACCACCACGTCGTCGTCGTCGTAGCGGATCGCCATGCCCGGCACCGGCTCCGGCGGCGCGGTGGGGGTTGGCGCGAGGTCCGCGAGGGTCACCTCGAGCCAGCCGCCCGCGACGAGCCGGTCGGACTTGCCGAGCGGACGCCCGTCCAGGAGCACGTCGCCGTTCGCGGCGAGCTCGGCGGCGCGCGTGCGGCTCAGCCCGAGCAGCCTGGCGAGCGCGGTGTCCACCCGTTCTCCGGCCAGCCCGTCGGGGACGGGCATGGAGCGCGTGTCAGCCACGGTCGACGCCGTTCGTGGTGGTGGCGCCGTCACCGGGCTCGACGGCGCTGCTCGCCTCCTGGTCGGCGGCCCGGCCCCGCTCGGGTCCGGTCTCCCCCGGCCCGACGGCGGTGCTCGCCTCGTCGTCGGCGGCTCGACTGTGCTCGGGTCCGGTCTCCGGCTCGACGGCGGTGCTCGCCTGCTCGTCGGTGGCCGCCTTCTCGTCGGGGTCGACGCGCTCGGCTGCGTCGGCATGGTCGGCGCCCTCTGCGCCGGCGGTCCTCTCCGCCCCGTGCCCGGCCGGGACGAGCCGGCGGCCGTCCACGGCGATGCCGCGGAACGTGAGCACGGCGATCGCGATCGCGGACAGCACGATCGCGATGTCCGCGACGTTGCCGACGAACCAGTTGTTGTAGTTGATGAAATCGACCACGTGGCCCTTGCCGAACCCGGGCTCGCGGAACAGCCGGTCCGCGAGGTTGCCGAGGTTGCCGCCGAGCAGCGCGCCGAGGGCGACCGCCCACGCGAGCGACCCGAGCCGCCGGGCGACCACGATGATGACGGCCGTGACCACGGTCGCCGCGATCGTGAAGATCCAGGTGGAACCCTCCGCGAACGAGAAGGCGGCCCCGGAGTTGAACACGAGGCTCAGCCCGAGGAAGTCCCCGATGACCGGGACGTAGTCACCCGGCTCGAGGCGGGTCACCGCGAGGTACTTGGCCGCCTGATCCACGACCAGCACCGCCACGGTGAGTCCGACCAGCAGCGCGAGCAGGCGCCGCCGACGGGCCGGCGCGATGGCCAGGTGCCGGCCGGCCTGCGATGAGCCGGCCGATCCGCGCGTCTCCTCGGCGTCCGACGGCGTCGGCTCCGTCGAACGGTCCATGGGTACTGCCCTTCGGCTCAGAACGGCGGCGGGCCCCCTGGTCGGAGGCCCGCCGCCGTGTGGTGCGAACTATGGTGCGCTACGAACTACGGGCGGCGCGACTCGCCGGGCTCGCCCGAGTACGCCGAGGATACGTTGCCGCGACCCTCGACGTCGGAGAGCAGGCCCTCCAGGTAGCTCTTCAGACGAGTGCGGTAGTCCCGCTCGAACACGCGCAGCTCGTCGATCTTGCGCTCCAGCAGCGAGCGCTCGCCCTCAAGCTGGTTGAGGGTGCGGGCCCGCTGCTCGTCGGCCTCACGGGTGAGGCGCTCGCTCTCGACGGTGGCCTCGGAGATGATCCGGTCGGCCTCGGCCTTGCCGTTGTTGACGTACTCGTCGTGGACGCGCTGGGCCAGCTGGAGCATCCCGGTGGCGGACTCCGGCTCGGTCCCGGCGGACGGCGGCGTGAACGCTGCGGCCGCCGGAGCGGCTGCCGTCTGCTCGGCCTCGGGGGCCTGCTCGGGCTCGGCCTGCGCCTCGGGCTGCTCGCCCACTGCGGCGAACTGCGTGGTGTCCTCCGCAGAGCCAGCCTCGCCGCCGGCGAAGCCGGACAGCTCGGAGATGCGGCGCTCCGCCGCTTCGAGCTTGGCCTTCAGTTCCTCGTTCTCGCCGCCAACCACCCGAAGGGTGTTCACGATCTCGTCGAGGAAATCGTCGACCTCGTCCTGGTCGTAGCCCTCACGGAACTTGGTCGGCTGGAACTTCTTGTTGAGGACGTCGTCTGCCGTCAGCAGCGCCATAGTCGTCACCTCGGTCTAGGTCGTTCGGATCAGCGACAGTGTGTCACTGACGCAGGTTCACGGTAGCGGACTTCTCGGTACTTGCATCTCAAGCAGGTGTCAATGGTCGCAGGACGGCCATCAGCACGGAGACCACGATGATCAGCACGAGGAACGCGAGATCGATCGCGAAACCGCCCAGGCGCAACGGCGGGATGAGCCGCCGGAGCGCCTTCAGGGGCGGGTCGGTGATGGTGTAGACCACCTCGGCGACCACCAGCATCACGCCGGTGGGTTTCCAGTCCCGGGCGAACTGGATCACCCAGTCCAGAACCACCCGGACCAGCATGAAGATCAGGAACAGCAGAAGGAGCAGATAGACGACCCCGACGACCCACGCCACGATCAGCTCTGGTTGAAGAACCGGGCCTTGGCTTCAGGCTCGTGCGACTCCGTCGCCACCTCCACCGTGGCGGGCGAGAGGAGGAACACCCGGCTGGTGACCCGCTCGATGGCACCGCGGAGCCCGAAGACCAGGCCCGCGGAGAAGTCAACGAGGCGCTTGGCCTCGGCGTCGGTCATGTCGGTGAGGTTCATGATCACCGGGGTCCCGGACCGGAACGCCTCGCCGATCACCTTCGCGTCGTTGTAGGTACGCGGGTGCACGGTGGTGATCCGGCGCAGGTTGGCGCCGGTGTGCGACGCGGCGCGTGTGATCGGGGTCACCTGGGCCTCCTGGGCGGGCGCCTGCTCGACGGTCTCGTACGCCTCGTAGTCGTCGTAGGAGTCGTCGACGTCGCGGGAGTCGACCTGCTGGTCGTCGTAGGCATTCTCGCGGTCGGCCTCGGAGAGCCCGAGGTACATCATCGTCTTGCGCAGCGCTCCGGCCATGCCTGCTCCTCATGTGATCGCCGGGCGGCGGGTGATCTCGCCCGTCGGTGTTGGGGTGGGTGTCGTTGCCCCTGACGCTAGACCAGCGATCCCGGGCCTGCCGTCACCGGTCGCGGCGTGTCGTCGCGCGGCCCGCGATCACCCCCGGGTCACCGGACGCTCATCCCGTGAGTGCCACCACACCCGCGAACCGTCCGGTCAGGCCGTCCCGCCGGTAGGAGAACAGCTCGGGGTCCTCCCGCGTGCACCGGTCGTGGTGTTGCACGCTCGTCACGCCCGCCGCGGCCAGCTGGATGCGCACCCCAGCGAGGAGGTCCAGCGACGGCGTCCCCCAGGAGGTCGTGGCGGCGAGCTCGGGGATCACTGCGGCGGACTCGCTGCGCAGCTGTTCCGGAACCTCGTAGCAGCGCCCACAGATGGACGGGCCGATGGACGCGTACACCGCCGGCGCGCCGGCGGCGCTCATCCGGGCCAACGTGTTGCTCAGCACCCCGGCGAGCAGGCCGCGCCGGCCGGCGTGCACGGCGGCGACGAGGTGGTCCCCGGCGAGCAGGATCGGTACACAGTCGGCGACCAGCACGCCGAGGCCGACGTCCGCACGGTCGGTCAGCGAGGCGTCCGCCTCGGCGACGGCGACCACGCCCGGTTCGGGCGGCACGCTCACCTCGTGCACCCGGTCGGAGTGCACCTGGGTCAGGAACGCGACCGGCCGGCCGAGCCGGTCGGCGACCCTGTGCCGGTTCGTGGCGACGGCGTCGGGGTCGTCGGACACCCCGGCGCCGAGGTTCAGCGACTCGTACGCCCCGCGGCTGACGCCGCCCGCACGCGTGGTGAAGCCGCCGACCGCGGTCGGGCCGAGGTCGGCGGCCAGCACGTCACTTGAGGAAATCGGGCACGTCCAGGTCGTCCTCGCGGCGGTTGCGGGGCTGCTCGTCGAAGACCCGCGGCACCTCCAGCCCCTGGGTCGGCTGGCCGTTCTGCGAGGACCGTTCCGGCGCGGCCTGGGCGACCGGCACCGGCTCGCGCACGGGCGCCGGGCGCGGCGCCTCCGGCACCCGCTCGGCAGCAGCGGGCTCGACGACCGCCGGCGGCGTGGGCCGCTGGGTCGCCGCCGGGGCAGCCGCGGGCGTGGACCTGCTCTGCTGCTGGTCGGCGCGGTTGGCGACCTTCGGGCCACCCGCGTCGAAGCCGGCCGCGATGACCGTGACCC
Organism: Occultella gossypii; assembly: GCF_019947135.1. Classification (GTDB taxonomy): domain Bacteria; phylum Actinomycetota; class Actinomycetes; order Actinomycetales; family Beutenbergiaceae; genus Occultella; species Occultella gossypii. The sequence continues at coordinate 39,764 of NZ_JAGSHT010000025.1, read as the reverse complement.
GCACCTCGTCGCCCAGGGCATCGTCGATGACCGCACCGAAGATGATGTTCGCCTCGGGGTGCGCGGCCTCCTGGACCAGCCGGGCCGCCTCGTGGATCTCGAACAGGCCGAGGTCGCTGCCCCCCTGGATGGAGAGCAGGACGCCGTGGGCGCCGTCGATGCTGGCCTCGAGCAGGGGCGAAGAGATCGCCAGCTCGGAGGCCTGCACGGCGCGGTCCTCCCCGCGCGCGGACCCGATCCCCATCAGGGCGCTGCCGGCGCCCTGCATCACGGACTTCACGTCCGCGAAGTCCAGGTTGATCAGGCCGGGCGTGGTGATCAGGTCGGTGATGCCCTGCACACCGGACAGGAGCACCTGGTCGGCGGACTTGAACGCGTCGAGCACCGAGACGTTCCGGTCGCTGATGGACAGCAGCCGGTCGTTCGGGATCACGATCAGGGTGTCCACCTCGGCGCGCAGCGCCTCGATGCCGGTGTCGGCCTGGACGCCGCGGCGACGACCCTCGAAGGTGAACGGCCGGGTCACGACACCGATGGTCAGGGCTCCGAGGGAGCGGGCGATCTTCGCGACCACCGGCGCGCCACCGGTCCCGGTGCCGCCTCCCTCACCCGCGGTGACGAAGACCATGTCGGCCCCGCGCAGGACCTCCTCGATCTCCTCCGAGTGATCCTCGGCCGCCTTCTTGCCCACCTCCGGGTCGGCGCCCGCGCCGAGCCCTCGGGTCAGTTCCCTGCCGACGTCGAGCTTCACGTCGGCGTCGCTCATCAACAGGGCCTGAGCGTCGGTGTTGACGGCGATGAACTCCACGCCCTTCAACCCGACCTCGATCATCCGGTTGACGGCATTCACGCCGCCACCGCCGATCCCGACCACCTTGATGACCGCCAGATAGTTCTGCGGTGCCGCCACGTCAGTCCCTCTCGTTCGCCAGTCGCTTGGTGCTGGGCCGCCGGCCACGGCCTTCCGGTGGCCGGTCGTGCTTCCCACTCGTGCGTGGTCCCCCGGAAGGAACCCTCAACTCTCAACCTCAACCTGAGGTTTAGAGTTATGTCATTTTCTCGATGCAGATGACGCTAGGTGCCGTCGGGACGTTCGGCAATCACCACGCGGGCGTGTCGCGCCGCGGGTTCGATTCGCAGGCTCCCTGTCAGTCCCGCGTGATCGGACTGAGCGGCGCTGAGATGTCGTAGACAGCCGGGGGAACGGCCGCGGGGACGCTGCGCAGGGTGGTCAGCACGGCTACCTTGAGGTCGCCGTCGTCGGCGCTCCCCCAGATCACCTCGGCACCGTCGGTCAGGGTGAACCGGACCTGGTTCGGGGTCTGCGCACCGGCGTCGGCGACCTGGGCGAGCAGGTCCGGTGGCAGCTGTGAGAGCACAGTCAGGACCGCCTGCAGGGACTCGGCGGTGCCCTCCTCGCCGAGCGGCACGGTGATGACCGGCAGCGCCTCGGTCGGCGCCTCGGTGTGCGCCAGTTCCACACCCTCGACGTCCAGGAGTGCGAACCCACCGCCGTCGGCGGCCACGCTGGCGACCGGGATCCGGGGCTCGACCGCGACCTCCACGCCGGACGGCCAGACCCGGCTGATCCGCACGTCCAGCACCCCGGTCAGTGATTCGATCCCGTCGGCCATGGCGCCGGTGTCGAGGCGGGCGAGCGGTACCCCGGCCTGGGCCTGGACGACCTCGCGGACCTGGGCGTCGGTGACGATCTCGGTGGTCCCGGTGATCGTGATCTCGTCCTCGGCGAGGGCGAGCACCGGTGAGTACAGCACCAGAGCGCCGAGCCCCGCGACGACCAGGACGGCCGCGACGATCCAGGCGATGGTGCGCCAGCGCAGCCGACGCCGGGCGGACCTGCGCTCGGCCACCCGCTCAGCGAACTGCCCGCTGACCCGGCTCGCCGGCGAACCGCCCACGACGGCGGAGGTCGGCTGCGCGCTCGTCGTCACCGACTGCTTCGGCGCCGCGGGCTTCTCGGTCGTCGTGTCCGTCGTCCGGTCGGGCGGCTTGGGCTTCGCGCTCGCCGGACCTGTCGCCTTGGGCTTCGCGGATGACGTGCGCTTCGCGGACGGCTTGGGCTTCGCGGTCGCCGCGGCGGCGCTCTGGCGGGGCTTCGCGGGCGCCCTCATCGCGCCTCCCCCGATCCCTCGCGCCCGGCGAGGTCCGCGAGGATCACGGGTCCGAGCCGAGTGACGTCCCCGGCGCCGATGGTGACGACCAGGTCCCCGCGACGCGCCGCGGTGGCGACGGCGTGGGCCGCCTCGAGATGGTCGGGCACGTAGCGCGACCCGGGCAGGCGGTCGGTGATGAGGGCGGAGGTGACACCGGGCCGCGGATCCTCCCGGGCCGGGTAGATCGACGTCAGCACCACCTCGTCTGCGCCGGTGAGGGCGTCGGCGAACTCGGCGGCGAACGCCTCGGTGCGCGAGAACAGGTGCGGCTGGAACAGGACGATGACCCGCCCCGACCCGGCGGCGCGGCGCGCGGTCGCGACGGCGGCGCCGACCTTGGTCGGGTTGTGCGCGTAGTCGTCGATCACCCGGACACCGGCCACGGTGCCCCTGTCCTCGAACCGGCGGGCCGTCCCGCTGAACGTTGCGAGGCCGCTCGCCATGGCGGCCGGGTCCACGCCCAGCTCCAGCCCGGCGCACCACGCGGCCGTCGCGTTCGCGACGTTGTGCGCTCCGGGGACGGCCAGGTCCAGCTCGAACTCCCCGCCGGCAGAGCGCAGCCGGCAGGAGGACGAACCCACGCCGAGCTCGGGGTCGACGATCCGCACGTCCGCGTCCGCCGCCAGCCCGTACGTGACCACGCGGATCCCCGCGGCACGCGCGCGCTCGGTGAACCGTCGCGCGCCGTCGTCGTCCGCGCAAGCGATCACGGCGCCATCGGGGCGGACCCGGGCTGCGAACTCGTCGAACGCCGCCTCGAACGCCGCTGCCGTGCCGTAGTGGTCGAGGTGGTCGGGTTCGATGTTCGTGACGATCGCAACGCGCGGGGTGTAGTTCAGGAATGAGCCGTCGGACTCGTCGGCCTCCGCCACGAACACGGAGCCCGCGCCCAGGTGTGCGCCGGTGCCGAGGGCGAGCACGCGCCCACCGATCGCGAACGAGGGGTCCAGCCCGGCCTCGCGCAACGCCACCGCGAGCATGGCGGAGGTGGTGGTCTTGCCGTGGGCGCCGGCGACGGCCACGAAGTCGGTGTCCGCGGCGGCGAGGGCGAGCCCCTGGGACCGGTGGATCACCTCGATGCCGGCAGCCTCGGCCGCGCGCAACTCCGGGTTGTCCGGGCGGATCGCGGACGAGATCACCACCAGGTCCACCCCGGCGACGTGCGCCGGGTCGTGGCCGACGTGCACCTGCGCGCCGAGCCGGCCGAGCCGGTCCAGGACGTCGGAGGCCTGGGAGTCCGAGCCACTGACCTCGTGCCCACGGGCAAGCATGAGCTCGGCGACCACGGACATCCCGGCACCGCCGATCGCGATGAAGTGGACCCTCATGCCGGCGACCCGGGCTCGCCGCGGCGGGCTACCTTCAGCACCAGGCTGGTGAGGCGCGCGGCGCCGTCCCGGACGCCCACGGAGGCGGCCCGGCGGCCCATCTCTGCGAGCCGGTCGGCGTCGGCGACGAGCGGCAGCACCCGTTCGCTCAACCAGGCACCGGTGAGGTCCGCGTCCGGAACAACGATGCCGCCACCGGCGGTCACGGTCGCGGCCGCGTTCAGGCGCTGCTCGCCGTTGCCCACGGGCAGCGGCACGTACACGGCGGGAATACCGAGGGCGGTCAGCTCACTGACCGTGCCGGCGCCGGAGCGCGCGATGACGAGATCCGCACAGGCGAGTGCGTCCTCCATCTCGGCCAGGTACTCGCGCACGTGGTAGTTGGCCCGCACGGCCTCGCCGACGTCGGCCAGGGCTCGCGTGACGGTCTCCGACTTGCCTCGGCCGGTCAGGTGCAGCACCTGGGCACCGGCGTCGACGAGTTCGCCCGCGACCTGCGGCACGGCAGTGTTCAGCCGGAGGGCGCCGAGCGAGCCGCCCGTGACGACCACCGTGGCCCGCTCGGGGTCCAGCCCGAGGCGCTGCGCCCCGTGCCGAGCGGCGCCGGCCGCGTCGGTGGCTCGGGCTGCGACGAGGTCGGCGATCGCGGGTCGCAGTGGCAGTCCCACGAGCTTGGCGCCCGGCAGCGGGGTGCCGGGGAAGGTCACGCCGACGGCGGCCGCGAACCTCGCGCCGACGCGGTTCGCCAGGCCGGGACGTGCGTTCTGTTCGTGCACCACGATCGGTACGCCCCGCCGTCGAGCCGCGATGTAGGCGGGCGTGGCGACGTAGCCACCGAAGCCCACCACGACGTCGGCGTCGACGGCGTCCAAGGCGGCGGCGGCAGCCCGGACGGCGGCGCGCCACCGGCCGGGGAACGCCAGCCACTCGGTGGAGGGGCGGCGCGGCAGCGGCACCTTCGGAATGACGGTCAGGTCCAGACCCGCCGCGGGCACCAGGTCCGCCTCGAGGCCCTCGGCGGTGCCGAGCACGAGGATGCGGGTGTCCCGGTCCTGGCGGCGCAGTTCCGCGGCGGTGGCGAGCAGCGGGTTGACGTGTCCGGCCGTGCCACCACCGGCCAGGACCACGCTGAGGTCAGCCACGTGCCTTACCCGAGGCCAGCCGGGGCGCGATCACGGCGAGCGACCGGCGCACCGACGCCTTGCGGGCGGCGAGCGCCTCCTTCGCCCCGGGTTCCGTGCGAGCGAACGCGAGCACGATGCCGAGCGCGGCGAGCGTGGTGACCAGCGCCGAACCACCGGCGGAGACGAGCGGCAACGGCAGCCCGACCACCGGGAGCACCCCGATCACCACGCCGATGTTGACGAGCGCCTGGCCGATGATCCAGCAGCCGATCGCGGCGGTGGTGATCTTCACGAACGGGTCCGGGTGCCGCTTGATGATCCGGGTCAGCCCGACCGCGAGCGCGGCGAACAGGACGAGCACGAGGAGTGTGCCGAGCAGGCCGAGCTCCTCGCCGATGATCGCGAAGATGAAGTCGTTGTGCCCTTCGGGCAGCCAGAGCCACTTCTCCCGGGAGCCACCGAGACCCACTCCGGAGATGCCACCGGTGCCGAGCCCGCCGAGCGCGTGCCGCGGCTGCAACCCGAGGCCCATCGGGTCGACGGTCTCCGGGGAGAGGAAGCCGAGGATCCGGTTGCGGCGGCTGTCGGACGAGACCACGAGGAAGAACACGGCTGCGGTGACACCCGCACCCGCGACCGAGAACATGGACATCGGCACGCCGGCGACCCAGAGCGCACCTGCCACCAGAGCGATCAGAATCAGGGCGGTGCCGAGGTCATGGGTGTAGACCACGATTCCGAGGAACATGCCCGCCACGAGCACCGCCGGCATCAGCACGTGCGACCACTTCTTCAGCAGCGGACCCTTCGCGGCCAGCACGGCGCCGAGCCAGACCGCCAGCGCCAGCTTGGAGAACTCGGCCGGCTGCAGGTTCTGCGGACCGATCCGGATCCAGCCGGAGTTGCCGCCGGTGGCCTCCAACGACAGCGGCGTGAACACCAGCATCTGAAGCCCGAGGGCACCGATCATGCCGAGCCAGGCCAGTCTGCGGATCCAGGTGGGAGGCAGCCGGGAGATTCCGTAGGCGACCGGCGCGGCAACGAGCGCGAACTTCGCCTGGTTGAGGAAGTCCGAGAAAGGGGTGGCCCCAGCCGAGTCCCGCAGCGAGTACACCGTGGAGGCGGACAGCACCATCACAAGCCCCAGCAGGAGCAGCAGCAGCGTCGACCCCCCGACCAGGTAATAGCTCGTGGCCGGGGAACTCCAGGTCGCGGTGCGGGCCGACGACGCAGCCCTGGTCCGGTTCGGCGTGGTCGTGCCGCGGCCGGTGCTCGACGCCGCCCGTCCGGAGCTGGTCGTCCTCCGGGTGGTCGTCGCCCCGGTGGTGGGCCTGCGGGCGGGGCGGGTCGCAGTGCGCCGCGGCGCCTCGGTCGTGGTCATCGACCCTGCGCCAGATCGGTCACTGCGGCGGCGAACGCGTCCCCGCGGTCGGCGTAGGACCGGAACTGGTCCATCGAGGCGCAGGCGGGCGCGAGCAGGACCACGTCGCCCGTCCGGGCGTATTCACGCGCCCGAGCCACTGCCGTCCTCATAACCTCAGTGTCGCCAGCGGGCACCACGGTTCGCGGGAGGTCGGGGGCGTGTCGGGAAAGTGCGTCCACGATGGGCTCGGGATCCACCCCGATCACCACGACGGCGCGGAGCCGGTCCCGGCGCGAGGCGACGAGGTCGTCGAACCGGGCTCCCTTGGCGAGACCGCCGGCGATCCAGACGGCCCGGCCCTCCTCGACGCCCGCAAGCGCTGCGGCAGCAGCATGCGCATTGGTGGCCTTGGAGTCGTCGACGTAACGGACGCCGTCGATCTCTGCGACGTGCTCCATCCGGTGCCCGCCCGGTGCGTAGGAGCGCAGTCCCTGCGCAACGGCGGGCGCCGGCACGTCGGCGGCCCGCGCGAGCGCGGCGGCCGCGAGCGCGTTCGCGACGATGTGCGGCGGGAGCGGTCCGGTGGCGAGGTGCGCGAGGTCGGCCAGCGTGCCGAGCTCCGCGGCGTGGCTGGACCGGTTCGGTACGAACGCACGGTCCGCGAGGACGTCCTCGACGAGACCGACCTCGCTGAGCCCGGGGGAACCGAGCGTGAACCCGACCGCGCGGGCCCCCTCGACCACGTCGGCCGTCTCGACCATGGCGCGGGTTGCCGGGTCGGCCACGTTGTACACGCAGGCCACCCGGGCGCCCGAGTACACCCGGGCCTTGTCCGCGGCGTACTCGGTGGGACCGCCGTGCCAGTCGAGGTGATCGTCGGCGATGTTCAGGCACGCCCCGGCCACTGGTGACACCGAGTGGGTGAAGTGCAGCTGGAAGCTCGAGAGCTCCACCGCCAGGGCGTCGAGCCGGGCCCCGCCTGCGCGGGAGTTCAGCACGGTCTCGGCGATCGGGGTGCCGACGTTCCCGACGGCGGGCGCGTTGCGGCCGGCCGCGGCCAGGATCGAGGCGAGCATGCCGACCGTCGTGGTCTTGCCGTTCGTGCCGGTGAGGGTGAGCCAGTCGACGTCGGGCCGGCAGATCTGCCAGGCGAGCTCGACCTCGCTCCAGACCGGGATCTCAGCCGTGACGGCGTGGGCCAGCACCGGGGTGCGCGGGTTCAACCCGGGCGAGGTGACGACGATGGCGGGGTCGGTCCCGAGCGCGCGCTCGGCGAGGGCCTCCGGGTCGGCGTCGGCGATCAGGGCCACGCCGGCCGGGAGGTCCACGCGGTCGCCCACTCGCGGGTCGGCGTCGACGGCGGTGACCCTTGCGCCCAGTTCGGCGAGCACGGTGACAGCGGACAGTCCGGACGCGCCGAGGCCGGCGACCAGGACCCGCGTCCCGCGGAGTTCGTCGATGGCGGCTCCGGCGCTCAACCGACGACCCATTCGGCGTAGAAGATGCCGAGCCCGGCGCATACGAAGAGCGCTGCGATGATCCAGAACCGGATCACGATCGTGACCTCGCCCCAGCCCATCAGCTCGAAGTGGTGGTGCAGCGGGGCCATCTTGAAGACCCGTCGGCCGGTCATCTTGAAGACCCCGATCTGGATCACGTCGGAGAGGACGATGATCACGAACAGGCCGCCGATGATCGCGGCGAGGATCTCGGTGCGGGTGAGGATCGAGATGCCGGCCAGGGCACCGCCGAGGGCCAGCGAGCCGGTGTCGCCCATGAAGATCTTCGCCGGGGACGCGTTCCACCACAGGAACCCGAAACAGGCGCCGACGATCGCCGCCGCGATGATCGCCAGGTCACGGGGGTCGCGCACCTCGTAGCAGCTCTGGCCGACGCGGGACAGGATCTGGCAGCTCTGGTTCATCTGCCACATCGTCACCAGGATGTAAGCACCGAACACGAACATCGAGGCGCCGGTGGCGAGCCCGTCGAGGCCGTCGGTGACGTTCACGGCATTGGACCAGGCGGTGATCAGGAAGTTCGCCCAGATCACGAACAGGATCAGCCCGACCGCGGCGCCGGCGAACGCGAGGTCGATGCCCAGGTCCCGCGAGAACGAGATGTGCGTGCTCGCGGGGGTGCGCCAGCGCTCGTTCGGGAACTGCAGCACCAGGACCGAGAAGACGATGCCGACCACGCCCTGGCCGATGATCTTCCACTTCGGGCTCAGGCCGAGCGATCGCTGCCTGCTGATCTTGATGAAGTCGTCGAGGAAGCCGATCATGCCGAGGCCGACCATCAGGAACAGCAGGAGCAGGCCCGAGGCGCTCGGCGTGCTCCCGGCGAAGACGTTCGCGAACGCATACGCGATCAGCGTGGCCATGATGATGACCACACCGCCCATGGTGGGCGTACCGCGCTTGGTGAAGTGCGCCGTCGGACCGTCCTGGCGGATGAACTGGCCGTAGTTCCGGTGGACGAGGAATCTGATGAACAGCGGCGTGCCGAACAGGGAGACGAGAAGGGCGACCGCCCCGGAGGCGAGGATGGCGATCACGGCTGAACCTCCGCGAGTTCGGTGAGGCGGTCGGCGAGTCGCGCCAGGCCGGCCCCCTTGGAGGACTTGACGAGGACGACGTCGCCGTGGCGCAGCTCGGCACCCAGCGCCTCGATCGCCTCGTCGACGGTCCCGAACGTGCTGACGACGGCGGCCGTCGCGCCGGCGGCGATGGCTCCGGCCGCGATCGGGCCGGCTCCGTCGCCGATGACGACGAGCCGGTCGACGCCACGCTGATGCGCGTACCGACCGATCGCCTCGTGCTCAGCGGGGCCGGTGTCGCCGAGCTCGAGCATCTCGCCGAGCACAGCGATGCTGCGCCGGCCAGGGCCCGCCATCGCGACCAGGGCGTCGAGGCCGGCGCGCATGGAGTCCGGGTTGGCGTTGTACGCATCGTCGATGAGGCTCACGGCACCCGCGACGGTGGAGACGTGCATCCGGTGCGGGCTGAGCGGGCCCGTCTCGGCGAGCACCGCCGCGACCTCCGCGAGCGGCCGGCCGAGTTCGAGTGCCACGGTCGCGGCGGCCAGAGCGTTGGTGACGTGGTGGGCACCGACCATGGCGAGGGTCACGTCAGCGGCGCCCCGCGCCGTCCTGAGCGTGAACGTCGCGTGTCCCCCTTCGTCGAGGCCGATCCCGGTGGCGCGGACGTCGGCGCCCGGGGTGGTGGACCCGAACGTCAGGACCCGCTCCCCCGACGCCAGCGGCGCCATCGCGGCCACGCGTGGGTCGTCGGCGTTCAGCACGGCGACGCCGTGGCTGCGCAGACCCTGGACGAGCTCGGACTTCGCCGCCGCGATGCCGTCCCGGTCACCGAACCCGGCCAGGTGGGCCGAGCCGACCATCAGGACGACGGCGATGTCCGGTGGTGCGATGCCGGTGAGGTAGGTGAGGTTTCCGGGGGCGTCGGCGCCCATCTCCAGCACCAGCGCCACGGTGTCGCGGTCGGCGCGCAGGACGGTCAGCGGCAGCCCGATCTCGTTGTTGAACGAGCCGACCGGCGCGACCAGCGGCCCGAGGGGCGCGAGGAGCCGGGAGAGCAGGTCCTTCGTACTCGTCTTGCCGGCGGACCCCGTGATCGCGACGACCATCACCTCCCGCTCGGCGCGGAGGGTGGCGAGGACCACCCGGGCCAGCTCCCCGAGGGCGTGCTGGACGTCGGGCACGAGCACCAACGGGCCGGCTACCCCGGCGACCGGCCGGGCGACAAGGGCCGTGGCGGCGCCGCGCTCGAGGGCGCCCGCCACATAGTCGTGGCCGTCGACATGCTCGCCGGGCAGCGCGACGAACAACGCCCCGGGTGCTGCGTCCCTCGAGTCGATGACGACGGTGGTGACGACGGCCGTCTCGGGCTGCCTGCCGGTGGGCGCACCGGTCCCCTCGGGCCAGATCACCCGCCCGCCTGTGCTGGCGGCGATCTGCGCCACTGTGAGTTCGATCATGGCTCCTCGGTGCGCTGGGGGGACCGCTCGGACATCGCGGTGCGCACCTCCTCCCGGTCGTCGAGGTGGTACTCCACCCCGGCGATCTCCTGCAGGGTCTCGTGGCCGCGACCCGCTACCAGCACGGTATCGGCCGGGCCTGCGAATCTGATGGCACGGTGTATCGCGGTGCGCCGTGGCGCGACCTCGAACAGGTCCACGCCGCGGCCGGCGCGCTGCGCCGCGGGGAGCGCCCGGAGCGCCCCGGCCATCACCTCCGCGCGGATCGCGGCCGGATCCTCGTCGTGCGGGTCGTCGTCGGTGATCACGACGACATCCGCGTTCTCGACGGCGACCCGCCCCATCACGGCCCGCTTGCCTCGGTCCCGCTCGCCGGTGGCGCCGAACACCACGAACAGCCGGCCCTTCGTCGAGGGCCGCAGGGCCGCCAGCGCCAGGTGCAGGGCGTCCGCGTTGTGGGCGAAGTCGACGATGCACCGCGGCCGGTTCGCGACGAGTTCCATCCGGCCGGGGACGCGGGCGCGTAGTCCATTCGGCAGTGCGTGGTTCAGCTCGGCCGGCGTGGTGCCGGACTCGATCGCCATCACCAGTGCCACTGCGGCGTTGGCGACGTTGAAGCGGCCGGGCAGTCCGACCGTGGTCGAGAGGCTGCGGCCCGAGGAGTGGGTGATCGTGAAGTCCGTGTGGTCGGCGGCCGCGTGGTTGATGACGATCATCCAGTCGGCGTCCTGGCCGGCCTTCCCGGTGCCCACGGTGACGATGTCGATGCTCGCCCGCTCGGCCAGCCGACGGCCCCAGGCGTCGTCGACGAGCACCACGCCGCGGCGCGCATGCTGCGGGGTGAACAGGGAGGCCTTGGCCTCGAAGTAGTGCTCGATGCCGCCGTGGAAGTCCAGGTGGTCCTCGGTGAGGTTGGTGAACGCGACGACGTCGAAGACCACGCCGTCCACACGGTGCAGGGCGAGGGCGTGGGAGGAGACCTCCATGACAACCGCGTCGACGTCGGCCGCGACCATCTCGGTGAGCAGCCCGTGCAGCTGCGGGGCCTCCGGGGTGGTCAGGCGGGCGGGGGTCCGGTCCGGGCCGACCTTGAGCTCCACGGTGCCGATCAGCCCGGTCTGCCCACCGAGGGCGGCGAGGATCTCCTCGAGCAGGTAGGAGGTGGTGGTCTTGCCGTTGGTGCCGGTGACCGCGAACGTCCGGACCGATCCGGCCGGGTTGTGGTGCACCCAGGCGGCGACGTCCCCGAGGATCAGGCGCGGGTCGTTCGCCACGAGCACGGGCACCCCCGACGTAGCGTTGCCTGTCTGGTCGCCGCCAGAGGTGCCGCCGGCGGCGGCGATCAGGTCGGCGCCCGCGGCGTCGGTGAGGATGGCCACCGCGCCGGCCTCGACGGCGTTCCTGGCGAACGCAGCACCGTGCGCCTTGGCGCCGGGCAGAGCGGCGAACAGGTCTCCGTCGGAGATGGTCCGATTGTCGAGACTCACGCCCGAGAGGGTGATCGCCCCGGCGTCGGGCGCGTCCAGAACTGCCAGTCCGAACGCTGCTGCGAGGGCGGCCACGGTGCGCGGCTGCCCCGTTTCGCCAGTGGTGCTCATGGGAGGAAAATCTACCGTTTCAGGAGGCATCCGGCGTCAGCGGGTAGGGGTCCGCCGGCTCCGTGCTGGGCGCGACGCCGCGAGACTGCAGGGCGAACGCGGTGACATCGTGGAACACCGGGGCAGCGATGGTGCCGCCGTAGATCCCGCTGGACGGGTTGTAGATGACCACGCCGACGGCCAGGTCGGGATCGTCGGCCGGGGCGATGCCGACGAACGATGCGGCAACGTCGTTGAGCTCCCCGGTCTCGTCGGCCACCTGGGCCGTCCCGGTCTTGCCGGCGATCCGGTACCCCTCGATCGCGGCATGCTCTCCGGTGCCGTCGTCGCCGACGACGCTTTCGAGCATCCGGATCATCTGCTCGCTGCTCTCCGGCGAGACCACCTGCTCGGGTTCTGCCGGCTCGTTCGTGATGAACTCTCCGTCGCAGTCGTAGCCGTCCACCAGGCGGGGGGTGATGTGGACACCGTCGTTCGCGATCGTGGCGAAGACCCCGGTGTTCTGCAGCAGCGTCACGGCCACGCCCTGACCGAACATCGTGGTGAAGCGCTGGCGGCCGTCCCAGTCGTCCGGGGCGGCGAGGATGCCCCCGGATTCCCCGGGCAGCCCGATCCCCGTGGCTTCCGCCCAGCCGAGCCGCTGCATGTACTCATACCGGGTGGCGTCCGACATGAGGCTGCCGATGTTGACCGTCCCGGTGTTCGCGGACTCGGCGAGCACACCAGCCGGGGTGAGCACCTGATCGGGGTGCTCGGTGTGGTCGCGGAACGTCTGACCGTTGTCTGTGGTGAGCCGGTACGGGTCCTCGATCGGGCTGGTCGGTGTGATCACGCCCTCCTCGAGCGCGCTCAGAATGGTGAGCACCTTGCCGGTCGAACCCGGTTCGTACGGGCTCGTCACCGAACGGGCACCACGGTCCTCTGCCGCGGAGGCCCCAGGATTGTTCGGGTCCACGCTGTCGGAGTCCGCGAGCGCGATGATCCGGCCGGTGCTGCGCTCGATCACGACGACCGCGCCCCAACTCGCCCCGTAGGTGTCCACCGCGTCATCGATCACCTGCTGGGTGTGCCACTGGATGTCCGCGTCGATGGTCAGTTGCACGTCGCAGCCCGGCATCGCCGGGGTGGTGGTCTGCTGCCCGGTCGGGATAACCTGACCGGACGCGCCGATCTCAACCTGGAGCTGGCCGTCGGTGCCGAGCAGATCGGAGTTCTGGGTCTGCTCGATGCCGGCTGCGCCGTCGCCGTCTGCGTTCACCCAGCCGAGGATGTTGCCGGCCGTGGCGCCGTTCGGGTAGACCCTTTCGAACGTGTCCTCGGAGTACACCCCGTTCACGCCGAGGGCCGCGATCTGCTGCCACAGTTCCGGCGAGACGTCCCGGGCCAACACGTGGTAGCCGTCCTCTCCGACGAGTTGCGCTCCGAGCACGTTGGCGTCCACACCGAGCACCGGAGCGAGCACCTGGGCGGCGGCAGCGGCGCCGTAGCTGACCACCTCCTCGCCCTCCTCGTCGTAGAGACGGAAGTCCGGGATCTGGCGCTGATCCACCGCGACCGTGTAGGTCTCAACCGTCGTGGCCAGCACGGTTCCCCGGGCATCGAGGATGTCACCCCGAGCGCCTGTCAAGGTGTAGGTCCGAGTACGCCCATCGAGCGCCGCCTGGGCCAGGGATGGCCCGATGATCGCCTGGACGTAGATGAGGCGGCCGGCGAAGACCATCATCACCGCCAGGAGGGCGGCGAGCAGGACCGTCTGCCGCTTCTCCGGTGTCCCGACCGCTGTGAAGGGGTTCTGTCCTCGCGCCATCCTTCTCACCCGTCCTCGCCGATCAGCCCGGCCGCCTCGCCGAGCACGGTGCCCTGCTCGAGCAGGATGTAACTCATGCCCTCCGCCGGCACCATGCCGAGCGCCGCCGCCCGTGCGGACAGTGCCGCGGGCGAGCCGAGCGTGTCCACCTGCTGGGCGAGCACCTGCTGCTCCTCCGAGAGCCGGGCGAGCGCGACCTCCTGGTCACGCATCTCGTACGCCGTCGTGGCCATCGCCGTGTTCAGCGCCAGGGCACCCAGGAGTGCGCCGCCGAGGATGGCCATGCACAACAGGATGAACGGGAGCACGGTCCGGGCGGGTGCAGGCGCGCGAACGATCCGCAACCGTGGCCGCCACGTCGGGACGGCGAGCGGTCGCGCCGTCCGAGGGGCGCGGGCCGGCATGGCGCTCATGAGTGGGCCTCCAGGTGGGTGGGGGTGGGGCGCAACCGCTCGGCGGCCCGGAGCCGGACCGAGGCCGAGCGGGGGTTGCGGGCCTGTTCGGCCGCGTCGGCCTCCTCGGCACCGCGGGTGAGCAACCGCAGGTAGGGCTCGTGCTCACTCAGTTCCACCGGGAGACCCGGTGGGGTGGAGGAGGTCGCTCCGCGGGCCAGCGCCCGCTTGACGATCCGGTCCTCCAGCGACTGGAAGGACATGACGACGATCCGCCCGCCGACGGCCAGGGTGGCCACGGCGGCGGGGATCGCACGCTCGAGGACCTCGAGCTCGGCGTTCACGGCGATCCGCAGGGCCTGGAAGGTCCGCTTCGCGGGGTTCCCGCCGGTGCGCCGGGCGGCCTGCGGGATGTTGTCGCGGACGAGGTCCACCAGCTGCCCGGACCGGGTCACCGGGTCGCTCTCGCGCCGGGCGATGATGGCCCGGGCGATCCGGGGGGCGAACTTCTCGTCGCCGTAGCGGTAGAGGATCGTGCGCAGCTCGTGCTCCGACTCCGAAGCGAGCAGTTCGGCCGCGGTGCGCCCGGTGGTCTGGTCCATGCGCATGTCCAGCGGCGCGTCCTGCGCGTAGGCGAACCCGCGCTCCGGCTCGTCGAGCTGCATCGAGGAGACGCCGAGGTCGAGGAGGATCCCCTGCACCCGACCGGTTTCGGTGTGGGCGGCGACGACGTCGCCGATCGAGTCATGGACCGCGTGGACCGGCGTGAACCGGTCGGAGAACGGGGCAAGCCGTGCTCCGGCCAGGGCGAGGGCGGCCGGGTCCCGGTCGATGCCGATGACCCGCACGTGTGGAAAGCGGGTCAGCACCAGCTCGCTGTGACCGCCGAGCCCGAGCGTGCCGTCCACATAGACGGCGCCGGGTTCGGCAAGTGCGGGACCGAGCAGCTCGACGCACCGGTCGGCGAGCACGGGAATGTGCCTGCCGTCGATGTCTTCGGAGCTCATGGGGCCTTCCTGCGGGGCTCGGTCCGTTCGGTGGTGGGAAGTGGAGTGCGTGGTGGGACGTGGAGCGAGTGGTTGGTCGGGAGGCCCTCCGCCGCCCGACCAGGACTCCCCCCGCCTGCTCTGGCGCCGGGGAAGTGCGTCAGAGTCGCGGTGAGAGACCTCGCGGGGCGGTGGTGCGTCAGAGACCCGGGATCACCTCCTCGCTGATGTCGGCGAAGGCCTGCTCGGAGGCCTCGAGGTAGGTGGCCCATGCCTCGGCGTCCCAGATCTCGATCCGGGTGCCGGTGCCGATCACGGCCAGCTCCCGGTTGAGGCCGGCGTATTTCCGCAGGTTCGCGGGGATCGTGACGCGACCCTGCCGGTCCGGGATCTCCTCGGACGCCCCGGAGAGGAACACCCGCATGTAGTCGCGGGTGCGCTTGTCCGCACTGGAGGCCTGCCGGAGTTCGGTGTGCACGCGCTCGAACTCATCGCGCGGGAAGGCGTACAGACAGCGGTCCTGGCCCCGCGTGATGAAGACCCCGGGCGCCATCTCGTCGCGGAACTTGGCGGGCAGGATCAGGCGGCCCTTCTCGTCCAGCCGAGGCTCGTACGTACCGAGAAACATCACCCACCCCCTTCCCACTTCACTCCGGATGGCCCCACGCTACTCCACTTTGCTCCACCCACAAGGCAGATCGCGTGCCGAGTCGTGAAGATCACGTGCAAACATGCAGGTCAGAA
Source organism: Occultella gossypii (assembly GCF_019947135.1). Lineage (GTDB taxonomy): Bacteria > Actinomycetota > Actinomycetes > Actinomycetales > Beutenbergiaceae > Occultella > Occultella gossypii. Next base: position 24,249 of record NZ_JAGSHT010000025.1, on the reverse strand, counting down.
CCGGTGGTGCGAAGTGGAGGAAATCGATCGTGCCGATCCACCCATCACTTCATCGAACGCGGGCGGTCGTGACCCAATAGGCTCGGGCCATGGCGCAGCAGCAGCACACCGTCGACCTGACCGAGACGGGGCGATCGATCGATGCTCTGCAGCGCAGCCTCCGATCTGTGGTCCATGGACGCGATGAAGCGGTCGCGACCGCGATCGCCGTCTTCCTCGCACAGGGGCACCTGCTGCTCGAGGACGTGCCCGGTGTCGGCAAGACCACGCTTGCCAAGGCCCTGGCTGCCTCCGTCGAGGGCACGGTCGGGCGGATCCAGTTCACCCCCGACCTCCTGCCGAGCGACCTGACCGGGATCACGATCTACAAGCAGGAGTCCGGGGAGTTCGAGTTCCACCCCGGCCCGCTGTTCGCCACCGTGGTCATCGGCGACGAGATCAACCGGGCCTCCCCGAAGACGCAGTCGGCGCTGCTGGAGTCGATGCAGGAGCGGCAGGTGACGGTCGACGGCCGGTCCCACCCGCTGCCGCAGCCGTTCATGGTGATCGCGACCCAGAACCCCGTCGAGATGGAGGGCACCTACCCGCTGCCCGAGGCGCAGCGGGACCGGTTCATGGCCCAGTCCTCGATCGGCTACCCGCCCGCTCAGGACGAGCTCGAGTTGCTCGCCTCGGGCGGGTTCCGCGATCCGCTGGAGGCGGTGACCCCGGTGCTGTCACAGGCCGAGACGCTCCGGATCATCGCCGAGGTGAAGGAGATCTTCGTCTCCGACGCCGTGCTGCGATACGTGCTGAGTCTGGTGCGGGCCACCCGGGAGCACGCGTACGTCGAGCTGGGCGCCTCGCCCCGGGCCGGCCTGCAACTTGTGGCGCTGTCCAAGGCCCGTGCCGTGATGGCCGGGCGGGACTTCGTCCTCCCGGACGACGTCCAGCACAACACCCTGCCGGTGCTGGCCCACCGGCTCGCCCTCACCCGATCGGCGCGGCGCGGGCGCGCCGAGGCCCCGGAGATCCTGGACGAGATCCTGCGCACCGTGCCCGTGCCTGCGTGAGGATCCTGCCGTGCGACTGAGCGCCCGGGCGATCGGCCTGCTGATCAGCGGGGCCGTCCTGGCCGTGCTGGCCGCGTCCATGCAGTCGCTCACGCTCGCGCGGATCGCGGGTCTGGTGGTCGCGGTGCCGCTGGTCAGCCTGCTCTGGTCGCTGGTCACCCGGGCCACCTCGAAGCCGGCGGCGGTGGTGCGCACGGTCATCCCACAGCGCCCGACGGCGGGTTCCAGCGCGACGGTCCGGCTGCACACCACAGATGTCCGGCTCGGGCCGTGGACGACTCTGCGTGAGCGCGTGCCGAGCGCCCTGCACCGGAGCGGGACCAGCGGGGGCGGCTACACGATCACCCCGCCGAGTCGGGGCGTGTTCTCCCTCGGCCCGGCGACAGTGCATCGCTCCGACCCCCTGAACCTCGTGCGCTGGCGCGTCACCAGTGGTCCGACGGACGAGGTGATCGTCTGGCCCCGGTACACCGATCTGACCCGGGAGATCCGCGCGGTGACGCTGGACGCGGCTGTGTCCCGGCCCCAGGGCAGCCCGCAGCGCAATCTCGAGGACCTGACGCTGCGCGAGTATCAGCGCGGCGACGATCTGCATCGGGTGCACTGGCGCAGCTCCGCGCGCCTGGGCGCCCTGATGGTCCGCCAGGACGAGCCGTCGACGACGCACGGCGTGGACGTCCTCCTCGATCTGGGCGCATCGGAGGACCATTCCCCCGAGAACGGGACGGAGTGGGCAGTCAGCGCCACGGCGTCCCTGGCGGTCTCGCTGATCCGGCACCGGTACCGGGTCCGGCTCGCCACGCACCACACCACCCGCGGTGGCGCGAGCGACGAACCACTGGTCGGCCCGTCGCAGACCGAGGCGCTGGACCTGCTCGCCCGGGCCGAGGCCATCCCCGCCGACATCCGGGACGACGTACACGCCGAGCTCATGCGCCGGGCCCGCGGCAGCGGTGCCCCGATCCTCATGGTGGTCCTCCGGGAACCCGAGGAGGCGTTGATCGACCGGATCGCGCCGTTGGCCGGACGCCGCCGCTGCTTCGCACTGGTGGTGTCCACGGTCGCGGGCACGGACCTGGGGCCGCTGGAGTCGGAGGGCTGGAGCGTGTCACAGGTGGGTCCCGACGCCTCGACCGCCGACGCCTGGTCCGATCTGCTCACGGTGGGTGTCCGCTGATGGGCCGCCGCCTGCCGGCAACCGGGGCGGTCCTGGTCGCCACGTTGGCATCGACGTTCGCGCTGGCGCGGCTCGTCGATCAGGACGTGTGGCTGCGCAAGGGTGTCCTCGCCCTCCTCGTCGTCGCGGGGGCGGTCCTGCTCGCACGCCGATTCCTGCGCTCGGACCTGCTGCCGACGCTGATCGGCCTCGTGGTGGCCGCCTTCACGGTGGCCGCGATCTTCGCGCCCGGCTCGGCGCTGCTCGGGATCCTGCCCACGAGGGCGTCCATCCACGAGTTGCGCGCCCTCGTCGACTCCGGTCTCGTGGCTGCCCGCGAGTCCACACCGCCGATCTCCGGCAACGTCGGAGTCGGACTGCTCGTGGTCACCGGGATGGTGGTCGTCTACCTGTTCGCGGAGCTTCTGGGGGTCGGAGCCGGCGCGCCGGCATGGGCCGCGCTGCCACTTCTGGGGCTGTGGACGGTTCCGGTGGTGATCGGTGCGCGGGTGCACACATGGGTGTTCGTCGTGGCCGGCCTGAGCTTCCTGATGCTGCTCGCCGTCCAGGCGCGAGCCCACGAACCGACGCCCCGGTCGAGACGACGTGAGGCCGGTACGTTGCGGCGCCGGGCCGTCACGGCGAGCGCGACCGTGGTGGCGGCGACCCTCCTGGTGACCCTCGTCGGGGCACCCAGCCTGCTCCGGCTCCCGAGCCCGGTGCGCCTGCACACCCTCTATGACCTGAGCTCGTCCAACTCCACCCGGCTGGATCTCGGCCTGGACCTGCGGGAGAACCTGCAGCGGGACGAGGACGTGCTCCTGGTGACCTACCAGGGCGTCACGCCCGCCCAGCTCGGGCCGCTTCAGGCCTACACCCTCACCGAGTTCAACGGCAGCACCTGGGAGCGCGGCGCGCCCGGTGACACGGTGGCGGTCGAGGGCCAGGTGTTGTGGCCGCAGGACGATCCGGGCGGTGGGTCCGGTCAGCAGGCCACGATCACCATCCATGACCTCGGGCAGGACCGGCTGCTGGTACCCGGAGAGCCCCGATCGGTATCGGTCGAGGGGGCCTGGGCCTACGACCCGACGGCCGACGAGGTCATCGCGCAGGGTTCGCCCCCGTCACCGTTCACATATGGCGTGGAGTTCACGCAACGGAATCTCAGCGCCGCTGCGCTGAACACGCTCGATCCGCGGTCCCTCGACGTCGACCCACAACTGCTTGAGGTCCCCGACACGGGGTACGGGCAGGAGATCGCAGACCTGACCCGGGAGGTCGTGGACGAGGCCGGTGCGACGTCGCCGTACGAGCAGGTACTCGCGATCCAGAACTTCCTTCGCGACGACGCCCTGTTCGTCTATACGCAGACCATCGAGGGTGCCCGCACCACCGATGCGGTCTGGGACTTCCTCAACGACCGGAACGGGTACTGCGTTCAGTTTGCGACTGCGATGGCGATCATGCTGCGCACGCTCGACATCCCGACCCGGGTCGCGATCGGATTCCTGCCCGGCGAGACCCGCCCGGACGGCGTCAACGTGATCTCCGCGCACCGTGCGCATGCCTGGCCCCAGGTCTTGTTCCCCGACGTCGGCTGGGTGCGGTTCGAGCCGACCCCCAGCCTGCAGTCCGGGGACGCGCCCGCGTGGGCACCCACCCCGGCCACGGGTGCGGAGCCGAGCCAGGAGCCGACCGCGACGCAGGCGCCCACCACGGCCGCGACCTCACCGGCCCCGACCACCGGACCGGCTGCCACGACGCCGTCGACCACAGCACCCGACTCCTCGAGTGCCCAGCGCTCCAACGTGGCCGTGGTGCTCGCCGTGATCTCCGGGTTGATCGTGCTCCTCGCCGCCGTCGGTGCCTGGCGGCGCCGGCGGGCCTCGGGAAGCACGCTCGAACACCACTGGGAACGAGCACTTCGAGCGCTCGGTCGGGCCGGGTTCGACACCTCACCCGCGCTGACGCCGAAGGCGCTGGCGCGGGCGGCGGCGGAACGTCTCGAGCCCGACGCGGCAGCCGCGATCCGTCAGCTCGCGGACGCGGTGGCGACCGAGCGGTACGGGCGCTCCGATGCCTCCGTGGCCGATCCGGTGAACGTCGACCTCTGGGCGGAGCAGGTGGTTGCCGGCGCCAAGGCCGCCGGGCGGCAGGCTGCGGGTACGCGCCGCTGACAGCGTTCCGTCTCTGAGCGGGTCGTCCGCCGCTGACCTGAGCGCGTTCCGCCATTGCGCGAATGCCAACACCGGCGCGCGCTCCACCCGGAGTGCGCGCAACGACCGCGACGGCTTCGTGGGCCGCATCCGTCCCGGCATGGGACGCGGGAGGCCGCGCCACTGCGGCCGCATGTCACCGGGTGAGTCCGCTCGAATGCGTTCGGACGACACCCTCGGTACTGCTCCTCGGTACTACAGGTCCGGCTCGGTACTGCAGGTCCGGTGCCTCACTGACCGTCGCCGCGCCGGCGGTCCCAGCGCTCCTCGAGCCGTGTCATGAACGAAGACTTCCGTGGCTTCATCCGACTCACGTTCGAGGCCTTGCCGGCCTCGCCGCTCGGTACCGGGCTCCCCACCCGGGGCCGCGAGATGGCCCACATGACGCCACCGAACATGGCGAGGAAGCCGGCGATGCCGAGTGGAATGAACTGGCTGGCCACGCCACCAACGAGCATGCCCAGCCCGGCCAGCGCCACGAGTGTGCCGAGCACCACGTGCAAGGGTCGGCGCGTCGGCGTGCCGGAGATGGCATCCGCGAGCTTGGGGTCGTCGGAGCGCAACTGCTGCTCCATCTGCTCCAGCACGCGTTGCTCGTACTCAGAGAGAGGCATGTCACCTCCCAAAAGGTTTCCGGACCGCCCCCGTGCGGGGCTGTTGAATCTTAGTTTAAGTCCCCTGAGCGGTTCGCGGTAGCCGGAACGGATAGCAGTGACCCTGCTGTGAGCGCATTCACTCCATATCTGGCCCGGACGGCGTCCATCGCGCGCTCCGCCTCGCGACGTTCCTCCCCCGGATCGTCGAGTCGGGCCTGCACCACCGTGGTCGCGGAATCGCTGAGTGCGTCACACCGGACGCCCAGGAGTCGCACTCCCCCGGCCGGCACGTCCACGCCCGCCAACAGCGCCCGCGCAGCCTGGTACAGCTCGTGCGCGACGTCCGTCGGAGCCTCCAGGGCACGCGACCGGGTCAGTGTGGTGAAGTCCGCGAACCGCACCTTGATCGAGACCCCGGCGGTGACCAGATCGCCTGCGCGCAGGCGAGCCGCGCACCGGTGCGCCTGATCGAGCAGGACCGCGGCCATCTCCGCCCGCCCGGTGAGGTTGATCGCGAACGTCTGCTCGTGACCGATGGACTTCTCCTGACGGACGGGCTGCACCGGCCGTGGATCGCGCCCCCAGGACAGGTCGAACAGCCGCCCGCCGGCGGAGTTGCCGAGGAGCCGGTTCAGGGTCCCGACCGGGGTGTTGGCAAGGTCGGCGACCGTGTGGATGGCCAGTCGAGCCAGGTTCGCCTGAGTACGCTCGCCGACTCCCCAGAGCGCACCGACCGGCAGCGAGTGCAGGAACGGCACACTCGACTCGTCCGGGATCAGCAACAGGCCGTCCGGCTTCGCGTGGCTGGACGCGAGCTTCGCGACGAACTTCGTCGAGGCGATACCGACCGACGCGACCACCTTGAGCTCGGAGCGGATCCGCTCACGGATCTGCTCGGCTATGAGCCGCGGAGGCCCGATCCGACGCCTCGCCCCGGAGACGTCGAGGAACGCCTCGTCGATGCTCAGGGGTTCGATCACGGGGGTGACCTCGCCGAGGATCCGCATCACCGACTGGGACACCTCGCGGTAGCGCCCATGCTCGGGTTGGATCACGATCGCCTGCGGGCACAACGCGCGCGCCTGCGCCATCGGCATCGCCGAGTGGACCCCGGCGGCCCGCGCCTCATAGGTCGCCGAGAGGACCACACCGCGGTGCTGACCACCGACGATGACCGGCCGGCCGTGCAGTTCCGGACGGTCGATCAGTTCGACCGCGGCGAAGAACGCGTCCATGTCCACGTGCAGGATCGGGGTCCGTGAGTCGTCGCTGCCCCAGTCGCGGTTCGCCCCGGCGCCGCGCGGACCCCGGCTCATACCGGTCTCATGACGCCAACGCGGACACACGCAGGTCCCGCGCCGCGGACGCCCGCAGCACGTGCTCTCCTGCGAGCCCGAGGAACTCGGTCGCCGCCTCGAACGTCTCCTGGGCGCGCTCGACGCTCAGCGCGACATCCCGGTCGGAGTCGATCGCCGCCCTGATCGGAGCACCGCTTGCGAAGTACACGGCCCAAGGCTGCCACTGCTCGCCCGCCTCGGCGAGTTGCTCCCAGACGCTGCGCACGGCACGCCGACGCCTGGCCGGCACCGGGACCGCTCCCGTTCCGACGGCGACGACCGCGGCCGCCGCGCGGAGCCCGGCCATGTGGGCATGCAGGAACACCGAGCGTGCGCCGGTACCGACCCCGACCTCGTCGAGCTCGGCCTGGGCGCGACGCAGGAGCTGCTCGGGACTCGTGTATGCCGCCATCTCGCCTGCCTCCGTCCTGTTCCACCTTCGATCGACCGCCGGGCTGCCGGGCCGGTGTTCGATCTCCATCCAGTATCGAACACGTGTTCGAACCTGTCAAGAGGTACGGTCTGTCCATGGCCCGCCGCCGCTCACCGCGCTCCCGCGCCGTTCCGCAACGATCGCAGCGGTCGCCGTGGCCGACCGGCCCCGTTCCAACCTCGCTGTCGACTGTAGAACTGACCACCGACAATGCCGATCCGGATGGCGTGCTGGTCCTCCTCGACGGTGTGGAGAGCTCCCATCTCGACCTCGCCGACCCCCGTCGGCTGATGTTCGAGTACATGCAGCAGATGCTCGCCGCGCTTGAGGAGTCCCTGCCCGAGGGCGGCGGCGTCCGGGCCCTGCACCTGGGTGCGGCCGGCTGCGCCCTGGCCCGGGCGGTGGACGCTACCTGGCCGGAGTCGCGGCAGCTCGCCGTCGAGGTCGACGCCCTCCTCGCCCAGTACGTGCGCGACTGGTTCGACCTGCCCCGCTCCCCCCTGCTCCGGATCCGGGTCGACGACGCCCGGCGCACCACGACGACCGCCCGCACCGACAGCTACGACGCCGTCATCCGGGACGCGTTCGCGGACCGATCCGTCCCGGCGCACCTACGCACCGTCGAGTTCACCCGCGAGGTGGCCCGGGTCCTCGCGCCCGGCGGGCTCTACCTGGCGAACACCGCCGACCATCCACCGCTGCCACTGGCCCGTCGGGAGGCGGCGACCGTGGCCGAGGTGTTCGAGCACACCGCCGTGATCGCGGAGCCGGGCGTGCTGAAGGGCCGCCGGTACGGCAACGTCGTGCTGGTCGGCTCCGCCGAGCCGCTGCCCCTGGCCCATCTGGACCGGCGGGTGCGGACCCTGCCGGCGCCGGCGAGCCTGGTCCACGGCTCCGCGTTCGACGTGTTCGTGGGCACCTCGCGCCCCTTCACGGACCCGCCGCCGGCGGTCGAGGCGGGCCCGGCGCCCGAGGCGACCAAGGCCGAGGGCGATGGGCCCACCCAGGTGAGCGCCGCCGTCGACCACTCGTCCTGAGCGGTGCGCGCCACGGCGGGTCCGGACATGCGAGAGGGCCCGCACCCAGTGGATGCGGGCCCCCTCACCGAGCGAGATCAGACGGCGCGAACGCTCTCCGCCTGCGGGCCCTTCGGGCCCTGGGTGATCTCGAACTCGACGCGCTGGGCCTCTTCGAGGCTGCGGTAGCCGTCGGACTGAATGGCCGAGTAGTGGACGAAGACGTCGTCGCCGCCGCCGTCCTGGGCGATGAAGCCATAGCCCTTCTCAGCGTTGAACCACTTGACGGTTCCCTGTGCCATGTTGTGCGTGTCCTTCCGGGGACAATTCTGGGGAGGGCCCTTGTGCCCACCCCGGGTGATGCCGCAATGCTTCGCCCCACGCCAGTGTGGACGGACTCATGGCACCTCAATGGCCCCACTCGTTCGTCCGTGAGACCTGCACCGGTTGTGCTTGCCCCGGGTCGTACGTAAGTGAAACGCCTGCAACACCGGTAAGTCTGGCATGGTCTTCGTCAAGAATTCCACTGATTCGCGTGAATCAGTGGACCAGGGGCGGCCCCTCGTCAGTCGCCCTCGCCGTCCTGGCCGGCAAGGTAGGCCTCGAACTGCGCGCCGAGCTCATCGGCGCTGGGCAGTTCCTCCGCCGGTGCGGTCAGAGATCCGCGCCCGGGCTCACCGTTAGCGCTGAGGAACGAGTCGAACTGGGTCTCGAGCGCGTGCACGACGGCGCCGACCTCCTCGGAGCCGGACACCTGCCGGTCGATGTCCGCCCGCACCTTCGCCCCGGCCGCCTCGAGGTCACCGACTGGCAGGCTCAGCCCCGTGGTGCGCGAGATCTGCCGGACAAGTTCCGCGGCCGCCTGCGGGTACTCCATCTGGGCCAGGTAGTGCGGCACGTTGACCGCGTAGCCGAGCGCGTCGCGCCCCTCCTGGCCGAGCCGGAACTCGAGCAGTGCCGAGACGGTGCCGGGCACCTGGACGTTGGAGAAGTAGTTCGGGTGCTCCCCGATCAGATCCGCCCGGGTGGCGTGCGCCGTGACCGTCATCGGGCGGGTGTGGGGCACACCCATGGGCACGCCGTGCACACCGATCGTGGTGGTCACGCCGAAGTCCTCGATGATGGTGCGCACGGCCGCGACGAACCGTTCCCACTGCAGGTCCGGCTCCAGCCCGTGCAGGAGCAGCACCGGCGCGCCCTCGTCGTCGCGGATCAGGTCCACGACGAGCTCGGGGTCCTCGTAGGACGTCCACGCGCCGTCGTCGAACACCATCGACGGGCGGCGGGAACGGTAGTCCAGGAGCGCGTCCACATCGAAGTCGATGAGTCGCTCACTGGGCAGCTTGCGGGTCAGGTGGCGGGCCATCAGCCGACCGGCGTGGCCGGCGTCCATGGCTCCCTGCAGGGCATGCACCAGTACCGGCACCTCGCCGTCGCGCAGGTCCACCGGGCCGTCGCTGCGGCTGTACAACTCTCGTGGGTCCTTCGTCATGTCACTCACCTCTCCCCCGATCCAACACGAGGACCGCCGGTGTCATTCCCCATCATCCTCCTCGACCGGAGAGTGGACATCGCGGCGCGGACCTCGCCGATCAGGGGGATAATGGACGGCCGTCCGATCCACGGAGCACCGAGAACTGCCGCCGAGCACTGAGGGAGATCCGATCACATCGTGACCGCGACCGAACCCACCAAGAACATCGTGCCGTTCGCCGAGCAGACGTATCTGGACGCCGTCTATGCCCGCCTGGACGAGTTGCGCGAGCACACCACCCAGCGGCTGGCGCAGGTGCGGCGCGAAGGTCCGTCGGGCTCGCCCCAGAACCGCTCCGAGCGCGACGCGTTCGCGACCCTGTACGAGGACCGCCTCGCCCAGCTCGACGCGGTCGAGGACAGGCTCGTGTTCGGACGGATGGACCTGCGCGACGGCGGGCGCCGGTACGTCGGGCGGATCGGCCTCTCGGACGACGACCACGCCCCCATGCTCACCGACTGGCGGGCACCGGCTGCCCGCGCCTTCTACCAGGCGACCGCGGCGGCCCCCGGTGACCTGGTCCTACGCCGGCACCTGCAGACCCGCGCGCGCAAGGTGATCGCGGTCGAGGACGACGTGCTCGACCTGGACGCACTCACCGATGCCGCCGAGGTGAACCTCTCCGGCGAGGGCGCCCTGCTGGCCGCGTTGAACGCCCAGCGCACCGGCCGGATGGGCGACATCGTGGCCACCATCCAGGCCGAGCAGGACGCGGTGATCCGCTCCAGCCTGGACGGGGTCCTGGTGGTCCAGGGCGGCCCCGGCACCGGGAAGACCGCGGTGGCCCTGCACCGCGCCGCCTATCTGCTGTACGCGCACCGGCAGCGCCTCGAGCGGTCCGGAGTCCTGATGATCGGGCCGAGCCGGGTGTTCCTGCGCTACATCGAGCAGGTGCTGCCCTCCCTCGGTGAGACCGGCGTGGTCGCCTCGACGATGGCCGACCTGGTACCGGGCGTGAGCGCACGCGGCATCGAGCCGGACCGGGTCGCCGAGATCAAGGGCCGCGCCGTGTGGGCGCGGATCATCGGCTCGGCCGTGCGGGCCCGGCAGCGGGTGCTGCCGGAGCGGGAGCTGAAGGTCGGCTCGGTCCGGCTCACACTGCGTCCGGCCGAGGTGCGCGAGGCCCAGGCCCGGGCCCGGCGAGGGCGCACGCCGCACAACCTCGCCCGGGTGACGTTCGTGCGCCAGATGCTCACCGCCCTGTCCCGTCAGTACGCCGAGATGGTCCCCGGTCTCGGTGAGGACGACCACGTGGAGGTGCTCGAGGAGCTCCGCTCCGCGCGAGACGTGCGGGTGGCACTGAACCTGTGCTGGATGCCGTTGTCCGCGACCGGCCTGCTGGCCGACCTGTACGCGAAACCGCACCGGCTCGCGGACGCTGCCCCGATGCTGACCGCCACCGAGCGCAGACTGCTCGAGCGGACCGACGGCGAATGGACCCCCGCCGACGTCCCGCTCATCGACGAGGCCGCCGAACTCATCGGTGCGGACGAGGAGGCCGACCGGGCCCGGGCCCGCGAGGCCGAGACCCAGCGTGCGCAGGAGGTCGAGTACGCCCGCGAGGTCCTGGAGGCCAGCGGCGCGGGCGGCGGCATGGTCTCCGCCGAGGTCCTCGCCGACCGGTTCGCGACCTCCGGTCCCCGGCAGACGACGGCCGAACGCGCGTACGCGGACCGCAGCTGGACCTACGGGCACGTCGTGGTCGACGAGGCCCAGGAGCTCTCCGCGATGGCCTGGCGCGCGCTGCTGCGCCGCAACCCGACCCGGTCGATGACCATCGTCGGCGACGTCTCGCAGACATCGGCCCGGGCCGGCACCTCGGACTGGGGAGCGACCCTCGACGGGCCGCTGCGCGGCCGGTGGCGGTTGGCGACCCTCACAGTGAACTACCGGACGCCGTCGGACATCATGGACGCCGCCCGGCGGGTGGCGATCGCGGCCGACCCCGAGCACCCGCCGACGCCGGTCACCTCGGCCCGGGACATCGACGACGCCCTGGCGATCACGCGGGTCGACGACCTGACGACAGGGCTGCGTGCGGCCGTCGAGGCCGAGCGGAAGAACCTCGCCGGCGGCCGGCTCGCCGTGGTCGCGGCGCGGCACCGCCACGCGGAGCTGCTCGAGGTTCTCGGGGTGTCGGCCCTGGTCGACCTCACCGATGAGGTGGTCCTGCTCGACCCGGCGGGCAGCAAGGGACTGGAGTTCGACGTCGTCGTGCTCGGCGAACCGGCCGAGCTGATGCCCGAGTCGGACCGCGCCGGCGATCTCTACGTGGCGATGACCCGGCCGACCCGGCGCCTGCACGTGGTGCATCACGGGCCGCTGCCAGAGGGCCTCGCCGACGTCCACTGACTGGTCGCGTTTTTGTTCCTGGGCCGCGCAGGTGGACGATAGGGCCGTGGTCAAGGCGCTCCTTCTGGAAAACATCCATCCGCTCGGCAGAGAACTGCTGATGCACGCCGGCGTCGAGGTGGTCACCGCCAAGGGTGCCCTCGACGAGGACGAGCTGATCGAGGCGCTCCAGGGCGTCGACGTCCTCGGCATCCGATCCAAGACGAACCTGACGGCCCGGGTGCTGGAGAGCGCACCCGATCTGCTCGCCGTCGGGGCGTTCTGCATCGGGACGAACCAGATCGACCTACGCGCCGCAGCCGGCCGTGGCGTCGCGGCGTTCAACGCGCCGTTCTCGAACACCCGCTCCGTTGTGGAACTGGCCCTCGCCGAGATCATCGCGCTGACCCGGCGGCTCACCGAGAAGGACAAGGCGCTGCACGCCGGCACCTGGGACAAGTCGGCGACGGGCGCACATGAGGTGCGCGGCCGCACCCTCGGCATCGTCGGGTACGGGAACATCGGCACCCAGCTCTCGGTGCTCGCGGAAGCCCTCGGGATGCGCGTGGTGTTCTACGACACCGCCGAGAAGCTCGCGCTGGGCAACGCCCAGCGGATGCGCAGCCTCGACGAGCTGCTGGACGTGGCGGACGTGGTCACGCTGCACGTGGACGGGCGGCCCGGCAACGCGGGCATGTTCGGACCGGCCCAGTTCGCCCGGATGAAGGAAGGGTCGATCTTCCTGAACCTCTCCCGCGGCTTCCTCGTGGACTACGCCCACCTGCGTGACCAGATCGTCTCGGGGAGGATCGTCGGTGCCGCGGTGGACGTCTTCGCCGAGGAGCCCAAGTCCCAGGGCGACGCGTTCGAGTCCGAGCTGCGCGACCTCCCGAACGTGATCCTCACCCCGCACGTGGGCGGCTCCACCGAGGAGGCACAGAAGGACATCGGCATGTTCGTCGCCGGCAAGCTGCGCGACTACCTCGAGACCGGCGCCACGGCGCTGAGCGTCAACGTCCCCGCGCTGATCCTGGACCGCCCCCGAGACGGCTCCCACCGGATCGCGCACCTGCACCGCAACGTGCCGGGCGTCCTCGCCGCGGTGAACCGGACGCTGGCCGCGGGTGGTGCGAACATCGAGAGCCAGGTGCTCAGCACCTCCGGCGACGTGGGCTACGTGGTGACCGACCTCAGCACCGACCTGCCGGCGTCCGAGCTCGCCGAACTGCTTGAGATGGAGCCGACGATCCGGGTGCGGGCGTTGCACCCCGACTCCGAGGACTGAACCACCGGACAGACGCGAACGGCGGGCCGGGCGACGGGGTACTCCCCCATCGCCCGGCCCGCCGTGTCACGTGGCTCAGCCGGACTTGCGCCGGAACACCCGCTTACCCTCGGCGCCGGTGACCTCGGAGCCGTGCACGCTCCCGGTGTTGCGACGCCCCTCGGCGGTCATGTGCTCCTTCTCGCGCTTGCGCTCGAGGGCCTCACGCATCTTCGCCTTCGAGTCGGCCAGGGCGGCCTCGTCGGGTCCGGCATCTGTGGGATCGGGCATCGTCACACCTCTTCGTTCGTTCGTCCGCCGGGTTCTCCGGCGTGCCCCCTACCCTGCCGTGGCAGGCGGGCCGGCGCCACCCATATTCGATTGCCCGGGCCCGACGGGGTCGCCAAGGTGGGGACATGCCACCAACCATCCGCGGCTACCAGCCGGACGACGCCGCGAGCTGGCTGCGTTGCCGGCTGCTGAGCTTCTTCGAGACCGAGTACTACGACGACGTGTACACGCAGCGCCCGACCTACGACCTGCCGTCGGTTCAGTTGGTGGCGGACGACGGCGGAACGGTCGTTGGCCTGCTCGACGTCGCCCTCGACGGGGTCGAGGCGACCATCGAGTCGGTGGCCGTGCACCCCGATCACGCACGGTCCGGCATCGCGAGCCGGCTCCTGGGCGCGGCGCTGCCGCGGCTGGCCGGCGCGCGCACCCTGGACGCGTGGACCCGCGGGGACGAGGCCGCGAACGGCTGGTACCTGGCCCGCGGCTTCCGGGAGAACCACCGCTATCTGCAGGTGTACGCCGACAGCAGGGTGACGGACGCAGAACTGGAGGGCTTCACCGCGCCAGAGCCGCTGAGCGCACCACTGTTCGCGTTCGCACACGCCCGCATCGACGATGAGGAAGAGATACGTCGGCGGTATCGGCGGGTGCACGTGTGCCGGCAGTACCTACGGCACCTCACGCCGCCCGCCTGAGCCTTCTCACTGCCACAGGTGCGCCAGCACGAGGGGCAGGGGGTCACCCGGATCGGCCGTGTCGACGCGCAGGTGCGGGACGGTCCAGGGCGGGGCCGTGGTTGCCTGCGACACCTGCGCCCAGGTGGGCTCCGGGAACCCGGCCAGGTCCCGCCGTCGTCCCTCGAGCCGGGACCGGTGCAGATCCGGGTCGGAGCAGATCACGTCCACCACCCGCAGCTGTGCCCCGGCCCGGTCCGCCAGCGCCCGCCACTGCTCGCGCGCCGGTTCCACCGCGTTGACGGCGTCGACCAGCACGCTCTGGCCCAGGGCGAGGACGTCCTCGGCGAGCGCCTCCACCACGACATAGGCGGCCAGGCCCGTCGGCAGCGACGCGCCGGGCCCGCCGACCCCGGCGCGCCACATGGCGGCCTCGACAGGGTCGACGGAGAGCACCGGAACGGCCAGGGCGCGGGCGATCCGACCAGCCAGATGGGACTTGCCGGCCCCCGGCGGCCCGGACATGACGATCAGCATGGGCCAACGCTACGGGCCGCCAGTATCGGCGCACTACGCTCGGTGGCCATGACCACCCCCACCGCGTTCCCGGCCGAGGACCGTTACGACCGGATGCCGATGCGCCGAGCGGGGAACTCCGGCTTGGACCTGCCGACCATCTCCCTCGGCCTGTGGCAGAACTTCGGCGTCGCCACGCCCATCGACCGCCAGCGCGAGATCATTCACCACGCGTTCGACCGCGGCATCACCCACCTGGACCTGGCGAACAACTACGGGCCGCCGGTCGGTGCCGCCGAGGAGAACCTCGGCACCCTGCTGCGTGGCGACCTCCGGGCACTGCGGGACGAGCTGGTGATCACCACGAAGGCCGGCTACCGAGCCGGTCCGGGCCCGTACGGCGAGGGCGGCTCACGCAAGTACCTGCTGTCCTCCCTGGACGCCTCGCTGCGGCGGCTCGGCCTGGACCATGTCGACATCTTCTACAGCCACCGGTACGACCCGAGCACGCCACTGGCGGAGACGCTCGGCGCGCTCAGGACCGCCGTGGACTCCGGCCGCGCCAGGTACGCGGGCATCTCGTCCTACTCGGCGCAGCGGACCCGCGAGGCGCTGGCGGTCGCGGACCGGATCGGGCTGCGTCTGAGCGTGCACCAGCCGTCGTACTCGATGATCAACCGCTGGATCGAGCACCCGGGGCCCGCCGGCGAGTCACTCCTGGACGTCGCCGGGGATGCCGGGCTCGGTCTGGTGGTGTTCTCGCCGCTGGCGCAGGGCATGCTCACCGACCGCTATCTCGACGGCGTGCCCGCCGACTCGCGCGGCGCGAAGGGGACCTCGTTGAAGGCGGAGTACCTGACGGCCGCCAACCTCGGCCGGATCCGTTCGCTGAATGCCATCGCCGAGCGGCGCGGCCAGACGCTCGCACAACTGGCGGTCACCTGGGTGCTGCGCGACCCGCGCGTCACGACTGCGCTGGTGGGTGCCTCCAGCGTGGCTCAGTTGGACGACACCCTCGCCGCCCTCGACGCGCCGACCCTCACCGCCGCCGAGCTCACCGAGATCGATCGGTACGCGCGCGACGGCGGCGTGAATCTGTGGGGCGCGCGCTCTAGCGATCTGTGAGGCGTACCGATCCGGCCTCGACGTGGCGGTGCGTTCGCGTTCGCGCTCGACAATGGCACCGCCGTCGGACACCCGGCACGAGTCGTCCGATGCTGCCGCCGGTGGTGCTGGCTTCCCCTCCAGCGCCACCGGCGGCCGTCTATGGGAGCGATTCCTCGCTCTGGTCGGGGCGGTCCACCCGCAGCGCGGCGATCGCCGCCTCGAAGTCCTCCAGCGAGGAGAAGGCCTGGTACACGCTCGCGAACCGGAGGTAGGCGACCTCATCCAGCTCACGAAGGGGGCCGAGGATCGTCAGGCCGACCTCGTGGGCGTCGATCTCCGCGACGCCGTTGCTGCGGATGGTCTCCTCGACCTGCTGTGCGAGCAGCGCCAGGTCGTCGTCGGAGACGGGTCGCCCCTGGCATGCCTTACGGACACCGGAGATGATCTTGTCCCGGCTGAACGGCTCGACGGCACCGGAACGCTTCATCACGTTCAGACTGGTGGTCTCGACCGTCGTGAATCGCCGACCGCAGTTCGGACACTGGCGCCGGCGCCGGATCGCTGACCCGTCCTCGGCGGTCCGTGAGTCCACGACGCGGGAATCGGAGTGCCGACAGAACGGGCAGTGCACCGACGGATCCTTCCCACATCGTGGCCGTCACGACCGCGCACTACATGTGCGCGGATCACAACGGTGTAACTACTAGATGTAGGGAAACGTTAGGCGTTCGCGTGTCCAGATGCAAGCGACTTCCGGCACACGTGCGGCTGGGCGCTGCTGCCGGGACAACTGTGGGTCAGCCGACTGGAACGGTGAGGGCCTGACCGGCCACCACCGTGGAGGTGGCGAGCGAGTTCAGCTCCATGATCTGGTCGATCACCACGCGCACGTCCGCGCCGGGCGCGGCGTGTTCGGCAGCGATCGCCCACAGGCTCTCCCCGGGCGAGACGACCACCGTCGCCACCTCGGTGGGCGCGGCCGGCTCGGATGGGAATGCGAGGCCGAGGACCGACCCGAGCACCGCGGCGACCACGAGTCCGAGCGCCACGAGTACCCGGCGGCCGCGGACCGTCAGCCGCAGCGGCTCCTCGCCGGCGGTGCGGGCCGGCTCGACCGTCTCGGCGGGCAGTGCGTCCGACCGGCGCACAGGCCGACGGACCGGCCGCACCGGGGCGCCCTCCCGCTCGGGCCGCACGAGAGGCACGGACACCGGCGCCAGCGCGGGCGCAGCGGTGAGGTCGGGCAGGGCCGGAGCGAGGCGCCGGGTCGGCGCTGGGGCGAGCGGGCCGACCAGCGCCTCGGGCGAGGCCACCAGCGCGACCGCGGACGACCCGACGGTCGGGTGCGCACTCACGACCCGGGTCACGGGTCGGCCTGCTCCCGCGCGACCGCCCGGCACCGCCGACAGGTGGCGACGACGTGCGGTTCGGCCCCGCCGTGCCCCGGAGTTGGCACCCGTGCGGAGTTCGGCGTGGGGGAAGGCCAGTGCACTCATCGGGAGTCTCCTCGGTCGTCGCGGGTAGAACGATTGTTCGTCGAACGGCTGTACTGAAGGTAGCACGCAGCGAATCCGATGTCGACACGCCAGTCGAACACATGTTTTGCAGATCGGCCGATGGCGCCTACTGTTGTCTTGAACACCTCGACAGCACATCACCGCCCTCTGACAATGGCGGAAACACAGGCCGAACCGACCACTCAGGAGGAGACCGTGACCCGATCCAGCCGCTCCAAGTCCCCCGACCCGAAGGACACCCCGGGCCCCGACGGCCTCAGCGTGCGTCAGCGGCAGATCATGGACTCCATCCGGTCGAGCATCGAGGCCAAGGGGTACCCGCCCACCATGCGGGAGATCGGTGCGGCCGTCGGCCTGGCGAGCCCGTCCTCGGTGAAGTATCAGCTCAACCTGCTCGAACAGAAGGGGTACCTGCGCCGGGACCCGATCTCCACGCGCGCCATCGAGGTCATCGCTCCGGACGACGCCCAGTCGGTTCGCGGCGACATCGACATCTTCGAGGCGCCGGACCGGGAGGGCATCGACCCCGGTGCCGCCTACGTACCGGTCGTCGGCCGGATCGCAGCCGGTGGCCCGATCCTGGCCGAGCAGGCCGTGGAGGACGTGTTCCCGCTCCCCCGCCAACTGGTCGGCGAAGGCGATCTGTTCCTGCTCAAGGTGGTCGGCGAATCGATGATCGATGCCGCCATCTGCGACGGCGACTGGGTGGTCGTGCGTCAGCAGAACGTCGCCGAGAACGGCGAGATCGTCGCCGCGATGATCGATGGCGAGGCGACCGTGAAGACGCTCAAGCGCTCCGCCTCCCAGATCTGGCTGATGCCCGCCAACCCGGCGTTCTCGCCGATCGACGGCAACGAGGCGCAGATCCTCGGCCGCGTGGTGAGCGTGCTCCGCTCGATCTGAGTTCCCGGTTCGGCTTCTGGAGCCCGAGGTCAGAAGCCGAACTGCCGGGCGACGCCGCGGATCTCGTCCGCGCTGGCGCGCAGGCTGGCGAGCTCGGACTCGTCGAAGTTGAACTCGAGACGCTCGCCCACGCCGTCGCGGTCCAGGATCGACGGGACGGACAGGCACACGTCGGAGATGCCGAGATAGTCGTCGAGCAGGCTCGAGACGGGCAGGATCGCCTGCTCGGAACGCAGCACCGACTGGATGATCCGCACACCGGCGAGACCGATGGCGTGGTTCGTGGCCCCCTTGCCGTCGATGATCCGATACGCGGAGTTCTTCACCTCGTCGGCGATCTCGGCCAGGTCCCCGGTGCTGAGCACCCCGGTAGCAGCCACGAACTCACGCAGCGGCACCCCGCCGATATTGGCGGCGCTCCACAGTGGGAACTCGGAGTCGCCGTGCTCGCCGACGATGTAGGCGTGCACGTTCCGGACCGCGATCCGGCAGTGTTCACTGAGCAGGTACCTCAGCCGCGAGGTGTCCAGCACGGTGCCGGAGCCGAACATCTGCCTGGGCGACAGCCCGGAGATCTTCAGCGACGCGTAGGTGACCACGTCCACCGGGTTCGTGACCATCATGTACACGGCGTCGGGCGCGACCTCCACCAGTTGCGGCACGAGCGTGCGCATCAGGTTGATGGTCCGGTCCGCGAGCTCGAGGCGGGTCTGCCCCGGCTGCTGCTTGGCGCCCGCGGTGACCACCACCATGTCCGCGCCGGCGCAGATCCCGATGTCGTCCGAGCCCTCCACCGCGCCCATGGGCATGAAGGCCATACCGTGGGCGAGGTCGAGGGCCTCGGCCTCCACCTTGGCCCGGTTCAGGTCGTACAGGACCACCCGTCGTGCGACGCCCCGGATCAGCGCCGCATACGCGAGCGTCGCGCCGACCGAGCCGGCGCCGACGATGGCGAGGGTGGAGACCCCGGGAGGTGTGGCGGCTCGGTCTGGTACCTGGGTCACGACGGGATTCCTCTCGTGGTGGATCGCCTTCGCAGTAACACTATCCGGCCCGCGCCGGGCCGCTCGCTCAGGCGCTCGCGAGCCGGCGCAGCGCCGCCCGGACCAGCCCGGGATCGGTGGTCGGCCACAGCGGCGGCAGCGACCCGGCCAGGAAGCTCCCGTACCGGGCGGTGCGCAACCGCGGGTCGAGGACCGCGACGACGCCACGGTCGGTGGTGCGGCGGATCAACCGGCCGGCGCCCTGGGCGAGCAGGAGCGCGGCGTGGGTGGCCGAGACCGCCATGAACCCGTTGCCACCGCTGCTCACGACGACCTCGGTCCGGGCGGCCTTGATCGGGTCGTCCGGGCGCGGGAAGGGGATCCGGTCGATGATCACGAGCTGGCAGGACTCTCCCGGCACGTCGACGCCCTGCCACAGCGAGAGTGTGCCGAACAGCGAGGTCGCCGGGTCGGCCGCGAACTGCTTCACCAGGGACGGCAACGAGTCCTCACCCTGGAGCAGCACCGGGGTGTCGAGGCGTTCACGCATCGCCTCGGCCGCGAGCTGCGCGCCGCGCCGGGAGGAGAACAGCCCGAGGGTCCGGCCACCGGCCGCCTCGACCAGTTCGGCGATCTCGGTCAGGATCCGCTCGTCGGTGCCGTCCCGCCCAGGCGCGGGCAGGTGCTTGGCGACGTACAGGATGCCCTGCTTGCCATAGTCGAACGGTGACGCGACGTCCACACCGCGGTAGCCGCCGTCGGACAGGCCCACGGCGCGAGCCGTGGAGTCGAACGTGCCCCCCAGGGTGAGGGTGGCCGACGTGAGCACCACCGCGCGATCGGTGAACAGTTCGGAGTTGATCGAGCCCGACACGTTCAGCGGCGCGACCATCAGGCGAGAGCCCTCCCCCGGGCGCCGGCCCCGCTCGCACCACACGACGTCACGGAGGTTGGCGACCCGGTCGGACAGGAGCCGGTCACACACCTCGAACAGGATCAGCATCGCGCTCTTGGCCATGTTCTTGGCACCGGCCTGCTCCGGACTGACGCTCGCGCCGGCCTCGGTGCGCATCGCCGTCATCGCCTCCCGGGCGCCGTCGGCGATCAACCGGACGGTGCCGATCAGCCCTTCCGGCAGGCCGGCCTGCAGCCGTCCCTCGGGGACGCCCATGAGCTCGGTGCGCAGCGTGTTCACGGCATCGTCCAGCCCGGGCAGGGCGAGCCCGGCGTGCCGGCGGGCGAGCCGCGCGGCCCGGTCCACCGAGGACGCGGAGAGCTCGACGGTGGACTGCGCGGTGACGCGGTCGGCAAGTTCGTGCGCCTCGTCGACTACCAGCACCTCATGCTCGGGCAACACCTTGGGCGACCCGGATGCGGCGATCCCGAGCATCGCGTGGTTCGTCACCACGACGTCCGCCTCCCGGGAGGCGGCCTTCGCCTTCTCCGGGAAGCAGTCGGCAAGCAACGGGCAGCGCTGGCCCAGGCACTCCATCGACGTGATCGACACCTGCCGCCACGCCTTGTCGCTGATCCCGGGGATGAGCTCGTCGCGGTCGCCGCTGGTGGTCTGCTCCGCCCACTCGCGCACCCGAACCACCTGGGCGCCGAGCGAGTCGTCCTGCTCCCTGGGGTGTTCCTCGGCCACCGACGGCGCCACGAGCGCCTCCGAGAAGAGGGCCGAGTCGTCCTCGGCCGGGTAGCCGCCGGCGATCTTGTGCAGGCACAGGTAGTTGTGCCAGCCCTTCAGCAGGGCGACGGTGGGCTCCCGGGGCAGCTTGTCCTTGAGGATGTCGGCCACCAGGGGCAGGTCGTGGCCGATCACCTGCCGCTGCAGCGCGAGCGTGGCCGTCGAGACGATCGCCCGCTCCCCGGTGGCGACCGCGTTCACCAGGGTCGGCACGAGGTAGGCGAGCGACTTCCCGGTTCCGGTGCCGGCCTGGACGAGCAGGTGCTTGGTCTCGGTGAGCGCCTCGGTGACGGCGCGGGCCATCTCGTGCTGCCCCTCGCGGCGGGCGCCGCCCATCGAGGCGACCACGGCGTCGAGCACGGCATCGATGTCCGACGGCGTCGGTCGCCCCGCGCCGATGCGTCCGGCGGGAGCCGGGGTGCTCCGGACGACCTCGGGCGCCTGCGCGGAAGCGCTCGCACCACCCGTGGTCGCCCCGTCCTCGGCGGCGTCGGCAGACCTGTCCTTCGTCATGGTCAGGGCGTCGTCGGGCTCGGTCGAGGAGGGGTCTGCAGGCACGTCCTCGACGGTATCGCGCCACCACGCCGAGCCGGCGGTGCGGCGCTCCGGCTTGTGGACGACGGTGCCATGAGTGTGCCCGGATCGGGCCCGGTGGGACGCCGGATCAGCTGGCGACGGCGTCCGCGAGCGCCGCGGCGAGCTCGGAGTCGACCCGCGCCACGAGCCGGGTCCCGGCCTCGGTGTGCTCCTCGGTGAGGACCTCACCGCTGACGTGCGCGCGGTGCACCAGGTCGCCCCGCTGATAGGGCACCACGACGTCGACATGGACGGCCGGGTGCGGCAGCAGCTCGGCGATCCGGTCCCGTAGTTCCTCGATGCCCGCACCCGTCCGGGCGGACACGGCGACGGCGTCCGGCACCCGGGTGCGCAGCCGCGCGATGGTCTCGGGTTCGGCGAGGTCGGCCTTGTTCAGCGCGACGATCTCGGGGATGTCCGAGGTGCCCTCGATGTCGCGGAGGACGGACCGCACCGCGTCGAGCTGTCCCTCGGGGTCGGGGTGCGAGGCGTCCACGACGTGCACGATGAGGTCCGCCTGGGCGACCTCCTCGAGTGTCGACCGGAACGCTTCGATGAGTTCGGTGGGCAGGTTCCGTACGAAGCCGACCGTGTCCGCGAGGGTGTAGGTACGCCCGTCCGGCGTCTCGGTCCGGCGGACGGTCGGGTCGAGCGTCGCGAACAGGGCGTTCTGGACGAGGACCCCGGCGCCGGTGAGCCGGTTCAGCAGGGAGGACTTGCCGGCGTTCGTGTAGCCGGCGATCGCGACCGACGGCACCGCGCCGGCGCGCCGGGACTGCCGACGGGTGGCGCGGGAGGGCGCCATCGCCTTGATCTGGCGGCGCAGTTTCGCCACCCGGGTGCGGATCCGTCGCCGGTCGAGCTCGATCTTCGTCTCACCGGGACCACGGGAGCCGATCCCGGCACCGCCGGCGACCCGACCGCCCGCCTGCCGGGACATCGACTCACCCCAACCACGTAGCCGTGGGAGCAGGTACTCGAGCTGGGCGAGCTCGACCTGAGCCTTGCCCTCCCGGGACTGTGCGTGCTGGGCGAAGATGTCGAGGATCAGCGCTGTGCGGTCGATGACCTTGACCTTGACCACATCCTCCAGCCCGCGGCGCTGGGACGGGGCGAGCTCGGAGTCGACGATCACGGTGTCGGCTCCGGTCGAGGCCACGAGGTCGGCGAGCTCGCGGGCTTTGCCGGAACCCAGGTAGGTGCCCGGGTCCGGCGCGGTGCGCCGCTGGAGAAGCCCGTCCAGAACCTCCGAGCCGGCCGTCTCGGCCAGGGCGGCGAGCTCGCGCAGCGAGACCTCCGCGGCCTCGGCGGTGCCGGAATTCCACAGGCCGACCAGCACCACGCGTTCGAGGCGCAACTGGCGGTACTCGACCTCGGTGACGTCCTCGAGCTCGGTGGACATGCCGGCGACCCGGCGCAGGGCAGAACGGTCGTCGACGTCGAACTGCTCGCCGTCGTAGGCGCTCGGTCCGTCATCGCCCAACTGGATCGCCGTGCCCGCCCGGGCCAGGATTCGTGCGACGACGTCCTGCGCGCGGTCCTGGGCGTCGTCGCCGTGGGGTGCGTCGCTACGGGGGGTCGTCGGGGCGGTGCGTTCGGTCATGGTGTCCTTTGTTGGGGGTCCGATGACTCAATGGTGGCACGCGGGCAAAATGTTCCCAAGCGATTTCGCTGTGGGCCATAGGCCCGAGGCGCCTGGCGCGCAACCGCGCCGTTAGGCTCGTCGCCGTGTCCCACTACTTCTCGACCACCCCGAGCGGTCCGGACCGGCGGCGGGAGATCGACGTCGCGATCCGGGGACGGCAGGTGCGGCTGGAGACCGCTGCCGGGGTCTTCTCCGGCGACCGCCTGGACCCCGGCACCACGGTGCTGCTGGACACCGTCGACGACCCCCCGGCCACCGGCGTCCTCCTCGACCTGGGCTGCGGGTGGGGCCCGATCGCGATCGCGATGGCGCTCGCCTCCCCCGGTGCCCGCGTGCTCGCGGTGGACGTGAACTCCCGGGCGCTCGCGCTCACGGCGGACAACGCGGCCCGGCTCGGCCTGACGAACGTGGAGACCTATCTGCCCGAGGAGCTGCTCGCCACCGAACCGGACCTGCGCGTCGACGAGCTCTGGTCGAACCCGCCCATCCGGATCGGCAAGGCGGCGCTGCACGAGATCCTGCAGACCTGGCTGCCGCGGCTGGCACCGGGTGCCCGCGCGCAGCTCGTGGTGCAGCGCAACCTCGGCTCGGACTCCCTGCAGCGGTGGATCGCGGCGGAGCTGGACCGGGACGTGACCCGCCTGACGAGCGTGAACGGGTTCCGGATCCTGACCGTGCGCTGAACCGGGACCGCTCAGTCCCGGACCACCCGCATCCGCAGGTGCGTCGATACCTCGCCGACGTCCCGGGCGACGTGCTCGAGGCGGATGAGGTGACCACCGGTGTGGTCGAAGAGCCGGACGCCGTCACCGAGCAGCACCGGGACCACGAAGACGACCACCTCATCGAGCAGCCCGAGTTCCAGGCACTGCCGCGCGACGTCGGCGCCGAGCACGTTGACGTCCTTCGGACCCGCCGCGGCTCGGGCCGCCGCGACCGCCCAGCCGAGGTCATCGGTGAACGTCACGTCCGGCGGCCCGGCGGCGGGCAGGTGGTGGGTGAGCACGAACTGTGGGCCGTGCCAGGTCCCCCCGAACGCCCCTTCGGCGTCGGTGCCGCGGTTCGGGTCGTCCCCGCCATAGGTGGTGTTGCCGACCAGGAGCGCCCCGGTCCGGGCCGCGAGCTCGTCGGCGGCCGGGTCGGGGCCCGCGTACGGAGCCAACCAGGACATGTCGCCTCCCGGGCCCGCGATGAAACCGTCAAGGGACATCGTCGCCGAGTAGATCAGTGCGGCCATGGGCCCTGCCTCCGTTCGCTTCCGGACCGAGGTGGTTCGGTCCCGTCCGGATGGACCGTCGCCACGTCCGGAACTCATCGGCGCCGGCCGACGGCGACGGGTGGGTGGTGCGCCCCCCGCGCGGGGGGGCCCCGCCCGGGGGGGGCCGCACCGAGCGCGCCGCCCGAAAACACCCCCC
>NZ_JAGSHT010000024.1 GCF_019947135.1 Occultella gossypii | reverse complement strand
GGCGCGGGCCGCGGGCGCGGGGGGGGTGGCCCGCCCCGGGGGGGGGGCGCCGGCGCGGGGGGCGGACCGCTCAGAGCTCGCCGCCGTACTCCTCCCGCAGCTCGTCGGCGCGCCCGGCGGCGACGCGCTCCTCGATCCGCGCGAAGATCGCTCGCCACTCGGCCGGATAGTCCGCCGGGAACACGACGTCCCGTCCCTGTGCGTAGGCCTCGACCGCGAGGAGTTTCTGGACCGTCGTCGGCTGCCCCGAGATGGGTTGCGGGACCAGGTACTTGAACAGGTGCGTGCGGTAGGAGAAGTAGACGTCGCCGCCCTGGTCCGTGGCGCCCCAGGACGCGCCGTCGTCGGCGACGGTGGTGACCACACCGGTGCTCGGGTCGACCCGGAACAGGTGCCCCCTGGCCGTGCCGTAGATCATCCCGTCCAGGGCCGACCAGTTCAGGTACGCCCACGCCCACACGTAGTCCGGCGCGCCCGGATAGCGACGGCTCACCGCGCCGAACGTGCGCACGGTGCCGTCGGTCGCGATCTTCATGAGCTGCTCCTCGGCGACGCCCCACACGGAGCCGTCGGGGTCGACGAGCAGGCCGGTGACACCTTGCCTGGAATGGACCGGCACGAAGGAGCGCACCACGGTGCGGGTGGCCGGGTCGAAGACGATCACCTGGCCCTCGGTGGTGATGCTCGTCGGGGTGTTGCCCATCCCGCCGTCGATGGTCGTGCCCAGGTAGACGAGCTTGTCGTGCGGGTTGTAGACCACCGAGACGATGCTCTGGTTCTCGACGATCTCCTCCTTGAGGTGCGTGACCCGCCCGGTCCCGAACTCGTAGATGGCGAGCCCGCCCTGGTACTGGCCGTACACCGGGACCGAGCCCATGTAGACCTCGTCCCGCTCCGGGTTGTATGCCATCCCGAACGGCCTGTCGAGGTCCTCGCCGGCGCTCGTGAACAGCTGCTTCGGGGCGGTTCCCGGCACGTCCGGGTCATATCGGGAGAACTTCGAGAACCCGTACGCACCGAGGTACATCAGACCGTCGCGAACGATCCACGACTCGAACTGCCCCTGGTTGAGGGTGTCGTTGGGCTCCCCGCCCTCGGTGTTGATCTCGGCCAGGCCCACCATGTAGCCGGAGGCGAACATGCGCTCACCGGGGCCCGGGAAGATCTTCTGGATGAGCGTCGGCTGGCGGAAGGAAGGCTCGTGCTCGGTCCGCTCCCCCGTGACGTAGTTGAGCGTGAACGGCCCGCCCATGTCGGAACCGACGATGATGTTGCCGGGCAGCTCGGTGCCGCTGGAGATGTAGCTACGGACGGTACCGGCGGTCGGCGAGAAGGTGTGCGTGCCGAAGTCGTACTTCTGCAGGGCACCGTACTCGGAGAAGAAGAAGCCACTGCCGTCGCTCGCCGGCACTGCATGGTAGGCCGCGATCTCCCTGCCACCCGTGTAGTACTCGAGGTTCCCGTACAGATCGGTGACGATCAGGCTCCCGCCCGTTCGGCTGATCAGATGACCTTCGACGCAGTCGAGCATTCCCAGGAATGAGACGGTGTCGAGCAGCGGGATCGTGGATCCGTCGATGATCTTGGTCTTCGCTCCCATGCCGAGGTCCTCGATCCGCCAGACCGCGGCGCGCTTGCCGCCCGTGGTGCAGAAGATCGCGTTGCTCGCCGGATCCCAGCAGATGAAGTGGATGTAGTCCTCGTCGGGGTCCACGGTGCCGAGGTTGCGGATCGTACCGGTGTCCGGTTCGAAGCGGTGCAGGCGCGATCCCGAGTAGGTGCCGAAGAAGGCCATGCCGTCCGGACCGAAGCCGGCGCCGAAGGCATGGTCACGCTGGGTGTCGACATCGAGCGGGCCGAGGTCGTTGAGCTGCTTGGTAGCGGGGTCGTACTGCCACAACCGGTAGTCGTAGTAGCTGGGCAGGTACACCTTGCCGTCCGTGGCCACCGTGATGTCGAAGGCTGCCTCGGCGGTGGGCATCTTGATGGAGCGCACCACGTCCCCGGTCTCGATGTCCGTCACTGCGAAGGTGGCGGGCAGGTCGGTGTTCGCCGAGCCCTTGTACACCTGGTACTCCACCCAGCGGCCGTCCTCGAGGGCGATCCGCGGCGCCCGGGCGCCGATCTGGGAGTTGACCGGCTGGCCGAGGTAGCGGATCCCGGGGTTCTGGCTGGTGAACCGGGTCACCTCCGGATCGTCCGGATCGGCCCGCGCCGGCTGCCGTACCGGACTCGCCTGCGCCTGCCAGGGCGTGAGCACCAGTCCCGCCGCGGCAAAGCCGCCGCCGAGGAACAGGCGCCTGTCAAGGGTGATGGAATCGAGCGTCATTGCTGGTCCCTTCCAGGGTCGACATGCCTCTGACGCTGTCGTCACAGACTTCTTTGCGACCGGTTGCAAAGAGGCTAGGGACGTCCGCCCATGCCGTCAAGAGCCACACGGGGCGACCGGCGAGCCGGTCAAGGCGACGAGCCGGTCAAGGCCATGCGTCAGTTGGGCAGCACCGTCTCAAGCCACCGGTGCGACCCGCCGCCGATCACAGCGTGGTGACTGTGCCGACCAGTTCGGCCGGTCCGGCGAGCTCGACGTGGTCGTCGGCCAGCATCCGGACGCGCAGCTCGCCGCCGGGGACCTGCACGATCCACTCCTGCGGGGCGCCCTCGCCGAACCAGTTGCGCACCGCGAGCGCAGCCGCGCAGGCACCGGTGCCGCAGGAGAGCGTCTCCCCCACGCCCCGTTCGTACACCCGCATCCGCACCACGCCGACGGTCTTCGAGCCCACCACGGCACCGGCGCTGTCGACGATGTCCACCTCGCGGTCGCCGAGCGGCACCACGAACTCCACGTTCGTACCGCGGGCAGGGGCGGGGTCCACGATCGGCGCCCGGGTGAGGTCGAGGACCTCGAGCTGTTCGGTGTCCTCCAGGGCGATCACGGTGTGCGGGTTCGGCAGGTCCAGGCGTAGGCCCGGCCGGGGCTCGTCGAGCCCGGCCACCCCGACGCTGGCATCGAAGCCCTGCGCGAGCGCGGCGTCGCCGCCGGGCGCACTCCACCGGCCCAGGTCCGCGGCATAGTCCCTACCCTCACGACGCACGCCGAGCACTCCGGCCCGCGTCGCCACCTGGACCGTGTCCCCGTCGTCGAGAGCGAGCAGCCCGGCGTGGCGCAGGAACGCGACGAACACCCGGATCCCGTTGCCGCACATCTCGGCCACCGAGCCATCGGCGTTCAGGTAATCCATGAACCACAGCGCCGCCGGCTCCCGCCCCGTGGCCCGGTCGGCACCCTCGGTGATCGCCGCGCTGCGCACGGCGCGGATCACACCGTCGGCGCCGATGCCGGTGTGCCGGTCGGCGAGCGCGGCCACCTCGCTCGTGCTGAGCGGGGCGGCGCCCTCGGGGTCGGCGTACAGCAGGAAGTCGTTGCCGGTGCCGTGGCCCTTGACGAAGGTGTGCCCGGGCGCCGCAACAGGTGAAGTCATGACAGCAGCCTACGGGCCCGCTCGGCCAGATCGGGGCCGGGCGCCAGCCACGCGATCCGGGGATCGCGCCGGAACCAGGTCATCTGCCGGCGGGCCAGCTGACGGGTGGCCTGGGCGGTGTCGGCGACCGCCGTCGCCACGTCCGTCTCACCGCGCAGCACCGCGAGGGCCTGCGCATAGCCGACCGCGCGGCGGGCGGTTCGGCCCCGCTCCAGCCCGCGCTCGAGGAGCGCGCCGGTCTCGGCGAGCAGTCCGCCGTCGAACATCGCCCGCGCCCTCGCGTCGATGCGCTCGTGCAGGACCGGACGCGGCAGATCCACCGCCACGTGCACGGCCGGGATGTGCGAGGAGTGGCTCGGCAGGTTCGCCGAGTACGGCTCGCCGGTGATCGCGATGACCTCGAGCGCCCGGATGATCCGGCGGGCGTTGCGCCGATCGATCCGGGCGGCGGCGACCGGGTCCGCCGCCTCGAGTTCGGCATGCAGCAGCCCGGGGCCCTCGGCCTCCGCGCGCGCCTCCAGCGCGGCCCGGATCGCCTCGTCGGTGCCGGGGAAGGACAGGTCGTCGAGCAGGGCACGCACGTACAGGCCCGAGCCGCCGACCACGACGACGGCGTGCCCCCGGGCCGCGATGCCGGCCAGGTCGGCGCGGGCGTGGGTCTGGTAGGCGGCGACGGTGGCGTCGGTATCCACGTCCAGCACGTCGAGCTGGTGGTGGGCGATGCCGCGGCGCTCCTCGGGGCGCAGCTTCGCGGTGCCGATGTCCATGCCGCGGTAGAGCTGCATGGCGTCGGCGTTGATGATCTCGGCGCCGAGCCCTTCGGCCAGATCCAGGGCGAGGTCGGACTTGCCGCTGGCGGTCGGACCCACCACGGCCACCACAGGGACGCCTCGATTCAGCACGGAGGCAACCTACCCTCCCAGCCCCCGATGGCCGCCACCGGACCGGCGGTCGCCGGTACCGGGCGACCTAGACTGAAGGTGATGGCAGCCTCCGACCACGCACAACCGGATCCCGCCGATGACGCCGCGGGCTCCGAACCCGCGCTCGCCGATGAGGTCGTCGCCGTCGACCGCGAGCGGCTGAAGGCGTGGCTGCGCGAGCACGACCAGAAGTTCTTCGTCTCCGACGACGCACACCTCGGTGGACTCTGGAACGGTCACGTGTTCACGGTCGCGCTGGCCGGCGCGAACGAGGTATTGCAGATCCGGGCCCAGTGGAACCGGCGGATCGCGATCGAGCGCCGACCCGAGCTGATGGACTTCATCAACGCCCGCCATGCGCGCACGCTGTGGCCCAAGTGCTTCCTGCTCGTCCACGACGACGGCACGATGCGGTTCTGCGCGGAGTCCGCCACGCCCCTGCGTGAGGGCCTGTCCGAACACCAGCTCGGCCGGGCGATCCGGGCGGCGATCACCACCGCGCTCGCCGTCTTCGCCGAGCTGGACGACCGTTATCCGGACCCGGCCCTGCAGGCACCGGGCGGGCTGGCATGAGCTCCCCGGCGGATCTGCCCGCCTCCGACTGGCCCTACCCGATCAGCATCGACCGACTGCGTGCCCACGCCCAGGCTCAGGGCTTCGCCGTCACCCCCGCCGGCGCGAACGGCCTGCGCGGCGTCTGGGGCGCCTATCCCTTCGACCTCGCGATCCGGGTCGGCGAGGTGAGCGTGCTCCAGGTCCGGGGTTCATTCGCACACCCGATCCCAGCCGCCCGGGAGGCGGACCTGGTCGGCTTCGCCAACGACTGGCACCGGGAGCACATCTGGCCGACGGTGTTCTGGTCCTCGGACGCGCAGGACCGGCTCGCGGTCCGCACCCTGTTCGTCGCGGACTTCAGCGGCGGGGCCACCGACGAGCAGTTCGCCGAGGCTGTCACGTTGGGTCTGGCCACTTCCGGGCAGTGCCTGCGGTCACTGACCTCCGCGTTCGGGCCCTGAGCCGAGCGGGCGCGTGGCGTTCGTCGGGTGGGTCAGTCGCGGCGCACCGTGGGCATGCCGAGCCCGACGGCGCGGCTCGCCGACGCTGATGGCCCACCTTCTGCTGCACTCGCTGCGGCGGCCGCGGCGCGCTCGCGCGTCGCCCAGGCGTCCCCGGAGCGGGTCCGCCGGATCTCGAAGGTGCCGCCGGTGACGCCGGAGTCCGCGATGAGATGGTGCGGCGCGGAGCCGGTGACCGTGGCCGTGATCAGGTCCCCGGGACGGGGGCGCTCGGCCTCGGGAAGGCTCGCGACGCCGTCGGGCATGCCGACGTGCACCAGCCGGTTGTCCGCCGCGCGGCCGCTCAGGCGGCGGGTCGCGATGTCCTTGCGACCCTCGGACTCGGCGAGCAGCACTTGGACGGTGCGCCCGACCTGAGCGGCGTTCTCCTCGGCGGAGATCCGCTCCTGGAGTGCCTGCAGCCGGCCGTACCTCTCGGTGACCACGTCGGCGGGCACCTGCTCGGGCAGGTCGGCGGCGGGGGTGCCGGGTCGCTGGGAGTACTGGAAGGTGAACGCACTGGCGAACCGGGAGGCCTCGACCACGTCCAGGGTCGCCTGGAAGTCCGCCTCGGTCTCGCCCGGGAACCCGACGATGATGTCGGTGGTGATCGCCGCCTCGGGCATCCGGTCCCGGACGCGGTCCAGGATGCCGAGGAACCGCTCGCTGCGGTACGAACGACGCATCGCGCGCAGGATCGTGTCCGAGCCGGACTGCAGCGGCATGTGCAGCGAGGGCATCACGTTCGGGGTCTGCGCCATGGCGTCGATGACGTCGTCGGTGAATGCGGCCGGGTGCGGTGAGGTGAACCGGACCCGCTCCAGCCCTTCGATCCGGCCGCAGGCACGCAGCAGTTTCGCGAAGGCGCCGCGGTCGCCGAACCCGACGCCGTAGGAGTTGACGTTCTGGCCGAGCAGGGTGACCTCGAGGGCGCCCTCGGCGACGACGGCCCCGACCTCGGCGAGAACGTCCCCGGGCCGGCGGTCGCGCTCCTTGCCGCGCAGGTGCGGCACGATGCAGAACGTGCAGGTGTTGTTGCAGCCGACCGAGATCGACACCCACGCCGCATAGGCGCTCTCCCGGCGGGTCGGCAACGTGGACGGGAAGACCTTGAGAGCCTCCTCGATCTCGACCTGCGCCTCGTCGTTGTGCCGGGCGCGCTCCAGCAGCGCCGGCAGCACGTCGATGTTGTGGGTCCCGAAGACCACGTCCACCCAGGGCGCGCGCGCCACGATGCCGGCCCGGTCCTGCTGGGCCAGGCACCCGCCGACGGCGATCTGCAGGCCCGGGCGGTCCCGCTTGAGGGAGGCGAGCTGGCCGAGGTTGCCGTACAGGCGGTCGGCAGCGTTCTCCCGCACGGCGCACGTGTTGATGACGACCACGTCGGCGCCGTCGGCCTGCGCCATGAGCGATCCGGTTCCCGCGGTCGCGGCGCTGACGTACCCGGCGTCCTCGAGCAGCCCGGACATGCGCTCCGAGTCGTGCACATTCATCTGGCAGCCGAGGGTCCGCACCAGATAGGTGCGCGGATGGGTCAGTTCAGCGGTCACGATCGTTGATTCTACGGCGCTCCCGGAGGCACCGACGCGGCGGGCCGGGTACGCCTGCCACCGCCCGAAGGACCGATCGTGTCCGCACTGTTACCCCACCTAGTCGCCCCGGAAACATTGAGCGACTAGGTTGCATCCCATGGCTGACAGTTCCGTGACCGGTGTCACAGCAGACGACGACCGCGGCATGCCCGCCCATTCGGGCGAACCGCTGGTGGTTCTGGACAGTGTCAACAAGCACTTCGGTGAGCTCCACGTGCTCCAGGACATCAACCTCACAGTGCACCGTGGCGAGGTGGTGGTGGTGATCGGGCCGTCCGGCTCGGGCAAGTCCACCCTGTGCCGCGCCATCAACCGCCTCGAGGCGATCGACGACGGCTCCATCACCCTCGACGGTCAGGCGCTGCCCGAGGAGGGCAAGGCGCTCGCCCGGCTGCGCGCCGACGTCGGCATGGTGTTCCAGTCCTTCAACCTGTTCGCCCACAAGACGATCCTCGAGAACGTCACCCTTGGCCCGATCAAGGTCAAGAAGATGAAGACCGCCAAGGCCAAGGAGTTGGCCATGGGCCTGCTCGAACGGGTGGGGGTGGCGAACCAGGCGGACAAGCTGCCCGCACAGCTCTCCGGTGGGCAGCAGCAGCGCGTGGCGATCGCCCGCGCCCTGGCCATGCAGCCGAAGGTGATCCTGTTCGACGAGCCGACGTCCGCCCTCGACCCCGAGATGGTCAACGAGGTGCTGGACGTGATGGTGGCCCTCGCGAAGGACGGTATGACCATGGTGGTCGTCACCCACGAGATGGGCTTCGCCCGCAAGGCCGCCGACCGCGTGGTGTTCATGTCCGACGGCCAGATCGTCGAGTCGGCGGACCCGGACACGTTCTTCGACCACCCGACCAGCAACCGCGCCAAGGACTTCCTCGGCAAGATCCTCACCCACTGATCCCGCCGAACGATCGACCCAAACACCAGTTGCCAACCAAAAGGAGACAACGATGAAGAGAACGCGAGTGGCATTCGCCGCGATCGCAGCCGTGGGCGCGCTGACCCTGGCCGCGTGTACCGCCGAACCGGGCGACACCGGCGACGACGAGACCACCGGCGCCGAGGAGACCACCGACGATGGCGGCGACGGTGGCCAGGACGGCACCATCCGCATCGGCATCAAGTTCGACCAGCCCGGCCTCGGCTTCCAGGACGGCGCCGAGTACACCGGCTTCGACGTGGACGTCGCGACGTACGTGGCGGAGGCCCTCGGGTACACGGCCGACCAGATCGAATGGGTCGAGACGCCTTCCGCGAACCGCGAGACGATGCTCGAGGGTGGCCAGGTCGACATGATCTTCGCGACCTACTCGATCACGGACACCCGTGACGAGGTCGTCGACTTCGCCGGCCCGTACTTCGTGGCCGGCCAGGACCTGCTCGTGCGGGCCGACGAGACGAGCATCACCGGGCCCGACGACCTGAACGGGAAGAACCTCTGCTCCGTGGCCGGCTCGACGTCCGCGCAGCGGATCCAGGATGACTTCGCCGACCAGGTCCAGCTGATCGAACAGCCCGGGTACTCCGAGTGCATCCAGTACCTGATCGGCGGGCAGGTGGACGCCGTCACCACCGACGACATCATCCTCGCCGGCCTCGCGGCCGCCGAGGGCAGCGGCGCCATGGTTGTGGTCGGGAACCCGTTCTCCGAGGAGAACTACGGTGTCGGCCTGCCGCCGGGATCCGACCAGTGCGAGCCGATCAACGAGGCCATCCAAGCCATGTTCGACGACGGCAGCTGGGAGGCCGCCATCGAGGCGAACACCGAGGGAACCGGGTTCACCCCGAACGCGGACCTGAACCCGCCGGAGCTGCGGGAGTGCGCCGCCTCCTGAGCCGTGCGTGCGGGGGCGGGCCCAGGCCCGTCCCCGCACACCCGCGCGTGAAGTCTCAGAAAGCCGAAGCAGCGATGAAGGTGGTGTCCGTTGAGCGAGTTCCTCGCTGTCCTCTCGAACTATGACCTGGTTGGCGCGTACTGGTTGAACATCCAGCTCACCTTCTTCGCGGGCCTGGCCTCGCTGGTGATCGGCACGATCCTGGCGCTCATGCGGATCTCACCGATCCCGTCGCTGCAGTTCGCCGGCACCACCTACGTCAACCTGATCCGCAACACGCCGCTGACGATCATCGTGGTGTTCGCGGCGCTGGTCCTGTGGCCGGTGCTGGGTGTGGAGTTCTCCACCGACTTCGCCACCAACTTCTTCTGGCTCGCCGTGGCGGCGCTCTCGGTCTACCACGCCTCGTTCATGTGCGAGGCGCTGCGCTCCGGGGTGAACACGGTGCCGGCCGGTCAGGCCGAGGCCGCGCGAGCGATCGGGCTGCCGTTCCTGCCCGCCGCGCGACTGGTCATCCTGCCCCAGGCGTTCCGGGGCGCCATAGCTCCGATGGGCAACACCCTCATCGCATTGATCAAGAACAGCACAGTCGCCGCCGCCATCTCCGTCCCTGAGATCTCGATCCTGATGAAGGAGATGATGGAGAACGAGGGGAACTACGTCATCCCGATCTTCCTCACCGTCGCGGTCGGCTTCGTCATCATCGTCGTACCGATCGGGCTCGCCGTGACCTATCTCTCCCAGCGACTGGCGGTGTCCCGATGAGCCGGCAGACCGTCCTGTTCGATGCACCGGGGCCGCGCGCCCGGCGCAACGTCCGCGTGGGCAACTGGATCGGCGCCGTCGTCGTGATCGGCATCGCCGTGTTCGTCATGGTTCAGCTGAACGCGGCCGGTCAGTTGCGGCCGGAGCTCTGGGCCGTGGTCGTGGATCCGGACTCCTGGCGCTACAACTTCCTGCCTGGGCTGCAGAACACCCTGGTCGCCGCGGCCTACTCCATCGTGACAGCGGTCGTGTTCGGACTGCTGTTCGGCGTGGGGCGCCTCGCCTCGAACCGGGCGCTGCGCTGGTTCTGCGGCGTGGTCGTGGAGTTCTTCCGTGCGGTGCCGGTGCTGGTCATGATGGTTGCCGGCTACCAGATCCTCGGTCGCTTCACGGCCGTCAGCGGGACCGCCCAGCTTCTGTTGGGCGTGGTCATCGCGTTGACCCTGTACAACGGTGCGGTCATCGCCGAACTCGTGCGGTCCGGGGTGTACGGCCTGCCGAAGGGGCAGCGCGAGGCCGGACTGGCGATCGGAATGACTCGCGGGCAGTCGATCCGTTCGATCGAACTGCCACAGGCGCTCATCGCGATGTTGCCATCGCTGGTGAGCCAGTTCGTCGTGATCCTCAAGGACACGGCCCTCGGCTACATCATCGTCTACCCCGAGCTGCTGCGCAGCGCCCGACTGCTGGGCAGTGGGGCACCGTTCGCGATCCTGCAGAGCCTGTTCGTCGCAGCGCTGATCTTCATCGTCCTCAACTACCTCCTCTCGAAGGTCGCCGAACTGGTCGCCCGAAAGGTGGGCGGCCGTACCTCGGGCAAGGCGCGAGCCAACCCGGCGCCCCCGAACGCCGTTACCGTGCCTGCCGTGGGCGGTAGCGGCACGTAGCGGCGTTCGGTCGCTGGCATGATCGGCCCACGTCAGGTCGAGACAGGGGTCTCGGACACGTGCCTCGGACTCCCCTGCGTTCGAGACTCAGCCGACCCGGTCGTCGGTGTCGGCCGCGCCCTCATCCGCGAGCACGCCGTCCACGACCCGTAGCGCGACCGAGGGCGAGTAACCCTTCCGGGCCAACATGCCGACGAGCCGCCGGCGGCGCTTCTCGTGCTCCAGGCCCACGCTGGACCGAGCCTTGCGCCGGACCAGATCCTGGGCCGTGGCTTCCTCGTCCT
The DNA here is from genome assembly GCF_019947135.1 of Occultella gossypii. Classification (GTDB taxonomy): domain Bacteria; phylum Actinomycetota; class Actinomycetes; order Actinomycetales; family Beutenbergiaceae; genus Occultella; species Occultella gossypii. The sequence continues at coordinate 8,675 of NZ_JAGSHT010000024.1, read as the reverse complement.
CGGGATCGACGGCGGCCAGGGCCTCCTCGGCGATCTCGGAGTCGACGCCCTTGCGGTACAGCTCGGTGGCCAGGGCGCGGCGGGCCAGACCGCGTTCGGCGCGGCGGGTGCGCACGAGCATCTCGGCGTACTCGACGTCGTTGACCAGCCCGACCTCCTCGAACCGGTCGAGCACCGATGCGGCGACCTCGTCCGGGACATCCTTCTTCGCCATCGCCTGCGCCAGCTGGGCGCGGGAGCGTGGCGAGTGGGTCAGGAGCCGTAGCGCGATGTTGCGCGCCACGGACTCCTGATCCGGCTCGGGGTCGACGGCGGCGGCACCGGTGGCTGGGGGTTCACCCACCCGGCCACCGGACCTGCGTCGTGCCTGTCGCGGCTCACCGACTCCGGCCGGTTCCGGCCGGGATCGGCGCTGCTGGAAGGCCATCGGCGACAGGTGCCTAGAAGTCGACGGCGTTGGCGGGACCGCCGGCGTCCGGCACCACCTCGAGCGGCTTGCCGATGCCGAGCTTCGTCATGATCTTCTTCTCGATCTCCTCCGCCAGCTCGGGGTTGTCCTTGAGGAACCGGCGGGAGTTCTCCTTGCCCTGCCCGAGCTGGTCACCTTCGTAGGTGTACCAAGCGCCGGACTTACGGACGATGCCATGCTCCACGCCGAGGTCGATCAAGCTGCCCTCGCGGGAGATGCCGACCCCGTAGACGATGTCGAACTCGGCCTGCTTGAACGGCGGGGCCATCTTGTTCTTGACGACCTTCGCGCGGGTGCGGTTGGCGACCGCGTCGGTGCCCTCCTTGAGGGTCTCGATACGACGCACGTCGATGCGGACCGAGGCGTAGAACTTCAGCGCCTTGCCACCCGTGGTCGTCTCAGGAGAACCGAAGAAGACGCCGATCTTCTCGCGCAGCTGGTTGATGAAGATCGCCGTGGTGCCGGAGGAGTTCAGGGCACCGGTGATCTTGCGCAGCGCCTGGGACATGAGCCGGGCCTGGAGGCCGACGTGGCTGTCCCCCATCTCGCCCTCGATCTCGGCCTTCGGCACGAGCGCGGCGACGGAGTCGATGACCACGATGTCCAGGGCACCGGAACGGATCAGCATGTCCATGATCTCGAGCGCCTGTTCGCCGGTGTCCGGCTGGGAGACCAGCAGGGCGTCGGTGTCCACGCCGAGCCTCTTCGCGTACTCGGGGTCGAGGGCGTGCTCGGCGTCGATGAACGCGGCGATCCCGCCGGCCTTCTGGGCGTTCGCGACCGCGTGCAGCGCGACCGTGGTCTTACCCGAGGACTCCGGGCCGTAGATCTCGACGACCCGGCCTCGGGGCAGGCCACCGATCCCGAGCGCGACGTCGAGCGCGATGGAGCCGGTGGGGATCACGGCGACCGGCGGGCGGGTGTCGTCGCCGAGGCGCATCACCGATCCCTTGCCGAATGCGCGATCGATCTGGCCGAGGGCGGCCTCGAGGGCCTTGCTACGGTCTGCAACTGGTGCAGCCATGGTGTCACCTTCACTTCGTGTCTCGGGCAGATGCTCGCTGAGCTCCACCGCATGTTTCGGACCAGGGCTGGCCTGTTCAGGGACCCGCCCTCTCCGGGCGGCAACCTGCGACGAAGGCTATGTCCGACCACCGACATCCGGTTCTGGGCACCCACTGGCTGTGGATGACGCAGTTCCGTCCCTCACCTGTCCACAACCCTAGACGAACAGCCGTTCGATCCGAAGTCTGCGCCCCGCGACACGCCGAGCGTGTCGCGATCCACGCTCGGCGCCGGTGCCACCCGGGACTACCAGGTGTCCGGAGCCACCCCGGCCGGCACCGGTTCCGGCCGGGCCACGGTGGTGCCGAGCGCCACCACCCGCTGGGAGTCCGCGGCCAGCAGCACGGACTCCATGATGTCCAGCACATGCAGCGCGAGGTCGCCGCCGGCGCGGTGCGGACGGTCGGTCTCGACCGCCCGGGCCAGGTCCGCCAGCCCATAGCCGCGACCGGCGTCGGCGTAGCCGGCGGCCACCGGTACCTGGGTCCACTCCGGCGTCGCGGTCGTGTACACCTCGACGGGCTCGGAGAACCGGTTCGGGTCCGGGACCGCGATGGTCCCGGCGGTCCCGTACACCTCGAACAGTGGGGTCCGGGTGGCCCAGACCTCGAAGCTGACGGTCACCGTCGAGGTGACGCCGCTCGCATGCTCCAGGAGCGCCGAGACGTGCGTGGCCACGTCGACGTCGATCGCGGAACCGGCGAGCGGACCGGTGGCGACCGAGCGCTCCCGCGCCGACGCCGTCGCCGTGCCCGAGACCCTGACCACGGGCCCGAGGAGGGTGACCAGGCTGGTGAGGTAGTAGGGGCCCATGTCGAACAGCGGCCCCGCCCCCGGCTGGTAGTAGAAGTGCGGGGACGGGTGCCAGCGCTCGTGTCCGGGCGCACTCCAGTGCACGTGCGCACCGACCGGGTCGCCGATACCGCCGCTGTCCAGGACCTGCCGCGCAGTCTGGATGCCGGTGCCGAGCACCGTGTCCGGTGCACAGCCGACCCGCAGGCCGCGCTCGGCAGCCGCTGCGAGCACCGGCCGCGCCTGCGCCACCGAGAGCGCCAGCGGCTTCTCGCCGTAGACGTGTTTGCCGGCCGCGAGCGCGCGCAGCGCGACCTCGGCGTGCGCCGCCGGAACGGTGAGGTTCAGGACCGCGTCCACTGCGCCGTCGGCCAGCAGTTCGTCCACGGAGGCCGCGCGCACGTCGTGCTCGGCCGCGACCGCCCGGGCGCGGTCGGCATCCAGGTCGGCGACCGCGCTCAGGCGCAGGCCCGGCAGCCGGCGCAGCGTTTCGAAGTACTGGCCGGAGATGTTGCCGACCCCGATCATGCCGACGTTCAACGGCTCGCCCACAGCAACCCCCGCTCCACGATGGTGCGCACGTTCGGATCGTCGAGGATCTCGAGGCGGTGGCCGGCGGTGCACACGAACACCCGGCCCGCGCCCCACTCGCGGGTCCAGACGGCGGGCGTGGTGACCGGCCGGTGCCACGGGTCGAAGTCCCGCGCTGCGAGGGTGGTGGTCGCCAGCACATCGTTGTAGTCGTCGGACAGGACCCAGTACTGCTCGGTGACCAGATCGAAGTCGCTGAGCCCGGCGACGATCGGGTGGTCGGCGCGGTCCGGCACGATCGAGATCGTGTAGGGCAGGTAGTTGTCCGACTGCTCCCCCGGCAACTGCTCCTTCGGCGCCCTCGGCGGGTGGTGCGCGAACTGGCCGCCGACGAGGTGGAGGTAGTCGGCGCTGTTGCGGTAGGAGTCCGCGATCCCGCCGTGCCACCCGGCCAGCCCGGTGCCCGCCCGGACGGCGCCGATCAGGCCCGCGAGTTCCTCGGGCTCGATCGTGGTCATGGTGTTCGTCTGCACGATGAGGTCGACGCCTCCGAGATAGGACGCGTCCGCATAGACGGCGGTGGACTCCTCGACCCGGACCGTGAAGCCCTCCGCCTCGAGGAACGGGAGAACCGATTCCGTGGTCTCGACGGGCTGGTGGCCGTCCCAGCCGCCGCGGACGATGAGGGCCGATCTGTCTGCCATGGGAGTTCCGTGTCCTTACGTGGGTGTGCCGGTCGGCGCCGAGCGGCTGAGAACTTGCGCAATCTTCCCATGCCCACATCGACTCGGTGCAGCATGTCACGTCTATTTCTCGCCATCAAGAGCCAACCTCTAGGCAAGACGTTGCGCAACTGTTAGCCTCCGGATCGTGCCCACCGTCACCCTCGCCCACGTCGCCGAGCGCGCCGGCGTGACCGTGCCGACGGCGTCCAAGGTCCTCAACGGCCGCACCGACGTCTCGGCCGCCACCCGTGCCCGGGTCCTGGCGGCAGTCGCCGAGACCGGCTACCGGAGCCGGCGTGCACACGGGGCTGCTCGCGCGGACGATGAGAGCGGTCTCATCGACCTGGTCATCAGCGGCGTGGAGGGCACCTGGGCGAACCGGGCCCTGTCCGGCGTGGAGTTCGCCGCGAACCTCGTCGGCCTCGACGTCGTCGTGACCGTCGCCCGGCCGGCTGCCGACCGGGACTGGGCCGCACGCCTGGTCGCGCGGCGCTCGAGCGGGGCGGTGCTCGCCCTGGTCGAGCCGACCCCGGCGCAGTACGCCGCCCTGGACGTGGCCCGGATCCCGGTCGTGATCCTCGATCCCCGTTCCGAGCCCCCGGCGGCCGTCCCGAGCGTGGGCGCCGGCAACTGGGCCGGTGGGCGCGCCGCCGCCCAGCACCTGCTCGATCTGGGGCACCGACACCTGGGCGTGATCGCCGGTGCCCCGAACCACCTGTACGGCCAAGCCCGCGTGGACGGCTTCGGCTCGGCGCTGCGCGAGCAGGGCCTCGAGGTTCGGGAGGCCGACGTGGTGCACGCGGACTGGGCCTACGCGGGGGCCCTGACCGCGGCACTGCGGCTCCTGGACCGCCCCGACCGCCCGAGTGCCGTGTTCGCCTGCTCGGACAACATGGCGCTCGGTGCGCTCGAGGCGGCCCGGCGGCTCGGCATCCGCGTTCCCGACGCGCTCTCCGTGATCGGCTACGACGACGCCCCCGAGGCCCGCTGGACCTCGCCCCAGCTGACCACCATCCGCCAGCCCGTCGCCGAGATGGGCGCGGCCGCGCTGCGGATGCTGCTGCGGGTGCGTGGCGGCGACGACACCTTCGTCGGTGACGACCACACTCCCCGCGAAGAACTCGCCACCCGCCTGGTGGCCCGGGGCAGCACCGCGACCTGGCCGACCATCGGCGAGCCGCACCGGACCGGGAAGGAGGTCGGTTAGGCACCAAGCCACCCTCGACGCCGAGGGTGCTGCGCACGTTCAAGGATGAACAAGCGGCAGGCGATGGCGCCGCCGCGAGAAAGGACCCGACATGTCAATGCATGCTTCGAAGGCGGCACTGAGCCGCCGTGGATTCCTCGGCGTCGCCGGCGGTACGGCCGCCGTCTCGGCCCTCGCCGCGTGCTCCGGCGGTGGTTCCGGCGGTGGCGGTGGCGGTGGCGACACCCTGAAGTTCTGGAACATGCCCTGGGGTGGCACCGAGTTCAACCCGCGCGACAAGGAGATCACCGAGGCCTACGAGCCGGGCGACGGCCTGCCTGGCGCCGTATACCAGGAGATCCAGTGGGCGAACTTCACCCAGACCTTCTCCTCGGCCGTCGCCTCCAACACCGGACCCGCCGTCAGCTCGGGCGGTGGCACCCAGGCGTTCCTGTTCGAGTCGCAGGGCAAGATCGCCTACGCCGACGATCTCCTCGAGAGCTGGAAGTCCAACGGCCTCTACGACGACTTCCTCCCCGGACTCATCGACGCGATGAAGGTCGAGGGCGGCTACGCGGCCGTCCCGTACAACCTCGACATGCGGGTGATGTGGTACAACACCACGCTCCTGGAGCAGGCGGGCGTCGAGCCGCCCACCGACTGGCCGAGCTACCTCGAGGTGAGCGAGGCACTCAAGGGGATCGGCGCCTACAGCTTCGGAGTGGGCGCGGGTTCGGGCAGCTTCACCGGCAGCCACATCATGACCAGCTTCATGATCAACAACGGCGGTGGCCTGTTCAACGCGGACCAGGAGCCGGAATGCGTCACCGACGCCAATGTCGAGGCGATGGAGTTCGTCCTCGAGATGGTCGCCAAGGGCTACGTGGACCCCGGTTCGGTCACCTACACCAGCGACAACGTTCAGAGCCAGTGGAAGGACCGCCGGTTCGCCATGGGCTGGGACGGAGCCGGGCTCGCCGCCAACGTCGGTGGCGAAGTCGCCCCGGAACTCGCGGTCAACAGCCCGCTCGTCGGCCCGCACGGTGACCTCGGCGCCCTCTACTTCCCGAACAACATCATGATGTACACGAACACCCCGAGCCAGGAGGGCTCGGAGGCCTTCCTGACGTACTACTACCAGAACATGGCGCCGCTCTGGACCGAGCACACCGGGATCGGCCTGCCCCCGCTGAGGTCGATCGCGGACACCCCGGAGTTCCAGTCCGACGTGAACGCGGTCAAGATCATCGAGGAGTGGCAGCCGATCTCGAGGACCTGGGGTGCACCCGGTTCGGACGCGCTGTTCCTCGGCGTCACCGACGTCGACGGGACCCCGGCGATGGGGACGTTCACGCAGCAGATCCTGTCCGGAGCTGCCACCGCAGTGGACGCGCTGACCACGCTGCAACAGGCCCTCGAGGGCTGAGCCGAACCGGGGCCGCGCCGGCGCCGCACAGCCGGCGTGGCCCCCGCCGCCACCGCAAATGTCAACGAAGGAGTTGCATGTCAACCGATTCCGTGGCGCAGTCGCTGCGCCGCGCACGCTCGGGAGTCGGCGTCGCCGGCGCCGGCCGCCCGCCGGACGCGCGCCCCAAGCGCGTCCTGAGCCCGCGCAACGTGACCATGCTCGCGCTGGTCCTGCCGTCGATCCTCCTGGTCCTGCTGCTGAACGCCTACCCGGTGCTCTACGCCGGCGTCCAGTCCGTGCGGGACGGGGACCTGATCTCCGCCGGGGACTTCGTGGGCCTGGCGAACTACGCGACCGTCCTGTCCGACCCCGTGTTCTGGCAAGCAGCCCGGTTCACCCTCGTGTTCACCCTGGTCGGGGTTTTCGGCAGCTGGGCGATGGGCATGGGACTCGCGCTCCTGCTCCGCAGGCGCATCCCCGCCGGGGGCGTGTTCAAGGTGCTCCTGCTGCTGCCGTGGGTGGTGCCCGTCGTGGTCTCGGCCACGTCCTGGAACTGGCTCGTGGCCACCCCGCAGAGCCCGTTGCCGATCCTGGCCGAGGCGCTGGGGTTCGGCCGGGTGCTGTTCCTCGCCAACCCGCTGCTGGCCCAGATCACCGTCTGCGTCTTCAAGGTCTGGATCAGTTTCCCGTTCATGATGATGATGATGGGCGCCGCGCTGGCCGCGGTGGACAACAACGTGTACGAGGCAGCCCGGGTGGACGGAGCAAGCGGCGCCCAGCTGCTGCGCACCATGACCCTGCCTCTGACGGCGAAGTCGACGTTCATCAGTTGGATCCTGATGACGATCTTCTGCGTCAACGACTTCCCCACGGTGTTCCTGCTGACCGGCGGCGGCCCGGTGAATGCCACACAGACCCTCGTGGTGCAGGCCTACCGCACCGTGTTCCTCGACTTCGAGACCGGGCCCGGCGTCGCGATCGCGTTCCTGATGACGGTCGTGCTGGTGGTCATCTCGGTCGTCCTGTACCGAAGCGTGAAGAAGGTGGACATCGAATGAGCGCCGCAACCCTCCCCCGTACCTCGCCGAGGGCGGCCTCGCGCCGTGCCACGGCCACCGAGGCCGAACTCCGCGGGCGCTGGTGGCGCTTCACGGTGCTGCTCGTGGTCACCGCCATCACGATCGTCCCGATCGTCGCCGTGGTGTACCTGTCCCTGCAACCCGCCCTGGGCAGCGCGGTCACGGCCCCGTTCACGTTGGAGAACTTCGGCAACGTGTTCGCGGGGACGAACGTGCTGCTCTGGCTGCAGAACAGCCTGGTGGTCACCATGATCACGGTGGTGATCGCGGTCGCCGTCGCCGCCCCGGCCGGGTACGTGCTCTCCCGTGGCCGGAGCAAGCTGGTCGCGGGGTACTCGCTGCTGCTGTTCGTGATCCAGTCGCTGCCGATCGTGACCGCGGTCATCCCGCTGTTCATCCTGTTCGCGCGACTGAACCTGGTGGACAGCCTCACCGGGGTGACCATCGTCTACGTCGGCTCCACCATGTCCGTCGCCATCTGGATGATGGCGGCCTACTACGACTCGATCCCGATCAGCCTGGAGGAGGCCGGTTGGATGGACGGGGTCAGTGTGTTCGGGGGGTTCGTCCGGATCGTGCTGCGCAACTCCCTGCCCGGGGTGCTGTCCACGGCGATCTTCGCGTTCCTGCTGAGCTGGAACGACTACCTCATCGCCACCGTGTTCCTGCGGTCGGACTACAACTACACGCTGCCGATCGGCGTGCAGACCTTCTTCCAGCAGAACTCGACGAACTGGGGCCTCGTCATGGCCGTCGCGGTGGTCATGATGCTGCCGCCGATCATCGTGTTCGGGGTGCTGAACAAGTACTTCAGCGTCGGCGGTATCGGGGGGTCCCTTGCTGGGAAGTGACGCCCTGCGGGCGGCCGTCGACCGGGTCATCCCGGCCGACGACTGGCCGGGCGGCTGGGCCGGGGGCGTGGCGCAGCACCTCGCCTCGCCGTTCGTCGAGGAGCCGGCCCGAGCGGTCCTGGCCGATCTCGTCGCCGGCCTGGACCGCTGGGCCCGGTCCCGCGGCGCCGCGGGATTCGCGGCGCTGCCGCCCGCGGAGCAGGACGAAGGGCTGGCGGCGACGCAGGCCGACCCGGACCTGACGCCGGGCTTCGCCCTGTTCCGGCGGCTGTGCTGGGAGGGGTACTACGCGGCGACGGCGGGCCGCTCCCCCGCCGGTCTGGCCATGGTCGGCTTCCGGGCGGTACCGCCGGGGGTGGTGCCGGTCGAGCCCGAGGCTCCCGTCTCGGTCCGCGTCGATGAGGTCCGACGGCGGTACGACGCCATCGTGGTCGGCAGCGGTCCGGGCGGTGGTACCGCCGCCCGGGTGCTCGCCGCGGCGGGCCGGCACGTCCTGCTCGTCGAGCGGGCGCCGGCCCGCCGCAACGCCGAGCTGCGCGGCGATCACCTGCGCGGCAAACGGAACGCCG
>NZ_JAGSHT010000023.1 GCF_019947135.1 Occultella gossypii | reverse complement strand
CGGCGGTCGGGCTCGGCCGCACGCCCGCGGCGGGCGACGCCGGCGCTACCGCGCGAACATACGCGTCGCGTTGAACTCGGTGTCCTCGTACTGGCGCGCGCTGGCATCCAACGCCAGCGAGATCTGCTCGAGGTTCGCCTCCACCTGCTGTTGCGTGGCACGCCACTCGACGATCAGCGCGCCGAACGCGGTGGACGCCCCGCCGCGCCACGACGACTGCAGTGCGGTGAGGTGCCGCATCATGTTCGTCACCTCGGTGTTGATGATCGTCGCCGAGCCACGCGCGGCCGCACCGGCCCTGGCCACCTCGGCGGCGTCGACCTCGAATCGGGTCATGTCTGTCTCCTCGATCTCATGACCGCACGAGGTGTGCGGTCAGGGGAGATCGACGCTAGGAGCATCTGCGCCGCGACGGCGGTGCCAGCCGTGCCGCTGTGCGGGGACCGGCAGGAGCGGGCTCGCTGTGGACGCCCGCTCAGTCCGAGGGTGGGCGCTGCCGGGCCGGCATCCGCGGCGGCCGGCTCAGCGAGGTCTCGTGCTGCGCCTCGTCCTCCTCCGGCTCCGCATCTGCCGAACGCATCGATGGTGGCAGGTTCGGCCACGCACCCTCCGCCCCGCGGCGGGCGGGGAGGCCGGGCGTCCGCTCCGCCGGCAGGTCCACGTCCGGCACCGCGGTGCGGGTCGGTCGTTCCGAGTCCTGCGGCTCCGGCGCCTGGCCCGTGAGTCCGAACCCGGCGTCGTCGGCGTCCGGATCGGACTCCGAACGTGCCACGTCCGCCCGGCTCGGATCCGGCTCGTCGTCCGCACGCGGGGGCAGGGTGGCCAGCTCGCTGGTGAGGCGGGCGAGTTCGGCGTTCAGGTTCTCGCGGGCAGCGTCCTCCCAGTCCCGCCCGAGCGGGGACCGGAACAGGTGGGTCCGGTTGAGCAGCTTCGTGACGATCGCGAGCCGGGCCTCGACGTAGTCCCGCTGCGGGATGTGCCGGTACTCCTCGCGCACTTCGCGCCGGTAGGCCTCGTACTTCTGCGGCTCGGACGCGAGGCCACCGAGGTCGGCATCGCACAGAGCCTGGGCGTCGATGTCCGTGGCCGGGGCGGCGTGGCGGGCCAGCACCGAGATCAGTTCCGCGATCCGGTTCACGACCTTCTCCGGGACCCCGAGTTCGGTGAGCTCGGTGCGCGCGAGGTCGGCGGAGGCCGCCTCGTCCACCCCGCCCCGGTGGGCGTAGGCCTCGCGGGCGGCGGCGTTGAAGACGGCGCCGTGGTACCAGGCGGCGATGCGCACGATGTCCGGGTGGTGGGTCTCCGGGGCGAGCTCGTCCACCCGGGCAAGCACCCCGATGAGCCGCTTCATGTTGTGGTGGATCCGGTCCGGCTCGGACCACCGGCCGATGAGTGCTTCCCCGCGGGCTTCGATGGCTTCGCGGTCGGCGGTGGCGCCCACCGCCTCCAGGCTCCTGCGCCATGCGGACAATACCCACTGTGGTGCGTCGATGACGCCCATCGATTTCACATTCCCTCAACGACTGAACTGACGAGGCGATCGTAGCCCGGGTCCGGCGCGCTGGCCGCACGAGCAGGGACGCGCCGTGTTCCCGCTCCCAGGACGTAGGCTGGCCGGATGCGGAACGGTATTCGGACGGTCGTGATCACGGTCTCGGACCGGTGCGCGGCCGGGCAGCGCGAGGACGTCTCCGGCGCTCGCGCTGCGGCCCTGCTCGCCGAGGCCGGGTTTGACGTCGGGCCGGTCCAGGTGGTCCCGGACGGCGCCGACGCCGTCGAGGCAGCCCTGCGGGACGCCGTCGACGGCGGTGCCCGGCTCGTCCTGACCAGCGGCGGTACCGGCATCTCACCGCGGGACCGCACCCCCGAGGGGACCGCGCGGGTCCTCGACCGGGAACTGCCCGGGATCGGCGAGGAGCTGCGCCGCCGCGACGCGGCGTCCGTGCCGACAGCGATCCTGAGCCGCGGACTGGCCGGCACCTCAGGCCGGGCGTTCGTGGTCAACGCCCCCGGCTCCCCGGCTGGGGCCGCTTCCGCGGTGGCCGTGGTGCTGCCGCTCGTGACCCACGTCCTGAGCCAGTTGGACGGAGGTGACCACGGATGAGCGTGCGCCTGACCGCGATCTCCGCCGAGCCGCTCGACGCGGCAGCACACGTGGCCGCCGTCTCCGACTCGGGCACCGGCGCCGTCGCCAGCTTCCTGGGCACCGTTCGCGACCACAGCCCAGACGCGACCGGCACCGTGACCGGGCTTGAATACAGCGCGCACCCGGACGCCCCGCGGGTGCTCGCCGAGATCGCCGAGCGGGTGGCCGCGGCGCACCCGGACGTCGCACTCGCGGTGAGCCACCGCACCGGGGACGTCATCGTCGGCGGGCTCGCCATCGTCGCGTGCGCCGGCAGCGCCCACCGGGCCGCGGCCTTCGACGCCTGCCGTGAGCTCGTCGAGGTCGTCAAGGCGGAGCTGCCGATGTGGAAGAAGCAGAACCTCGCGGACGGCAGCCACACCTGGGTGGGATCGGCATGAGCGTCTCGCCGGACCTGGCCCGCCCGATCGTCGACCGGTACGGGCGGGTGCACCGCGACCTGCGGATCTCCCTGACGGACAAGTGCAACCTGCGCTGCACCTACTGCATGCCGGCCGAGGGTGTGCCGTGGCTGCACAAGGAGAACATCCTCACGACCGACGAACTCGTGCGGGTCGCCGAGGTCGCGGCCGCACTCGGCATCGTGGAGGTGCGGCTCACCGGCGGGGAACCGCTGCTGCGCCCGGACGCGGTGGACGTGGTCGCGCGGATGTCCACGATCGTCGGCGAGGACGGTCCGCTCGAGGTGTCGATGACCACGAACGGGATCCGGCTGCCGCAACTCGCCGAGCCGCTGGTCGAGGCCGGCCTGACCCGCGTGAACGTCAGCCTCGACACGCTGCGCCGGGACCGGTTCCATGACCTCACTCGCCGGGACAAGCTCCCCGAGGTGCTCGCCGGCATCGACGCCGCGTTCGCCGCCGGCCTCGCGCCCGTGAAGATCAACGCCGTCGCGATGCGCGGCGTGAACGACGACGAGCTCGTGGACCTGGTCACCTTCGCCCGGGACGCCGGCGCCGAGATGCGGTTCATCGAGCAGATGCCACTGGACGCCGGTCACACCTGGACCCGGGCCGCGATGGTCACCGGCGAGGAGATCCTCGCCGAGCTGGAGCGGGTCTTCGACCTCACCGAGTTCGGGGACCGGGGTACCTCACCCGCGGAACGGTTCCTGATCGACGGCGGACCCACCACCGTGGGCGTGATCCGTTCTGTGACGCTCCCGTTCTGCGGCGCCTGCGACCGGGTCCGGCTGACGGCGGACGGACAACTGCGCAACTGCCTGTTCGCCCGCGAGGAGTCCGACCTGCTCGGCGTCCTGCGCAGCGGCGGCACCGACGACGACATCGCGGCGCTCATGCACACCTGCATCGCGGGCAAGCTGCCCGGTCACGGCATCGACGACCCGGGCTTCCTCCAGCCGGACCGTCCGATGAGCGCCATCGGAGGCTGACTCTCGCGGGTCGACGGGACGGCGGTGAACCGTCGCGGTGGCTCGGCCGGTGAACGGCTCGAGATCGGCAGGCCGGTGAACGACCGGTGACGGCTCGGCACCGGCCGTGAGACGCCGTCGCATCCGACGGTGAGACTCTGACAGGTTGGAGCGCATGGATACCGACGCCGTCCTCGACCTGCTGAAGGAGACGGCCGCGACCGTCATCACCCCGCGTTTTCGCGCGCTCGCCGAGGGGCAGGTGTTCGAGAAGGCCCCCGGGGACCTGGTGACCGTGGCGGACCGCGAGAGCGAGATCCTCATCGCCGAGGCGTTGCAGGCGGCCTATCCGGACGCCCTGATCCTCGGGGAGGAGGCGACCTCCGCGGACAGGACACTGCTGCAGGCGTTCGCGACGGCCGAGCACGCCTTCACCATCGACCCGGTGGACGGCACGAAGAACTTCGTGAACGGGTCCCCGGACCACGCCGTGATGGTGGCCGAGCTGCGCGGCGGGAAGCCGGTGCGCTCCTGGATCTGGGTGCCCGAGCGCGAGGAGGCGTTCGTGGCCGAGGCAGATGCGGGTGCGTACCGGAACGGGACCCGGATCGAGCGGACCGCCCCGGCCGCCGGCGTCGAGCTTCGCGGCGTGACCTCGAGCGAACCCCTGCGCAGCCACGCCCCGGCGTCGCTGCACATCGGCGACTCCTGGATGTGCGCGGGCGTGGACTACGCGAACCTGGCCCTCGGCGAGGTGGACTACGTCGGGTTCCGCAACGACTGGCCGTGGGACCACGCTCCCGGTGCGCTGCTCGTGGCCGAGGCCGGGGGCTTCACCGGGCGGCTCGACGGTTCGGCCTACGCGCCGAGGCGGGTCGGCATCCCATGGCTCATCGGTGCCGCCTCGGCAGAGGTGTTCGAGGAGGTCCGGGGCCCGATCGCGACCCTGGTCGGCTAGGCCGCGAGCCACCCGAACGAGGGCGCCGACGCGGTGACGTCAGCGCCGTCGCCGGTGGGGGAGGAACGTCACGGGGTCTTGGTCGCCCGCTCGCTCGTCGCGCGCCCCCAGGCGATCGCGAGCAGGATGCACCCGATCGCGAGCAGGAATCCGTGCCCGATCCGCATCGCCGGGGTACCGAAGAACTGCGGCAGGTACAGCGCCAGCATGACCCCGGTCAGCAGCCCGCCCGCACGCGCCGGACCGCCGGCGCGCCAGCCCTCGCGACCGAGCAGGATCCCGGCCACGGCGAGCGTGAGCAGGCCGAGCCCGAACATCGTCATCGGCACGGCCCCATACCGAACGGTGTCGGCCAGTTCGAGCAGGCTCGCGTCGCCGTCGGCCACGGCGCGCAGGCCGATGACGTGCAGGCCGAACGTCTCGGCGCCGTAGTACGGCAGGATCAGCGCGGTGCCGGTGGCGGCGAGGGCGGCGGTGGTGCGGGCCCGGCCGCTCTCGAACGCCCGGGTGAGCAGCGCTGCGCTGAGCAGTATGAACGCGACCATGCCCATCGTGTGGGCGGCCACCCACTGGGGTGAGGCGAACGCCGCGGCGCCGGCCAGGGTGGTCTCGTCGGTCCATGGGCGCACGGCCGGGTAGAGCGCGAACAGAACGCCGGCCAGGGCGAGCGCGGCCCGAGTGAACGTCGCTGCCGGGCCCGTGTGGCTCGGGTTCGCGGTGGTGGCCGGCGCAATGCTGGTCCGTGGGGTGGGGTTCGTGCTCAGTGCGGTCATGATGGACTCCTGGTCTCAAATAGAGAGCGGTGCTCTCTGTTGCCGCCCAGCATGCCTCACGCTCCAGCAGAAAACAAGAGCGGTGCTCACGTTTGAGAGCGACGATCTCGGATGTGGCAGACTCCCGGTATGGCGGCACCACGAACGGCCCGTGCGATCGCACGTGCCGAGCTCACCCAGCAGATCAAGGACGAGGCGTTGCGCCAGCTCGGCGCCGCGGGCGCCGGGGAACTGTCGCTGCGCGCGATCTCCCGCGAGCTCGGCATGGTGTCCTCGGCGTTGTACCGCTATTTCGCGAGCCGCGACGAGTTGCTCACGGCGCTGATCATCGACGCCTACGCCGACCTCGCCGACGCGCTTGACGCCGCGGACGCCAGGTTCTCCGATCCGGAGCAGGCCACCCCTGCCACGCCGGTGGCCGAGCCACCCACGCCGGGTGCCCGGGCCGAGCCACCCTCGCCGGCTACGCGGGCCGAGCCACCCTGGCCGGGCACGCAGGCGGAGCGCTGGGCTGCGGCGGCCGTCGCCCTGCGGAACTGGGCGCTGGCCCAGCCGCACCGGTATTCGCTGCTGTACGGCACGCCAGTGCCCGGCTACCGCGCGCCGATGGAGACGACCGTGCCCGCCGAGCGCGTGATGACCGCGTTCTTCCGGCCGCTCGAGGCGGTCGCGCTCGCGGGCGGACCGGCCGGGGACGTCACCGACGCGGGCCTGAACGCCCAGCTCCGAGCGGCCGGTACCCTCCTCGGTCCGCACATCGCCCCGGTCCGCCTCGCCGCCGGGGTCGCCGCTCTGGCGCAGGTGATCGGGTTCGTCACCCTGGAGATCGGCGGCCACTTCCGCGGCGGCTTCGAGCCGGCGGACGCCCTGTACGCCCGGGCCGTCGACGTACTGACCGGTTCACTGGGTCTGGTGGACTGACTCCGCGGCCGGCCGGGGCGAGGAATCCGCGGTCGGTCGAGGCGGCGACAGCAGTGCCTCCAGGCGCAGTCGAAGCGGCCGGTGCCATCGCTTCTCCACGAACCGGTGGATCAGCCAGGCCAGGGCCAGGCAGGTCCCGACGGCGACGACGAGGGTGGGCCACTTCCCGAACGCCGGGTGCAGTGCCTCGATCACCGCCCAGCCCACGTACTCGTGGGTGAGGTACAGCGGGTACGTGAGCGTGCCCACCGCCGTCAGCCAGCGCCAGTCGAGGTTCCGGATCGCGGGGACGAACGCGATCGTCGCGACGGCAGCCACCGCGCCCAGGACGGCCAGCGCGAGGATCAGCGAGGACACCTCGGCACCGGAGGCGATCGCCTCGATCGCGGCGGTCTGCTTCACGGCGGCGATGAGCACCCCCTGCGCCGTGTTCAGGGCGGCCAGAGCCCAGAGGCGCACGCTGTGGCCGTCCCGGTAGATCACGTACATGACCATCCCCGCGCCGAACATCGACGCCCAGCTCAGTGACGTGACGGTCTCGGTCGCCCCGGGCATGGTCAAGGTGAGCGCCGTGCCCACCAGGGGCAGCGCCGTCGCGACGAACAGCACGCGGCGCCGGGTCAGCCCGATCGCGACCATGACGGCCATGAGCAGGTAGAACTGCATCTCCACCCAGAGCGTCCAGTACACGCCGTCCACGTGGGCCACGCCGAACGGCTCGTGCAGCATGGTCAGATTCGCGAGCACCTCTGCCGGGGACCGCGACTCGAACGTCGGCCACAGCCAGCGCAGGGTCCCGGTGACCAGCACGGCCACCCAGAACGCCGGGTACAGCCGGCTCACCCGGGAGGCGACGAACGCCCCCGTGCTGCGTCCCCACGCGGACATCAGGATCACGAACCCGCTGAGCACGAAGAACAGGTGCATCCCGACGTAGCCGTAGCGGAGCACATCGCTCAACCCAGGGAAGAGTTCGTGCGGTAACACGTCACCGCCCCACCGCCCGTGGTCCCGGGTGGTGAAGTGCATCAGCACCACCGTCAACGCGGCGAGCAGGCGCAGCGCGTCAAGGGCGCGCAGGCGCGGCGCGGCCCTAGGACCTTTGGTGCTGGATCCGGTGGTCGCGGGCTGGTCGGCGGGTGCCGGTGGTGCGGTCGCTGTGGTGGCGGGCCTCAACGGCCGCAGCCTCCGAGGTTCTCAGCCTCCCGCGAAGGGAGGGAGCACGTCCACCACGGTGTCGTCATCCAGGAAAACGTCATCGGGGGAGGCTACCCCGTCGACCAGGAGGGAACAACGGGAGAGCACCCCTTCCAGGGTCTCGCCGTGACGGGTGATCATGAGCGCCCGCAGCTCCCCGACGGTGCTCGCGGCGAGCGACTCGCCGTGCCGACCAGCGGCTTCGGCGGCCGCGGCGAAGTAGCGCACCTGTGTCATCCGTTCCGCTCCGTTCCGGCGTCCGAGTGATGATCCTCACCCAGGGCGAGCGCGAGCTCGGACGTTCGTGCGCACGCGGCTCGGACCTGCTCGGGGGTGGCGCCTGCGCCGACGGCGAGGCCCACGATGAACGCGCTCACGGGCGCGGCCGGGCGGTCCACGTGGTGGGCGACGTCCCGGGTCATGTCGAGCAGGGCGCGCAGGTCGACCAGCGTGGGGTCCACGCCCAGTTCCGCCGACAGTGTCTCGACCCAGTCCTGGATCGGGGGTAACTCGCGACTCATCGATCCTCCTCGCCCATCCGTTGAGCAGACTCTGCCACATCGGCAGCGGGCCGCGAGCCGTCCTCGATCCGCGGCTCCCCGGCATCGTCGCGCGCATAGGCGACGTCGCCCCAGGTGTCCACGTCCCGGGCATCGAGGCCCGGCACGGCGACCAGCCGCAGCGGCGCCACCAGGGCACGCACGGAGGTGTCCCGGACCGTGCCGAGCGCGGCAAGTGCCCGCCGCAGCGAGTCGCGCCGGTAGATGCCGGCCAGCCACTGCAGCCGGCCTGCGTGCTCCGCGCAGGCGCCGTCGTCGTCGATGGTCAGCGCCGCGTACCGCGCAAGCAGCGGGCCGACGGCGGTGCTTGCGAAGGGTAGGTCGCAGGCCAGCACGAGGATGGGCGCCTCGGTGGTCCCGTCCTCGAGCGCGGCCAGTCCGGCGGCGAGCCCGGCCACCGGCCCGCCGAACGGCGGGTCCTCGCTCGTGACGCGCACCTCGAGGCCGGGTGGCACGGGGGTGGCGGCGAGCGCGGGTGGCCCGACCACGACCGCTCGGAGCGGAGGCTGCGCGGCCCGGTCCCGGGTGGAGTCGGTCCCGTCCCCGACCCGGCCGCCGGCACGGACCTCGGCCGCACCCGCGGCAGCCGCCGCGAGCACCCGCTCCAGCAGGGTCCGCCCGCCGATCCGCACATCCGGCTTGCTGGCCCCGCCGAGGCGCTCCGCGCGGCCGCCGGCGAGCACGATGACGTCCGGTGCCGGAGTCATCGCTCGTCAGTCCCGGTCCCGGTGCCAGTCCCCGGACTTGCCACCGGTCTTGCTGAGCAGCCGGACACCGGTGATGGTGACGGACTTGTCCAGACCCTTGACCATGTCCACCACGTTCAACGCCGCCACGCTCACCGCGGTGAGGGCTTCCATCTCCACCCCGGTCCGGTCGGCGGTGCGGACGGTCGCGCGCAGGTGCACGCCGTAGTCGGCGATCTCGGCGTCGACCACCACGCCGTGCACCCCGATCACGTGGGCGAGCGGCAGCAGTTCCGGGGTCCGCTTCGCGGCGGCGATCCCGGCCACCCGGGCGACGGCGAGCACATCCCCCTTCGGTACCGAGTCCTCCCGGAGTGCGGCGACCACGTGGGGCCCGCACTCGACCCGCGCCTCGGCCGTGGCCGAGCGGACGGTCGGGACCTTGTCGGTGACGTCGACCATCCGGGCCTGCCCGGCGCCGTCGAGATGGGTGAACTCGCTCATGACACCCCCCGCAGCACGGCGACCGTGTCCCCGGCCCGGACCTCGCTGACGTCCGCGGCCACCCGGGCGAGCCCATCCGCCCCGGCGAGCCCACCGACCAGGTGGGAGCCCGACCCGCGCCGTGCGGAGGGGCGCACCCGGACCGGCCCGCCTGCGCCGTCGTCCATCACGACCGGCATGTACTGCTCGCGCCCGGGTGGCGAACGCCACCCCACCTCGGCGACGCCGTCGACCAGGACCGGGCGCGGGTCGGCGTCGCCGGCCAGGCGCCGTAGGCCCGGGCGGACGAACACCTCGAAGGAGACGTACACGCTCACCGGGTTCCCCGGGAGTGCGAAGACGACCGTGCCGTCGGCCAGGTGCCCGAACCCCTGCGGCTTGCCCGGCTGCATCGCGAGCGGCCCGAACCACATCGACGGCAGCGGCGCGAGCACGGCCTTGACCACGTCGAAGGCGCCCACGCTCACCCCGCCGGAGAGCACGATCGCGTCCACGTCCGGGGAGACCTCGGCGAGCAGCCTCGCGAACTCGGACTCGTCGTCGGGCACGGCGCCGATCCGCACGGGCGTGCCGCCGGCCTCGGTCACGGACTGCGCGAGCAGATAGGAGTTCGAGTCCGGGATCTGCCCCCACGCGGGCGCGGTGCCGGGGTCCACGAGTTCGGTGCCGGTCGAGATGACGGCGACCCGCGGCTTCGGGTGGACCGCCAGCGTGCCGTGCCCGGCGCCGGCCGCCGCCGCCAGGTGCCTCGCGGTCAGCCGGGTGCCGGCCCGCAGCACCAGGTCGCCGGGCGCGAGGTCGTCCCCGGCGCGGCGGATGTGGGCCGCCTCGGCGGGTTCGGCGCTGATCGTCACCGTGGTGGTGCCGGCGTCGGTGTCCTCGACGGGCACCACGGCGTCCGCGCCCGGGGGCATCGGCGCGCCGGTCATGATCCTGGCCACCGTGCCCGGGCCGACCTGCGGGCGCGCACTGGTCCCGGCGGGCAGGTCCGCGATCACCGGCAGCGTCACCGGATGGTCCGGACCGGCGCCGATCAGATCCGCGCGGCGCACCGCGTAGCCGTCCATGGCGGAGTTGTCGAAGAGCGGGATCGGGGTGCGCGAGTGCACGTCCGTCGCGAGCACCGCGCCGCCGGCACTGCCGATCGGCACGTCGCGGGCGGGCAGCGGCTCGAGGGCGGCCAGCACGGCCCGCTGGTGCTCGGCGACCGACCGCTTCACCGGGCTTCCCATGCGTCGATCCCCCCGGCCAGCACGGTGGTCCGGAACCCGGCCCGCTCGAACGCGGTCGCGGCCCGGTCGGCCCGCGGCCCGGTCTTGCAGTACAGGATCACCTCGGTGGCGGTGTCCAGACCGGTGCGGCCGGCCTCGGTGAGGGCGAATGACAGCGGTATCAGTTGCGCGCCCGGGATCGAGTTCTGGGCGAACTCGACGGGGTCGCGCACGTCGACGAGCTCGAAGTCGTCCTGGCGGTGGCGGCGCGCCTCGAGGCGACGGTTCAGCTCGGCGGGAGTGATCCGCCCGGGGCCCGACGGCGCAGCGTGCGTCGCGCGGGCGGGTGCGGTGGGCGAGGGTCCGGCGGTGGGCGGCGGGCCGGCGGTCGGCGCCGGGTAGCCGCCCGGGGGTGGCGGGACCACGGTGGCCGGGGTCCCCGGTGGCACTCGGACGGCCGGTGCGGCGGGGCGGAGCGGGATCTCGCTCCAGCGCGCGTTCAGCGCGTCGACCACCAGGACCCGGCCGAGCAGTGGCTCACCGAAGCCCGCGATGAGCTTGAGGGCCTCCGCGGCCATCACCGAGCCGACCTGCCCGCAGAGCACTCCGAGCACCCCGGCCTCGGCGCAGGACGGCACCGAACCCTCCGGTGGCGCCTGCGGGAACAGGTCGCGCAGCGTCACCGGCACGGCCGGTGCGGGCGGGCGGGACCAGAACACCGAGATCTGGGCGTCGAACTGGAAGATCGAGGCCCAGACGAGCGGGATCCCGAGCCTGGCGCAGGTGTCATTGACCGCGTAGCGGGTGGTGAAGTTGTCGGTGCCGTCGAGCACCACGTCGTACCCGCCGAGGAACTGCTCGGCGTTATAGGCGTCCAGGCGCACGGCGTGCTTGATGAGGGCAGCCTGCGGCGCGATCTCCGCGATCTTCTCGGCGGCCGAGTCCACCTTGCGACGGCCGAGGTCGGCCACGGTGTGCAGGACCTGGCGCTGCAGGTTCGAGCGTTCAACCACGTCGTCGTCGATGATCGCGATGGTGCCCACGCCCGCGGCGGCGAGGTACTGCAGCACCGGGGACCCGAGGCCGCCGGCGCCCACCACGGCCACCTTCGCGGCCATGATCCGGCGCTGGCCGTCCTCGCCGACCTGGGGCAGCATCAGGTGCCTGGCCAACCGCTCGGAATCGGCGCGAGTCAGCGGCGGACCGGGGGCGACGAGCGGCGGCAGCGGCATGGTCCCACCGTATCCCGTGCGTGCGCGGTTCCGGCCGCCTCAGAACCCGCGGGGTTCTGTCTGTGCCAGTGGTGTGATTCCGATGCGCTGGGTGCCTCGTAGTCGCCCCACTGCGGGTCTGCGGGCGTCAGCGCGGGGGCATCCGAAGGGCGCCGTCGAGGCGGATGACCTCCCCGTTCAGCAGGGAGTTGTCCACGATGTGCGCGGCGAGTGCGGCGTACTCGTCGGGGCGCCCGAGCCGGGACGGGTGCGGCACCAGCGCCTCCAGGGACGTGCGGGTCTCCTCCGGCAGACCGGCCATCATCGGCGTCTCCATGACCCCGGGGGCGATGGTCACCACCCGGATGCCCAGGCCGGCCAGGTCGCGGGCGGCGGTGAGGGTCAGCGCGACCACGCCGCCCTTCGACGACGCGTACGCGGCCTGGCCCACCTGCCCGTCGTAGGCGGCGACGGACGCCGTCATCACGACGACGCCACGGTCGCCGTCGACCTCCTCGTTGCGGGCCATCGCCTCGGCGGCCAGACGTAGCACGTTGAACGTGCCGATGAGGTTGATCTCGATGACGGAACGGTAGGCCTCCAGCGGCAGCAGACCCTTCTTGCCGAGGATGCGGCCAGGGGTCGCGACGCCGGCGCAGGTCACCGCCACCCGTAGTTCGCCCAGCGTGGCGGCCTTGGCGACGGCGGCGCGCACCTGGTCCTCGTCGCGCACGTCCGTGGGTGCGAACGCGGCGCGCGGGCCCAGTTCGTCGGCGAGCTCGGCGCCGCGGGAGGTCGGCAGGTCCGCCAGGACGACGGCGGCGCCGTCGGCGAGGAGGCGGCGGGCGGTCGCCTCGCCCAGGCCGGACGCCGCGCCGGAGATCAGAGCAACGCTGCTCGGTGTGATGCGCATGCGCCTCAATGTAACGAACGGTGTGGGCGTGACGAACGATGGCGGGGGCGGGCCACATGACGCAGGTGCGTCAGATTGTGGGCCTCAGAGACGCAACTGCGTTGATATGCTCCGCTGTGTGACGCACTACCGGATCAGTGAGGCCGCCCGGCTGCTCGGCGTGAGCGCGGACACCGTGCGCCGCTGGGTGGAGTCCGGGTCCCTGACCGCCGCCCGCGACGAGGCCGGCCGCCAGGTGATCCCTGGGGTGGACCTGGCCCGCTGGGCGCAGCGGCTCGCGCACGCGCCCGAGGACCCCACCGGCGCGGTGAGCAGCGCCCGGAACCGGTTCGTCGGACTCGTCACGAACATCGTCGCGGACACCGTGATGGCCCAGGTCGAGCTTCAATGCGGTCCGTTCCGGGTCGTCTCGCTGATGTCCAGCGAGGCCGTGCGGGACCTCGGCCTGGAGGTCGGGTCCACCGCGGTGGCCGTGGTCAAGGCGACCACCGTGATCGTCGAAGCAGAGAAACACCACCGATGACCCCTTCCCCGACGGCCCGCCGCGGACCCCGTCGCCTGATCGCCCTGCTCGGTGCGACCGCGGCCGGCCTGGCCATGGTGGCGTGCTCCTCCGGGGGCGGCGCGGAGGACCCGGCCGACGCCGGCTCCGAGAGCGACTCCGGAGGCGGGACCAGCGGGTCCGCCGGGGACGTCGGCGGCACCCTGACGGTGTTCGCCGCCGCCTCGCTGCAGGAGGCCTTCGACGTGCTGCTCGCCGCGTTCGGTGAGCAGCACCCGGACGTCGAGGTCGCCCCGGCGGTGTACGACGGCTCCGCCACCCTCGCCACCCAGCTCGAGGAGGGCGCCGGCGCGGACGTGCTCGCGACCGCGAACGAGGACACGATGGAGCGCATCACGACCGCGGGCCTGGAGGCGAGCACGCCGGAGCCGTTCGCGACGAACACCCTCGTGATCGCCGTCCCCACCGGCAACCCGGAGGGCATCGCCGACCTGCCCGACCTCAACGACACAACGTTCGTGATCTGCGCGCCGGCGGTGCCCTGCGGGGACGCCACCGTCGAGCTGTTCGGGCTCACGGGCTTCGCGGGGGCCCCGGTCAGTCAGGAGCAGAACGTGACGGCCGTGGCCGAGCGGGTGGTCAACGGCGATGTGGGCGCGGGGCTCGTCTACGGCACGGACGTGGCCGCCCGGTCCGGCGAGCTCGAGGCCGTGGTGCCGACCGGCGCCGATGACGTCGTGAACAACTACCCGATCGTCGAGCTCGAGGGCGCCCAGCCCGCCGCTGCGCCGTTCGTGGAGTTCGTCCTCTCCGACGAGGGGCAGGCGGTGCTGTCGGAGCACGGCTTCGGCGCACCATGACCACCGGCCCGGACGAGCAGGCCGGCCCGCCGACCCCGGTCGGCCGGGCACCCGTGGCGGTGTCCGCACGCTCGCGCGGTGAGCGGGTCGCCGCGCCACGCCCGCTGCCGGTCCTGCTCGTCGTGCCCGCGGTGCTCGGGCTCGCGGCCGTGCTACTGCCGCTCGCGGCCCTGTTCCCGCGGGTGGACTGGGCCACGTTCCCCGCGGCGATCACCTCCCCGGCGGCCCTGGCCGCGCTGAGCCTGTCGCTACGGACCGGGCTCGCCGCGATGGTCTGCTGCCTGGTCCTCGGGGTGCCGCTGGCGCTGTACATGTCCCGGGCGACGGCCCGGCTGGCGGAGGTGCTGCGGATCGTCGTCACCCTGCCGCTGGTGCTGCCGCCGCTCGTGGGGGGCATGGCGCTGCTGTACCTGTTCGGCGTCAATGGCCAGCTCGGCGCCTTCCTGACGATGTTCGGGATCACGATCCCGTTCAGCACCGTCGCCGTGGTGATGGCCCAGACGTTCGTGGCGATGCCGTTCCTGGTGATCTCGCTCGAGGGTGCGCTGCGCACGGCCGGCAACCGGTACGAGTTCGTCGCCGCCACCCTCGGGGCCGGCCGGTGGACCGTGCTGCGGCGGATCACCCTGCCCCTGGTCATGCCCGGGCTGATCGCCGGCACCGTGCTCGCCTTCGCCCGCGCCGTCGGCGAGTTCGGCGCAACCGCCCTGTTCGCGGGCAACCAGCCCGGCGTCACCCAGACCATGCCGATGGCGATCTACACGGCGTTCAACGGCGCCGGGGTCACCCGGGACTCCGCGCTCGCGCTCGCGGTGCTGCTGATCGTGGTCTCGCTCGTGATCCTGCTCGCGCTGCGGGACTGGCGCCGCCGGGAGGCCTGGTGACCTCGCCGGCGGTGGGCGTCGCCGCCGCCGTGCGGGTGCAACGCGGCCACTTCACCCTGGACGTGGAGCTCGACGTGCCGGCCGGCGAGGTCCTCGCCGTGGTGGGCCCGAACGCGTCCGGCAAGTCCACGTTCCTGCACGTGCTGGCCGGACTGGTCCGCCCCAGCGTCGGCACGGTGCGGGTGGGGGAGCGGGTCCTCACCCGCCGCGGGCCGCGCGGGCCCCAGCTGGACGTCATGGTCGCACCGGAGCACCGCGGCATCGGCCTGCTCGGTCAGGACCCGCTGCTGTTCCCGCACCTGAGTGCCACCGAGAACGTCGCGTTCGGACTGCGCAGTGCAGGCATGCGGGCCGGGCCGGCGCGCGAGCGCGCCCGGGACTGGCTCACCCGGGTGGGCCTGGACGGAGTGGGTGACCGGCGTCCGGGCGCCCTCTCCGGCGGGCAGCAGCAGCGGGTGGCGATCGCCCGGGCCCTGGCGGCCGAGCCCGCGGTGCTGCTCCTGGACGAGCCGCTCGCGGCACTGGACGCCACCTCGGCCCCGCAGATCCGGCAGCTCCTGGCCGAGCAGGTCCGGGGCACCGGCACCACGGCCGTGGTGGTCTCCCACGACGTGCTCGACGCCGTCGTGCTCGCCGACCACGTCGCCGTGCTGCGCGACGGCGAGCTCGTGGAGCGGGGCCGCTGCGTGGACGTCTTCAGCGCGCCCCGGACTGCATTCACCGCCGCCCTGGTGGGCACGAACCTGCTCGCCGGCCGCCGCGACGGCAGCGGGGTGCACACGTCGGTCGGGGTGCTCGAGGCGGCGGACGGTCGGGCCGCGGCGGACCCACCCGGAGGCGGCCCGTCGCCCGGCGCGCCCGCAGGGCGCAGTGCGCCCGACCTGCCCGACGGCGGGGCGTGCGTCGTGCGGTTCCGGCCCTCCGCCGTCGAACTCTTCGCGGCCCGGCCCGACGGGCCGAACGCCTTCGAGGCGACCGTCCGGTGGCTCGAGCCGGCCACCGGCGGGGTCCGGGTCCGGCTCGCCGGGGCGCCGGAGCTGCTCGCCGATCTGGAGCCCGCGCAGGCGCAGGGGGACTGGCTACGACCCGGAGGCCGCGTGTGGGCGCGCGTCGATCCGGCCGCCGTCCACCTGGCGCCCGCTCCCTGACCGGACCGGCAGGCGCACCTCGATGGTGGTCCCACCGCCCGGCGTGGGCCGGTGCCGCACGGTGCCGCCGTGCGCGGCCACGATCGTGGCCACGATGGCCAGACCGAGACCCGAGCCGCCACCGGCGTTGCGGGCCCGGGAGGAATCCGGCCGGTAGAAGCGTTCGAAGACCCGCTCGCCGTCCTCCGGGCGGATCCCGGGGCCGTGGTCACGGACCTCGATGACTGCTGCGACGGGCTCCCCGGGCGAGTGGCCGGGCGCCGGCGGCTCGGTGTGGACGGCGATCTCGACCGGTGTGCCCTCGGGCGTGTGCTGCACGACGTTGCCGATCAGGTTCGTCACCACCTGGCGGATCCGGTCGGAGTCGGCCTCGACCCACACCGGGCCGGTGGCCAGCAGCGTGCCGTCCCGGCTCGGGTCCAGTGCGCGCAGGTCGGCCAGGGAGTCGGCTGCGACGGCGGTCAGGTCCACCCGGGTCAGCTTCAGCGCGCGGCCCTCGTCGAGGCGGGCCAGGGCGAGGAGGTCACCCACGAGGTTGCCCATCCGGACGGCCTCGTTCTCGATCCGGTTCATCGTGGCGCCCACCTCCTCCGGGGGCACGGCGCCCATCCGGTACAGCTCGCCGTAGCCCCGGATCGAGGCCAGCGGCGTGCGCAGCTCGTGGGAGGCGTCGGAGACGAACCTGCGCATCCGCTGCTCGGAGGCGGCCTGGGCCGCGAACGACGCCTCCAGCTTCGCGACCATCGAGTTGAACGAGGACCCGAGGCGGCCAACCTCCGTGGTGGTCGGCTGGGCGGGGACCCGCCGGCTCAGGTCGCCGCCGGCGATCACGGCGGCGGTGTTCTCGATGTCGCGCAGCCCGCGCAGGGAGCGCTGCACCGCGATGTAGCCGGCGACCGCACCGATGATGACGACGCCGGCGCCGACCCCGCCCATGACCAGGCGCATCAGGGCGAGCGTCTTGTCCATGGAGCTGAGCGGCAGAGCGATCGCGATGGCGCCCTGCTCCGCACCGGTCTGGTCCTCCAGCGGAGCGACCGCGACCCGCCAGCTGGGCCCGGTCTCGACCGAGCGCACCGTCACGAACGCCCACTCGTCCCCGGTCACACCGTCCAGATCCGGGATGTCCGGGACCGCATGCTCGGTGGTGGCCGGGATGTCCACCGAGTCGGGATCGTCGTCGCGGACGATCCGCAGGTAGTAGTCGCTCGGCAGCATCTCGTTGGGACCGCGGAACTGCAGCGTGTCGAGCACCTGGTTGGCGGTGCTCGCACCGGCCGTGCGCAACTGCTCGTCGACCTGGTTGAGCAGGGACCGCTGCAGCAGCGAGTAGGCGGCGAACGAGGCGACCGACAGCGCGACCAGGAGCAGCCCCGCCGTGATCAGGGACAGGCGCAGCCGTAGCGGCAGCCGGGACTGCCGGGCCATGTCAGGGCTCGCGCAGGACGTAGCCCACGCCCCGCTTGGTGTGGATCAGGGCCGGCGAGTCGGGGGTGAACGGGGCGTCGATCTTGCGGCGCAGGTAGGAGATGTAGGACTCCACGATCGCGCCGTCGCCGCCCCAGTTGTACGCCCACACGTGGTCGAGGATCTGGGACTTGGACAGCACCCGGCCCGCGTTCAGCATCAGGTAGCGCAGCAGGGTGAACTCGGTGGGGGACAGGTCGATCTCCTGCCCGCCGCGGCGCACCTCGTGCGCGTCCTCGTCGAGCTCCAGGTCGGCCACGGTCAGCATCGAGTCCTCGAGGGCCGCGGTCGCCTGGGCACGACGCAGCACGGCCCGGATCCGGGCGATCACCTCGTCGAGGCTGAACGGCTTGGTGACGTAGTCGTCACCACCGACGGTCAGGCCGGCGATCTTGTCCGCGGTGTCGTCACGCGCCGTCAGGAACAGCACCGGGAAGTGCGCGCCCTGTTCGCGCAGGCGTCGGGTCACGGTGAAGCCGTCCAGGTCCGGCAGCATGACGTCCAGGACGATCAGGTCCGGCTGCATCTCCAGGGCGCGGCGCATGGCCTGCTGACCGTCTGCGGCGACCTCGACCTCGAAGCCGGCGAACCGCAGCGACGCGGACAGCAGCTCGCGGATGTTCGGCTCGTCGTCGACCACCAGGAGGCGGGCCTCGGTGGTCCCGGTGGTGGCCGGCGCAGTGGCTTGGCTCGTTCTCATGACATCCAGTGTGACGCGCAAGCCTGGAAGTTTCCTGGGAGCCGCCTGGGGATAGCCAGGAGACCGCAGTCGGGGCATCAGTGTGCTCCGGCGGCCTCCTCCTCGAGTCGGCCCCGGTCCAGGAGCGCGGTCCAGCGGCGCCCGGAGTCGATGAGGCCGGCCTTCTTCCATCGGCTCATGACCCGCGAGACCGATTCCGGGGTCGAGCGTGCGAGGCCGGCGAGGTCGGCGCGGGACAGCGGGACCTCGAGCAGCACACCCTGGCGGCCGCGGTCCTCGCCGAGTTTGTCCGCCAGGCGCAGCAGCGCGGTCGCGACGCGTTGCGGGACCGTGTCCGTGGTCTGCCCGCCGATGTCGGATCGGGCCTGGGCGAGTCGCGCAGCCACGTCGTCGAGGACCCGCAGGGCGACCGTGGGCTGATCGACCAGCACCGCTTGGAAGTCGCTCTGGTCGATGCGCAGGGTGCAGGTGCCCACCAGTGCCGAGGCGGAGTGCAGGTGGTGGGGCTCCCCGAGGGAACCCATCGCTCCGAACATTTCGCCGGGGACCAGGATGTCGGTGACGGTCTCGGTCCCGTCGGCGGTGACCTGGGACAACTTCACGCGTCCCTCGGCCACCACGTAGAGCGAGTGCGCGCGATCCCCGGCCGAATAGATTCGACCGGCCGGGGCGAAGGTGCGGGTCTGCATCAGTTTGTCGATCCGGTCGAGTGCCTTCTCGCCCAGCCCGAGGAAGTACGGCGCCCGGGCCAGCACGTACAGCCGGACCGGCCGCGGGCACTGGTGCGGAAGGGTGATCTCGCGCAACGGGATGGTGCGACGGGTCCCCGCCGACGGGGGCCGCCCCAGATCCACGTCCTGGGCCGCCATGACGTCCTCCGCTCCCGGGTTCTCCATGTCCGGGAGAACGCTCCAGGACCGGTGCCCTCCAGGCTATCCCCGATGGCAGGCGGTCGCCGTCGTCGCAGGTCAGCGTGGTCTTGCGGTTGATTGACGGCCGTCATGTCGGTGGCCGACGAACCTTCATAGATTGAAGGCACATCGAGGGCACCGACCCCGAGGACCACACCCCAGAAGGAAGGTTCATCATGACCGCCACCCCCGCCACCAGCACCCGTTCGATCTTCCGCGCGGAGGGCTTCAGCTGCCCGTCCTGCGTCGCCAAGATCGAGAAGCAGGTGGGTCGCCTCAAGGGTGTTCGGAACGTCACCGTGAAGTTCGCTTCCGGCCGCGTCGAGGTCGACCACGATCCCGCCGTGACCACCACCGACGAGATCGTCGCCGCGATCGGCAAGGCGGGCTACCAGGCCACGCTGTCTGCCTTCTGAGCGTCCCACGGGCCCGGCCTGCCGGCCCCGATCGAAACCCACTTCCTGACCCTGAGAGGCACCACCACCATGAGTTCCCTGACCCGCTGGCTGCGAGGCCCCTGGGGCAACCCGATCGTCTCGGGTCTGCTCATCGCCGCCGCCGCGATCATCTCCCTGTCCGCGGGAGTGAACCCGTTCTCCGGCGCTCACGCCGAGATCGGCTTCGCCACGGACGATCCGACCGTGCTGATCGTCTCCAACCTCCTGATGATCGCCGCGGCCGTCGTGGCCGGGGTTCCGATCCTCGTCAAGGCCGTGCGTGCGCTGATGGCCAGGACGATCGCCATCGACCTGCTGGTCTCGATCGCAGCGCTCGGTGCGCTGATCATCGGCGAGTACTGGGAGGCCGCCGCGGTCACCTTCCTGTTCGCCATCGGTCACGCGCTCGAGGCCGGGACCATGAACAGGACCCGGGCCGCGCTTGCCGAGCTCGTCGCGGTCGCACCCGATGTGGCCGTGGTGGTGCGGGACGGCAGGCAGGTCGAGATCTCCGCCGCCGCCGTGCTGCCCGACGAGACCGTCCTGGTCAAGAACGGCGCCAAGGTCCCCGTCGACGGCATCGTCATCGGCGGCACCGGCGCCCTGGACGAGGCATCGATCACCGGTGAGTCCATCCCGGTCGAGAAGACCGAGGGCGATCAGGTATTCGCGGGCACCATCGCCGGCAGCGGCTTCCTGCAGGTCCGGGCGACCGGCATCGGGGCCGACACCACCCTGGCGCGGATCATCCACCGCGTCGAGGAGGCGCAGGATGCCAAGGCCAGGACCCAGTCCTTCATGGAGAAGTTCTCCACCTGGTACACCCCCGGCATCATCCTGCTCGCCCTGGTCGCCGGTCTGATCACCGGGAACGTGGTGCTGGCCCTGACCCTGCTCGTGATCGGGTGCCCCGGGGCACTGGTCATCTCCATCCCGGTGGCGATCGTCGCCGGCATCGGCCGGGGCGCAACCGACGGCATCCTCATCAAGGGGGGCGAATACCTCGAGACCAGCGCCAGGATCTCCGCCGTCGCCCTGGACAAGACCGGCACCCTCACCGAGGGCAGGCCGTACCTGACCGACGTCACCGTCCTGGATCCCGCACTAGACCGCGCCGAGGTCCTGGGCTGGGCGGCTCGCGCCGAGGCCGGCTCCGAGCATCCATTGGCCCGCCCGATCATCGACGCCGCCGCTGCCGAAGGTCTTCCCGTCGACGGTCTGCCCGAGCACACCGACCCCGTGCCCGGTAAGGGGATCGTCGCGACTCTCGATGGCCGCCGGGTCACCGTCGGCAACCTCCCCTTGCTGGCCGCCGAACGGATCGCCGAGGACAACGGTGCCGCCGCGGAGGTCGACCGGCTCGCCGGCCTGGGCCGCACCCCGATGGTGGTCACCCTGGACTCCCGGGTGATCGGTGTGATCGCGGTCGCCGACCGGGTTCGCACCGATGCGAAGGAGATGATCTCCCGGCTCCACGTCACCGGCGTGACGAAGGTCGTCATGCTCACCGGTGACACCCGGCGGGTCGCCGAGGCGGTCGCCGCCGAGGTGGGGGTGGACGAGGTCCGCGCCCAGTTGCTGCCGGAGGACAAGCTCACCGTCGTCAAGCAGCTCCAGGGCGAGGGGCACACCGTCGCGATGGTCGGCGACGGCGTCAACGACGCCCCCGCCCTGGCCACCGCAGACATCGGCGTGGCGATGGGAGCCGCCGGCACCGGGGTCGCCATCGAGACGGCCGACATCGCCCTGATGAAGGACGACCTGCTCAAGCTGCCGCAGGCAGTAGGCCTGGCCCGCCGGACCGTCTCGGTGATGCGGCAGAACATCGCGATCGCCCTGATCACGGTCGTGGTGCTGCTGGCCGGCGTGTTCGCCGGCGGAGTCACCATGGCGATCGGGATGCTCGTCCACGAGGCATCCGTCCTGCTGGTCATCGTCAACGCCATGCGGCTGCTGCGCAGTCGCAGCGACGGCCACACCGATGGGCCCGCTGCGCCATCCGGTGCGCCTGCGCCCCGGACGGTGGATGCGGTCCCGACCGCCTGACACACACTGCCTGCCATCGACACCTCCCATCGGCACCTCCCATCGAAACGGAACCCAGAACATGTCCAAGGTCTTCGTCTTCAGCACCTACGGCGGCCCCGACGGCCAGCAGTTCACCGAGCGTGAGGTGCTCCCTCCCGGCGCCGGCGAGATCGCCATCGAGGTCCGCGCCGCCGGCGTGAACCCCGCCGATTGGAAGCGCCGCGAAGGGGCGTTCGGCACCCACGATCCGCTTCCGGTCGCCATGGGGCTCGAGGCCTCCGGCGTCGTGACCGCCGTCGGTGACGGCGTGCAGGACTTCGCCGTCGGGGACGAGGTCCTGGGCACCCCCGCCCGCGGACTGGGTGCCTTCGCCGAGCACACGGTCCTGGACGCCGCCCAGACGGTGGTCAAGCCGGAGGAGATCTCCTTCACCGACGCCGCCACCATCCCCGTCGCAGGAACCGCGGCCTACGACCTCACCCACCAGGTCGAGATCGAGGCAGGACAGACCCTG
Organism: Occultella gossypii; assembly: GCF_019947135.1. Taxonomy (GTDB): domain Bacteria; phylum Actinomycetota; class Actinomycetes; order Actinomycetales; family Beutenbergiaceae; genus Occultella; species Occultella gossypii. Next base: position 173,507 of record NZ_JAGSHT010000023.1, on the reverse strand, counting down.
CTGGTCCTCGGCGCCGGCGGGGGCGTCGGCCGGATGGTGCTGCAGATCGCCAAGGTGCATGGGTTCAACGCCATCGGCGTCGCCTCCGAGTCCAAGCGTGAGCTCATCGAGGCGACCGGCGCCACCTTCGTCCCCTCCGGCGACGGCGTCGCCGGTCGAGTCCGCGAGGTCGTGCCCGACGGGGTCGACCTGCTGGCCGACCTCGTCGGCGGCAGGGTGCTCCGCGAGCTGGCCCCGCTCGCCAAGACCCCGTCGGCGATCGTCTCGGCCGCCGACGCGGTGACCGCGGTCGAGCTCGGCGGTTCCGGGCGCGAGCCGGCCGAGGGAGTGCTGGAGAAGATCACCGGTGTCGTCCAGTACGGGCTGGTCGACCCACACGTCGACCGGACCTTCCCGCTGGAGCAGGCGGCGGAGGCGATCGCCGCCGTCGAGTCGGGCCACAGCACGGGCAAGATCGTCATCGTCGCGTGAGGCACACCTGACCCGCTCCACCGCCTGAGCGCACGCTCAGGCGGTGCGTCAGGCGCGGGCGTATACGGCCAGATGCCACAAGCCCCGTGGGTGCGCCGTGTGTACGGGGCGGAACCCGGCCGCCGTCACACGGTCGTGGATCGGGCGGATGTCGTGGACGAACGCTCGGTAACCGCCGTACACCCCGGGCCGGAACCGGAACCAGAGGTTCCCCAGCCGCAGCACTGCGCGGTTGATCCGTCCGAATGGGCCGGTGGAGCGCGGCAGCACGAACGCGTAGCCGCGGCCGGCCGCGGCGAGCGTGTGGGTCACCAGTGCCGCGGCGTCGGGGTAACAGCAGATCACCCGGTTCAGGGTGACCAGGTCACTGGGCGGCAGGGCCGCGACGGAGCCGTCGGCCACCTCGAACCGCGCCCTCGCCGCGAGCCCGCGATCCGCGGCGAGGCTCCGGGCCGCCTCGACGGCGCCGGGCCCGAGGTCGAACCCGGTGGCCCGGGCTGCGCCCCGCTCGAGGGCACCGACCACGAGGGTGCCCGCCCCGGCCCCGACGTCGAGCACGGTGCGGCCGGTGAGCCCAACCTGGGCGAGGCCGTCGAGCAGGGCGGTGGTGACGCCGTCGGCCCCCACGCGGCGCGCGCGGCGCGATTCGTTGCGGGCCCAGTCGTCGAAGCAGCAGCCGGGTGTGTTCTCGCCGTCGTCCACCCCAACCAGTGTGCCCTCATGCCCTCGGCTACAGGTAGCGCAGCGGGTCGAACGCCTCCAGCGGGATGATCCGCACCCGCGGCAGCGGCGCGTTGAAGGCGCCCAGGTCGTCCTCGAGGTCGAACAGGCTCAGGCCCCGATCGGTCAGCTCGGACAGCTTGGCGCTGACGAACTCACGGAAACACAACACGCCGACCCGGCGGTCGCCGTCGAGCAGTCGTTCCACCTGGGGCACGAAGTCGCCGTCGTGGCTGGCCAGCAGCACATCGCCGGGGCGGTCCTCCAGCGCGGCCAGGGTGCGCTGGATACCGATGTCGACGACCTTCTCGCTGCCGCTCCCGGCGAGCGGGATCGGGTGGTAGCCCATCGCCAGCAGCGCCTGGATGAAGCTCATCGGCATCTGGCCCGACGTGGCGTTCAGGAAGAACAGAGCCGTCACCGGCTGACCCCAGGCCTGCTTCGCGAAATCCGTGATCCGGTCCCACCGGGGCCGCTCGTCCGGTGTCGGGCGGTGGTTCAGGACGCTCAGCCCGAGGGTGGCATCGATGTTCTCGCCGTCCACGAGGAGGTAGGTCTGTCGCGGGGCGGGCGTCGGGGTCTCGAGCATGGTCACACCCTATGGGGCGGCGGTCCGATCCGCCGTGGTTGCGCGATCGGCGGCCCGCGCAGGCGGCCCGCGGGCCGTGGGCAGACGCGTGGGGGGGGGCCCCCCCCCCCCGGGAGGCCCCCCCCCCCCCACAGGGACGCCACCAACGGCCGGGGGGCGGGGGCCCGCGGGGGGGGGGGGCCCCCCGGCCGGGGGCCCCCCCCCACGCAACTGCTGTTCCGCCTACGACGGGCGGTCCTGCACAGCGCTCAGTAGCGCTGCTCGTCGGTGCTCGGCTGACCGTCCTCGGCGGGCGCCGCGGCGAAGTCCTGCTCACCGACCGTGGCCGAGGGCTGGTACCCGCTCGGCTCGTCGGTGATCTGCGCAGCGGCCGGGGCCGCGCCGAGCGCGCCGGCCTTGAGGGCGGCGAAGCGGGCGTCGACCTCGAGCGCGTCACCGGTCATCTCCAGCTCGGCGAACTGCGAGTCGAGCGAGGACGCCGCGATCTCCGCCTTGCCGGCCACGAGGGCCTCCTGGCGGCGAATGTTGTCCTCGTACCGGGACAGCTCGCTGGTGGGGTCGAGCACGTTGATCGAGGCGACGGCGTCCTGGACCTTGGCCTGCGCCTCGGCGGTCTTCGCCCGCGCGGCCAGCTGGTCGCGCTTGACCTTCAGCTCGCCGAGCTTGTCCTTCATGATGGCGAGACCGTGCTTGAGCTTGTCGACGACCTCGTTCTGCGAGCGCAGGATCGGCTCGGTCTGCTTGACCTCGCTCTCGAACCCGACCTGCTTCTGCAGCGCGACCTTGGCCAGGTTGTCGTACCGGTCGGCAGCGGCGACGTCGCCGGAGGCACGCAACTGGTCGGCCTTGCGCGAGGCGGCCAGGGCCTTGTTGCCCCAGTCCCGAACGGCGGCGACGTCCTCGTTGTAGTCCTGCTCGGCGAGGCGCAGGTTGCCGATCGTCTGGGCGACGGCCTGCTCGGCCTCGGCGATGTTGTTCGTGTAGTCCCGGACCAGCTGGTCCAGCATCTTCTCCGGGTCCTCGGCGCGGTCGATCAGCGAGTTGATGTTCGCGCGGGTCAACTGGGCGATGCGCCCGAGGATGCTCTGCTTCTCAGCCACTGTGTTTCCTTTCATCGTCTGCGAAGACGTGGTGGGTGTTACTGGCAAATCTACGGGTCGTGCTGGGCGTTGGTCAGGGGGCGATCAGGGTGCCTCAGAAGCGCCCGCCCCCGCCGGAACGCCGGCCGCCGCCGGAGCGGCCGCCGCTACGCCGGGAACCGCTGGACCGGGAACTGCTGGATCGGCGGCGGGAACTGCTCCGCGAGCTGCCGCCGCCCCACGAGGAACCGCCGCCGCCCCAGGAACTGCCCCACGACGAACCACCCCGGCCGCCGTAGCCGCCGCGGTAGCCGTTGTCGTTGCCGCCGAACATGTTCCCGAGGATCCCGCCGAGGATCAGCGAACCCGGGTCGACGCCGCGTTGGGAGGAGTATCCGCCGCCGGAGTACGGGCTCCGGCTGCGCTCCCAGGCGGACACGTCCGAGGCGGCGAGATCCTGCGCGGCCTTCGCCGAGTGCCACGCGGCAGTGGTCAGACGCAGCGCCTGCACCGGGTCCGTCTCGGACATCGCGCGGGCCTGCTGCAGGGACTCGATCGCGGACGCGAGGCGGGTCCGCGCATTCGCTCCGACGGCGCCGCGGTGGGTCTCGATGTAGGTGTTCGTCGAGCGGATCAGCGCGTCGGTGCGGGAGAGCCCGTTCTGGAGCTGGCTCTCGGCGCGCCGGCGGACGTCGCTCGCCTCCCGGTGCCCGGCGAGGACCGCGTCGAGGGACTGCTCCGCGGCGACGATCTCGGTGAGCGCGGCGAGCGGGTCGCCGTTCTTCTGGCGGGCCGCGGTGGCGGCTTCGATCGCGGTGCGGGCCCGCTCTGTGGCCGGGCCGACCTGCGGGTCCTGCGGGGCCAGCCGCTCGGCGTCGGCCACGTCGGCCGTGATGGAGGCGATCGAGGCGTCCAGGCGCTGGACCGCCTGGCTGAGGTTGTCGTGGGCGTTCGTGACCGAGTCGAGCAGGGTCACGGCCTGGGCCAGCGCATCCTCGGCCGTGTGCGCGAAGGCGACGGCGGTGCCCCGGTCGTTGCCCGTCACGCGCTCGCGGCCCTGGGTGACGGCGTCCCTGGCCGCGTCGAGGAGCTGCGCCGCCTGGTCAGGGGCGCGGGCGACGGAGACGAGGGCGGTCTCGGGGTAGGTGGCCCGCAGCTGGGTCAGCGTGGCCTGGGCGGCCGGGATCCGGGCCTCGATCTCACCGGCCCGGGTGTTGATCTCGTCCAGGAGCTGCGGCGCGTTGTCCTGCAGCTTGCGCAGATCCGCGAACGACTCCGCCTGGGCGTCCAGTGCCTTGTCGCCCTGGTCGCAGAGCAGCACGATCTGGGTCAGGATCTGGCGCTTCTCCGGCTCGGACTCCGGCGCCGTGTCATCCAGGCGCTGCTGCAGCGCGAACGCCTGGGCGAGCTGGCCCTTGACGCCCTCGACGACGGCCTTGAAGTTCTGGGTGGACTGCAGCCCGAACTGGGCCTGGGCGAAGCCGAGCTCCTGCTCGGAGCTGCGCACGTCGTCGTCCAGGCCGACCAGGGCCGATCCCGCGCGCTTGGCCAGGTCCTCGGTGGACAGCGAGGCCAGGACCGCCTCGATCGAGTTCGCCGGTGCGGGTGCGTTCTGCCGTCCGGGGACACCCGGCCCGCCGGGGTGCTGCTGGGCCGCCTGCTGCTGCCGCTTGCGCTTGTTGCTGGAGCGGACCAGCAGGAACGCGCCACCACCGATCACGCCCGCCCCGATCAGCACCGGCACCACGGCGCTGCCGCCACCGTTCGCCTGCGCGAGATAGCCGTCGGCCGCCGTGATCGCCGCGCCGCTCCAGTCGTCCTGGCGCAGTTCGTCCTCGATGTCGCCCGCCACGGTGGCCAGCTGGGAGTCCGACAACGGGAGTTCGGTCCCGACCGAGACCGCGTACTCGCGGTCCACCACGGCGATCGCGAGCAGGATGTCGTTCTGGCCGAGTCCGGACATGGTGGCGGTCTCGTCCGCCCACTCCTGGTGGTCCATGCCGTCGAAGGAATCGACGTACACCGTGAACAGATCGAGGTCGGAGCCCTCCGCGAGCCGTGCCGCGGCCGCCTCGATCTCGGCCCGGTCCCCGGCGGCCACCTGCTCGGTGGTGCGGTCATCGACGTGACCTTCCACACGCAGCGGTGCATCGGCAAGGGCGGGGCCGGCCAGCGCCGCGCCGGCGAACAGCGCCAGGCACAGGCCGAGGAGCAGGCGCAACGGCGCCACGATTCGGGTCACCCGTTGATCCTCTCCTCTAGTACAGCCTCGCGCAACGAGGTTGACGGGGCAGTCCTGACCACCCGGAGGGGGCTGACCGCGATCATCCAGAGTTCTGGGGTACCTTCCATCGAGTGACCGAACAGTTCGCTCCCCACTCCGCCGAGCACGACGCCCGCGAGGGCGCGCCCGTGCTGACCGTGATCCAGCACGAGGACGCGGTACCCCTCGACCGGCTCGAGCCCTGGCTCGCCGACGTAGCGGTCCGGATCATCCGACCGGACCGCGGTGACGCACTCCCGTCCGCCGCCGAGCTCGACGGTCTTATCGTGCTCGGCGGCACCAACAACGCCTACGACACCGAGGCAGCGCCGTGGCTGGCCGCCGAGGGCGACCTCATGCTGGCCGCGATCGAGCGGGAGGTGCCGGTGCTCGGCATCTGCCTCGGCGCCCAGGTGCTCGCCGTCGCCGGTGGCGGCCAGGTGAGCGTGGACGCCCCGATCGGCCCCGAGCGTGGCGTCATCGCGCTCCGGCTGCGTCCCGACGCCGCCGAGGACCCGGTCCTGCGCGGGGTGGTCACCGCCCTCGGCCGCACCGTGTCGGCGCCGTCCATGCATGCCGACGCGATCACGACCCTGCCCGAGGGAGCTGTCTGGCTCGCCAGCTCGAACCAGTACCCGTTCCAGGCGTTCCGGCTCGGCAGCGCCCTAGGCGTCCAATTCCACCCCGAGGCGGGCCCGGACCTCATGCTGCGGTGGGCAGCCACCCACCAGGACGTGGACGCCACGGCGCTCACCGCCGACCTTACTGCTGCCGAGGACGCGCTGGCGTCCCTGACCCGCGAGATCGGCGAGGGCTTCGTGGCCCAGGTGCTCGCGGTCCACGACCGGGTCGCCTGAGGCGCAGCCGAGTTCGCCGGCCTGACGGCGGCAGTTGCGTTCCGGCCGTCGGGTGCGGTGGTGCGGAATCAGTCGCCTGAGATCGAGCCGGCGCCGTTGATCTCCTCGGTCACCTCGGCACCACCGGTGTGGGTGATGTCCCCGGCGCCGGACACTTCTGCGTCCAGGGTGCCGGTGACCCAGACATCCATGCTGCCGGCGCCCGAGACCGTCGCGACCGCGTGCTCGGACTCCAGGTCACCGGCCAGGTAGTCCCCGGCACCCTGGATCGTGACGTTCTGGTTCACCGCCGTGCCGACGAGTTCCACGCTGCCCGCGCCGGAGACGGTGACGGTCAGGTCCTGGACGTCCACGCCCTCGATCCGCACGTCGCCCGCCCCGCGGATGTCCAGGGTCAGGGACTCGCCCGGGGCGACCTCGCCGTCGATCGCCCCCGCGCCGGAGATGCTCAGCGCCTCGACGGCGGGCAGCGTCACCTCGTAGTCCACCGAGCCGATGCCGCCGAAGAGCCGGAAGCCGTCGTCGATGTTCAGGACGAGCACGCCGTCCCGGTTCTCGGTGCTGACGTCCTCCAGCACGCTCTCGCGTGCGGTGACCAGTAGTTCCGGGGTGTCCCCGACCGCCAGGAACAGGTCTCCGCTGCCCTCGAGCTCGATGGCGCGGACGTCGGCGTCGATGTCGTCGCGCTCCTCGGTGACGCGGGGGCCGGAGCCGGAACCGCACCCGACCAGTGCCAGGGACAGGCCGGCGATGGCGGTGACTGCGGCGACGCGCGAGCGGTGCATTGATCCTCCGAAGTTGGTGGCCCGCCCCTCCAGCGGGCCACCTCCACCCTCTCAGCCGGAGCTCGCGGGCGTCATGGGGATATCCCCCGATCTGACCCTGAGGTGCACCCCCGGGGCGCCAGGGTGCACCAGTAGGGGCTCGATCGCCCGCGGTGGCCGGCGGGCGGCTCTCAGCTGCTGCGCAGGGCGCGGTCGAACCAGCCGGTGATGGTGCTCGGGTGGGTGATCGCGGTGCCGACCACCACGGCGAACGCCCCCGCCTCGGCGGCGGCCCGGGCCTGCGCGGGAGTGTGGATCCGCCCCTCCGCCACCACGGCCACCCCGGGTAGCGCCGCCACCACCTCGGCGAGCAGGTCCAGGTCGGGTCCGTCGGTCTTCGGCCTGGCATCGGTGTACCCGGCGAGCGTGGTGCCGATGAGGTCCGCACCCGCCTCGGCCGCCGCGACCGCGGACGCGACGGTGTCACAGTCCGCCATGATCGGGGCGTCGGACTCCTCCCGGACCCGCCGCACCGTCTCGGCGAGGGTCAGGCCGTCCGGCCGCTCCCGCTCGGTGCCGTCGAGGGCGAGGATGTCGGCGCCGGCAGCGAGCACGGCGCGGCTGTGGCGCAGCGTCGGGGTGATGAACACGCCGGCGTCGCCGTCCTTCCAGATGCCGATCACCGGCACCTGCACCCGGCCCGCCACGAGTTGGACGTCGGCCAGGCCCTGCGCGCGCACGGCGACCGCGCCGCCGTCGACGACTGCCGCGGCGACCTGCGCCATCGTCTCCGGGTGCCGCATCGGCTCGCCGGGATAGGCCTGGCAGGAGACGATCAGGCCGCCGCGCAGCGGCGCCACCAGCGGGTGGGTCACCGGACCAGTTCGACGCCGAGACCGGCGAGGACCGTGCGGACCCGCTGCACGTTCTCACCCTCCAGGGCGGTCATCGGGGAACTCATCGTGTTCGTGGAGAAGATGCCCATCAGGTACAGCGCGGTCTTGAACGCCCCGACGCCGGCCGCCGGGCCGGTCTTGCCTTCCGGCTGGAACACGATCTCGAACAGGGCGGCGAGCCGCTGCTGCTCGGCGCGCACGGCGTCGATGTCGCCGGCGCGGGCGGCCCGGTCCATCCGCACGTAGCCGCCCGGGTCGATGTTGCCCAGCCCGGGCACGGAGCCGTGCCCGCCCGCCAGATAGGTGCCGTCCACCACGGTCTCCTGCCCGGTGAGCAGGGTAAGCGGGGCACCGGCAGCATCGTTCATCATGGCCAGCCGGCGGAACCCCACGTCGTCACCGGAGGAGTCCTTCACGCCGGTCAGTACGCCGTCGGCGCCGAGCCGCACCAGCATCGCCGGGTCCAGCTTGACGTGCACGCAGACCGGCAGGTCGTAGGCGAACAGGGCCAGGTCGGTGGCCGCGGCGATCGCGCGGAAGTGGTTCTCGATCTCCTCGGGTCCGGTGATCGCGTAGAACGGTGCGGTCGCGACCACGCCGGCCACGCCGATCGCCTCCGCGCGGCGCAGCTGGGCGAGCACCCGGCGTGTCTGGGTGTCGATGATCCCGGCCAGCACCGGCACCCGGCCGCCGACCAGGCGCACCGACTCGCGGAGCACCTCGTCGCGCATCTCGTCCTCGAAGAACGCCACCTCGCCGCTGGACCCGAGCACGAAGAGCCCGTCCACGCCGCCGGCGATGTGGTGCTCGATCAGGCGGCCCAGGCTGGGCACGTCGAGCCGGCCGTCCGCGGTGAGCGGTGTGACGAGCGGGGGGATGACGCCCTGGAAGGCTCTGGCCTCGGCGGGTACGGGTGCGGCGGCGGTCATCGCGTTCTCTTCCTGATGGTGCCCGGTTCGGGCGGTGGTGCGCAGCTGCGCGTGGTCTGGGGGGAACGGGGACCCGGTCACTCGAGGAGCGACGGGGTCGCGGCGAGCAGGGTGCGGGTGTAGTCCTGCTGCGGGTCGGCGAAGATCGATTCGGCGTCCCCGGTCTCGATGATGGCGCCGTAGTACATGACGGCGATCCGGTCGGAGACGTAGCGGACGGTGTTGATGTCGTGGGAGATGAACACCAGCCCGAGGCCGAGCTCGCTCTTCAGGTCGGTGAGCAGGTTCAGCACCTGCGCCCGCACCGAGACGTCCAGGGCGCTCGTCGGCTCGTCGGCCACGATCACGTCGGGCTCGAGCGCGAGCGCGCGGGCGATCGCGACCCGCTGTCGCTGGCCGCCGGAGATCTGCCGGGGTAGCACCGCGAGGGCCGACTGCGGGAGCCCGACGAGATGCAGGAGGTCGCGGACGCGGTGCTCGCGCTCGCGCGGGGAACCGATCCGGTGCACGTTCAGCGGGTCGATGAGCGCGTCCTTGACGGTCATCCGCGGGTTCAGTGCGGTGGCCGGATCCTGGAACACGGCGGACACCGACCGGCCAAGGGTCCGGCGGGCCCGGCTGCCGTGACCGAGCGGCGCGCCGCGGAAGAGCACCTCGCCGCTGGTGACCGGCTGCAGCCCGACCATCACCCGGGCCAGGGTCGACTTGCCGCAGCCCGACTCACCGACGATGCCCACGGTCTCACCCCGGGCTACGCCGAAGTCCACGTCCTTGACGGCATGCACGGTGTCCGGACGGAACAACTTGCCTGTGCGCGCCTTGTGGATCACGTTGACCTGGCGCAGTTCGAGAACATTCCCGACGGCGGCCGTCGCCTCGGTCCGATCGGTCGCGGTGGTCATCGCACGGCTCCGTCCAGCAGGGCTTCGGCGTCCGGGGTGGTCGCGAAGACATGGTCGGTTCCCGGCACGGTGCGGAGCACCGGCTTCTGGGTCAGGCCGAGCTCCGGGTGGCTGGAGCGAGGGGCGAACCGGTCGCCGGCCACGAAGTCGCCGGGCGAGGGGACGGTGCCCTGCACCTGGTGCAGCCGGTCCGCGCCGGCCTCGATGGACAGGACCGCGCCGAGCAGCCCTCGGGTGTACTCGTGGCGCGGGTCGATCAGGAGGTCGGAGGTCGATGCCCGCTCCACCACCTGCCCGGCGTACATCACGGTGATCCGGTGGGCGAGCTTGGCCACCAGGGCCAGGTCGTGGGAGACGAACACCATCGCGAACCCGAGCTGCTCGCGCAGATCGTTGAGCAGGTCCACGACCTGTCGCTGCACGGTCACGTCCAGGGCCGTGGTCGGCTCGTCGGCGATGACCAGGCGCGGGTTGCGGGTCAGCGCCATCGCGATGAGCACCCGCTGGCGCTGCCCACCGGAGAGCTCGTGGGGATAGGACTTCAGGGTCCGGACCGGGTCCAGGCCCACCATCTCGAGGAGCTCGTCGGCGGTGCGCTTGCCGCCGCGGCGGGTGAGATGCTTCAACTGCGCGCGGACCAGCATCGAGGGGTTCAGCGAGCTGAGCGCATCCTGGTAGATCATGCTCATCTCGTGCCCGCGCAGGGCGTTGCGCTGCTTCGGAGCCATCGACAGCACGTCCTGGCCGTCGAAGCCGATCCGGCCCTCGATCTTCGCGGTGGGCGGCAGTAGGCCCATCACCGCCATCGAGGTGATCGACTTGCCGCAGCCGGACTCGCCGACCAGCCCCATCGTCTCTCCGGGGCGGACCGAGAAGGAGACGTTGTCGACGATCGCGACGTCACCGTGCGCGGCCGGGAAGGAGATGGAGAGGTTCTCCACCTCCAGCAGCGGGGCAGCATCCCCGGTGTAGCGCAGCCGGTCGGTGCGCACCGTCTCGGACACCCGCAACTCGGACAGGCGCCGGTCGAGGTCCTCCTGACTCGCGCCAAGACCAAGGACGGGAACCTCGTCAGGCGCCTCCGCCGTCGCAGGCTCGTCCGCGACGGTCTCGACGAGCTTGCGCTCGTCGGCGGCCACGTTGACCCTGGCCTTCGCCTTCGGGGTGGCGAGGGAGTCGGTGAGGCCCTCGGAGAGGATGTTCAGAGCGAGCGTGGTGAGCAGGATCATCAGGCCCGGGAAGAACGTGGGCCACCACCGGCCGGACAGCAGCAGCTGCTTGCCCTCGCTCATGATGTTGCCCCAGGAGGGGTCGGGCGGGCGGATGCCGGCGTTGATGAAGGACAGCGAGGCCTCCAGCACGATCGCGTCGGCGACCAGCACGGTGGCGAAGGTGAGGATCGGTGCGACGCAGTTGCGGGCCACGTGCTTGATCAGGATCCACGGGATGCGTGCCCCCATCACCTGGGTGGCGGCCACGTAGTCCTCGCCGAGCTGGGAGAGGATGTTCGCCCGGATCACCCGGGTCAGCTGCGGGGTGTACAGGAACGCGATGGTGATCATCAGGACGCCGACCGAGTTGCCGAACACGGCCACGAACACGGCCGCCAGGGCGATGCCCGGGAACGCCATGATGACGTCCATGATCCGCATCACGACCTCGGACAGGGTCTTGCCACCCGTGGCGGCGATCGACCCGAGGACCGCGGCGGCGATCAGGGCCAGGAGGGTGGCGCCGATGCCGATCTCCAGCGAGTACCGGGCTCCGTAGACGATGCGGGAGAGGATGTCGCGGCCGTTGGCGTCCGAGCCGAACCAGTGCTCGCCGCTCGGCGGCTGCACCGGGGTGCCCGAGGCCAGCGGGTCGTAGGGAGCGACCAGCGGCGCGAAGATCGCGGCCAGGGCCACCAGTGCGATGAAGGCCAGGGCCAGGATGGTGGGTGGCCGCAGGCGGGTTGTGAACCGCAGGCCGGGGACGCTCAGGCGTTCGGTGAGACGGCGTCGCATGTCACACGCTCCGGATCCGGGGATTGACGAGGACGTAGATCACGTCGACGACGATGTTCACGACGATGAACGCGATCGCGACCGTCAGGGTGACCCCCTGGACGAGGAACACGTCGTTGCGTTTGACCCCGTCGAGGATCAGTTGTCCCATCGCCTTGATGTTGAAGATGATCTCGATGATCACGGCGCCACCCATCAGGTAGCCGACCCGTAGGCCGAGCACGGTGATCGGGGTGATCAGGGCGTTGCGGAAGACGTTGCGGCCCACCACGACGTGCTTGGGGATGCCAGCGCCGATGGCGGTGCGGACGTAGTCACGGTCGAGTTCCTCGACCATAGCGGTGCGCACCACCCGGGTCAGTGATCCGGAGACCGGGATGCCGAGCGCGAGCGCCGGCAGGGCGATCTGGTTGAAGTAGGCGGCCGGGTCCTCCGAGAACGGCACCCACTCGGTGATCAGGGCCGGGAAGATGCCCCAGCCACCGGGCACGTTGGCGAGCCACTGGATGAGCAGGATCGCGAGCCAGAACGACGGCGTCGCGAGGGACAGGATCGAGATGACCCGGATGATCTGGTCGGGCCAGCGGTCCCGGAAGAGAGCGGCGACCACGCCGAGCACGGCGGCGATGGCGACGCCGATCAGCAGGCCGATGAAGGTGATCTGCAGCGTGATCGGCAGCGCTGCCATGACCACGTCGGTCACGTCCCGGTTGCCCGCGGTGACGCCCATGTAGCCCTGGCTGATCAGTCCCCACAGGAACGTGAAGTAGCGCGCCCAGAGCGGGTCGTTCAGCCCGTTGAGTTCCCGGTAGTTGTTCAGGGCGTCCTCGCTGGCGGACTCGCCGAGCGCCAGGCGGGCGGGGTCGATCGGCGAGAACGACATCACCACGAACACGAGGAACGTCACTCCGACCACCATGATCGGGAGCGCGATCAGGCGCCGGCCGATCAGCCGGATCAGGTTGGCCACAGGGGATCTCCTTCGGAGCAGGGACGCGGGCGCCGACCCCGGCGCGAGTGGCGCACCGGGGCCGGGACCGGGCTCACTCGGTGGTGCCGACGTTCTGGAACGACAGGCCGGTCAGCGAGATCGGCTGGAAGTCGGTCAGACCCTCGGCGTCCCAGGCGGTTGGCGCCTTGCGGTGGAACAGCGGGTAGAGCGGGACCTCGCGGCTGATCAGGTCGAAGGTCTGGTTCCAGAGTTCCTGGCGGGCCGCCTCGTCCTGCTCCTGAAGGCCGGAGTCGAGCAGTTCCTGGCACTCGGTGTAGGCCGCGCTGTCCTGCCAGTGCATCCGGGTGTCGGTCCACACGGCGTTGGCGAACCACCAGCGCATCAGCAGATCGGGGTCGTTGCCGAACACGCTCGGGTCACCGGGAGCCACGAACACGCTGAAGGCGTTGGGGTCGCTGTCGATCTTGGTGTACTGGCCGGCCGACTGTCCCTCCTCGAGGGTGATGTTCAGGCCGAGCGCGTCCAGGTCCTCCTTGATCAGCGGGGTGCACTTCTTCACCCAGTCGTGGTCGGTGCACAGCAGGGTGATCGACTGGCCGGCGAGCCCGGTCTCCTCCAGGAGGGCCATGGCCTTGTCCGGGTCGTAGCTGTAGACGACCTCTGCCTCGTTGTAGTTGGCGTGCTCCTTCTGCACGAAGCTCGTCGCCGGGGTGGCGTTCCCGAGCAGGGCGTTGTCCACGATCTTCTGCATGTCCAGGCCGTACAGGAACGCCTGCCGGTTGCGCACGTCGTCGAACGGTGCCTGGCCGTTGTTGAACATCATGAACAGCAGGCCGAAGCCCTGCACCGACTCGACGTCGTTGCCCTGTCCCTGCAGCGTCTCGATGTCGAGGTAGGGGACCGAGTCGATCGCGAGCACGGACTGCGAGGAGAGGGCGTTCACGCGGGCGGTCGCGTCGGGCAGCACCTGCCAGTTCATCGCGGCGGCCACCGCCGGGCGCGGGCCGTTGTAGTCGTCGAACCGCTCGAACGTGAGGGTGCCGCCGGCGCCGCCGTCGGTGAGCCGGTAGGCCCCGGTGCCGGTGGGGAGGGTGTCGAACGCCGTCTGGTCGGCCTCGACCACGGCCTTCGGAACGATCTTCACCACGGACAGCCGCTCGGCCAGGATGCCGGTCGGATAGGCGAGGTGGAACGTCACGGTGGTCTCGTCGGTGGCCTCGACCGAGGAGATGAAGGGGATGAACTGCGAGTACAGCGAGGCGTTGTCCGGGTTGAGGACGCGCTCGAAGGAGAACACCACATCCTCGGTGGTGACCGGGGATCCATCGTGGAAGGTGGCTCCCTCCCGCAGGGTCGCCGTCCAGGTGGTGTCGTCCACCTGCTCCGGGTCCGCGGCCGCGAGCGCGTTGTAGGTCTCGCCGGTGGCCGGGTCCAGCTCGGTCAGGCCCTCGAGGATGTGCCAGTTCGCGGCGACGGTCAGCGCGGCGGAGGTGGTCATCGGGTCGTACCCGTTCGAGCCCAGCTCGTAGCTGATCGCGGCGTCGATGGTGCCCTCCGGGTTCGCGGCTGCGCCGCCACCCGTGGTCTCCTCGTCCGTTGCCTGCCCGCCGCCGTTGTCCGGGGCGCACGCGCCGATGGCCGAGACCACGGCGGCCGCTGCCATCACGCTGCCACCCACGCGGAGGAAGGACCGGCGGTCGACGGTGGTGTTGAGTGTCTTCATTGAGCTCACCCTTCGAGAGGTACATCTGATGTCTGATGTCCGATGTTGGTAGGGTGATGCTAAACGACCCACCGAGCGGAGAGCAACTCTCATGACGACAGCCCCGGAGACCGGCGCGATCGCGCGGCCACGCAAGTCCGCCTGGTCCGCCACGGAGGCGATCAAGGACCTCATCCTGGCCGAGGGACTTCGCCCAGGCGACCCGATGCCTACCGAAACGGCGCTGTGTGAGCGGCTCGGGACCTCGCGTTCCTCGGTGCGGGAGGCGATCCGCACGCTCGCCAGCCTGGACATCGTGGAGGTCCGGCACGGTCACGGCACGTTCGTGGGCGGGCTCTCGCTCGCCCCGCTGGTGAACGGTCTGATCTTCCGGGCCCGCTCGGACGCGCACCAGGATCTGCGCACGCTGCGTGAGGTCCTCGACGTGCGCACCGCCCTGGATCTGTCGATGGCGGACAAGCTCATCGCCGAGCACTCCGGTACCGAGGACGAGCAGTTGTCCCGCCTGGTCGAGGCGATGACCCGCAAGGCTGCCGCCGGCGAACTCTTCCTCGAGGAGGACCGTGCGTTCCACCACCTGCTGCTGGACAAGGTGGACAACACGCTCATCACCGAACTCGTGGGGGCGTTCTGGACGATCCACACCGATCTGCAGCCGCACCTGGGGGTCGCGCCGGGCGCGGACATCGTCGAGACCGCCCGCGCCCACGGTCAGATGCTCGAGGCGGTGCAGGCCGGCGATGCGGACGCCTACCGGGAGGCGGTGCGCGCGCACTACGCCCCACTGCGCCGGGCGGTGGATCGGGCCCGGCGCGAGCGGTCCGAGTGAGGCGGCCCGGGCGCGAGGAGGCCGCAAATGGGGTTGGTCGGCCGGACCCGGCGTGTCAGGGTGGATCGATGCAGGCCATCTGGGACGAGGACCACGTGCTGCTGGATCAGCGGGTCGTGGCCGACGTGGACCGGTCGTTCTGGTCCGAGCGGGCGCAGGTCGTCATCGAGGGCGTGCCCTGGGAGTTCGGCAAGGACGGCTCAGAGCGCGTCGGCACCATCGTGGGCGAACCGGCGGCTCGATGTCGCGCTGCCCGGCCGAGCTTCTGGCGTCAGAACTGGGTGATCGCGATCGGCCCGACGACCCGGTACGAGATCGCGCCGGAGGGTGCGTTCCGACGCGCGTACGTGGTCACTCGGGACGGCCAATGGGTCGGCAGCAGCGGCGTCGGCGGGTTCTGGTCGATCAAGCCCACGCTGGACATCGCCGAGGATGTGCCGGTCACCGACACGGTATTCCTGCTCTGGATCGCCTTCCTGATGCGGGCCCGCGCCAACCAGGCCGCCAGCCAGGCCGGGTGAGACCGCGGTCGCGAGTCACAAGGTCGCGGGAGTCACCGCCCGGAGATCGGTGCAGCCGGCTCACACGAGCACGGCCATCCCCGCCAGGCCGACGTAGACGCCGGCGCTGATCCGGTCGATGCGGCGCCGGGTGCGGTGCGAGTCACGGAGCCGGGCGGCCAGTCGCCCGGCCGCCACGGCGTAGGTGCTGTCGCACAGGGCAGCGAGGAGGACGAAGACCAGGCCGAGAACGACCACCTGGACGGTCGCGGGACCTCGTCCCGGGTCCACGAACTGGGGCAGGAAGGCAACGAAGAACAGTGCCGTCTTCGGGTTGAGCAGGTCCACCAGGACGCCGTCCCGGAAGAGTCGCAGCCGCGATGCCGGCGACGTGCGGTGGGCAGGGGAGTCGACCTGTTCGTGGCGCACCCGAAGCTGCTGCACACCGAGGTGGAGCAGGTACGCGGCGCCGGCGTAGCGGAGCAGCGTGAACGCAAACTCGGACGAGGCGAGCAGGGCCGCGAGGCCCGCGGCTGTCCCCGCGACATGCAGGAGCGCGCCCACCTCAAGTCCCAACATGGAGTACAGGCCGGCGCGTCGACCGTGCGCGATGCTGCGTGCCACGACGTACATCACGGAGGGCCCCGGGATGACCAGGATCGCCAGCGTGGCAGCGCAGAAACCCAGCATGGTGGCAGCGGTTGGCATTCTTCCCCGATCGACGGCGCCAACGAGCCGAGCCGGCCGGTCTGGCGCGTCGAACCTAGGTTTCGCCGGTGCCGGACCGCTGTCATCCGGCTGTCGTTTCGCTGCCGGGCCGGTCCTTGGGTCGATGGAGGGCGTCCGCGCGTTTTGATACCGTGAGGCCGCTGCACGAGCGGAGGTGCGCTGTGGCGGGGGCAGAGATCCGGCTGTTGGGCCCGCTCGAGGTCCTGCTCGGGGGTCGACCCGTGGAACTGCCCGGCCGGCGGGTGCGCACGCTGCTGGTGCTGCTGGCACTGGGTGGCGGACGCATCGTGACGTTCGAGCGGCTGGCGGCTGGTATCTGGGACGAGACGCCGCCGGTCCACGTGCGCGGCAGTCTGCAGACCTACGTCGGTCGCCTCCGCCGAGTGTTGGGCGAGGAGATGATCGTGACCGATCCCTCCGGCTACCGGCTGAGCGTCCCACCTGTCTGGGTCGACGCCGTCGAGTTCCGGCGGCTCGTCCAGGAGGCCGAGGAGTGCACGGTCCCCTCGGATCAGCGGCAGCTTCTCCAGGCGGCGCTCGCGCTCTGGCCGGATGGACCCACAGGGGAGGCGTTGACCGAATGGCTGCGGCGCTACGAATCGCCCGGCCTGGTCGAGCGCTACCTGTGGGCGTTCGAACGACGCGTCGACCTCGACCTGGCCACCGGCCGGCACCCTGCGCTGGTGAGCGAGGTGCGAGCCCTCACCGATCGCTTCCCGCTTCGCGAGACGCTCTGGGCGCGACTGCTACGGGCCCTGCAGGTCTCGGGCCGAAGAGCCGAGGCACTGGATCGCTACGAGGAACTCAGGTCCCGGCTCTCGTCCGAGCTGGGGGTCGACCCATCCGCGGAGTTGCAGACCATCCAACGGGGTCTGCTGCGGGACGCCCGCCGAGTCGGCGACGACGGTGGGGAGCCGGCGAGCCGCCGGTAGCCGGCTCCCTCGGCACGGAGCGGCCGGTGTCGCCGACAGGCGTCAGCCGGCGTCCTCGACCGGGGCGAGGTCCTCGGCGTCGATGATCGTGTAGGCGTAGCCCTGCTCGGCCAGGAACCGTTGCCGGTGGGCGGCGAAGTCCTGGTCCACGGTGTCGCGGGTGACGACGGCGTAGAAGTGGGCGGTGCGCCCGTCCGCCTTGGGGCGCATCACCCGGCCGAGGCGCTGCGCCTCCTCCTGGCGGGAGCCGAACGATCCGGACACCTGGATCGCCACGGCCGCCTCGGGCAGGTCGATGGAGAAGTTCGCGACCTTGCTGACCACGAGCGTGGTGATCTCCCCGGTGCGGAACGCGGCGAACAGGCGCTGCCGCTCCGGCACGGTGGTGGCGCCGGTGATCACCGGGGCGCCGACCTTCTCGCCGAGTTCCTCGAGCTGGTCGAGGTACTGGCCGATGATCAGGATCTGGTCGCCGTCGTGCTTGGCGACCAGCTGACGCACCACGTCCAGCTTGCCCTTCGCCGTCGCCGCCATCCGGTACCGGTCCTCCGGCTCGGCGACGGCGTACGCCATCCGGGCGTGGTGCGGCATGTCGAGCCGGACCTCGATGCACTCGGCGGGGGCGATGTAGCCCTGCGCCTCGATGTCCTTCCACGGGGCGTCGTATCGCTTCGGCCCGATCAGGGAGAACACCTCGTCCTCGCGGCCGTCCTCGCGCACCAGGGTGGCGGTCAGGCCGAGCCGACGGCGTGCCTGCATGTCCGCCGTCATCCGGAAGATCGGCGCGGGCAGCAGGTGCACCTCGTCGTAGACGATCAGGCCCCAGTCGCGCGCGTCGAGCAGTTCCAGGTGCGTGTACACGCCCTTCCGGCGCGTGGTCAGCACCTGATAGGTCGCGATCGTGACCGGCTTGACCTCCTTGCGGGAGCCGGAGTACTCGCCGATCTCGTCCTCGGTCAGGGTGGTGCGCTTGACGAGCTCGTCGCGCCACTGGCGGGCACTGACGGTGTTCGTGACGAGGATCAGGGTGGTGGTTCCGGACTGCGCCATCGCCCCGGCGCCGACGATCGTCTTGCCGGCGCCGCAGGGCAGCACCACCACGCCGGAGCCGCCGTGCCAGAAGCTCTCGACGGCCTCGCTCTGATAGGTGCGCATGGCCCACCCGTTCTCCTCGAGGCCGATCTCGTGAGCCTCGCCGTCCACATAGCCGGCGAGGTCCTCGGCGGGCCAGCCGAGCTTGACCAGGACCTGCTTGAGGTGGCCGCGCTCGCTCGGGTGCACCACCACGGTGCTGGCGTCCAGACGGGCGCCGACCAGGCCGGCGGTGCGCTTGGACTTCAGCACCTCCTCCAGCACCGGGACGTCGGTGGCGGTGAGCACGAGCCCGTGCGCAGGGTGGGTGGTCAGTTGGAGCCGGCCGTACCGGGACATCGTCTCGGCGATGTCGACCAGCAGGTTGTGCGGCACCGGGTAGCGGGAGTACTCGAGCAGGGTGTTGATGACCTGCTCGGCGTCATGGCCGGCGGCGCGCGCGTTCCAGAGCCCGAGCGGGGTGAGCCGGTAGGTGTGGATGTGCTCGGGCGCGCGCTCGAGCTCCGCGAACGGGGCGATGGCGCGGCGGCACGGACCGGCCAGTTCGTGGTCGATCTCGAGGAGGAGGGACTTGTCGGACTGAACGATCAGGGGGCCATCAGGCATCCGTCCATTCTCCACCACGTCCGCCCCGATTGCGTTGGGGTGTGGGCGACCCCACTCAACCCAGCAGGTCGCTCAGGTCCGTGCCCGTGGTGACCTCCGCCGTCGGCTCGCCCCTGCGGTACAGCCGCGCGCCGGTGGCCTCGCCGCCGAGGGTGAGCGCGGCGCCGCTGCGACGCAGCCAGGTGCCCTCCCGCATCGCGAGCACCGGGACGTCGTTCTCCTCGAGGTACTGCTGCAGCCGCTCGTCGCGGGTCTCGCCCTGATGGCTCGAGTTCGGGTCCGGGTCGAGGTAGTGCGGATTGATCTGGAACGGCACCAGGCCGATCCCAGCGAACGAGGCCGGCTCCACGATCGGCATGTCGTTCGTGGTCCGGATGCTCGGGGTCGCCACGTTCGTGCCGGCGCTCGAACCGAGGTAGCGCAGCCCTCCCGTGACGGCGTCCCGGATCGCCTCGACGAGGCGGCGCCGCTGCAGCTGGTCCACGAGCCGGAACGAGTTGCCGCCGCCGACGAACACCGCGTCGAGGCCGGCCAACGGGTCGCCCGGACGTTCGTGCAGGCCCACCACCTCGGCGTCGAGGAAGGACAGCCCACGGCGCACCTGCGCGGTGTAGGCGTCGTGGTCGGCGAGCGCGAACGGCACGAAACCGATGCGGGAGACCCCCGTGAACGCCTCCGCGATCGCGTCCCGCGCATGCTTGAGGTAGCCCCGGCCCGGGGCCGTGGAGTTGGACAGCAGCAGGAGTTCCATCGTCGCCTCTCGGTGGGTGTCGGGCCCGCTCATCGTGCCACCCCCGACCGGGCCGCCGGCACCCGGCGCGAAACATCAGGCCCGATCGGGGTGGTTAGTCTGAGGCCGCGCCGGGCCCACCGCCCAGTGCTGCCAACCGCTTGACCGATGAACAGGAGCCCCCATGCTCAAGCACGTCCTGACCATCCTCGACCTCCTCGACGACCCACGCGTCGACGGCGAACGGGTCGCCGCGCACCTGCGCGACCTCGCCGGCGACGCGGTCGAGGCGATCGGCATCGACGTGACGAGAGTGCAGGGCGACAAGGGCCACACCGACTTCGTGACCGTCCGCGTGCCCGGCACCGATGGACGCGCGTCCGGCGGTGACGCCCGCACCCTCGGTGTGATCGGCCGCCTCGGCGGGATCGGCGCCCGCCCCGAGCGGATCGGGTACGTCTCCGACGGAGACGGGGCGACGGCGGCCCTCGCCACCGCGGCGAAGGTGGTCGAGATGTACGCCCGGGGCGACCGGCTGCCCGGTGACGTCATCATCGGCACGCACGTGTGCGCGTGGGCGCCGACCCGCCCGCACGAGCCGGTCCCGTTCATGGACTCGCCCGTGGACATGGGCATCATGAACGACAACGAGGTGCTGCCGGAGATGGACGCGATCGTCTCGATCGACACCACGAAGGGCAACCGCGTCATCAACCACCGCGGCATCGCGATCTCACCGACCGTGCGGCAGGGCTACATCCTGCCGGTCAGCCCGGACCTGGTCTCCGTGTACGAGAGCGTCTGCGGTGAGCCGGCCCAGGTGTTCCCGCTGTCCACCCAGGACATCACGCCCTACGCCAACGGGCTCTATCACATCAACTCGATCCTGCAGCCGGCCGTGGCCGCACAGGTGCCGGTGGTGGGTGTCGCGCTCACGGCGGTCACGGCGGTGGCCGGCTCGGCGACCGGGGCCAGCCACGAGGTCGACATCGCGCTCGCGGCCCGGTACGCCCTCGAGGTCGCGAAGGGATTCGGCGACGGTTCGCTGTCCTTCTGCGACGAGCAGGAGTTCACGACCCTGACGCGTCTGTACGGGGATGCCACGCACCTGCAGGGCGTGGGCACCGCCTGAGCCCAGTTGCCGCGGGACGGGGCGGGATCGCGCGAGTTTCGCTCGCGGTCCCGCCCCGTCCGCGTCTGCCGGTGAGCTCGGGTCCGGGACGGTCGACGGCGTTAACCCCGTTGTTACATGCTCGTGCGAGTGTTGCTACTATCGGTTCGCTCGACCCGATATGAGCAACGGGAGATTCGCATGGCCGCACCCAACGCAGGGCACCTGCAGACGGTCGGCCGCGCGCTCGCAGTGCTTCGGGCCTTCACCCACGAGAACCCGACGCGAGGCGTCTCCGAGCTGGCACGAGAACTCGGCCTGGACAAGTCCCAGACACAGCGGGCACTCGCCACGCTGGCCGCCCAGGGGTTCACCGTGCTCGATCCGGCCACCCGCCGGTACTCCCTCGGCCCTGCGCTCGTGGTGCTCGGTCACCTCGCCGAACACAGCGAGGGCGTGCGGCACCGCATCGAGCCGCACCTGGCCGCGCTCTCGGCCGTCACCGGCGAGAGCACGGTCGTCTGCGTGCCCGACGGCGCCCGGTACCGCACCGTGGCGGCCGTCGACGGTCCGGGCATGGTGCGGTACAACACCGCGCTCGGGCGCACCTACCCCGGTCACCTCGGTGCCACCGGGCACGCGATCTTCGCGTCCTCGACGGTGCTGGACGCCCGCGAGATCCTCGTCGCCGCCGGCGACGAGGACCCGCCGGCGGTCGAGGTGGCCGCGCTGCAGGCCCGCCACGACCAGGTCCGCAGCCTCGGGTATGCCGTCTCGACCGGTGAGTTCGACGAGCGGGTCATGGCGATCTCCGCGCCGATCCTCCTCGAGGGCGCGGTCTTCGGATCCGTGACCACCCTCGGCCCCCCGCAGTACATGGCAGATCGCTCCACAGAGCTGATCGACGCCGTCCGCCACGCCGCCAGCGACATCGGAGCGACCCTCCAGAGCTGACCGGGCGTCCCCGGCAAGCACCCCCCATGAAGGAGGCCATCCATGGCCGAACGACCCACGCCCAGCACCGCGACCGAGGAGCGACTGGTACACCCCCGGGCATTCGCGCCCGCCACGCTCATCCTCACCGTCCTGCTCTCGGTCCTCGGTGCCTACATCGGTCTGCACCTGATCACCACGCTCGGCATCTCCGCGAACACCTCCGTGGTGGGCGCGCTGATCGCGATGGTGATCGGCCGGGTCGGCATCGGGTTCTTCGGGAAGTTCCGCGACACGAACCGGCAGAACCTGGCCCAGACCGCGATCTCCTCGGCCACGTTCGGCGCCGCGAACGCCCTTCTCACGCCGATGGCGATCGGCTGGGCGTACGGGCGCATCGACCTCGTCTGGCCGCTGCTGATCGGCGCCGTCGTCGGGCTCGGCGTGGACTCCTGGGTGCTCTACCGCAGTTTCGGTTCCCGGTTCCTGCCGGCCACTGCCGCGTGGCCGCCCGGGATCGCCGCTGCCGAGACCATCAAGGCCGGTGACAAGGGCGGCAAACGCGCCGCCGTGCTCGCCGGTGGCGGCGTGGTCGGCGCGGTACTGGCCTGGGTCGGGCTCAGCGGTTCCGCCGCGGGCGTCGCGCTGATCGGCAACGTCGTCGCCCTGCTGATGTTCGCCATCGGGCTCGCCGTCAACCAGTTCATCACCCTGCTGCCCGGCCTCGCGGACTTCTCCCTCAGCGGTCAGTTCATCCCGCACGGCGTCATGATCGGCGCCGGCATCGTGGCCCTCATCCAGGCCGGGGTCCTGCTGAGCAACCGGCGCAACAAGGCACAGCGGGCCGGCGACGAGACCGCGGCGAAGGCCGCGGCCGCCGACCCCGCCGCGGCCGACCCCGCCGACGCCGACTCGGTCACCCCCGGCCAGCTCCGGCGGGCACTGTCCTCCGGCGTGGTGATGTTCCTCGCCGGCGCCGTGCTGCTGGCCATCATCACCGGACTCATCACCGAGATGAGCATCCCGGCGATCATCGGCTGGGCCCTGTTCGCGGCGTTCGCCGCGTTCGTCCACGAGATCATCGTCGGCCTCGCCGCCATGCACTCCGGCTGGTTCCCGGCCTTCGCGGTGACCCTGATCTTCCTGGTGATCGGCCTGGTCGTCGGGCTCCCGGAGGTTCCCCTGGTGGTGCTGGTCGGCTACTGCGCGGCCACCGGCCCGGCGTTCGCGGACATGGGCTACGACCTCAAGGCGGGCTGGGTGCTCCGCAAGGTCCACTCCCGTCACCCGCAGTACGACGCGTACGAGCGGGACGGGCGTCGCCAGCAGTACTACTCGGCGATCGTCGGGTTCGTCGTCGCGCTCGTCGTGGTCGCGCTGCTGTGGCGCTCCTACTTCGAGGACGGGCTGATCCCGCCGGTGGCGGTCGTCTACGCGGACACCATCACGGCCGGTCTGACCGACCCCGATGCCGTGCGCAACCTGCTGATCTGGGCGATCCCCGGCGCCCTCATCCAGGCCATCGGCGGCCCCAAGCGACAGATGGGCGTCATGCTCGCCACCGGTCTGCTCCTCTCGGTGCCGTGGGCCTGCTTCCTGGTCGCGGGCGCGCTCGCGGTCCGCCTGGTCGTCCGGCAGGTCAAGGGCCCCGAGGCGGAGGAGGAGCTCTCCCTCGTCGGAGCGGGCCTCATCGCCGGGGACGCGCTCGCTTCCCTCGGCCGCGTCTTCCGCTGACGCCCGCCCATCGACAACCCAGCGACGGTTCCGCCGTCGCGTCCAGCGAAACGAAGGGAGTGACCCATGGAGGTCACCAACAGAATCGAATCCCGCAGCGAGTACCTGTCCTTCGAGGCCATGGTCGGCGCACGCAAACTGATCGAGGAGATCATGTGCGTCAAGCCGGGGGAGAACGTCCTGATCACCACCGACACGTCCTCGGACATGCGCGTGGCCGATCTGCTCGGCGGCGCGGCGATGGCCGCCGGGGCGCACCCCGTGATCGTCCGGTACGAGACCCGGTGGGCCTCCGCGGTCGAGCCCCCGGCCCCGGTCGCCGGCGCCGCCCTCGGCGCGGACGTCTGGATCGAGCTCCAGCTCGGCTACCTCATGCACTCGGACGCGTTCCGCGCCGCGATGGCCCGAGGCACCCGCTACACCTGCCTGACCGGCCTGGACGTGCAGATGCTCGTGGACACCGTGGCGAAGGTCGACTACGCCGGCGTCCGCGAGCTCGGGGACAAGCTCGTCGAGCTGCTCAGCGCCGGTGAGGAGATCCGGATCACCTCCGCCAACGGGATGGACATCACCGGCCGCACCGGTGACCGCCCCATCCACGTGCGCGGCATCCCGGCGGACAAGCCCGGCATGTCCGTGATGCTCGCCGGTCAGATCTCCTGGAACCCGATCGAGGAGAGCCAGAACGGCACGATCGTCTTCGACGGCGCCGCCTGGCCGCCGGACGACAACGGGCTGATCACGAACCCGATCACCCTCACCGTCGCCAACGGTGTGGTCACCGAGGTGGCCGGCGAGGGCCGGGACGCCCAGATCTACCGCAACTGGCTCGCCGCCCAGAACGACCCGAACATGTACCGGGTAGCGCACTGGTCGCTCGGCTACAACCCCGGCGTGACCCGGTCCACCGGCCGGATCGTCGAGGACGAGCGGGTGTTCGGCTGCGTCGAGTTCGGCATCGGCACCAAGGGAGCCTGGATCGGCGGCGAGCCGTGGGTCGCGCCGGCGCACAGCGACGGGTCCGCGGTGGCCCCGAGCATCTTCGTGGACGGCACCGCGATCGAGGAGGACGGGCGCTACGTGCATCCCGAGCTCGTCGAGATCTGCCGCAGGCTCGGCGTCGAGGGCTACTGATGTCCCTGACCACGGCGGGCTACCGGATCGATGGCCACGACGTCCGCGAGCACGAGCTCGACGTCCCGCTCGACCGCACCGGTGTCACGCCCGGCACCATCAGCGTGTTCGCCCGCGAGATCGTGCGCGACGGCGGAACCCACCGTCCGTACCTGGTCTGGTTCCAGGGTGGGCCGGGTAACCGGGCCAACCGGCCCGACTCGATCGGTGGCTGGCTCGACCGCGCGCTCGAGGACTACCGGGTGCTGCTGCTCGACCAGCGCGGCACCGGCCGATCGACGCCGGCGAACCGGCAGACCCTCACCGGCGACGCGGCGGCGCAGGCCGAGTACCTGTCGCACCTGCGGGCCGACGCGATCGTGGCCGACGCCGAGGCGCTGCGGACCGAGCTCCTCGGGGACGAGCCGTGGACGCTGCTCGGGCAGAGCTTCGGCGGCTTCGTCATCACCACCTACCTGTCCCAGGCCCCGGCGGGGATACGGGAGGCCATGATCACAGCCGGGCTACCCGGCCTTCGCACCCCCGTCGAGGAGACCTACCGGCTCACGTATGCCGCCACCGCGCGCCGCAACCGGGAGTACTTCGCCCGGCACCCGCAGGACGAGCAGACCGCCCGGGCGGTCGCGGCACACCTGGACGGCGAGGAGGAGATCCTGCCCACCGGGGAGCGGCTCAGCTCCCGCAGGCTGCGCACCCTCGGGATCAGCCTCGGTACCCAGACCGGCTTCGACTCGCTGCACTATGGGATGGAGGCGCCGTTCACCACGGTCAACGGCACCCGTCGGCTGGCCGATTCCTTCCTCGACGAGGTCGGCAGGGCCCTGAGCTTCGCACCGCGCCCGCTGTACGCCGTGCTGCACGAGAGCATCTACGCCCAGGGTGCGGCCACCGGCGGCGCCACGCGATGGGCGGCCGACCGGGTCCGGGCGGAGTTCGCCGAGTTCGCGCTCGACGCCGGCCCGGATGCCCCGTTCCGATTCACCGGCGAGCACATCTACCCGTGGCAGTTCGAGGAGGACCCGGCCCTGGTCCCGCTCCGGGACGCCGCGGACCTGCTCGCCCGGCGTGCGGACCTGCCCGCGCTGTATGACCCCGACGTGCTGGCCGAGAACTCCGTCCCGGTCGCTGCGGCGATCTACCACGACGACATGTTCGTCCCGCGGCAGACCTCCCTGGCCACCGCCGCGGCCATCCGCGGGCTCCGCCCGATCATCACCAACGACTACCAGCACGACGGAATCCGGGTGGACGGGCGCAACCTGCTCGACCGGCTCATCCGCACGCTCCGACGCTGAGGGGAACCATGACCACGCTCGCCCTGATCACCATCGGCCAGGCACCTCGCACCGATGTCACCCCCGAGATCCTCCCCGTGCTGCCGGCGGACGATTTCCGCGAGTACGGCGCCCTGGACGACCTCGACGCCGAGCAGATCGCCGCCCTCGCTCCACGCCCCGGCGAGCCCGCGCTCACGTCGCGCCTGCGTGACGGCGGCTCGGCGGTCTTCGGTCACGACCGGGCGGTACCCCTGCTGCAGGAGGCCGTCACCCGCGCCGAGCGGGACGGCGCCGACCTGAGCCTGCTGATGTGCGGCGGTCTCTTCCCGGCACTGGTGCATGAGCGCCCGCTCTTCGGGGTGGAGCGACTGGCGCACGACGGCGTCCGGGGCCTGCTCGGCGGGTTCGGCGCCGGCGCGCGGCTGGGGGTGGTGCGCCCGCTGCCCGAGCAGGTGGCTGACGCCTACGAGCACTGGGAGGCCAGCATCGGGGTGCGCCCGAGCGGGGCCACCGCAGCGAGCCCGTACACCGACCCGGTCGAGACGATCGCCGCAGCGGCGGCGACGCTCGCTCCGGAGGCGGACCTGATCGTGCTCGACTGCATGGGCTTCGACGAGACCATGCGCGCGGCGGCGACCTCCGCCGTCGGGCCGGACGTCACCGTGGTGACCATCCGCTCCGTCGCCGCCAGGCTCCTCGGCGCGGTGCTGTGACCGCGCCCCGCACCGTCGGGGTGATCCGCGTGGTGACCTCCGATGACTGGCAGTTCCTGGAGGCGCACGGCCGGGTCCTCGAGCAGGCCTACGGCTACGGCACCGTGACCGCGTGCCTACCGGACCAGCCGCACGGCGTCTACGACGACCGCACGTTCGCGGCCGCCGCCCAGAAGATGCCCGCTGCGGCCCGGGCCCTGGTGGCCGAGGGCGCCGCCGCGGTGATCCTCTCGTGCGCCGCCGACCCGGGGCTCGCCTGGGCCCGTGCGGCCGTGGAGGTTCCGGTCATCGGGGCCGGATCGGCGGGTGCCGCGATCGCGCTGGCGATGGGTGGCGCCGTCGGGGTCCTCGGTATCACCGAGGAGGTGCCCGAGTCCGTCACCTCCGTGCTCGGCGACCGGCTCGTGGCGTCGCGCGTGCCTGCCGGGGTGCGCCGCACCACGGAACTGACCACGGCAGCGGGCGCGCGGGCGGCGGTCGAGGCAGCCATCGAGCTTCGGGACGCCGGCGCCACGACGATCCTGTTCGCCTGCACCGGTCTGACCACGCTGAACCTGGCCGGGCCGGTCCGAGCGGCCACCGGACTGCCGGTGGTGGATGCGATCAGGGCCGCGGGGCTGGTTGCTGCCGACGCGCTCGACGTCAGACCTCTTTGAGCTACTCTGGCCAGGCCGGGGCGTGCAGGTGGGTGATCAGGCCGTTCTCCGACGTGATGACCAGGAGCGCGGTCGGCCTGCCGCCGGAGTAGGTGAGCACGCCGAAGGTGTCCGCGATCTCGATGATCCGGAACTCGCGATCCGCGGCGCCCACGCGGTGGCGCTTCGCGCCGCTCGCGACCTCGGCCGCACCGCGGACGATGCGCACCCCGCCGGCCTCCGGGCTCAGGTCGACCCGGAGCACCACGTCGGGATGCAGGATCGCAAGCAGATCGTCGAAGTTGCCGTCCCGGCCGGCCGCGAGGAACGCCTCCACCACCGCGCGTTGCCGGGCCCGGTCCTCGCCGCTGCGGCGCAGTTGCCGGCCGGACTCGGTGCCGCGGATCCGGGCCCGGCCCCGGCTCGCGAGTTTGCGCGCCGCCTGCGGGGTCCGGTCGAGGACCTCGCCGATCTCACCGAACGGGAGCCCGAACACGTCGTGCAGGACATAGGCCAGACGCTCGTCGGGCGAGAGCTGGTCCAGCACGATCATGAGGGCGTAGCCGACCGCGTCGGCGATCTCGGCCCGCGCCGCCGGGTCGTCATCGGCGCGCGTCACCGGCTCGTGATCGGGCACCGAGCCCAGCGGCTCCTCACGGCGGCGCCCGCGGGAGCGGAGCGTGTCCAGGCAGATCCGGCTCACGACCTGCGTGAGCCAGGGACGGAGGTCGTCGATGGTGGCCGCATCGGTCCGCTGAAGGCGCAGCCAGGCCTCCTGGACCGCGTCCTCCGCGTCCGTGAACGAACCGAGCATCCGGTACGCGACCGTCGTGAGATAGCGACGATGCGCCTCGAACTCGCCCGCTTCGCTCCGTTCCTGCCCGGGGGTACCTGCGCCGGTCATCCCACTCCTTGCCGCCGGTGTTCGCTGCCGGCTCGCGCTGTGCGCCGTCATCGACGCTACCGCAGTGCCGGTTCGGCGGTGTTCGCGGGCGCCGGGGTGATGTTGTGGTTGCCGGCGAACACGTTTCCCGGGTCGTACGTCCGCTTAATCCCGCGCAGTCGGCGGAGCGTGTCGGGCGGGTAGACGGCCTCGACATCGGCGGCGGTCGCCGTATCGAGGAAGTTCGCGTAGGCCCCGTCGACGTGCGGAGCGAGGTCCCGCCAGATGTCCCGGATGCGGCCGGCGGCTGCGTCGACGACCGCCTCCGGGCCGGCGGCCGCGATGACGACGAGGAACTCCGCCGACCGATGGCCGAACGCCGTGGCGTCCGGCGGAACCTGCGACATCGCACCGCCGAGACTGCGCACGGCGATCGCGGGCGGTGCCTCGCCTCGCGCCCGGCGGGCGAGGACCTCCATCGCGTCCGTCGCCCCACCCGGGGCGACGAAGGCATTGCTCGCCGAGATGCGCAGGCCCGGCGGCAGCATCGCTCCGTCGACGAGGATGTCCGAGTACCGGTGCCGGGTGACGTCGTCGGCGACGATGGTGCCGAGCCTGCGGATCGGGTCGAGCACCGCCTCGGCCGCGCTCGCGTCCTCGCCGTGGACGGCGACCACCACCTCCACCGGAGCCTCACGGCCACCCGCGAACGGATTGGCGAGGTTCACGATCGAGGTCAGCTCGTGCGGCGCCGTGCGCATGATGTCCGCCCAGGCGGGTAGGACGGCGCCCACCTCGTCGGCGGGGAAGGCGATCCGACCGAACTGGAGACCTGCTCCGGGTCGTGCCTGGAACTCGAAGGACGTCACGACCCCGAAGTTCCCGCCCCCGCCGCGAAGTGCCCAGAACAGCTCGGGATGCCGGTCGGTGTCCACGGTGAGGACCGCTGCGTCCGCGGTCACGATCTCGGCCGCGACGAGGCTGTCCAGGGTCAGCCCGTGTTCCCGGACCAGCCAGCCGATGCCGCCGGAGAGGGTCAGACCGCCGACCCCCACGCTCGCGGTGTCCCCGGAGGAGATGACCAGGTCGTGCGGCGCGAGGGCGCTCGCGACCTGGGCCCACGTCGCGCCGCCGCCGACGCGCACCCGTCCTGAGTCCGCGTCGACCTCGACGTCCGCGAGGTTCGAGAGGTCGAGGACGGCACCGGAGTCGAGGGTGCCGAACCCGGCGAACGCGTGCCCGCCCCCGCGGACCGCAACCGGTATCCGTTCCGCGGCGACGAACCTGATGGCGCGACGCACATCGGCCGTGCTGGCCGGGCGCAGCACCACGTCGGGTGTGCCGAAGGTCAGCGCCGTGCGACGGGCGCCGTCGTACTCCGGCATCCCTGGACCGATGACCGACCCGCTGAAGTCCTGACGCAAGGCGTCCAGAGCTGACGTCATGGGGTGTTCCTTCCTCTTGCGATGACACCGTCGGATGACGGTTCACCTGGAGGACGACGAGCGGTCGCGGAATGTGACCGGCACTACGGTGGGTACACGACCCGAACACCGGGGCGGACGCCCGCACGTCCGCGCTCCTGCCCTCCCTGCCCCCGCTTCACCGAAGAAGGAACGATGACCTACACCGCTGAGCCGAACCGCTACGACAACGCCACCTACCGCCGGGTGGGCCGCAGCGGCCTGGACCTGCCCGCGATCTCCCTCGGGCTCTGGCACAACTTCGGCGACGACGTGCCGATGGAGCGCCAGCGGGCCATCCTGCGCCGCGCGTTCGACCTGGGCGTCACCCACTTCGACCTCGCGAACAACTACGGCCCGCCGTACGGCTCCGCGGAGGCCAACTTCGGCCGCCACCTCGCGGCGGACTTCCGGCCGTTCCGCGACGAGCTGGTCATCTCCTCCAAGGCGGGCTACGACATGTGGCCCGGCCCGTACGGGCAGGGCGGCGGCTCGCGCAAGTACGTGCTCGCCAGCCTGGACCAGTCCCTGACCCGGATGGGCCTGGAGTACGTCGACATCTTCTACTCGCACCGCTTCGACCCGACCACGCCGCTCGAGGAGACGATGGGCGCCCTGCACACCGCGGTTCAGCAGGGCAAGGCGCTCTACGCCGGGATCTCGTCCTACTCGCCCGAGGACACCCGCCGCGCCGCGCAGATCCTGGCCGACCTGGGCACCCCCCTGCTGATCCACCAGCCGTCCTACTCGATGCTGAACCGGTGGGTCGAGACCGAGGGCCTGCTGGACGCCCTCGAGGACGTCGGCGCTGGTTGCATCGCGTTCTCCCCGCTCGCCCAGGGCATGCTCACGGACAAGTACCTGGGCGGCATCCCCGAGGGTTCGCGCGCAAGCCAGCACAAGTCACTGAACCCGAACCAGCTCACGGACCAGGCCCTCGCCAAGATCCGCGCGCTCAACGAGATCGCGTCCGGTCGCGGGCAGAGCCTGGCCCAGCTCGCACTCGCCTGGGGTCTGCGCGACGAGCGGGTGACCTCCGTGCTCATCGGGGCCAGCAGCGTGGGTCAGCTGGAGGACAGCCTCGGGGCCCTCGACAACCTCGACTTCTCCGGCGACGAGCTCGACGCGATCGAGTCCGTGCTCGGTGAGAAGCAGCCCGACTCGCCGGTCGATCTCTGGTCGTCCTCGCGCAAGGGCTGAGCCTGCCGAACGAGCGCCGTCAACTCAGCTCTGGCGGGCCGCGGATGCCTCGATCACCGGGATCGGGCCGGTGACCGAGAGCTCGTCCTCCCAGCATTCGATGCCGTCCAGATCCGGCATCCGGTCTCGGGTGAAGACCGGGTCACGGCCGGCCTGCCGTTGCGCGGCGTAGTCACGCATCAGGCGGAAGGCCACCCCGGAGAGCAGGGCGATGGCGATCAGGTTCACCAGAGCCATGGCTCCCATCACCAGATCGGCGAGGTTCCAGACCAGGTCCGCGGCAGCCAGCGAACCGCCGAGGATGGCCAGGACCACCAGGCAGCGGTAGGCGGTGAGGATCCGCTTGCTGCCGGTCATGAACTCGATGTTCGACTCACCGTAGTAGTAGTTGCCGAGGATCGAGCTGAACGCGAGCAGGAAGATGATCAGCGCGAACAGATAGGTGGACCAGCTGCCGAGGTTGCCGATCACGGCCGTCTGGGTCAGGCTGATGCCGCGTTCGGCGTTCGCCAGGTCCGGGCTGGAGACCAGGATGATGAAGGCCGTGATCGAGCAGATCAGGAACGTGTCGAAGTAGACGCCGAGGGTCTGCACCAGACCCTGCTTCACCGGGTGGGTGACGGCCGCGCTGGCGCCCGCATTGGGTGCCGAACCGAGGCCGGCCTCGTTGGAGAACATGCCGCGCTTGATGCCCTGCAGCACGATCGTGCCGAGGGCCGCGCCCACGATCTCGTTCGCCCCGAACGCGTCCGCGTAGATGGACCCGAACACCTCAGGCAACCTGGTGATGTTCAGGGCCACGATCGCCAGGCCCATCAGCAGGTACAGCAGCGCCATGGCCGGGACGAGGCCGGACGTGATGCTCGCGATCCGCCGGATCCCGCCGAACACCACCAGCGCGGTCAGCGCAGCAAGCACGAGGCCCACCACGGGTGCCACCCAACCGGGCGCGGCCGCATCCGGGCTGATCGTGGTGGCCACGGTGGCCGTGATCGTGTTCGCCTGGAGTGAGGAGAACGCGAACGGGAAGCAGACGATCAGGATGACGGCGAACAGGATGCCGGCCCAGCGTGCTTTCAGCCCTCGCTCGATGTAGTACGCCGGGCCACCACGGAACCCGTCGGAATCGCGCACCTTGTACAGCTGGCCGAGCGTGGACTCGACGAAGCTGGAGGCGCCGCCGATGAACGCCATCGTCCACATCCAGAACACCGCCCCGGCACCGCCCACGGCGATCGCGGTTCCCACGCCGGCGATGTTGCCGACGCCCACGCGGGAGGCGGCGGAGACGGTGAACGCCTGGAACGCCGAGACGGACTGCGGCTCGCCGGCGTCGTCCTTCGGGGTGCGATCGGTCAGTGTGCTGAACATCTGGGGCAGGGTCCGCAGCTGCACCACACCGGTGCGCACCGTGAAGTACAGGCCGAGGACCACCACGATCGGCAGCACCAACCAGGTCCAGAACGAGTCGCCGATGGCCAGCACCGCGTCGTTGAGGGCGTCCATCGCGACAGTATGTCGCTCGACGGGGGAGACCGCACGGGGCGGTGGGCTCGCCCTGCCGAGGACGGGCACGTTCGACGCGGCCCTCGGCAAGACGCGCCGCGACCGCAGCCGAGGTGCTGCCCGAACGTGCACGTTGCGATGACCGACCGGCTGCGCCATGGGCCGTGGGGTGCCCGCTCCCGGTTGGTAGGACGAGGTGATGAGAACCTGGCACCCGATCGAGACCACGCTCGTTCCGGGCCCCGCACGCCGATCCTCACGGCAGCCAGCGGCGCCCGTGCTCGCACCGCGCACGCCACAGGATGTCCTGGCACTGCAACGGCTGGGCGGCAATCGGCTGGCGACTCTGGCGGTCCAGCGGGGAAAGCAACTCTCGTCGGGCACAAATCCCGACCTCGGGCTCGCCGGGCGCCTGGAGCTCAAGACCTCCAAGGACCGGGCGAGACTGGTGACTCGCAAGAAGTGGAACGCTCTGTCCAAGAAGATGGCCGGTAAGTATCACGGGTATCGCAAGTACGCCGCCATCCATCACCGCAACCTGATGAACGATCTGGGAAAGGACGAGTTGGTCCTGCTGCTCCGTCTGCGGAACAAGGTGGCGCTCGCGGACCCGCTCGGGAGGCATTACGCCGCGATCGAGAACAAGTCCAAGAGGCTGAGGCAGACCGCGCAACACCGGACCGAGCTCCTCGGGGAGGCGGTGGCCGCGGAGAAGGTCAAGACGTACATCCCCGATGCCGTCATGCTCGTCGGCTTCGCGGCCGGCGCGGGCATCGACCAACTGTGGTTCTCGAAGGCGCAGAAGGCCTACTTCGTAGTCGAGGCCAAGGGTCCGGGGGCCAAACTCACCCACAATCGGTTCGCGGTCCGAGGCGTCGGCGCCGGCGGCGGTGCCCTGCTGCAGATGTCAGATGCGTGGGTCGCGGATCGGATCCCGAGACTCAAGACCCAGCACCCGCAGATCCTCGAGCGCATCCGCAAGCATTGCCGGCTCAAGGTCGTCAACGGCACCTTGACGGCGAAGGCCGGGAACCCGGGGAAGTACACCCTCCAGGGGTTGGTCATCACCGCCAGCTGGAACCAGCAGGATGCGCCGGTCGGCAACAGTATGAAGAAGTTGGCGTACACGTTCTAAGTCGAGGGACCGCGGTGCGTCCGGTGGTGGGAACCGCTCCGGGTGCGCGCGATGAGTTCCGGCCCGGTTGGCGGTCCGTATGGGCGAACACCACCGGAAGGGAACCGATGAGCCACCGCGATACCGCAGACCGTGCCGCCGAGGCGCTGACCACCGCGCTCGCCCCGATCGTCGAGGGCGGCAGCCCACCGGGGCTCACCTGGGGGATCGACGTCGACGGCGAGCGCCGGGTCGGCGCACTCGGTCGCCTTGACGCCGAGCACAGCCGGGCGACGGCGGCCGACACCATCTACCGGATCAGTTCCGTGACCAAGCCGGTCACCGCCGTCGCCGCCCTCGCCCTGGTGGAGGACGGCACCCTCGCGCTCGACGCGCCGGTCGGGGACCTGCTGCCCGAGCTCGCCGACCCTCGAGTGCTGCGACGCCCCGACGGCCCGCTCGAGGAGACCGAGCCCGCCAGCCGGCCGATCACGGTCGAGGACCTGCTCTCGTTCCAGCTCGGCCAGGGCATGGACTTCCGCGCGTTGGGATCGCCGGCACCGCTGGACACCGCGATGGCCGAGGCCGGCGTGGCCACAGGCCCGCCGGCCCCGCAGCAGCACCTGCCGGCGGACGAGTGGCTCGCGGTCCTCGGCGGCTTCCCGCTACGGCACCAGCCGGGACAGCGGTGGCTGTACAACACCGGCGCGGAGGTGCTCGGGGTCCTGATCGCCCGGGCCACCGGGACCTCCCTCGGCGCGGTGCTGGCCGAGCGGGTGCTCGGACCGCTCGGCATGCGGGACACCGGCTTCAGCGTTCCCGCCGCGGCGTCCGAGCGGTTCGGTGCCTGCTTCTGGCCGCCGGATCCCGAGACCGGGACCGTCGGGGTCTACGACCCCCCGGACGGGCAGTGGGCATCGCCGCCGGTGTTCGAGGGCGGCGACGCCGGGCTCGTCTCCACGGTCGACGACCTCCTGACGTTCGGTGCGATGCTCCGCGACGGCGGCGCGATCGGACGGACCCGGGTGCTCCTGCCGGGCAGTGTCGCCGCGATGACGACGAACCGGCTCACGAAGGCCCAGATCGCCGCCCACGGCCCGAGCCCGGACGGGAGCACGGGCTGGGGACTGGGCGTCGGCGTCACGCTGGCGCCGACTCCGTCGGTCGTGGGCAGTTACGGCTGGGACGGTGGCCTCGGCTCCGCCTGGCGCAACGACACCGCGCGCGGCCTCAGCGCGGTCCTGCTCACGAACGAGGCGTTGTCCTTCCCGCACCCGACAGCCATGATCGACGCGTTCTGGTCGGTGTTGGCCGAGTCGGTGCCGCTGACCTGAGCCATCCGCGCGGGCGAGAGTGCTGTGGCGGCTGCCACTTCGTCACTCTCGACGTGAGAGTACGACCCGTTACGGGCGGCCCACCCCGTGGTAGGTCCACCCGGCGGCCCGCCACGCCACCGGGTCGAGGACGTTGCGCCCGTCGATGATCAGCGGGGAGGCGACCACCTCACGCAGCTCGGTCGGGTCGAGGTCGCGGAACTGACGCCACTCGGTGAGCAGAAGCACCAGGTCCGCGTCCTTCGCGGCCGCGAACGCATCCGCGGCCACCTCCATGTCCGGCCGTTCCTTCGCGAGCTTCGGTCCGGCCGCCGGGTCGGTGATGATCACCCGGGCACCCTGGCCGGCGATGGCGTTCGCGATGTCCAGGGCGGGGGAGTTGCGCATGTCGTCGGAGTCGGGCTTGAACGCGGCGCCCAGGACGGCGACCCGCTTGCCACCGAGCGAGCCGCCGAGGATCCGCTGTGCGAGCTCCACGGCGGCCGTGCGGCGCCGGGTGTTGATGGTGTCCACCTCGCGCAGGAACGTCAGTGCCTGGTCCACGCCGAGCTCGCCCGCGCGGGCCATGAACGCCCGGATGTCCTTGGGTAGGCAGCCGCCGCCGAAGCCGACGCCGGCGCGCAGGAACTTCGGGCCGATCCGGTCGTCGTGCCCGATCGCCTCGGCGAGCAGGGTGACGTCCGCGCCGGTGGCGTCGCACAGCTCGGCCATCGCGTTGATGAACGAGATCTTCGTGGCGAGGAACGAGTTCGCGGCCACCTTCACCAGTTCCGCGGTGGCGTAGTCCGCCGTGAGCCGCGGGATGCCCGCCGCCAGCATCGGGGCGTACACGGCGTCGAGCACCGCGCCGGCGGCCTCGGCGGCGTCCGGGTCGGCGGGGAGCCCGTAGATGATGCGGTCCGGGGTGAGCGTGTCCTGCACGGCGAAGCCCTCGCGCAGGAACTCGGGGTTCCAGACCAGATGTGCGGGGGAGCCGGCGAGCTGGGCGGCGAGCCGCGCCGCGGTGCCGACCGGGACCGTGGACTTGCCGGTCACCACCGTGGGCCCGTCCGGGTGCGCGACCAGATGCGGGATCAGGTCCGTGACCGCTGCGTCCACGTAGGTCATGTCTGCGGCGTAGCCCTCCTCGGACTGCGGCGTGCCGACCGTGATGAAGTGCACCTGCGCGCCACGCACGTCGGCGTAGTCGGTGGAGAAGCGCAGCCGCCCGCCTGTGACCTGACGCTCGAGGATCTCGTCGAACCCCGGCTCGTGGAACGGGGCCTTGCCGTTGTTGAGGAGGTCGACCTTCTCGGCGTCGACGTCGATCCCCACCACGTCGTGTCCGAGTTCCGCCATGCAGGTCGCGTGCACCGCTCCGAGGTAGCCGCAACCGATCACCGAGATATGCATGATTGCCATCCTAGTGGCGCGTATTTGAAGTTGTTGGACGGTTGGCCTTCGTGAGGATCTCGTCGGCGGTCTTGGTCCAGATGAAGGGGTGGGCGCGTTTGTTCCAGCCCTCGATGTAGGCGCGGAGTTTGCCGTTGAGGTCCTTGATCGATTTGAACACGCCGCGGCGCACGGCCTGGCGTTCGACCAGGCCGAACCAGACCTCGACGAGGTTCATCCAGGAGGCGTGGGTGGGGATGAAGTGGACCTTGAACCGCGGGTGCGCTGCGAGCCAGGCCTTGACCTTGGCGTGCTTGTGGGCGGCGTAGTTGTCCATCACGAGGTGCATCTCGAGGGGTTGGCCCTGTTCATCGACGGCGTCGCGGTAGGTCCGCTCGATCTGACGCAGGAAGGCGAGGAACTCCTGGTGGCGGGGCTTGGGCTTGAGCGCCGCGGTCACCCGGCCGGTGGCGATCTCCAGGGCGGCGAACAAGGGTTGTGGTGCCGTGCCGGTAGTAGTCGTGCGAACGGCGTTCGATCCGACCGGGCTGCATCGGCAGGATCGGGACCGTCCGGTCCAGGGCCTGGATCTGAGACTTCTCGTCAATGCTCAGCACGATCGCGTTCGCCGGGATGTCAGCGCTCGTGCCCAAGTAGAGCCCGCAGATATCGGTTGACCTTCCCGACGAGTTCGGGGTCGGTGGAGAACCGGAACGATTCCGCCTTCCACGGCTTGATCCCGTAGGCCTTCCACGCCCGGGCCACGGTCTTATGGCTGATCCCCAGCTCCCCGGCCAGCAATCGGGACGACCAGTGCGTGACCGCGAGCTTCTTCGGCGGCGGCGTCAGCGTCGCGGTCACCACGGCCGCGTGATCGACCTGCCGGGGACGTCCGGAGCGTTCGTGATCGACCAGGCCCGACACCCCACGGGCCTGGTAGCGGCTACGCCAGGTGATCACCGTCGTGCGCGAGGCACCCACCAGAGCCGCGATCTCCTGGTTGCCCACACCATCGGCGGCCAGCAAGACCATCCGCGCCAGCTTGACCAGGCCGGCCTTCACCGAACGAGACCGCAGCCAGGACTCCAACATCTCCCGGTCGCCATCACGCAACTCCAAGGCCGGGGCAGGACGGTTCGCCATGCCCCCTCATTTCAAGAACCAAAGTGCTCAAAAACTAACGACACGCGGCACTAGGTCGGGCGATCCGCACCTGACCGGCGTATCGACGGGCGACGTGGCCGCGCCCGGCACGCGGCTCCGGTCAGGGAGTGGCGATCGGGGTGAACTCGGGCAGCCGTTCCCCGGTTCCGAGCAGGGTGCCGATGGCGGCGACGGCTCGCTCGGCCGCGTGCCCGTCGCCGTAGGGGTTCACGGACCGGGACATCGACTCGTAGTGGGTGGGGTCCGTGGCCAGGGCGGCGACCTCGGTGACGATGCGCTCCTCGTCGGTTCCGATCAGGCGGACCGTGCCGGCTTCGACTGCCTCGGGGCGTTCGGTGTTGTCGCGCATGACCAGGACCGGTTTGCCCAGGCTGGGCGCTTCCTCCTGGACCCCGCCGGAATCGGTGAGCACGATCGTGGACAGGGCGAGGAGCCTGGTGAACTCTCCGTAGGGGAGTGGCTCGGTGACCAGGACGTTGGTCAGGCCCTCGAGGTGGGGTAGGACGGCTTCACGGACGATCGGGTTGCGGTGCGCGGGCAGCACGATCGTGTACTGCGGTAGTGCCGTGGCCAGACGGGCAAGGGCGCGACCGACCCCTTCCATCGCGCCGCCCCAGTTCTCTCGGCGATGTGTCGTGACCAGCAGCACGGGCTGTGCCGCGTCGGCGAGATCCTGCAGGCGGGGGTCGGTGAAGGGCGCCCCCTGCGCCACGGTGTGCAGCAGGGCGTCGATGACGGTGTTTCCGATGACAGCGATCGATGCCGGGTCGATGTTCTCGCGCAGGAGGTTGGCCCGTGAGGTGCTGGTGGGGGCCAGGTGGAGCGAGGTGACCTGTCCGGTGATCTTGCGGTTGGCCTCCTCCGGGAACGGGGACTGGATGTTGCCGCTGCGTAGTCCTGCCTCGAGGTGTACGACGGGGATGTTGCGGTAGAACGCCGCGATCGAGGCGGCCGCCACGGTTGAGGTGTCCCCTTGGACCAGGACCGCGGCGGGGGCGACCTGGGCGAGGATGGGGTCGAGTCCGGTGAAGACCTTCGCCATCAGCGCGTTGAGGGTCTGCCCGTGTGCGAAGACGTTGAGGTCGTGGTCGGGAACGATTCCGAAGATCTCGTTGACCTGGTCGAGCATCTCCCGGTGCTGACCCGTCACCACCGTGACCGAGTCGAGGGCGCTCGACTCCTCGATGGCTCGGATCACCGGAGCCACCTTGATGGCCTCCGGGCGCGTGCCGTAGATGGTCATGATCGTGTGGGCGGTCATCACAGGTCCCCTGCTGGCTAGGTGGCGGCGCGGTGCGCTGTCCCCGTGAGCGTATAGAGCGATAGAGCGATGGTGCTGCTCGCCTCTCCCGCATGAGACCGCCCCGCAGCCCGCCGTGACCGTTTCGGTATCAGGTGTTCACCGGGAGTTTGGGCCCGGTCGCGTTGCATCACGACGGGTTCGCGTCCACGATGAAACGACCGGTCAGTGCAGATCGGCCGCCGACGGCGTCGGCGTGAGTGGAGGAGGACGAACACACATGACGCGTCGAAAGCTGACGATCCTGGGTCTCGGTGCGGCAGCGGTGCTCGCCCTGGCGGCCTGCGCCCCCGGTGCTCCGTCCGGCGAGGGCGACACCACCCAGCCCCCGGTCGAGTCCGCCGACCCCGCCGACTTCGCCGGCGAGACCCTAAGCTACGTCTACTTCACCGACGGACCCGACGAGCAGGCCACCCGGGATCTGATCGCTCAGTTCGAGGCTGAGTACGACGTCACGGTCGAGCTGGAGATCCTGCCGTACGCGGACCTGGTCACCTCCGTGCAGGCGCGCCTGTCCGGCGGCAACGCCCCGGACGTGGTCCGCCTGACGGGCCTCACCGACTTCCGCGCGGACCTGCTCGACCTCGCCCCGTACCTCGGCGAGGACTACGTCGAGGAGTTCCTGCCCGGCCCGGTCCAGGCCGTGACCGGCGACGACGGCGAGCTGCTCGCCGTGCCCTCCGACCTCACTCTGAACGGACCGTTCATCAACGTGGATCTGTTCAACGAGGCGGGCGTGGAGCTGCCTGACCCGGAGGACCCGTGGACGTGGGAGGAGATGACGGCCGCCGCTCAGGAGGTACAGGCAGCGACCGGCACCCCGTACGCGTTCGCGATGGACAAGTCCGGGCACCGCGTCTCGACCGTGCTCGCCCAGTACGGCACCCAGCTCGTCAGCGATGGCGAGGCCAGCCTGGACGTCGCCGCCGCCGAGGAGGCGCTCACCCCGCTCATCGACATGATGGCCGCGGACACGATGCCGCGGGACTTCTGGCTCGGCTCCGGGTCCCGGTACGCCGGCGCGAACGAGATCTTCCTCGCCCAGGACGTGCCGGTGTACCTGTCCGGGAACTGGCAGGTGGCCCAGTTCGCGCAGGCCGCGGAGTTCGAGTGGGCCGCCGCGCCGAACCCCTGCGCCACCGAGTGCGGTGGCTTCCCGGGCGGCAAGTTCATGGCCGCGTTCTCGGCCTCGGAGAACCCGGCGCTGGCCGCAGCGTTTATCGAGTTCATGAACAACACCGAGTCCCAGGAGGCGTTCGTCGCCGCGTCGAGCTTCCTGCCCACCCGGGCCGACCTCGCCGAGGACGGCGTCACCTACCCGGACCGCCAGGCGGACATGGACGTGTTCCTCGCCGATCTGGTCCGCACCCCGGACGTCACGTTCGCCGCGAACGCCGACCCCGCCTTCAGCGGCTCGGCGACGGCCCTGATCACGGCGATGGACGAGGTCGTCGCGGGCCAGAGCGACCTGCCCACGGCGCTCACCGGCCTGCAGGGTGAGATCGAGGCGCTCGTCGCCGAACTCGATTCGTGACCACCCCCGCCCAGGCGACCACGCGGCCGGCCGGCGCACCTACGCCGGCCGGCCCCCGCCGTCGCCGCGTCCCGCTCGGGCTGCGGATGGCGCCGTACCTGTTCGTGCTGCCGAACATGATCATCTTCGGCCTGTTCACGATCTGGCCGGCCATCAACGGCTTCAACATCAGCCTCTACGAGTCCTCCAACGGCCGGAACTTCGACTGGGTCGGCCTGGACAACTACCGGCGCATCCTCACCGACGACGAGTTCTGGGAAGTGGTGCGCAACACCGTCGTGTTCGCCCTCGCATTCGTGCTGCTGTGCCTACTGATCGCCACCGCGCTCGCGGTGCTGCTGCAGGCCCAGGGGCGCGGCAAGTCGTTCTTCCGGGCCGTGTTCTTCCTTCCGGTGCTGCTCTCACCGGTCGTCGTCGGCCTGGTCTGGAACTGGCTGCTGGAACGCCGCGGCGGCCTCGTCAACACGATCCTGACCCCGTTCGGCGGCGGCGACACCGGCTGGCTCGTGGAATCGAACCTCGCCATGATCAGCGTGATCGTGGTGGGCGTCTGGATGAACGTCGGCTTCTACATCCTGATCCTGCTCGCCGGCCTGCAGGGCATCGACCCGTCCCTGTACGAGGCCGCTCGGATGGACGGCGCCGGGGCGTGGCAGCAGCTCACCTCGCTCACGCTGCCGCTGTTGCAACCGAGCCTGCTCGTGGTCCTGGTGCTCTCCACGATCCACGGGTTCCAGGCGTTCGACTTCATCTACACGCTCACCGGCGGCGGGCCGGTCGGGGCGACCACCCTCATCGTCCAGTACATCTACGAGAACGGGTTCGTGTCCCCGATCCGGTACGGGTTGGCCTCCGCGGGCAGCGTGCTGCTGTTCGTCACGGTCTTCTGCCTCACCCTGGTGAACTGGTTCATCGGCCGACGGCGGGAGGCGGTATGAGCTCCGACGTCACCGAGTCCGGTGGTGGGCCGGGCGGCAGCGGCAGGCGCACCTGGACATCGGTGGGCCATCGTCGCTGGACCCACGT
Organism: Occultella gossypii; assembly: GCF_019947135.1. Taxonomy (GTDB): domain Bacteria; phylum Actinomycetota; class Actinomycetes; order Actinomycetales; family Beutenbergiaceae; genus Occultella; species Occultella gossypii. The sequence continues at coordinate 132,506 of NZ_JAGSHT010000023.1, read as the reverse complement.
GGACGCGCTGCGGGTGGTGCTGCTGAGCACCGTCACGATCGTGGTGCTGGTCCCGATCGTGTGGACGGTGCTCGGGTCGTTCAAGACCCGAACCGAACTCGCGCAGGTGCCGCCGACGTTCCTGCCGGACTCCTGGGCACTGACGAACTACACCGACGCCCTCACCCGGTTCGACTTCCTCACCTATGTGCGCAACAGCGTGATCGTGGTCATCGGGGCGACCCTGCTGACCCTGGTGATCAACTCGATGGCCGCGTACGCGCTCGCGAAGTACAACTTCCGGGGCCGCAACGCCCTGTTCCTGCTCACGCTCGCCACGATCATGATCCCGCTGCAGGTGATCCTGATCCCCGTCTACCAGGTGGTGGCGAGCTTCGGGATGGTGAACACCCTCTGGGGGCTGATCATCCCGGCCGCGGCCACCCCGACCGGGGTGTTCCTGCTGCGCCAGTACATGCTCACCATCCCGGACGAGCTGATCGAGGCGGCCCGGGTGGACGGCTCCGGGGAACTGCGCACGTTCGTGCAGATCGTGCTGCCGCTGTGCACGCCCGCTCTCGCGGTGGTGGCGATCTTCTCCGTGATCTGGCGGTGGAACGACTTCCTCTGGCCGCTCGTGGTCGCTCAGAGCGAGGACGTCTACACACTCCCGGTCGCCCTGGCCCGCTTCAACGCCCAGGAGGTGGTCCCGTTCAACCTGATCCTGGCGATGTCCGTGGTCTCGATGATCCCGGTGATCGTGCTGTTCCTGTTCTTCCAGCGGCAGATCGCGCAGGGGATCGCGAACACCGGGATCAAGTGACGGTCCGAAGCAGTCTGTTCGAACCGGCCGGGTCGTGACCCTCGGCCACCGGCGCGAGGTCCACGAGCCCTGACCTCGCTCGGGGTGTGCTCGGAACGGCCGCACTCAGGTCGGGGTCGGCCCTACCGGCCGCACCGCCGCGATCCGGTGCACCGCCACCGTGATCTCGGAGTCCCGGCTCAGGTCCCGCACCCGCACCCGGCCGCCGTCCACGCTCACCGGGCGCACCCGGCGTCGCTCGGTGCGCCCGCTCGGGCCTGCCATCACCAGATCCACCTCGGTGCCGTGCGCCGCCGCGGCGCGGAGCAGGTCGACCGACCGGCCGGGGTCGGTGAGGTCCGGCTGGGCGGCGCGCTCCGTGAGCAGCCGCCGGGCCCGCTCCTGCCCGGCGTGCATGCCGGCCACCACCTCGGCGAGCGGCACCGCCGTCGGGCTCGGCGTTGCCGGCCCGGAGACCGGCCGAGCCGCGCGGACGGCACGGGAGGAGAGCACCAGCAGCTCGCCGTCGGCGCCCTCGAGGAGCGGGGCGCTACCCGTCGCGCGGAGGGCGTCCGCGACGTCGTGCGCGCTCGCCTGCGCGGCCAGCACCGTCGGGGCGATCAGCCGCAGCCCAAGGTGCGCCAGCCGGGAGTCGGCGAGCACCGCCGTCAGGGCGCGGGCGTCGTCGGAGCGCAGGAACGCCCGCGCGGAGCCGACCCGCACCTGCCCGTGCGTGCGTGCCGTGTCCGCGATCAGGTACTCCAGGGGCTGCGGCAACGGTGTGCGGGAGACCTCCCGCAACCGGCCCAGCAGCACCTCGGCGGTGAGCCCGCTATCCAGGGCCCGCCGGATCGACGCGGCCGTGAAGCGCACCGTCAGCGCGGCGCCGCGGCTCTCGACGTCGGCGCTCGTCGCGAGCAGGGTCGCCAGCGTGGCGCTCGGCCGGCCGGGCACGATGCCGCTCAGGTCCCCCTGCACGAAGATCTCGTCGACCGACGGTGGCAGGTCCCGCGCGAACGCGACGGCCAGCTCGCCTTCGCCGGCGCCGTCGAGGAGCAGCCGGGTGGGTTCGCCGAGCGCGCCGGCGCCGGTCAGCCCGAGCATGGCCGCCTCGTCGAGGATCGCCTGCACGGCACTCAACGGCGGCGCCGCCCTGGCTGTGTGCCAGGCGACGTGGGCGTGCACGGCCGCGGCGTCCGGTGCCGCGTGCTCCGGCCAGGCGCGCACCGACTCCAGCACCCGTCGCCGCAGCGGGGACGCCCAGGCCCGTTCCAGCTCGGGCTCCAGCGCCGAGCGGAGCACCCCCTTGTCCGTGCGGGAGCCCGCCAGCCACGGGGTCCGTGGCGAGTCCAGCCAGGCCCGCACGGTCCGTGCCCACCTGGTCGGCATCGGCTCCTCGCGCCAGTCCTCGGCCTCGGCGACCGGCGCCCAGACGCTGCCGTCCACGTCGTGGAAGTGGCCGAGCAGGCCGAGCATCCCGGTGAGCTCCACCACGAACGCCGCCCGCGTGCTCGACGCCTCGAGCGCGCTCGCCACCTGGCGCAGGTCCCGCACGCCCAGGCCGCCAGAGCGCAGCACGGCCGGCGGGTCCTTCGTCCAGGCGTCCAGGACCAGCCCGACGGCGTGCATCGCCTCCTCCGCGACGCGCACCGTCTCGGAGGCGACCGTCGCCGGCGGGCGGCGCGTCGCCTCGGGCAGGGGAGGGGCGGTGCGTAACTCGCGGACCAGGCGGCCGGCCCGGGCGGCCAGCGCCACCTCGCGGGGCAGGACCAGCTGGGTCGGCGCGATCCGGAACAGCACGTGCGCATCGAGCAGCCACCGGGCCGCCGGCGGGATGTCGTTGGTCACGGTGCCCAGCGGCGGGCCCCAGGTCAGTGCCTCGAGCATCCGGACCGGACCGGGCGGTGCCTTCGCGAGCACGGCGGTGAGCGCCCGGTTGGTGGTGGGCCAGCCGTCGGCGAGGTTCACCGGCAGGTCGGTCAGGCTCGGGCCGAGGCCGAGCGGGTGCGGTCCGATCGCCTCAGCGAGGGCAGGCACGGCCCGGGCGCCGTCGAGGTCGCCGGTGGCCAGCGCGAGGTCGAGCAGGCGCTGCAGGTAGCCGGTCACGTCCGTGCCCAGCAGCGCAGCGAGCCGGGCCGCCGGGACACCCGCGGGTTCGTCCGCCACCACGAGCGCCTCGGCGACCGTCAGGGTCGGGGCGTCAAGATTGGCCAGGGCGCGGCTGACGGATGCACGGGAGCCGGCCCGGGCGATCATCGCGGTCACCGAACTCGGCGCCGGGCTCGCCAGGTCCGGCCGGGCTGCCAGGAGGTTCAGCAGGCGGGCGTCGTCCCAACCGCGCAGGGCCGCCGAGAGGGCGTCGCCGGCGGCGGGCTGACCGGCGGCGTTCTGGCGGGTGGTCATCCGCACAATTCTACGGGTCAACGCTGGGCTTTCGGCTCCGGGGGCGGGAGAGCACCGCCCGATGGGAGCAGGATGGGTCAGCGGGGTCGCAGCATCGGCGCCGGTCCCGCTTTCGCCGTCGCGGGCCGGGTCTGCGGGCGCTGGTCCGTCGGGGGGGTCCGCCGGCCGGGCGTCGACGCGATCGCGCTCGAGCTGCGGGCTGCTGGGGACCGGGACCGTGCGGTGGCGGATCCTGGCGCTGGTGCTCATGACGGACGACCTCGGTGTCGGGGGCGGGACGGGTCCCAGACTTCCCCATGGCCGTTCGGGGCCGGGTGGTGCTCGCGGGTGAAGGGTGGGTGAGGTTGCGCCCTCACCCCGGCAGTTCGCCGGGCGCGGGCGGGTGATGGGGCCGCCTCCACGGGCGGCCGGTTGCCGCCCTCACCTAGGATCCACAATCATGCGATGGCTCCAGGAGAACCGACTGGCCGCAATCGCCCTTGCCACGCTCGTGGTGCTGAACGTCATTCTGATCGCCTTGCTGTTCCGACCGCGGACGCCGCCGAGCGCCGACCCCTACATTCCGCCGACCCAGCCCGAGCCGACCACCACCGCGCCGGAGCCGGTGCCGTCGACGACGACCACTGCGCCCGAGGACGAGCCCACCACCGCCGCGCCGGTCGAGCCGGTCCCGGCGCTCCGGCTCCTCACGATCGCCTCCGTGGAGATCGGGTGGCGGGCCACGGTGGGTGACTGCGAGACCCCGGGACTGGTGGAGTTCAGCGGCGACGGTGGCCAGACGTGGGCAACCACCGATCCGGGCCTTGCCCCGGTCGTCCGGCTCAAGGCTCTGGCCGAGACGACCGCGTTCGCGATCGGTGGCGCCGAAGACTGCGAGCCGTCCTTCACGATCACGGCCTCCGCGGGGGCCGAGTGGGAGAGCCAGGACAACGAACTCCCCGGCGCCTGGTACCTCGAGCCGGCGGACCGGAACGCCGTGCACGGCCCAGGCGGCACCGCGGCGCCGTGCACGACGCAGGTCGTGGATGTGGCCGGCCTGACCAACACCCAAGCCGCGGTGCTGTGCACGGACGGCGCCGTGCACCTGACCGGAGACGCGGGCGCGACCTGGGCGGCGGCGGGCAACCTGGCCGGAGGAGTGGCCCTGGCCCCTCAGCTCAGCAGCAACGCCGACAACCTCGGCTACCTGTTCGCCTCGCTGGAGGAGGGGTGCGACGGGGTCGCGGTCAGGTTCGTCACCGAGGACGTCGCGGGGCTCACCGACACGGCCGCCTGTGTTCCGGTGCCGGACGCCCAGCCGGGCGCCGTGGCCCTCGCCCTCAACGAGGACGTCGCCTGGCTGTGGGCCGGCGAGCAGGTGCTCGTCTCGGCCGACGCCGGCACGACCTGGTGACCGCCAGTCCGGCTCACTCGCCCCGGGCGACCCGCACGATCGTCCGCACGGCCGGCTCCAACTGCTCGAACGCCTGCCGGTACACCTCGGGCGACTCCCGGTAGGGGTCGATCACGTCGTCCTCCTTCGGGTCGTGCGGCTGGCCCTGCCCACGCATCACCGCGGCCATCGGCGTCACTGCAGCCAAGCGCTGTCCCTGGCTCAGCCCGGCGGGAACCTTGCGCAGGTCGATGATCCCGAGCGCCCGGGCATACTCCCGCAAGGTGAAGGTGCGGCGCACGGCTCCGGGCCACAGGTCCACGGCCGCGCCCCGGTGCTCACGCGTCATGGTCAGCACGAGATCCGCCTGACGGACCGCGTTCTCCGTCACCTGCCGCGCCGCGAAGTGGTCGGGGTTGGCCCCGGCTTCCTTGACCAGTGGCCCCATCGGTGCGGAGATCGGCTCCCCCACCATCGCGTGCGTGCCCGCGCTGCGTACGTAGACACTCGCGTCGAGCCCGGCGGTCAGGAGCCGTTCGACGGCGGGGGACCGGCAGATGTTGCCGGTACAGATCACGAGGACGGCGAAAGGGAAGTGCTCGGGTCTCGTCATATCGATGTGCCTGTGCCTCGGTAGAACGCTGCGGTAGCCGTCTGGCTAGCGCTGGCCGGTGCCACGTCTAGCGTCGGTGCTGGCGCGCCGAGGGGGGATCGTCGGTGGCGGCGCGGCTCCCGATGAGCTCGTGGTGTGCGAGCCACTGGCGACGGGTTGAGGGTCCATGACGTCGGCTTGCGTGGTCCGTGGGGAGGACTCCAACTGGGGCGTCGGCCGCGGGTTGCCTCGCCTGCCGTGGCCCTTGCCTCGTTTGCCGCGTGTGGCGTGTGACGCATATGTGGACCGGTAGTCATATTCGACGTAGCTTCCCGCGTGCGCTTTTCGTACCTTGTTCAACACCAGACCCAGGAGCCGGGTGTCGACTGCTTCTAGTGACTCGAGCGAGTCCTCGAGCTGGCTCAGGTGTAACTCATCGCTCCCGATCACTACGAGCGCTCCTCCAGCCTTGCCAGCAAGAACGGCACTGTCTGTTACGGGGAGCAGGGGTGGCGCATCCAGCAGAATCACGTCGTACTCCTGGGCGGCAGACTCCATGAGCGTCTCCATCGCCCCCGAACCGAGCAGTTCACTCGGGTTCGGTGGCACGCGTCCGGAGGGCAAGACATGGAGATTCCCGGCACCCCATGGCTGAACCACGTCAGCGAGCTGAGCACGACCTATCAGGACTGTTGTCAATCCGACCCGACCTTCGAGTTGCATGTACTTTGCGATCTGTGGTCGCCGAAGGTCTGCGTCGACCAACAGAACTCGTGTGCCCGCCTCCGCCAACGCGATCGCGAGGTTGATGGATGTGGTCGATTTGCCCTCACCGGGTAGGGACGACGTGATGACAATCGAATGCGAGCGATCCGCGATGTCCAAGAACTGAAGGTTCGTGCGCAGTCGACGGTATGCCTCGGCCCGAGCCGAGTGCGGATCGGCTTGGACGATCAGTGGATGGGCCGATGCGTCGCTGTCGAAACCGATCGTGGCGACGATCGAGGCATCTGTGACCCGTGACACGTCCTCCTCCGTTCGGACCTTGGTGTTCATCACCTCCCGGAGGATCGCGAGCCCGACCCCGAGAGCGCCTCCAAGGAGAAGTCCCAGCAACAGGTTCCGCGGGACGTTGGGAGAACTTGGGGCGACGGGCACGGTCGCTGAGGAGATAGTTGTTGCACGAACCGATTCGATGCCATCCGGTCCGCTCGGGGACAGTGCGGCGACCGCATCGGAGAGTTCAGAGCCGATGGCGTTGGCAATGTCGGCTGCTCGACTTGGGCTCTCATCTGCCACAGAGATCTCGATGATGACCGTTCCAGCGGGCACGGTTGCCGTGATCTGCTGGGCCAGTGCGCCTACGGTGGTGTTCAGTCCCAGTTCGTCGATCACTGGCGCGAGGACGATGGGAGCGACGGCTACCTCGGCATACGACTGGACCTGCTTCTCGGCATACGTGGAACCCTGCACCAGGTCGCTCACGGATCCACCGCCTTGGACCGCGAAGAAGATGGTGGTCCGAGCGGTGTAGTTCGTCGGAGATAGCACCGTGACGATCGACGTCATCGCGAGAACGACGAGCGTCACGATCGCCACACTCGTCCAACGCTTTCGGATCAGTGTCAGGTAGTCCCGCAGATCCACGAATTCTCCAAGCACACTGGGTTGCATCCAGCCAACCCGGCCATGACATCACCCCGGCCGGACGATACGTCCGCTCATACTACGGGGTGCGGGCACGGCCCACCGTGCGGGCTGATGCCGTGACGGTTTTGAGGCTGTCCAGGTCCTCGAGGACCGGGACTCCGTGATGGGCCGATGGTGGTCCACCGGTCATGCACTTCGATTCAGGACATCGCGGTATCGGACCGCGAGAGTTGAAATTGAGTGCTCCCGAGTTGCGTGGTCGCGAGCCTTGGTCCCCAACGCGTCGCGTACTTCGACGGGCATGGAGATGATCGATCGCATCGCCTCGGCGATCGACGCGGAGTCGCCCGGGCGTGCTATGACGCACGCCCCCGATCGGGTGCCCGGATTTTCGACCTGGGGTCCGGCGTAAATCAGTGGGCGACCAGCAGCAAGGTAATCGATGAGCTTGTTCGGACTGAGACCGTACTTGAAGACTGGCGCATCGAGGAGGTGGAAGATGGACGCGGTGGACGCGCTCATGCATGCAAGGGCTACCGGCTTGGGCAGTTGGCCTGTGAAGTGGACATTGGTGGAGCCCAGTTTTGCCACGAGCTCTTCAAGACTGCGACGCTCTGGTCCGTCCCCGAGCACAACGAGGTCGGCGCCGCGGGACTCGAGGCGAGTGGCTGCGACGACCACCGCCTTCACGCCATTCGCCCGCCCGAGTGAACCCGCGTAGACGAAGACCGTTCTACCCTTGCTACCCAGATCATCGATCATTCGTGAGACGCGATGCGACCGCTCGTTCGATACCTCGTCGGATAGGACCGCCCCGTTTGGGATGTGCACGTACTGGCGGGGGTGGAGGTTCCGCGAATCGAGGTACGACCGCATCAGTGGGGGCACCCCGACCGTGACTGCCGCAGTACGCACGAGCTTTGCCTCGATCGCGAAGAGCGAACGGGCGGCAACCCCTTCGCGGTCCAACGATCCGAGGTCGATCAGAGTCTCGGGCCAAAGGTCGCGAACCTCATAGATGAATGGGACGCGCAAGCGTCTCGCGAGGATGGCGGCGGCGCAGGCTGCTAACGGGTGAGGAGAGGACCCGATCACGATGTCAACGCCGCTCAGGGATTTGCGACACAACGCTGCCCGCGCCCCAAACCAGACCATGTCGAGAATTCTGCGCAGGCCGTTCCCGCGGTAACCCGGTGTCCAGAGTGGGTGGATGCGAACGCCATCGTGCACCGAGAGTGTGTCTCGGTGCCCATGCGGAGCCTCCTGGGCGAAATGGTTGAAGGAACCTGAGAGAATTTCGACCGAGTCGCCCGCTGCCGCCCATTCTCGCGCCAGGTCCAAGTGGCGGGAGCCACCACCCGCGCCCGGGGGGACCACGTACTGGTTGACGAGGGCGATCTTCATCGGGCGTCCCTGGTGCACGCCGTCACGATCCTATCGAATTGGATCGACTCGCGCTCATGGGCACGCGCCCATTGCTGGTTCGCTTCCCGTGCGGCGAGTGTCGTCGGCTGAATCGAGCGAAAGGCCAAAGTGAGGGATTCCAGGACAGGTTCTCCGAGAATGTCGACATCCGCGCCTTCGACCAGAAGTTCTCTGTACGCTGGAATGTCACTCAGAAGGACGCGAGCACCTAGTGCGATCGCCTCGAGTACGGATGTCGAGCGCTGGTCTGCTGCGGGGATCGAAACGACACCGTCAACTCCGGCGAGGAGTGTGTGCAGTTCCGACCGCGGCTGCATCGGGAGGATGGTGACTCCATCGCTGTCGGACGGTTCGTACTCGGTGGCATCCGTTCGCCTCGTGTCGATCACGAGGAGGTGGAGATCGAGCCTCGTTCGGCGCGCTTGCCGGAATGCCTCAAGGACAAGGTGATGGCGATAGACGCCGCCGACGCCGCGTGGGGCTAGCACGACGGTCGAGTTGTGGTCTGCGGTCGTTGTTCGTTCAACCGTGCGCCGCGCCGCGGTGTGGTCATGCTGCCGCAGCGCGGCGTCGGAAACGCCCCAGGAGATGACGATGAGTTCCGGAGCCGAGGACGGCCAGAGACTCCGCAGTGTCTCCGCCATGTCGTTCGATGTCACCAGTGCGACGTCGGCCCGCCGGAGAATGAAGCCTCCGATCCAGGAGCGCCACCGCGAGCGTCGAGCAGCCTCAACCTCGCTACCCCAGGGCACAACAACGGTCCGTCGAGACCGGGGTAGGAGCGCACCCAGGAGTCCGTGGGCGCCCATGGACTGGAATACCGTCACGGCTGGTCTCGGACTGAATCGGCCCTTGAGTGCGCGCCAGGGGAGCATCCACCATGACACGGCGCTGCGGCCAAAGGTCAAAGATGCGAGTTCGACCTCCCAGCCCCGTGACGTGAATGCGCGCACCCAAGTCTGCGTATGTGGTGATCGCCGCGGCGCGACGAGCCGTACTGTTCGCGTGTCACGTCTCATGCCGTACCTCGACTGGGACCAACAGCCGCTCAACAGCAAGCACTGCTAGGGCCTTCCATCTGTGGGGGCGGGACGTGCGGTACTGCTGGAAGCGGGTTGCGTACTCAGCGAAGTCCTCGGTGTACAGGTCGTCGAGGACCCGCAGCAAGGAAACATGGAGGCTGTGGTAATCGGGCGAACTCGGTGCGCCCGATCGGAGGTCGTAGCGCGACCAGTAGCCCAGATCCCATGCTGGCAACAATGAGGACAGTCGGCGCGCCGCTGCGGCGCCAGCCTCTCCTCCGAAGGTCCGCTCGAAGTCCCAGAGCCCGATCAGTGCGAAGCAGGCGCCGTTCAGGATGTACGGAACTGGTTCGACCGGGCACTCCTCGAAGAATGGTGCGCCTGCGGCGTCGAATACCGAGCAACCGCCTGCGGTGGTCGGCAGCATCATGTGATCGTGAGCGCGACGGACACTGGCCTCGATCGTGACGCCGAGCGCGGCGCTCGTGAGTACCCCGGCGGACCGGGTCAAGGCAGAGATCGCCAGTCCCTGGGCCATGCCGGAGGACCATCCCGGGCGTGCTCCGTATCTCGGCACGGCCACGGGGTAGCGCCACGAGCCATCTGCGCACTGAGCCTCTATGAGGCTACGAACGGAAGCCTCGATGATCTTGACCTCCGAGGGCCCTGGAGTGGTCTGGAGCCGGGCAAGCAGGGCGAAACTGGTCGCAACCGGATGAAGCCAGGGCTCGCCATCCTCCTGACCGACCATCACTGCACCACGGGCGTCAGTCGATGCCGCGAGGCTGCGCCAGTCCAGCGGGTATCGCGCTGTCCAGGTATCGCGCGGAAAGAGCGGATAGTTGCGGGCCCGAGTCCCTCTCGTAGCCTTCAGGAGGAGGCGTGGCCACCGACTCGTCACGAGTGCTCTCCGTCGATGGTGTCCGCGTAAATGGCCTCGAGAACATCGACCGTTGCATGGATGTCGAAGAGCCCGAGGACGTGACGCCTCCCTGCCCTACCGAATTCACGCCGCAGGTCTGCGTCCACGATCAACGAGCTGATGGCCTCGGCCAACTGGGTGGCCTCCGCTGGGTCCACGAGCCGACCGGTTCGTCCGTCTAGCACAGTGTCCTTCAGTCCTCCGACACGGGTCGCGACAACCGGCTTCTCCATCAGTGCGGCTTCGATCATCGTATACGAGGCGGATTCGCTCAGGGATGGGTTGCTCAGAATGTCAAGACCTGAAAGGACGTTCCGCATGTCGGTCCGGTGGCCTAGGAATTGAAGTCTGTTCGTCGAGACGAGCTTCGACGCTCGCTGTTGCAGAGCGCGGCGATAGCTGCCGTCCCCGCTGAACTCGTCGCCTACGACGAAGAAACGAACGTCCCTAAAACGTTCTGCAAGAATCGCTGCCGCATCAATGAACGTCTCGTGTCCTTTCACGCCGACATCTCTGAACGCGCGCAGAGTCGTTGGATACATGTGTGCAACCATGCCGACAGCAATATCGGATCTATCCAAGGAGAACTCTTCGCGAAAGGGTGAAGGCGTGTCCGAAGGTGCAAAGTTCTCCGTGTGGCATCCGTAGAAATTCGTTCGAACATTACGTGCACCGATTCGCCGGTACGTCTCCGCAAAGTCCGTGCACGATGCAACCAGTGTCGTATCCCACCGCAGGGTGGCGCGATCGATTGCGGACAGCAGTGTGCTCTTAAGGTGGACAGTCCCTGCCACCTGTGAGATCAATACGGGGCGCGACCGCCCGCGCAGAATCATGCGGCATGTGATCATTGTCTTGTACAAATGAGCGTGCACCACGTCGAATTCTCCATCGCGGATCAATCTCACCAAATGCCTATATGCTCTCCAAACGCGCCACCAGTCTCGTGGTCGGTATCCCCGAAATGGGATCACGTGTACCCGCATGCCGAGCGCCTCGAGTTGATCCTTCAACGGGCCGTCGTTCGTGACAACGGTTTCAACGTGGTGGCCCCGATCGGCCAACTCCGAGACCTGATCGATGAACCATCCGCCACCCGTCGCGGTTCCACTGATCTGGAGAATTCTATAGGTCACGGGTCCTCCCAGGATCGGGCTTCACGAACGGCGCGGTCAACAGTGCCAGGAGCATGATCGTCGGGATCGGGCTCAGAAGCGGCTCGCCGAAGAATGAGCAAACCAGCGCGGCCGTCAACGTGAGGAGGCGTGTCCAGGCGGACCCCGTTGGGTCCTGGCGAGACTGCCTCACAAGCCGCACGCAATATCCGCCGATCCACGCGATTACTATGGCGAAGGTGATCGCACCGGCTCCCAGTAGAAGTGTCAAATAAGCGTTGTGGGGAAACGCGAGCCCGTCAGGCGCACCATACTCGACCAGTGCGGGGCGGATCGAGTGGAAGCCAACGCCAAGTACCGGGTTGTCGCGAGCGATGGCTAGCGCTGCTCTCCACAACTCAAGCCTGACCGAGGACGAAGGATCCAGGCCGCTCCCAGCAGTGGTGTACGTGACGCGGTCTTGGACCGCCATCGGAAGGTTCGCGTAGCCAATCAGGAGTACTGGTAGGAGTAGGAGGAATGCCTTCCGCTTGCCCACGAGCACGTGCAGCAGAATCGCGCCTGCGGCGAGGTATGCGCTCCGCGAGAATGTCAAGGCGAGCGCTGCGGTGCAGAGCGTGACGGCGAGTACTGGTAGGAGGCGCCGTTCGTTTCGTAGAGTCCGCCCGACGCCGGCCCCAATTGCGATGGCGAAGACAAGACCGAGTGTGTTGGAGTTGATCCAGTTCGAGTTCTCATAGATGAGCGCCCAGGAGTTGGCGCCTCCACCAATGACTCGGGGACCAGCAAAAGCAATGAACGCGATCGCGAGGATTGATGTCGCCACGAGAATCGTCGACTCAACTACACGGAGGTCGCTTGCCGATCGGTAGTAGCTGGCGGCTAAGCAGGCCGTCAGTGCAACCAGCCCTACCAGCGCCAGAGGTGCTACCTCGGCTCGGTCAGAGAAGAGCGCTGTCACCAGTGTCGTCAGGACAAGCCAAGTTGCTAAGAGCACCGGACCCGAACTCGGCGGACTTCCCGTCGTGCTCCTACGACGTAGCGCGTTGAGGAGGACCCCAGCGCCGAGCATCGGAAGGCCGACGTATGATAGGAAACTGGAGGCGCCGGCCAAGGGCGTCGTGAGTATTGTCGCCGTCAGCACGGCGATGGGCCATCCCTGCGAAGGTCGCGGCCCCATGCTCGGACTGTCGGGCAGATTTGGACGCCAGATCGCCCGAGTTCGGTTGCGACTGCCCCCTTGAGGATTTCCTGCCGAACTACGCATTCGCTGGTCTCCGTGCGTATCCGATAGAGAACGTGACCGTCATTGTGACGTAGCCAGCGGCTATAGCGATGGCGGCGCCCGTAGCGCCGAGGTGGGGCGACAGGATGAGTTGCACTGCCACTGAGAAGATGACGGCGAGTAGGCTTCCGAGTACGAGTGTGGCGTAACTCTCGGTCGCCAAGAGATGACTCTGGAGCACGCGTGCGAACGCAAATGCAACGGCTCCGGGAAGCATCCATTGAACGAGTGTGGAGGCGTCCGCGTAGTCCGCCCCATAGAGGAACGGTACGACGATAGGTGCGAGGAGACCGAGCGCAATCGCTCCGAGTGCTGTGATGAGAGAGACCCTGAGCGCGTCCTGCAACGGTCTCGCTGAGCCGCGGTTCTGTGCCGCATAGCGGGGGAGAAGGACGAGGCCGGCAGCGACTGGAAGGAACAAGAGGGCGTCGACCAGTGGAGTCGCAACCGCGAGGAGGCCAGCAGCTCCGCTCGATCCGAGAGCTTGAACAAGTGGCGCGTGTACGCGAAGGAAGACCATCTGCAGTAACGTGATTGCGGTCATGCGGCTGGCGCTGGCAGCGACTCTGCTGGCGGCGTCTCGAGATGGCCTTCTAGCCGCACCTCGTAATGAGGTCAAGAGCACCATTGCACTGAAGACATAGCCGAGAGCGAAAGCTGCGAGGTATGCGCCGAGCGACGTGACGCCGGCGATTGTGAGGCCCGCGATTCCTATCACATAGGCGGAGACGGTCCCGACGGTGGAGGCGACCCAGACGCGGTAGCGCCTCATTCCGAGGGAGCAGTTGCTGAGGAGCTGGCTCAGGACAATGACGGGAATGGTCAGAACCGCAATCGCTGCCTCCAAGGGCTGGAGGCCGGCGATGGGCACTTTGAACATGAGCAGCACAAGCGAGACTGGCACGCACGCACATGTGACGAGCGCCGAGCGCCTGATCGATGAGTAGAGGACGGCGCTGCCGTCGCTGCCGCCCGCAGACCGTAGGGCGGCCGTCTCGAGGCCGGCAGCGCCCACGGACGCCAGAAGGGAGACGAGCGTGATTGAAACAGACAGCACGCCACGAGCCGGCACCTCGAGGGAGCGAGCCAGGAGGACGCCACCGACGAGAGAGACGCCGAGTGTCCCGAAGCGGGAGATGGTGACCAACCCGATGGCGTGCCCGGTGCTCAAGGGTGCCCTTGAGCCTTCGGCCGAGGCTCGGACGCCCACGGACGAGTCCGTGGAGCGGCGGGGAGAGATGGGACGCTTCATACGGCGGGTACGCCCTTGACCGTGCGTCCTGCCGAGACGTCACGAACAACGCACGCTGCGGCGCCCACGATCGCCTCCGCGCCGATCTCGAGACCTTGAAGCACTGTGGCGTTGGCACCGACAAGCACTCGATCGCCTATGAGGCAGTCGCCGGAGATGACCGCTCCGGGATTGATGGAGACAAAGTCAAGGAGACGGGCGTCGTGACCCACTGTGGCATTCGGGTTGATGTGGACGTGCTCGCCGAGTGTCACATTGTTTGAGATCTGCACACCGGCGCAGACGATCACGCCGCGGCCCAAGTGCGTGGCGTGGCCCACGGTTGCTGACGGGTGCACGATTGTCGCCGCGCTCTCGGAAGACGGGTCTGTCCGCGAAACCACGTCGTACCGAGTTCGAGGGTCGCCGATGCCGACGACATAGTGTGCCGAGCCCTGGTACTCCGACCATCGAGCGATGGGGCCGAGGTAAGGCACTCCGATACCCGCGAGTTTCTCGAGACTCCGTCCGTTCGGACGATCGTCCATCACGCCGAGGAGTGGTGGTAACGCCATCGGGTCGGCGGCCCGGATATCGAGGATCACGTCGATCGCCTCCCGACCGAATCCAGAGGCTCCGAAGACCACGGTTCCGTCAGCCATGCGTGCGCGGCCCTTCGTCGAATCGGCTCGAGGTCGCATGCCCAGGTTCGGAAACTCCCCGTCGACGTATAACAAGGTACAGCGTCCGCACGGCGATGGACGCGTCGAGGAAAGCCGACATGCGCTCGACATACTCCACGTCAAGCTCCATCCGTCTGGTCCATGGTACGGCGTTTCGGCCAGCCAGCTGGGCAAATCCGGTGATTCCGGGCCGAACGTCGTGCCGACGTCGCTGATCGTTGGTGTATAGCGGTAGGTACTCCGGCAGAAGCGGGCGTGGCCCGACGATACTCATGTTCCCGACTAGGACGTTGTAGAAGCTCGGCAACTCGTCGAGACTGGTCTCGCGCAGGATTCGGCCGATTCGCGTGATCCGAAGCGCGTCCGGTTCGTGCTCATACACTGGGTCGCGCATGGTTCGGAACTTGACGAGAACAAATTCTTCCTCGGCGAGTCCCGGGCGTGGTTGCCGAAAAAGTACCGGGCGACCTTGGGTCGCTGCCAGGAGGCAGGCGAGTGTGAGTTGTAGTGGCCCAGTGAGAACCAGAGCCAGTGCGGACAGGATGACATCTCCGAAACGTTTGATCGGTGCGTATCGGCTGGACCTCATGTTCTTCGGCCACCCTCCAGAAACCTCTCGACCGCCGTACGTATCCGTTGGGTGTCGGGCGGTCCGAGAGATGAACCGCTCGGTAGGGAAAGTCCGCGCTCGAAGAACGACTCACTGGTGCCATCGACGTAACGGTCGTTGCTTGCGAATACGGGCTGGAGATGCATCGGCTTCCAGATCGGGCGAGCTTCTATATCGGCGCCCTCCAGGTGCGTGATGAGGTCGTTAGCGCTCCAGCCAGCGGTCTCGGTGTCAACCACGATTGTCGTGAGCCAGAAGTTGTCCTGAGTGGTTTCGCTGCCGTTTGAACCATCGGGTCCACCAAAGACGCTCACTCCAGGGACCTCGCGAAACATTTCACGATACATCAGGCGGTGAGCTCGACGCCGCTCTATCATCGCGGGCAGTCGGCGCAATTGGCTACTTCCCAATGCGGCGAGCAGGTTCGAGAGGCGATAGTTGTATCCGATATCGACGTGCTCGTAGTGTCGAGTGGGCTGGCGCGCCTGGGTCGCAAGATACCGGACACGTTGTGCTATGGCGCCATCGTCAGTGAGCAATGCTCCGCCGCCGGAAGTAGTGATGATCTTGTTGCCATTGAATGACACCGCGGCGGCGTTGCCGGTCGAACCCGCACGCCGTCCTTCTCTCAAAGCACCCAACGATTCTGCTGCATCAGTCAACACGGGGATCGTGAACTCGTTTGCGATATTGCCTATAGATTCGTGATCTGCCATCTTTCCAAAGAGGTCAACCGGTAGGATTGCGGCTACCCGTCGGCCGCGATGCTCCTGGTCTTCGATCGCATGTCGAAGGATGGCAGGATTCATGTTGCCTGTCCTGTCGGCGTCAACGAACACTGGCCGGGCACCCGTGTACACGATTGCGTTGGCCGTTGCTGCGAACGTCAACGTCGAGGTGATCACCGAGTCTCGTTCCCCAACGCCGAGCGTGAGTAGTCCCAAATGGAGCGCGGCGGTCCCGGAAGACAATGCGACGGCATGCTTCCGTTCGGTGAGCGCGGCGAGGTCGCTCTCGAACTCGTCGACGTGCGGCCCGAGCGGCGCGATCCAGCCGGACCGGAGCGCGCTGAGGACCGCTGCCTCCTCATCCGCGCCGACGTCTGGCGGCGACAGATGGATGCGGGCGTTCACATCGCTCTACCCTGGCCGGAGGGACCGTGGGCCACCTTGCTCAGGTTCGGGTCTCCATGCATCGCGTACATCGGAAGCTGTGGTCCTTCCCGTCTAGACTCCCCGAAGGTCTATGGCCCCCATCTGTGGTGGATGCGGAGTGGGGCCCTCATTTTCAGGCTACCGCTCACCGGGGAGGTCGCATTCCTGGGCGCGCCCGGTTCGCAGTACGGGCGTCCACCCGGGCAAGGACGTCATTACGGCATTGGCTCGGTGTCGCCGGGGCGTCCGGGTAAACTGGGCTCCGCACCATGTCTGCGAGCGCACTTCGGCGCGCCCGCACTACGAACCAAGAGAGTCAGGGATCTTCGTGCCCACCGGCAAGGTCAAGTTCTTCGACGCCGACCGCGGCTTCGGCTTCATCGCCTCCGACGACGGCGGCGAGGTCTTCCTGCACGCCTCCGCGATGCCCCCTGACACCCCGGCCCCCAAGCCCGGCACGCGTCTGGAGTTCGGTGTTGCCGACGGCCGCCGCGGCCTCCAGGCGCTCTCGGTGCGGGTGCTCGACGCCGCCCCGTCCGTGGCGCGGGCCCACCGTCGTCCCGCCGAGGACATGGGCCCGATCGTCGAGGACCTCATCAAACTGCTCGACCGCGCCGGCAACAAGCTCCGCGCCGGCCGCTACCCGGACAAGGCCGAGGCCACCAAGGTGGCCCAGATGCTGCGCGTCGTGGCCGACGAGTTCGACGCCTGAGACCCATGACGGAGACCTTCACTGTGCCCTCAACCACCACCAGCGCCCGCCGGCCCGCCAAGGACGCCGTCCTTGCAGCCGCCGTCGACCAGGCCCGCGAGGCACTGCTCGAGGGGGGTGCGAAGGACGTCGGCGACCACCTCGGCATGGTGCTGGAGGCGGATCGGCTAGCGACCCACTACTTCGCGGCCACCTCGCCCGGCTACGAGGGCTGGCGCTGGTACGTGACCATGTCCCGGATCTCGCGGTCCCGGACCGCGACCATCTGCGAGAGCGGACTCCTGCCTGGCGACGGTGCCCTGCTGGCCCCCGCCTGGCTGCCCTGGGCGGACCGCCTGGCGCCCGGGGACCTCGGGCCGACCGACCGGCTCCCGTACGTGGCGGAGGACGAGCGGCTCGAGCCGGGCTACCTGGCCACCGGGGACCCGGAGGAGGACCGGATCGCGATCGCGGAGCTGGGTCTCGGACGCGACCGGGTGATGAACCGCAAGGCGATCGATGCCGCGGCCAGCCGCTGGTACGAGGGCTCCCAAGGGCCGGACACGGCGGGCACCAAGGCCGCCGGCGCGAACTGCGCCGAGTGCGGCTTCATTGTGCGGATCGCCGGGTCGCTCGGCACCGTGTTCGGGGTCTGCGCCAACGAGTGGTCGCCCGACGACGGCAAGGTCGTCGCCCTCGATCACGGCTGCGGTGCCCACTCCGAGACCGATGTCCCGGCGCAGGGCCACGAGTGGCAGCAGAGTGCGCCACACCTGGACGAGACCGACATCGAGGTCGTCGCCATCGAGCAGTCGGCGCCGAGTGGGCCCGACGCGGAGCCGAAGCCCGAGGAGGCGCCGGTCGACTGAGTCACCTCGACCGGCAACACGCCGGTTGGTGATTCACCCGCTCAGTGTGATACGGAGGGCTCGCCCGGACGGGGGGGCTGGGGTAGATTTGATCGTGCAAGCCACATTTGTGGACACACGCGCCTTACCCCGTCTAAAGGAGCCTGAATATGAAGAAGACCTTCCGTCTGAGATTCCGAATTGCCGCCGTCGCTGCTGCGACCGCACTCGGACTCGTTGCCGTCGGACCAGCGGCCATCGCTGCCACGCAATCCGACGACACCGTCGCCACGGGCTGGGGCGACGAATTGATCCGCAACGGTTGGGGCGACGAGCTCATCCGTGCGGGCTGGGGGGACGAACTGATCCGCAACGGTTGGGGCGACGAGCTCATCCGTGCGGGCTGGGGGGACGAACTCATCCGCAACGGTTGGGGTGACGAGCTCATCCGCGCAGGTTGGGGCGATGAGCTCATCCGCAACGGCTGGGGCGACGAACTGATCTGACCTGCGGGTCGCGGGCTCGTGTGGACATGTCCTCTTGGATGTGTCCACACGAGCCCTTTCGTCTTCTGGTCGCCGCTCGGTTCTGCCCCTGAGATGGCCTGGTGCCCCAAGCGACGGTGACTAGCGGGCGCGGTGCTCGACGGCCTCCGTTGCGGCAGGTGACTGGACCGCCGGCAGGCCCTCCGGCGCCAGTGGCGGCACCGGGACGTGCGTGATCAGGGGATGGAACGGCCGGACGTCGGCTTCCGCCCGGCCGATGAGGACTTCGTGCATCTTCTCGCCGTCGCGAAGCCCCGTGAACGTGATCTCGATCCGCTTCCCGGAGTTCGCGATCATGCGCTTGGCGACGTCGAGGATGCTGACCGGTTCACCCATGTCGAGGACGAGGACCTCGCCGTCGCGTCCGATCGCGGCGGCCTGGATCGTGAGTTCGCACGCCTCGGGGATCGTCATGAAGTAGCGCGTGATCTCGGGATGCGTGACCGTGACGGGCCCGCCCTTGGCGATCTGCGCGCTGAACGCATGGAGCATGGATCCGCGGGAACCGAGCACGTTGCCGAACCGGACCGAGAGGTATGTGCCATCGGCCCGCGCCGCCTGCCATGCCGTCAACTGCTCCGCGATCCGCTTCGTGTGGCCGAGGACGCTGCTCGGATCTGCTGCCTTGTCGGTGGAGATGTTGACGAACTGCCGTACGTCGTACTCGTCCGCGAGCCGGAGCACATTGAGGGTTCCGAGGACGTTGGTCTTCCATGCCTCCTCCGGATACTGCTCGAGCATCGGCAGGTGCTTGAGCGCTGCCGTGTGCAGAATGACCTCCGGGCGCCGGGCCGCGAACACCTTTCGCAGCGCATCCTCGTCACGGATGTCGCAGAGCACCACGTCGGGCGTGTCGAGCAGGCCCCGCCCGTAGATCGAGAGCTGGACGCCGTGCAGCGCGGACTCGTCGCGATCGAGCATGGTCAGTTCGGCAGGGCCGAACCGGTGTACCTGCCGCGCGAGCTCGGAGCCGATCGAACCACCCGCGCCCGTGATCAGCACCCGACGCCCGGTGAGGTAGCCGGCGATCGAGTCGATGTCGGTCTTGATCTGACGGCGCCCGAGGATGTCGCTCACCTCGACCTCCCGGACGTCACTGAGACGGACGCGCCCGCCGATCAGGTCGGTCAGGGGCGGCAGCACCAGGAACTTGAGCCCGCCACCCACCACCACGTCGGAGATCTCCCTGATGGTCGCTGCGTCCGCGTTCGTTACGGCGAAGATCACGGTGGTGGCGCCGGTCTTCGCCGCGACATCGAGGAGGTGCTCACGGCGGCCGAGCACCGGCACGCCCACCAGCCTGAGATTCCTCTTGGCCTTGTCGTCGTCGATGAACCCGACCACCCGGTACTGAGTCGCGTCGTCGGTAGCGATCAGCCGGATCAACTGATGCCCGGCATCCCCAGCCCCGTAGATGAGCACCGGCTTGTTGCGCACCCGGGAGTTCTTCTGCCAGCTCGTGCTCGCCCGATACATCCAGCGGCCCGCGCCCATGAATAGCAGTGCGATGGGCGGGGTCAAGACGGCTACGGCGCGGGGAAACGATGAGCCGAGCAGCACCACGAAGGTGATCGCCAGGAGCGCCCCGACGGTGACGGCGGTGACCGCCATGCCGATCGACTCGTCGAAGCTCGCGGTCCGGTAGCGGCCGCGGTACAGCATGAGCGCGGTGCCGACGCCGATCTGGAGCACGCAGGTCGCAGCGACGTACCAACCGACCGAGGCCCAGAGGTCATCGGGCAGGGTGAAGTCGTACCGCGCCCCGACCACGAGTAGTACGGCGGCCGCCCAACTGAAGCAGTCCCAGACGGCACGCAGGGCCCTTCGTCCCCACACCGAATTCATCGGCTGATCTCATTCCCCAAATGTCTGACGATCGACAATGACTAGTGACTGGAATCGAGCGTGAGCCGACGGGCATCGGCACGCGATCCGCAGCCTGTCTGCCCCGGTCCCCAAACTAGGCGCGCGCGCGTGGGAGCGCACCCCGGGCGCCCGGCGTCATGGCCTCAGCTCGGTCCGTTGGGATTCGACGCACTCGTCTTGACCACTGACCGCCCGTGCGCCGGCCCCGACGGGTGCGAGACGATGACCCCGCGATGAAACCCACCCCCGACCACATCACGTCCCTGCGGACGATGATCCCCGGCGTGTACCTGCCGTCGTTGCTGTTCGAGATCGGCGTCGGGGCGATGCTTCCGCTGATCGCAGTGACCGCCATCGGCCTCGGAGCGGACCTGGCCACCGCGGCCCTGGTGGCCGCGCTGCTGCCGATCGGGCAGATCCTCGCCGACGTCCCGGCCGGGATGCTCGCGGCCCGGTTCGGTGACCGAAAGGCCATGATCGGCTCCTCGATCGTGGCGATGGCCGGGATGGCCACGATCGCGCTCGCGACCAACCTGATCGTGATCGGTGCCGGCGTGCTGCTGGTGGGGGCCACGAACTCCGTGTACACCCTCGCCCGGCAGTCCTACCTGACCGAGGTGATCCACCCGCTGCGCCGGGCCAGGGCGCTGTCCACCCTCGGCGGGGTCGCCCGGATCGGCCTGTTCATCGGCCCGTTCGCCGGCGCCGCACTGATCCACGGAGGCGCGGACACCGCGAACGCCTACTGGCTCGGGGTGGGCACCTCCCTGGCCGCGGCGATCGTGGTCGTCATCGCCCCGGAGGTGGCCCACGAGCGCACGGTGGCCGCCCGCGACGCCGCGCCGCGCCGCCCGATGCGGGCCGTGCTGCGTGAGTACCTGCCCGTGTTCCGCACCCTCGGCGTGGCCGTGCTGCTCATCGGCGCGGTCCGGGGCGCACGCCAGACGGTGCTGCCGCTGTGGACCGAGCACCTCGGCTTCGAGCCCTCCGCGACCGCGCTGGTGTTCGGGATCTCCGGCGCCGTCGACATGCTCCTGTTCTACCCGGCCGGCAAGGTCATGGACCGGTACGGCAGACTCTGGGTGGCGATCCCGTCCATGCTCGTCATGGGCGCCGCGATGATCGCCCTGATCTTCACCGACACCCTCGTCAGCGTCAGCATCGTGGCCATGATCATGGGGTTCGGCAACGGCATCGGCTCCGGCATCCTGATGACGCTCGGCGCGGACACCGCGCCGCCGGGCGAACGCGCCCAGTACCTCGGCATCTGGCGGCTGTTCTCCGACTCCGGCAGCGCCTCTGGCCCGCTCGTGGTCTCCGCCGGGACGGCGCTCGGGTCCCTCGCGGCCGGGATCGGGGCGATGGGCGCCCTCGGCGCCGTGGCGGCGCTCGCGCTCTGGCGCTGGGTGCCCCGCTGGTCCGTGCACGCGAACCGGGCCACCCGCCGTCGGGCCGGGATCCTGTGAACCGGTCCGACGCTGCCGACTCGGCGCACACCCAGGCAGGCGCTCGGGTCCGCTTCGAGTGGGGCCGGGCCGGCGCGGCGCTGATCCGGCCGGGCGAGGTCGCCGTGGTGGTGGACGTGCTCAGCTTCAGTACCGCCGTCTCGGTGGCCGCCGACCGTGGCATCGAGGTGCTGCCCTACCCGTGGGCGCGCGCCGACGCCGCCGAGCACGCCAAACGCCACGACGCCGAGCTCGCGGTCCGCCGGGGCGAGGCGGGACCGGGACAGGTGAGCCTCGCGCCGGGTTCGCTGCGCCGGGCCGAGGGGCTGCGGCGGGTGGTGCTGCCGTCACCGAACGGCGCCACGATCTCCCACCACCTGCAGTCCGCGGGCGCGCAGGTGCTGGCCGGCTGCCTGCGCAACGCGGCCGCGGTCGGTCGATGGGCCGCGGCCCGGGGCGTCGGGGTCCTGGTCATCGCGGCCGGCGAGCGGTGGCCGGACGGCACGCTGCGCCCCGCCGTGGAGGACCTCTGGGGCGCCGGTGCCGTGATCGACGCCGTCGCCGAAGCACTGCCCGACGGCGGTGGTGCGGCCGCGTCCGTCGGTGCGCCGGGCGCGTGCTCACCCGAGGCGCAGGTGGCCCGCGACGCCTACCGCGCGGCGCGCACGGCTGCTGCCGACTCCGGCTGGCCGCGGCTGCTGGCCGATCTCGCCAGCGGCCGGGAACTGGTCACCGCCGGCCACGGCGAGGACGTGCGCATCGCCGCCGAGGTGGGCGCCGGTGACGCGGTCCCGCTGCTCGTCGGTGCGGTCGCCGAGGGCCACGGGTTCATCCCAGCGGATCCGGTTCCCATGACGCGAACCGTCGATGGTCCTGCACGCGACCCGCACTTCGAGTCAGGCGAACGAGGCGCCCGGCGATTCCGCTGACGCGACCTGCGGGTAGTTCCTGGCGCGACCCGCACTTCGGGTCAGCCGAACGAGCCGGCCGGCGAGCCACGCCGTCGTCGGGCAGGAGCGACCTGCGCGGCGCGCGCCCCTGTGGGAGACTCGAAAGTGGAGCCACCAAAGCAGGAGGCGTCATGTCGGAGACGGTCGAAGAACCCAGCGATCTGGCCGCGGCGGAGCCGAACGACCCGATCGCGTTCACCCACGTGCTCGCGTTCGCGCGCAAGGTCGCGCACGAGTTGGAGGCGGCCCGGGTGCCGCAGGACGAGTGGGTGTCCCAGGAGTACCGGCCCCCGCGTGCCGCCGAGCAGTTCGGGTGGCACGAGCTCGGCGAGTCCGTGCTGGTCCCGACCCTGGAACGCCGGGAACCCATCGGCGGCTGGCGGGTGACCGGCACCCTCGTGGAGGAGTTCTTCGTCACCGACAGCAAGGGCGAACGGATCGGAGCTGACGCCTCGCGCCGGGTCCATGAGTTCTGGCTGCTGCGCACCGGCGAGCTGCGCGACGTCACGCTCACCACGGACGCCTCCGGAGCCACCACCGCGACCCGGACCGCGGTGGATCCACGCGCCGTCGCTGACCTGGTCCGGGTCCCGGAGTGGACCGAGGACACCACGCGGGTGCACGGGCGGCTGCGGGTGCACCGCTACCGCACCGACGCCGACGCCGTGCACGCCGACCCCGCCCCGGCGCTCTCGCAGCTGCTCACGACGCTGCGCCGCCGCGCGCACTGACGCAACCGGCCCGACGGCGGCCGGTCGCCCGGGCAGGTCGGGGCACCTGCCATGATCGGTGCGTGCCCGCCCAGACCGAACGCCGCGTCGAGGTGCCGGGCGCGCGCGTGGCGCGCTGGCTCGCCGGCTTCGGCGAGCGGCACGGCGGCGCCGAACTGGTTCTGGGCAACGACTCCGATGACGCAGTGGCGGGCGGGCGCGGGCCGGTCCCCGACGGCGTCACGCTGCTCGGCGCCGACGGCGCCACCGCCGTCCTGACGTCCTGGCCGGGCGAGCCGCCCACCACTCTTGCCGACGTACCCGGCTGGGCGCACGGCCCGACCGACCTCGTCCTGATCCTGATCCGCCGCGGTGGCTACGCCGTCGGGCGGGCGCACGGCGCCGACCTGACGGCCCACAAGAGCGGCACCCGCTACGTGCAGTCGCGCACGGCCGCGGGCGGCTGGTCGCAGCAGCGGTTCGCCCGACGGCGGGGCAATCAGGCCGACGAACTCGTCACCGCCGTCGTCGGGCACGTCGTCCGGATCCTCGGCGAGCACGCCCTGCCGGCGGCGGGCACCACCCCGGCCGGGCTGGTCCTCGGCGGGGACCGTGCGCTGGCCGCGCAGGTGCTGGAGGAGCCGCGGCTGGCGGTGCTCGCCGGTCTGCCGCGGCGGTCCTTCCACGACGTCCCGGACCCGCGGCTGCGAGTGCTGAGCGACGTCCTCGGTCGGGCCCGGGGGCTGCAGATCACGCTCCGTGAGCCCGCGGCTGGCTGAGCGGGCGGGCGGTGCGGGCGATCGCCCCCCATATCACCCAAACCCGGTGGGCCCGAGTTGTGCTTCTGGTGCCGTACGCAAGTATCGTGGCGTATGGGGCCGATGCAGGGGCGCGTCTACGGCCCGATCGAGACGAGGGACTGTGTCATGGACGCCTCCGGGTGCGAAGAGTTGGGTCGGATCCGATGAGCGCGAATCCCGCGACCACAGTCCGGGCGTCGGCGACGTTCGTGCACGCGCTACCGGAGCAGCTCCGAGAGCAGCTGACCCACCCGCGCTGGGGCACCGAACTCCTCGTCGACGAGCTGATCGAGGCGATCTCCCTGGTCGGGACCGATGCCGCCGGGCGGCCGCTGGCCGAGCCACGGTGGCGGTACGAGGTGACGGCCGTCGGGATGGCCGTCAACAAGCGCGGTCGGACCACGCGCCGACCCGAGCTGGCCGTGTTCGCACCCGCGGACCTGCCGGAGCAGTACCGGGACCTGCTGCACGGGGCCGACGTGCTCTACGCGCGCATCACCTCCGCGATCAGCGACTCGCTCGACTCCTCCCGGCTCGTCGACTGAACCTGGCCGCTGGCGGCCGTTAGGGTGGGCCTGCCCCACGCACCGTGCGAAGCCGGGGCGTGGGAACACGAAGGATCTCGTCATGACGCGCCGTCTCGTCCAGTGTGCAGCCGCCACCCTCGCCCTCGGGCTTCTGGTGGGGTGCACGGACCCGTCGCCGGACACGTCCCCGTCGGCGACCGAGACCGCCGGCGAGCAGACCTCGCCGAGCCCGAGCGCCGAGGAGACCACAGCCGAACCCGAGCCGGGCAACCAGGCGGACATCGACTTCGCGAACGCGATCCGGACCTACCACGGGCAGAGTTCGCAGATGCACCAGGCCATCCTCAGCAAGGCCGGCGTGCCGGAGGATGTGCTCGGGCTGGCCGGCACCCTCACCAACGTGCAGGGACGCGAGAGCGAGGACCTCCAGGCGCTGCTGGTCACCTGGGGCGAGGAACCCGCGGACCCCGCGGCCGCCGGCACGCTCACCGGGATGCTCACCCCCGAGGAGCTGCAGGAACTCTTCGTCGGCACCGGGTCCGAGGCGACGGTGATCTACCTGAACGGGATGATCGCCCATCACGAGGCCACCCTGGCGCTCGCCGAGGAGGTGCTCACCACCGGCACCAGCCCGGAGCTGGCGGCCATCGCCGAGCAGATCGTCACGGCTCAACCCGAGGAGCTCACCGATCTGCGCGAACTCCTCGCCACCGTGGACCCCACCGGGTCCGCGGACGCCGGCACGGCGACCGGCGACACCGGCGCGAACGGATAGCCGACCACGCAGACCCGGCCGGCCGCGCCCCACCGACCCGGGGACGACCGGCACGGACGAAGGGACAGCACGTGCGAATCCTGGTCACCGGCGTCAACGGCATGCTCGGCACGGACGTCGTGACGGTCCTGCGGGAGGCCGGGCACGACGTCCTCCCGCGCACCCGCGCGGACCTCGACATCACGGCCGGCCCGATCCTGCCGGACGCCCTCGCCGGCGCAGACCTGGTGGTCAACTGCGCGGCCTGGACCGCCGTCGACGCCGCCGAGACGGCCGAGGCGGAGGCGTTCACCGCGAACGCCGTCGGCCCCGCGAACCTGGCCCGTGCCTGCGCCCGGGCCGGCGCCCGGCTCGTGCAGATCTCCACCGACTACGTGTTCGCCGGGGACGCCACCGCACCGTACGACGAGGCCGCCACGGTCGCCCCCCGGTCCGCGTACGGCCGCACGAAGGCCGCGGGGGAGTGGGCGGTCCGCGCCGAGGCGCCCGAGCACTGGATCCTGCGTACGGCGTGGCTGTACGGCGCGCACGGCCCCAACTTCGCCGCGACCATGGCCCGCCTCGCCGGCGAGAAGGACTCGCTCAGCGTCGTCGACGACCAGGTCGGCCAGCCCACCTGGACCGGGGACGTCGCGCGTCTGATCGCCGCGCTGATCGCGGCGGACGCCCCGACCGGCACCTACCACGCCACCTCCGGAGGGCGGGCGTCCTGGTACGACTTCGCCCGCGCCGTCGTCGCCTCCGCCGGCCACGACCCGGCGATGGTGACCCCGACCGACTCGGCCTCGTTCGCGCGCCCCGCGCCCCGCCCGGCCTGGTCCGTGCTCGGCCACGGCGCGCTGACGGCGATCGGCGTGGAGCCGATCGGGGACTGGCGCGCGCGCTGGGAGCAGGCGGCCGCCGTCGTCCTGCGCTGACGCCGGGCCCTGCCGCGTCCGGCGAACGGACCCCACACCGGCCCGATATCGGTCCAAGGCTGTTCACGTGTCGTTCAACTCGCGGTTCGACGGGTGCACCACACTCGGAACCGTGACCTCCCTGCGCGCCGCCGAGTACCCGCACCCGAACCACGTGCTGGTGCACCTGTCCGACACCCACCTCCTGCCCGAGGGGGAGCTGTTGCACGGCGTGGCGCCGATGCGTGACCACCTCGAGTCGCTGCTCGCCGACCTCGAGGCCACCAACGTGCGCCCCGAGGCGCTGATCTTCACCGGGGACCTCGCGGACCGCGGCGAGGAGGAGGCGTACCGGATCCTGCGCGGAGTCGTGGAGCCGCTGGCGGAGCGGCTCGGCGCCGAGCTGATCTGGGTGATGGGCAACCACGACGACCGTGCCACCATGCGGCGCACCCTCCTGGACGCACCGGCCGACGCCGCCGACCTCACCGAGCCGTACGACCGGGTGATCATGCTCGGCGGGCTGCGCATCGTGGTCCTCGACTCCACGGTGCCCGGCCGGCACGACGGTGAGATCACTCCGGCCCAGCTCGAGTGGCTGGCCGGGGTGCTCGCCGAGCCCGCGCCGGAGGGCACCGTCCTCGCACTGCACCACCCGCCGGCGCCGTGCGTGATGGACCTGCTCGTCACGTTCGAGCTCCGCGACCAGCAGGCGCTCGCCGACGTCCTCTCGGGCACGGACGTGCGCACCATCCTGGCCGGGCACTACCACTACTCGTCCTCGTCCACCTTCGCCGGGATCCCGGTGTCCGTGGCGTCGGCCACCTGCTACACCCAGGACCTGCAGACCCCGGACCGGGGCACCCGGGGCCGCGACGGCGCGCAGGCCTTCAACCTCGTGCACGTCTACACCGACACGATCCTGCACTCGGTGGTCCCGATGGGCGGCGGCGCCACCGTCGGCGCGCACGTGGATGCGGACCGCACGGCCGAGCGGCTCGCCGCGGCCGGCATGTACATCCGCGACGCCCCGGTCCTGAACGCCGTCCGCTGAGCCGACGTGCACCTGCTCACCAATCCGCTGCTGCGTTACCGCTGGGGCTCCGGGGACCTGCTCCAGGGGCTGCTCGGCGTGCCCGCCGACGGGCACCCGCTCGCCGAGGTGCGGATCGGGGCGCACGGCGAGGACTCCTCGCAGGTCATCGAGGGCGGGCACGCGGTCCGGCTGGACCGGTTCGTCGCGGCGCATCCGGCCGCGACGCTCGGGGTCGCGGCCACGCGCGGCGGCGGGCGCCGGCTGCCGTTCGAGGCGCGTCTGCTCGCCACCTGGGCGCCGCTGCCACTCCAGGTGTGCCCCGACGCCACCCAGGCACGGGTCGGCCACGCCCGCGAGGAGGCGGCCGGTGTGGATGCCTACGCCCCGCAGCGCCTCTTCCCGGACGACTCCGCGCGACCGGGCCTGATCCACGCGTTCTCCGAGGTGCAGATGCTCGCCGGGTTCCGGGCGGTGCCGGCGATCCAGGCCTCGCTGGCCGGGTGGGACCTGTCGATTCTCGCCCCGATCGTCTCCGCCCTCACGCAGGCCGGTCCCGGCGACGAGCTGCTCTACGCGCTCACCACGCTGCTCGCCTCGAGCGCGGCGAAGCAGCGGCAGATCGCGGAGGGCCTCGCGCGGGCGGCCCGGGAGCACCCCGAGCACCCCGACGCGGGCCTGGTCACCCTGCTCGCCGAACACCACCCCGGTGACGTCGGGGTGGTCCTGGCGCTGTTCCTGAACCGGGTCCGGATGGAGCCCGGTGAGGTCCGGTACCTGCCGCCCGGGATGATCCACGGCTACCTGAGCGGGATGGGTCTGGAACTGACGGCGTCCTCCGGCAACGTGGTGCGCGCGGGCCTGAGCCTGGAGCACGTGGATCTGCGGCAGGTGCTGCGGATCGCCGGGCTGAGCGTCGGCGAGCCGCCGCAGGTTCAGGCCGAGCCCGACGGCGTCGCTGCCGTGTTCACCTCGCCCGCGGGTGATCTGGGGCTGTGGGCGTCGCCCGGCGCACCCGGGCCCGTGCCCGGGCCCGCGCACGGGCCGCGCCTGGTGGTGTGCCTGCATCGGTGGACACCGGAGGCCGACGCCGGCCCAGGCGGCCGCGTGACCGTCTCGCTGACCACGGACGCCGCGGGAATGACGCTCTCGACGGGGCAGAGCGCGTTCGTCTCCGATGCGGACGGCCCGCTCCGGGTGCGGTCCTCGGGTCCGGTGCTGGTCGCCCACCTCCCGGACGCGCGGTAGCTCGGCGGTCCCCGGTTCGCGTTGTCCGGACTCGTTGCTGCAGGCTGGTGTGATGTCGAGTCCTCTGATGACGAGCCCGGACGTGCAGATCGAGTGGCGGGCACCGGTGTCCGACGACGAACTCGTCGAACTCACCAGATCACACGGCGGCTCACCCGAGGCCGGGTGGTGGGATCGGGTGCGCGAACACTCGCTGGGATGGGTGACGGCTCGAACCGGGGCCGGTCAGCTCGTCGGGTTCGTCAACGTGGCCTGGGACGGCGGTGACCATGCCTTTCTGATCGACACCAAGACGCGGCCCACGCACCAGCGGCAGGGGCTCGGCACCGCGGTGGTACACCGCGCGGTCGTGGAGGCACGCGCAGCGGGGTGCGAGTGGCTCTTCGTGGACTTCGAACCGCCCCTGGCGGAGTTCTACCTCGACGCGTGCGGGTTCCGCGCGACGCCCGCCGGCTTGATCCGCCTGACCGACCCGGCTTGATCCGCCTGACCGACCCGGCCTGATCCGTCTGACCGGCCCGGCTTGATCCACCTGTTTCGAGGCGCCTCACCCGGCGTCGCGCAGAGCAGCGGCGAGTTCGTCCCTGGAGTGGATCGAGAGCTTCGTGTAGGCCTTGCGCAGGTGGTACTCGATCGTCTTCGGACTCAGGAAGAGGGCGGCCGCGGCCTCCCGGGTGGTCCGGCCCTCGGCGAGCAGGAGGCACACCTGGAGCTCCTGGGGGGTGAGGGCGCCGGGGCCGGCCGCCTCGCGCAGCGGCACGTGCTCCCCGGTCGCCTCCAGCTCGGTCCGGGCGTTCGCCGCCCAGATCCGTGCGCCCAGCTCGTCGAACGAAGCCAGCGCGGCCCGCAGGGGCGTGCGGGCGTCCACCCGCCGCCCTGCTCGGCGCAGCCGCATCCCGTACGCCAGGTGCGTCCGCGCCGTCTCGAAGTCGTCCCGGGTGTGCCGGTGGTGCGCCAGCGCGGAGGCGAAGTGGGTCTCGAAGTCCGCCTCGGCGGCGATCAGACCGAGTGCCCGGTCGGCCCGCGCGAGGGTCCAGGGCCGGCCGCTCGCGGCGGCGGCGGCGGCGAACCGTGCGGCCGTACCGGCCGCGCCGTCGGCGTCCCCGGTCCGCAGCAGGGCGTCGACCAGGTCCGGTCCGGGATGGAGATCGGGGTCACCGACCTGGTCCGCATCGAGCCGCGCCGCGACGGCACCGAGCCGGTGCGCGGCATCGGCCGACCTGCCCTCGGACAGGGCGAGCTCGCCCACGGCGAGCTCGCACCAGATCTCCCCGAACCGGATCGACCGCTCCTGGCAGCGCGCCAGCGCGTCGGCGGCGTGCTCCCGGCACTGGGCCGCACGACCGGACCGTGCCTCCAGCCAGGCCAGCCCGGCAAGCGACATCGCCAGCTCGCCGCCCTGGCCGGTCTCCCGGGCCAGCCGGGCCGCCTCGTCGTAGTTGGCCGCCGCCCGGTCCCAGGCGTTCGTGGTCGCCTGGTCGCGGGCCACGTGGAAGAGCAGGTTCGGCAGCGCCCCCACACCGACGCGGGCACGTACTCGGTCCACGAGGGTACGCAACTCGCCGCCGCCGTCGGCGTCCCGCAGGAACAGCGGCGCGAGCAGCAGCCAGGGAAGTGCGGCCGTGTGGGCGAGCGGGTCGACATGGTCCGCCAGCTGTGACACGGCGTCGGAGAGCAGGACCCTACTGTCCCGGCCGAGGAGGACCCCCGCGGTCCCGGACGCGGCCAGCCCGACGGCGCGGGCCACGGGGTCCGTCGCGAACGGCAGGGCAGCGGCGAGCCGCGCGTCGATCCGGCGCATGGCGGCGGTGTCGACGAGATACATGCAGGCGTGCCACGCCTGGGCCAGGATCAGGACCCGCTGGTCGGAATCGGCGAGATCGGCGGCGCGCTCGAGGAGGCCGAGGCCCTCGCGCGCCGAGCCCGAGCGCACCGCGATGGTGGCCCGCAGTTCGGTTCCGGTCGCGGTCGGCTCCCCGCTCGGTGGCTCTACCTCGTCCAGCAGGGCCAGGGCCCGAACGCGCTGGCCACCGGCCCACGCCGCGCGCGCTGAGGCGATGAGCCGGTCGTGGCTGTCGCCGGGGTCCGGGCTCAGCCGCGCCGCCCGCTCGAAGGCCGTCGAGGCAACCGTGAACGCGGTCCGCGCGGTGGCCCGACCGCCGAGTTCCGCCAGGAGCGTGGCGACGGACTCGTCGAGGTGGGTCGTGGCCGCGGCGAGGTGCCAGGCGTGGCGGTCGGCGTCCACACCGGCGAGTTCGTCGGCGAGGGCGAGGTGCGCCCGTCGCCGCAGGTCCGGCGTCGTGGAGCCGTAGGCGGCCGCGCGCAGGAGCGGGTGCCGGAAGGTCATGCGGCCACCGTCGACGGCGATCAGGCCGGCCCCGGAGGCACCGTCGAGCTCGGCGGGGTCGACGCCGAGGCGACCGCAGGCCGCGCGGGTGAGGCGAAGGTCGTCACCAGCCATCGCTGCCACCATCGCGACGGTGCGCTCGTCCGGGGTGAGCGCCGCCAGACGTCGGGCGAAGGTGTGCTGCAGCCGGTCGGGCAGGGTCCGCGGCAGACCGGCGCCGACGTCGTCGGTCGCATCCGGCTCGCCGGCCAGCTCGAGCAGGGCCAGCGGGTTGCCGCCCGTCGAACGGTACAGACCGTCGGCGTCGCGCCGGACGTCCGATGAGCCGAACGCCTCGTCCAGCAACTGCTCCGCAGCCTCCGGGGACAGGCCCCCGAGTTCGATCGTGGGCAGGCCCCGCACGGGCTCCGGCACCTCGGCGCTGCGTCCCGCGATCAGGACCGCGATCGGGTCGTTGCGCACCCGGCGCGCTGCGAAGGCGAAGGCGTCGACGGAGGGCTGGTCCGCCCACTGCACGTCGTCGAGCACCACGACCACGGGCCCGTCCTCGGCGTAGCGGCTCAGCAGGCTCAGGGTCGCGGCACCGATCGCGAACCGGTCCGGGCCGCCCCCGTGCCGCAGGCTCAGCGCGGTTCCGAGGGCCGCTGCCTGCGGGGCCGGGATGTCATCGAGGAGTGGCAGCGCCGGCAGCACCAGGGCGTGCAGCGCGGCGAACGGGAGGTTCCCCTCGGCCTCCGCGGGCGTCGCCCGCAGTACGCGCACGTCGCCGGGCGGGAGGCTTGCGAGCGCCTCGGTGAGCAGCGCCGTCTTGCCGACGCCCGGTTCGCCGACGATCGTCAGCACCCCGCCGCTGCCGAGGCGCGCCGAGGCCAGGAGGCGGGACACCGTCTCCTGCTCGGCCGCCCTGCCGAGGAGGGTCACCGGTCAAGTCTAGGGAGCAGCGGTGGTTCAGGGGTCGGCTTGGGACGCCGGCAGCCACTTTCGCGGGAGCGGTGTGATTCCGAGGCGCCCAGTGCCTCGGAAGCACACCACTGACGCTGGTGCTGCGCGGGGGACGCGGATGGGCGGCGATCAACAGGGCGCGCTCGCGATCGGCGCGGGGGTGGGCGAGGTCTGGGCCCCACGGACTAGGTGGGGCACCTGACGCGGGCCGGTGCGAGGCGGATCTACGTTCGCAGTCACGGCCCCAGCCGCGAACCACAACCGCACGTGACCGAGGAACCAACGGAGGATCCGATGAGCACCGAGACATCCGCACCGAGCACCCAGCCGGCCGCCAGCGCGCCGCCGGAACCGGCCGCCCCCGCCATCGACATGGACGCCCTGATGGCGTTCGTGTTCCGCGCGGTCGACGAGGTCGGGGCCACCCTGAACGCCGCGCTCGTCGTCCTCGGCGACAAGCTCGGCTACTACAAGGACCTGGCCGCCCACGGGCCGACCACGCCCGCCGAACTGGCCGCTCGCACCGGTACGGCGGAGCCGTACGCCCGCGAGTGGCTCAACGCCCAGGCCGCCGGTGCCTACGTCACCTACGACCCGCCGTCGGGCCGGTACACCCTGCCGCCGGAGCAGGCCATCGCGCTCACGGTCGAGGACAGCCCGGCGTTCCTGCCCGGGTTCTTCCAGATCGCCCTCGGCACCGTCCACGACGTCGACCACATCCTCGACGCGGCCCGCAACGGCGCCGGCTACGGCTGGCACGAGCACGTCACCGACGTGCACGTCGGGTGTGAGCGGTTCTTCCGCCCGAGCTACAACGCGAACCTGATCGACTCCTGGCTGCCGGCCCTGGACGGCGTGGTCGAGAAGCTGCGGGAGGGCGCCCTGGTCGCGGACGTCGGGTGTGGCCACGGCGCCTCCACGGTGCTGATGGCGCAGGCGTTCGGCAACTCGCGGTTCGTCGGCTCCGACTACCACGAGGCCTCGATCGCCACCGCCCGCCGCCGGGCCGCGGAGGCCGGCGTGGCGGACCGGGTCGACTTCCAGGTGGCGCCCGCGCAGGCGCTGCCTGGTTCGGGCTTCGACCTGGTCACGATGTTCGACTGCCTGCATGACATGGGCGACCCGGTCGGGGCGGCCGAGCAGGTCCGGCAGGCGCTGGCCCCGGACGGGACCTGGATGGTCGTCGAGCCGATGGCCGGTGACCACGTCGAGGACAACCTGAACCCGGTGGGCCGGGCGTACTACGGCTTCTCCACGCTGCTGTGCACGCCCGCGTCGCTGTCGCAGGACGTGGGCCTGGCCCTCGGCACCCAGGCCGGCCCGGCCCGGATCCGGGACGTCGCCACCGCGGCGGGGTTCACCCGGTTCGCGTCGGTCGCGCAGACCCCGTTCAACCGGGTGCTCGAGATCCGGCCCTGACGGGCGAGGACGGCGGCGGCGCTACGGAAAGGGTGGGCAATGCGTACCGAACCGGAGGACACTGCGGACATGACGGGACGTCCCGTGGTCGGGCGAGGCAGCCCGACGCGAGCCAGGGTCCTCCGGTTCACTCACGCCGCCGAGGAGCGGGTCGCGCACACCGCCGGAGCGTCCATCCCTCCGGCGGCCGTCGCTGCGGACACCGAGCCGGCCCCCGCGAGCGGGCCGCCGGTCCAGGACGACGAGCCCCGGCCCGCCCGTGCCCCCGACGCCACCGGCGTCACCGTGCGCGACGGCGTGCGGATCCCGTACGCCGTGTCCGGCTCGGGGGCGACGACCATCCTGCTGCTGCCGACCTGGTCCCTGGTGCCGTCCCGGTTCTGGAAGGCGCAGGTGCCCTACCTGGCGAGGTACTTCCGGGTCATCACCTTCGACGGTCGGGGTAGCGGCGCGGCCGGGCGGCCCGAGGGGGCGCCCGCCTACACCGACGAGCAGTACGCGGCGGACGGGGCCGCCGTGCTGGACGCGACCGGCACCGACCGGGCCGTCGTCGTCGGCTACTCCTGCGGCGCGGCCTGGGCGGTCCACCTGGCGGCGCGCCACCCGGAGCGGGTGCAGGCGCTCGTGGCCATCGCGCCGTCCTGTGGGTTGGCCGTCGCGGCGCCCGAACGGGAGAAGTACGCCTGGGACGGCCACCTCGACACCACCGAGGGCTGGGCCAAGTACAACAAGGACTACTGGCTCGGCGGCGGGTACGACGACTACGTCGACTTCTTCGCCCGGAGGATGTACACCGAGCCCCACTCCACGAAGCCGATCGAGGACGTGGTCCGGTGGGCGCACCAGATCAGCCCGCAGACGCTCGCGGACACGACGGCCGGCCGTCTCGGCCTGGAGGGCGCCATCCGGACCCCGCTCGAGCCGCTGTGCGAGCAGGTGCGCTGCCCCGTGCTCGTGGTGCACGGGCTCGAGGACGCGGTGCGGCCCGCGGCCATCGGGATCCGGCTCGCCGACCTATGCGGCGGCGAACTCGTCCTGGTCCACGGCGGCGGGCACGGCCTGCCAGCGAGGGACCCGGTCCGCACCAACCTCCTCATCAAGGAGTTCGCGATGGACACCGTCAGCGCCCCCACCCGACCCGGCCAGGCCGCGCCCGCCGCCTCGAGCACCCCGGACGGACCGGACGCGCGATGGACCCCGCAGCCCCGCCGTCGGACCTGGACGCGCGCGCAGCGGCGCCCCCGCCGCGCCCTGTACCTGTCCTCACCGATCGGCCTCGGCCACGCCCGGCGGGACCTCGCCGTCGCCCAGGAACTGCGCACCCACCACCCGGACCTCCAGATCGACTGGCTCACCCAGCACCCCGTGACCCGGGTGCTCGCCGACGCCGGCGAGCGTGTCCACCCCGCGTCGGCGTGGCTGGCGAACGAGTCGGCCCACTTCGAGGACGCCTGCGCCGAACACGACCTGCACGCGTTCCAGGCGATCCGCCGGATGGACGAGATCCTGATCAACAACTTCATGGTCTTCGCCGACGTCGTCGCGGACGGAAACTACGACCTCGTCATCGGCGACGAGGCGTGGGACGTCGACTACTTCCTGCACGAGAACCCCGAGCTCAAGCGGTTCTCGTTCGCGTGGATGACCGACTTCGTCGGGTGGGTGCCGATGCCCGACGGCGGCGAGCCCGAGCAGGCCCTCACAGCCGACTACAACGCGGAGATGATCGAGCAGCGGGCGCGCTACCGGCGGGTCCGGGACCGCTCGATCTTCGTGGGCAACCCCGACGACGTCGTGGACCTGACGTTCGGGCCCGGGCTGCCCGGCATCCGCGAGTGGACCGAGGCGAACTTCGACTTCGCCGGGTACGTGACCGGCTTCGTGCCACCCACCGACGCCGAGCGCGAGGCGCTGCGGCGCAGGCTCGGCCTCGGCGCCGACGACCGGCTCTGCGTGGTCACCGTCGGCGGCTCCGGGGTCGGCACCTCGCTGCTGCGCCGTGTCCTGGACGCCGTGCCGGCGGCGCGCCGGGCCGTCGACGGCCTGCACGTCCTCGTCGTCACCGGTCCGCGGATCGATCCCGACGAACTGCCCCGACGGCGGGGCGTCACCTATCGCGGGTACGTGCCGGACCTGTACCGGCACCTGGGCGCGTGCGACCTGGCCGTGGTCCAGGGCGGGCTGACCACGTCCATGGAGCTCGCCGCGGCCGGCCGGCCGTTCCTGTACGTCCCGCTGCAGCACCACTTCGAGCAGAACGTGCACGTGCGGCACCGGCTCGAGCGGTACGGGGCGGGCCGGTGCGTCGAGTACGCCGAGGCGTCCGACCCGGACGCGCTCGCCGCGGCCATGGCCACCGAGCTCGCGTCGGGGTCGGCTGCCTCGACGGCGCTCCCGGTGGAGACCGACGGCGCCGCACGGGCCGCGGCGATGCTGGCGGAACTGCTCTGATGCGCGCGCTCGCGCCGACCCGCGCCGGCCACATCGGCGCCCGCGGGGTCCGCACGCACTTCGAGGTCTTCGGCACCGGTGGGCCGACGGTCTTCCTGCTGATGCCGGACGTGATCACGCAGGCCCGCGCGTGGAAGGCGCAGGTGCCGTTCCTGGCCCGGTTCTTCCGCGTGGTGACGGCGGACCCGCGCGGCAACGGCGGCTCGGACCGGACGACGGACCCTGCCGACTTCGCGTTCGAGCGCATGGTCGAGGACGCGTGGGCGGTGCTCGACGAGGTCGACGCCGCCGAGGCCGTGCTGTGCGGGGTCTGCAGCGGGGCCGGGCTCGCGCTGGTCATGGCCGCCGAACGCCCGGAGCGGGTGCGTGGCGTGGTCGCGATCAACCCCGGCCTGCCGCTGACGCCGCCGCACCCGTGGAAGGTCCGGTACGACTTCGACGCCGTGCTCGACACCGACGAGGGCTGGGCCAGGCTGAACCGGCACTACTGGCTCCGGGACTGGCCCGGCTTCGCGCGGTTCTTCTTCGGGCAGCTCTTCCCCGAGCCGCACTCGACGAAGCAGGTCGAGGACATGGTCGCCTGGGCTCGGGAGACGACGGCGGAGGTGAACCTCGCGGACTCCGAGGCTCCGCCGTCGAGGTACTCCGGCGAGGCCGCGGCCCGCGCCGCCTGCGCGGCGGTCCGCTGCCCGGTGCTCGTCATCACCGGGTCCGAGGACCGGTGCCAGGTGCCGGAGCGGGGCCGGATCGTCGCGGAGCTGACCGGCGGCGAGCAGGTCGAGATCGACGGCGCCGGCCACCTCCCGATGGCCCGCGACCCGGTCTTCGTGAACCT
This sequence comes from Occultella gossypii, assembly GCF_019947135.1. Taxonomy (GTDB): domain Bacteria; phylum Actinomycetota; class Actinomycetes; order Actinomycetales; family Beutenbergiaceae; genus Occultella; species Occultella gossypii. The sequence continues at coordinate 95,933 of NZ_JAGSHT010000023.1, read as the reverse complement.
CCTGCTGCGCGACTTCATCAGCCGGGCCACCCGCTGACCCGCCGCCGACCCGCGAGGGTGCGGTCCTGCGGCGGATAGGCAGGATCCGCCGCAGGATCACTCGCTCAGACGGTGTAGAGCAGTTCCTCGCCGGCCAGGAACCGGCGCAGGTTCTCCTCGATCCGCTGCTCCGGGTCCTGCGGGCGGCCACCCGCGCTGTGCGGGGTGACGATCAGGTTGGAGGAGCCCCAGAGCGGGTCGTCCGCGGGCAGCGGCTCGGTGGCGAACACGTCCAGCGCGGCGCCGCCGATGCTCCCCTCGACCAGTGCCTGCCGCAGCGCCGCCTCGTCCACGGTGGCGCCCCGGCCGACGTTGACGAACCAGGCGTGCTCCGGCAGCGCCCCGAGGATCGCGGCGTCGACCACCTTCTGCGTGGTCGGCAGCGCCGGGAGGATGTCGACGAGCACGTCGGTGTCGGCCAGCTCGCCGGGCAGGTCCGCGGGCGTGATCACCCGGTAGCCGGCCCGCTCGCCGGCGGTGGTGGCCACCCCGGTCACCTGGGCACCGAGCGCGGTGAGGAAGCCGGCCAGACGGGTGCCGATCCCGCCGAAGCCCCAGATCACGACCTTCGCCCCGAACAGCGTGGTGAACGTCCCCGTGGTCCCGAACGCCTGGTTCACGTCCAGGGACTTGTACCACTCGTGGGCGTCACCGGCGCGGACGGCCGTGTCGAGCCGGCGCGCGGCCGCGAGGATCAGCGCGAGGGTGTGCTCGGCGACGGGCGCGTCGTGGAGCCCGCCCCCGGACGTCAGCACCACGGAGTCGTCGAACCCGGCCGCGGCCACGGAGTCGGTGCCGGCCATCAGGGCCTGGATCCACCGCAGCCGCGGCAGCTCGGTCACCATGGCCGCGATCCGCTCGCCGGAGCTGCCCCACACCACGATCGCCTCCGCGTCACGGTGCTCGGCCGGGATCGGGGCGGCGACGTCGTAGACCGCGGTCGTGACGCCGACGGGCGCCGTGACGGACATGGGGATCGAATTCGGGAGCAGCAGTTTCACTCGGAGATTCCTTCGTCGTTGATGAGATGGATGCGGTGCATCAACCAGAACCCGACCCAGCCAAGGACCACGCCGGCCACGCAGATGAGCGGCCAGCGTCCGTCGATGACCGACCCGGTCAGGTGCAGCACCCCGAGCACCACCAGGGCAGCCAGCCACCCTCCGATGCCGACCAGAACGAGCACCTTCGCGTTCACCCGCGCGGGAGCGAGTTCCTTCGGCGCCGGGCGGTCAGGGGAGGGGGGCACCCCCCGATCGTAGGACAGGACCGCGTGCGACCGGGCCGGGTGTTCAAAGGGTGTTCCGCACATCGTTCCTCTGCCAGGATGGCGACCCATGAGCACCCCTCGCACCGACGACGCGGCCGTGGCGTCTGGTCCCCTGGACAGGTTCTTCAAGATCTCCGAGCGTGGTTCGACCGTCGGAAGGGAGGTCCGCGGAGGGCTCGTCACGTTCTTCGCGATGAGTTACATCATCGTCCTGAACCCGCTGATCATCGGCACCGTTGCCGACGGCACCGGCAACTTCCTCGGCGGCGACGAGGCGACGTCGGTCGCCAAGGTGGCCGCCGCGACCGCCCTGATCGCCGGCGTGATGTCGATCGTGATGGGCGTGGCCGCGAACTTCCCGATCGCGCTGGCCGCCGGGCTCGGCCTGAACGCCGTGGTCGCGTTCTCGATCGCGATCCTGCCGGACATGACCTGGGCGGACGCGATGGGCATCGTGGTGCTCGAGGGCATCATCATCCTCGTCCTGGTGCTCACCGGGTTCCGGGAGGCGGTCTTCAAGGCGGTGCCGGTGGAGCTCAAGACCGCGATCAGCGTCGGCATCGGCCTGTTCATCGCGTTCATCGGCCTCGTCGACGCGGGCATCGTCCGGATCCCGGCGTCCCTGGCCACCCCGGTGGAACTCGGGATCGGCGGCTCCCTGGTCGGGTGGCCGATGCTGGTGTTCGTGATCGGGCTGATCCTGACGATCGTGCTCTGGGTCAAGAAGGTGAAGGGCGCCCTGCTCATCTCGATCATCGCCGCCACCATCCTGGCGATCATCATCGAGGCGATCGCGAACATCGGCCCGCAGACCCCCGACGGGTCGAACGCGAGCGGGTGGAAGCTCAACACACCGGCGCTGCCGGACTCGCCCGTCGCGGTCCCGGACTTCGATCTGCTCGGGAACTTCTCGCTGTTCGGGTCCATCGAGAAGGTCGGCATCATCACCGTCGTCCTGCTCGTGTTCTCCCTGCTGCTCGCCGACTTCTTCGACACGATGGGCACGATGGTCGCGGTCGGCAGCGAGGCCGGGCTCCTGGATGAACAGGGCAACCCGCCGCGCACCCGCGCGATCCTCGTGGTGGACTCCATCGCCGCGGTCGCCGGTGGCGCCGGGTCGGTCTCGTCCAACACCAGTTACATCGAGTCCGCGGCCGGTGTGGGCGAGGGCGCCCGGACCGGGCTCGCGTCGGTGGTCACCGGCATCGCGTTCCTGCTCGCCACGTTCCTGTCCCCGATCGTGGACATCGTCCCGTCGGAGGCCGCCACCCCGGCGCTGGTGCTGGTCGGCTTCCTGATGATGTCCCAGGTGACCGGGATCGACTGGAAGAACATCGAGGTCTCCCTCCCGGCGTTCCTGGCCATCATCCTGATGCCGTTCACCTACTCGATCACCGCGGGCATGGGCGCCGGCTTCATCGCCTTCGTGGTCATCAAGATCGCCGTCGGCAAGGCCTCGAGGGTGCACCCGCTGATGTGGGGCGCGGCGATCCTGTTCGTCCTGTACTACATCCGCGGGCCGCTGCAGGTCTGGTTCGGCTGACGCGGAACGGATGAGGGCCACCCGCCGACTCGGCGGGTGGCCCTCATCCGTGGGAGCGGGTCGGTCAGCGGCCGATCCGGATGCCGTCCGGACGCCACGCCACCACGACGGCCGGCCGCGGAACGGACGTGCCGCCGTCGGGCCAGTGTGAGAACTGGTTCTCGAACGTGGCGCCGGAGCGCTCACCCGGGTGCTGCACGCAGACCAGCACACGGGTCTCGGTGACCTTCGGGCCGCAGGTCTCCGCGGAGATCGGCACGGTCAGGAACTGCTTGACCTGGCCCCGGTACTCCCCGTCGACGGCGACGCCGAACAGTCCGTCGTTCGTGCCGAGGGCGTTGCCGTCGGTGCTGATCCAGAGGTTCCCGTACGGGTCGAAGGTGACGTTGTCCGGGCAGGAGATCGGGGACACCTGCGACTTGTCGTACCCGGCGAAGTAGGTGCTCGGGTCGTTCGGGTCCCCGCAGAGCAGGAAGATCCGCCAGTCGAAGGTGTAGGCGCGCGGGTCGTTCCCGGTCTCCATCAGCTCGATCACGTGCCCGTGCCGGTTGGACGAGCGCGGGTTCGTCTCGTCCGGGCCGGGGTTCGTGCCGGTGCCGCGGTTGCTGTTGTTGGTCAGCGCGACGTACAGCACACCGGTCAGCGGGTTCGTCTCGACGTCCTCCGGCCGGTCCATCTTCGTGGCGCCGACGACGTCGCCCGCCTGGCGGGTGAACAGGAGCACCTCGATGCCGGTCATGCCCTCCACGTGGGAGTGTGCGCCGGCCTCGTCGCTGGTGACGAGCGGGATCCACTCGCCGGCACCGTCGAACTCGCCGTCGCTGGGGAGGGTGCCGGACCCGTCGATCTCCTCGACCGGCGAGTTGCCGGTGAACAGCGCGACATACAGGGTGCCGTTGTCCAGCAGGGTGGCGTTGTGCTCGGGCTTGTTCCGGCGGAACTGATCCCGGGAGACGAACTTGTACAGGTAGTCGAACCGCTCGTCGTCACCCATGTAGGCGACAACCTGGTTCTGCCGGCTCAGGTGGATGTTGGCCGCCTCGTGCTTGAACCGGCCGAGGGCGGTGCGCTTGCGGGGCGTGGACCGGGGGTCGAACGGGTCCACCTCGACGATCCAGCCGAACCGGTTCACCTCGTTCGGCTCCGCGCCGAGGTCGAAGCGCGGGTCGTACGCCTCCCACTTCCGCTCGGAGGCGCCACCGGGCAGGCCGTAGCGACGCAGCCGCTCGCGGACCACCGGGTCGGTCACCTCGTCCGCGTTTGCGAAGTACTGGTTGAAGTTCTCCTCGGCGGTCAGCCAGGTCTGCCACGGTGTCACGCCGCCGGCGCAGTTGTTCAGCGTGCCGAGCACGGTGCGGCCGTCCGGGTCGGCCGTCGTGCGGACGTACTCGCTGCCGGCCACCGGGCCGGTCAGCTCGAACGGCGTGGTCGCCGTCAGCCGCCGGTTCAGCCGGTGGTCGACGACGGTGGTCAGCTCGCCGGACGGTCGCCCCTGCGCCGCGCCGGCGACGCCGACGACGGTGAGGCCGTGCGCGGCCCAGGCGATCTCCACCTGGTCCTGCGTGGGAGCGGCCGGGTCGTAGCCGGGGAACATGATCTCTTCGTTCGTGTACTCGTGGTTGATCACCATGACGTGCTCGTCGCGGCGGATCTCGAAGAGGTCGAGGTGGTCGCAGTTGTAGCCGAACTGGCGCTCCTGGCCCGCGGCGCTCTGGTTCTCGGGGTCGAACTCCGGCGCGTCCGAGAAGAGCGGGTCGCCCCACCGGACGAGGACCTTGGAGGTGTAGCCCTCCGGCACGCTGACGGCGTGCTTGGAGTTCGGCGGGACGGGCGTGAACGCGAGGCCACGGGCCGCCTGGGGCGGGGCAGCGGCGGCGGGCTGGGCGCCGAGGGTCGCGGCGCCGGCGCCGGCCACGGCCACCACGGCGCCGACCTTGAGCAGGCTCCGGCGGGAGATGCCGGCGGCGATGATGTCGCCGAGGTAGGCGCCCTCGGAGGTGTTCGGCACCTCGTGGAAGCAGGCGTCGCCGCAGCGGTACTTGCAGGTCATGGGGGAGCGGTTGCTGCTGTGGTTCGCGATCAGCGGCAAGAGTTTGCGGGGTGATGTCAACATCGGGGACTGCTCCTTCGCACAGACGGGGACGCTACGGACGCTAGGACGCCCAGGCGCGGCCCGGGTGAACGGGCCGTGACCAGTGGTTGACCGTTCGCCGAACCGCAGAATTACGCACCCCGGCGTGCCGCAAACCGCACGCGGCTGCCACCTCCGACCGAGGTCGGAATTTACTTAGCCGAACTAATGATCTAGACTTGAGTATCGTGACCGACCCGACTCCCACTCCTCCTGCGGGTTCCGCCGTCGGCAGCGCACCTCTTGCGGGACCTTCAGCGGTCGCCGCGCGCAAGCAACCGCCGCGGGGCGACGGCGGCCTCGCCGCCCGGTTGCGGGTGACCCTGCTGCGGACCTCGAGGCGGCTGCGCGCGGAGCGGTCCAACGCCGTCAGCGAGGCGCAGGGAGCGGTGCTCGGCGGCCTGTTCAACCTGGGCCCGCAGAGCCCGGGCGCCCTCGCCGAGCGCGAGCACGTGAGCGCGCCCACGATGACCCGCACGATCCAGACCCTGATGGATCTCGGCATGGTCACCAAGGCGGCCCACCCCGAGGACAAGCGGCAGGTCATCGTCTCGCTCACCGAGGCGGGCGAGCAGCACATCATCGCCACGCGCCGCCGCCGGGACCAGTGGCTCTCCCGACGGCTCGCATCCCTGACGCCTGCCGAAAGGCAGACGCTCTCCGACGCCGAGGAGATCATGCGGAGGATCTACACCAAGTGAACGCGATGTTCGCCTCGATGAGGCACTACAACTATCGGCTCTGGTTCGCCGGTGCCCTCGTCGCCAACGTGGGTACCTGGATGCAGCGGATCGCCCAGGACTGGCTGGTCCTGACCGAGCTGTCGGACGACTCGGGCCTCGCGGTCGGGATCGTGACCGGGCTGCAGTTCGCACCGTCGGTGCTGCTCAGCCCGTACGCCGGCCTGCTCGCGGACCGGATCGACCGGCGCAAGCTGCTCATGGTCACGCAGGGCATCCTCGGCCTGCTCGCGGTGGCGCTCGGTGTGCTCGTGCTGTTCGGTCACGCCGAGCTGTGGCATGTGTACGTCCTGGCGACCCTGCTCGGGGTGGCGAGCGCGTTCGACGCTCCGGCTCGGCAGACGTTCGTCTCCGAACTCGTGCCGGCCGGCGGGCTCGCGAACGCCGTCGCCCTGAACAGCGCGTCGTTCAACGCCGCCCGGCTGATCGGACCCGGCGCGGCCGGGCTCCTGATCGCGCTCGTGGGACCGGGCTGGGTGTTCATCATCAACGCGGTCTCGTTCGCCGCGACGATCTTCGTGATGGCGATCATGCGGACCGCCGAACTGCACGTCTCGCCGCGGATCGCGCGCGCCAAGGGGCAGCTGCGGGCCGGGATGGCCTACGTCCGGCACCGCAGCGACATCATGATGATCATGATCGTCGTGTTCGTGGTGGGCGGGCTCGGCCTGAACTTCCAGCTCACGTCGGCGGTGATGGCCCGGATCGAGTTCGGTAAGGATGCGAGCGAGTACGGCATCCTCGGCTCGATCCTCGCGATCGGCTCGCTCGCCGGCGCGCTGCTGGCCGCCCGGCGCAAGCAGCCCCGGGTCCGCAGCGTGATCGCCGCCGCTGCGCTGTTCGGGGTGTTCTCCGGCCTGATGTCGCTCGCGCCGACCTATGAGCTCTTCGCGCTCGCGTGCATCCCGGTGGGGTTCTTCTCCATCACGATGCTCACGACCGCGAACGCCGCGATCCAGATCGGCACCGATCCGGCGATCCGGGGTCGGGTGATGAGCCTGTATGTGGTGGTGCTGTTCGCCGGGAACCCGATCGGCTCCCCGTTCGTGGGCTGGGTCGCGGAGGCCTGGGGCCCGCGCTGGTCGATCGGGATCGGCGCGATCGCCTCGGTGCTGGTGGCCGCGGCGGCCGCGTTGTGGGCGCACCGGAACTGGCAGATCGAGGTGTCCTACCGGCTGCGCCAACGCCCGCACCTGGTCCTCACGAACGCCGAGGAGCGCGCCGCCCGCGAACGTGCCCGCGTCGAGGTCGCCTCCCAGCAGGCCACCGACGGCGGTCAAGCCGCGTGAGTCGGAGGTCGGGCACGCCTGCCTGAGGCCGGAGGTCCCGCGTCGGCGGGCCGCCGGTCCCACACCGTGGACGGCGCTCGCTCCGCCAGGCCGGTCCGGGGCTAAGGTGTCCGTGACATAGCCCCCGGGGAGCGCGTTGGCGCTGAGAGTGCGGTCGGTACACCGGCCGCAGACCCGAGGAACCTGAACTGGTTAGCACCAGCGTAGGGAGTAGGGCAGTTGTCGGGCACGACCCGTGCCGGAGGTCTCCGGCGTGGGTTGGGCCCGGCGTCGTGCACTCGCCGGGGGTCCTTCCACGAGAGGACCCGACGATGCCCGAAGTCACCAGCCCCGCGACCCCACTCGAACCCGGCACGTCCGCCGACCCGTCGCCCACGCCCGGCGACTACGGCGTCGGTGCCCGGTTCACGCTGCTGCCGCTCACGGATCGGTTCGTCGAGGTCATCACCGACGCCCTCGCCGTGGACCGCCCGGCCGGGCTCGAGGTGGTCACCGACGACGTCTCCACCTTCGTGCGGGGCACCGAGTCGGACGTGGTCGGCTACCTCACCGCGGTGATCGCACGGGCGGCACGCACCGGCGTGCACACCGTGGCCCAGGTGCTGCTCTCCCGCGGCTGCCCGGGCGAGGTCGCCTGCGAGGTGGCCGACGGCGTCGCGTTCGCCCCGGAGCGCCTCGCACCGATCCCGGCCACCGGGCTGCGCGCGGCCGCGCACTGGTCGCTTTACCCCCTGCACGACGGTCCCGACGGCGATCACATGAGCGCCATCTACGCCGCCATCGACGGAGCCCGCGAGCGGGGCACGCTCACCCGCAGCGAACACTTCGCGACCCGGCTCGACGGTGACCTCGCCGACGTGCTCACCACGATCGGGGACGCCTGGCTCACCGTCGGCCGGTCGGTCCGGCACGTGGCCACCCACGCGACCATCTCGCTGAACTCGCCAACCACCTCGAGCCCTGCAGGCGACCGATGAGCGCGCGCACCGACGGCCCGCGCCGGGACAGCCCGAGCCCGGACCACCCGAGCCAAGACACCCCACGCCCCGACCCCGAGCCCGCCGCTCCCCGCCGCACCCCGATCACCCTGCACGACCTGGTCCTCCTGGCCGCGCTCGCCGTCGTCTTCGGCTTCCTGTATTGGGCCCTCGTGCAGCTGTGGGGCTGGCTCCAGGTCGCGATGGGCCCGTTCGGCGACCTCGCCCAGAACGCTCTCGCCGGCGGCTGGATGGTCGTCGCCCCGCTCGCGGTCTACATCGTCCGCAAGCCCGGCGTCGGGATCGTCGTCGAGATCATCGCCGCGATCGTGGAGGTCGTGTTCCTGGCCTCCCCGGTGGGCCCGATGCTGCTCCTGGTCGGCCTGATCCAGGGCGCCGGCGCCGAGCTCCCGTTCGCGCTCACCAGGTACCGCCGGTACGGCTGGGGCGTGTTCCTGGCCTCCGGGATCAGCGCCGCACTGTTCAACCTGGTCCTCGGCATGGTCCGGTTCGGCTGGGCCGGTCAGGACTTCTTCGCGCTCCGCGTGGGCCTGCAGTTCGCCAGCGGCATCCTGCTCTGCGGGCTCCTGGCGAAGCTGATCGGGGACGCCCTGCTGCGCACCGGGGTGCTGGACAACTACGCCATCGGGCGGGCCCAGCGCATCGCCGCCCGCGCCGCCGGCTGATGACGGCCGCGCCCGCGTCCGCCGCGGACCGCCGCACGAGTCCCGAGGCCCCGGCCGCCGTCACCGTGCGGGACCTCCGGGTGCACTACCCGACGGCGTCCGTACCGTCCCTCGCGGGCGTGGACCTGCACGTGCCGGCCGGGAAGCGGCTGCTGCTGATGGGATCGTCCGGGTCCGGGAAGAGCACCGTGCTGCGGGTCCTCGCCGGCGTGGTCCCGGGCACCATCGACGCCGACGTGACCGGCCGGGTCCGCATCGCCGGTGCCGACCCGACCACCACCGCGGTGCCGGTCCTGGCCGGGCGGGTCGGCACCCTCACGCAGGACCCGGCGGACCAGCTGTGCCTGCCGACCGTCGTGGACGAGGTGGCGTTCGCCTGTGAGAACCGGGCGGTGCCGCCGGCGCAGATCGGTCCCCGGGTCCGCGCCGCCCTCGCGGCGGTCGGTGCCACGGACCTGATCGGGCGGCGCACCGGCGAACTCTCCGGCGGGCAGGGTCAGCGGGTCGCGCTCGCAGCGGCCCTCGTGGCCCGCCCGGACGTGCTGCTCCTCGACGAGCCGACGGCGTTGCTCGACACCGCGGCCGCCCGCCGGATCGGCGCGTTGCTCGCGGCACCGGGACCCGCGCAGGTCCTCATCGAGCATCGCCTCGACGAGCTGGGGCGGCTGCCCGAGCACGTGGTGGTCCTCGACGACGCCGGCCGGGTGCGGGCTGCAGGGCCGACGCCGCAGGTGCTGCGCGAGCACGGCGTGGCCCTGGCCGGCGCCGGGGCGTGGCTCCCGGCCGGGATCGAGGTCGGCCTGGCGCTGGGCCGGGAGGTCGGGCCCGGGGGTGCCGCGCTGCGCGCGGGCCTCGCGGAGCTGATGGCCCGACGGCGGAGCGTGCGTCGGTCGGGGTCGGCACCGTCGTCGTCGGCACCGTCGCGGTCGGCTCGCGCGGGCGAGCGGGTCGTCCTGCGCGCCCGCGGGCTCGGTGTGCGCCGTGGCTCCGCGCAGGTCCTGACCGACGTGGACCTGGACGTGGTCCGCGGCCGGATCACCGCCGTCGTCGGCGTCAACGGGTGCGGCAAGTCGAGCCTGCTGCTCGCCCTGGCCGGACTGCTCCCGTTCACCGGCACGATCGACGGGCCACCGGCGGGTCTGGTGTTCCAGAACCCCGAGCACCAGTTCCTCACGCGCTCGGTCCGGGCCGAGGTCGCGTACGGAGCGGTTCCGGCGGTTCCGGCGGGTCCGGCACGGATGGACCCCACCGAGGACATCGATGCCGTCCTGGCGCGCTACCACCTCGGCGCCGTGGCCGACCGGGACCCGTTCCGGCTGTCCGGCGGGCAGCAGCGGCGGCTCTCGCTCGCGGCCATGTCCGTGTGCGCGGACGAGGTGTTCCTCGCCGACGAGCCGACGTTCGGGCAGGACCGGGTCACCACGGCCGCCGTCGCCCGCGCGTTGCGTGGGCTCGCCGACGACGGGCGCGGCGTGGTCCTGGTCAGCCACGACCTGCGCCTGGTGGCCACCCTCGCCGACGAGGTGGTGGTCCTCGCCGGCGGTGGGGTACTCGCCCGGGGCGGCGTCGACGAGGTCTTCTCCGGCCCGTCGCTGGAGTGGGCAGGTCTCGCGCTGCCGCCGCTGCTCGAGGGCTGGCGCGGCAGCGGGGTCCCACTGCGGCGGCTGCTCGAGACCCTCGACGAGGCCCTCGGCGCGGGCTCCGGGGCCGCCGCGTGAGCGCGACCGCGTTCGGGCGCCCGCTCGACGTCGACTCGGCGCTGCACCGGCGTGACCCGGCCGTCAAGCTCGCCCTCGTGCTCGTCATCTCCGCCGTCGTCACCGGTGTCTTCGACCCGTGGACCCCCACGATCCTGTACCTGCTCGCCGTGCCGGCGGTCGTCCTCGCCGGCCGTATCCCGCTGGGCACCATGGCGCGGGCGCACCTGCCGTTCGCCCTGTTCGGGCTCAGCCTGTTCACGGTCAACGCGCTGACCCGGCCGGGTCCGGTGGTCTGGGTGCTCGGGCCGCTCGACGTGTCGGTGCCCGGTCTCGAGATCGGGATCTCGCTCGCGGTCCGGACCCTGCTCATCGGGACGCTGTCGCTCGGCTTCGTGCTGACCACCGACGGCGCCCGGCTCATGACGAGCCTGCATCAGCACGTGCGCCTCAGTGGCGCCTTCGCCTACGCGGTGCTGGCCGGATACCGGCTCCTCGAACAGCTGCCGCAGCAGTGGCAGACGATCCGGCAGGCCCAGGCGATGCGGCGTCCGCGCTCGTCCGGGGGCGGGTCGCCACGGCACCGGTCGCGAAGGGTCCGGCCGCGCCGGACCGAGCGTCCGATGCCGCTGCCCCGCTCGCCGCGCGCCCTCGCCCGCGCGTCCTTCACCCTGCTCGTGACGACCCTGCGCCGCGGGGAGCGGATGTCGATCGCCCTCGAGACCCGCGGACTCGGCGCCGGCCGCCGCACGATCCACGACCCGGCCCGGCTCACCCCGGGTGACGCGGTCCTGAGCGCGGTAGCGCTCGCGACGGTGACGGCGGTGCTGCTGGCGACCTGGCGCTGCGGCCTGCTGGCCGGGTGGGGCGCCCTCGGGGTGTTCGGCTGACGGCCCTAGAAGTCTCGGATCCGGACCAGCGGACCGGTCATGAAGCCACCGTCGACCGGCAGGTTGACGCCCGTGATCCAGGACGCGTCGTCCGAGGCCAGGAAGGCGACGGCGGCCGCCACCTCGTCCGGCTGGCCCACCCGGCCCATCGGGTAGAGCTGAGCCATCTTGTCCAGCGTCTCCAGCTGCTCGGGGCCGCCCTCCGTCCAGTTCCTGGTCACGATGGTGCCGGGGGAGACCACGTTCGAGCGGACCCAGCCCGATCCGCCGCCGACGGTGCCCTGCACCTTCGGCCCGTACTCGACCGCGACGTTCATGGACGCGTTGATCAGGGCGGCCTTGGCCGCCGAGTACGGCACGTCACCGACCGCCGTCATCCCGTTCACCGACGCGATCGAGACGATCCGGCCGCCGCCGGCGGCCCGCAGCAACTCGGGCAGGCACGCCTGGATGCACCGCACCGCACCGCGCAGGGTGGGCCCGACCTGGCGGTCCCACTCGGCGTCGTCGAGGTCCTCGAGCGTCCCTCCACCGGCCACCCCGACGTTGTTCACGAGGATGTCGATGCCGCCGAACTCCTCGACCGTCGCCGCCACCGCCGCGTCGATGCCGGCGCGGTCGGTGACGTCCATACGCAGGGCGAGTCCCGTCGTCGGCAACCCGCCGACGACGGCCTCGACCGCCGGCAGGTCGAGATCCACACCGGCCACCCGCGCACCCTCGGCGGCGAGCCGGCCGGCGATCGCCGCACCGATGCCGTGCCCGGCTCCGGTGACCAGGGCCACCCGGCCGGTGAGGCCGCGCATCAGCGGTGCTCGATCACGTAGTCGATGCACGCGGTCAGGGCCGCGACGTCGGCCGGGTCCACCGACGGGTACATGCCCACCCGGAGCTGGTTGCGGCCGAGCTTGCGGTACGGCTCGGTGTCGACCACGCCGTTCTCCCGCAGGGTCGCCGCCAGTGCGGCCGCGTCCACGCTCGGGTCGAACTCGATGGTGCCGACCACGGGGGAGCGGGCCTCGACGGCGGTCACGAACGGTGACGCGTACTCCGAGGACTCCGCCCAGCCGTACAGGTTCGCCGCGGACGTGGCGCTGCGGTGGGCGGCGGCGGCCAGGCCACCGGAGTCCAGGAGCCAGTCCAGCTGCTCGGCCATCAGCACCAGCGTGGCGATCGCGGGGGTGTTCAGGGTCTGGTCCTTGCGCGAGTTCTCCACGGCCACCGGCAGGGACAGTGACTCCGGCACCCACCGGCCGGCCAGCTCGGCGACCCGCTCCAGCGCGGCGGGGGACAGCAGCGCGAACCAGAGCCCGCCGTCGGAGCCCATCGCCTTCTGCGGTGCGAAGTAGTAGGCATCGCTCTGGCCGACGTCCACGCCGACCCCACCTGCCGCGGACGTCGCGTCCACGAGCATCAGGGCGTCGGTGCCCGGCACCCGCTGCACGGGGGCGAGCACGCCGGTGGACGTCTCGTTCTGGGCCCAGGCATAGGAGTCGACGGCGTCGCTCGGGCTGGGCAGGGCGAGCTCGCCCGGGGTGGCCTCGATGATCTCGGGCTCGGCCAGGAACGGGGCGCGGGTCGCCGCCGCGGCGAACTTGGCACCGAACTCGCCGGTGGACACGTGCTGCGAACGCTCCCGGATCAGACCGAACGTGGCGGCGTCCCAGAAGAACGTGGCGCCGCCGTTGCCGAGCACCACCTCGTAGCCGTCGGGCAGGTCGAACAGGGTGGCCAGTGACTCCCGCACCCGGCCGACCAGGGACTTCACCGGTGCCTGTCGGTGTGAGGTGCCGAGCACCGTCGTGCCGAGGGCGGCCAGGGCATCCACCTGGGCGGGCCGGATCAGGCTCGGTCCGCAGCCGAAGCGGCCGTCGGCGGGGAGGAGGTCGGCGGGGATGGCGAGAGTGCTCACGCCCCGATCATTCCAGGTTCGAGCGGGCCCTCGTCACCCGTTCGAGGCTCGTCGCTCCTGGTGCACCTGGGTGATGTGGGCGCTCCAGCCGGCGAGCCGGGCGCACGCGAACATCGCGGTGAACATCCGGGCCGGGACCCGTGCCGAGTCGAGCAGGAGACCCGCCCAGAACATCACGTGGTCGCCGCGGTCGACGGGCAGCGCAAGGCCGCGGTCGGCGTACTCGGCCCGGGCCGCGTCGGCGACCGCGGTGGCCACCTCGAGCCGCTCGATGTTCAGGTCCGCGGCGACCTGGCGCAACGCCGTCACCCGGGGGTCGGCCCCGGCGTACCCGGAGTTGCCGAAGCCGAACAGGGTGCCGGCCTCGAAAGCGGCCCGGACGGCGGCGCGTGCGTCGCCGAGGTCCTCGGCGGCGTCGAGGAGGCCGAGGGAGCGGGCCGTGGCACCGCCGCCGATCGGGCCACTGGAGGCCGCCACCGCTCCGGACAGGCACGCGGCGGCGTCCGCGCCGGTCCCCGCGATCAGGCGGGCCGCGCGGGTGGAGGTGGACAGGCCGTGCTCGGCCAGGGCCACCCAGCAGGCGTTGATCGCGGTCGCCTCGTGCTCGGGCACCTCGCCGTGCCAGGTCATCAGGAACCGCTCCGCCAGGCCGCCGGCGCCGACGATCTCCCGCCGGCCGATCGAGGGCAGGTTCTCGCTGCGCGCGGACTGCGCGAGGATCGAGAACGCCATCGCCGAGGCGCGGGCGAGATCGGTGCGCAACCGGACGCCGTCGATGTCCTCAAGCGGCAGGAAGCCCCACACCGGAGCCAGTGCGGCCAGCGCCGCCTGCAGGTCCACCCGGTGATCCCCGGTGCGCAGGGGCAGCGGGAACGACTCGGCGGGTGCCAGGACCGCGCCGTCCAGGGTGCCGTCGACGAGCAGCGTCCACACCTGCCCGTACGGACGCGTGCGGACCAGGTCACCGACGTCGTGACCGCGGTATCGGAGCCCGGCGGCGGGGTCCACGGTGGAGATCGGGGGTATGACACTCATCACGGTGAAGGGTAGGTGATCGCGGCCCTCGCGCGGACCAGTGCCGACCGCCGCGGGCGCCGTGACCCGTCGGGTCCGAGGGCCGATCTCGCGTGGCAGCGACTAGGGTGAGTCGAGATTCTGGAGCAAGGGGATGGATAGGACGCCATGGCCGATCTGATCGACACCACCGAGATGTACCTGAAGACGGTTTTCGAGCTCATCGAGGATGGGATCGTGCCGCTGCGGGCCCGGATCGCCGAGCGGCTGGGCCACTCCGGTCCGACCGTCTCCCAGACCGTCGCGCGGCTGGAACGGGACGGTCTGATGGTCGTCACCGGGGATCGGCACCTGGAGCTGACCGAGGAGGGCATGGCGCGCGCCACCCGGGTGATGCGCAAGCACCGCCTCGCGGAGCGCCTGCTCACCGACGTGATCGGGCTGGACTGGCCGCACGTGCACGAGGAGGCGTGCCGCTGGGAACACGTGATGAGCCGGCAGGTCGAGGAGCGCCTGCTCACGCTCATGAACCACCCGGACCACGACCCGTACGGCAACCCGATCCCCGGGTTGGAGGAGTTCGGCGAGGCGAAGGTCCCGGTCGATCTCGGCGTGGCGCTCGCGGACGCCGCCCGCGAGGAGCCCACCGAGTTCGTGCTGTCCCGCATCGGGGAGCCCCTCCAGGTGGACGTGGAACTGCTCGCCCGGTTCAGCGAGGCGGGGGTTCGCCCCGGCGCCACCCTGACCTCGCAGCGCCGGCAGGACGTCATCACGGTCAGCGTGGAGGGCGCCGAGTACGCCCTGGACCTGCCCGAGGAGACCGCGCGGCACCTCTTCGTGAAGGTCGGCAAGTAGGTCGTCGGGCCGTGGCCGGCGCGCGTTGAGACACACTTCGTGATCAGAACGTGACAATCGCCGGGACCGTCATGTAGCCTCAACCTCGCTCGACGAAACCCTCCTTCGGCGAGTACCTCGGATGGAACGCCTAGCCCTGTCACCGAACGAGGTTCCCGTATCAGCAGAGACAGGGACGGGGGACCCAATCCTTGTGGAGTTCACAGAAGTCGAAGAACTCCTTGGGGTGAAGTCCCGCCGGACCGTGAGGTCCGGTAGACCGGGTGATCTCCCACCCGAACCCGACAGCTCACCTCGTAGGCGTCAGGAGAGGTACCACTTTGACTGAATGCATCGCAGGCGCTCGGCACCGAGCCGCACGCCGCCCCGTCACCCCCTTGACCACGTTCGGTCAGGCCGTCACGGGGACCGTCGGTCGCCGCGCCGTCGCCGCTGTGGCCTCCTCGGGGATCATCCTCACGCTGAGCGCGTCGGCCGGCATCGCCGCCCCGAACAACGTCGCTCCCGTGCAGGCCGCGAACCTGACGGCTGCCGCCGCTGCGAACTTCGACTCCCCGGACACCACGTCCGAGGTCGTCACCGTCGCCGCCGACGCCGCCTGGACGTTCACTGCCGTCGAGGCGACCTCCGAGGCCGCTCCGCCGCCGCCCCCGCCCCCGCCACCGGTCGTGCGCACCACGCCGGCCCGCACCACGACGGCGGACAGCCAGGCGTCGCGGAGCACCGAGCGTGAGGCCGTCGAGGAGACGCCCGCCGCTCCGCAGGTGACCTCGGCTTCCGCCGCGGCCGTCATCGACATCGCCTACCGCTACGTCGGCACCCCGTACGTGTACGGCGGTGGCACGCCGTCCGGGTTCGACTGCTCCGGGTTCACGTCCTACGTGTTCGCCCAGGTGGGCATCAGCCTGCCGCGCAGTTCCTCCGCCCAGCGTGGCGCCGGCACCATCGTGTCGGCCTCCGAGGCGCAGCCCGGTGACCTGATCTGGTGGCCCGGCCACGTCGGCATCTACCTCGGTGGCAACCAGCACATCGCCGCCCGGAACCCCGGCACCCCGCTGACCGCCGGCCCGATCTACCGCTCGAACCCCACCTTCATCCGGGTTCTCTGAGCAACGATCCCCCCGATGAATGGCCCGCCCCCAGCAGGGGCGGGCCATTCGTCTTTTTCGGGTGGGTGAACTTCTCGTTTCAGTTCGCCGATCGCGCGTGGGCAAGGCTGCGGGGTGCGCTCGGACGGGGCACAATGGTCAAAGAGATTCCCAAGGGACGGCGGTGAAGCGGTCATGGAACACGAACAGGTGGTCCTTGTCGGGGTGGATGGCTCAGCGGCGAGTCTGAACGCCCTCGACTGGGCGGTCGCCCAGGCGAAGCGGGTCGGTTGGCGGCTGCATCTGGTGTGCGCGTACGCGCTGCCGACCTTCGCGGCAGCCTCGCTCGACGGCGGTTACGCCACCCTGGACGACACCGCGATCCGGGAGGGTGCGCAGGCCGTCCTCGATGAGGCCATGGAGCGCGTCAGCGGTCGGGGCGTCGACGTGACCAGCGCCCTCGAGACCGGCGACGCGGCCGGGGTGCTGGTGGACCTGACCAAGCAGGTATGCCTGGCGGTGGTCGGCACCCGGGGCACGAGTGGGTTCGCGGAGCGGATCCTTGGCACCGTCTCCTCCGCGCTGCCTGCGCACGCACACTGCCCCACGGTGGTGGTGCCGCTGCGCGAGGGTGAGGAGACGCCGATCCCGGTCAAGCGGATCGTGGTGGGCGTCGACGGCTCGGAATCGGCCAAGGTCGCGCTGACCCGGGCAATCGAGGAGGCCGAGGTCTGGGGCGCCGAGCTGACGGCGGTGGTGGCCGTGCCGATCGGCGCCGGCGCGGGGCTGCTCGGCTGGCTGCCCGCGTCCGTGGACCGGGAAGGCGTGCTGGCCGACGTCAAGGAAGGCCTGAACGTCGCGGTCGACCACGCCCTCGAGGGACGGGACCTGACCGTCCGCCGGCACGCCCTCGACGGCAACGGTGCCGCCCTGCTCTCGGAGTTCTCCACCGCGGTCGACCTGGTCGTGGTCGGCTCGCGCGGGCGCGGCGGATTCGCCGGGATGCTGCTCGGCAGTACCTCGCAGCAGGTGCTGCACCACTCGGCGTGCCCGGTGATGGTCGTACCGACGCGGGTCGCGGATGAGGGCCTGCCGCCGATCGCGATGGGCTGGAAGCGCCGGCCCTGACCGGCCCGAGGCCCCGTCAGACCCCGGACCGGTCGTCTGGCCCCCTCACGCGCGCAGGGCGGCCGTGAGCGCGTCCATGACTTGGTGCAGCTCGTCCTCGGTGACGCACAGGGGCGGCGCGAACCGGATCGTGTTGCCGTGGGTCTCCTTCGCGATCACGCCGCGCTCGGCGAGCCTGATGCTCACCTGGCGCCCGGTCAGGTTCGCCACGTCCACGCCCATCCACAGCCCGAGGCAGCGCACGTCGGTGAGCAGGCCGTCGGCCACAAGGTCCTTGGCCCGCTCGGCCAGGATCGGGCTCAGCGTCCGGGCTCGCTCCTGGTAGTACCCGGTGCCGAGGATCTTCGTGACTGCCAGACCGACGGCGCAGGCGAGCGGGTTGCCGCCGAACGTCGAGCCGTGGGTGCCCGCGGTCACGACCTCGATCACATCCCTGCGGCCGACCAGCGCCGACGTCGGGATGATGCCGCCGCCGAGCGCCTTGCCGAGCGTGGTCAGGTCCGCCCGCACCCCGGACAGATCCTGGGTGAGGGTGGCTCCGGTACGGCCGAGCCCGGACTGGATCTCGTCCAGCACCAGGAGCACGTTCGCGGCCGTGCAGGTGGCGCGGAGTGCCTCGAGGTAGTCCTCCGGCGGGATGATCACCCCGGCCTCGCCCTGCACGGGTTCCACGAGCACGGCCACGGTGGTCTCGTCGATCGCCTCGGCCACGGCCGCGGCGTCCCCGTAGGGCACCACCCGGAACCCCGGTGTGTAGGGGCCGAACCCCTCCCGGGCCTCCGGATCGGTGGACATCGAGATGATCGTCGTGGTGCGGCCGTGGAACGCGTTCGCGGCCACGATGATCGTGGCGTCGTAGCGCGGCACACCCTTCACGTCGTAACCCCACTTGCGGGCCGTCTTGATGGCGGTCTCCACCGCCTCCGCGCCGGTGTTCATGGGCAGCAGCATCTCGGTGCCGGTGAGCGCGGTGACGGCCTCGGCGAACGGGAGCAGGCGGTCGTTGCCGATCGCGCGTGCGGTGAGGGTGACCCGGTCGAGCTGGGCGTGCGCGGCCGCCGTCAGCTCGGGGTTGCGATGTCCGAAGTTCAGCGCCGAGTATCCCGCGAGGCAGTCGATGTAGCGGTTGCCGGCGGTGTCGGTGATCCACACGCCGTCGCCGTCGGCGATATCGATGTCGAGCGGGGCGTAGTTGACCGCGAGGGCGCTCATGCCGCGATCACCTCCGTGCGCAGGGCCGGCGTGTGGCCGGTGACGCGGTCGCGGATCGGACGGCGGAGGCCGGCGTGCGCGGGTGGGCACGTCCGGTCGTGGCGGTGCATCATCGAACCTCCAGATGGGTGAGCGGAAGTCAGGCCATTCTCACATGCTGAGACGTCCCGCGGCTAGCGATCGGCGCCACCACGCGCCGCGGCCTCGCCGGCCACGCTCGCCTCGGCCGACCGTGCTGTTGCCCCCTGTTCCAGTCGCGTTCCAACGTGGGAAGTGCGCGCTCGACACACCGTCACGACTGGCGGGGCAGCGGGCGGCGGGCCGCGGGCCATGGTCCGGTGGTGGTGGCGGAGGCGCCCGGCCTCAGTCGCGCTCGGTGGCCTCCGCGAGCAGTCGCAGGGCGCGGGCCGTCATCAACCCCAGCAAGGGGGACACGATCGCCTCGGCCGGCCGCCACGGCGCCACCAGCCGGACGTCCTCGGTCCAGTCCACGCGGGCCGTCGCCGGCCCGAGGGCCGTGACGACGATCTCGGCGGTACCGAGCAGCACCGGGCCGAGTTTGCGGTACACGGCCCGCCCGACCGGGGCGACGGCGGAGCCTCGGTTCGCGACGCCGTCGGGCCTTTCGTAGTGGGTCAGCAGCATGACGTCCCGGAGCAGCCCTGCGGACGTGGCGACCACCCGATCGCCCACGCGGGGCCGGCGGGCCGGCGCGCAGATGCGCGTCAGCGGGATCAGCCGCTCGTGGTTGGCGAGCGCCGTGACCCGGTCGAACAGGGCCGAGGCGTCCAGGCCGATCACGCGGGAGGTGACGGTGGCGGGCACGGCTCCACGGTGTCACACCGCACCGGCGTCCGCTTCGCTTCGATGGCCGCCGGGCCGGTAGTCTTCCACCTTGGGCCCCCGTAGCTCAGGGGATAGAGCAACCGCCTCCTAAGCGGTAGGTCGCGCGTTCGAATCGCGCCGGGGGCACCAGGGGTCGGCGTTCAAGCTCCGGACGTGGCACCCAGGTGGTGGGCGGTCAGCGGCGGGGCCAACGCCCCGGCCAGCGCCTCCATCCGTTCGCGCGTGCCGTCCCAGGCGCTGAAGTGGACAGCCACCCGCGTGGCCCCCGCAGCCCGGTACGCGGCGACCTCGTCGGCGATCTGTTCGACCGGCACGGCACCGTCCCAGCCGATCCGCAGCGCGGCCACCACGTTACGCTCGCCCGCGAGCTCGGCTAGCCGGTGTGCCCGTTCGGCGAACGCGACCGGGCTCGCGGGGATGCCCTGCCAGATGTCGGCGTACCGCGCCGCACGTCGCAGCGCCGCGTCGCTGTTGCCGCCGACCATGATCGGCACGCCGCCCTCCGGGACGGGGGCGAACACCCCGTGCTGGTAGGAGAACCGTCGGGCCCGATAGGGCGCGGTGCCTGCTTCGAACAGGTGGCGCAGCAGGGCCAGCACGTCGTCGGTGACCGCGCCCCGGTTGCGGTACTCGGCGCCGACCGCGTCGAACTCCTGCTCGCTCCAGCCGACCCCGAGGCCCAGGACGACCCGGCCCGCCGAGAGGTGGTGCAGCGTGGCGACCTGCTTGGCGAGGACGAACGGGTTGCGGAGGGGGGCGACCAGCACCGAGGTACCCAGCCGCAGGCGCTCGGTGACGGCGGCCAGATGCCCGATCGCGACCAGCGGTTCGTACACCCCGCCGAACGTCGCGCCGTACTCCCCGGGCGGCAGCACATGGTCGGGCAGCCATGCGGTGGCATACCCGAGATGCTCGGCCGCGCGGGCAAGGTCGACGAGCGCTGCCACGGACATCGACGGCGACTCATCGGGCAGCACGACCTCGAGTTCCATGTCAGAGACGAACCGCACCCGCGCGGGGCCTATTCCGCCCCTAGTCTGGAGTTTGTGAGTACGTGGGATCCGGGCGCCGGGGTGGTGGAGCTTCCCGATGGTCGCCACGTCCGTGGCACCGGTTGGCGCCGACCCCGCGGTGGCGTTCCGGTCCCGGACTTCGCGGTCTACCTGCTGGGGCGCGATCCCCGGATCGAGGGATGGCCGTGCCGGTGGGTCCGCTGGCGCGACTTCGGCCGGCCCGCCTCCACCGAGGCCGCCCTGGATGCCCTGCGCGAGGCTCACCGACGGGCGGGCACGGAGCGGGTCGAGGTCGCCTGCGGTGCCGGTGTCGGTAGGACCGGGACGGCTCTGGCCGTGCTGGCGATCGAAGCAGGGCTCGACGCAGAGGAAGCCGTGGGCTGGGTGCGTGCGCACTACCACCCGCGCGCAGTGGAGACCCGCCGGCAGCGACGGTGGCTCGACGAGATCGCAAGACACCGCGAGTAACGCGCGCATCCACCGATCGGTTGACGCCCGCACCACCGGACCGGCGTCGGTCTGTGGCCGGGCGGTTGATCCGGCGAGCCGCGCCGCCGAGCACTGTTGAGGCCTGGCAATCATCGAGGGTCTAGCTAGCCACCCTCGACGCCGGCACGATCCGCGTCTGCGGGCACCGACCCGGCGCCGATCCGCTCTCACAGCCCGAGCTGGAGGTGCTCGAACTGGTTGCCGACGGCCGACCGAGACGCGGCGCGCGCCCTGTTCATCAGTGAGGCGACCGTCAAGACGCACCTCCTGCATGCGTGCGCCAAACTCGGCGTCAACGACGGTGCGGCCGCCATCGCCATCGCGTTCTCCCGTGGCTACCTGACGCCCCGGGAGTGAGAGTGTGAGTGTGCACCGCCGTTCGAGTACTCTAGGAGGAGGACCGATGATCGCGATCAAGCGGGTCTACGAGGACCGCACCGCCGACGAGGGGTACGGCATCCTCGTGGACCGGATCTGGCCGCGCGGAGTCCACAAGGGACGCATCGACGTCTGGTTGAAGGGCGTCGGACCGAGCAACGAGCTGCGCACCTGGTTCGGACACGAGCCGCCGAAGTTCGAGGAGTTCACCCGCCGCTACCGCGACGAACTCGACGCCAACGCCGACGTGGCGACGCTCCGGGATCTCATCGGCACGCACGGCGACGTCACGCTGCTCTACGGTGCGAAGGACACCGAACACAACCAGGCCGTGGTCCTCAAGACCTACCTCGAGGCCTGATCCGGGCCGAAGTTTGCATTCGGAGCATCTGCGGGCCACACTCTTCCTCGGCGGTGTGCGTCGCCTGCCCCCTGCGTGGCGCACACCGTCCTTCCATGTCCGGAGCCGGTGTGGGCCTGACCGCCGCCGAAAGGCGCGGTATGTGGCCGTGATCGCACCGTTGCACGCCGACGTCGGCGGGTCAGAGTGCTATCCGGGCCAGGAGTTCGTTAGCGTGGTCTGGTGACCCCGCCCGTTCGATTCCCGCTGCCCGGCGGCCGCAAGGCCTCCCCGGCACCGCAGCCTCCCGACGAGGAGACCGCTCCGGAACCGACCGCGCGGGAGCGCACGGTCGCGGAGGCCGCGGCGCAGTGGCGCAACCGGCTCGCCGACCTCGCCGGTGGCAGCGCCCTCTGGGACGTGGACGCGCTCGGTGACGCGCTCGTCGATCTGACCGCGGCCCACCCCAGTGGTATCGCGCAGCTCTTCGCGGGACGCGCGACCCGGCTGTCCAACTTGGTCCGGGAGGGCTCCGCGCTCACCCAGGCCCGGCGGCGCGCCCGGGTCATGGGTGCCCGGACCGAGGAACTCGCCCAGCGCTACGGGGTGGCTCCCACCTACGTCGCCGTCGGCGTCGCCACCTGGCGAACGGAGTCTCCCGGCGAGGCCGCCCGGGAGCCGTACCCGGCCACCCCGGCGAGCGGCACCGAGGTCTCTGGTGTGCGGGCCGCTGCGCCCGGTACGGACACGGGCCCGACGGCGGAGCCTGAGCCGGGTGCGACGGCGGAGGCCGAGTTGGCCGCTGACGCGGGCACGGTGCCCGCGCTGGGCGCGGACGGCGCCACCCCGGCGTCGGGTGTGAGCACGCCGACCACCCGGCTCGTGCACGCACCCGTGCTGCTGCGCCCGGTGCGCCTGACCGGACACGGCACCGAGGCGGAGATCGATCTCGAACTCGACCCCGCCGTCGAGGTCAACTCAGTGCTGGTGCGCGAACTGCGCGCCCACGGGGTCGACGTGGACCCGGCCGAGGTCGCGCGGTCCACGATGGGCACGCACGGCTTCTCCCCGAGCCCGGCTCTGGCCACGATCGAGGAGCTCGGCCGGGCCCTGCCCGAGTTCCGGATCGACGCCCGGATCATCGTCGGCGCGTTCGTGCACCCGGGGCAGGCCCTCGCGGACGATCTCGACGCCCAGCAGGCCGGCCTCGCCGAGCACGAGGTGGTGGCCGCGCTCGCGGGCGACAGTGAGGCCCGGGCCGCGCTGCGGTCGACCGTGCCCGCCGCCGAGCCGGAGGACCGGGACCCCACGACCGAGCGCGGTGCGGGGGACCTGGACGCGGGCCAGCACCGGGTCCTGGACGCGGTGCGCGCCGGCGGCCACGTGCTCGTCGACGCCCCGCCCGGGGTGGATGTGCCGGCCACGGTCACCGCGGTGGTGGCGCAGGCCGCCGCTGAGGGCCAACGCGTGCTGTACGTGCCCGGCACCCGCCGGGCCGCACGTGCTCTGTTGGACGCGATGCGCGCCGTCGGCGTCGGCGACCTGGCCCTCGACCTGAGCAACGATCCGAGCTGGAACACCACCGCGGCCCGCAGCCTCGTCGACGGGTTGAACCCGCCCGACCCGGAGGTGGACCCGGCCGCGGTCGCAGCGCAGCGCGAGGAACTGGTGACCGCTCGGCGGCGGCTCTCGGGATACATCAATGCCCTGCACACCCCGCGCCCGCCGTGGTCGGCGAGCGCCTACCAGGCGCTGCAGGCACTGGCTGAACTGACCGCGGCCCGGCCCGGACCTCGCACGCAGGTACGCCTGGCCGGTACCGCCGTGCGGTCGATGGACTCCGACGAGCGCACCCGTGCCCGCGAGGAGCTCGCCCGCGCCGGTGCCCTCGGTGCGTTCCAGCTCCGGGCCTCGGACACGCCGTGGTTCGGTGCCGAGCTGACCAGCGCCGACCACGCCAAGGCCACCCTCGAGGACGTCCGCGCGCTGAACGGGGTACTGCCGACGATGCGCGAGCAGGTTGCCGCGGCCGCAGCGCAGACCGGCCTCGACGAGGCGCAGAGTCTCGGCCAATGGGCCGAACAGCTGGCCCTGCTGGACGGCATCCAGTCGTCCCTGGACGTGTTCACGCCGCAGGTGTTCGAACGGTCCGCGACGGACATGGTGGCCGCCACCGGCACGAGGGCATGGCGGGTGCAGCACCAGGTGGACCTGTCCTGGGGTGCTCGACGACGGCTGCGCAAGCAGGCCAAGGACCTGCTCCGTCCCGGCGTCACCGTCGGTGACCTGCACGCGGAACTGGTCGAGGTCGCCGCGCGCCGGGACGTGTGGCGCCGGCACTGCGCGGGCGGTGGCTGGCCACGTGTGCCCGAACAGATGACGGCGATCGGACGGACCGCGCAGGAGGTCACCGACCTCGTCGACCGGCTCTCCCCGGTGCTGGACCCCGCCCTCGGTGGCCGTAGCCTCGCCGAGGTGCCCCTGGCCGAGCTCGCCACCCGCATCGAGCGGCTCGGCGCCGACGACGCGGCGGCGCGCCAGATGCCCGAGCGGGCCGCCGTGCTCGCCAAGCTCAACGGGCTCGGCCTCGCACCGCTGGTCGCGGACCTGAGTCAGCGTCGGGTACCGACGAGCCTGGTGGGCGCCGAGTTCGACCTGGCCTGGTGGTCGAGCGTGCTCGAGGAGATGCTCGCCGAGGACCCGGCCATGGCCGGACTCGAGGCCGAGTCCCTGGACGAGGCCGCCGACCGGCTCCGGGAGCTGGACGAGGTCCAGACCACCAGCCTGGTGGCGCCCGTGCTGGCAGGTTCGGCTGCGCGGGTACGGGCGGCGATCGCGGCCGACCGCCCGCGCGCTCAGGACTTCTACCGCGAGGTGATGCGGGGAACCACCGACCTCAAGGCGCTGCTGGCCAGATTCGGTGACGTCGCCTGGGCCCCACGGCCGGTCTGGATCGTCCCGCCGATGGTGGTGCCGCAGGTGCTCCCGCCCGGCCGGGACATCGACCTGCTCGTGCTCGACGCCGTTCAGCACCTGCCGGTCGAGCAGGCCATCTCGGCGATCGCCCGGGCCCGGCAGGTCGTCGTCTTCGGCGACACCCGCCGCGGCGGCACCGGGACGGTGCGCGCACTGGACCTCCTGCCGCGGGCCACGCTGCCCGGGGACCGGGTGGACCAGGACACAGACATCGCCGCGTTCCTCGCCCGGCACGGCTACGCGGACATCATCATGCCGGTGCCGGCCCCGCCGCACAGCCCTCGGATCGCCCTGGACCTGGTGGACGGGACCGGGATGCCGGCGCCGGGCTCGGACGTGGTCGAGAGCGTGCAGGCCGAGGTGGACCGGGTCGTCGACCTCGTCATCGACCACGCGTTGACCCGGCCGGAGCAGTCGCTGGCCGTGATCGCGCTGAACAGCCGGCATGCGGACCGGGTCCGTGAGGCCGTCCTGTCCACGGCCGCGGGCAGTGCGGCGATGTCCTCGTTCTTCGACCAGTCCGGCACGGACGCCTTCACCGTCGTCGACGTGGAGTCGGTCGCCGGGCTGCGCCGGGACGCGATCATCCTCAGCCTCGGCTACGGGAAGACCCCGCACGGCCGGGTGCTGCACCGGTTCGGGGCGGTCTCCGGACCGGACGGTGCCGAGTACCTCGTCGACGCGCTGGACGCGGTACGGCACCGGCTCACCGTCGTCAGCTGCCTCTCCCCGGAGGATCTCGACCCGGACCGGCTCCGCTCCGAGGGCGCCCGGATGCTCAAGGACGTGCTCGCCCTCGCCGCGAGCGGTCACGCCGAGCTCGACGAGGACACCGACGACCATGTCCCCGACCGGCTGCTCGTGGATCTCGCCGAGCGGCTCTGGCGTCTCGGTCTCACCGTGGTGCCGCGCTACGGCGTGCCCGGGGGAGTCCGCATCCCGCTCGCCATCGGTCACCCGGACCTGCCCGGGGAGCTGCTGGTCGCCGTGCTCACCGACGACCCGGAGTACGTCGCCGAACCGAGCCTGCGACGGCGGGACCGGCACTGGGTGCAGCGGCTGACGAACCGCGGGTGGCGGGTCCGGATGGTGTTCTCCACGGCTGTGTTCATGGACCCCCAGGGCGAGGCCGAGCGGATCGCGGCCGACGTCCACGCGGTGCTGGCCGAACGGAACGTGACGGTCACCCGGCCCGGTTCGGGCGCCCCGCCCACCCAGCTCAGGGACGAGGACGACGCGGCCACTGCCGAGGGCGACCCGGCCCGGCCCACCACGTCCGCCCGCGGCCTGGCCATGGTCGGCGCGCAGCCGTCCCGCCCGGTCACCACGTCGCCGATCGCCGGCCTACGTGGGGATCGACCCGACGTGACCCCGGGTCAACCGTTGAGCCGATACGGCGACGACGAGCTCGATGCCCTGGTGGCCTGGATCAGTTCCGACTCCGTGCCCCGGTCCACGGACGAGCTGCGCGAGGAACTGCGCGCCGAGCTCGGTATCGCCCGGCGCGGCACACACGTGGACGCGGTCCTCGGGGCCGCGGTGCGACGCTCGGGGCTTGCCACCGTGCCCCTTGGCAGTTCGGCGGCCACGAAGGCTGATGCAGACCCGGACGCCCCGGAGGCCGACAGTGCCCCGGGTGCAGTGGAGGCGGATGCGGACCCGGGCGTCGCAGCGGCCGACACCGCCGCTGACGATGCCGCTGCTGATGCAGACGCCGCCTCTGCTGACGGCGCCGCCTCCGCTGACGCTGACGCCGCGACTCGCCCGTCCGGCCAGTCCGAGCCGACGATCCCGAACCGGGCCTGGGAGGACGACGACCGCGCCTGGGGCGAGGGCTCGTCCGACTCCGACGACGACCGGCTCCGACGCGACGTCCCCCCGCACTGGTCCTGAGGCACTTGTCCTGACGCACTGATCTCGGCGGCGCTGGGCGAGCGCACTGATCCAGTCGCATCGAACCGGGTGCCGACGGCCAGGGAGCGCCAAGTCACGGTACGGACGGTGTGTCGGGCCTCCCTTCCGACACGCCCGGATCGTCGCTTATGGAGCGTTCAAGGTGCGGTTGTGTCAGGAGTGACTACCTTGGTCCCCGGACACATATTCATCACGATTGCGCCGCAATCACTCCGCATCCGGCTGTGCAGCCATCAGAGAGAGGGGACCAGCCTTGGGCGGTTTCAAGGACTTCATCATGCGGGGCAACCTGGTCGAACTTGCCGTGGCCTTCATCATGGCCACGTCGTTCGCCGCGGTTGTCACCGCGTTCACGAACATCATCCTCGAGATCATCGCGAAGGCCGGCGGCGCGCCGAACTTCGACGAGTGGGCTCCGGGCGGGTTCACGACGGTCGGTCCGTTCCTGACGGCCGTCGTCGCCTTCCTCATCCTGGCCTTCGTGGTCTACTTCGGGATCGTCAAGCCCTACGAGGCCGTCAAGGCCCGGATGGTCACCCCGGCCGAGGAAGCGGCCGCAGAGACTGCGGAGGAGATCGCGCTGCTGCGTGAGATCCGCGACTCCCTGCGCCCGGGCAACCAGGCCTGATCGGGCCTGGCCGGGATCTCCGGTCGTGAGGGGTGGGAGCCAACAGGCTCCCGCCCCTCACCTGTGCCCGTTCCCGTTCGACAACGATCGGTTCAGTCCCGGTCGATGAGCACGGCGCGGAACGGGGCCACCGCGCTCGCCCCGCTCACGCGGGCGGCGTCCCGGGCAGCGACGGCAGCGATCACCACACCCGTGACGCCGGCCGGGCTCGTCGCACCGAAGATCGAGGCATCCGGTTCTGCGGCGTCCACGCGGCTCAGGATCAGGGCCTCCGACGTGATCAGCTCGGACTCCAGGACCTGCCCACCGGAGTCCACCGGGGCCAGGTACAGGTCCAGCAGGTCACCGACCCGGACCAACTGGGCCAGCGCGGGATCCGCGAGCCGGATCGGGACGACGACGGTGTCGGCCGGCGCCGAAGCCGCCAGCCCGGGCCCGACGAGCAGGGTCGGAACCACGGGCATCCCGGGGGTCACGCCGATCGCGAGCGGCGCACCGACCGCCTCCGCGAGCGGCACCGTCTCCGGCGGCGGGTCCCGGACGCGCCGCACCTCCACGTCCGCGGCGGTCAGGACCGACCCTGCCGGGAGTGTGCCGGTGACCACGAGGACCTCCGTGGTCGGTGGTGCCGGTGGCCGCAGCTCGGCGAGTACCAGCACCGCGGCCCACGCCAGGCAGGCAGTGGCGAGCACGAAGCGGTAGCGCCACAGGACGGCGCGCCAACGGACGGCGGGCACGCGTGTTCGCTGCGTCCTGGTGCGGGGTCCCCGGTCGGCTCTCATCGCAGCCGACGGTAATCAGGTCACGCTCGCCACCGACCGGCCCTGCACGCGCCTGTGGACGCGCCGGCCGGACGTCGGGGCCTGTGCATGCCGGGAAGCGCCCCTTGGCAGCCCTCGGGGTCGCAGAGCGGGGACTGCGCGGGGCGTCAGTTCTGCGCGGGCGTCAGTTCGCGGCGGGAGCCGGGGCCTTGCTGCCGCTGCCGGAGGAGGAACTCGAGGAGGAACCGCCCGAGGACGACGTCTTCGAGGAACTGCCGTTCGAGGAGCTGTCGTTCGAGGAACCGCCCGATGACGAACCGCCCGACGACGATCCACTCGAGTCCGACGACGACGTGCTCTTCGAGGACGAGCCGGCCTCGCTCTTGCCCGCGCCCTCCGATGACGTCGAGGTGCCGCGCGAGTCCGTGCGGTAGAAGCCGGAACCCTTGAAGACCACACCCACCGGCGAGAACACCTTGCGCAGCCGAACTTCGTGGCAGTTCGGGCACTCGGTGAGCGCGTCGTCGCTGAAGGACTGGTAGATGTCGAACGCGTGGCCGCAGTTCTGGCAGGCGTAGGCGTAGGTCGGCACAGGGTCCTCCGGGATAACCAACAGGCGATCGGGCCGGCGCGTCGCCGACCCGATCGCTCATTCTACGCGCCCGCGATGCGTTGCCTCGCGCGCCGTCGGACGGCCGTTACTCTCGGAGCGTGGCTGGGATCTCCGTTGCTCGACGTATCGCTCTGGCCGTGGCCGTCTTCCTCGTCGTCGTTCTCGTCGCCGGGGTGATCACCACGGTGACCTTCGTGCGCCGTCCGTTGCCCAGTCTCGGCGGCACCCAGCAACTCGACGGACTGACCGGTGATGTCGAGGTCATTCGTGACGAACTCGGCATTCCGCAGATCTACGCCGACAGCGCCGAGGACCTGTTCATGGCCCAGGGGTACGTGCACGCCCAGGACCGGTTCTTCGAGATGGACTACCGCCGCCACGTGACCGCGGGGCGGCTGTCCGAGCTCGTTGGCGCCAATGAGGCGGCCCTCGAAGCGGACATCGCGACCCGGACCCTCGGCTGGCGCCAGGTCGCCGAGCAGGAGTGGGACCTGCTCGACCCGGGGACCCGCTCCTATCTCAGCGCCTACGCCGACGGCGTGAACGCCTATCTGGACGGCCGCCAGCCCAGCCAGCTCGGGCTCGAGTACACGGTGCTCGGGATGTCCGTCCAGATGGACTCCATCGAGCCGTGGGACCCGATCGACTCGCTCGCGTGGCTCAAGGCCATGGCCTGGGACCTGCGTTCGAACTACGGAAACGAGCTCGCCCGGTCGGCGATCTATGGCCAGGTCGGGGACCTCGACATGGTCGAGGCCCTGTACCCCTCCTACGACAGCTCGAGGAACCTGCCGATCCTGCCCACGGCCGCGGAGGTCGTCGCGCAGCAGGAGGCCGCCGCCGCGGAGGAGTCGCAGAGCCAGGGTATGGACCTGACCGGTGGCAGCGAGGGCGAGGCGGACGCCGGTGCCGACGTCACGCACGACCCGTACTCGACCGGAAGTGTCGCCGCCGGGGACGTGGCCGGCGCAGCGCAGACCGCGTTGGACGCGATCCCGGCCCTTGTGGGCGCGGGCGACGGCCTGGGCTCGAACTCGTGGGTCATCTCGGGGGAGCACACGGAGTCCGGGCAGCCGCTGCTCGCGAACGACCCGCACCTCGGCCTCGGCGCACCCGGGATCTGGTACCAGGTCGGCCTGCACTGCAACGAACGGTCCGAGGACTGCCCGTTCGACGTCGCCGGATACAGCTTCTCCGGGCTGCCCGGGGTCGTCATCGGTCAGAACACGGACCTCGCCTGGGGTCTGACGAACCTGACCTCGGACGCGAGCGACTTCTTCCTCGAGCGGGTGTACTCCGATGGCACCTACCTGCGGGCCGGGGACCGACTCCCGCTCGTCGAGCGCACCGAGGTGATCGAGGTCAACGGTGGTGACGACGTCACGATCGCGGTGCGCTCCACGCCGCACGGGCCGATCGTCTCTGATGCGATCGACAGCACCCGGGCCGCCGGTGACCTGCCGCTGCCCGACGGCTCCCCGCCGACCGGTCTGTCCGGATACGCGATCGCCCTGAGCTGGACGGCGCTGACACCGGGTCGGACGGCGGACGCCCTGTTCGCGATGAACCGCGCCGCAGACGCCGACGACATCGCCGAGGCGGCCGCGATGTACGACTCGCCGTCGCAGAGTTTCGTGTTCGCGACCACGGACGGCGTGATCGGCTACCAGGCGGCCGGCGCCATGCCGGTCCGGGCGGACGTGGCCGGCGCGGTGGTGCCCTCCGACGGCCGTTGGCCGCGGCTCGGCTGGGATCCTGCCTACGACTGGCAGGGTCTGGTGCCGTCCGAGGAGATGCCGTCCGTCACCGACCCGGCGGAGGGTTTCATCGTCACGGCGAATCAGGCAGTGACCTCGCCCGGGAACACGCCGGACCTGGCCACCGATGTCGACCGGGGGTACCGTGCCCAGCGGATCCGGGACCTGATCACCGCACAGATCGAGGCCGGCGAGCCGTTCACCACAGCGGACATGACCCGGATCCAGCTCGACGAGGTCAACCCGTACGCGCAGATGCTCGTCCCCGTGTTGCAGCGGATCCGGGTCCAGGACGACTTCGTGGCCGAGGCGGTCGACCTCCTCGACGACTGGGACTACGTCAACGACCCGGACTCGCCCGCGGCCGCATACTTCGCCGCGGTCTGGACGAACCTGCTCCGGCTCACGTTCTGGGACCAGGTGCCTGAGGCCCAGCGGCCCAGCGGTGGCAGCAGTTCGCTCGACGTCGTGCGCAACCTGCTCGAGGACGAGGCGAGCCCGTGGTGGGACGACCGGGCCACCCTGACCGTGGTGGAGCAGCGGGACGAGATCCTCGGACTCGCCCTGGTCGACGCCCGCGCGCAGCTGACCGTCTCGCAGGGCAAGGACCCCGACGACTGGCGCTGGGGCCGGTCCCACCAGATCGCCCCCACGCACGCGCTGCTCGGCGGTGGCGCCGGGGTGCCCGGCATCGTCTCGGACTACTTCAACCCGGACCCGCGCGAGGTCGGCGGGGGCAGCTCATCCGTCAACGCGACCAGCTGGGACGCGAGCGCCTGGGTCGGCGGCTACGCCGACCTGTCCGTGACCGCCGGACCGTCCATGCGGATGGTGATCGACCTCGCCGACCCGGACGCCTCGACATGGCAGAACTTCCTCGGCAGTTCCGGGCACCCGACCTCGGACAACTACGACGACCAGTTCGAGCGGTGGGTCTCCGGGGAGCCGTACCCGTGGGCGTTCACCCGGGCCGCCGTCGAGGCCGCGGAGGACCGGACGCTCACGCTCACGCCACCCGGCTGAACCGGGGCCGGAGCGGGTCGGACCCGGTCCGCCCGCTCACTGGACGGCGTGGATCAGCCCCTTCGGGGTCAGCACGCCGTCCACCCGGCGGTCGTGTGCGGCGACCGGCAGCGGTTCGGTGGAGACCTCGTCATCGAACAGAATGGCGATGACACGTGCGTCCGGGCGGGCATGCGCGAGCGCGCGGTCGTACCAGCCGCCGCCCTGCCCGAGCCGGTTCCCGGCCGCGTCCACGCTCAGCGCGGGGGTGAGGATCAGGTCCGCCTCCGCCAGCGCCTCGGCACCCAGGCCCGGGCCCTCCGGGTCCGGCGGGCGTCCGGGCGCCCGGACCTCGAGCGGGTCTCCGGGCCGGTACCGGGCCCAGTCGCGGCTCAGACCCGGCCCGAGCATCGGCAGCAGGATCGAGATCCCGGCCCGGTCGAGCACGTCCATCAGCGGGGCCGTGTCCGGCTCGGTCCGCCGGGCCGCGTAGGTGGCGACGCACCGCACGCCGTCGAGCAGTTCGGCGGCGTGGACGGCGATCGACTCGGCGGCCTCACGGCGCTCCCGGTCGGAACGTTCCGTTCGGTGCGCCCGCACGGAATCACGCATGATCTGCTTGGCGTCCTCCATTTCCAGATGACCATCACGGGGGAGGGTGTTCGCCACTGACCACATGCCTCCACCTTGTCAGGCCCCGGAGACATCTCGCCACCGATTCGCTGATGGCGAAGAGGGATCCTGGCATCTACTAGCCTTCGCATCATGTTCGACGCAACGATCGACGCTCGGCCCGGCGTCCGGCGATGAAGGCGGTCTCCGAGCACCTGGCCGCCGTGCTCGAGCTCCTTCGCCCCCTACCGCCGCTCGACGTGGTGCTGCACGACGCCGTCGGGTGCGTCCTCGCGACCGATGTGACGGCGTCCGCGGACCTGCCCCGCCGCGACCTGGCGGCGCTGGACGGGTACGCCGTCCGGTTCGCCGACATCGACGGCGCCGCTCCGGACCGGCCCGTCGTGCTGCGGGTCCTGGACGAGGTCCGGGCCGGCCAGACCGACCCGACCCGGCTGGTCGCGCACAGCTGCGTCCGGATCGCGTCGGGTGCCCCCGTTCCGGCCGAGGCCGACTGCGTGGTGCCGCTCGAGGCGACCGACTCCGGGAGTGCCTCCGTGACGATCAGGGCGACCTGCGCCGTCGGCGAGAACATCCGCCGTACCGGCGAGGACCTGCACGACGGCGAGATCGCCCTGGCCTCGGGGGTGCGGGTCGGCGCGAGGCAGATCGCACTGCTCGCGGCGCTCGGCCGCTCGCGCGTGCCGGTGCACCCTCGCCCGCGAGTGGTGCTGATCTCCGTGGGGGACGAACTCGTCGCGCCCGGCCGTAAGGCCGCCGACGGGCAGGTGTTCGACGCGAACGGCCACGCTCTCGCCACCGCCGTCCAGGATGCCGGAGGCACCACGTTCCGGGTGGCCGCGGTGCCGGACGAGCGGGGCGCGCTGCGGGAGACGCTTGAGGACCAGCTCGTGCGCGCCGACCTGATCATCACCACCGGCGGCCTCAGCTACGGCGCCAACGACACCGTCAAGGAGGTGCTCAGCCCGCTCGGCACCGTCCGGTTCGACAACGTGGCGATCGCACCCGGGCGGCAGTTCGGCGTCGGGGTGGTGGGCGAGGACACGCCGATCCTGTGCCTGCCCGGCGACCCGGTCAGTGCGCAGGTCGCCTACGAGGTGTTCGTGCGACCGGCGCTGCTGGCGATGGCCGGGCACGTGGAGATCTACCGGCCGACCGTGTCCGCGCAGATGGCGACGGCGTGGGAGTCGCCGCAGGGTCGGCGCCAGTTCGTGCCCGTCGCGCTCGTGGGATCGCCGGACCAGGGCTACCTGGCCACGCCGGTCGGCCCGCCGGGTGGGTTGTTGCTGACCGCGATGGCCCGGGCGAATGCGCTCGCGGTGGTCGCCGAGGACACCACGAGGGTCGACGCGGGCACCGACCTGCACTGCCTGGTCCTGGAGAGTTGATGGACCTCGCCTCGGGGGACATCCGACTGCGTCCCTTGCGGCTGCGCGACCGTGTCGCCTGGGACGAGCTCCGGGTGCGCAACGCCGCGTGGTTGCGCCCCTGGGAGGCCACCTCGCCCGAGGCGGCCGCCTTCCGGCCCACGTTCGCCCAGTACGTGCGCAGCCAGAACCGGGCCGCCCGGCGCGGCGAGGGGTACGCCTACGTGATCGAGGTGGGCGAGCAGATGGTCGGGCAGCTGACGATCTCCTCGGTGACTCGCGGCTCGTTGCAGTCGGCCACCATCGGGTACTGGATCGCCGAGGACATGGCCGGCCGTGGGATCGTGCCCGTCTGCGTGGCCCTCGCGACCGACTTCTGCTTCTTCGAGCTCGGGCTGCACCGCGTGGAGATCAACATCCGCCCGGAGAACGCCGCGAGCCTGCGCGTGGTCGCCAAGCTCGGCTTCCGGGACGAGGGGGTCCGCCGGCAGTACCTGCACATCAACGGGACCTGGGCGGACCACCGGTCGTTCGCGCTCACGGTCGAGGAGGCGCAGGGGGGTCTGGCGGCCCGTTTGCGCTGATCTTCCGCGACACGCCGAGCCCGCTCGCCGGTGGCGACACCGGGGCGTTCTACCGTCGGGATGTGAGTTTCGGCGGGTATGCAGTGACGGCGATCCTCATCATGTTCTTCGCCTTCCTGCTGCCGTCGGTGATCCGGTCGAGGCAGGTGGTGCTCGACTCCCGGGTCGAGGACCGCTTCTCCGAGGACCTCCGAGTGGTGGCGAGGGCGGGAGACCGACCCGAACCGAAGGCTGAGCGCAGTAACCGCGGATACGTCCATCGCCCGCGGATCGAACAACCGGAGGCACCCATGCACACGCCAGTGGCACACCGTGATCGGCTCGTGGCTGCCGACGCGCGCCGTGCCGCCGCAGCCCGGGCGGCCCGCGCCGCGGCCGCGAGCCGCCGAGCCGCGGCCGCCCGCCGTCGCCTCGCCCTCACCCTGCTGCTCCTCGGCGTCACGGCCGTGACCTGGACGCTGTTCGCCGTCGCGTCGCTTCCGGTCGCCGCCGCCGTCGCGCCTTCCGTCTTCCTGGTCGCCGTCGTGGTCGCCGGCCGCCGCGCCTCGGCCAAGGCCGCCGTCGCCGACGCCCGCTGGCGCGCCGAGGTGACCCGGGACACCGGCGACCCGTTCGCCCCCGTCGGCACGATCGACCGCTCCGAGGCACCGGTCCGGCACGCAAGGGCCGCCCGCCGTGACGGCGAGGCGGAGCGGACCCGGACCGCGTCCACCCCCGACGGTGCCGGCGAGCGCACCGAGCCGGCGCGCTCGGCTGCCACCGCGGGCACCCGGCCCAGCCTGCGCATCGATGTCGACCCGGCCTCCCTGCTCCCGGAGGAGCCGGCCGTCACCCACCGCGCCGGACCGGCGCTGCCGGAGGGCGAGGGCTGGACCCCCGTACCCGTGCCCGTGCCCACCTACACGCTCAAGCCGGCCGTCCGCCGTCGGGAAGTTGCTCCGCTGGAGACTGAGTTCGAGTCCCAGGACGAGCAGGCACCCGCGGCGTTCGAGGCGGACGCCGAGGACACCGCGGTCGCCGCGACCGGGACGGACTCGGCCGCGCCTGCCCAGGCGCCCGTGGACGAGGCCGCCCGGGCCGAGGCACCGGCCACGCCGGCGATGAACCTGCAGGCCGTGCTGGCCCGCCGCCGCGCGTCCGGACAGTGATCCCGGCCACGTCCGCGGCGTCGCAGCGAGCGCTGCCGAGGTGGTAATCTGAACGTCGTTCTGGGGCTATGGCGCAGTTGGTAGCGCGTCTCGTTCGCAATGAGAAGGTCGGGGGTTCGAATCCCCCTAGCTCCACAGACGAAGGGCCGGATCGCAGAGATCCGGCCCTTCTGGCTGTTCCGCATCGTGATCGCCGAGTTCGTGATGCGGTCCAAGCAGTACGTGACGGCGCTCCGTCCGCTGGGTGGGGTGCTGACCTCTGGAATCGATGCTGTTCGCCGATGAGATCCGTGATCCCGCCGAGCTTCCGCGACTGCGGGAGACCGACGGACCAGCGCCAGGGATCTCACGAGTCGTGACAGCGGCCGCCGAGTTCCGGCCGTGCCGTGGATCGGCCGGTCTACGCCACTGCGATGATATTGCGCTGCGTCGAGTTCGAGCCCGCCTGCCGATGCCAGGAGAGCGTGCGGGCCCGGCGGTAAGGTCCATGCGGTTGGACCGGCAGGCATGTCTGGCAGCGTCCGTGCTCGCGGTGTACCGTAATCGCAGTTCTGGAGGCAGGCGCCGTTGCAGCCCTCCGGTGCAATCAGTCGTCCGTTGCTCCTGCCCCCGGCAACTCCACGAGTTCGGGGAGTGTCGTGACCACAGCAGAGTCGATGACAGGCACGGGCCAGGCATGGTCGGTCGACGCTTCGCGTGGGGTGATCCACATCGGGCTTCGCCTTCGAGGCGAGGCGGGCGAGGACCTGCCCACGGCACTTCAGTCCGTGGCCAACGACGTCGCCGCCTTCTTCCGTGAGTACTTTCCAGGGCTGAGCGTCGCGGCCGGTGCCCGCTCGGTCACCCTGAGGTGTCCCGGCTCGCTCATGCACGTCATGAACGTGGCCGATGCCGTCACCTGGCACCTCGGATGCCTGGCTCGCTGGGAGGGAACGTTCCCGTTCGACGCCCAAGTGGGCGTGGCTTTCGCCGCCGATGAGGCGGATGCTGCGGATCTGGTCAGCCGCGCCGAGACCGCCGCCGAATGTCGCATGCAGTCTCGGCGAAGGCAACGGACGACCATGGCTGGAGGTGATCATGAAGCGCGATGAGGGTGCTGCATGCGCCCAGGTGTGCATCCATCA
This sequence comes from Occultella gossypii, assembly GCF_019947135.1. Classification (GTDB taxonomy): domain Bacteria; phylum Actinomycetota; class Actinomycetes; order Actinomycetales; family Beutenbergiaceae; genus Occultella; species Occultella gossypii. The sequence goes on along the minus strand of NZ_JAGSHT010000023.1, from coordinate 59,889 downwards.
GGCCGAGGGCCAGGTGACCCTCGATGTCAGTGGGCCCCTCTCGGTGAGCGCTGCCGAACTCCTGATCGAGGTGCTCGACGGTGAGGACCCCGAGGCCGAGATGACGATCGACCTGAGTCAGACCACCTTCTCGGACTCGAGGGCCCTGCACTTCCTGGTCGACGAACTCGAAGGGCGGTGCAGCACCGGGCGGCGCATCGGAGTGCGCGGCTCCGGCGTCCGGCTGCTTCGCCTGACCCCAGCCCGGCCGAGCGTCCCACCACAGTCCCAGGTGCGTGGTTGAGCCCAGTCGCGGAAGCGACCCTCGGCACCTAGCGTGGAACGAACCGACGAACGAAGGAGGCATCATGGCTGATCTTGCCGGAAAGCGGGTCGCCTTCCTGGCGACGAACGGCTTCGAGGACAGCGAGTTGACGAGCCCATGGGGCGCGGTCACCGATGCGGGCGCGCAGGCGCAGCTTGTCTCGCCGGAGACGGCTGCGATCACGGGTAAGAAGGGGCACGAAGCACGCGTGGACATCACGTCGGCGGCGGCCTCGGCGGCGGACTTCGACGGATTGGTCCTTCCCGGAGGTGTCGTGAACGGGGACCACCTGAGACTGGACGACGCGTCGGTGGCCTTCGTCAAGGACTTCTTCGCCCAGCACAAGCCGGTCGGTGTGATCTGCCACGGCGGGTGGATCCTCACCGAGGCCGACGTACTGAAGGGGCGCACGATCACGTCCTACCCAAGTCTTCGTACCGACCTCACGAATGCGGGCGCGTCGTGGGTCGACCAAGAGGTGGTCGTGGATGCGGGTCTGGTGAGCAGTCGCACGCCGGACGATCTGCCCGCCTTCAACAGCAAGCTCGTCGAGGAACTGGCCGAGGGCGAGCACAGCGCTCAGACCGCCTGAGCGGGACGCATCTGCGCGGCAGTCGAGAGGGACTGAGATATGGGCAATCACAGCGAACCGACCGAGACCTACTCCGTCGACACCGAGTCCGTGAGGGACATCCCGGCCCAGGAACAGCGGTGGCCGGGGTCGACCCAGCAGTTGCGGCCCCACCCCGACCACGGCGAGGAGGGATACATCGGACGTGGCCGGCTACGGGGCAAGCGGGCCCTGATAACGGGAGGGGACTCGGGGATCGGAAGGGCCATCGCGATCACGTTCGCCAAGGAGGGCGCCGATGTCGCCATCGCCTACCTGCCAGCTGAGCAGGAGGACGCGGAGGATACCCGTGGATTCGTCGAGACCGCCGGACGCCAGTGCGCGCTACTTCCCTGCGACCAACGTGATGCGCAGGCCAACGTGGATCTGGCGGCGGCAGCCCTTGAGGTGCTGGGCGGGATCGACGTCCTTGTGAACAACGCCGGTGTCGGGTTCGCCGTCGAGGGCGGAATCACGAACTACCCGGACGGCCAACTTGAGCAAGTCTTCGGGACGAACATCCTCGCGCCCTTCTGGTTGACGAAGGCGGTCGTGGCTCACATGCGTGCGGGAGCGAGCATCATCAACACCTCCTCGATCCAGGCCTTCGAACCATCCCAGCCACAACTCGACTACGGAGCCACCAAGGCGGCGCTGAACAACTTCACGGTGAACCTCGCTGCCGAACTTGGCCCCCGCGGGATCCGGGTGAACGCGGTGGCGCCGGGTCCGATCTGGACGCCGATCCAGCCGGTCAGCCATAAGGCGGCCGACGTGGAGGGACTCGGCAAGAACACGCCCCTCGGGCGCGTCGGGCAGCCGGTGGAGGTGGCCACCGCGTTCGTGTATCTGGCCAGCGACGAGGCGAGCTACGTCTCCGGAACGGTGTTGGGGGTCACCGGCGGGATGCCGGTGTTCTGAGTCGCGTCACGCGCGGTCGGCGAGTGCGTTCTCGCCGGCCGTCCTGGCGCAGTTCGCGCAGCAGTAGATCGCCGCGTTGGTCTCGACGCCATGGCCAAGGATCCGGCAGCCGCAGTGCGCGCATGCCGGTGCCAACGCGTGTGCCGCGCATTCGAAACTGTCGAACGTGCCCTTCACATCGCCTCGGGTGACTGTGAGGGGCTTGTCGTAGTCGTTGCCGCAGGTGTCGCAGATTGCCACGGGAATCCTTCCTCTCAACGGCGCACATCCGGGTGGGACGCGGTCCGGTTCACTGGCCATCCTTTTGCGGGATCGTCGTCGTCCTCGGCTTGGTCGGGCTGCTGGGCGATCTGGCGAGACGTCAACTGCTCGGGATCGGCGTCCGGGTCCTGAGCGCCCTCGTATGGCTGCTCGGAGGGTTCACTCTGTTCCGTGTCCATACGATCCCACCGGTGTCCGCCCTTCGCCACCGGTCCCGGGTGAAGATCGACGCCGGCACGTGCAGGCGGCTCGACGCGGCTTCCATCACTACCGGCGCCACATCGCGCTGCGGCATGTTCTTCCCGTCGTGGTCCACGGCGACTTCACGAGGGTCCTCGCCGGCGACGAGCAGATTTCGCCTACCGTCGCATCCATCTGGGCACGACCCTGTACGTGGTGGCGACCATGACGTTCGGCGCCCGCGCGGGCCGAACTCTCCGGCGAACTCGACACGCTCGGACGTCGATCGGCGCGCTGGGCATGCATCGTCGCGGCTGGACGCCTGGCGCCGACGGCCTGGTGCCGTTGCAGCGTGGGCGTCGTGGGTCCACCTCATCGATCAGGACCCGACCGCACCCTCCTGCACGGGTCACCGTCGCCCAGGCGGCTTGATCCGAAGCCAGCGGTAGCCATAGGCCTGCATCTCGACGCCGGCGTGACCGCGCTCATCGAGATCGATGTCGTCACCGCCGAAGAGATCCGCCACAACGGCGGACGCAGCATCGGGCAGGTGCAACGTCGCGGTCAGGGCGTCCGGACCGAGGTTGTGGAGGGCGAGCACGCTGCCCTCGTCCCAGGAGCACCGGTGAGCCAGGACCTGCTCGGTGCCGGTCTCGAGGAGTTCGAGGCGCCCGAAGCCGAATTCGGGACAGGCGTGGCGGCGGTGGATCATCTGGGTGAAGAACGCCAGTAGCGAATCCGGACGCTTCTGCTGGGAGTCGACGTTGACGTGTTCCGGGGCGAACGAGCCCTTCGGTGGCCGACGCCGGATGCGCCGCGTGTTGGCTCTGGAGAAGTCGCCGAACGGCCCTGGCCCCCACTGCATGGGCGTGCGCACCGAGTATCGATCCGGCTCCTCGAGATTCTCGCCCATGCCGATCTCTTCCCCATAGAAGAGCACAGGCGTGCCAGGCATCGACATGGGCAGGCTGTACGCGAGACGTATCCGACGCTCGTCGCCTTCGAGCATCGGGGGCAGGCGACGGCGCAAACCCCGGCCGTAGATCTGCATATCCTCCTCGGGGCCGAGAACGTCGAAGACCTCCTGGCGCTCCGCTTCGGAGAGAAGGTCCAATGTGAGCTCGTCGTGGCTGCGCAGGAAGGTAGCCCACTGTGCCTCGGCCGGGATGTCCGGGCGAGCCTTGAGTGCTTCCCTGATAGGCGTCGCGGTTCGTCGGGCCAACGCCAGGTAGGTGCGTTGCATGAGGTTGAAGTCGAACACCATGGTCAGTTCATCTCCCTGGGATCCGCCGAAGTACTCCAACTGCTCGGGGTACGACAGGTCCACCTCCCCGAGCAGGATCGCCTCGCCGGATCGGCGGTTGAGGAACGAACGGAGCGCCTTCATGTACCCGTGGGGATCCAGTGGACCCTTGCCGCCGGCGCCGTCCATGGCCCCGATCAAGAACGGGGCAGAGTCCACCCGGAAGCCGCTGACACCGAGCTGAAGCCAGTAGCCCATCACTTTGGCGATCTCATGCCGGACCACGGGATTGGCCACGTTCAGGTCCGGTTCGTGCCGGTAGAAATGGTGGAGGTAGTACTCCCCGGTGCGGTCATCCAACTCCCAGATGCCGTCCTCCTGGTCAGGGAAGACCACCTCGGCCGAGGTGTCCGGTGGCTCGTCCGCACGCCAGACGTAATAGTCCCGATGCGGACTGTCCTTGGACCGACGGGCCGACCGGAACCACGGGTGCTGATCCGAGGTGTGGTTGACCACAAGATCCACGATCACCCGCAGTCCGCGCTCTTTGGCGAGTCGCATCAGATCGACGAAGTCGCCCAACGACCCGACCCGCGGATCGACGCCGTAGAAGTCCGTGACGTCGTAGCCGTCATCCTTGCCGCCGCCGGGGTAGAACGGCATCAACCACAGACAGCTGACGCCAAGGCTGGTCAGGTGGTCGAGCCGTTGGGCCAGGCCTTTGAAGTCTCCCGCGCCGTCGGCGTCCCAATCGAGGTAGGTCTCGACGTCGAGGCAGTAGATGGTTGCGTTCTTCCACCACAGATCGGTCAGTTCCATGGTGTTCATCCGGTTCGCCCTCCCACGATCTGCGACGCGTGCCGTCCACGTGTCTATCGCGTGCTGACCGGGTGCGCACCTCGGATCCGTTCGCTTCAATGGTGCGCGCCGGTGAACCGTCGGTGCGCGGCGTGCAGGGCAAGCCCGACGGCGAGCCTCGGCCTCCGGCGAGCGCGCCGGCGTCCCAAGACTGCTGGGCCAGCCGGACCACGCAACTGCTCGGCCTCGCCGTCGGTCATTGCCCAGGACAGGTGGCCCTCAGCGTCGCCAACGCGTGCGCCACCAACGCGGGGTGGTACCGCTGCCAGGTGTGGTGACGACTCCGAACGGCAGTCTTGTCGTTGTCAGCGCCGCCCCCAACCAGGCAAACGCAGAGCCGGAGTGCATCCGCGCGGTTCGCGTCTGCGGTCGCGGGTGCGACGGAGCTGGGACAGGATCGCAGGTGCGTGATCGAAAATACCGCATCGTTGGGAGGCTCACCATGGCGCACAAGCCCGATCGCCGTCGGCCTGGATTCTTCACCGCATATTCCTTCGGCATCATCACTGCTGGTCTGTTCCTCGTGTCCTGGGCGGCTCAGTTCACGTTCCAGCTCATCGAAGTCCGCAACGACGCCGCCGAACATGGCCAGGCCTTCCAATGGGACCAGTTCTGGCCACAGTTCCTGTCCTCCACCTTCGAGAACTGGCAGTCGGAGTTCCTCCAACTCCTCTGGCAAGCGGCAGGTCTTGCTCTGTTCTTCTTCTGGGGGTCGTCGCAGTCCAAGGAAAGTGACGACCGACTGGAGGCCAAGCTCGATCGGATTCTCGAACTCCAGGGCGTCGACGTCGACGAGTTCGAGTGGCGTGAGAACGACCAGGCTGAGGAACAGTTGCACCAGCGCCACGATGGCCCCGAGAGATCCTGATACCTCGGAACCGGATCGGCTTGCGGCCGACATCCACGACAAGGCGAGCGGATGGGACGATCGACGATCGACAAGTTCGCGTCTCGGATGGCTCCGAGGGACCGCAGTTGCGTGGCGAGCCCAGCCGTGTGCTCAACTGTGGTCCTCGGGGTGGACCCAGCCCATCGACTAGTGCGCGGTGGGAGTGACGTCGATCGGGTCACGTGTGACGTCGAGCATCTGCCAGGAGTTGGCCCGGCCGCACGCCCAGCCGCCCCACGCCGTCGGCGCATCGAGGACGACGGCTCGGTCGGCCGTCCGCTGCCGGCTCCTCCTTGCCACAAGTTCGCCGGATCAGGGGCGGGCGTCGAGGTTCAAATGGCTGCGCATCGCCCCGGTGGCCTCGCCGAGTTGGGCGAGCTGCTCCGGTGCGAACGCATCGACGAAGACCTCCTTGACCGCCCGAAGATGGGGCAGCGTGCTGGCGCGGAAGGCGCGGGCGCCCTCGTCGGTGAGGACGACGTTCGCGCCGCGGGCGTCCTCCGCACACGGTTCGCGGCGCAGCAGCCCACGTCGCTCCATCCGGCCGAGCTGACCGGACAGGCGGCTGCGTTCCCACTGGATGTGCGCGGCGAGTTCCGATGACCGCATCGACTTTCCGTCCGCCTCGCTCAGTGCGAGGAGCACCCGGTAGTCCCCACTCGACAGCTGCGAGTCCTGGTGCAAGCGGGCCTCGATCCGGGCGCGGACGATCTCGAACGTCTCGATGTGTGCCCGCCAGATCGCGAGTTCCTCGCTCGTCGGGACGCTCCGACGCTTCATCGTGCCCATCGCCCCTCCTCAGTGGTTGACATGTGAATCATATTGGCCGCATGATTCACGTGTCAATCACATTGAACGGAAGTGGCACACGATGGATGCTCCACAGATCGAGTTCGGGATCGACAGCTTCGGAGACCGACCCCGTGATGATCGGGGGGAGGTCGTCTCGCATGCGCAGGCGATCCGCGCCGCGGTGGCGGAGGCCGTCCTGGCCGATCAGGTCGGCATCGACGTGGTCGCTCTGGGTGAGCACCACCGGCCGGAGTATGCGATCTCCAGCCCGGAGACGGTTCTGGCCGGTATCGCGACCGCCACGAAGCGGATCCGGCTCGCTTCGGGCGTGACGGTGCTGTCCTCCGACGACCCGGTGCGCGTGTTCCAACGGTTCGCGACCCTGGACGCGCTCTCCAACGGACGCGCCGAGGTGATCCTCGGCCGTGGCTCGTTCACCGAGTCGTTCCCGCTGTTCGGGTACGACCTGAAGGACTATGACGTGTTGTTCGAGGAGAAGATCAACCTCTTCCACCGACTCCTCGACGAGACGCCGGTGACCTGGGAGGGCACCACCCGGGCCGCACTGCAAGAGGCGGACGTGTACCCCAAGACCGAGTCGGGAAGACTGAACACGTGGGTGGGAGTAGGCGGGTCACCGCAGTCGGTGATCCGCACAGCCCACTACGGGTTCCGGCTCATGCTCGCGATCATCGGCGGCACCCCCGAGCAGTTCGCGCCGTACGTCGACCTGTATCGGAGGGCGAGCGAGCAACTGGGCACCACCGCACAGCCGGTCGGGATGCACTCGCCCGGATTCGTCGCCGGCACCGACGAGGAGGCCAAGGAGCTGTTCTACCCCGGCTACCGGGAGATCCGGGACCGCATCGGGGCGCTACGGGGCTGGCCGCCGATCCGCCGGGCGGAGTTCGACGCCGAGGTGGAACGCGGGTCGCTCTATGTCGGTTCCGCCGAGACGGTCGCGAACAGGATCGCCCACGCGATCCGGGCGCTCGATGCCGGCCGGTTCGACATGATCTACTCCGCGGCCGGTGCCGTGTCCGCCACGGCCCGGATGCGTTCGGTCGAGCTGTACGGGACCGAGGTGATCCCGCGGGTCCGCGAGATACTCGCCGAGCGCCCCGCTGTCACGGCAGGGTCGGGACGGTGACCGGCCCGGGCACAACGATCGCCGTTCTGGGTGCCGGGAAGCTCGGCACCGTCCTGGCACGCCTGGCGGTCGCCGCCGGCTATCGAGTCCTGATCGCCGGATCGAGTGACCCCGCGCGGATCGCGCTCACGACCGAGGTCCTCACCCCGGGCGCGAGGGCCGTGTGGCCGGCCGAGGCCGCGCAGGCCGCCGACGTCGCCATCCTCGCGCTCCCGCTCGGCAAGCACCGTCATCTCCCGGTCCCTCAATTGCAGGGCAAGGTGGTCGTGGACGCGATGAATCACTGGTGGGAGGTCGATGGCGCTCGGGACGAGGTCGTGCCGCCGGCCACCTCGTCGAGCGAGCAGGTTCAGACGTTCCTCAAGGACGCGCGCGTCGTGAAGGCACTCAACCACATGGGCTACCACGACCTCGAGGACGGGGCACGGCCCGCCGCTGCCCCCGGGCGCAAGGCGATCGCGGTCGCCGGTGACTCGCCCGAGGACGTCACGGTGGTCTCGGCACTGATCGACGCACTCGGCTTCGACGCCGTGGCCGTCGGTGACCTCGCCTCGGGAGCCCGGCTCGAGCCCGGCGCTCCCGCCTTCGGCGCGAACGTCGATGCCGACCGGCTCCGCGAACTCGTCAACAGCCCCGCTCCAGCCACGCTCGGCGGAGCGAGGATGAACCGACACTCAACCGAAAGGACAGTCAGATGACTGAAGGATTGACAGACAGGACCGGCGCGTCGGTGACGATCAGGCTGGATCCCGCCAGTCCGATCGGCTCCTATGCCGTGAGCGTCGCCGACGGGTCTCCCGCCGGAAGGGCCGACTTCGTCGACTCTCCCGACGTGGCCGGCGAACGGATCTTCTTCCATACCGAGGTGGCCGAGGAGTTCGGCGGCCGCGGTCTGGCCGGGCTCCTGGTCCGTGAGGCACTCGCGGACAGCATCCGCGAACACCTCACCGTGGTGCCCGTCTGCCCGCTGTTCGCTCGCCATCTGAGCAGGCACGGCGACGAGTTCGTCGCGGACGGGGGCGTGTTCCGGCGACCGAGACCCGCAGATCTCGTTCTGGTCGAACGAGCCACCCGGGCCGGGGCCTGAGAGCGGCCGCCGGGCCCGCTGGGGGAGCGCAGATGCGATCAGTCATTCCCGACTACCTCGACGAGGTACTCCGCCACGTCGAGCCGGACACCGGCGGAGAACTCGCTGGGTACATCCCCGAACTCGCGGCAGCGGATCCGGAGCGGCTCGGTGCGGTCTTCGCCACCGTTGACGGCGAGCTCTACGGTGCGGGTGACATCGACACCGAGTTCACGATCCAATCGATCTCCAAGCCGTTCACGTACGCACTGGCGCTGGCTGACCGCGGCTTCGGCCCAGTGCTCGCCAAGGTCGGGGTCGAGCCCTCGGGAGAGGCGTTCAACCAGATCTCCCTAGAACCGGGCACCGGACGCCCTCTCAATCCCATGATCAACGCCGGTGCGATCACCACTCATGCGCTGGCCGGCTCGGCGGACCTGAGTCCGGCCGAGCGAGTGGAGCGCGTGGTCCACGGTCTCTCGGAGTTCGCCGGACGTCGGCTGAGGGTTGATGACGCGGTGTGTGCGTCCGAGATGGAGCACGCGCACCGCAACCTCGCCATCGCACACATGCTCCGTAGTCACGGCATCCTCACCGAGGACCCGAGCGCCGTGGTCGAGGGCTACGTCCGCCAGTGCTCCGTGCTCGTCACCGCGCGAGACCTGGCGATGATGGCGGCGACGTTGGCCAACCGCGGGGTGAACCCCCGCTCGGGCGTGCGGGTGGCACCTGAACCCGTGGTCCGTCAGGTGCTGAGCGTCATGTCCACCTGCGGAATGTATGACGCGGCCGGCGACTGGGCTACCCAGGTCGGCATTCCCGCCAAGAGCGGGGTTGCGGGCGGCCTGATCGGCGCGCTTCCCGGTCAGATCGGCATCGCCACGTTCTCACCTCGACTGGATCGCCATGGGAACAGCGTTCGCGGGGTGTCACTCTTCGAACGATTCTCATCCGACATGGGGCTGCACGTGATGGAGGTTCCTGCCGCTGCCCGAGCTGTCGTGCGATCCAACCACGTCGTCGGTGCTGGGCCGAGCGCGATCCGGGTCCTCCAACTGCAGGGTGGGATCCGCTTCGCCGGAGCCGAGCGAATCGTCAGAGAGGCCGTGGACACCGCGCCCCCGGAAGCCCGGGTGGCCCTTGACCTCACGATGGTCTACTCGATCGATGATGTGGCGCGGCGGATGCTGCTGGAGGTCGTGCGTCGGCTCACGCTGGATGGCCACGAGGTCTACCTCGTCGATCCGGAATCGCTCATCCCTGATCCCGACCCCGGTGACGGCGGCCAAGTCACCGTGGTCAGCGATGTCGCCGCTATGTGACCTTGTGCCAACCACAGTTCTCCATCCGCACCACGCGGCCGGCGTTGGGCCGGCTGAGACACCGAAAGGACAGATCATGGGATTCATCACCGTAGGGAACGAGAACAGCGCGCCGGTCGACCTGTATTACGAGGACCAGGGCTCGGGTCAGCCCGTCGTCCTCATCCACGGCTACCCGCTGGACGGGCACAGCTGGGAACGTCAGACGCGTGAACTCCTCGCGTCCGGCTACCGGGTCATCACCTATGACCGCCGTGGGTTCGGGCAGTCGTCGAAGGTCGGGTCCGGCTACGACTACGACACGTTCGCCGCGGACCTGAACACGGTGCTGGAGACCCTGGACCTTCGTGACGTGGTGCTGGTCGGCTTCTCCATGGGTACGGGGGAGTTGGCGCGCTACGTGTCGCGGTACGGCCACGAGCGCGTGGCGAAGCTTGCGTTCCTCGCCTCGCTCGAGCCGTTCCTCGTCGCACGCGACGACAACCCCGACGGCGTCCCGCAGGAGGTCTTCGACGGCATCGCCGCGGCGGCGAAGGGCGATCGGTACGCGTGGTTCACGCAGTTCTACAAGGACTTCTACAACCTGGATGAGAACCTTGGCTCCCGCATCAGCCAGGAGGCCGTCACCGGCAGCTGGAACGTCGCGACCGGCAGCGCACCGGTCGCTGCGTACGCGGTCGTGCCGTCCTGGATCGAGGACTTCCGGGCTGACGTCGAGGCGGTGCGCGCCAGCGGGAAACCGTCCCTGATCCTGCACGGCACCAAGGACAACATCCTGCCCATCGACGCCACCGGGCGTCGCTTCCATGCCGCCTTCCCCGAGGCTGACTACACCGAGGTCGAGGGTGCTCCACACGGCCTGCTCTGGACGCACGCCGACGAGGTCAACGCGGCGCTGAGCGCATTCCTGAACAAGTAGGACGTCGACCGGCGGAGGGCAGCCGCAGAAGTTGCCCTCCGCCGTCGAACGGCGTCCACGCGCTGGCGCGGCGCAGGAACTCGTAGGGTGTTCAAGATCAGTGCGGCAAGTGCTCGACCGCCATGGCTGGGCGTTGCCTACGGAGGAGGAGACTGATGCGTCCGTTCCTGGACAAAGTCATGCCCGAGGCGTGGCAGGCTGCGGAAGCGTTCTCGTCGGCGATCCGTGCGGCGGTGCTGGAGCGGGGTCTGTCGAGCCAGGAGTCCGAGCTCATCAAGCTGCGCACGTCGCAGATGAACGCGTGCGCGTTCTGCGTGGATCTGCATGCGCGCGAGGCGAGGCAGGCAGGCATCGTGCAGCAGCAGCTGGACCTGCTGCCGGTGTGGCGGGAGACCGACGTGTTCGATGATCGGCAGAGGGCCGTGCTCGCGGTGGCGGAAGCCGCCGCATCGCTGCCCGTCACCGAGGATTCGGAGGCTGATCTCTTGGGTGCCCGATCGGTGCTCGGCGAGGAGGCATTCGTCGCTGCGGAGTGGGTGGCGGTCACGATCAACGCGTTCAACCGGATCTCCATCCTCAGTCAACATCCGGTGCGTGCACGGGGCGCCGACGGAAGGGTCATCCGATGAGCAACCTCGACGCACGCCCCGATATGGCGGTCCTGGACGACGGGGAGCCCTGCACGGCGACGGAGATCCTCGAGCCACGCCTCGTGCCCCTCGGTGGCCCGCGCGCGATGACCGTGTATCGAACCCTCCCGCAGCGGCGACGGTCACTGGTGGGGGCGTGGTGCTTCCTGGACCACTACGGTCCCGATGACGTCTCGGCGACCGGTGGGATGCAGGTGCCGCGGCATCCCCACACTGGTCTTGCCACGGTGTCCTGGCTGTTCACCGGGCGTATCGAGCACCTCGACTCCGGCGGCAATGCGGCCGCAGTCGTGCCGGGCGAGCTCAACCTGATGATCGCGGGCCGGGGCATCACCCATCAGGAGCTCAGCGACGGCGCGACGAGCAACCTGCATGGCGTGCAGCTCTGGTATGCGCTCCCGGAGAAGACCCGGTTCACCGAGAACGCGTTCGTGCACCACACCCCGGAGCCGGTCGAACTCCCCGGGATCACGGCACGCGTGTTCGTCGGGGCGCTCCTCGGTTCGGTCTCCCCGGTCGATACGCGCACGCCTGACCTGCTCGGTGCCGAACTGACGCTCGAGCCCGGCGCCACCGCGCGGCTGACCGTGCGCGCTGACTTCGAACACGCCGTCCTCGCTGAGAACGGTGCGGTCACGGTGAATACGGAAGTCGTCGATCATCGCTCTCTCGCCTATGCCCCGCCCGGATCCGACACGCTGGTCATCACGGCCGGTGACGCGCAGGTCCGGGTCATCCTCCTGGGTGGTGTCCCACTCGGCGAACAGATCGTGATGTGGTGGAACTTCATCGGGCGCGACCACGACGAGATCGTGGAGTACCGGCGTCGCTACCAGGCCGAGCTCGGCTTCGAGCCCGCCGATCCGAGGGATGCCGATAAGCCGGCCCTGTTCGGCGAGTTCCCGCCCGGCCAGCCGGCACCATTGCCGGCACCGCCGCTGCCCACGGCCAGACTGCTCCCGCGCGAGTAGGGCTACATCCTCGGGTCCTCGGTCGGGTCGGCGTACATGGCCGGGCAGCCATGGTCGGTGGCCTCGGGGCGCAGCTCGAAGTGCCAGGGCTCGTTGCCGTAGATCTGGCACAGTCCGTACTGCGCGCCGTGCCGGGACAGCCAGTCCATGGTGTCGTAGGGACCGAGGTCGACGGCGTCCCCGGACACGTGCGGTGACGTGTCCGCGGTCGCGACCCATCGTGCGGCCTCGGCCTGGGATCCGTACTCGGCGACCGCGTCGCGCAGAAGCTGGTCCTGGTAATCGGGAGAGCGCCAGCCGCTGTTCACGTTGAACTCGATGCCGCGGTGACCGGCGTCGCTCGCCGCCGTACGCAGCGCCTGGAGCAGCTCGGGGTCGAGGTTGGCCACGCCGGGATACTGATCGTCGAAGACCGTCACGCCGTCGGGCAGGACACCGTCGGCACCGGTGACGGCGCCATCGACCTCGGTCACGGGGCGGCCCTGGTCGCCGGGAAGGATGTCGCTGAGAGACGGCGCCGGCGTCGGTCCCCGCTGATCGACGAAGGCCCCGATGAGCGCGGCCACGACGACGACCAGCCCGAAGACCAGCCCGACGGCGGTCCGGTGCGGCCTGCGTGCCCTCGCGTCTGCTGTCACTTGACTCATGCGACAAGTCAAGGCGGTGCGGTGTTGTCAGCCCGTAAGTGGATCTCGATACGCCGGCAATATGCGTCGCCTCGTAGCATCGAGACCATGCGCGTGCTGGTCGTCGAGGACGAACCCCTCATGGCGGAGGCCATTCGCGATGGGCTCCGGCTCGAGGCGATCGCCGCGGACATCGCCGGAGACGGCCACGCCGCCCTGGAACTGCTGGCCGTGAACACCTACGACATCGCGGTCCTCGACCGCGACATTCCGGGCCCATCCGGTGACGAGGTCGCCACCAGCATCGTCGCCTCCGGCACCGGCATGCCGATCCTGATGCTCACCGCCGCCGACCGGCTCGACGACAAGGCCACCGGGTTCGAACTGGGTGCCGATGACTACCTGACCAAGCCGTTCGAGCTCCGCGAACTCGTCCTCAGGCTCCGGGCGCTCGACCGCAGGCGCGCGCACAGCAGACCGCCGGTGCGGGAGATCGCCGGCCTTCGGCTGGATCCGTTCCGTCGCGAGGTCTACCGGGACGGCCGCTACGTCGCGCTGACCAGGAAGCAGTTCGCCGTGCTCGAGGTACTCGTCGGCGCCGAGGGTGGGGTGATCAGCGCCGAGGAACTGCTGGAGCGTGCCTGGGACTCCAACGCCGACCCGTTCACCAATGCCGTGCGGATCACGGTCTCGGCGCTGCGCAAGCGACTCGGAGAACCTTGGCTGATCGCGACGGTGCCCGGCGTCGGCTATCGCATCGATGCCGGACCGGTTGCGGGCGCCACGGGAGGCGAGCGTGCCTAGGGAGCCCGGCCTGAGCGTTCGCCTCAAGCTCACCCTCAGCTACGCCGGGTTCCTCATGCTGGCGAGCACACTGCTGCTCGCGGTGGTGTGGGCGTTCCTGCTGCGCTACGTGCCCGACGGGCCGATCGACACCCGCGGCCCCTTCGTCCCCAACCGTTCGGACCTGCTGCGCGCGTTCGCCCCGCGGGCGGCCCTGATGCTGGTGTTCCTGCTGGTCCTCGGCCTCCTCGGCGGATGGCTGCTCGCCGGCCGGATGCTTGCGCCGTTGACTCGCATCACGAGAGCCACCCGGAAGGCGGCGACCGGGTCGCTCTCCCACCGGATCTGGCTGGACGGCCGCAAGGACGAGTTCCGTGAGCTGGCCGACGCGTTCGACACCATGCTCGGCCGGCTCGAAGCGCAGGTCGCCGAGCAGCAGAGGTTCGCGGCCAACGCCTCCCACGAGCTGCGCACCCCGCTGGCGATCACACAGACCCTCCTGGAGGTCGCCCGCAACGACCCCGGTTCCGACACGAGCGCCCTCGTCGAGCGACTCCACTTCGTCAACTCCCGGGCGATCGATCTGACCGAGGCACTGCTCCTGCTCAGCCGCGCCGACCAACGCTCGTTCGGCCGAGGGCACGTCGACCTGTCCCTCATCGCGGAAGAGGCCACGGAGACGCTGCTCCCGCTCGCCGAGGCACGCGGCCTCACCATCGAGACGTCCGGCGACCTGACCCCCACGGTCGGCTCGCACGCGCTGCTGCTGCAGATGACGACCAACCTCGTGCACAACGCGATCGTCCACAACCTGCCCGACGGCGGCTCAGTGTGGGTCACGACGAGCCGTGAGCCGGACGCCGTGGTGCTCATCGTCGAGAACACCGGCGCGCGGCTGACCGAACAGCAGGTCGCCACGCTCACCGAACCGTTCCAGCGCGGCGCCCAGCGCGTTCGCACCGACCATGCGGGGGTCGGCCTCGGTCTCGCGATCGTCCGAAGCATCACGGAGGCACACGACGGGACTCTCACGCTGACACCTCTGGCCGATGGTGGACTCCGCGTCGCCGTACGGCTGGCGGTGGCGCCACCGAACGACGATGGCTGACGGTCGGTGGAACGAGCGTTTCGCACGGGACGGCGCCGGCGCCCGTGCACAGGTCCTGCGCCGACAGTCAGATGGCAGCCGGCTGCGCGCCCTCGACCAGCCCGAGTTCCGGCGCCACTGAATGCCACTAGCTCGACCGGCGCGCGGGCGGCACGGCGCGCATCAGGGCGCGGAGGAGGTCCCCGGCGGTCTCGGCGCTGACCGCACCGGGGGTGTTGACCAACTGTGACGCGAGCCCGTCGACGAAGGTGTGCAGCACGGCGGCCCACTCCTCGACCTCCGGATCGGGGTGGGGGAGGCCGACGTCCTCGAGCCGGCGGGTGGTCGCCTGCCCGCGCAGGGCCGCGACGCACTGGCGGTAGAGGGCGCGCTGGTCGTGCCACGTCCGCGAGCCGCCCGCGGGTGGGTGTCGGCGCTCCCACTCGGTAACGGCCGCCCACAGTGCGTACTCCTCGTGCCGCTGCGCGTCGAGCGGGAGCATCTCCGCGACGATCGAGACAACCCGTTCGACCGCGGAGCCGGACGTGCGCGGTCGCTGCACACGCGGGAGCACGCGGTTCCGGAGCGTCTCGGTGGCGGCCGTCATGACGTACGCCTGGAGTTCGTGCTGGTTGGCGAAATAGTGCCGTAGGGAGCCGGTGGACCAGCCGGCCTCGGTCGCGATGCCCCGGACCGTTACGCCGTCGAGCCCTTCTCGCAGAACGACCCGCAGTGCCGCCTCGGCGATCTCGGCGCGGCGCTCGGCGTGGTCGACAAGGCGGGGCATGGCCGATGCTAACACGGGCGTGTTAGCATGCGTGCGCGCAGCGGATCGCTGTGTCGACCCGACCAGGAGGGGCGAGCCCGTGTCGATGGTCACGGTGGGAGCCGTGCTCGGCCTCGCCCTCCTGGACATGCTCAGCCCCGCGCTCGTCGCAGTGACGCTCTACCTCCTGATCGCCCGGCCCCGACGCGCCGGTCTGTTGCTGGCCGTCTACCTGGGCACCGTCGCGGTCGCCTACTTCGTGCTCGGCGTGCTCCTCATGCTGGGCCTGGCCGCCCTGGCACCCGTGAGCGACCCGGTCGTGTGGCGCTGGGTACAAGGTGGAATCGGCCTGTCGCTGTTCATCGGCAGCTGGTTCATCCCGAGCAGGAAGACCGAGCGCTCCCCGGTCCGGGCCAGGACGTCCACCGTGCCGGCGATGGTGTTGCTGGGGCTGGGCACCTGGCTCTTCGAGTTCTACACCGCGGTGCCCTATTTCGCCGCCGTCGGTCTGATGACCTCAGCCGGCCTCGAGCCGGCCACGTGGCTGCCGCTGCTCGGCGCCTACGTGATCATCATGATCCTGCCCGGCGTCGTGCTGTACCTGGCCTGGGTCATCCTGCGTGAGCGGATGCAGGAGAGACTCGAACGGTGGCAGCGCAGGATCGCCACCGGTTCCCGCAGTGCTGCGAGCTGGATCGTCGGCATCGCCGGTGTCCTGATCTTGCTCGACGCGCTGCCCGACCAGATCACCATCTCCTAGTGAGCGGAGCACCATACGTGCGAAGGCGCGCAACGACTCGGGTCAGCGCCGCGGCAGTCCTGGTCGCGGTGTCGGCATCGTTGCTGGTCGGCTGCGGCCCGGGCGGACCGGACACCATCGCGCCGTTCGTGGCGGAGACGGTGCCCGCGGACGCCCGGGGCGTGGTCGTCGCCGCTCAGGCCGATGACCTGGTCCTGTGCGAAGGCTGGGGCTCGGCGGACGAGACGGGGGATGTGGCGTTCGGTTGTGACACGGTCGTGGACGTGATGTCGATGACGAAGCAGTTCACGGCCGCCGCGGTGCTCAGGCTCCAGATGCTCGGGGAGCTGGACGTCTCGGACCCGATCGGCACCTACCTGGATGCCGTGCCCGAGGACAAGCAGGGCATCACCATCGAACACCTGCTCACGCACACCTCCGGGCTGGTCGACGGTCTCGGCGACGACTACGACCCGGTCGGGCGCGACGACCTGATCGACGCCGCGATGGACTCGGTGCTGCAGTCGACGCCGGGTACAAGTTACGCGTACTCGAACCTCGGCTACGGCCTGCTGGCCGCGATTATCGAGATCGCATCCGGCACCGGGTACGAGCAGTTCCTCGCTGAGCATCTCTTCGGTCCGGCCGGGATGACCTCCACCGGGTATGTCCTTCCGGACTGGTCGAGGCTCGACGTCGCCGTCGAGTTCGACGACGAGGGGAACCCCCGGGGCCGCCCGATCGACCACCCGTGGGCCGAGGACGGCCCTTACTGGAACCTCCGTGGCAACGGCGGACTGCTCTCGACCGCGCGCGACATGTTCCGCTGGCATCTCGCCCTGCGGGGTGACGACGTCCTCGACGACGCCGCCAAGGCACAGCTCTTCGAGCCCCGGGTCCGCGAGGAGCCGGACGACACGTATTACGGCTACGGATGGGTCATCACCGATCACGACGACGAGCCGGTGGCCTGGCACAACGGTGGCAACAGCCATGCCTACGGCGAACTCGCCCGTACCCCGGACGGCAGTGCCATGCTCTTCTGGACCACCACGCAGGCGGCCAGTCGCGACGGCTGGACCTTCGAGGACCTCGGTCCCGAACTCACCGATGGCATCCTGCAGCGACTGCTGTGAACCGGAGAGACCCATGACCGACGACCGGGCGCACGTCGATGCGCATCCCTCCGCCGCCCCGACCGCGCGAGGGCGCCTGGTCGACCTGAGCCACACGATCACCGAAGGGCTGGTGACCTACCCGGGCCTGCCGGCTCCCGTCATCACGCCACACCTGACCCGCGAGGCATCCGCCGCGAACTACGCACCGGGCACCCGGTTCGCGATCGATGCCCTCACCCTCGTCGGCAACACCGGGACCTACCTCGACAGTCCCTACCATCGCTATGCCGACGGCACCGACCTCGCCGGGCTGAGCCTGGACACGCTCGTCGACCTGCCGGCCGAGGTGTTCCACGTGGCCGACGCAACGAGTCGCGGCGTGCCCGCGGCGGTGTTCCACGACCGTGACCTCACCGGGAGGGCCGTGCTGATCCATACCGGGTGGGATCGCCACTTCGGCACGCCCGAGTACGCGGACCGCGCGCCGTTCCTCACCGAGGCAGGAGTTCGGTACCTGATCGACCAGGGCGTCGTGCTGGTCGGGATCGACTCGCTCAACGTCGACGACACGGAGCCCGAGGCCCATGGAACCAGACCCGCGCACTCACTGCTGCTCGCTGCGGGCATCCACGTCGTCGAACACCTCACCGGGCTCGGCTCGCTACCGCCGAGCGGCGCGCGATTCACCGCCGTCCCGCCTAAGATCAGGGGGTTCGGCACGTTCCCCGTCCGTGCCTTCGCGCTGATCTAGGCTGCCCGGGTTCCATCGACGCGGTCCAGCAGCCGTACGGCGTCGTGAGGCGCGTGCCCGCTGGCGTCATTGTCGAAGTAGACGTAGGTGTCGAGGCCTTCAGCGAGCCACCTGCGGCACTGCTGCGCCCAATCGTCGAGGGATTCGTCGGTGTAGGCGCCGGTGTACAGCTCGTGCTGGCCGTGGAGGCGCACGTAGCGGAAGTCACTCGTCGCGTCGCCCATCGTCGGCCAGGTGCCCGCGCTGTCCGCGATGACGATGGCGACGCCATGCGCCGCCAGCAGACGGTGGGCCTCCGGGGAGTCGAAGCTCGGGTGTCGGGGCTCGACGGCGTGCTGGATCCGCTGTGCGGGAGCGATACCGGACGCGACAGCGCTCAGGATCCGTTCGGGCGGGAGCTTGTCGTCGTGCCGGGTGGCGAGTGACGCGATCTCGCCGTGCGTGCGGGGCAGCAGGGACAGGAAGTGGCCGACTCGCTCGGCGTCGAACGTCATCCGCGGCGGGATCTGCCAGAGGAACGGTCCCAGGCGGCTTCCGAGGGCGAGGACACCGGAGGCGAAGAAGTTGGCGAGAGGGGCCTCGATGTCGCGAAGTTGCTTCATGTGCGTGATGTAGCGGCCGCCCTTGATCGCGAACACGAAGCCCGCTGGCGTCTGTTCCGCCCATCGCGAGTAGGAACTCGGCCGCTGCAGGGAGTAGAAGGAGCCGTTGATCTCGGCCGACGTCATCCGCTCGGCGATGTAGCGGAGCTCGTCGCGCTGCCGCAGGCCGTCGGGGTAGAAGTCGCCACGCCAATTGGGGTAACGCCAGCCGGAGACACCGATGAAGCAATCACTCATTCACGCAGACTAGGTCCGCACCGTGCCACCGCCACCGGTACCGCTTGCGTCGCCCGGCGGCTGCGAGGGTGGTTATCGGCAGATCACGAACGAGTACACGCCGGTCGCAACACAGATCACGAACATCCCAGCGGCGTTCACGAAGAGGTTCCTGCTGAAGTCCTGTGCCCTGACGTGTGCGGCTATGGCGAGCACGAAATACAGGACCAGCGCGCAGCTCGTGACCGCACCCAGGTAGGGGATCCAGATGCCCGCGATCAGGCCCGCCGCGGCCGCGAACTTGATCGGCGGAAGCATCTTCCGGTACGTCCGTGGCAGATGTACCGCGTCGAAGCACTTGGCGATGAACGCGACCGGCTTGATGCACATCGCCCCGTCGACGATCTGGATGAGAGCGAGCAGCACCACGGGCCAGACGGGATCGGGAAGCGAGTTCATGGTCGTGCCGCGACCGGTGTGGTGACGGAGTCCATTTGCATACCATACGGCACGGTATGGTCACCGGACAAGCGTCGCCCGGCGGGGTGCCGCGCCGCCATCACCGGGCCGATCGCGTCCCGTTCAGGCAGGTCCCGCCGCCTGCTCGCCCTGGGCCGTATCGGCGGGCCCTTCCGGCACCAGCGGCAGGAGCGTCTCGAACAGGCCCCTGAGTTCGTCCGCCGCGACCGGAGGGGAGACCACCGAGGCACCCACCGCGAGCAGGTAGGGCAGTAGTGCGGCGGTGCGGGCCTCGGCGTCCGTCGTCACGTACGGTCGCCAGACGCGCTGCAGGGCGGCGAGCCTGGCCTCGTCGATCCGCGCCTGCGCGGACCGAACCTCCGGATCGGATGCCGACCACGCGCGCACCGCTACGTCGAGTTCCGGCTGGTAGAGGCCGGCCTCCCGTGGCTCGATGAGCTCGGTCAGCCGGCCGAGGGTCGAACGCGCGTCGCCGGTTGGCCCGACCTCGGCGATCGCGCGGTCCAGTTGCTCGATCGACAGCCGTTCGAAATGCGCCAGCAGGGCGCGCTTGTAGCCCTCGGCGCCGTCGAAGTGGTGGTGGAACGACCCCTTCGACAGTCCCAGCCTTGCCGCGATCCGGTCGATGCGGACACCGGCCGCGCCCTCCTGAGCCAGGACCCGGATGCCCTCGTCGAGCCAACGGTCGCGTGCTGCACCCATGGGGCCGACCGTACCATTCGGTATGGCTTGGTCGGCCCGCGTCACATCCGCTCGCCCGGCAGCCCGCTGGCCTGCTTGACCCACGAGCGGAGCTGCTTCTCGTCCAGCTCGTCATCCTCGTGGATGTCGAGGTAGCGCACCTCGCTGTGCTTGGACGCCTTCGGCGGCATCGGCTCGAGGGACGTCCCCCTGAGGAACTGCACCTGGACATAGTCCGTATAGCACCGGAAGGAGAGGAACCAGCCGTCGTCGTCGTGCCCGTAGTGCGGCTGGTTCCACTTCACGGCCTTGTGGACGTCCGGCACGATGGCCACGATGAGGTCGTCGAGGCGTCGCCCGATGTCTTGCTTCCAGTCCGGCATCGCGGCGATGTAGTCCCGGACCGGCTCGTTCCCCTCACCCTTCGGGATCTGCGGGTTGCCGCCGGAGAGCAGTGTCGGTCCGTCCTTCTTTCCGCGGTCGCTCATGAGTGCTCCGTCCTCTCGA
Organism: Occultella gossypii; assembly: GCF_019947135.1. Taxonomy (GTDB): domain Bacteria; phylum Actinomycetota; class Actinomycetes; order Actinomycetales; family Beutenbergiaceae; genus Occultella; species Occultella gossypii. The sequence goes on along the minus strand of NZ_JAGSHT010000023.1, from coordinate 39,397 downwards.
ACCCGTCAGCAATGCTAGGCATGGTCCGCAGGTGGCCGCCTCTCGAGTCCCGATCGATGAAGGCCGTCGACGGCGGAGCGTGCGTTCGCGCGGCCGCTCGCCTTTCGTAGACTGCGAGCGTGAACCTCGCACCCTGGGCCGCCGGCCGGCGATCGAGCCGCGCGAGGTCTGAGGTCTGATGCTCCCGGCGGAGTTCGCCGCGCTGCGGCGCGCCGACGCGCGTTCGGGGCGGAGCGTGGTGATGGTCGCGATCATCGCAGTGCTGTGTGCGGTGTTCCCGGTGACGCTCTACGTCCTGACGGGGGACATCGCCGCCGATCATCTGCTCGGGCGTACCGAAAAGGTGCAGGCCCGGGTTGAGTCGGTCACCGTCGAGGGACGCTGCAATCGCAGCTCCGTGGACAGGTACCGGGTCGAGCTCAGCTGGTCGACCGACGGTGCACCGGACCGGGGCAGTTACTCCACGTGCGGAAACGACCCGGTGGTGGGGGAGACCGTCGACGCCTGGGTTGCCGCGAGCGGCCACATGACGGCCGATTCGCCCACCGGCGCCAGGCTCGGCATGGCCGGCCTCGGCCTCTTCCTGGGCGGTGGTGCCGCCGCGGTCGGGTCCGCCTTCGTGGTGCAGGCCCGACGGCGCAGGCGGCGACTGCTGGCCGCCGCCGCGGGCGAACTCGCACCGGCCGAGCTGGTCGCGCTGACCCGGATCAGGAACGCGAACTTCCGGGTGCGCCCTGCGGCCGGACCGCCGGGATCGACCTCGGTCGGCTCGAGTGCCACCACGGTTCTCTACAGCCGGGCGGGCGTCCCGACGAGGCGCCCAGCGCCGCGTGCGATGGAGGGACCCTGGCAGCTCCGAATGGCGCCGGCCACGGACGCTCGCGGCCTCGTCGCACTGCTGACCCGCGGGCCGGAGCGGTGCTGGGTCGACATCGCGGTTCGCCGCTGAGACCCGCCCGCGCGCGGCGCCGCGCTCAGGGGAAACCCCCACCGGCCCGTCAGGGTCCGCTGCGCCCGCTGTCGTACCCGGGCGACCCCACGAGTCGTCACCGAGCGCCCCCCGATGCGCCCGATGACGCAGCCCGGAACCCGCTCACCGGTGGATCCGCTCCGGGCCCGTCACGGCGACGCTGAGAACGTCCGAAAAACGCACCCATCCCGGAGGTTCTCATGTCCAGCACGACCACCTATCGTCCGGCGCCGACCGCGCCGCCGGCCACCATCTCGACCCGGTTCGCAGGCTGGGCCGAACGGCACGGCGTCACCCTGCTGCGCGTCAGCATCGGCCTGATCTTCCTGGCGTTCGGGATCCCGAAGTACATCCCGGGCGCGAGCCCTGTCGAGGCGTTGGTGACCGACACGGTCGAGGCGCTCTCCCTCGGACTGGTCTCGGGGCACGCCGCGATGGTCGCCGTCGCACTGCTCGAGACGTTCATCGGTCTCACCCTCGTGACGGGCAAGTTCCTGCGACTCGGGCTGCTCGCGATGGGCGGCGCGATGGTCGGATTCTTCGCCCCGATCGTGCTGTTCGCCGGCGACCTCGTCGGCGGCGGCCTCACCCTCGAGGCGCAGTACATCATCAAGGACATCGTCCTCGTCACCGCCGCGTTGGTGATCGCGTCCAGGGCCCTGCAGGGCCGGGTCGCCTCGCCCGCTCGATGACGCGAGCTCCCCAGGCCCACCTCCCGAAGGCCGCCGCACCCGCCGATCCCGGCAGGCGCGGCGGCCTTCGGCATGAGCCGGTCCGGTCAGGTGCCGCCGAACACATGCGTGAAGGTGCGGCCGGAGTTCTCGAGATACGCCACCCGCCCGGCCGGGTCCTCAAGGCCGTACGCGAGGTCCTCGAGCCACTTGCACCGCGCATGGAAGTAGATCCGCGCGCGTTCGTCGGGCATCGGTGGCCCGTCGAGCCCGGCGCTGACCGCGAGGGCGACGGCGGAGCCAAGGTCTCGTAGCAACAGCCCGGTGTCCCGGGCCGGGTCCGCGAGCGCGGCGTCGGTCCAGTCGATGATGCCGGTCACCTGCCCGCTCTCGTCGACGAGGATGTGCTCGGCCCCGAGGTCGTTGTGTTGGGCGACGCGCACCGACCTGGTCGGCGGCGGCGCCTCATCGAGGAATGCCGCCACGGCCGCCGCCCGCTCCACGCCGAGGTAGGACCGGGCGGCCTCGAGGTTCTCCCGGGCGTCGGCGAGCCACGCCTCGTTCGGGTGATCGTCCACCTCCATCGGCGGCTCGGGCTCGACCCGACGCACGGCGGTGAGCACGTTGATCAGCGCGTGTTCGACGGCGGGCCCGACCCGGTCGGGCCGGCGCAGCAGGGGCGCCCCCGGGAGCCTCCGGTACACGAGTACCCCCAGGTCCGCTCGGTGCACCAGGGGCACGGGGACCGGCACCGCGGTCGCGCCGGCGAGCGCGTCCAGCAGAGCGACCTCCCGCGCGAGGGCCTCGACGTCCGCTGTGCGGCGGACGATGAAACCGTCGACGGCGAACGTCGAGTTCTCGCTGCCGCGCGCCAGGGTCGTGGGCTGGGCGGTGTCGGACCAGAGGTGGTGGTGGCTCCCGAGTTCGGCGAGCATCGCCCGTTCTGCCGGGCTCACCGCTGCACCGGCTCGTTGGGTCGGTAGTGGTCCATGACGCATGGTTGCTCCGAATGGCGGTTCGCGTCGAGCGGATCCGGATTCGTAGGCCGTGGGTGCTGCGCGGCCTTCGAATGAGCAGCGCCGGCCTATCCGTATCCGCGTCTGAGCAGCATTGCCGCGGCCCTGTCGAACTCGGCGTTCGTCGGAACGGTGAAGTCGAGGGCGTCAGCGTATCGGGTGATGATGTTGAACACGGCGGCGACCGCGGCGGCGTCAGCAAGTTGTGTGCGGCTCACGCCGGCGTCCATCGCGTCCTTCGCGTCGGAGGCCGCCAGGTCGCCGGGTCGCAGGGTCATGGTCTCCAGGAATGCGAGCGTGGCGCGCAGCGGTTCGGAGATCGGCGCGGTGCGGTAGTCGGCGAGGCAGGCGTCGACGAGCGCCGGCTCGAGACCGCGCACAGCGGTCGCATGGTGTGCACCGATGCAGAAGGCACAGGAGTTCCAGTGGCCCACCATCGCGGCCATCAGTTCCCGCTCGCCCACGGACCAATCGCCGGGTCCGCGCATCGCCGCCTGAGTCCAGGCGCCGAAGGTCGGGCCGACGAAGGACCGGTGATAGAACGCCACGCGGGCCGCGTCGGGTAGACGTGCCGCGGACACGATCGAGATGACCCGGATCAGTGCCCGGCCGCGGAGGCTGTCGCCGCGCTCGACGTCAGGAAGTCGCATCGCCGGTCCCCTCGATCGCTCCGATCGCGGCATCCCACTGGGCGAGTCCGGCCCCGATGCTGGCGGCCATGATGATCTCGAACGCCCTCTTGTCGCTGCCCTCGGCGACGCGAACCTCCTCGACCTGGGCATCGGTGACCCGGTATGCGGCTTCCCCGATCTGCCGAGCGAGCGCGTCGTAGGGTTGGCCGAGCGGAGCGCCGCCGGCCGCTCGGGCCAGCACGGCCGCGCGCAGCGCCGCCTCGGTCACTCCGGCCGAGCCGGTGGCCGCACTCCGCACCGCCTCGGCGTGACGCCGGTGCTTTTCGATCGCGTCCATCTGCGACCTCCGTTCGCCTGGCCGCGAACGTCCGATGACGCTCGGGCGAGCCCTCCCGTGCTGAGCCGGGTTACGCGAGGGCCGAGGTTGAACCATCGCGTGCGACTCGTTCCGCCACGTCGCGGTAGCGGGCGAGGTACAAAGGCCAACCGTCTCCGGTATCGAGACTCGTGAAGCCTTCCCAACCCTGCCCGTGGCGGTCGAGGTTGCGGTGCTCCAGCACGACTCGGGTGCGATCGGGGGCCTCGGAGGTGAAACGGATCTCGACCTCGCTGGTGCGGGCGGGGTCGGGTTCGATCCGCCATTGCGGGCTGATGTCCCAGCTGAACGCGAGCCGGTGCGGCGGCTCGTAGGCGAGCACTCTTGCCCAGGTGCAGATGCTCCCGTCGGTGCCGATGTCGTAGATCGTGCCGCCGACACGGGGTTCGAGGACGGTTCGTTCGATCGGCACCGGGAGCAGGTTGTGCGCGCGGGGTTTGATCTCGTCGAAGTGTCCGGTGAACACCCGGAAGGCGTGGTCGACGGGAACCTCGACCGTGATGTCGACGTGCAGGTTGGTCCGTTCTTGCGGCGCGGTACTCATGGGGCTGGGATTCCTTCCTATTCCAAGGGTTCTGCCTGGTAGGTCTGCTCGGCCACCTTCTTGAAGGTGGTCAGAGCCTGTGTCCAGTAGGACTCCAACTCGTGCCGCAGTTCGGCCAGCCCGTCAGGACGGGCCTGATACATGCGCAGGCGTCCCTGCTGGTGGACGTCGACCAAGCGTGCGTCGAGCAGCACCCGCAGATGCTGAGACACCGCGGGGCGACTGACCGGCAAGTCCTGCGCGATCTCGGTCACCGAGCACGGGCTGTGCGCAACGCGCGCGAAGACGCGACGCCGCGTCGGATCGCCCAACGCGTGCCACGGGTCGACAGTCAATGCGGACACAACCCGTAAGTTACCACTTACGCGTCCGGATGGCGAGGACGATCATGACACCGCACGGAACTGATGCCGGTCGAGGGCTTGTATCCCGTACCCAGGTACGGGTTTACCGTTGTCCTATGGCCTTCGAGATACCCGACGCGTGCAACCTCCCGACCATGCAGCGACCGATCCGCCTGGCCGAGTTCGACGAACTCCTGACCGGCTCGGTACGCACTTACGGGCGCGACTCGCCCACACGCCTCACGCTGCGCCTGCATCGCGACGCGCGCCTCGAGGAGACCGTCCGCGACCTCGCCGCCCGCGAGGCGCAGTGCTGCTCATTCTTCGGCTTCACGATCGCCGCGGACGGCTCCGACGTTGTGCTGGGCATCGAGGTCCCACCGCAGCACGCATCGATCCTCGACGCACTGCAGGCGCGATCGGAGGCGATCGCATGAGTATGCGCAGCGGCCAGGTCGCCGAGCGCGCCGGCGTCAACGTGGAGACCCTGCGTTACTACGAGAGGCGCGGACTGATCGCGGTGCCCGCACGCAGCACGGGCGGGCACCGCGCCTACTCCGAGGACACCGTGGCGCTGCTTCGGGTCATCAAGTCGGCACAACGGCTCGGCTTCACGCTCGACGAGGTGGCCGAGCTCCTGGCAGCCGGGAGCCGCCGGCACCCGACGCCAGACCTGCGCACCCGTGCCGTGGCGAAGCTCAAGGAGATCGAGCAGCGGATGGCCGACCTCGCGACGATCCGCGCATCCCTACAACAGCTCGTCGATAGCCGCTGCGACAGCCTCACCGGCTGCACGTGCGCGGACTGCCCGATTCCCTATGTCGACCTCGCCCGGATGGGTGGCGCGGGCACCGGCTCAGTTCAGGCTTGAGCCGGGGCCACGCCCAGTTCGCCCAGGAGCGTCAGGACCCGCCCGCGGATCTCATCGCGGATCGGGCGCACCGATTCGATGCCCTGCCCCGCCGGGTCTTCGAGGGTCCAGTCCTCGTAGCGCTTGCCGGGAAAGATCGGGCAGGCGTCGCCGCAGCCCATGGTGATGACCACGTCGGATGCTTGGACGGCTTCGGTGGTCAGGACCTTGGGCTGCTCGGCGCGGATGTCGATACCGACCTCGGCCATGGCCTCGACGGCGACCGGGTTGATCTGGTCGGCCGGCATGGACCCGGCGGAACGGACCTCGACGGCCCCGCCGGACAGGGTGCGCAGGAACCCTGCGGCCATCTGGGAACGGCCGGCGTTGTGTACGCACACGAACAGGGCGGATGGCTGGGTGGTGGTCATGGTCGGCTCCAACGAGGGTCAGGTGGTGGGCAGGGTGAGGTCGGGCAGCAGCTCGGTGAGGAGACTCCGGACCCGGGTGTCGAGGTCGTCCCGGATCGCGGCGACGCCCGCGGGTGAGGCCAAGGCGGGGTCCCCGACGAGCCAGTCCTCGTACCGGATGCCGGGCAGGATCGGGCAGACGTCGCCGCAGCCCATCGTGACCACGACGTCCGCGGCACGGACGGCATCATCGGTGAGAGGCTTCGGGAACGCGTCGGTGGTGCCGAGATCGGCGAGGGCCTCGCGGACCCCGGTGTGCACGTCCGCTGCGGGTGTTGACCCAGCCGAGCGAACGGTCACGCGCTCACCCGCGTACCGCTTCATCAGGGCCGCGGCCAGCTGGGAGCGGCCGGCGTTCGCGACACAGACGAACAGCACCTGCGGGACCGAGTTCGTGGCGTCCCGGCTGACGTCGGCCAGGCGCTGTCGGGCGAATCGTTCAGCGAGTGGGACCAGGTGCGCGGAGACCCTCGCGGTGCGGGCCAGGCTCGTGTAGGACTCGCGCACGATGCGCTGCACCACGTCGAAGTGAACATCGGCGAAGGACGTCGCGAGCTCGGTGACCAGGCGATCCAGCACCGCGTCGGCGTCGTCCAGACCGCTGAACACCTCCCGGCGGTGCGGCGCCTCGAGCGCGGCGGGCGCGAAGGCGTCCAGCAGGGTCGCGACCGCACCTCGGTAGCCGGGCTCGATCCGGTACCAGACCCAGGTACCGCGCCGCTCGGAGGTCAGGACGCCAACGTCGCGCAGCACCTTCAAGTGGTGGGAGACGGTCGGCTGGGACACGTCGGTGAGCGCCGCGAGATCGCACACACAAGCCTCGCCGGCCGGTGCGGTCGCGATGAACGAGAGCATTCGCAACCGGAGTGGTTCGGCCAGGGCCTTCAGCGTGGTGGCCACCGTGGTGGCGCTCTCGGTGGCGATCGCATGTGACTCGAGCTGTGGTGCGCAGTCCGGGTCGGTCACGTCGAACATGGACCGCACCGCGTCGGAGGTGGTCATGATCGTGCTCCTTCCATGGATGGGGTGCTGCCGGGGAGAGTGTTGGGGTCGGTGTGGAACAGGCGGCGGGCGAGCCAGAGCGAGACGTAGACGAGTCCAACCAGGACCGGGACCTCGATCAGGGGGCCGACCACACCGGCGAGGGCCTGCCCGGACGTCGCACCGAAGGTGCCGATCGCGACGGCGATCGCGAGTTCGAAGTTGTTGCCGGCTGCGGTGAACGCGAGCGTGGTGGAGCGGGCGTACCCGAGTCCCAGGGATTTGCCGAGCGCGATCCCGATGCCCCACATGAGCGCGAAGTAGACCAGCAGGGGCAGTGCGATGCGGGCCACGTCCAGGGGGTTGGAGGTCACGGCCTCGCCTTGGAGGGCGAACAGCAGCACGATCGTGAACAGGAGCCCGTAGAGGGCCCATGGCCCGATCCGGGGCACGAACGTGGCCTCGTACCAGTCGCGTCCCTTGGTGCGTTCGCCGATCCAGCGGGAGGCGAAGCCGGCGAGTAGTGGGACCCCGAGGAAGACCACGACGTTGAGTGCGATCTGCCCCACGGAGACGTCCAGGCCCTGGGTGTCCAGGCCGAGCCACCCGGGCAGCACGGTCAGGTAGAAGTACCCGAGCAGGGAGAACGCGATGACCTGGAACACGGAGTTGATCGCCACGAGGACGGCGGCCGCTTCCCGGTCACCGCAGGCGAGGTCGTTCCAGATCACGACCATCGCGATGCACCGGGCCAGGCCCACGATGATCAGCCCGGTCCGGTACTCCGGCAGGTCCGGCAGCAGTGCCCAGGCCAGGGTGAACATCAGCGCGGGTCCGAGCAGCCAGTTCAGCGCCAGGGAGCTGATCAGGAGCTTCTTGTCGCCGGTGACGGCGCCGACCTTGTCGTAGCGGACCTTCGCCAGCACCGGGTACATCATCACCAGCAGGCCCAACCCGATCGGAACGGAGATCCCCCCGACCTCCAGCGCCGTCAGCACGCCGGCGAGGCCCGGTACGAACCGGCCCAGGACCAGGCCGGCGACCATGGCCAGCCCGATCCAGACCGGCAGCCACCGGTCCAGTGTCGAGAGCCGGGGTGCTTGGGTGCGCTGCGCGCCGGGCGCGAGGGCGGTCTCACTCACGCCAGGACCTCCTCGATCTCGGCGACCAGCACGTTCCTCGGGTGGGCACCCACCACCGACGTCACGAGTTCGCCCCAGGGTAGAAGTTCAGCGTCGTCGGAATGGACACGACGCCCGCGTCCGCGACGGTCACAGCGACGGTGTCCAGACTCATCAGATCTCCTCCGTGGCCGGGCGGTGAACCGGGCCTGCTATATAGATATGCGTCTATGTTGACACGTATCGATATAGCGCGCAAGCGATGTGTCTGCAGGGCTTACGGCGAAGGGTATGGGGGGTGCGGCTAGCGCTGCGGCGCGGTGGTGCTGCTTGTGCTGGCGAGGCCGGCGGCCAGGTGCGTCAGGGCGTTGGGCTGGAGCGAGTAGTAGGCCCAACGGCCTCGTTGTTCGCGGGCGAGCAGGCCGGCGTCGACGAGGATCTTGAGGTGGTGGCTGACGGTCGGCTGGGCGAGGGCGACGGGTTCGGTGAGGTCACATACGCAGGCCTCGCCGTCCGGTTGGGCGGCGATGATCGCCAGGAGCTGGACGCGGGTGGGATCCGAGAGTGCCTTGAACGCGTGCGCGACGTCGCGGGCGACCTCGGGGTCGAGAGCCGGCGCGACTGCGGGGGCGCAGCAGCCGATGTCCGCTGCCGCCGGTGCGATCTCGGTCGTCGTCATGGCGCTAGTGTCCCATGGATTGACATTCTTCGATGCGTGGGTCACGCTCGGTCTCATTGATGTTTCTCGATGTGAGGAGTGGTGATGGTTGAGGTTGCGCGTGCGGAGTTGCCGGTCGTGGTGATCGGGGCGGGGCCGGTGGGTCTGGCGGCCGCGGCGCATCTGCTGGAGCGTGGCATTGAGCCGCTCGTGCTCGAGGCGGGGGAGGGGCCCGGCGCCGCCGTCGGGTCGTGGGGGCAGGTGCGGTTGTTCTCGCCGTGGCGCTACGACGTCGATGCCGCGGCGGCCCGGATCCTTGAGCCGACCGGGTGGGTCGCCCCGGATCCGGATGCCCTGCCGACCGGCGCCGAGCTCGTCGCGCAGTACCTCGCACCGCTGGCCCAGACCGAAGAGATCGCGCCTCGGCTGCGCACTCACACCCGGGTCGTGGCTGTGGCGCGCGATGGCGGCGACAAGACCCGGAGCCTGGGTCGTGAGCGACTGGGCTATCGCGTGCGCACCGTGGACTCCCACGGCACCGTCGTCGACATCCTGGCCCGGGCCGTGATCGACGCCTCGGGCACCTACGGGCACTCCAACCCGTTGGGCGTGAGCGGCCTTCCCGCAGCCGGCGAGGATCAAGCTGCCGGATTCATCACCGGCCCTCTGCCGGACGTACTCGGCGCGGACCGGGCCCGGTTCGCGGGCCGGGACACCCTGGTCGTGGGCATGGGGCACTCGGCCGCGAACACCCTCCTGAGCCTGGTCGAGCTGGCCGCCGCCGACCCGGCCACCACGATCACCTGGGCGATCCGAGGGGGATCGGCGCGTCGCCTGTTCGGCGGTGGGACCGACGACGAGCTCCCTGCCCGTGGCCTGCTGGGCACCCGGCTCAAGGGTGCGGTCGAGGCCGGGCAACTGCGGCTGCTCACCCGGGTCTCGATCGAAGGGCTGCTGCCCGGCGACGAGTCGGTCCGGGTGCTCGGTGCGTCCCGTGAGGGCGACCTCGACCTGAACGTGCACTCGATCGTCAACGCGACCGGATTCCGGCCCGACCTGGGCATGCTGCGCGAGGTCCGCCTCGACCTCGACCCCGTTGTGGAGGCGCCGACCGCTCTCGCGCCGCTGATCGACCCGAACCAGCACTCGTGCGGCACCGTGCCCGCGCACGGGGAGCGCGTCCTGGCGCACCCCGACGACGGGTTCTACCTGGCCGGGATGAAGTCCTACGGGCGGGCACCGACATTCCTCCTGGCCACCGGGTACGAACAGGTCCGGTCGATCGCCGCCGCCCTGGCCGGCGACCGAGCCGGCGCGGACACCGTCGAACTGGCCCTACCCGCGACCGGAGTCTGCTCCAGCGACCTCGCCCTCGAAGCCGACCAGCCAGGCGCCGCGACCTCGTCGTGCTGCGGGAGCGCGCCCGCCGCGCCCCAGCTCGTCACCCTCGGGGTGGGTGCGGGCGCCGGGCTGGGATTCGCCACCGGCGTGGCGCACGGCCGCTCCGGCGACGCTGCGGACGCCTGATCCCACGTCAGCCGCAGCCCACCGACCCGGCCTGATGATCGACTCTGCCTAGGGGAGGTGCGGATCGGGTGCGCTTGGTGGAGCAGTCCTGGTCGCGACGAACGCAGCAAGCCCCGCGGCGCCGGCCAGTGCCGCGAAGGTCGCGGGGTAGGAACCGGTCGTGTCCTTGAGCACGCCGGCGACCCAAGGCGCCAGGGCCATCGCCAGCGTGGTCGGCGCATTCAGGATCCCGTACAGGGCCCCGAACCCTTCGGTGCCCCATCGGTCGCTGACGGCGGTCGACTGCAACAGCGTGTACGCACCGCGGACGACTCCCAGGCCGATGGCCGCGGCCACGAGCGCCGGGCCGGGTCCGGGAAGTAGTCCGACGGCCGCGACACCTGCACCGGAGAGGGCGAGGATGGCGACCGCTCGCGAGACCGGCGTCGTCCTTCCGGCCAGTGGTGCGTAGGCGAGGCGACCCGCGAGCTGGCCGGCCCCGGACAGGCCCAGGGCCCACGCGGCCGCGGATGCTGACAGGCCACGCCAGGTCAGCATCGGAATCAGGTGGATGGTCGCGGCGAACATCGCGAACGCCCCCAGGGACGTCGCGACCGTGAGGGCGACGAAGGCGCGTGATCGCGCAATCGCACGCGTGCCCTGGCCGGGCCGGGCGCCCGGGTCAAGCGAACGGTGGCGGTGCGGCGGCCAGGGTGCGCGCAGTCCAAGGGCGTGCGCCGGGATCGTGACGAGGGCCAGCAAGGCTGCGAGGACGAGGTAGGTGTGGCGCCAACCGAGCTGCTCCAACAGCGCGGCGGTGACCGGGGCGAAGATCGTGCTGGCCAGCCCCGCGACAAGCGTGACGGTCAACAGCGCCCGAGTCCGAGCCGGCCCGTACCAGCGCGTGATGGCAGTGAAGGCCGGTGCATACAGGACCATCGACTGCGCCAATCCGGCGATGACCCACCCGGTCACGAACCACCCGAGGTTCGGCGCCCACGCGATCACCAGGACGGCGCCGGTCGCCAACGCCGAGCCACCGGTCATCACCCATCGGGGGCCATGCTGGTCGATCACCCGCCCGACGGCTACCCCGGCACCGGCGGCCACCACCAGGGCGGCGGAGAATGCCGCGAGGGTCGAGGTGGCAGACCAGCCGGTCTCCGCCGTGATGGCCGGTAGCGCGACCGGGAAGGAGTAGTAGAGCACTCCCCAGCCCACGATCTGGGTCAGGCACAGCACCCCGAGGACGCCTCGCGGCCGAGCCGTGGCCCGGCTTCGCGGGACCGCTCGCCCAGGCAGGGTCATGCCCGGGCGAGGGGCCGCGCCGAGCGTGCGTGGGCCACGACCGCCGTCGCGACGTGGTCCGCATCGCGGTGCACCCCGCGCAATGTGTTCGAGGAGAACGAGCGCTGCAGCTCCAGGCCCACATACCCCAGCCCCGGGTGGGTAGTGGAGATTCCACCCCGATGACGGGGCATGCCGGCCTCATCGAGCGCGCCCAGCGCGTGCAGGTAGGCCAAGGCAGGTCGGTATCCGGTTGCGAGGACCAACGCATCCACGGACTCACGCGAACCGTCCGACCAGACGACTTCGCCGTGCTCGACCCGGGCGAACATCGGACGCCGCTCCAGCCGTCCGCTCTCGACCGCGTCCCGGTAGGTGCCGGTATCGAGCACCAGGGGTGCCCGCACCAGTCGCCGCAGCCAGGCCGGGGACAACCGGTCGAACCCGGACACCCGGAACCAGAAGTGCAGATCCCGGCCGGCCGGGCGCTGCGCGGCGAACGTGATCGGCTCGCGTGTGGCCAGCGTCAGCCGGGCGACTTCGTTCAGCTCGTGCGCGATCTGCACCGCCGAGTTCCCACCCCCGACCACGACGACCCGCTGCCCGGCGAAGTCCGCGGGCTCCCGGTAGGCCGCGGAGTGCACCACCCGGCCCGCGAAGGCCTCCAGCCCCGGCAGCGAGGGCGTCACGGGATTGGCGAACGATCCCGTCGCCGCGATCACCGCACTGCCGATGACCTCCTCACCCTCCGCGGTACGCACCAGGAACGCCGACCCTGCCCGCTCGACCGTCGACACTCGTGTGCCCATGCGGACCTCCACACCCAGATGCGCCGCATACCGGGCGAGATGGTCCACCACCTCGTCCCGCGCCGGATAACGATCGGGGTCACCCCCGAACAGGAACCCGGGGAAGCCGCTGTAACGCGCCGGGGAGAACAGGCGCAGGCTGTCGTAGTACGAGGGCCACGAGCCCACCGGCCGGTCACCGGCCTCGAGCACAAGCGGCTCAAGACCGCGGTCGCGCACGGCCCGGGCCGTAGCCAACCCGGACTGACCGGCACCGATGATGATCACAGGGAGTGCAGATGAGGAGGTCACGAGGAAAACGTATCGAAGTTTCGCGATATGTCAATATGTCGATCTGAGGCGATATGCTCCCAGACATGAGCACCTCGCCGATCGCCTCACAGCGACCCTCCGCAGCCGCTCAGGGCGAGCTCTCGCGAGCCACCCATGACTTCCTCACGGCCCTGGCCAGCCCCACCCGACAGCGCATGATGCTGCTCTTCGCCTCCGGCGCCGAGCTCTCCGTCGGCGCGGTCGCCGAACGTGCCGGCGTCGGGCAGTCCACCGCCTCCCACCAGCTCCAACTCCTGCGCCGCGGGGGCATCGTCACGTCCCGACGAGACGGCAAGGTCGTGCTGTACCGGGCCGACCGCGACGGCATGAGCCAAGCACTCGGTGACCTCCAGGACTACCTCAAGGTGTGCTGCTGAACCACAGGCGAGTGAAGTGTCGCTCTGCTTGGCCGGGAACCCAACGCGACTCCTTGAGTCGCATTGGCCGCCCGCCGACGCGGCGTCGGCTCCGCGTCGGTGGGAACGCTGGTTCATGAGCCTCGGGCTGCCGATGCTGTGTGATGCGGGGACCCGTCTCACGGATCGGTCGCCGGACGGGCCACCCGGAGCAGTACGGGCGGCGCTGTTAGCATGGCGTCGACGAGCTGGAAAGCTCGCGTGCACTGGGGTCGGTGAAATTCCGAGCCGGCGGTTATAGTCCGCGACCCGATGGCCGAAAGGTCACCGGTTGACCAGGTGGAACTCCTGGACCGACGGTCAGAGTCCGGATGGGAAGCGCACGCGACGACGTCTCCGGACGGATCCCAGGGCGCACCCGTGCAGCCGTGGACTCCCCTGGTGGACGACGCCTCCGTGACCCCTTCCTCACTCCGGACCGCGAGCATCGCGGACACCAGGAGTGGGCATGATCGACCAGGCGGAACACGGCGGACTGCGCCGTGCCCTCGAGATCGCGGCGCACCCCGCCGTCCCCTTCGGGCCCAATCCACGCGTCGGTTGCGTCCTGCTCGGCCCGGACAGTCGGGTCATCGCCGAGGGCTACCACCGCGGCGCCGGAACCGCGCATGCCGAGGTCGACGCCCTGGCCCGGGCCGGGTCGGCGGACACGGTCGGTGCCACCGCGATCGTCACCCTCGAACCCTGCGCCCACACCGGCCGCACCGGCCCCTGCACCCAGGCCCTGATCGACGCCGGGATCAGGCGCGTGGTGATCGGCCGCCGCGACCCGAACCCCGTCGCCGCCGGCGGGGTCGAGGTCCTGCGCGCAGCCGGGATCGAGGTCGATGCCGACGTGCCCGCCGAACTCGCGGCCGAGGCCGCGGCGTTGAACCGCGGCTGGGAGCACGGGCTGTGGCACGCACGGCCCCTGGTCACCGCGAAACTGGCGCTCACCCTGGACGGACGGGTGGCCGCCGCCGACGGCTCCAGCAGGTGGATCACCGGCAGCGCGGCCCGCGAGTGGGTCCATCGCCTGCGGGCGCGGTGCGACGTGGTCCTGGTCGGCGCCGGGACCGCCCGGGCGGACCTGCCGGCGCTCACGGCGCGCCGCACCGATGGCACCTTGCACCCGAGGCAGCCGCTTCGCGCCGTGATGGGGCTCGGCCGGGTCCCAGACCTGCCCACCCCCGAGCGGGCGGTCCCCGCCGTGCAACTACGCACCCATGACCCGTCCGAGGCCTTGGCGGACCTCCACGCTCGCGGGCGGCGACACGTGCTGCTCGAGGGTGGGCCGACCCTCGCCGCCGTGTTCCTCACCGCCGGACTGGTCGACGAACTGATCGTCCACCTCGCCCCGAAGCTCCTCGGCGCCGGACCGGCGGCGATCGGGTCGCTCGGCATCGGAACCATCGCCGACGCCCTGGCGCTCGACCTGGTCGACACCACCCTGCTCACCTCACCGGACGGACGCACCGACCTCCAGCTGACCCTGCGGCCACCCGCCGCCTGACCCCAACAGAAGGGATCACCATGTTCACCGGAATCGTCGAGGAACTCGGCACCGTCGAGGGCATCGACTCCTCGGAGCACGCCGCACGCGTGCACATCCGCGCGCCACTCGTCCTCTCCGACGCCGCGCCGGGCGACTCGATCGCCGTCAACGGCTGCTGCCTGACCGTCACCGAGCACGACGGCCAGGTGTGGAGCGCCGACGTCATCCGCACCACCCTCATGGCGACCTCGCTCGGCACCCTCGCGGCCGGCGACCGGGTGAACCTCGAGCGGTCCCTGCGCGCCGACGCCCGCCTCGGCGGTCACATCGTGCAGGGCCACGTCGACGGCGTCGGCGAGGTGATCGCCAACGAGGCCGGCGAGGGCGGGCACCTGATCCGTGTCGCACTGCCCGACGGCGTCACTCGCTACGTGGTCGACCGCGGGTCGATCGCCGTGGACGGCGTCAGCCTGACCGTTGCCTCCGTGGCGGACGCCGTCGTGACCATCGGCCTGATCCCGGAGACCCTCGCCCGCACCACCCTGGGCCTGCGCACCGTCGGATCTCGCGTGAACATCGAGGTGGACGTCCTGGCCAAGTACGTCGAGAACCTCCGGCCCGGGCTCGAGGCCGTGGCGCGACGATGAACGCGCTCCGCCTCGACCCCGTCTCCCGCGCCGTCGCCGAGATCGCGGCCGGCCGGCCCGTGGTCGTCGTCGATGACGCGGAACGCGAGAACGAGGGCGACCTGATCTTCTCCGCGGCTGCCGCGACCCCCGAGCTGCTGGCCATGACGGTGCGGTACTCGAGCGGCATCATCTGCGCCCCGATGCCCGCCGCCCACGCCGACCGTCTCGGTCTGCCGCTGATGGTCGAACGCACCGAGGACCCGCTGCACACGGCCTTCACGGTGAGCGTCGATGCCCGCGATGGCGTCAGCACCGGAATCAGTGCCGCCGACCGCGCCAGCACCCTGCGACTGCTCGCGGGAGGCGACACCACAGCGGGTGACCTCACCCGTCCCGGGCACGTCTTCCCGCTGCGGGCCCGCGCCGGCGGCGTGCTCGAGCGTCGCGGGCACACCGAGGCCGCGGTGGACCTGATGGCGCTCGCGGGCCTACCGGACGTCGGCGTGCTGGTCGAGCTGGTCCACGACGACGGCACCATGATGCGCGGCCCGGCACTGCGGGAGTTCGCCGATCACCACGGCCTGGCGATGATCTCCATCGAGGACCTCGCCGCGCACCGCCGAGCCACGATCACCCGACTGGAGATCACCGAGCCGGTGCGGCTGCCCACGAGTCACGGGGTGTTCACCGCGCTCGCAGTGCGGGAGGCCGACCCCGTGGGCGGCACTGATCCAGGATCGAGAGCCGAGCACCTGGTGCTGGTCCGCGGCGACGTCAGCGGTCCTGAACCCGTCCTCGTCCGGGTGCACTCCGAGTGCGTGACCGGTGACGTCCTGGGCAGCCGACGGTGCGACTGCGGACCCCAGCTCCAGGAGTCCCTGGCCCGGATCGATCGCGAGGGACGCGGCGTGCTGGTGCTGCTGCGCGGGCACGAAGGGCGTGGCATCGGCCTCATCGAGAAGCTGCGTGCCTACGCCTTGCAGGAGACCGGCCGCGACACCGTCGACGCCAATCTCGACCTGGGCCTGCCGGTCGATGCGCGGTCCTTCGCCGTGGTCCCGCGGATCCTCGACCACCTGGACGTGCGCTCGGTCCGACTGCTCACCCACAATCCGGCCAAGGCGCAGGCGCTGCGGGCCGGCGGCGTCGACGTGACCGGCACCGTCGACCTGACCACCCACCCCACGCCCGAGAACCTGGCCTACCTGACCACCAAGCGGGACCGACTGGGACACCACCTCGTCGACCTACCCCACCAGACCGGAGAGAGCGCATGAGCGGACACGGAAGCCCCGACCAGAAGGTGCCCCACCTGCCGCAGGCGAGGGTCGCCGTCGTCGCCGCGTCCTGGCACGAGCAGGTCATGGACGGCCTGCTCGACGGTGCCCTGCGCGCCTGCCGGGAGGCCGGGGTCGCCGAGCCGACCGTGCTGCGTGTGCCCGGATCGTTCGAGCTGCCGGTGGCCGCCGATCGCCTGGCCCGAAGCCACGACGCCGTCGTGGCCCTCGGCGTGGTCATCCGCGGAGGCACACCGCACTTCGACTACGTGTGCTCGGCCGCCACCGACGGACTCACCCGGGTGGCCCTCGATCACGGCGTTCCCGTCGGCTTCGGGCTGTTGACCTGCGACGACGAGGCCCAGGCGATCGACCGGGCGGGCCTGCCCGGGTCCCGCGAGGACAAGGGTTACGAGGCTGCGGCGGCAGCGCTCGTGACGGCCCAGGTCCTCTGGCCATGGCCGCCGTCCCGATCTTGAGTCCTTCTCCTCGGAGGTCGAGAACGCCGAGGGGCCGGGTCTACGCCTCGGCCCAGACGCCGAGCTCGTTGCCGCTCGGGTCCGTGAAGTGGAACCTGCGGCCGCCGGGGAACTCGTAGGGTCCGTTCACGATGCGCCCGCCGGCATCCGTCACCGCCGCCAGCGTGGCGTCGAGGTCCTCGCTGTAGAGCAGCACCAGGGGTCCGCCGACCTTGATCTCCGACGCGAGCGCGAGGCCACCGGCCTCCTCGCCGGGGGACTCCGCGGCGGTGCGGATGCCGGCGTAGCCGTCCCCGTAGGCCGTGAACTCCCACCCGAAGGCGCGGTTGTAGAACTCCTGGGCGACGGGCAGGTCCGTCACCGAGATCTCGATGTAGTCGATCGAGAGCGGGATGCGGTGTGCGTGAGCGGCCATGGGAACACGATGGCACGGGCCACCGACATTCGTCATCGGAGGTGGTCCCGGAGTGCCCGGAAACTAACCGAACCGGACGGTGCCGTCGGCGTCGATGCTCCACCCGGGGTTGTGCGCGATCTCCCAGATCACCCCGTTCGGGTCCTGGACATGCGCGTGGAAGATCCCGCCGAACGCCCCGGGCTGCGGCGCCGTGAGCACCGCGCCGCCGGCGGCGGCCATCGCTTCGACCAGGGCGCGCACCTGGTCCGGTCCGGCCACGTTGTGGGCCAGCGTCACCCCGGAGACCGAGGCCGGGCCGGCCGGGGCGCCGAGGTCCTCGTTGAACTTCACGGCGTCGAACAGCCCGAGCATCTGCCCCGGTGCCACCTGGAAGAACAGGATCTCGCCCGGCACGTCCAGGGTGGGCGTCCACCCCAGGGCCTCGGCGTAGAACCGGCGGGCCGCATCCAGGTCCGCGGTGGCGAGGGTGATGAAGTGCACCTGCTGGTCCATGTGGGTCATCGCATCAGACTGCCGCGTCGGCGAGGACCTCGTCCAGTTCCGACTCCAGGTGCGCGGCGATCTCCAGGGACGCCGTCGCCGCCGGCGACGGAGCGTTCAGCACGTGGAGCTGCCGGTCCGCACGCTGGACGAGGAAGTCGTCCACCAGGGACCCGTCGCGCCGCAGCGCCTGCGCCCGCACCCCGGCCGGGGCCGGCACCAGGTCCGCCGCCGTGATGCCAGGCACCAGCCGGGACAGGCTGGTCGCGAACCGCGCCCGGGACAGCGACCGGATGATCTCCCCGGCGCCGGGCACGATGTTGCGGCGCCCGAGGTGCCACAGCCCGGGCCAGGACAGGGAGCCGCGCAGGTCCGCCAGGTTCACGTCCCGCCAGGTGTAGCCCTCCCGGGCCAGGGCAAGCACCGCGTTCGGGCCGGCGTGCACACCGCCGTGGATCATCGTGGTCAGGTGCACCCCGAGGAACGGGAACCGCGGGTCGGGCACCGGGTAGATGAGCGTCCGGACCAGATCCGCCTTGTCCGGCACCAACTCGAAGTATTCGCCACGGAACGGCACGATCCGTGCCTGCGGGACCACGTTGCAGGCGTCCGCCAACCGGTCCGCGTGCAGGCCGCCGCAGACCACGAGGGCATCGGCGACGATGTCCTCCCGCTCCGTCCCGCCGTCGGGATCCACCACGTCCACCCGGGCGCGCACGCGCCCACCCACGGTGCGCGCACCGCGGAAGGTGCGGCCGAAGCGGAGCTGCCCACCGCCGTCGGCGATCTGGCGCGCCAGCACCTCACACACGCCGACGTAGTCGACGATGCCGGTGCTCTCCACCCGCAGCGCGCGCACGCACTTGACGTTCGGCTCGTACTCGCGGGCCTCGGCGGCGTCGATGAGTCGCGCCGGCACGCCGTTCGCCTCCGCCCGGCGGGCCAGCTCGGCCAGGCCCGGCAGTTCCGCGTCGTCGACGGCGACCACGAGCTTCCCGCAGGTGCGCACCGCCACGCCGTGGTCCTGCGCGAATGCCGTCATGCTCGCCGCGCCGGCGGTGCCCAGGCGTGCCTTCAGACTCCCCGGTGCGTAGTACAGGCCGGAATGGATCACGCCGGAGTTGCGACCTGTCTGGTGCCGCGCCACCGAGAGTTCCTTGTCCACGACGATGACCTCGTCGCCGCGGCGGACCAGTCGCGCCGCCGTCGCCAGTCCGAGGATCCCCGCGCCCACCACCAGGACCTTCACCATCGCTGCTCCTTGTTCATGACCATTGCTGCGCCTCCGGTGATCGTGCCAGGGATGACGGCGGCGGGTGGCGGTACGGGCGATGCCGATCTCGGTGGGGGTGAGGCCTCACCCTGTGCTCACCCCGGGGTGAACGCGGGACGGCCTCAAGATCACCCGATCCGGCTAGTGCTCCGTATCACATCCCGGACTAGCGTGAAGAGCGCTCAAGGGAACGAATTGGACCGAACCGGGGAGTGGTGGCACATGGGTGAGACATCGTGTGCGTGGGTGTGCGATCTCGACCACGTGATGAAGGTGGGTGACGTCGCCGACTCGGTCGTTGCCGAATGGCGCCGATCCGACTGGACCGCCCCGGACGGCAAGTCCGCGCACGTGGTCAGCCCGGGTCGCTCCGGCACCGGCTGGGTGATCGTGCCGATGCTCCATCGCGACGCCGCCGGGGACACCGCGCTCGCGGCCCTGCCGAACATCAGCCGGTCCTGACCTGCACCAACGGGCGGCCGGTATCACGGTCGCCGCATGCACCTCTTCGCTGAGCAAACGCCCACCGGAGGAGTTGGCCCGGTGGGATGATGTCGCCCAACGGTCGGCGGAGGTCCCATGCGACTGGTGCGCCCAGCAGAGCCCGAGGAGTTCGCCCGCGCGCGCTCGGAGCAGCTGACCGCCGGCGGGCGCGGCCCCCTGGTCAAGAGCGCCCGCGCGGACGGCCTGCGCTCGCCCGGCGTGGTCGCAGCGCTGCTGGCCATGACGGGCGACCGATGCGCGTACTGCGAGACCCCGATCGATCCCGATACCGCGGTGGTGACGCACCACCGCCCGCCGGGGAACGCCGTCGACGAGGACGGCTCGGTCAGCCCGGACCACTACCGATGGCTGGAGTACACCTGGTCGAACCTGCTGCCCGCGTGCGCGGACTGCGTGCGGGCCAAGGGCAGCCGGTTCCCGGTGCGCGGCGCCCGGTCCGATGCGCCCGAGCCATGGACCAGCGAGGACGCGCTGCTCCTCGATCCCGGCCGGGAGGACCTCGCCGCCCACCTGCTCTACCAGGTCGACGGGACGGTCGCCGGGACCACCGAACGGGGCCGGGTCACCATCGAGGTGCTCGCCCTGAACCGGTCCTCCCTGGCGGCGCGGCGGGCGAACCTCACCCCGGACGCGTTCCCCTCGATGACCGAGCGCGGCGTCGGGCACACGCCCGCCATGGCGCTGCCCCGCCCGGGCTACGACCTGAACCTCCCACTCGCACCCACCCAGGCGACGAGCTACTACGGCGCCACGAAGTGGATCGACCGGGTGGTCATCGGCAACTTCCGGCCGATCCGGGACCTCGACCTGGACTTCTCGACGTCCACGAGCTCCCACGGACCGTGGACGGTGCTGCTCGGCGAGAACGGGTGCGGCAAGTCCTCGATCCTGCACGCGATCGCGCTCACCCTGATCGGCGGCGCCTACCGACGCGAGCTCGCCATGGACGCCGGCGCGTACCTGCGCCACCGCGCCCGGGTCGGCCGCGTGCAGGTCTACCTGACCGGTGATTCGCAGCCGTTCGAACTGACCTGGGGCACGGGCGACACCGACTTCACCGGCCCCGAGGCCGCCCCGGTGCTGCTCCTCGGCTACGGCGCCACCCGGCTGCTGCCCCGCGGCCCGGCGCCGCAGCGCCCGGACCGCGCCGGCGCCTGGGTGGACAACCTGTTCGACCCGTTCCGCCCGCTCACCGACCCCACCGCATGGCTGCTGTCCCTGCCGGAGACGGTGTTCACCGACGTCGCCGAGGGCCTCGCGGACCTGCTCGCCCTGGAGGACAGCGCCGAGATCGAGGCGGACCGGCGCCGCAAGGTCGTCCGGATCCACCAGCACGCCTCCGTGGCCGAACTCACCGAACTCAGCGACGGGTACCAGTCCATGCTGGTGCTCGCCTGCGACGTGCTGCGCACGGTCCTGACCCGTTGGGACCAGGTGGGCCTCGCGGAGGGGATCGTGCTCATCGACGAGCTCGGCGCCCACCTGCACCCGCGCTGGCGGATGCGGATCGTGACCGCGCTGCGCACCCTCATGCCGCGGGTGCAGTTCATCGTGTCCACCCACGACCCGCTCTGCCTGCGCGGCCTGCTCGACGGCGAGGTCACGGTGATCCGCCGCAACGCCGAGGCCGACGTCATCGCGATCACCGACCTGCCCTCGGTGCAGGGCATGCGCGTGGACCAGCTGCTCACCTCCGAGCACTTCGGCCTGGGCAGCACCGACGACCCGGAGCTGGACGACCTCTGGGCGCAGTACTACCAGCTCCAGGGGCTGTCCGAACGGGGCGCCGAACAGGAGTCGCAGCTGGCGCACGTGCGCGCCCGGCTGGACGCGATCGGGGTGCTCGGCAGCACCGAACGGGATCGGCTGCTGCTCGCCTCGGCGGACGAGTTCATCGCCCGACGGCGTCAGGTGGGTGATGAGGTGACGCGCACCTCCGCGGAGGTCACCTCCGAGCTCGCGGCCCTGTGGACGGCGCGGCTGCCAGGGCCGCCGGCGGCCCGGGGAGCACAGCGATGAGGCGGGTACCGCGCCCGCCCGCGCCGCCGACCCTGTCCTCGGCGAAAGCCGAGCGCGAGCGCGCGGCGGCGGCCGCGTTCTACGCGACCTGGGACGGCACGGCGAAGTACGGCAAGTACTCCGTCTACAAGGCGCCGGACGTGAAGGAGGCGCTCGAGCGGGCCTTCTCGAACAAGTGCGCCTACTGCGAGTCGACGTACGGGGCGACCCAGCCCTTCGCCGTCGAGCACTACCGGCCCAAGGGTGAGGTGACCATCAACGGGGTGCGTACCCCGCCCGGCTACTACTGGCTCGCCTCGGACTGGGACAACCTGCTGCCCTCCTGCACCGACTGCAACAGCCCGCGGGCCCAGGAGCTGCCGGGTATCAAGGAGACGGCCGGCAAGGCGAACGCGTTCCCGATCGGCTCCGAGTCCCGCCGCGCCAGCCGCCCGGGACAGGAGGGCCGCGAGGACCGGCTGCTGCTGCACCCCTACCTCGACCACCCGGAGAAGCACCTCGAGTTCGTGTGGCAGACCACGGGCATCGACGAGGGCTGGGTGCGGGCGAGCCGCAACGACTCCGGCCGGGAGAGCCGCAAGGGGCAGGCCACGATCAAGGTGTGCGCGCTGCAGCGGCGTGGCCTGGTCGAGGCCCGACGGCGCGTGGTGCGTCAGCTCGTCGGTCACCTGGAGTCGTTGGCCGCGCTGAAGGCGGCCATCGGCCGGCATCCGCAGGACCGGGGCCTGCGCGAGCAGTTCGAACGCGGCGTGGCCGACGTGGCCACCTTCGTCGCCGAAGACGCGCCCTACACCGCGATGACCAGGCAGGTCGTCGCCGCGTACTACGACCGGCTCTTCCCGCCGGACTGAGAACGCCCCAACCGAGGAGGTCGTCATGAGCGAGGACTGGTCCGACCCCAAGCTGGAGTGTGACCTGGTCATGAAGGGCGGGATCACCTCCGGGGTGATCTACCCGCGGGCCGTCACCGAGCTCGCCCGCACCTACCGGCTCCGGTCGGTGGGTGGCGCGTCCGCCGGGGCCATCGCCGCCGCCGCGGCCGCCGCCGCCGAGCTCGGGCGCGGCACCGGCGGGTTCGCCGAGCTGGAGCGCATGCCGGACGACATCACCGCGCCCTCGCCCGCCGGCGGGTCCACCCTGTTCCGGCTGTTCCAGCCGACCCGGGCGGCGGCCCCGCTGTTCGGGGTCGCCACCGCGGGGATGGGGTCGAAGGGGTCGACGGCGGTGCGTGCGAAGGCGCTCGCGACGTTGCGTTGGTTCTGGTGGGCACTGGTGCTCGGCGCCCTGCCGGGCGTGGCCCTGGCGGTGGTCGCCGGGGTCTCGGGCGGTGGCGGCGGCCGGTGGGCCGGGGTCGTGGCCGGGGTGGTCCTGGCGCTGCTCGGTGCCGTGTTCGGCCTCGTGATCTCCGCTGCCGGGCTGCTCGGCCGGCTGCAGGGGTGGGGGATGTGCACCGGGATGGCCGGCTACGGCGGGCAGAGCGGGCGGAGCGAGCAGTCCCGGCACAGTGCGCCCGCGCTCACACCCTGGCTGCACGAGCGGATCCAGACCATGGCCGGGCGCGGCGGGCCCGGGCGCGGCGGGGGCGAGGGGCCGGTGACGTTCGGGCAGCTCGCCGACGCCGGCATCACGCTGCGGATGATGACCACGAACGTGACCCGGTACCAGCCCATGTCGATGCCGTGGGACAGCCGCGGCTACTACATCGACCCGGCGGTCTGGCGCCGCTACTTCCCCGAGGACGTGGTCGCCTGGATCGAGCAGCACCCGCCGGCCGTGACCGGGACCACCGTGAAGGACCGCTACACGGCGCTCACCCGCGCGCACGCCCGCCGGCGTGGACTGGTGCCGTTCCCCGCACCGCGGGACGTCCCCATCGTGGTCGCGACCCGGATGAGCCTGAGCTTCCCGGTGCTCATCTCCGCCGTGCCGCTGGAGTCGATCGACTTCAGCAGGGGCGTGAACACGAGGTACCGGAAGACGGCCGAGGCCTGGCTGGGCGAGCACCCGGACGCAGGTACCGAGGAGGCGCTGGCGGCGATCGCGGCTCCCGAGTTCGAGCCGAACTGGTTCTCCGACGGCGGCCTGTGCGCGAACCTGCCCGTGCACTTCTTCGACAGCCCGCTGCCACGGCGGCCCACGTTCGCGATCAACCTCGGCCAGCTGGCCGCCGGCCGGGCACCCGAGGCGGACCAGGCCAAGAACACGTTCCTGCCCACCCACAACGCGGTAGGTGCGCTGCGGCACTGGCACACGCTCACGCCGTCGGGCCTTGGCGGACTGCTCGGGTTCGCCCACGCGCTGGTGACCACGTCCCAGGTGTGGGTCGACAACGCCCAGCTGGTGCTGCCCGGCTACCGGGACCGGGTGGTCACGATCTACCACTCCGGCGACGAGGGCGGGATGAACCTGTCCATGCCGAAGGAGATCGTCGATGCGCTCGCGGCCCGCGGCCGGGCCGGCGCTGCCAAGCTGGTGGACCAGTTCGCCGGCGGCGATCCGGGCGGCACCCCCGGGTTCGGGTTCGAGAACCACCGGTGGATCCGGATGCGGACTTCGGCCACGGGGCTGGGCAACTGGCTGGGGGCGTGGGGCACCGGCTACCGGACGCCGGTGGCCGGTGCGACCGACTACGCCGAGCTCGCCGGCCCGGGTGCGGCCGCGCCGCTGCCCTCGTACAAACCGGGTGCGGGAGCGCGGGACCGGATCAACGACCTGGTCGGCGAACTGCTCACGCTCATCGACGACTGGGGCGCCGACGACGCCGTCGCGAAGGGCTCCCCACGGCCCACCCCGCGGCTGCGGCTGGTCCCCGAGGAGGGTGTGGCGACGTTCGAGGCGCCCACCGTCGGTGACCTCGACGTCGCGTTCACCTCCGACGCGGGGGCCGAGATGATGCCCGACGGCGGTGCCGGGCTCGGCCCGGGCGGCGGGCCGGGCGGGGGTCGTCTCGCGTACTGACGCCTCCCGGCGTCAGCCCTTCCGCTCGGCGTTCGCGCGGTGCTACCTTGACGAGCATCCGCTCAGTGGTGAGCGGATGCTCAGGTGTCGGAGGCGGCCATGCCCGTGGGTCTGAACCCTGACGAGCACGAGCTGCTCGCCCGGATCGCGTACCGGTCCTACGTCGACGCCCGCACGCAGGAACAGATCGCCGAGGAGTTCGCGCTGTCCCGGCCCAAGGTCGGCCGGCTGCTCGAGCGGGCCCGCGCCACCGGCGTGGTGGACATCCACATCGACACCCCGCGTGGCCTCGACCTCGACCTCGAGGACCGCCTCGCCGAGGCTTTCGGGCTCCGGCACGCGATCGTGGCGCCCGCCGCCGAGGGAGCTGCCGAGCAGCGCACCCTGGTGGGCCGCAGCGCGGCCCGGTACCTGGAGCGCCGGCTCACCGACGGGGTCCGGGTGGCCGTCGGGCACGGCCGGGACCTGGCGGCTCTCGCCGGGGCGTTCCGGGGACCCGCCGCGACCGGATGCGTGTTCGTCAGCGCCATGGGCGGATCGCCGCTCGTGGACGCGCCCACCAACCCGAACGAGATCGCCCGGGCGCTCGCGGACGCCTCCGACGGCACCGCGCACAGCCTCTACGCGCCCGCCTACGTGGCCGACGGACAGGTGCGGGACCAACTGCGCCAGCAGGACGCCGTCGGCCGTGTTTTCGATCTCGCCGCGGAGGCGGCGTTGGCCCTGGTGGGGATCGGCGGGACCGACGACGGGTGCACCATGGTGCGGTCCGGGTGCCTGTCCGCCGCCGAGATCGCGCGGCTGCGGGCGCGTGGCGCCGTCGGGGACGTGCTCGGCACGTATGTGGACGCCTCCGGCCGGGCGATCACCGCACCGCACCTGGAGCGGGTGATGGCACTGTCGCTGGAGGAGCTGCGGCGGATCCCCGCCGTCGTAGCCGTCGCGTGCGGGCCGGAGAAGCCGCTCGCCATTCTCGGGGTGTTGCGCGCCGGCATCGTCGACGCGCTCGTGGTGGACGAGCCGAACGCCCGGGCCGTCCTCGAGCTGGTGGTGACGGACCGGGCGGAGGGGTCATGAGAATCGGAGGTGGATGATGCCGATCGTGCCCACGCAGGACATCGTGGACCGGGCATTCGAGGACCGGTACGGGGTCGCCGCGATCAACGTGGTGAACGACCTGACGATGGCGGCCGTGCTCGCCGCGGCGCAGGAACTACGAGCGCCACTCATCGTGCAGACCTCGGTGAAGACCGTCGAGGCGATGGGCGTGAACGTGCTGTACGCGCTCTGGGCCGAGCTCGCCGAGGGGGTGAGCGTGCCGGTGGCGCTGCACCTGGACCACTGCCCGGACCGGGACCTGATCACCGCGTGCCTGGAGGCCGGGTGGAACTCCGTGCTCTTCGACGGCTCGAAGCTGAGCGTCGAGGAGAACCAGCGCCAGTGCGTCGAGGTGGTCGAGCAGGCTCGGGAGTACGGCGCGCTGGTCGAGGGGGAGATCGAGCCGTTCGCCCGGGTGGAGGATCTCGCCGGGGACGCCCCACCGCCCGAGCTCAGCCTGGAGACCGCGCTGGCCTTCATCGAGGCCACCGGTGTGGATGTGTTCGCGCCCGCCATCGGCAACGCGCACGGCATGTACCGGGCCGCGCCCACCCTGGACAACAAGCGGGTCACAGACATCGTCGAGGCGGCCGGGATCCCGGTGGCACTGCACGGTGGCACCGGGATGAGCGCGGCGCAGTTCAGCGACCTGATCTCCCGGGGCTGCGCGAAGGTGAACATCTCCACGGCGCTCAAGATCAGGTTCATGGCCTCGGGCTACGACTACATGAACGCCAACCCGGGCACGTACGACCCGCCGTCGCTGTTCCGGGCGCAGACCGCGGCCGTCCAGGAGATGGCCGCCGAGCACATCCGGATGTTCGGCAGCGCCGGGAAGGCCTGGGCCGTCACGTGAGCGCCACCCTGATCTTCGACTGCGACGGCGTGCTCGCGGACACCGAGCGGGACGGGCACCGGGTCGCGTTCAACGCCACGTTCGAGCACGTCGGGGTGCCCCTGCACTGGAGCGAGGCCGACTACGCCGCCAAGCTGCAGATCGCTGGCGGCAAGGAACGGATGGCGAGCGAGCTCACCCCCGAGTTCGTCGCCGCGAACAACCTGCCCACCGACCTCGACGAACAGGCGGCGATGATCGCCGACTGGCACAAGGACAAGACCGCCCGGTACACGCAACTGGTCGCCGACGGCGCGCTGCCGCCCCGGCCCGGCGTCACCCGGATCATCACCGCCGCCCAGGACGCCGGCTGGCAGCTCGCCGTCGCCTCGACGTCCGCGGAGGCATCGGTGCGCGCCATCCTGACCCAGGCGGTCGGGCCACGGCGGGCCGAGGCGTTCGACGCGATCCTCGCCGGGGACGTGGTGCCGGCGAAGAAGCCGGCGCCGGACATCTACCTGCTCGCGCTCGAACGGCTCGGGGCGAACCCGAGGAGGACCCTGGTCATCGAGGACTCCCGCAACGGGCTGCTCGCCGCCACCGGCGCAGGCCTGCGGTGCGTGCTGACGGTGAACGGGTACACGCGAACCGAACCGAACGACGAGGCCATCCTGGTGGTCACCTCGCTCGGGGACCCCGGTGGAGAGCCCGCCCTCGTCCTGGCCAACCGGGGCGCCGCCCGGCCCGACACCGTGATCGGCCTCGCCGACCTGCTCAGCTGCCTGGAGTGAATCGCACCCAGCACCGCACCGACCAAGGAGGGTAGGCATGACGGACACGAACGACGACGTCGACCTCGTCCTGCGCACGATGGCGCGGACTATCGTGGACAACGCCGAGGAGTTCGCGCAGCTGGACGCCGTGGCGGGGGACGGCGACTTCGGGTTCTCCCTGCGCAACGGTTTCGAGGTGGTCGAGGCCGACCTCGACTCCTTCGACCACACCAGCGTGGGCGCGCTGCTGAAGAAGGTCGGGTTCGTCATCGCCGGCAAGGTCGGCGGGGTCAGCGGGCCGATCTGGGGCACGGCGTTCATGCGTGCGGCGGCCGCCGCGGGGGAGCGCACCCGCCTCACCGGGCCCGAGCTGATCGAGGTCCTGCGGGCCTCGATCACCGGGATCTCCCAGCGCGGGCAGGCGGAACTGGGGGACAAGACCCTGCTCGATGCCCTGGTGCCGGCGGTCGACTCGCTGGAGGCCAGCATCGCCGAGGGGTTCGACGACGGCGGGGTCGCCGCCGTGCAGAAGGCAGCCGACGTGGCGGTCGCCGCCGCGGAGGCGACGCTGGGCATGCTCGCGAAACGGGGCCGCGCCGCCTACACGGGCGAACGCAGCCGCGCATCGGTGGACGCGGGGGCGACCGCCATCGGGGTGATCCTGCAGGACATCAGCGCCGCGTGGCGCGACTCACGGCAAGGAGCCGGACAGTGAAGAAGTTCGTCAACGACCCACGTCAGTTCGTCCCCGAGATGCTCACCGGCATCCAGCTCGCCAGCGGCGGGGCGCTCGACTACGACCCGCGCTACAACCTCATCTATCGGGCGGATGCCCCCAACGACAACAAGGTCAGCATCATCCAGGGCTCCGGCTCCGGTCACGAACCCGCGCACACGATGATCGTCGGGAAGGGCATGCTCGACGGCGCGTGCCCCGGTGACGTGTTCGCGGGGCCTCCCGTGGAGTTCGTCTACGAGACGTCCAAGCTGCTCTACTCCCCGAAGGGCATCCTGCACCTGGTCAACAACTACACCGGCGACCGCACCGCGTGGGAGATGGCCAAGGAGATGTGCGAGGCCGACGGCATGAAGGTCGGCGCCCTGCTCGTCGACGACGATGTCGCGGTCAAGGACTCCACCTGGACCGTCGGGCGCCGCGGCGTGGCGGGCAACTTCTTCGTCATCAAGGCCACCGGCGCCGCATCGGAGAACGGCGCCGAGCTGGAGGAGCTGGTTCGGATCGGGGAGAAGGTGATCGCGTCCGTGCGCAGCATGGGCATCGCGCTCACCTCCTGCACCCCGCCCGAGCGTGGCACACCCCTGTTCGAGATCGGTGACGACGAGATGGAGGTCGGGATCGGCATCCACGGCGAACCGGGCCGGGAACGCGTCAAGCTCGCCAGTGCCGACGAGATCGTGGACATCCTCCTCGACGCCGTCGTCGGCGACCTGCCGTACTCCTCCGGCGACGAGGTCGCCCTGATGATCAACGGTCTCGGCGGCACCCCGATCAGCGAGCAGTACCTGCTCTACGGGATCGCCCACCGCAAGCTCGCGGACCAGGGTATCTCGGTGTTCCGCAGCTATGTGGGGGAGTATTGCACCTCCCTGGACATGGCCGGCGCCTCGCTGACCCTGCTCAAGGTCGACAATGAGCTCAAGGAACTGCTGCTGGCGCCGGCGGAGGTGTCGAACCGGATCTTCTGAGCGGCACCACGGCCTGCCGGGGCCGATCGGCCACGGCAGGATCTGGTTTCTTTCAGCCGAGCATTCGGCCCACGGGCGGCCTCGGTCGGTACTAACGTTCACCGCGTCAGGAATGACGGCAGGGGGCACTGTCGAATCGACTCGGCGTGCCCGCGCCGCGACATGACCGAACTCCTGGGGGAGTCCCCGTGGTGCTATCGACACTCAAACGCAGCTTCCCGCCGTCGCGTTCGGCGGGATCACCAGTCTCCGACCGCATCTGGCTCGGGCCCCCGAGAGCGGCCGGGTCGGGCATGCGTTCGGCAGGGCGACGCATGGCCTCGGCATTGGTCGGCAGTCGGGTGGGGCTCGCTCTGGTCCGATCGGCTATGCGCGACCCACACGTGCGCGCGGAGCTCCTGCTCTCGCTCTCGGACCGAATGGCACGTGCGGCGGACTGGGATACCGCGCAGACCGAGCCGGCATTCCGAGCACCGGTGGAGCACTTCGAGGACCTGGCCTGGCTGTTCTCCTCGAACTGGCTGAACCACCGGTTCAGCCGGCTCGATCTCGACGAGGCCGCGTACCTTTACCGGATCCTGACCGCGATCGACCGACCGCGGGTCGCTGAACTAGGCCGATTCCGGGGTGGCTCCACCGTCTTCTACGCGGCGACCGGTGCCCGGGTGACCTCCATCGACGGCAACCCCAAGCAGGACGTCTGGGGGCCGGAACTGGAGCAGGTCCTCGATCGGCTGGGACTGGCCGATCAGGTCGACCTGGTCGTCGGCGACACGCGACTGCATGAACCGGGCGAGGACCCGTTCGACCTGGTGTTCTTCGACGCCTCCGTGTCCGGTGATGGGATCCGTGCCGAGATCGAGAACTGGTGGCCCGCGATCGCAGTCGGCGGGCACGCCGTCTTCCGGGACGGACGAGCGCAGCTGCCGCACCTGCTCCCCGTCCAGCACGAGGTCGAGCGGTTCGTCCGGGCCACCCCGGCGGCGGACCGGCGCCCCGACGCCGATGTCCCAGGCTGTTTCGTGCACGTGGTCAAGGCGTCCTGACGTACGGCGATGCCGCGACGTGGAGTCGCGGTCCACGTTCGCGGATCCCCGCCAATCGGCCCCCGCGGCCGGCGGCCCACGCTAGCCTTTCGTCACCTGCCAGATGAGCGCAGGGCCACCGCCTATCGCCGTCCCGTAGCCGGGGACCGGCCCGAAGACGCCCGGGAGTTCTTGTGGTTCGTTCGATCCGGAAGGCCCTCGCCCGGTGACGCGATCGTCCGAAGGTGCCGGTGGCGCCACTGGGGTCGATCGCCGCACGAGGCAGTTGGTCTCGGACCTGCTGGTGGCCGTTGCGCGGGGCGATCGCGGCCTCGCCTCCCCGGGGGAGGGCGCGCGGCAGGACCTGGTCCAGGCCGCCCGGTACCACCGCGTCGCGCCGCTCGTGCACCTCGCGCTCAGGGACAGTGCCCCGGAGGACGCAGCGCTCCTGCGAATCGACAGGGACCACGCCATGGGCGTGCACATCCGGGCCACGATCATGCTCGACGACTTCGGCGGCATCCTCGAGGACATCGACTGGGTGACCTTCAAGGGCCCATTCCTCTCCGAGACGGCACATCCCGCGCAGGGCCTGCGGACCTACCACGACGTCGACACCCTGGTCGATCCCAGCGATCTGCGTGAGGTCGCGCACCGGCTCCTTGCGGCCGGCTGGACGGTCGCCGACTACGACGACATGCTGCGCAACCCCCAGACCCCCGGGGAGATGCACTGGGTCAGTCCCTCCGGCCTGCTGATGGACCTGCACTGGTCCATGATCAACATGGCCGTGCGGCGAGCGCGGTTCGCCGTACCGACCCGTGAGCTCCTGGACCGCAGGACCCCAGTGGCGCTTGGCCTGAACCGTGCCTGGGCGCTGTCGCCGGCCGACTCCCTGGTGCACGTGTGCTTGCACGCGGCTCTGACCGGCGCGAACAGACTCCTCCTCCTCGTGGACGCCGACCGGCTGGCAGCCCAGATCGAGGACTGGGACGAGGTGGCTCGCCGAGCCAAGGCGTGGCGCGCCGAGCCGCACGTCGCCCTGGTCCTGGCACGTGCCCGGCGCGTCCTCGGCGCCGGTTCGGCGCCCGCGGACCTGACCCGTCGCCTGGGCCTGTCCGGCGCCTTCGGTGCCCTGACGGCGGCTGTGGATCGAGTCGCCCCCGTACCGCACGCTCGTCAGGAACCGGGCCTGGCGCGGTTGGTGGCCCGGGCCGCGCAACCGGGCGCCGGCCGCACGCTCGCCGCAGCCGGCCACAACGCACTGCTCGGCGTGCGCGAACGGGCCCGCCGGACGCCTGCGGTCCCGAAGGCCAACCGACTCCCGGCGGACGAGGCCGCGTTGGAGGTCTACCTGGCCGGTGTCGAGACCGAGGCGACCGACTGACCCAACCCCACCGCGGCGCGTACCTGTGCGGCGATGGACGGCGGGAAGGGCGGCCCCCAGGGCAGCCGGGCGACGTAGACCGGAACCGTCTCGACGAGATCGCTGAGGTGCTGGAACTGCTGATCCACGGCGGCTGGATCCTCCCAGCCCACGATGCGAGGGAACATCAGCAGGTGCAGCAGCGCGTCCCGCTGGGACAGGCGGGTGAACTCCGGCTCCCGATCCTGGTCCGAGTGGTCGGGCGCCGGGATCACGATCGCGCGCAGCGGCAGGCCATCGGTATCAGCTGGACGTGTCGCGAGCGCGTCCCGGTCGTCGCCCGTGACTCGGTGCACGGGCGGGACGGTGAACCGGGCCGCAAGGTCGCCGGCCGCCTTGCGGAGGCGGAGTTCGGTGGCCCCGAGGTGACACCGCGGCGGTGCCGCATCGAGGTCGAGGTGGAGTACGTCATCGGTGATGAGACGGGCACCGTCGGCGCACATCAGCGTCGCCATCGTCGACTTGCCCATGCCGGACCGGCCCACGAATGCGAGCGCGGCGTCGCCGACCTGGACCGCGCTCGCGTGCAGCACCGGGCGACCGCGCATGGCGAGGAGGAAGGAAAGCATCGTCCCCGCGGCGAGGACGCCGGCCCGTTCGGGGTCGGCGCCACGGACGAGGCGGACCGTGACCGTGGTGAGTTCCTGGTCGAGCTCGAAGTCACAGGTGCGGTAGAACCGGAGCAGGTACCCCGATCCGGTGTCGGTGGCGGAGTAATACTGCTTGTCGCCGTCGAGATGGAGCAGCACGCGGCCGGGAGGCACGGACTCGGTGGCCTCCATGGTTGCACCGAGCCGGATCGTCACGTCGGTCGGACCGTCGGCCGGCCTCGTCTGATGCAGTGGCAGTTCGGAGTCGAGGTTCAGGCCGTACAACTTGGTGATGTTCATTTCGTGTCCATGGCATCGAGTGAGAGCAACGGTGTGTAGGACGATGCAGCGCCCAGCGGGTCGAGGATGCCGCCATTGATCTCGAGCCAGGCGTGCGCGCGCACGTGGCCGTCGATCTTGGCCACGCCCACGAGCAACTCCGGTCGGAGCCGGCGGAGCAGGGCGCCGCTGACGAGTGCCTGGCGCAGACACGTGTCGCCGAACGGCCAATGACGCATCACCCGGCGAGTGGCACGCACCTGGCGTCGGGCCCGATCATCCAGGACCGGAGGGCCGGTGGGGTGAGCCGGCTCGGCGCGAGTCGAGTCATCGGTGCGCAGGGGCGTCCCGAACGCGCGGGCAAGGCGTGGCAGGCCCGCGGTGCGCAGGCCAAGTTCGGCCACGATCGCGAGGGCAAGGGCCGCGACGATCCATGGCCACTCACCGAACGGGGGCCGGCGGACGCTCATCGTGTCACCGTGGCGGCTAGCCAGGCCTGATGGAGCAGCATCGCGGTGGACATGGTCGGGGCGTCGGAGAGCCAGACGCCGCGCAGGATCTCCGGATCCACGAGGCTGTCGTCGACCCCGGAGCCGTCCCAGTCCCTTGCGAACTCGCGGGTGTACCTGCCGGCGTAGGCCTTGTTGAAACTTGCCTTGGTCCGGCGGGCCAGCAACGCCGGTGGCAGCACGTCCGAGAAGAGCGCCTTCATCGTCGCGGTCCGGCCGTTGAATCCCCAGGTGTCTCCGGCATGTGCCAATGCCGCGACGAAGCCGACGTCGAGGAGCGGGTTCGAAGTGCGCACCTGGTAGGTCCCGGCGATCAGAGCCTGGTTCGTCGCCATGGTCGTCCAGCTGCGCCGCCTGGTGATCCACCATGTAGCGGCGTCATAACGCAGCGGCTCGGTGGCTTCGTCGGCGGCTATGCGCCGCAGGTGCCGGTCCTTGGCGTCGGCGCGGAGCCAGTGTTGGAGCCGCGCCGATTCCAGTTCGCGGCGTATCTGACGCTGGCGCACCAACGTCGGTGAGAGCGCCTGCGCCGCTCCGCGCAGGAGCGTGCGGGTCGGGCGGCGGCGCCGGCGCAGCAAGGTGAGCGGCGTGACTCGACGCGCGCCGAGTACCTCGT
The DNA here is from genome assembly GCF_019947135.1 of Occultella gossypii. Classification (GTDB taxonomy): domain Bacteria; phylum Actinomycetota; class Actinomycetes; order Actinomycetales; family Beutenbergiaceae; genus Occultella; species Occultella gossypii. The sequence continues at coordinate 6,065 of NZ_JAGSHT010000023.1, read as the reverse complement.
CGCCGCCCTCTCCGGTCAGCATCGTCCCGCCGGTCAAGTGGCTGTAGACCAGACCATGACTGTGCACGGCGGGAGGCCAGAGCAGGCCGTGACGCCGCACGCTCGCCTGGGCCGCGGGGCCGAGAAGATCGGTCTCATCCTCGGTGAACTCCAGCTTGAGCCAGTCGTCGATGCCGAGGTGATCGATGACGAGGTCCTGCCACTCGGACTCGTCCGAGTCCGGGACGTTCGGGTAGCGGCGAGTCACCGGCACGGGGTCGGGCAGCCCTTCTCGCCTGGCCAGGTGAGTCGCGACCGCGAGGATCGCCGATGAGTCGCGGCCACCGGAGAACGTGACGTAGCAGGCTCCGTCGACAAGCGTGGGCAGGATTGCCGCTTCCAGTGCGGCGCGCGGCGACTGAAGCCGGGACGGGAGGGGCGTCGGCTCACTCAGGCCGTACTTCCAGCAGGTCGCCACTTCGAAAGCGTCGGATCGGACGAACCCGTCCACCGGGGGCGCTTCCGTCATGTCATGGTCCAATCGAGTCGATTTGGGTGGTTCACGCCGCTAGCACTGAAACGGAGCGGGCCCGCTGACCAGCATCGGCCAACGAGCCCGCTCTCACCGCGGTCAGGAGGACGGGTCGGTCCCGTACCGGATGAAGTACAGGAACGTGTCGTCGCTCCCGGCCCAGCCCTCGCCCAGCGTGAGGTCGCGGACGGAGCCGACCTCCTGGATCATCGGAGATTCGTACATGGTGATGTCACCTCCCTCGACGTGTCGTCGTGTGGCCCCGGCCTGAATGTGCCGGAATTCTTGGGCGCGCCTCAACGCGCAGCGTCCTGCAGCAGTCCCCGTTGCTCGAGGGAGTCCACGAACGTGGCCACGTCACCGGCGGCCTGGTCGGTGCTGATACCGAACTCGGTCACCAGCGCGTCGGTGAGATCACCGGTCGTTCGGTCCTCGGCGAGCAATCTGACCAGTGTGGTGCCGGCGCGGTTCGTGGTCAGGTACTTGGACGTCTTCAGGTCGAGGATGACCATCTCGCCGTCGATCTCACGCCAGGTGACGCCATCTCTACGCAATTTCACGTCGTATCTCCCCATGCCCGATGGCTACAGCCGGTAGGTACTGCTCGAACACTCCGGAATCTAGGGCAGCGTGTGAAGCAGCGTCGGGTGACTGGGGGGTGACCTTCGGTGGGAATTCCGTTCACCAGGGGGTGAGGGGGTGTGAGGCAATCGGACCGTCAGCTCCGGCTGCTCTCATCCCGTAGCCAGGTGGTGTCGCCGCGCCGCGCCGCGCGGCGTCCCAGTAGCTTCGATATCGCCGCGGTGGCAACGAAGACGACCACCCCGGGCAGCAGGCGGGGTTCGGCCATGACCATCCGGGCGAGCGCTCCCGGCGTCGCACCGGCGCCACGCACGGGCGGTGCGCCGGGCGCAGCCGACATGCGGGTGTTGCCGGTCATCGCACGGATCCGTCGGCGCAACAGGTCGCCGTAGGTCTTCGGCGGCCTGATCGTGACCCGCGCGCCGGGCACCACGGTGCGCTCTTCGGGGGCGAAGCTCATGGCCAGGTGTAGGTCGTCGGACATCGTGTCCGGCCAGTCCCGGATCCGAGCGTGGCCCTGCTCACTCACGGCGATCACACCGCGTCCGTACAACTCGGTCCGGACGCCGTCCAGCCTCTGCCACACGTCGTAATACCAGCGGACCGGCGCCGACACCCCGTCCATCGGCAGGTGCCTGGTCGGGCCCGCAGCGTGGATCTCTTCGGTGAGTGCGCCGCAGAGCGCCCTCGCATCATCGGCACCGAGCACCACGTCGCCGTCGACGTAGATCCGCGGGTAGGACGAGGCGTGCTGGTCTCCGAGTGCCAAGGCGCGGATCTTCGACGGCACGGGCGTCTCGATCACGGTGACCCCGTGGCCACGGGCGATGTCCGCCGTCCGGTCCGAGCAGCCGTTCGCCACGACCACGACCTCGGATGGGGATCCGTCGGTGCTTTGGAGCGCGTCCAACAGCCGAGGCAGTGCCCGCTCCTCGTTGTGCGCTGGAATGATGATTGAGACCACGCGCTGAGTATCCCGTCCATAGGACTGCCTGTCAGGGAATGCTGCCCCCTCCTCCTCTCACCCCGGGGTGATGGCAGAAGGTGGGGGAAGATCACCCGTCCATCACCTATCGGGGGCCGGGCGTCCTCAGTACGTTGCAATGAGAAGCACTGCGTTCGGGGGATCGAGCGAGGTGAGGTCGCGGCCCGTCGGGTCGTGCGCACTCGCGTTGGTGAGTTCCTCCGCCGCCTGCACCCAATGACAGGAGAGCGGACACATGTGGAATCGCCGGAACGGAAGGACGTCGGTCGCGGCCGGCGCGGCCTCCGGGCGGAAGCCACGCGTGCTGATCGTGATCCAGAACCTGCCGCTCCGGATCGACCGCCGGGTCCGGACCGAGTGCGCCGCCCTGGTGCGTGCCGGCTACGACGTGAGCGTCATCTGCCCGAAGGAGACCGCCGGCGAGGCCGATCGGCATGTGGCCGACGGCGTCCATGTGTACTCCTACACGGCCCCACCGGAGAGTTCTGGGCTGGTGAGTTACTTCCGCGAGTTCGCGCTGTGCTGGCTGCAGACCGCACGGCTGTCGATCACGGTGAACCGTGAGCGTGGCTTCGACGTGCTTCAAGCCTGCAACCCGCCGGACACCTACTGGCTCCTCGGGGCGCTCTGGAAGCTGCGTGGCCGGCGATACGTGTTCGATCAGCACGATCTCTGCCCGGAGGTCTACGAGGCCCGCTTCGGCAAGCGGGGCGCGCTGCACCGCGCGCTCCTGCTCCTGGAGGCCATGACCTACCGGATCGCGGACCGCGTGATCTCCCCGAACCCCGCCTATCGGGACGTCGCCCTCGAACGCGGTGGCGTGCCGGCAGGCCGGACCGCCGTCGTGATGAGCACCCCGGACGCGGACCGGATGCGCCGCAGGGAAGCGCATCCGGAGTTGCGTGACGGACGCGAGCACCTGGTCTGCTACGTCGGCATCATGGGGCCGCAGGATGGTGTCGACGGACTCCTGGCGACTATCGACCACTACGTGCACGACCTCGGCCGGGAGGACACGAGGTTCGCCCTGCTCGGCTTCGGTGACAGCCTCGATGACCTCAAGGCGGATGCCACCGCCCGAGGCCTGGATGCGTGGGTGACGTTCACCGGCAAGGTGGACCACGACGAGCTGGGTCGTTGGCTGTCCACCGCCGACCTCGGTGTGACGCCGGACCCACAGAACGAGTTCAACCACCGCTCGACGATGAACAAGACCCTCGAGTACATGGCCCACGAGATCCCGGTCGTCGCGACGGACCTGCGGGAGACCCGTCGCTGCGCCGGTGACGCGGCCGTGTACGTCTCCGGTGACGATCCCGCTCAGTCCGCGCAGGCGATTGCCGATCTCCTCGACGATCCGCAGCGACGGACGGCGATGGGACGGGTCGGCCGGAGCCGCATCGAGCACGAGTTGGCCTGGTCGCTCCAGGCCCGTGCCTACGTGGGCGTCTTCGACGGTCTCCTCGGTCGCAGAAGGCGCTCGAGTGCACCTCGCAGTGGCGAGACCCAGCGCAGTGACCTCGCGGAACGAGTCACCCCGTGACCGCGGGCACCTGCCCGGCATGCGGCACCGCAGCACCCGAACCCTTCCATGTGGGCGAACCGGTGCCGGTCAACAGTTGCCTCCTCCTCGGGGACCAGGCCGCCGCCGTCGACTTCCCGAAGGGTGACCTGGCGCTGGCGTTGTGCCCTGTGTGCGGACTCATCTGGAACTGCCGCCACGACCCGACACTGACGACGTACTCGCAGGACTATGAGGAGACGCAGGGCTTCTCGCCGACCTTCCAGGCATTCATCCATGACCTGGCCACGGACTGGGTCGAGCGCTACGCGCTGACGGGCCGGACCGTCGTCGAGATCGGCTGTGGCAAGGGTGAGTTCCTGGTGGAGATGGCCCGCGCCGGGATCGGCGCCGGCATCGGCGTGGACCCGGGTGTGCAGCCCGCCCGGATCACCGACGACGTCCCCGTCACCTGGATCCAGGGACTCTTCCCGCAGGACCTGCCCGAGCTGGACGCGGACGCCATCATCTGCCGTCACACGCTCGAACACATCGCCCCGGTCCGGGAGTTCCTGGAGTCCATCCGGTCCGCGATCACCGACGTCGAGCGCACCGTGCTGCTGTTCGAGGTGCCCGACGTGCAGCGGGTCCTGGACGAGGTCGCGTTCTGGGACGTCTACTACGAGCACAGCTCCTACTTCTCCGCGGGATCGGTCGGCCGGCTGTTCCGGGCTGCCGGGTTCGACGTGCTCAGCATCAAGCGGGCGTACTCCGACCAGACCTTGCTCGTCGAGGCCCGGCCGACGGTCGACGGCGCAGCAGCGGCGCTCCCGATCGAGGAGGACCCGGCGGCGCTCGCCGAGGCCGCCGCGCGATTCGCTCGCGGGCACCGGACGATGGTCGAGCATTGGCGGGACCGGATCCGGACCGTCCACGCCGAAGGCGGCCGAACGGTCATCTGGGGTGGCGGGTCGAAGGGTGTCGCGTTCCTCGCCGCACTCGGTGCGGACGCCGCCCTGGTGGGCGGCGTCGTCGACATCAACCCGTTCAAGCAGAACCAGTACATGGCCGGCACCGGCCACCGTGTCCTCGCGCCGAAGGACCTCACCGACGCCGAGCCGGCGCTCGTGATCGTGATGAACGGCGCCTATCGCACCGAGATCGTCAACGAACTGACCGACCTCGGCCTCGCGCCGACCGTGGAGGCACTGTGAGCACGCCCCGGCTGACCATCGGGCTTCCCGTCTACAACGGCGAGGCCTACCTGGCGGAGACCCTCGAGAGCCTGCTCGCACAGGACTACGACGACTTCGAACTGGTGGTCTCCGACAACGCCTCGACCGACAGCACCGTCGCCATCGTCGAATCGTTCGCTGAGCGGGATCCCCGGGTACGACTCGTCCGGAACGACCGGAACATGGGCGCGGCCTACAACTACAACCGACTCGTGACGGACTCGCGTGCCGAACTGTTCAAGTGGGCCGGCTACGACGACCTCCTCGAGCCGGAGAATGTGAGTTCGTGCGTCGCGGCACTGGACGCGAATCCGGACGCAGTGCTCGCGTTCGCGCAGGCGACGATCATCGACGGCGTCGGCGACGAGGTCCGCGAGTACAACGAGCGACTCGAGATCACGGCCCGAGCGCCGTGGCGCAGGGTGGCCTCCTTCGCTTGGCGCTTCAGCCTTTGCAACGCGGCTTTCGGCGTCATGCGGCGTGAGCCGATGACCCGGACGGGACTGATTCGGCCCTACATCTCCTCGGACGTCACGTTCCTCGCGGAGATGGCGGCAATGGGAACGTTCGACCTTGTCGACAGACGCCTGTTCCGACGCCGCGTCCATGAGAGTTCGTCACGGCAGGGCCGAACCTCTGCCGCGGAGATCGCCACATGGTTCGATCCGGCGACGAAGGGAAGCCCGACGTTCATCCGATTGCGACTGCTCGGGCGTACAACTCGTGCGCTCTCCAGGACGACCGGCTCTCTCCCGGATGACCTCTCCTCCGGGGCGGCGTTCGCAGTTGCGTACTCGGCTCGGCGGGCTCGCATCAGTGCAGGGCGGCTTCGAGCCCGAGTCCAAGGCCGAATGCTGACCCCACCCGAACTCATCCACCAAGTCGACGGAAGTTCCTCATGAACGCGAAGAGTGCAGTTAGTTCGACCCGACCCTTCCGTGCAGTGGTGGCGGTTGCCGGGGCCGTAGCAGTGGCTCTTGCAGGCATGGCGTCACCAGCAACCGCGGCGACGGTGTTGTTGTCGGATGATTTCTCGGGTGCGGTGTTGGGGTCTGGTTGGTCGGTGGTTGATCCGGTGGGGGATGGGTCGGTTGAGTTGGTCGGCCAGGGGACTGGGGATGCGGACCTGGCGTTGTCTGTGGGGGCGGGGGAGTCTCACGATGCGTGGGGTGTGAATCGGTCGCTGCGTGTGATGCAGGCGGTGTCGAATTCTGACTTCGCGGTGGACGCGGGGTTTGATTCGGTGCCGTC
>NZ_JAGSHT010000022.1 GCF_019947135.1 Occultella gossypii | reverse complement strand
GCGCCCGCGCACACGACCTACCCGACCACCCTGGTCCACGCGGGTGAGGGCAACGTGCGCGAGCTCGGCGAGCAGCGCACCTCGAACCGGCGCACCCTGAACCAGTACATCCATGCCGACGGCGTGAAGTCCTGCCAGGTGGTGATGGGCGTGACCAGCCTGCACGAGGGCAGCATGTGGAACACCATGCCCGCGCACACCCACGACCGCCGGATGGAGGCCTACCTCTACTTCGACCTCCCCGAGGACGCGCGGGTGCTGCACCTCATGGGCGAGCCCACCGAGACCCGGCACATCGTCATCGCCAACGAACAGGCCGTCATCTCCCCCAGCTGGTCGGTCCACTCCGGTGTGGGCACCAGCGCCTACTCCTTCGTGTGGGCGATGGCCGGGGAGAACCAGTCATTCGACGACATGGACCACGTGCAGATCACCGAGATCCGCTGAACCGACCGATCGTTGGGCGGTCGAGTCCCGTAGACCTACCGAACGGGCTCGGCCGCCGATACGATCGAGGATCAACGTGATCGGGACCCTGGGACCTCGACACGCCGCATCCATCAGAAGGTGTCGATGAGGGCACGGCGACCGGTTGGTGGACGCTCGGTCCCGTTCGTGGTCCGGCCGGTGCACATGCCAAGGCCCGCGTGAGGTTCGCCGAGGTCCGGGCCGGGCTGCACGGCCGCGCGGACGAGACAGCGAGGCTGGACGCGCTCCTGGCGGCCGTGCGGGCCGGCGAGAGCCGAGCGCTCGTGCTCCGCGGTCCGGCGGGGATCGGCAAGTCGACCCTGCTCGAGTACACGGCCGAGCACGCGAGCGGGTTCCGCGTCGAGCGAGCGGTAGGGATCGAGTCCGAGCTGGAGCTCGCTTTCGCAGGTCTGCACCAGCTGTGCCTCCCGCTGCTCGACCACCTCGACCAGCTCCCTGAACCTCAGCACGCCGCCTTGTCCACGGCCTTCGGAATCAGCACCGGGAACCCGCCGGATCGCTTCCTCGTCGGCCTCGCCGTGCTGAACCTGCTCTCCGTCGTCGCCGAGGACCAGCCCCTGCTCGCCCTCGTCGACGATGCCCAGTGGCTCGACGAGGTCTCACTCCAGGTGCTCGCGTTCGTGGGCCGTCGGCTGCGCGGCGAGTCGGTGGCACTGGTCTTCGCCGTTCGCCCGGACCAGCAGCACCAAGCACTGGTCGGGCTCACCCAGATCCAAGTCTCTAGCCTTCAGGACCAGGACGCGCACGCACTCCTCGACTCGGTCCTGAACGGACCGCTCGACGACGCGGTCCGCGACCGGATCGTCGCCGACAGCCGCGGCTGCCCACTCGCGCTCATCGAGCTGCCGAGCGGACTGACGCCCTCGCAGCTGGCGGGCGGGTTCGGAATCCCCGGCACGCTGCCGATCAGGAGCAGCCTTGAAGAGGCGTATTCGGCGCGACTCGCTCCCCTTCCGGCGGGGACGCGAACCCTGCTCCTGGCCGCGGCACTCGAACCGACCGGGGACATCGCGACGCTGTGGCGGGCCGCCGAGGAACTCGATGTCGGCGCAGAGGCTGCCGGAGCCGCCGAGGCCTCCGGGCTCGTGGAACTGCGCTCACGGGTGCGCTTCAAGCACCCGCTGGTGCGGTCCGCCGTCCACCGGGCAGCGGATCCCGGCGAGATCCGGCGGGTCCATCAAGCCCTCGCCTCGGTCACGGATCCTGACCGCGATCCGGACCGGCGGGCATGGCACCGATCGCTTGCGGCCGAGGGGCCGGATGAGTCGGTGGCGGGTGACCTGGAGCGTTCCGCTGGAAGGGCACAGGAGCGGGGCGGTCTCGCCGCTGCTGCAGCCTTCCTCGCGGCGGCCGTCGGACTGACCCTCCGTCCGGAGCGCCGTGGGGCGCGTGCCCTGGCGGCGGCACAGGCCAAGTTCCAGGCCGGTGCGAGCGACGAGGCCCTCACCCTCCTTGCCCTGGCGCAGAAGGAGCCACTGGACGAGCGCAACGCCGCGCAAGCCATGTTGCTGGACGGGCAGATCGCGTACTTCGCCAGCCACAGCCGCGCGGCGGCGCCGCTGCTGATGTCCGCCGCTGGGCGGTGGCGGCGGCTCGATCCGGCGGTCGCCCGCGACGTGTACCTGGACGCCATCGCGGTGGGGCTGGTGGTCGGTCGATTCGCCGGTGAGGTCGGACTGGTGGAGGTGGCGAGGGCCGCACACGAACTGCCCACCTCGACCGAGCGTGCGGGGGACGTGCTCCTGAATGGCTTCGCCACCGTCCTCACGCAGGGTTATGCGGCAGGAGCACACCTGCTCAAGCAGGCGCTGACGAGACTTCGGGACGACGTCCTGCCCAACCAGGACATCCGCCTGCTCTGGCTCGGCACTCATGCGGCGAGGGACCTCTGGGACGACGAGACCTGGGATCTCCTGTCCGCCCGCCATATCCGGACGGCCAGGGCAGCGGGGGCTCTCGCCGCACTTCCCAGCGCGCTCTCCGCCCAGATCGGCCTGCATCTCGCGGCGGGTGAGATCACGGCAGCACGCCTGTTGGTCGAGGAGACCGCCGAGGTCGCCGCGGCGGCAGGGACGAGCATCCCGCCGTACGGCGCGATCGCACTGGCCGCGTGGCAGGGTGACGAAGCCACGTTCTCGAAGCTGACGTCGGCCACGCAGGCGGCCACCTCGGCCCGCGGCGACGGTCTGGGCATGGCCATCGTGCAGTACGCCGGTGCCGTCCTGCACAACAGCCGCGGCGACTATGGGCGTGCGCTCGCCGAGGCGGAGGCCGGCGCCGCCCATCCGAACGACCTCTGCTACGCCACCTGGTCTCTGGTCGAACTCATCGAGGCCGCATCCCGGAGCGGCGAGACCGCGCGCGCAGCCTCCGCGGTCGAGCGCCTGGCCGAGTCGACACAGGCCAGCGGCACGGACTGGGCGCTCGGGATCGAGGCCAGGTCCAGAGCACTGGTGAGCGACGGTGATACCGCCGATGCGCTGTACCGCGAGGCCATCGGTCGTCTGGCCGCCACCCGGGTGCGGATGGAGCTCGCCCGCGCTCACCTCCTCCACGGGGAGTGGCAGCGCCGGGCCGGGCGTCGGCTCGATGCCCGCGACAACCTCCGCACGGCCCACGAGCTGTTCATCGGCTTCGGTTCCGACGCCCTCGCCGAGCGCGCCCGCCGGGAACTGGTGGCCACGGGCGAGACCGTGCGCGCGCGCAGTGTCGCCACCGAGCACGAGCTCACCGCCCAGGAGTCTCAGATCGCGCTGCTCGCCGCCCAGGGGCGCACGAACCCCGAGATCGGCGCGGAGCTCTTCCTCAGCGCACGCACCGTCGAGTGGCACCTCGGCAAGGTCTACCCGAAGCTCGGCATCGGCTCCCGGCGCGCACTTCGACGCGCCCTCGCCGAGATCGGCTGAGGCGCCGTCTCCTGCCCCCACCCTCGGGGCGGTGCAGCAGTGGTTCCCAGGGCCCGGGCCGTGGCCGACCCGGGTGTTCCACAGGCGCGCCAACCACCACCGGCTCGTGACGATGAACGGGAACATCCACCGCTTCATCACACGACCTGGAGCACTCCATGGAACTGAAACTCGAACCGATCGTCGTCCCGGTGGCCGACGTCGCAACCCTGTTGGAGGCGTCGATCCTCGTCGGGTCGGGAGTCGCCCGGACCCGCGTACCAGGACGATGAGAGTCTCGCTGCGAGCGCTGCTCGGACTCGTCCGGACCAAGGACCGACCGGCGGCACAGACTCAGGACGAGCTCGCCGTCGTCCGTTACGACTACCTCCTCGGCCGGACCAGGACCGCCGACCTGGAGCGAGTGCACACCCGGGCCTACGCGAACCTGACCGAGGACCAGCGCGACCTCCTGTTCGACCAGCTCCTCGCACGGGCCTCGGCGTGGTCCGAGCAGCCCTCGCGCACAACGTCCCATGCTCCTTCGGCACCCAGTCCTGATCGCAAGAACCGGACGAACGGCCGCCTGCGCCGTTGGTTCGGGTTGGACCTGACGGGTGGGCCCGCCGGCCCCGGCTCCGCCGACTCGGTGTTCGGTGCCATCTTCGCGCTGGGCGTCCCGTTCTTCTGGTTCTCCCAGCCCACGCCGCCGCCCGACGAGCCGACCGATCACCGCCGTGCCGGCTCCTGAGGAATCGACCGGAGTGGATCAAGGCCGCTCGCCCAGGCTCCCTTTCCTGGGAATACATGCGCAGTCATGTTGTTGGACCCGTACAACACCCCGCAGAAAGGCGGACACCATGCAGTTCGGAATCTTCACCGTCGGCGACATCGCCCCGGATCCCACCACCGGATACACCCAGAGCGAGGCGGAGCGCATCAGCAACATGGTGCGCATCGCCCAACGTGCCGACGAGGTCGGCTTGGACGTGTTCGCGGTCGGGGAGCACCACAATCCCCCGTTCGTGCCTTCCTCGCCCACCACCCTGCTGGCGCACATCGCGGCCTTGACCCAGCGCATCATGCTGAGTACGTCGGTCACGCTGATGACCACGAACGACCCGGTCAAGATCGCCGAGGACTACGCGATGCTGCAGCACGTGGCGAAGGGCCGGCTCGACCTGATGGTCGGGCGCGGGAACACGGTGCCGGTCTATCCGTGGTTCGGCAAGGACATCCGTCAGGGCGTGGCTCTCGCACTGGAGAACTACAACCTGCTGCACCGGCTCTGGCGCGAGGATGTCGTCGACTGGGAGGGCAGCTTCCGCACCCCGCTGCAGGGCTTCACCTCGACCCCGCGGCCGTTGGACGACGTGCCCCCGTTCGTCTGGCACGGCTCCATCCGTACCCCGGAGATCGCGGAACAGGCGGCGTTCTACGGGAACGGCTATTTCGCGAACCACATCCTCGCGCCGAACCTGCACTTCAAGCCGCTCGTGGACTTCTACCGCGAACGCTTCGAGCACTACGGGCACGGGACCAAGGAACAGGCGATCGTCGGCCTGGGCGGCCAGTCGTTCATCGCACGGCGCTCGCAGGATGCCGTGCAGGCATTCCGACCCTACTTCGAGAACTACCCGCTCTTCAGGGGAAGCTCTCTCGACGACTACATGACCCAGACGCCACTGAGCGTGGGCAGCCCACAGGAGGTCATCGACAAGACCCTCACGTTCCGGGAAGGGTTCGGCGACTACCAGCGCCAGCTCTTCACCGTGGACAGCATGGCACTGCCGGTGGAGGTCGCCCTGGAGCAGATCGAGCTGCTCGGCACCGAGGTCGTGCCGGTGCTGCGCAAGGAGATGGCGTCGCGACGCGCGCCCGGCGTTCCGGCGGCACCCACGCACGCCGACCTGATCACTGCGAAGTACGGCGACGCCGAACCCCGCCAGCCGCGCCCGAACCCGAACCGCGGCGACAACCTCTCCGGAGCCTCCCCGTACCAGGACAGCGACCCTGCCGTGGCGGCCAGTTTCCCGATGGCGGTCTGAGGGATGCCGAGCGACTTCCGGCTGGCGAACGAGGCATGGGAGGCCTACTACCGGACCCAGGCGACGATCGCCCGCGAGCTCACCGACGCGGACATCTGGCACGGGTTGCTGACGCGGGAGTACGCCGTGCTCCACGCACTCTCGGCCGCTCCGGAGGGTCTGCGCATCACCGAGTTGGGTGAGGACGTGCTCATCACCCAGCCGGGCATGTCCCGCCTGATCGCGCGCCTGGAGGCCCGCGACCTCGTCGAGCGTGCCGCGGACTCCACCGACGCCCGGGCCCGTCGGATCCGGCTGACCGGGGACGGTGCCGAGATGCAGCGGCGGGTCGGCGCGAACGTCGCCCGTCACATCGCCCAGGCGCTGACGCGCGCACTGGACACCACGCAGCTGGCAAGCCTGCGCGACCTGAGTCTCACCCTGCTCGCCGGAGCGAGCGGCCCCGCGGCGGGCCGGCAGCGGGAAGTCCTCGAAAGGAAACCCTCGTGACCAACAGCCCGTCCCGCAGCGGCACGGACCCAGCAACGGATGCACCGATGCGCCTGGTCGTGATCAGCGCCGGCGTGAGCGACCCCTCCTCCACCCGGCTGCTGGCCGATCGCACGGCGCAGAAGACCCTCGACCTGCTCGGTGAGTCCGGCACGGCCGCATCAGTCGGTGTCATCGAACTCGGCCCGCTCGCGGTCGACATCGCCCGAGCGATCGTCTCGGGCTTCCCCGGCGAGCGCCTGCAGGAGGCGATCGCGAGGCTCGCCGCCGCCGACGCCGTCATCGCCAGCACCCCCGTCTACAAGGCCGGCATCAGCGGCCTGTTCAAGTCGTTCGTCGACGTCCTCGACAACGACCTGCTCATCGCCAAGCCGGTCATCCTCGCCGCAACCGCGGGCACGGCCCGGCACGCCATGGTGGTCGACGAGCAGCTCCGGCCACTCTTCGCCTTCCTGCGCGCGCTGCCGGTTCCCACGTCGCTGTTCGCCGCACCGGAGGACTGGGGCTCACCGGCCCTCGGCGACCGGATCGAGAGGGCCGCCACCGAGATGGTCCTGACGCTGCGCAGTGGCGTCGGGCGTTCGATCGCGGACAGCGCCTGGACCGGCTATCAGCATCAGTTCTCGGGGAACGCGACCCGCTCCGAACGGTCCGCGTCGGACGTGGACTTCAGCACCGACCTGATGCGGCTGGCGGCCGGTGGGCTCGGCTGAGGCCCGGCATCGGATCCGCGCCGGATCGGCCGGGCTGCGCCTACCGCACCGCGCTGCGCCAGGCATCGACCTCGGCGAGCAGCGGGTCGCGCGGTTCGTGGTCGCGGAAGGACGCCCGGAACGAGTTCGCCGGCCGAGCACGTCACGTTCGCGTCGTCCGACACCGCAACACCGGCCCGGTTCTACGGGTTCTCGGCGCCCGCGCACACGACCTACCCGACCACCCTGGTCCACGCGGGTGAGGGCAACGTGCGCGAGCTCGGCGAGCAGCGCACCTCGAACCGGCGCACCCTGAACCAGTACATCCATGCCGACGGCGTGAAGTCCTGCCAGGTGGTGATGGGCGTGACCAGCCTGCACGAGGGCAGCATGTGGAACACCATGCCCGCGCACACCCACGACCGCCGGATGGAGGCCTACCTCTACTTCGACCTCCCCGAGGACGCGCGGGTGCTGCACCTCATGGGCGAGCCCACCGAGACCCGGCACATCGTCATCGCCAACGAGCAGGCCGTCATCTCCCCGAGCTGGTCGGGGCACTCCGGTGTGGGCACCAGCGCCTACTCGTTCGTGTGGGCGATGGCCGGGGAGAACCAGTCCTTCGACGACATGGACCACGCGCAGGTCACCGAGATCCGCTGGGGCGCGGCCCCGCGCAGCGTCTGAAGCGCCTGTAGCCGGACGAGCCGGTCAGCCGCGAGCCTCGATGGCGGCCATCATCTCCGCGTTGACCTCCGCGCCGATCTCGTCGTTGTACTTCTGGACCGCACCCTTCAGGTCGTCGAGCGTCTTGCGCCCGAGGATGTAGCCGGTGCGGACGTCGAGGATCTCCTGCTCGTACTGGCCGTTGCGCTCCAGGGTCTCCGACCGCAGAGTCACGCACGGATCCGGGACCAGCCCGGTCGCGAGCTCCTGCTGCAGCTCGTGGAAGCGGGTGTAGGTGTCCTGGACGGCCATCTCCGGGGCGTACAGGGTCTGCGGGGCTGTCGCCACGTACTTGAGGTTGATCGCCAGGTCGGCCGCCTTGTCCTGGATCGGGGTCGGGGACCCGTTCTCTATCGTGTACTGCTCGCCTTCCAGGCCGAAGCTGATCGTGGTGTACTCCTGCGACCCGAACGGCGCGGCCAGGTAGTCGAGGATGTTGAGGTACTCCTCGACCTTGGCCTTCTCCAGCCCCTTTTTCAACGCGTTCACCGAGAAGATCCCGGTGTTCTGCATCGCGTGGACCTTGGAGCCGTCCTTGGTCCACGGGGCCCGCGCGCCCAGCGGCACGTCCGGGTACTGTGCGGCCGACGACACCGCTGATATCCCGTTCTCACAGGCGGCGATGGTGCCGTTCCAGAACAGCGTCTGCTGCTGCGAGACCTGCATGCCCGGCGTGTCGGGGTGCAGGTAGCCGAGGTCCCACACCTGCTTCACGAAGTCGGTGCCGTCGAAGTAGCCGGGGTGATCCCACTCGCGGGTGAGCGTGTCGCCGTCCAGATGCCACTTGTTGGGCTGCTCGTACATCCCGTTGACGGCGTTCTCCATCCAGCCGTTCTGGACGGCGGCGAAGGCATACTGCTGCTTCGAGGTGTCGGTCATCGCCTCGCCCCACTCCAGGAACTCCTCCTGGGTCTTGGGAAATTCAGCGAACCCGGCCTGCTCGCTCCGGTCCATCCGCACGTACATCACGCTCGGGAACTGGGGGCGTGGGATCGGGACGCCCCACAGGATCCCTTGGTTGACGGCGTTCTTCCACGATGCAGTGGGGATGTTGGCCAGGTTCGGGTACGTCAGCACCGCGTCACCGGACAGGTACTCGGTGAGGTCGGTGAACTGACTCTTGATCAGTTCGCCCATACGGGGCAGCGGCATCCACAGCGGGGCCTGGATGATCTCGGGCAGTTCACCACCGCCGGCAATGACGGTGGAGAACTTCTCGACGTAGTCGTCGGCCGGCACCAGGTCCGGGATGAATGTGACGCCGAGGTCGTCGTTCATCCGCTGCCAGTACGAGTTCTGGTCCATCGGCGTGGGCGGCGTGGAGTAGGTCATCAGCATCGCGCGCAGTTCGCCACCCGACCCCGTCGGGTGCTCGACCGCCTGGTACGGCGGGTCCGGGTAGGAGAAGTAGACGTCCTGGACGATTCCGTCCCCAGGAAGGTCCGGCATCACCGTGGCCTCGATCTTCTTGAACGTCGGCAGCTCGACGCTGCCGCCGTCGCCGCCAGACGATCCGGCTCCTCCTCCGTCATCGCCGCCGCCACAGGCGGAGAGGACGGTCGCGGAGACGGCCAGACCGGCCGAACCCGCGAGGAAGCGTCGTCGACTGAGGGTCGGGATCTGAAAATCCGACATGGAAGGTTCCTTTCAGAGGTGAACTACAACGAGGGGAGGTGATGGGAAGGTGATCAGCCCTTGAGGGCTCCGGTGAGCACACCCTTGGTGAGGTGTCGCTGCACGAACGGGTAGACCAGCAGCACCGGGATGATCGCGATCACGACCACGGCCATCTGCACGGCTTGGGACGGGGGCGGGATCTCGCCCGTGTTGTCGAGAGTGAGCGGCGCTCCCTGCAACACGTAGGTCCGCAGCACCAACTGCAGCGGCCAATTGGAGGTGTCGCGCAAGTACAGCATCGCGTTGAAGAAAGCGTTCCAATAGGTGACGCCGTAGAACAGGCCGACCACGGCGATCACCGACTTCGACAGCGGCACAGCCAGCCGGGTCAGGACCCACCACTCCGAGGCGCCGTCGATCCGAGCCGCTTCGAACAGTTCCGGTGGCAGGTTCATGATGAAGCCGCGCACGATCACCAGATTGAACGCGCTCAGCGAGGTCGGCAGGATCAGCGCCCACAGGGTGTCGAGCATGCCGAGGCCCTGGACGACGACGTACAACGGGATGATGCTGGGGGCGAACAGGAAGGTCAGCAGCACCGTCATCAGCAGGCCGCGGTGCCACAGGGTGCCTACCCGGGACAACGAGTAGGCCGCCAGGACGGTGACCACCAGACTGATCGCGGTGCCGGCCGCAGTGACGACGATCGAGACCAGCAGCGACTGGGTGACCACCCCCCCGGTGAGGATGCGGGTGTACGCCTCCAGGCTGATCTCGGTCGGGATGACCACCAGCCCGCCGGCATCGGTGATGGCCTGCCCGGTCGACAGCGAGGTCGACACCACGATCAGGAACGGGAACAGCACCAGCGCGATCAGGATGACGAAGGCGACGACGCGCAGAATGTTGGTGAGCGGTCCGGGGCGGTGACCCCAGATCGGCGGGGCGTACTTGCCTCTGGTACGAAACTGAGTCGCCTCAGCGGTCAGCTTGGTCCCCGCGGGCGTCGGTGTCCCGGCCGGGGAAGCGTCGGAAGCCCGTGCAGCGGTGTCAGACCTCACCGGCTCACCTCCTCGTGCTCTTGTAGATGCCGTCTTCGCCCAGCAGGTGCGCGAACTTGTTCGCGGCGAGGATGAGGATGAGGCCGACCACGCCCTTGAACAATCCGGCAGCGACACCGACGGACCAGTTCCCGGCGACCACGCCGTGGTAGTAGACGTAGGTGTCGAGCACCTCGGCTGCGGCGGGGCCGACCGAGTTGCGCTGCAGCAGGAACTGCTCGAACCCGACACTCAGGGCGTCGCCCAGACGCAGGATCAGCATCAAGATGATGATCGGGCGGATCCCCGGCAGGGTGATGTGCCACAGTCGGCGCCCCACCCCGGCCCCGTCCATCGCCGCCGACTCGTACAACGCGTCGTCGATGGCGGTCAGGGCTGCCAGGAAGATGATGGTGCCCCACCCGGCCTCCTTCCACACCGTCTGGCCCACGATCATGAACTTGAACAGCTCGGGGTTCTGCATCAGGTTGACCGGGTCCAGCCCGTTCTGGGCGAGGAACTGGTTCAACACACCGGCAGAGCCGAGGGTCTGCTGGAAGAAGCCGACCACGATCACCCACGACAGAAAGTGCGGCAGGTACAGCACCGACTGCAGGAACGACCGGAGCCACGGATGCAGCAGCGAGTGCACGAAGAGCGCCAGCATGACCGGGATCGGGAAGAACAGCAGCAGGTTCAAAGCGGTGAACACCAGCGTGTTGGCCAGCGCCAACCAGAAGTCGCCGTCGGCGAACAGCCGCTCGAAGTTCTCGAACCAGACCCACCCGTTGTCGAGGAACGGCACGAACGGCACGTAGTCCATGAACGCGATCACGTTGCCCAGCAGTGGGATGTAGATGAAGAGCAACATCAGCGCCACTGCCGGCACAATCATCACCAGCAACGGATAGTCACGTCGCAGCCGCGTCACGAACGGAACCGACCGGTACGCGACAAGCTCACCATGTCGGTCAGTCACGGCGGTCCGAGCCACCTGGCCTCCTTCGGTCAGTGCCACACATCGGTAGCGAGCCCGTGCCGGGCTCGGCTGTTCGGGGTCGGATGGTGGCCTCCTTCTTCGCCGCCGTGCACCTGTCGTCGCCGAGCTTGATCGGCACGGTCATCGGGAGGTCGAGGTGACGAGGATGGTCGCCAGACTGGTCGGGTAGCCGAAGGTCCGCCACTTCCTGATCTTGACCTTGTCCCCGAGTAGCCCCAGCGCATCGCGGCCCCACGGGTTGTTGAAGAGGTAGACCCCGTCGAATCCGGCCGCGTAGAACTCGTGAGTGCGCAGTTGGTAGCCGTGCGCATCGACGTTCTTCCTGGAGGTCGTACCTACCGGGATACCGCGCTCGGCAAGCTCATCTTCCAGCGGGGTTGCATCCCGGCCTTGGAGCGTCGCTTCAATGCACCCGTAGAGAGCGACCGGTGTTTCAGCGACCAGATCGACGAAGTCAGCGAGCTCGTTCGTCCAGAAGTTCTCCTGGGTCGCGGCCGACGGCACCAGGATGTCGATGAGTCCTTCCGAGACCCAGGTCTCGACGTCCAGTCCGTAGTCGAAATACCAGTTGCGGGGGATCCGCACCATCACCTTCTGGGCTGGCAACGCGGCTCGGACCTCCCGAAGCAGACTGGTCACAGGTTCACAGCGGAACGCCAGCCATCGCTCGATCCCGGCCACTGTGGTCTCCAGCCTCGGATCCACGCCGTACTCCTCCTGGTAGGCGCTGACCAGGGGCGGATCCCAGCCGACAACATCCGGGTAACGGCAGAGGTCCAGCATGACCCCAGCGATGTTCGGAAAGGAGCCAGCCTCAACCAACAGGTCAAGAATGTATGACTGCATCTCCGGATAGGCATAACTGAGCCGGAAACTCGTAGAGCCGTCGAAGTTTTCCCGCCCATATTCCGGATAGAGATCGGCATACTTCTTGCCGTTGAGCCCGGCGCGATAGGTGGGCGAGTAGTTGCCACTTGCCCGGAGCGAGGCAAAGGTTTCCATGCCATAGGAAGCGCCCTCATCGGCAACAGTGGCGTGCGGCACGACGCCAGCATCATTGAGGCCGATCAGCCGGTCGATCACGGTCCGGTCTGTGGCCAGCAGCCCTGACCACAACTCGGGCGACATCCATTCTTTGGACTCACGGGGGCCAATGGCCACAGAACTGTTGTAGTTCGTGAGGGTGGTCCCCAGCAAGCAATAGGAGATGGCGCCAACGTCGTGGCCGCCGAATTCGGCCACTCGCGCTCTGAGCTTGGCCTCAGTTGTGACGTTGCGGTAGGCGTATTCACTGTAGCCGTCGTTGTCGATCATCATTCGTGTGCCTGCGGCACCTTCGTCTGGTTCCTGTGCAAGGGCAGTCTCTTCGGTGGTGAGAGAACGGAACCGCAGATAGGCGACGCGACTCACCTTATCCGTCACAGGTTGCAGGATGACCTCTGGGGCGGCGCTCAGATCGAACGCGCCGAGGTAGGACTCGGTGATGGCGCCGGGTCCATAACTGTCCGGCTCAGCCAAGGTGCTGATAGCAACCGTGGTGGTCTGTCCACCGATGGTCGCGCTGATGGCTTCGCTGCCGGACACACATCCGACCGAGACGGCGCACCATCCAGCGAGGGTGGCTGGAATGGTGAGCGGCCCGGCCGATGCCGATGACTCAATGAAGACACCACTGGCTTGTTCACCGTCCCACGTATAGTCAGAGACCAACCACCCGGCCGCGGCGGCGTCCTTCCCCGTGCTGTCGGTAGCCTGATCGACGGCGACGAACAGATAGGAGCCGCCGATTCCTTGCGCCACATCCCCAGGCGACAGCATGATCACTGATTCCGGAAGCCACAACTTCTGCTCTGCGGTTGCCACCGTCGATTGAGCTCGCCGAAGCGAGGCCTGGCAGACCAACTCACCCGACACACCGACCGCAGAGACGGCAACTTGCACCTGGAGCGTCGTCACGGGACGGCTCTCGGTTCGCGTCAACTCTCCATCAGCATAGAGTTCCCACTGAAGTGATAGCGAACCATCTGCCAGCCACCGCGGATCGACGTCGTGCAATGAAACGACGGTGTCCAATTGCGCAGCATCTGAGGTGGGAAGCACGGTGACCCCGGTAACAGCGGGCCGGAACCACGGCACCTCGGACCCCTCGATGAGCTTGATGTAGGTCAGGTAGATCTCGGCGTGTGCGTCACTGCTCTCGCTGGCGTCGACCGTGAGGGTGAAGCCCGTATCGGGACCCCTGCGGCCAACCCTTCCCGCATTGTCCAGAACGGCAACCTTAGTGCCGTTCGCGGAGACGGCGAGACGACCGGTCGAGTCAGTTCCGATCCTCCAGACGTCATAGCGCTCGGGGTCCGGCGTCGGCAGGTCGTATGTTTGAGGCCTTCCGCGGAAGTCCATGATCGTCAAGGTATCTGCGGTCCAGACCAGTTTGTACGTCCGCCTGAACCTGTGGAGCAACAGGACCAGGCCCTGATCAGTCGAGTCCGGGTTGTATGTGGGTATGGAGGCAAATCGCGCGGCGAACTCCACTGTCCATGGTTTCCGGCTCCGAGCGGCCTCGGTGTGCATCGATGCCGCGCCGACACCCGCGTAGAGCAGGTATTCGCCAGGAGCGATCTCTGGGGTTTCGATCCCGCTTCCAGGGCCCGTGCTGTCAGCGATATAGGCATCGGCCGATGCCGGAGTCACACTCCAGAAGTCGTCGAGCTCGCGGGCGTCGTCGACGACGATGGTCTGGGAGGTGATGTTCAACTCGATCATGTCGAGGTAGACGCGGGTCTCTCCCGAGACAGAGTCGTATCCATTGGCTGCCAGCTCGATGCCGGTGTTGCTCGCTGCCAGAATCTGGCCCACGCCCACGAACTCAGCGACCCGAGAACCGTCGCGGTACACGGCGAGGGAGTCGAGTCCGTCGAAGGAGAGTTCCCAGTCGTGGAAATCGGTCGGCTCAGAGTCGGTGAGCTCAACAGTCTGCTCGGCTCCAGATGCCATGAGACAGGTGATCTGGTTGGTGTCGTGGATGCGCAGTTGATACCGCCGCGTCGTCCCAACGACGTCGGCCGCCGTGACCCTGATGACAAAACCGCGCGGCCGCACCGTGCTGTAGGTGTCTCGGCTGACCATGAGCTCGTCGATCCGAGCCCGGACGCTCAGTGCCCACGATGCGCCACTGATCGGAAGGCGTTTGGTGATCGAGTACGGAGAATCGTGATGCGTCGCCAGGATGTCTGAGTAGAGCAGGTAGTTGCCTTCGTCGACCGGCAGCAGTGGCACTTCTGGCGGATCACCGAGTGAACGCGCGTGATCGGTGATGTAGGCACCGATCAGGGGTTCGTTGCCCGCCCATCCCGCAGCAGCCAGGTTCGTACAGTCGTCGCTGAAGAGGGTGGTGACGACTTCGCCAGGTGCATCCGACGGATGCCGCCGGCCGGGGCGTGCCCACGATGCGCTTGGCGATGCGACCAGTAGCGCACCCGTGCCGACAGCGCCGGCCAGCACTGCGCGTCGCGAGACAGGAGTAGCTACTGGATTGTTCATGGGACTCTCCTTCATTGGGTAGTTCCTTGATCTGTGTCGGACGTGCGGTCGAGGTGGTCATGCGTTGTGAACTGGTTGCGAGAGTTCTAGGAGCGGAGCTGCCGTGTGGCGGGCCGCGGCGATCCGGTTGCTCAGCGCCTTCCGGAGTTCGCCCCCATCAGCGGCAACATTGATGAGGGTGAATCCCTGCGTGACAAGGGATTCCACACTCGTGCCAGGATGAAGAACAGTGCCGGCCACGATTCCGTTGTTCCGGGCCGCGTCCGCGACGGCTTCTTGGGCTGCGAGCACATCGGCGTGACCGAACTGCCCCGGGATGCCCGCCTTCTGGGCGAAGTCACCGGGGCCGAAGAACACCACGTCGACGCCGGCCAGCGCCGCGATTCGATCCGCCTGCTCGACGGCAGCCGGGCTCTCCAGCTGCAGGATGAGCAGGGTGTCGCGCTCAGCCCGCTCCATGTAGTCGCCGAACGCGAGCCGGCCGAAGTCGCCGTCACTGTTTCCGCCGTCCAACGCGCGCTCACCCACTGGTGCGAACTTCGCCTGCGCGACGACTGCCGCCGCATCGTTGAGGTCGGCGATCTGGGGAACCATGACGGCGCTGGCCCCCAGCTCATAGGGCTTGACGATGTCGCTGTACGAGCCACGGGGTACACGAACGATTGCTTCGGTGTCGCGGCGACGCGCGGCGAGGATCTGATGGTAGAGCCCCGGCCAGTCACCGACGCAGTGCTCACGATCAAGCCACACGGCATCGGCGCCCGCGAGCGCCGCGATCTCGCAGACTTGGGGGTCGGACAAGTTCACCTTGATGGTGAGCGCAAGTTCTCCTGCGCGGAGATGTTGCGCTAGCGACGACAGCATGTGTCACACTCTCTGTGTCAGTGTCATCAGACACCCGTTGTCTGATGTCTGGTGATCCTGACACAACCGTCGCGACAAGGTCAAGGGGTCATAGTGAAGATGGACAAGACGTGGCGACGCGCCGTGCAGCCGCCGGTGGTCGAGCTACTCCAGGAGTATCTGGTTCAGACCGGGGCCCGGCCGGGCGACAAGCTTCCCACCGAGGCAGAGTTCGCCACGGAGTTGGGCATCGGTCGGAGCGGGGTGCGGGAAGGTATCCACGCGCTCCAGGCGCTGGGGATCGTCGAAGTGCGCCACGGACGCGGCTCGTACCTGAGGTCGGATGGGTCACTCGACGGCCTGGGCCGAGGACTCACGTTCTGGAGTCGCCTCTCCCTGGCCGAGGGGGGCGAGAGCGACACCTTGCGTCTCGTCACGCAAGTTCGCATGGCCCTGGAGACGTCACTCGTCCACGAAGTCGTGGGCCTGCACGACGATGCATCCTTTGCTGCCATGGACCGTGCCGTCGAGGAGATGGAGGAATTGGCACGGGAGGGCTCCTACGCACCGGCCGCGGACCGGGACTTCCACCACGCCCTGTATGAGCCACTGGCCAACTGGGTCCTCGACAGCATCGTCTACTCCTTCTGGGATGCCATGCGCCGGAGCTCTGAGCAGGAGGCACTCGGTGCCCCTGAACCGATCGCGCGGGTACACCGCGACATCCTTGATGCACTTCGTGCGCACGATCACGCCGCCTTGGCCTCGGCCATGACGGCACACTTCGAGCCCGTCACCTTCCGGATCACGCGCCAACCCGCATGGCGACGAGACAACGACGACCGTTGATCGACGTTGGTCCCATAACTGACCCGTGGATGGAGGCCGTACGTGGAGTGCGTGCGTCGCCCGTGACCTCGGCGTGACCGGGGCCGCGCTCCGGCCCAGAGCACGTCGATCACACTCACGTCGCCCTGACTCGTGCCAGCCAGATGGTGTTGTCGCTGCCGAACTGCTCACAGATCGCACATCCGTTGTCGGTCGCCTCCCACTGCGCGATCTGCTCCGGACCGGCCCGCAAGGCGAGTTTGGTGCGGGCGGCCACTAGGGCAGGTCCGACATTCTGCATGCTCTCGCTCGCCATGACGTACGCCGTCTGCCCCGGCCCTTGGCAGGTGCCGAAGTTTCCGAGCCCGGCACCACGTTCGCCGATCACGACCTGTTCGGTGTCGCGCAGCAGCAGGAGCCGATCAGTGTCAAGACGCGACATCAGCAGCGGAGCGCGATGACGGAAGACGTGGTCGTTGTCGAGACCGGACCGGGTGTACACCAGATACGGCCCATCGGCCAGTACCACCCAGTGCTGCTGGGTGTTGCAACTGCCGAGCGTGGTGCCGTCGTCGAACCGCCACGGGGTCGGATCGGTGTACTGCAGCCCATCCGTACTGACCGCCAGATGCCCACCCTCGTCATTGCGCAGGGTCAGGAAATACCTGCCGTCGTAGGTGATCAGGGACGGCTCGTACAGGCCTCGGCCGGCGTCGATGCTGTGGGCGCTGCCGTGTGCCACATAGCTCAGCGTCGCGCCGTCGAACCGGCACCGCACGATCGCGCTCGTCAGGTGGCCGACTCCGAAATAGACCGGCAGCAGGATGCCACCGTCGGCCTCCTCCACCCATTGGGCACAGCCCGCCCCTGAGCGCAAAAAGGCCGGCTCGTCGGGCATCTCGAGCAGTCGCGCCGGTGACCAACTGTCGGTGTCGGGCCGGTACTGGGCGTACGAGGTGTACCTCGCCTTCGTGCCGTCCACGACACCGTCGGTGTAGGCGACCGTGTGGCCCGTGCCCAACAGGGTCTGCGACGCCTCGTGCCAGATTGGCCAGAAGTCACAGACCGCCCTGTTGTGTTCGGTCCAGGTGAAACCCTCCTGCTGGTACGGCTCCGTCCACGGCCCGTCCCAGTTCGGCGCCGACATCGAGTGGATCGGACCGTAGACGTCTGACCCGGACAGCGTCAGCCGCTGCAAGGTCGTCACGTACCGCGGCGCACCGGCGTTGGCCGTGGGGTGGATCCCGACCCGAGCGTGGAGCCAACAGGTCTGTCGGTCGTAGCCCGATCCCAGCTGGGTGTGATCGATCTGCACGGTCACTGAACTCCGCTCTCTGATCTGACTCACGTCCGTCCTTTCAGGCGAGCGCACGGTCTATGAGCCGGTCGCGCCACGCCGCGCCCGGGTCAGGTCAACGGTCGGTAACCGACGCCGAGCCGGTCCAGTCGTGCGAGGTGGCCGTTGCCAAGGCGATGCACGAATTGCACGTAGTCGGTCCGCGTGCCCCAGGCGACCTCGCTAACTGCGCACAGGCGAGGGAAGAGCATGTACTCCAGGTGCTCCTGGGTCGGCACGTACTCGCGCCAGAGTTGGGCCTGTACCCCGAGCAGCAGCTCGGTCTGCTCGGGGGTGGCGTCCGCAGGCAGTTCTTCGGTGCCGTAAACATCCGCGAGCGTGCTCAGCCCTCCGATAGCCAAAGGCTCGGTCTCCGGATCCTCCTGGTAGTGGTCCAGGTACAGCGTCGCGGAGTTCGCGTAGACGCAGGTCAACCCGTGCCGCTGAGAGAACGGCACGTCCGCCCCGGCGCGCCAGAGCATCGCCACCGAGTCCGCCGGGGGCTCGGCCTCGACAATCTCGTCCCAGCCGATCAGGGTCCGGCCGGCGGCGGAGATCACCTCGTGCGCGGCCGTGATGAACTCTCGCTGGATCTGCCGTTCCGACGTCAGGCCACGCTCGGACATGAACTCCCGCGCCTGCTGCGAGCCTTCCCACTCGATCGTCGGGCACTCGTCACCGCCGATGTGCAGCCATTGTGCCGGGAAGATGTCGATGACCTGGGTCAGCACCTCGCGCACGAACCGGAACGCGATCTCGGTCGGCGCGAGCACGTGGTCGGAGATCCCCCAGGTCTCGCGCACGCCGATCGGCTCGTCGAGGTTGCCGAGTTCGGGATAGGCGGCGATCGCTGCCTGCATGTGTCCGGGCAGGTCGATCTCGGGAATGAGTTCGACACCACGCGACGCTCCGTAGGTGATGAGGCCGCGCAACTCGTCCTGGGTGTAGTAGCCGCCGTGCGGTTCGTCCGTCCAGGCCGACTCGGACCCCTCGGACCTACGATGGTGCCCGACGAGCGTCCGGGGTCGATACCCGCCCACCTCGGTGAGCAGGGGCCAGCCGGCGATCTCCACACGCCAGCCTTGGTCGTCGGTCAGGTGCAGGTGCAGGCGGTTCATACGATGCAGAGCCAGGACATCGATCAGCTTGCGGAGTTCGGCGACCGGCGTGAAGTGGCGCGAGCAGTCGACCATGAGCCCACGCCAGGAATGGGCCGGCTCGTCCTCGATACGCACGCCGGGCACCACGGTCCGGCCGGCCGCATCGGTGGTCGCCGCATCGAGGACCTGGCTCCACGTCGAGCGGCCGAGCAGCAGACCACGGTCGGAGCCGGCAGTCAGCGAGGCTCCGTCGGCGTCCACGACGAGCCGGTAGGCCTCGTCGCCAAGGCTGTCAGAGATGGACTCGGTCAGGGCAGCTGCGGGGCCGTCCAGGACGACGTCACCGCGGGCCATGATGACCGAACGCGGCTGGGGGACGAGGTGGAGCTCGGACACGGAGACTCCTGGCTACATTGCTCGGGCGAAGTGGTCGCGCACACTCCACCACATACGATTCCAGGTGTCCATATTCGGAACGGTTCATTTGGTGATTTCGGTGCGCTGTTCCGTAGCACCTGAGCCTGGATCCCCCGACCGATTGGTGGATACTGCGGGCCGTGGCGCACGAATGCCCTGTGACCTGCGCCGATGGGACTGCCCCAAACCCGCAAGGCGGATCCGAGGCTCAGGTGTCGACTATTGCGTCGAAGACGCGGCTCACACCCCGCGATGGAAGCACCAGGCTGGTGACAGCTAGTAGACGTTCCGAGTTCGCCAAGCCTCCACCTCTGCGAGCAGCGCGTCCCGCCGTTCGTCGTCGAGGAAGGATGCCCGGAACGAGTTCGCCGCGAGCGTGGCCAGCTCGTCGTCGGTCAGCTTGTGGACCTCCCGCACCGCGTGCAGGTTGTCGTCCACGTAACCGCCGAAGTAGGCCGGATCGTCGGAGTTGATCGTCACGATCACCCCGGCCTCGATCAGCCGCCGCAGCGGGTGCTCGGCGAGGGAGGGCACCGCCCGCAGCCGCACGTTGGACAGCGGGCAGACGGTCAGCGGGATCTGCTCTGCGGCCAGCCGGGCCACCAGAGCCGGGTCGTCGAGGCACCGGATCCCGTGGTCGATCCGCTCGACGCCGAGGTCGCCGAGGGCCCCGGCGATGTACGACGGCGGTCCCTCCTCCCCCGCGTGCGCCACCAGGTGCAGGCCGGCCCGGCGGGCGCGGTCGTAGACCGCGGTGAAGCCCGACGGCGGGTTCCCCACCTCGGCGGAGTCGAGGCCGATGCCGATGATCGGCGCCTCCATCGCGAGCAGGTCCTCGAGGACCTCGAGCGCCTCGCTCGCCGGCCGGTCCCGAAGGAACGCGGCGATCAGTCCGGTGGAGATCCCGAACTCGGCCTCGCTCGTGCGCAGGACGGACGCGATGCCCTCCACGCTGGTCGTCAGCGGCACGCCCCGGGCCAGGTGGGCCTGCGGGTCGAACATGATCTCGGCGTGCCGCACCCCGGCCGCCCTCGCTCGGGTCAGATAGGCCCGCGTCATCTCCGCGAAATCGCCGGGCGTGCGCAGCACCGCCATGTTCTCGTAGTAGAGGTCGAGGAAGGACTGCAGGTCCGTGAACGCGTACCGGGCCCGCAGCGCGGCCACGTCCGGATCCGGCAGGTCGATCCCATTGCGCTCCGCGAGCGCGAACACCAGGTCCGGTTCGAGGGTGCCCTCGATGTGCAGGTGCAGCTCGGCGCAGGGTGGCGTGGGCAGCCACGTCGGAGAGTCGCTCATCTGCCGCATCCTCTCACCGGGTGCCACGCCGATGCGCATGATTCAGTCATGTCCCCAGGCAGCCGCGCTCACCGGGCGCCGCACACCCGGAGGGCCAGAGGCGACGATCCGTAGCACGAGTGCTACGCTATGCGCATGAGTTCGAGCGACCCCCCGATCGAGACATTGTCGCAGCGCGAGTTGCGCAATGAGTCCGGGCGGGTGCTCCGTGCCGTGAGTGAAGGTCACTCCTTCGTCCTGACCAACAGTGGCGTGCCCGTCGGTCGAATCGTGCCCGTGGATGCCCCCGCTCCCGCACTGCCGATAACTCGTCCGGCGCGCCGTGAGGGTGGATGGGCTGCGCTGGCAATCGAGCGCAAGTCCACCAAGGCGGGTCTTGCCGCGACCCTTGACGATCTGCGCGGAGATCGGCTGTGACCTCGGGTTCGATCGTCTATGTCGACACTTCTGCGCTCGGCGCCCTGCTGATCGATCAGCCCGAGAGCGCTGCGCTGCTGCGCTGGCTCGACCAGACCCAGGCCATGTTGGTCTCCAGCGATCTGCTCGAAACCGAGTTGCGACGCGTTGCGGTGCGGGAGGGTCTTGACCAGGCCGATGTGACTCGCCTCCTGGACGGCGTCGCGCTCGCGGCCCTCGACCGGGCTGTCTATCGCAGTGCCGGCTTCCTTCCCATGCCATACCTGCGCACCCTCGACGCGCTGCACCTCGAGGCCGCCATCCGGCTCGACGCCTCGGGCGTCCTCACCTACGATCACAGGCTCGGCGAGGCAGTCAGGTCCGCAGGGCTCGACGTCATCGCACCCGGCGCAGTACCTATGCCGTGAGCGAGCTGGCCCTCCTACCAGAGCGGTGGAGTCCCGTTCAGGGCTCAAACCCCGGATCCTGACGAAGGCCACACGCAGACCTACCGCCCGACTGCGGCAGGCGAGGTCCGCCGTCGGGCTTCAGTCGGTCCCGACTGCGGCGAGCGCGGCGCCGCTGCGGTGCCGCTGCGGGCTCACTCCGCGCACCCGCTTGAACGCGGAACTGAACGCGAACGAGCTCGCGTAGCCGACCTGCCGGGAGACGGAAGCCACGGTGGCGTCCGGCTCGCGGAGGAGGTCCGCCGCCATCGTCAGCCGCCAGTCGGTGAGGTAGGCCATCGGTGCCTGTCCGACGAGCTGGGTGAACCGGCGGGCGAATGCAGCCCTCGAGACGCCGCACTCGGCGGCCAGTCCGGCAACGGTCCAGGGGTGGCCCGGGTTGTTGTGGAGCAGGCGCAGGGCGTGCCCGACCATCGGATCCGCGCTCGCCGAGTACCAGGCGGGCGGCTGCGCTTCCGGGCGGCCCAGCCAGTTCCGCAGCACCGCGATCAGGAGCAGGTCGAGCATCCGGTCGAGCACCACGTCCTGACCGACGTCGTCCTTGACGATCTCCTCGCGGATGAGCCGCACCAGCGTGGTGGGCGCTGCCGGATCCCCGGCCGGGATGACGATCACGGTGGGCAGCACGTCGAGCAGGCGCCGGCTCACCTCACCCTCCACGCCGTACGCACCGGTGATGACCTCGGTGGCGGCGTCGGCATCGTTGCCCCAGGTGCGCACGCCGAGGCACATCTCCTCCTCGAGGGACCGCCCGTCGGGGGCGGTGCAGTGCTGGCCCGGATTGATATAGACCCCGATCGGCGCGTCCGGCGGCTCCGCCACGGTGTACGGGTCCGGGCCGCGCACCAGGGCCAGATCCCCCGCCGTCAACCGGACCGGCTCGCCCGCGTCCGGACGGATCCACGTGGTGCCCTTGGCCATCACCACAACTGTCAGCGGCGCCTCGTCCCGGATCCGGATCGCCCACGGCGGGGCCATCAGCGACCGCATCAGGAACGCGCCGCGCGCACGAGGGCCGTCGAGGAGTCCGGTGAGTGCATCCACCACACCAGTGTGTGGACGAATGCGTATGAAATCAAGAGCCTGAACTATGGATCGTCTCAGTCGGCCCCTGTTGAGTGGAGCCATGACCACCAACACGAACGACCTGACCCTCGTCCTCGGCGCCACCGGCAAGACCGGCAGCCGAGTCGCCAAGCGGCTCACCGCCGTCGGGCATCCCGTTCTCCTCGGTTCCCGATCGGCCGAGCCGCCGTTCGACTGGGAGGACCCGTCCACCTGGGCCGACGCCCTCGACGGCGTGAGCGCCGTCTACATCGCCTACGTGCCCGACCTTGCCCTGCCCGGCGCCGACGACGTGATCGGCGCCTTCGCCGAGCAGGCCGTCGCCGCCGGTGCGCGCCGCCTGGTGCTGCTCTCCGGCCGCGGGGAGACCGCGGCCGAGCAGGCCGAACAGCGCGTGCGCGCCTCGGGCGCGGACTGGACGATCCTGCGCGCGAGCTGGTTCAACCAGAACTTCAGCGAGAGCTTCCTGCTGCCGGCCGTGCTCAGCGGCGTGTTCGCGGCGCCCGGGCCGGGCGAGCCGGAACCGTTCACCGACGTCGAGGACATCGCCGACGTGGCCGCGACCGTGCTCACCCAGGACGGCCACGCCGGCAGGGTGTACGAGCTCTCCGGCCCGCGCTCGCTCACGTTCGCGGAGGCGATGGCGGAGATCTCGGCCGCGAGCGGCCTCGAGGTGCATCACCAGGAGATCTCGGCCGAGGAGTTCCGCGCCGGGCTCGCGGCCGAGGGCACCCCGCCCGAGCTCGTGGACCTGTTCATGTACCTGTTCACCGAGGTCCTCGACGGCCGCAACTCGATCCCGGCCGACGGCGTCCAGCAGGTGCTCGGACGCCCGGCCCGGGACTTCTCCGACTGGGCGCGCGAGGCCGCCGCGAGCGGCGCGTGGGACAGTGTGCCCACGCCGGTGCGCTGATGCTGGCGACCCTCAGCCTCGCGGCGGCCACGGTCGCGATGGGCCTCGCGGCGGGGCTGTTCTACGCCTTCTCCGTGGCCGTGATGCCCGGGCTGGCACGTGCGCGTGACGCGGCGTTCGTCGAGGTGATGCACCACATCAACACCGCGATCCTGAACCCGAGGTTCGCACTCGCGTTCGGCGGGGCGATCGTGCTGTCCGTGCTCGCGCTGGTCGCCCACCTGGTCGGTGACGCCTCGTCCGCCGCCGTGCCGTGGATCGCTGCCGCCGTCGTGCTCTACCTGGCCTGCCTGATCACCACCGGCCGGGCGAACATCCCGCTGAACAACGCCATCGACCGGGCCGGCCCCACACCGGCCGACCCGGCCGGTGTGCGGACCGCCTTCGAGGCGAGGTGGGTGCGGTGGAACCACCTGCGCACCGCCACGTCGACGGCGGCGCTCGCCTGTCTGGTCGTGGCGCTGGTGGTCGGTTGACCGGTACCGCTCAGTGCGCGCTCCAGGAGGACAGCCCGGGCTCGGTGGGCAGCGGGTAGCAGCCGTCGGTCAGGGTGACCGACCCGTCCGGAGGCAGGAGCCCGCTCTCGACGTAGATCGTGTTCGGTAGCGCGGCGAGGACGTGGATGTGCGCGCCGCCGCCGTGCGAGGCGTACGGGATACCGAACCCGGCCGCCATCAGCCCGATCTCGTAGCAGTCGGTGAGTCCGCCGGCCCGGCGCAGGTCCGGCTGGACCACCCCGACGCCGCCCCCGACGAACAGGTCCCGGAACTGCTCCTGCCCGTAGCGGTTCTCCCCGGTGGCGATCGGGATGTCCAGCTTCTCGGCGAGCCGGATGTGCGCGGCCGTGTCCGCGGCTCGCAGCGGCTCCTCGAACCACCGGCACCCGAGGTCCGTGTACGCGCGTCCGCGCCGGATCGCCTCGGCGAGATCGAACGCCTGGTTGGCGTCGACCATCAGCGGGACCCCGTCGCCGATCACCGCCCGGACGGCGCCGATCCGCTCGAGATCCTCGGCGAGCGGGCCCCCGCCCACCTTCATCTTCACGCCCTGGAAGCCCTGTTCCATGGCCCTCGCGCAGACGTCCTGCAACTGCGGGACGTCCAACTCGAGCCACCCGACCATGGCGTAGGTGGGGATCGCGTCCCGCTGGGCACCCAGCAGTTTCCAGACCGGCACCCCGAGCGATTTGCCGAGCAGGTCCCAGAGTGCCTGATCGATCGCGGAGATCCCGAAGGTGGACAGGCCCGCCGTGCCCTGGTAGTCGGTCAGGGTCCTGAGCAGATCGCGGATGTGCCGGATCATGGTGGCGTCCTGGCCGATGATCGCCGGGCCGAGCTGCTCGGTGACCAGGGCGCCGAGCAGCGCGGGTGAGCTGGCGACGCGTCCGAAGTAGGTGCTGCTGGTGCCGCTGATGCCGGCGTCCGTCTCGACCGTCACGTCGCAGCGCCCGTTGCGGTCCAGGAGTTGGATCGCGTCCCGGATCGCGTGCTGCTTGGGCTCGGAGGTGACCTGGACGGTGACCCTGGTGATCTTCATGCTCAACCCTGCCCGGCCAGGATCGCCTCGACCTCGGCGCGGATCCCACCGAGCGCGTCGGCGGCGGTCTGGCGACCGCTCCAGATCTCATCCAGGACGGGCCGGTAGACCGTGCGGGCCCGCTCGATGTACAGACCGAAGTTCTCGTTGACGGCGTTCGCCAGGGCCTGGCTGACCATCGCCAGGTTCTGGGGTGCCTGATCGTCGGCGACGAACAGCTCGGCGGAACTGGTGGCCACGGGCACGAAACCACGCGACTCGGCGAAGATCTCGGCGGCCTCGGGACCGACGCAGTACTTCAGGAAGTCCCAGGCGGCGTCGGGGTCCGGTGACTCGGACGGCACGGCCAGGACCGTCATGGTGTTCACGGTCTGCCGGGTCGCCTGCTGCGGCGGCGGGAAGATGTCCCAGTTCACCTCCGCGTTCTCGCGGAGGTAGGGGATCGCGCTGGTGAGCCCGAGGAGCATCGCGACCTGCCCGGTCCCGAACAGGGACTGGGCCCAGTTCGGGGTGGACTTCCCGGTGCTGACCGTGCCGAAGTCCGGGTGGACGCCGTGCACGAGCGCCAGGTCGGCGACCCATTGGAGCGCGTCCGTGCTGCCCTCGTCGGCGAGGGTGAACGACTGGGCGTCCTCGGAGTAGATGCCGGTGGTGCCGTTGTTGATGGGCCAGACGGTCTCCAGTGCGGTGTCGTGGAAGAGCAGCGCGCCCCACCGTTCGCCGCCCGGCTTGGTGAGTTTCGTCGCGGCATCCAGGAAGTCGTCCCAGGTCCACCCGTCGGCGTCCCAGTCCGTCGGCGGGAGCGGTACGCCCGCCTCCTCGAAGGCGTCCACGTTGCAGTAGATGACCCCCGGGTTCGTCATGATCGGCCAGGCCGCGTGGGCGCCGTCGGCCTGCTTGGCGAAGTTGAACGCCACGGGGTAGAAGTCGTCCGCGTCGATCGAGTCCTGCTCGAGGTAGGGGGTGAGGTCGAGCAGCGAGCCCTCGCTGTAGTACGCCTGCACGAAGTCGTCGTTGATGCGGATGACGTCCGGGTGGGCGCCCGACGAGAGCACCGTGCGGAGTTTCGTCTCGTAGTCGCTACCGCCAGGCACCGACTGCACGTCGATCTCCCGGGACGCCTGTTCCGCCCAGTTCTGTGCGACCTGGTACAGCTGCGTGTCGGAGGTCGCGTCCCAGCTCATGAAGGCGAAGGTTCCGCCCGACCCCGACCCGGAGCCGCCGGCACCGCCTCCACAGCCGGCGAGAGGTGCGCCGATGAGGGCGGCGCCGGAGGCCACTCCCAGGGTCTTGAGCAACGATCGTCGTGAGACCTGATCTACCGTCATTGGTTCGTCCTGTCCTGTGTGCTGAGCCGTGTTGATGGCCCGGCCGATGAGCCGGCCGGTGAGCCGGAGTCACCGCGACGCGGTGCTCCGAATGGAGGTTCGCCGTCAGTTGCTGCGCAACCGCGCCACGGCGTCCTCGTCGAGTTCGACCCCGAGACCGGGCAGGTCCCACGGGGTGATGACGCCATCGACCGGGAGGAGGGGGTTGGTCCAGATCGGGACGTCGTCGAGCACCGGGTTGTGCTCGATGTTGTACTCCTGCGGGTACACGCACGAGGGCGTGCTCACCCACAGGTGCGCGTGTGCCGAGGTGCCGATCGTCTGCTGGGTGTTGTGCACCGTGATCGGCTTGGTGTGGACGTCCGCGAGTACGGCGATCTTGCGGAACTCGGTGATGCCGCCGCACTTGATGACGTCGGGCTGCAGGATGTCGACCCTGCCCTGGGTGATCAGGTCGCGGAACTGCCAGCTCGTGTACTCCTGCTCGCCCGCCGCGATGGGGATGTCGACGGCGTCCGCCAGCCGGGCGTAGGCGGCGTAGTCGTGCGCTGCGAGCGGTTCCTCGAAGTGCCAGACGCCGTAGGCCTCGAGTTCGCGGGCGATCCGGATCGCGGTGTGCTCGTAGTAGGCGTTGTTGACGTCCACGAGGATCGGGAAGTCGTCGCCGACCGCGGCGCGGACCGCGGCGACCGTGGCGATCGTCTGGTCGAAGCCGTCGTCATGCATCCACGGGGTGGAGGAGTGGATCTTGTAGCCGTGATAGCCCTGCTCCTGGAACGAGACCGCCCGCTCGGCCTCCTCCTGCGGACTCATGCTGCGTGACATCGAGCTCGCATAGACCTTCATGCCGTTGCGGTACTTGCCGCCGGTGAGCGCGTAGACCGGTAGGTTCGCGGCCTTGCCGAGCAGATCCCAGAGCGCGATGTCGATGCCGGCGATCGCCTCGAGCTGGGCACCCATCGGTCCGAGCTTGTAGGGCTTGGTGTACATCCGGCGCCAGAGCCGCTCGATGTCCCCTGGGTCCTCGCCCACGAGCAACGGTGCCAGGGCGTGCTCGACGATCGCGTGCGTAACCGCCGCATTCATCGGGCTGATCTCACCGATCCCGATGAGCCCTTCGTCGGTGTGGACCTTCACGATATGGAACTGCTCGAGCAGGATGATGGACTCGACCTGTGTGATGCGCATGAATCGGCGACCTAACCTTTCAGACCTGACATGGTGATGCCCTGAACGAAATACCGTTGGGCGAGGAAGAAGAGGATGAGCGGCGGAATGATCGTGAGCGTGGCCGCCGCCATCATGAGATTCGTCTGAGTGAAGAACTCACCCTGGAAGAGCACGAGTGCGATGGGCATGGTCTGCAGCCGGGTGGAGTTCAGGAAGATCAACGGCCCGAACAGGTCGTTCCAGGACGCCATGAAGGTGAGCGCTCCGACGGCGGCCAGGGCGGGCTTGACCTGGGGCAGCATGATCCGCCAGAACGTCCCGAATATGGACGCTCCGTCCAGCTTCGCTGCCTCCTCCAGTTCCCGCGGCACACCACGGAACGACTGCCGCAGCAGGAATGTCCCGAACACCGGTGTCAGCACATTGGGGACCCAGAGTGGGAAATGTGTGTCGATCCAGCCGATCTCCCGGAAGAGCATGTACTGCGGAATCAGGTACACCATGCTCGGAATCATCGCCGTCGCCAACAGCAGTGCGAACGCGATGTTCTTTCCCACGAAGTTCAGGCGAGCGAACCCGTACCCGGCCAGCGACGCGAAGAAGAGCAGTCCCGTCACGTTGAGCACCGCGAGCTTGACGCTGTTCAGGAAGAACGGCAGGAGACCGTCCGCAGCAGCCGTGTAGTTCTCCCACTGGAAGACGGACGGGATGAACGTGGGCGGCGAGGCAAGCACCTCGTTCTCCGGCTTCAGCGAAGCGCTCACCATCCACAGCAGCGGCATCGCGAAGACACCCGCGAGAACGATCAGCGTGATCATGACCGCGGTCCGCCGTCCGATGCCGCGCGGCCGACGCCGTCGGGCAGGTGCTGCCCGAGGGTCCTCGACTGCGCCGGCGGAACTCACCGCCCGTCCCTGTGGCGCTCGGGCCACGACGCGTTCAGTTGTCATAGTGCACCCACCGCTTCTCCATCTTCCATTGGAAGACAGTCACGAGGCCGACGATCAGGAACAGCACCCAGCCCATCGCCGAGGCATAGCCCAGGCGTCCCTGCGCGAAAGCCACCTGATAGATCTCGAAGATCAGGACCGACGTCGCGTTGTTCGGCCCGCCGGACGTCATCACGTAGATGATGCCGAACACCTGGAACGACGAGATGAACTGCATGATCGTCAGGAAGAAGATGCTCGGGGTCAGCAGCGGGAAGGTGACTCGCCAGAATCGACGCCAGTTGGAGGCGCCGTCGACTGTTGCGGCCTCCAGGAGCGACTTGTCGATGGACTGCAGTCCGGCGAGCAGGATCACCATCGGGTAACCGACGCCCTGCCAGAGCGCCACGATGATCACCGCGATCAGGGCCGTACTCGGGTCGGAGAGCCACGCCGGACCAGTGATCCCCACGCCGCGCAGGACCGAGTTGATCAGACCGTTGTTCGGCTCATACAGCCAGAACCAGACGAATCCGATGGCCACGACATTGGTGATCGCCGGGGAGTAGTAGAGGGTCCTGAACACGCCGACGCCGCGGATCCGCTGATTGCACAGGACCGCCAGGGCGAGTCCGATCGCGATCGAGAGGACCACCATCGCGACGGTGAAGATCGCCGTGTTCAGCAGCGTCGAGTAGAAGCGGGTATCGGTCGTGAACAACGCGACGAAGTTCCCCAGACCGAGGAAGTCCGGCTCGTTCAGCCCGGTCCAGTTCGTCATCGAAACGCCGAGCGAGGCGATGACCGGAACGATCTGGAACGCGAGCACTCCGAAGATCACCGGACCGACGAACATCCAGCCCGCGAGATTCTGGCGCCGCGGTTTCTCCTTGCGGCTCCTGGTCGGCGAGACATCCGCCGCGGATGCCGAGACCTGCGTGTTCGCCACTCGCCCTCATCTCCCTCGAGAGGTCCGCGGCCGGGGGTACGACCGTCGGACATCGGGCTACGTCCTCGTCCCGATGGGCTCCGACGATCGCGCGGAAGGCGAGAGGCATCAAGCGGTCGTCCCGCTATGCCGGACGACCGGGCCGCGATCCCAGCACGCGGGAGATCGCCATCGCCGTCATCCGGACCGCGGATGCGTAGCGCTGGGCCTGGGACAACGCGGTCGCACCGGTCACCGAGATGGCTCCGACCAGGTGATTGCCCATCCCGAAGATCGGCGTTGCCACACAGAACAGGCCGGGCTGCGACTCCTCGACGTCGTAGGCGACCTTGGTCTCCCGCACCCTCGCCAACTCTCGCCGCAGAGCGGTGGGGTCGGTGATGGTCTTGGGCGAGAGCCTCGTCAGGGGTGCGCTCAACACCGACTCCACGAAGTCGTGGTCGCTGAAGCCGAGGATCGCCTTGCCGAGCCCGGTGCAGTGCAGCGGCAGCCGACCCCCGAGGCGCGAGTGCGGAACCAACAGGTCACGGCGGGAGATCTTCTCGAGGTAGATGATCTCGTGCTTGTCCCGGACGGCCAGGTTGCAGGTCAGGCCGGTGACCTCGTTGAGGTTGTGCGCATACGGGAGCGCCACCTCTCGCAGGGTCCGCTGGGCGGGCACCAGATGCCCGAGCTCGAACATGCGCACCCCGAGCCGGTATCCGTTCCTGCCGCGCTCGAGGGCGCCCCATTCCACGAGGTCGGTCACCAGCCGATGAGCCGTGGACTTCGGGATCCCCGACGTCCGCGCCATCTCGCTGATGCTGATCTCGAAGTCGGTCACCGAGAAGAGGTTGAGCAGGGACAAGCCCTTGATGAGCGAAGAGCTTGCGTCCTGCTGTTCGGGACGGGTCATAGCCGCTTCCTTCCGTGATGGTCATCATCGGTCCAGACGTGACCGAGGAGGATACCTATGACGACGAACAGCGTCGGCACCGACGTGGCCGTGAGCGCAGATCGTCTGCACGACGCCGTGGTCCAGATCCTTGTCGGCGAGGGTGCCACCCTCGCCGACGCCGCTCAACAGGCGGACGTGCTCGTCGAGGGGGATCTGCGCGGCCACCCCTCGCACGGGGTGCGGCGGCTCGCCGTGCTGGTCGGCCGCATGCGCAACGGGCTCATCCGGACCGGTGTCACGCCACGCGCGACCTGGATCAGCGACGCCTTCCTGAGCGTCGACGGCGATCGCGGCTTCGGCCCCGTAGTGGCGGGGGTGGCCATCGAGGCGATCACCCGCCGCGCCGGCGAGAGTGGCATCGCCCTGGCCGCGGTGCACAACGCGAATCACATGGGCATGCTCGCGCCGTACGTGGAGCGCATCGCCGCGGCCGGCCAGATCGGCATCGCCCTGACGACCAGTGAAGCGCTCGTGCATCCCTGGGGCAGCGCCCGCCCGATGCTCGGCACCAACCCGGTGGGCATCGCGGTGCCGACCGAGAGCGAGCCGCTCGTCCTCGACATGTCGACGGCGGCGGTCTCGATGGGCAAGGTCCTCGATCACGCCGCAACCTCGCAGCCGATCCCACTCGGCTGGGCGGTCGATCGTCATGGCAGACCGGTCACGGATCCCGTCGAGGCCTCCGACGGAGCCCTCTCGCCGTTCGGCGGCCCCAAGGGATACGCCCTCGGAATCGCCCTGGAAGTACTCGTGGGCACGGTCACCGGGACGGCGTTCGGCCCTCAGAAGCAGGGCACGCTGGACGTCGAACACGTCGCCACGAAGGGCGACGTCTTCGTCGCGATCTCACTCGACCGCATCGGACGAGTCCCCCACCTCAGCCTCGTGGAGGCCTATCTCCACGACGTCCGCGCCAGCGGGACCGGCCCGGACCCGGTCACGGTGCCGGGCGATCGGGCGAGGGCGACCCGGGCCGAGCGACTGGCCAACGGCATCCCGGTCAACCCCCACGTCTGGCGAGAGGTCGAACAACTCCTTGAGGAGCACAGCGGATGACACACACCCGGTCACACTCCGACGGGTTCGGGCTGCTCCGGCTGCCGACCAGGATCCACTTCGGGAACGGCGCCGCGTCGGCGATCGCGCCCCTCGCGCGGGAACTCGGCCGGCGGGTGTTCGTGTGCTGCGACCCGTTCCTGGCCGAGACGCCGCAGTTCGAACGGACCTGCGAGGAATTGCGGGACTCCGGAGCGGTCCTGCAGGTCTGGACCGAGGTGGAGCCCGAGCTCCCGGTCGACTCGGTGCAGCGTGCCGCGGACGCGGCCTCGGTCTGGGGTCCCGAACTGATCATCGGCTTCGGGGGAGGCAGCGCGCTCGATCTGGCGAAGCTGGTGGCACTGCTGCGCAGTCACGGTGGTCGGCTCAGCGACTACTACGGCGAGAACGCGGTCCCGGGGCCGATCACCCCGGTGATCGCCGTGCCGACCACGGCAGGCACGGGATCGGAGGTCACGCCGGTGGCCGTCGTCTCGGATCCGGGCCGGGACCTCAAGGTCGGGATCTCGAGCCCGCATCTGATCCCGCGGTTCGCCGTCGTCGACCCGACCCTGACCCACGGTGCGCCGGCGGCGGTCACAGCCCACGCCGGCGTCGACGCGTTCGTGCACGCGATCGAGTCCTACACCGCGGCGGTCAGGGCCCCCGAGTGGACCGACCAGTTGCCGGTGTTCGTGGGTCAGAACCGACTGGCAGGCCTGCTCGCCGAGGAGGCGATCACCGTCATCGCGGCGAATCTGGTCCGCGCGGTCACGGACCCCGATGATGACGCCGCGAGAACCGAGATGGCCTATGGCAGCCTGCTGGCCGGGATGGCCTTCGGGAGCGCCGGAACCCACCTGTCCCACGCGATCCAGTACCCGATCGGGGCCCTCACCAAGACGCCGCACGGCCTCGGCACCGGTTTGCTGCTGCCGCACGTGCTGCGTGGGTGTCGCCCGGACATCGACCCCGCGCTGCGTCGGATCGGGACACTCCTCGGCGTCTCCGAGACCGGCTCCGACCGGGCGCTCGGTGCGATCCGCCGGATCGAACAGATCGTCGCCGACATCGGGATTCCGGCGAGCCTCGCGGAGCTCGGAGTTCGTGCCGAGGACCTTCCGGACATCTCGGCACGGGCGGCAGGCATCAGCAGGCTCGCGGGGAACGTGGCGGCCGCCCGGCCGATCGAACGGATCCCCGGCATCGTCACGGCCGCCTGGCGCGGCGACCACATCTGAGCGGGAGAGGACCCATGACCTACCTGAACGATCTCTTCATCGATGGCGCGTGGCGACCCGGGGCGGATGAGCGGCGCTTCCCGGTCATCGACCCGGCCGACGGCTCCGAGCTGACCACGTTCGCGGTCGCCACCGAGAGCGACTGCCTCGACGCCGTCGCCGCGTCGGAGCGCGCGCTCCCGGCGTGGTCCGCCACCCCGCCACGCGAGCGGTCGGAACTGCTGCGGCGCTGCTACGAGATCCTGGCAGCGGAGGAGCAGACGATGACCGACATCATCGTCAGCGAGAACGGCAAGGCCCACGCCGACGCACTGGCGGAGGCACGCTACGCACGGGAGTTCTTCCGCTGGTTCGCCGAGGAGGCGGTCCGAATCGGTGGGGACTTCCGGCTGTCCCCGGCCGGGGACAAGCGCATCACCGTCACCCGCCAGGCCATCGGTGTCAGCGTGCTGATCACGCCGTGGAACTTCCCGGCTGCGATGGCCACCCGGAAGATCGCCCCGGCCCTCGCCGCCGGCTGCACCGTGGTGCTGAAGCCCGCTTCCGAGACGCCGCTGACCGCGGCCTACGTGATCGGCGTCCTCGAGCGGGCGGGCGCGCCGTCGGGCGTCGTCAACCTGGTGACTCCGGCGCCCACCGCACCGGCCGTGCGAGCGATGCTGCACCATCCGGCGGTGCGCAAACTGTCCTTCACCGGCTCGACCGAGGTGGGCCGGCTCCTTCTGCACGAGGCGGCCGACAACGTGATCAGCTCCTCCATGGAGCTCGGCGGGAACGCACCGTTCGTCGTGCTCGAGGGCGCCGACGTCGCGGACTCCGTGGCCGGAGCGATGGTCGCGAAGATGCGCAACGGCGGCTCCGCCTGCACGGCAGCGAACCGGTTCTACGTACACACCAGCGTGCTCGAGGAGTTCTCGACCGAACTGACGGCGGCCATGTCCCGCGTTCGGACGGGGCCGGGTCACGACCCGGACAACGACCTGGGCGCCCTGGTCTCGGTGACCGAGCGGGACAAGGTCGCCGCGCTTGTCGACGCCGCGGTCGACGGCGGAGCCCGAGTCGTGCTCGGCGGTACCGCGAGAGGTGCGGGCGCGTTCTATCCGCCGACGGTCCTCGCCGACGTCACCCACGGCAGCGAGATCACCCGCACCGAGATCTTCGGCCCGGTCATCACGCTGATCGGCTTCGACGACCCGGCCGACGCGATCCGGATGGCCAACGACACCATCTACGGGCTGATCGCGTACGTCTACGGTCCACCCGGTGACGCCATGACGGTCGCGCTGGCCATCGACGCCGGCATGGTCGGCGTGAACCGTGCCGTGCTCAGCGACCCGGCCGCACCCTTCGGTGGCATGAAGCAGTCGGGGCTCGGCCGGGAGGGAAGCGCGGAGGGGATCGAGGAGTTTCTCGAGGAGAAGTACATCGGGTCGCCCGCCTGACCTCGCTCGGCCGCCCGCTCCCTGCTCCGGACGGGAGGCAGACCTGGTCGCCCGAGCCCGTGAACTCCATGAGTCACTCACGTCCATGACGGACCGGCCCACCCGGTGGGATCCCGTCGTGGACCTGCTCCGTTCGCTCGGGGCGTCACCGCACCCTCCGACGGGCCTCACGGACCGCTGAACCGCTCCGCGCGGTCGGGCCATCCGCTTGACTTCCGATTTGTAACCGGTTACAAGTGGTGAAACCGAGCGAGAGGTGCCCGCGATGCCCGTCCAGATCGTCTCTGCCGACGAAGCCGCCCAACACGTTCAGGACGGCCACACCGTGGCGCTGGCCGCAAACGGTGGTGGCCAGCTCGAGCCCACCGCGGTGATCGCCGCCGTCGAGCGCCGGTTCCTCACCGACGGCACCCCTCGCGGTCTCCGTCTGGTCCACGCCCTCGGGGTGGGTGACCGCGACAAGCGCGGCGTGAACGGCTTCGCCCACGAAGGCATGACGACGCGGGTCATCGGCGGGCACTGGACCTGGTCCCCCGCGATGATGGCGCTGGCGTCCGAGAACAAGATCGAGGCCTACGTGCTGCCGGCCGGGGTCATCACCCACCTGTTCCGTGAGTCCGGTGCGCGGCGACCGGGATACATCACACGGACCGGGCTGCACACGTTCGCCGACCCCCGCAACCAGGGCGGCCGAGCCAATTCCCAAGCCCGCGAGGAACTCGTGGAGGTCCTCGAGCTCGACGGCCAGGAGTACCTGCGGTACCGGCCGCTGCATGTGGACATCGCCCTGGTGCGGGGCACCGAGGTCGACGAGCTCGGAAACATCGGCGCCGACGCCGAGCCCGCCATCCTCGACGCCCTCGAGGCGGCACAGGCCGCGCGCGGCTGCGGCGGCAAGGTCATCGTCCAGGTGAAGCGGCGCATCGCCGGCCGCCTCGACCCGCGCCGGGTGCTGCTGCCGTCGGCGCTCGTGGACTACGTCGTCGTCGAGCCGGCCCAGATGCAGACCTACCTCACCGAGGAGGACCCCGCCCTGTTCAGCCCGGTGCCGGCCGAGGAGTCGGTCACCGACCCGATCACTGACCCCATCCGCGCCGTTGTCGCGCGGCGCGCTGCCCTGGAGGTCCACGCGGGCGACGTGCTCAACCTCGGCTTCGGGATGAGCGCCGACGTGGCCAAGGTGCTGCGCGAGCAGGGGCGCCTTGACACCGTCCAGCTCGCCGTGGAGCAGGGCCTGTACGGGGGCGAACCGGAGCTCGGCGACCTCTTCGGCATGTCCCGGGGCCCGTCGGCACGGGTGAGCTCGGCGGTGCAGTTCGACATCTTCGCCGGCGGCATCATCGACGTCACGTGCCTGGGCATGGCCCAGGTGGACGCCCGCGGGAACGTCAACGTCTCCTCGTTCGGCGGGAAGGTGATGGGCCCCGGCGGGTTCGTCGACATCAGCCAGAACGCCCGCACCGCCGTGTTCTGCGGGGCGTTCCGCGCCAAGGGTCTACGTGTCCACCTCGAGGACGGGCGGCTCGTCATCGACTCCGAGGGTGCGGTCGCCAAGTTCGTTTCCGAGGTCGAGCAGGTGACCTACGCTGGGCCGTTCGCCGCCCGGGAGGGACGCCGCGCGCTCTACGTCACCGAGCGGTGTGTCTTCGAGCTCACCCCGGCCGGGCTCGCGCTGACCGAGGTCGCACCCGGCATCGACGTCGAGCGCGACATCCTCGCCCACCTCGACTTCCGGCCCGTCGTCGGCGAGATCAGGCCGATGGCTGCCGAGGTGTTCGCACCGGTAGCGGCCGCGCTGCCGCTGCCCTGACTCCACCTCTTCCCCGCCCGCCATTCCCGAAGGAGCCCTCGTGCCCGTCCACGTCCACCCGGACCACACCGTCATCACCTTCGACCGGCCGCACAAGCGCAACTCGATGGACCTCGCCGCCTGGCAGTCCCTCGGTGCGGCGGTCCGAGCGGCGCAGCAGGACCCGGCCCAGCGCGCGATCGTGCTGCGCGGCGACGAGCGGTCCTTCTGCGCGGGCAACGACATCGATGCGATGAATGCGCTCGACGGCGTCCAGGCCGCCAAGGACTACTTCGTCACCGGCATGCTGCCCACCTTCCATGCGATCGCTGCCTCGCCGCTGCCCGTGATCGCCGTCGTCGAGGGCGCCGCGCTGGGCGGCGGGGTCGAGCTCGTCACCTGGAGCGACATCGTCATCGCCGGCGAGAGCGCCACGTTCGCGCTGCCGGAGGCGAACATCGGGGTGTGGGCGACGGTCTACTTCGGCGCCATGCCCGCGGCGTCGAGCCGGCGCCTCGGCGCCCGGCTGGCGCTCGCCGGGGACACCCTCGGCCACCAGGAGGCGAGGGACCTCGGCCTGGCGACCTACGCCGTCGGGCAGGAGGAACTGGACGACACGCTCGAGCGAGTGCTGAACGGCGTCCGCGCGGCGGCGCCGGACGCGCTGGCCCGATCGAAGCGCTGGCTC
Organism: Occultella gossypii; assembly: GCF_019947135.1. Classification (GTDB taxonomy): domain Bacteria; phylum Actinomycetota; class Actinomycetes; order Actinomycetales; family Beutenbergiaceae; genus Occultella; species Occultella gossypii. Next base: position 163,663 of record NZ_JAGSHT010000022.1, on the reverse strand, counting down.
AACCGCGAGCTGCTCGACGACGGGCTGGCCGCGAGCGAGGCGGCGCTGAACGAACTGAGCGAGGAGACCCTCCAGGGGGCCGAGTTCACCGAGCGGATGGACGCGTTCTACGCGGCCAAGGCGGAGCGCGCCGCAGCCCGGGAGGCGGCGAAGTGACGTTCACCGACCAGACCGCCGTCGTCACCGGGGCCGCGAGCGGCATCGGCCGGGACATCGCGACGGCGCTGTCCGGCGCCGGCGCCCGGGTGCTGTTCGTCGACCGCTCCCCCGCCGTGCTCGCGATCGCCGACGCCGTAGGGGCCGGCGGCCTCGTCGCCGACGTCGCGGCGGCCGACTTTCCCAGCCAGGTCGTCGACTGGCTCGACGGGCGCGGGCTGTCCCACCTGGTCACCGCCGCCGGCATCCAGGTCCGCACCCCAGGCATCGAGATCGCCGAGGAGGACTGGGCGAGGCTGGTCGACATCAACCTGTCCTCGTTCTACCGGACCGTGCGCGCGCTGCACGAGGCGCTGCGCACCGGGGACCGCACCCGCCCGGGGTCGGTCCTGGCGATGTCCTCGATGTCGGCGGAGCGCGTGCTGGCCGGGATCGTGCCCTACGGCTCGGTCAAGGCGGCGCTGTCCCAGCTCATCGCGGGCCTCGCCGTCGAACTGGGCGAGGAGGGCATCCGGCTGAACGCGATCGCACCGGGGTACATCCGCACCGAGATGACGGCCCAGATGCTCGCCGACCCTGCCAACCACGAGCGCATCGTGGGTCGCACCCCGATGAAGCGGCTGGGCGCGCCGGCGGACGTGAGCGGCCCGGAGCTGTTCCTGCTCTCCCCGGCGGCCGGCTTCGTCACCGGGCACACGCTGCCCGTCGACGGCGGCTACGCGCTGGCCTGAACGGCGTCGCTCGGAACGGGCCCGGTCGAGTCACGGACCACGAGCTCGGCGGCCAGCTCGGGCGGCGCCGGGTCGACGCTCTCGCCGTCGATCATCCGGCGCAGCGTGCGCCAGCCCTCGCTGCCCAGCCGCTCGCGCGGCGTGCGGACCGTGGTGAGGGCCGGCGAGGAATAGGCGCTGAAATCGATGTCGTCGAACCCGGTGAGCGAGATGTCGGTCGGGACGCCGAGACCACGCTCGGTGAGCCGGTGCAGCACCCCGAAGGCGACGAGATCGTTGAAGCACGCGATCGCCGTCGGGCCGTGTTCGAGGGCGGCATCAGCCGCGTCGTGCCCAGCCGCGATGGTGCCGCCGGCCTCGAGAACCGTGACCTGCACGCCGAACCCTTCGGCGCGGCGCGCCGCCTCGAGCCGGCGCAGGTTCTGCCACGCCCCGGGCGGTCCCGACAGGTAGACCACGCGGCGGTGGCCGATGTCCGCGAGATGCCGGTAGAGCGCGGTCATCCCGCCGAGGTTGTCGACGCTGAGATCCGGCAGCTCGCTCTCCGACCGGGGGCCGAGCAGCATCAGGACCGGCCGGCGCGACCGCTGCAACACCTCGAGCGCCGTCCGGTCGGAGCGCGGCGCGACGAGCACCAGCGCGTCCGCCTGTTGGAGCATGTCGGTGGCGAGGGCCCGCTCGGCGGCGGCGTCCTCCATCGAGTCCGCGACGGTCATGGTGTAGCCGTCGGCGGCGCTGGCCCGGCCGATCCCGCGGATGATGTCGTAGAAGTACGGGTTGGACAGGTTCGGGACCACCACCGCGACCCGGCGTGACGTACCCGTGGCCAGGCTCCTCGCGATCGGGTCCGGTCGGTAGCCGAGGTCGCGCGCGGCCGCCAGGACCCGCTCGGTGCGCGCGGGGCTGACCACGCCGGTGCCCGCCATCACCCGGCTGACCGTGGCGACCGAGACGCCGGCGGCCCTGGCAACGGACCGGACGGTCGCAGGGCCTGCGGCGTCGGCGTCGGCGTCGGTCATGGAGCCATTGTGTCGCGGCGGGCGGTCAGACGGGTCGGCGGTCACTCGGCGGTGTCTGCTCGACGTCGGTCCACACCTCGGTCAGTTCCGCGATCAGGCCGTCGCGCACGGTGATGAAGGTCGCCACACCGAAGCGTTGCTCCTGCCCATCGGCGGCTCCCGTCACCAGGGCGCGGCCCGCCGCCCGATCGCCACCGTCGACGAGGTCCTCCCACCGAAACCTCTGGAATCCTGGGTATTCGACGTTCAACCGCACGAAGTCATCCCGACCGAACTGCTCTCCCGTGTGGACGTAGTCGCCTCGGAAAGCCGGGTGGAGCAGTGCCGGCAAGTCGTCCCAGCGGTGGCCGTCGAGAACGTCGCCGAGCTGACGCAGTAGATCGATTGCGCTCATGGGCCTGGATTGTGCCACCGTCGCAGTAATCTCGAACGATGGCTCCGGAGCGCCGCAAGCAGCTGATCCTCGGGCTCCTGCCCGTCCTTGTCGCTCTGGTCCTGCTGATCCAGGGCGACGGGAGCCCTTGGCTCATCGGTGCCGTGGTGGTGGCCGGGCTGCTCCTGGTCGCGCTGCTCGCCCGACGCGGACGGCACACCCCGTGGCGGGCCGCCGCGCAGCGCCTCGGCACCGGCGGCGCGGTCGTGTTCTGGAAGCCCGGCTGCGTCTACTGCGAGCGCCTGCTCCATGAACTGCGTGGCGACGACCGGATCACCTGGGTGAACGTGTGGGCCGACCCGCAGGCGAACACCGAGGTCCGCCGACTCAACAACGGCGACGAGCTGACGCCCACGGTACTGATCGGCGATCAGGTGCTGCGCAACCCCAGCGCCGTCCAGCTGCGTGCCCGGCTCACGGGGACGGCCGCGGACGGCGCCTGACCGGGCCGCTCAGGCCCGGGCTTCCTCGGCCTCGATACCGGCGATGATCTCGAAGCGCTCCTGGTAGATGCCGCCCTTGAACTCGGCGCCGAGGAACGCGTCGGTGATCGCGAACGCCATCTCCGGCGCCACCACGAAGGCACCGAATGCGATGATCTGCGAACCGTTGTGCTCGCGGGTGTGCTTGGCCGTGAACGGCTCGGAGCACACCGCCGCCCGGATGCCGCGGACCTTGTTCGCCGAGATCGAGATACCGATTCCGGTGCCGCAGATCAGGACACCGCGGTCGGCCTCGGAATCGCGGATCAGGTGCGCGACCTGCTTGGCGTAGTGGGCGGAGTACTCCGCCTCACCCGCACCGTCCCACCCGACGTCGATGACCTCGTGGCCACCCTCGCGCAAGTGCGCGGCGACGGCGTCCTTCAAACCGTGTCCCGAACTGTCGGACCCGATGGCGATCTTCATGAATATCCTCCTGGCGTGATCGGCCTCCAGCCTATCCGGGATCGGCGGAGTCACCGGCGGCTGTCCGCGCTCGCGCACACCTGGCTACGATCGTCACCGATGGCAGACGTCGAATGCGGACGACGGCGCGGGCGTGGGTAGCGCGAGCACGCTCGCCGAGGTGTATCGGCGCTTCGCGGAGGACGACGGCGGGGCGTCGCCACTGAACGGGCGGGTCGCCGTCGCCGTGAGTCAGTCGAGCGCGGCGCTGCGCGCCCTCGACGCGGCACCGGCGCGCAAGCGGCGCCCTGCGTTGGTCCTCGCCGCACTGCACGACCTCGCCCTCGCCGGCCGCGCCCCCGCACTCGCCGAGGCCTACGCGGCCGGCGACGGTGACGCTGCCGCCACTGCCGCCGTCGACACGCTCACCGCTCTGGCCGACGCCGTCGTGGCCATCGTCACCAGCCGGCAGTTGCGGGCCGAGGAGACCGGTCGGGCCACGGTGCTGTATCCGGCGATCGCCTACGCCGCACACCGGGTCGGCGCGAGCGCGATCGGGCTGATCGACGTGAGCTGTTCGGCCGGGCTCAATCTGACCGTCGACCGGGTCGGCCTGACCTACGGCAACGGGCAGACGCTCGGCGACGTGGACTCTGCGGTCCAACAGTCGGCCGCGGTCGTCGGCGATCGGCGACTCCCGGACCTCGGCCTGCCCGAGGTCGTCGCCCGGGTGGGCATCGACCGGGACCCTCTGGACGTGACCGACCCGGACGACCTTCGCTGGCTGCGGGCCTGCGTGGCACCCGACCAGCGCGAGCAGTTGGCGCGGCTCGACGCGGAGGTGGCGCTCGCGGCGAGCGAGCCGCCGGTGCTGCTCACGGGGACCGCAGCGGCGATGCTGCCGGACGCCGTCACCCGGGTGCCTGCGCACGCGGCGCCGGTCATCACCTCCACGTGGGCGCTGTCCCGGTTGCCTCTCGAGGGCCGCCGGCACTTCCTGGACACCCTCGACGAGGCGGCCGCCGGCCGCCCGGTGGCCTGGGTGTCCGTGGAGGGCGTCGGCGTCGCCCCGACGATCCCGACGCTCGGTGACCGTCCCGCCTCCGGCCACAGCATCATCGGGCTGGCCACCTTCGACCGGGCGGGGCGGCACTCCGAGGCACTCGGCCGGTGCTGGTCGAGAGGACGCCTGCTTTCCTGGCTCGCCGAGGACTGAGGCGATCCCGGCAGCGTTCGGTCCACCCGCCCGTGACGACTAGCGTAGGAACGCACGCTCCGGGTGACCACAACCTCACTCGCCGGGCGGCCTTCCGGGAACGATGGAGTGGAGAACCCCAGTGAGTGACGGTGCAGGATCCGCCGGTGTTGACGACCTGATCCGGGCACTGCCGGGGGTGAAGGTGCTGCACGGCCTCGACGAGCGGGAGGCGCACCGTTGGGACCGTGCGCTCGACCCCAACGCCGGGCTGCCGATGGCCGTGGTCCTGCCGCACACCACCGAGCAGGTCCAGCAGGTCGTGCGCTACGCCGGGGTGCACGGGATCCCGATCGTCCCGCGCGGTGCCGGCTCCGGCCTGTCCGGCGGTGCGTCCGCCGTCGAGGGCGGGCTGGTGGTGTCGATGGCGGAGATGACGCACGTCGAGATCGACCCCGTCACCCGGATGGCGTTCGTCGAGCCCGGCGTGATCAACGCCGACCTCAAGGCAGCGGCTGCCGCCATAGGGCTCTGGTACCCGCCGGACCCGGCGAGCATCGGCTTCTCCTCGATCGGCGGCAACGTCGCCACGAACGCCGGCGGACTGTGCTGCGTGAAGTACGGCGTGACCACCGACTACGTGCTCGGCCTGACCGTCGTACTCGCGGACGGCACCGCCGTCGACCTCGGCGGCCCGCGCCTGAAGGAGGCCGCCGGACTGTCGCTGACCAAGCTGTTCGTGGGCAGCGAGGGCACCCTCGGGATCATCACCCGGATCGTGCTGCGCCTCGTGCCCCAGCCACCGCCGTCGGCGACGATGGTGGCGACCTTCGCCGACCTGGACGCGTCCTGCCGGGCCGTGCTCGCGGTCGCGAGCAGCACCCGCGCCTCGATGCTCGAGTTCATGGACAACGTCGCGATCAACGCCGTCGAGGACATCCACGGCTACGGCCTCGACCGCGCGGCCCAGGCGATGCTGATCGCGCAGTCCGACCAGCCCGGCGAGGCCGCGACCCGCGAGATCGAGGCGATCGCCGCCGTCTGCCGGGAACTGGGCGCCCAGGAGGTCCTGGTGACCGCGGACGTCGAGCTCGGCGAGACCTACACCGCCGCGCGCCGCGGTGCGATCCCCGCCGTGGAGGCCAAGGGCCGGCTCCTGCTCGGCGACGTGGGCGTGCCGGTGCCCGAGCTCGGCGCCCTGGTCACGGGGATCGCGGACATCTCCGCCGCCCGGGACGTGGTCATCAGCGTGATCGCCCACGCCGGGGACGGCAACACCCACCCGCTGGTGGTCTTCGACCCGGACGACGCCGACCAGGCCGCTCGCGCCGAGGTCGCCTACGGCGAGGTGATGGACCTGGCCATCCGGCTCGGCGGCACCATCACCGGCGAGCACGGTGTGGGCCGCACCAAGAAGGCCTGGCTGCCCGACTACGTGGGCGAGGACGTGCTCCGGCTGAACCGGACGATCAAGGACGCGCTCGACCCGCACGGCTTGCTCAACCCCGGCGCGATCCTCTGAGCAGCCCCGCCCCAACCGCCGCCCCGCTGACCCAATACCCGCGCCGTCGACCTCGCCCACCGTGAGGGTGCGATCCCGGCACGGCGGGTGCGGCGTCAATGGGCACCTGCACCCACGCTGCGACCCGGCCGCCACCCAACTGCCTGCCTAGACTCCGGGGATGCAGGAGTACCCGGATCACCAGGTCAGACGTCCGTCACGCGCACCGACCACCGCGCTGGTGCTCGCCGTCGGCGGGCTCGCGATCGCACTGGTCGCGGCGATCCTGCCCTGGACGCTCAGCAACGCCACCTCCGCGGACCCGGACTTCAGCGAGGACCCCGTCGCGACCATCAGCCTGTACATCGCCGGACTGCTCGCGCTCGGCGGCGTGGCCGTGCTGGTCTGGCGCCGCACCCGCACGTGGCCGGTGGTGCTCGCGGGTCTCGGCCTCCTCGTCCTGGTGGTGGCCCTGGTCCTGGTGCCAACCGCGGAGGTCCTGTGGGACGGCGTCGACGGTCAGGGCCGTGCCACCGGGGGCTACGTCCGCATCGAACGGGGGCCCGCGGGATTCGTGGCCGTGGCCGGCGGCGTGCTGGCGACACTCGGTGCCATCGTGGGGAATCGCCGGGACGCCCCCGACTCCCCGGCCGGCCCGGCCGGTTGGTGACGGTGCCTGCGAGCGCGTGAGGCCAGTGGGCGCGAGCCGTTAGTCTCCACGCAACACCGCGACCCGAGGATTGGCTGACGTGACCGATCGCCCCACCCCCCGCCAGGACTGGACGTTCCAACTCGTCGACACCCTGGAGAAGGTGTTCGCGGACGAGTGCCCGGCGCCGATGGCGGCCGGCGCGCCCCTGTCCGGGTTCCTCGGCGAGACGTTGTCCGTCCAGCTCGCCTACCTACCGCCCGCCGCGGAGAGCCGCAGCGCTCTCGGCACGCTGCACCCGCGGGTCGACGGACCGCTCGCGCACCTGGTGCAGGTGTCCACGGTCGAACTCGTGCCCTGCGCCCTGGTGGCGTTCGACGGGCACGACGAGGGCTACCTACGCGACACACCCGGCCTCTACCCGGACCTGCTCCGGCCCGTGCCGTCCGGGACTCCGGTGCGTCCCGCCGTCGGGTACTGGCAGGCGCTGTGGTTCGACCTCGAGGTGACCGACCCGGCCCTCGCCGGGCGCCACGAACTGCGCGTGAGCGTGGCGGACGGAGACGGTGTCACGCTGTTCGAGGCGTCGCTCGAGGTCGTGGTCCACCCGGTCGAACTGCCCGCGCTGGATATCGTCAACACGCACTGGCTGCATGCGGACAGCCTGGCCGAGTACTACGACGTGCCGGTGTTCAGCGAGGAGCACTGGGACCTGCTCGACGCCTACCTCGGCGCCGCCGCGCGGATGCGCGTGAACTCCGTGCTCACGCCCACGTGGACGCCGCCGCTGGACACCGCGGTGGGGTCCGAGCGCACGCCGGTGCAGCTGGTCGGCATCACGCCCGACGGCGGAGGTCACGTCTTCGACTTCGACCTCCTGGGCAGGTGGTTGGGTCTGTGTCGCAAGCACGCGATCACCACCGTGGAGATCGCCCACCTGTTCACCCAGTGGGGTGCGACGGCGACCCCTGCCATCTATGTCCGGACCCCGGCCGGCACCGAGCGGCGGTTCGGGTGGGACGTGCCCGCGACGGACCCGCGCTACCGGGCCCTCATGGCGGAGCTGTTGCCCGCGCTGCGCGCCTACTTGGCCGAGCACTGGGACGGCGGCGTGCTCTTCCACATCAGCGACGAGCCCCGCGAGCACATGCTGGCCGACTACCGGGCGGCGCGGGCCGTGGTCGAGGACCTGCTCGCCGGCGCCACCGTGGTGGACGCGCTGAGCGACTTCGAGTTCGCGCGCTCCGGTGCCGTGGACACCCCGATCGTGGCCACGAACCACGTGCAGGAGTTCCTCGACCATGGGCACAGCCCCTGGGTGTACTACTGCGTGTCCCAGCACCGCGACGTCGCGAACCGGTTCATCGGGCTGCCGTCGCTGCGCAACCGGGTGCTCGGGCGGCAGCTGTTCGTGGCCGGCGCGCCCGGCTTCCTGCACTGGGGCTTCAACTTCTGGGCCGCGCAGTACTCCGCACGTCCGATCGACCCGTTCACGGACACCAGCGCAGACGGCGCGTTCCCGGCGGGGGACCCGTTCATCGTGTACCCCGGACCGGACGGGCAGCCGTGGCCGAGCATCAGGTACCGGGTGTTCGCCCAGGCCATGGACGATCACCGCGCCCTCCAGCTGCTGCGTGACCTGACTGACGCGGCCACGGCGCGGGCCACCGTGGACCAGGGCGGCACGCTCGGGTACGCCACGTTCAGCTACGACCGCGAGCACTACCTGCGCTCACGCCGGGAGGTCGACGCGGCGATCATCGCCGCTCTGGCTCGGCGCGACGGGTCTCCTGTTCCCGGAACGCCGATGGCGGCATCCCGACCCGGCGGTGGAACAGCCGGCTGAAGTAGGCGGGGTCGTCGTAGCCGACCTGGACGGCGACCTCGGCCACGCCCGCCGTGGTCTCCGCCAGCAGGAACTGGGCCCGCTCCAGACGGGTCGCGAGCACGAACTCGTGCGGGGTGAGCCCGGTGGCCCGCAGCACCGCCTCGCGCAGCTCGGCCTCGGTGAGGCCAAGCGCACGGGCGCGGCGCTCGACGGGCATCGGCACCAGCGCGGCGGCGGCCAGGGACTCGATCACGTCCGGCGCGTGCGCCGTGGACGCCGGCGGTGCGCACTCCGCCGCGATCGCAATGAGCTGGTGGGTCAGCGCCGCCGCGAGCATCGCCCCGCGGCCGCCGGGCACGGCGAGCAGGCGGCGCAGGTGGGCGAACACCGGCGTGACCCGCGAGGCGAGTTCCGGTGCCGCGCGGCGTACCGGTTCGTCGCGGTCCCAGGCACCGAAGCCCTCGAGCGCGCGCGTCCCGACCCCTTCGAAGAGGAGCCAGTACTCGTGCCAGCCTTCGCCGTCCGGCCCGTATCCGTGCGCGAGCCCGGGGAACAGCCAGATCACCGCTGGGGCCTCCACGGCGACGCCGTCGGGGTGCGCCTCGTCGGCGTAGCGGCCGCGACCCTCGGTGACGAGCACGAGTCCGTGCGCGGCCAGACGGCGGTCTCTGGTGTGCCGTGCCGGACCGCTCTGCTCCCCGGCTCCGCGACAACTCAGGCCGCTGTCCCGCAGGGCAGGCTCCGCCGCCGGGTACGCGCGCCAGCCAGAACCGGCAATGGGTGCAGAAAAGTCCAAGTGACCGCCACCGATCGTCCATGGGCAGGAAGTTCGCCGCACGCTAGCCTACGTCGAATGTTGACGTCGAACGGATACGAGCTGGCGGAAAGTCCAGACCGCCTCGGCCAACTCGCCGAGACCCCGGACCGTGAGCGCGGCGACCGGGATGCGCTGTGGCGTCGCCTGCGCGCCCAGGGCTACCTGTTGCTGCGGGACCAGCTCCCGATCGAGGAGGTCGCGGCGTTCCGCAGGTTCTACTTCGAGACACTGGCGCCGGCTGGTGTCACCCGGCCGGGCACAGGGCCGGAGGAGGGCATCGCCGGCCCGGGGCCACTCGACCAGGCCACGTACCGGCAGGCGCTGTTCGGCCACATCGTCCCCTCGTCCGAGTACGACCGCCTGTGTCGCCTACCGGCGATCGCGGACTGGTTCGGCTGGTTCCTCGGTGACGATGTGCACCTGCACCGGCGCAAGATCCTGCGGCATACGAGGCCGGGTCAGAACGGGATCGGCACGGCCACGCAGGCCCACTACGACCTCGTGTACCTGCGCGACGGCACCGACCGGGTGCTGTCGATGTGGATCCCGCTCGGTGACTGCCCGACGACGCTCGGTGGCCTCACCTACCTCGAGGGCTCACACCGGGCGGTCCTCGCGGAGGAGGCGGAGGGCCGGTTGCAGCGGCCGGCGGCGTCCATCACCGCGGACCTACCCGGCCTTGCCGACGCCCACGACGCCCGGTGGCTGGTGACCGACTACCGGGCTGGCGACGTGATGATCCACTCCGCGCACATCATCCACGCGGCGCTGGACAACGTGGACCCGGACGGGCGGATGCGCTTGTCCACGGACATCCGGTATCAACGCGCCAGCGAGCCGATCGACTGGCGCTGGCAGCAGCACTGGCACGACCGGGACGGACTCTGAGCGCGGCGCCTCACTTCACCGCACCCGCCGTCAGCCCGCGCTCGAAGAGCTTCTGCAGGGCCAGATAGGCGATGACGATCGGCAGCGACAGCAGCACGAGCGAGGCGAAGATCTTCGGCACGTCCGAGCCGTACTGGCTGGTGAAGTAGAGCGGCACCTGCGTGATCGCACGAGCGTCCTCGTCCTGCAGGATCAACAGCGGCAGGAAGAGGTCGTTCCACGCCTGCAGGAACGCCCACACCACGACCACGGCCGAGATCGGTGCGGACAGGGGAATCACGATCCGGATCAGGGTGCCGAACGATGTGGCACCGTCGACGCGGGCGGCCTCGAGGATCTCGTCCGGGATCCCGACCAGGTAGTTGCGCGCCAGGAGCAAGGTGAACGGCACCAGCGTGGCCGAGAGCGGCACGATCACCGCGATCGGGTTCGAGAACAGTCCGAGCCGCTGCACCGTGATGAAGATCGGCACGATGATCGCCAGCGTCGGCAGGATCAGGCCCACCAGGATCGCGTTGAACAGCAGGGACTTGCCCCGGAACTGCATCTTCGCGAACGCGTACCCGGCGGACATGGTGCACGCATACACCAGCGCCACCGTGCCCACGGCGATCACGAGGGAGTTCAGCGCGAACCGGAGGAAGGGTGTCTCCGAGATCACGGCCGCGTAGTTCGCCACCGCGCCCTCGCCGCCGAAGGAGGTGACGAGGATCGTCACCAGCGGGAACGCGAACGGGATCACCACGACGGTCGCCACCAGCTGGGCGATGAGCCTCGAACGACGGGTGCTGCGTGTGCCGATCATCATTTCCTCCCGAATCGGTACGCCGCCATCTGCGCGATGGTCAACGCCATCGCCAGGACGAGCAGGATCATCGACAGGGCTGCGCCGTATCCGGCGTTGAACCTGTCGACGGTCTGTTCGTAGATGTAGGTGGTCAGGAACTCGGTGCTGCGAGCGGGGCCGCCACCGGTGGTCAGGTACACCAGGTCGAAGGTCTTCAACGCCCCGATGAGCCCGGTGATGGCCAGCGTCGCGTGGGTTCCCGAGAGCTGCGGGACCACCACGGAGCGCACCAGCCGCCACGGTGAGGCACCGTCCATCTGTGCGGCCTCCACCACGCTCGCGTCGATCTGCGAGAGGGCGGCCTGGTACAGGATGAAGCTGAACCCCGTCCACTGCCAGATGTTGATGCCCGCGAGCGAGATCAGGGCGAGCGAGGGATCAGCCAACCAGGCCTGACCCAACCCGCCCAGTCCCAGCGCGTCCAGGACCGCGTTCACCTGCCCGTCTGGTTGGAGGATCGCCCGGAAGGCCGAGGAAACGGCGGCCGGTGCCATCACCACGGGCACGAACATGAGGACCCGGTAGAGGTTCGCGAACCGTACCGGGACGGTCAGGACCAGGGCCATGAGCAGGCCGAGTGCCATCTGCACGAGGATCGTGAGGACGGCGAAGACGCCCGTGTGCCACAGCGCGGACCAGACAATGGGATCGCCGAGCGCCTTGCCGTACTGGCCCAGGCCGACACTGCGTGGCGTGGGCGAGATGCCGTTCCAGTCGAGGGTGCTGACCCAGCCGTTGTAGCCGACCCCCGCATAGATGACCCCGACCACGAGGATCAGGGCCGGGAGGAGGTAGAGATAGGCCACCCGATGCCGCGACAGGTGCGCGGACGCGTGCCGGCCGAGCGGGGCGGGCGTCAGACCCGCGGGTCCCCGTTTCATGCTCTCGGTCTGTGTCGACATGGCTCCACCTCCTCCCGGTTCGCGTTACGCCGCTGCAGCGGTGTCGATCGCCGCCTGCACGGCGGTGACTGCCTCGGCCGCGGTCATCGAGCCGTTCGCCACGGACGCCAACGCGTCCCCGAGTGCCGCCTGCACATCGGCGCTCTCGATCTGGCGCGGGCCGGCCAGGTCTGCCAGCGCACCGGCCTGGGCTTCGACGGCCTCGGTCTGACGCTCGGTCCTGATGTCGCTGGTGTCGATCGCCACCGAGGCCAGGCCCGGCTGCTGCAGGGTGCCGGCGATGCGCTCCTGGCTGGCCTGCGACGTCGAGAGCCAGCTGAGGAACGTCCACGCGGTGGCGGATGCGTCACTCGAGGCATCCATGGACCACGCGACGTCGGGACCGCCGAACAGCGTGAGGTCCGCCGTGCCGGAAGGCTCGACCACGTTCGGGAACGGAACCAGGAGGAACTCGGTCTGCGCCACCGCCGGATCGCCGTACTGCTCGGCGTAGGTGTCCAGCCGGGACTGTGTCATGTCCTGGTTCTGCCACGTCCCGAAGGCGATCATGCCCGCCTCCCCCGAGCGGAAGGTGTCCGCGGCATCCGGGTACGCCGTGGTGCCGAATGCCCCTTCCTGGATGACACCGAGGTCGAACAGTTCCTGCCAGCCCTCGAAGGCCGTTGTCATCTCGGGGCTGTCGAAGGGCTGTGAGCCGGCGAGAGCGTCGTAGAAGTAGCCCACCTCGACCTGGTTCGCAATGGCCTGGAACACGTCGATGTTCTGCCAGTCGTCCTTGGCGCCCTGGATGAGGCAGTCGTAGCCGGCGGTCTCCAGCCCGGCGCACACCTCCTGCCACTCGTCGAGGTTGGTGGGGGCCTCAAGACCGAGGGATTCGAGCAGCGTCATGTTGACCTGGATCGTGCCGCCGCCGGTGACCATCCACGGGAGCCCCATCTGGGAACCGTCGATGTTCAGCTGATCAGCGGCCAGGATCTGATCGGACCAGTCGTCTCCGAGGTTCTCGGTGAGATACGGCGTGAGGTCCGCGGACAGTGGTGCGAACTGCGTCGCCATCGCCCCGGTCTGGACGCCGAACACATCGGGTCCGTCACCGGAGGTCAGGCCGAGACGGAGCGCGTTGAGATAGTCGCTGAACTGGATGAACCGGTAGTTCACCGTGATGTCCGGGTACTCCTCGTTGAACAGGTCGACGATCTCCTGGTACTGGCTGTCGTCGGGGTTCCAGCCCCACCAGTCGATCGTGCCCTGCTCCGGTTCGCCGCTCGGCTCGTCTACCGATCCCGACGAACAGCCGGCAAGTGCAAGGAGTCCGACGGCGGCCGCCGCGGCCGCGAACCTGATGCGGGAGTGTTTCCTCATGAGTCCTCCATTGGAATGTCGAGAGTTGAGCGAAGCGTGTGCGCGGGTCAGCGCCCGACGGCGTCGGGTCGGAACGAGTTCTCGATCCACATGTGCCCGGGCAGTTCGACGGCGCCGATCACCCATTCCGCGATCTCGCGGTGGGCGGGGGGCCGCTTGACGGCGATCGTGATCTCGTGCACGCCCGAGCCGGGTCGGAAGTCGATGAACTGGCCGAGCGGCGCCATGTGCGGCGCCGGGAACTGGTACTGGCTGCCCTGTGCTCCGTGCAGGTACTCGCCGTCGAACCAGATCCGGTAGTGCTCGGTGCTGTTGAACATCAGCCGGACGTCGGTCCGTCCGCGCGCATCGAAGCGGTAGCGGAGCACCAGGATCCGGTCGGCGAAGTCGGCGGCCGGCATCCGCACCCAGGTCCCCGGCAGGGTCGTCGTCGTGAGGTCCACCTCCGGCACGGCGCTGCCGGCCGGCGGGAGCTCGGTCTGGTCACGCACGTCCCACTTGCCGTTCGAGGTGTTCATCCAACCCAGGCCGACCTCGATGCGGTGCTCCTGCGGATCGAACGGGCCGCTGACCGCCTCGGGGGCTCGCCCGTCCAGGCGCTCCCGGAGGTCGAGGACCAGATCCGTGAACGCGTCCAGGGTGGGCGGCGCCTCGATGCCGGTGATCTCCGGGTTGAGTACGAGGTCACGCCCGATCGGTGCCAGCCAGCGTTCCTCGATGGAGTCGGGATCAAGGATCCCGAGTAGGGCACCGATCGACGCGGTGGACGAGTCGCAGTCCCCGCCGCAGTTGTTCGTGATCAGGATCCGCTCCCCGAAGGACGTTCCGGCGAGCCAGCCGAGGATGATGAAGCCGGTGTTGATCCGTACGTCGGTGAAGTCGCTGTTGCCGTAGCGCGCCACGATCAGTTCGCGGACCGCGCGCCAGGCCAGGCCCTCATCCAGCCAGGACAGCGTGTCCCGCACCACGCGGGTGATCCCGCTCTCCGGGGGCAGGCCGGCCAGGGCTCCGTCGATCAAGGTCTTGGGGTCGGACTCGACGAAGGCCAGCGCCTGGATCCGTGCGAGGAAAACCGCCGCATCGATGCCGTCGCCCGCGTGGTCGAAGCAGGCGTCCTCGTAGGCGTAGGCACCGGCCAGGTCCGCGTCACCGGCGGCCAGGCAGGCCCACAGCTCGCTGCGGATCGCCGCGCCCTCGCCACAGGTGAACCAGTTGTCGAAGCTTCCGGAGTGTGGCGGCTCGATGCCCTCGGCTTGGTTCCGCATGCCGACGCCGTACTCGTTCCACGGGAACTCCACGTGGTTGCGCCAGGACTCCGCCAGCACGTGCCGGTCCACGGCGGGTGAGTCCATCAGGTCCATCACGCAGGCGTAGAGGACCTGGAGGTCGAGGTCGTCGTTCGGAACCATCTCCGTCGGCACCGGCACGTAGAACTCGGCCTCGAGCGGGCCCTCGAGGCCTTCGAAGGTCTGACCCAGAGTGCCCCCGACTGCCTTGCCTAGCCAGCACCCCATCACTCGCTGGCGATCCACCTGCTTCATGCCCACTTCACCTCGTCCTTGATTGAATGTAGCGCTACATCGCGTCGGTGTAGCGTTACATTCAATTCGAGAGACGTCAAGCCGATGGCCACGGGGCCACCCCCTGGGAGGCAGTACGGTCACTCCACCGGACCGGAACGAGGGAAGACATGCCGACGATCAGTGACGTGGCCCGCCTTGCTGGGGTCTCACCCATGACCGTCTCCAACGTTCTCAACGGGCGCGCCACGGTGACGGCGGCGAATCGTCGGAAGGTGGAGGAGGCGATCAAGGCCACCGGCTATGTTCGCAACGCCTCGGCCCGCGCGCTGAAGTCCGGCCGCAGCCAGGTCGTCGGCCTGGCCGTCCTGGAGGCTGTCAGCCCGTTCTACGGGGAGTTGACGGCGGGCGTCGAGGGCATCCTCGAGGACGAAGGAATCACCGTGTTCATCGCGAGCACGCACAACAGCGCCGAGCGCGAGGACGCCACGCTTCGCCGGTTCGCGGAGCTGCGCTCGCTCGGCGTCATCCTGGCGTCCACGCGCTTCACCCCCGCCCTCCATGCCAACATCGCCCGAACCCGCGCCAGCGGCCTCGCCGTCGTGGCGATCGCGAACGCCCAGGACGAACTGGACGCCTGCACCGTGGGCGGGCACGACACCCGCGGCGGGGCCCTCGTCGCCGAGCACCTCAGCGCCCTGGGCCGCGACCGCTTCGCCTACGTGGGCGGCCCCGGAGAGGCGGCGGTCTACCAGCACCGCAAGTCCGGCTACGTCGACGGGTTGCGCGCCGCCGGCCACGAGGTGCGTCCCGAGCACATTCTGGATTGTGCCCAGGACACGATCGCGCGGGGAATTGAGGCGGGTCAGCGCCTGCTCGACTCACCGATTCCACCCAGCGCGGTCTTCTGTGCGAACGATCTGCTCGCCCTCGGCGTGCTCCAGGCCGCGACGACGCGTGGAGTCCGGGTCCCGGACGATCTCGCCGTGGTCGGCTACGACGACATTCCGTTCGCAGCCGGCGCCGCGGTGCCGCTCACGTCCGTGCGACAGCCGATCCGCGAGATGGGCGAAGCCGCGGCGACGCTGCTCCTCGCGGAGATCAAGGCCGGCGCGGACCACGAGCACGACCATCAGGTGCTCGAGCCCACCATCGTCGTGCGGACCAGCACGGTCGGCGCCCGCACCTCTGCAAATCATTACCGTTGACCTTGCCAGAGTGGCGCATTTTCGGTAACTTCTTACATAGAATGACCACTCACGCTGACTCCACCAGCCCGCTGCAGGCCCTGCGCGATGCCCTGCCGAGCCTGACCGGCGCGACCGCGCGCGCCGCGGCCCACATCGTGGCCGCCCCGGCCGAGGCAGGCCGCGCGTCGATCACCCAGCTCGCGAGCGCCGCCGGGGTCTCCGCGGCCACGTTGACCCGACTCGCGGACCTGCTCGGACACGACGGGTTCCCGGCGATGCGCGCCGCGATCGCCACCGAGCACGGCCGCGAGGTCCAGGGTGGCTGGCAGCGGGACATCGGCACGGAGATCGGCCCGGACGACCCACCCGAGCAGGTCCTCGGGGTGCTCGTCGCGGCGCAGCACCGTGCCGCCAGGCAGGCGATGGGGTCGATCGACCTCGCAGCGGCGGACCGCGCCGCGGACTGGATCGCCCAGGCATCCCGGATCCACCTTTACGGGGAGTGGGGCGACGCGATCGCCATCCACGAGCTGTCCCTGAGGCTGCTGCGGATCGGCCGACCGGTGTGGTGGCACAACGCCCCACAGACTGCCCGGGTCGCGGCCGGTCTCCTCGGCGAGGGGGATGTCGCATTGGCCCTGAGCCGCTCCGGGCACGACGCCGTCGCCGCCGAGTTCCTCGCCCTCGCCCGCGCCAACGGTGCGCACACGGTGGTCCTCACCGGGGACCCGACGGCGCAACTCGCCTCGGACGCCGACGTCGCCCTGTTCACCGGCACCCGTGAGGGCGCCGCCTGGACCGATCACTTCGCCGGTCGCGTCGGCGACACCCTCACCGCAGCCCTGCTCTGGGTGCTCGTCGCCCAGCGGGTTCCCGACGCGCTCGGCCTCCACCCGACCCCCACACCAACCGGAGAAACCCCGTGACCCAGACAACGCCGTCGCCCATCATCGCCACCGAGGACGTCCACGCGGACCTGACCGTCATCGGCGGTGGTCTCGCCGGCGTGTGCGCCGCGATCGGCGCGGCGCGCCAGGGCGCCCGCGTGAACCTCATCCAGAACCGCTCGGTGCTCGGCGGCAACTCCTCCAGCGAGGTCCGGGTCTGGGTGTGTGGCGCGACCGCGCACGGCGTGCAGCACTACGCCCGGGAGACCGGGATCATGGGCGAGCTGTTCGTCGAGAACCAGTTCACGAACCCCGACGGCAACCCCTACTACTGGGATCTCGTGGTCGGCGAGGCGGTCCGCGCGGAACCGAACATCACGCTCTTCCTGAACACGGACGTGCGCGAGGTCGAGGCGGACGGCCCCGAGGACGCCCGGACGATCCGGTCGGTGACCGGCTGGCAGATGGGCTCGGAGCGGCGGTTGCGGTTCACGTCGGAGTCGTTCATCGATGCCACCGGGGACGGGCTGGTCGGGTTCCTCGCCGGCGCCCGGTACCGCACCGGCCGGGAGTCGCGCGCCGACCTGGGCGAGTCCTGGGCACCCGAGGAGCGCGACGCGCAGACCCTCGGCTCGACCATCCTCTTCTACACCAAGGACGTCGGGCACCCCGTGAAGTTCGTGCCGCCGTCGTTCGCGAAGGACATCACCCAGACCTCCATCCCGGAGCTGCGCGGCATCCGGGTGGACGCGAACGGTTGCGACTACTGGTGGATCGAGTGGGGCGGCGACCGGGACGTGGTCGCGGACAACGAGACGATCCGGGACGAGCTGCAGGCCGCCGTGTACGGCATCTGGGACCACATCAAGAACTCCGGGAAGTACGACGCGGACAACCTGACCCTGGAGTGGGTCGGCTCGGTGCCCGGCAAGCGCGAGTACCGCCGGTTCGTGGGCGACCACACGCTCACCCAGCACGAGGTGCTCGGCCAGGAGCCGTTCACCGACCGGGTCGCGTTCGGTGGCTGGTCGATCGACCTGCACCCCCCGGGCGGGATGTACGCCACCGAGCACGGGTCGCGGCACTGGCACCCGGACGGGAACTATCACGTCCCGCTGCGCTCGCTGTACTCGCAGAACGTCACGAACATGTGGATGGCCGGCCGCAACATCTCCGCGTCCCACGTGGCGTTCGGCACCACTCGGGTGATGGCCACCTGCGCGGTCATCGGCGAGGCCGCCGGGGTCGCGGCCGCCGTCGCGGTGGCCGACGGCGTCGCTCCCCGCGAGCTGGCGACTGCCCGTTTCGAGTTGGTCCGCCGCGCGCTCGTGCGCGCCGACGCGGCGGTGCTCGGCGTGGTCCACGACGACCCGGCCGACGGCGCGTTGACCGCGCGAGTGAACGCGTCCTCGACGCTGCGCACCCTGGCCGCGCAGACGCCGTCGGGCATCGTCGACCTGGCCACCCAGGTGGGGCTCCTGGTCCCGGTGGACCCGGCGCTGGACGGCATCGAGTTCCTGATCGACGCCGCCGTCGACACCGAGCTGGTGCTCGAGATCCATGACCCCGAACTCGGCCAGAACTACATCCCGCGCAACCTCATCGACACCGTGTCCGTGGCGGTGCCCGCCGGTGAGAAGCAGTGGGTCCGGCTGCCCGCGCAGTGGCGCCCGGCCTCGGCGCGCAACGCGTTCCTGGTGCTGCGGGCGAATGCCCACGTGCGCGTGCACACCGCGGACGCCCCGCTGCCGGGAGTCCTGACGTTCACGCACCGCGACCCGGGCGAGGACGAGCGGTACACCGAGCAGTGGCGGGAGTGGAAGCAGGTGCTGCAGCGCGGGTCCCTGTGCGTGCGGCTCGAGGCTCCCACGGACGCCTACGCTGCCGAGCGCGCCGTCGGTGGCTACGCGCGGCCGTTCGGCGGACCGCAGATGTGGATCTCCCAGCCCCTGGCACACGACCCCGAACCGACCCTGTCGCTGGCCTGGGACGAGCCGGTGGACCTGGCCGAGGTCGCGGTCATCTTCGACGACGACCTCGACGAGGACCTCATCAACCTGCACCACCACCGGACGCCGTTCGATGTGCTGCCCACCCTGGTCCGGGACTACCGGGTTGAGGCCGAGGTCGACGGCGGTTGGCACGTTGTCGCCGACGTCACCGACAACCGGCACCGGCACCGGCGGCACCCGCTCGAGCTGCCGGTCTCCGCGAGCGCCGTGCGGCTCGTGGTGACGGCGACGAACGGGACCGACAGCGCCCGCGTGGTGTCACTGCGGGCGTGGGCGGACACGCAGAGCTGAAGCGGCCGGCCGGCCGGCCTGCGGGGCGGTCGGCCGGATCGGGAGGGACCCGGCAGATCAGCCCAGCCCGAGCACGTCGACCAAAGCCCCGTCGATGCTGGTCATCTCGTCTCGGGTCAGTCTCCCGACCCGGGCCCCGAGCCTGAGCTCTGGGTCCACAGCCGTCAGCTGTTCGACGAGCACCCGGGTCGGCGAGCCGGCGATGCTGATCTCCGGCCGGAAGGACGCCGCACGCCGCCCCGTGGACGTTGGCGCGACCACCCAGGTGGACAGCGGGAGATCGTCCGACTGGAGCACGACGGCGAACCGCCGCCCGGTCTGCTCGTGCCCCTGGGCGTTCCTGGGCGCCTTCAGCTCGTAGACGTCACGTCCGAGCGGCTGGAGCCGCGGCTGGTCAGTTCGGCCAACGCTCGCTCGACTTGGTCGTCGGTGCGGATCGTGATACTTGGCATACTCACAATGGTAGGACTTCCCGTCTTACAGGGCTGAGGTCGCTTCAATGACACGATCCTGGCGGACCTGCGGGACGCCTGCACTGGGGCCTGTGGACAGCTCAGGAACCGGTGAGCACCGTATAGGCGGCGTACCCGACGAAGGCGAGCACGAACAGGACGGCCACCAGGCCGATCGCGCCAACGATCTTGCGGGCGGTGCCTCGGAGCGCGAACGGCAGCGCGGCGAGCGTCAGCAGCCCGGCGACCACCGCGAGGAGTGTGCCGAAGATCAGGCCGTAGCCGTGCTGGTCGGACTCGGGGTGCGCGAGCACGGTGCTCTGCAGCACCACCCACACGCCGAACAGGAAGGGCAGGCCGAACAGGACCGAGAGCACGATCGCGACGACCCGCCCGGCCGTCATCACGCCGTCCTGACTTGGGTCCACGACCGGCTCGTAACGCATTCGCGCCTCCCTCCCGCACCGACGGCGTCCTCGCGCGTCCCTGGGAGCCAGGGTAGGGCGAGCGCCCGTGCCGACGCAGCCCGAATCGACCCCGGGCACTACCTCAGTCGAGATCGCCCACCGCGTCCACGATGGACAGGTAGTCGGAAACCTCCCAGGCGGCCCGCCCGATGAACAGTCCGCCGATCCCGGGCACCCGGGCCAGTTCCACCGCGTTGCCCAGGTTCACCGAGCCGCCGTAGAGCACCGTCGCCCGGGGACCCGCCGCCGCTGCGATGACGGCCGCGATCTCGGCCACGGCCTCGGGCCGGGCCGGACGGCCGCCGGCCCCGATCGCCCAGATCGGCTCGTACGCGATCAGCACCGGCGCCGCGGCCGGGACCTCGGCGAGTGCCGCGCGGACCTGGTCCGCGACGAACTCGGCGGCACCACCGGCCCGGCGCACCTCGGCCGATTCGCCGACGCAGATCAGCGGGAGCAGACCGTGCCGAACGGCGGCGAGCACCTTGAGGTTGACCCGCTCGTCGGTCTCACCGAAGTGCTGCCGGCGCTCGGAGTGCCCGATCTCCAGCATCGTCGCACCGGCGTCGGCCACTTGCGGCACCGAGACCTCCCCGGTCCACGCTCCGGCGTCCTCCCAGTGCGCATCCTGCGCCCCGAGCCGCACCGGGGAGCCCGGACCGAGCTCGGCTGCGACGGCGGCCAGCGCGGTGGCGGGCGGCACCACGAACGGGCGCACCGGCCAGTCCTGACGCGCCCCGACCCCGCGGGCGAACTCGCGCGCCTGCGCGAGCGTCTTCGTCATCTTCCAGCTGGTGCCGACCCAGAACTCAGTCACGATGCTCGTAAGCGGTGATGGCGGCGACCTTCGCCGCGGAGGGGGATTCGCCGTCGAAGGTGTACCCGAGCCACTCCGAGGCCAGCCGGCGCGCCAGTTCGAGCCCGATCACCCGCTCACCGAAGGTGAGCACCTGCGCGTTGTTCGACTTCACCGACCGCTCCACCGAGTAGGAGTCGTGCGCGGTGACGGCCCGGATCCCTGGGACCTTGTTCGCCGAGATCGCCACGCCGAGCCCGGTCCCGCAGACGAGCAGGGCCCGGTCGGCGGCACCGTCGGCCACGAGCTGTGCAGCGTCGAGCGCCACGTGCGGATAGTCCGTGCCCGCCCCTTCCACGATGCCGACGTCGATCACCTCGGACACGCGCGGGTCGGCCTCCAGGTCACGCTTGAGGGCTTCCTTGTAGTGGTAGCCGGCGCTGTCCGCACCGACCGCGATCCGCCAGTTCATGATTCCTCCGCTGAGACCGTCGATGACTGCGCGACCGTGCCGACCACGAGCGCGAACGAGATGGCACCCGGGTCCGCGTGGCCCCGAGCGCGTTCACCATGGGTGCGGGCCCGGCCGAGCCGGGCCGTGAGTGCGGCAGTGCCGCGCGCGGCCTCCTCGGCCGCGGTCGCCGCCGCCGCCCACGCGGCGGGTGCCGCCGTGCCCTGCCCGACGGCGGAACGCAGCCGGGTGGCGAAGGGCACCGCCGCGTCGATGACGGTCTTGTCGCCCTCCCGGGCGCCGCCCAGGTCGGCGGCGGCGACGACCGCGCGATCCACGGCGCGGGCGAGGCCGGCGGCATCCGGGGCGCGCTCGTTGCCGACCTCGGCGCCGGCGGCCCGCAGCGCCGCACCCCAGAGCGCCCCGGACGTGCCACCAGCGGCGTTGGACCAGGCTCGGCCGGCGGCGTCGAGGACGTCTCCGAGGCCGGCCCCGGCCAGGTGCGTCTGTTCGGCGGCGCGGACCGCACCGTCGATGCCCAGCACCATGCCCTGCCCGTGATCGCCGTCGCCGGCCACGGCGTCCAGCCGGCCGAGCTCCGCCTCGTGCTCGGTGATCGCGGCCGCGACCGCAGCGGCGGTGCGCAACAGGTCCTCGGTCGCCCGTCGGGAGTGCTCGCCGCCGGGGGACACGGCCGTCACGGAGGGCGCCGGCGCGAGGGTGGCCAGGGGATCTGCGGCAGCGGGCGCCGGGTCCGCCCGGGTCGGGCCGGGCCGTCCGCGACGGAACGCGGGTGTGTCCGCGGGCGCCGTCCAGTAGCGCTCGAGCTCGGCGTCGAGGAACGTGACGGTCAGGGACAGGCCGGCCATGTCCAGACTGGTCACCTGTTCCCCGACCTCCGGGGCGACGATCACGAGGCCGGCCCCGGTGAGCCGATCGGCCACCCGGCCATAGACGGCGAACAACTCCTCGTGGGTGGTGGCACCGAGCCCGTTGACGAGGACGGCGACCCGCTCGGCGTCCTCGGGTGCTTCGGCGAGGATCCGGTCGACCAGGTCGTCGGCGACCTCCGTCGCGCTGCCGAGGTCCTCGGTGCTCAGGCCGGGCTCGCCGTGGATTCCGAGGCCGAGCGCGATCCGGCCCGCCGGGACCGTGAACAACGGCTCGTCCTGGCCCGGGAGGGTGCACCCGGCGAGCGCGATCCCGATGGTGCGGGTGCGGGCGTTGGCCCGGGTTGCGACGCGCTCGACCTCGTCCAGGTCCGCGCCGGCGGCCGCGGCCGCGCCGGCGATCTTGAACACGATCAGGTCACCGGCGATACCGCGGCGCTGCTCCGGCTCGGCGGCCGAGGCGAGGTCGTCCGTCACGGTGACGATCCGCACGTCGATGCCGTCCGCCCGCAGCTCTCGGGCCGCCTGGCCGAACTGCAGCTGGTCCCCGGCGTAGTTGCCGAAGCCGAGCAGCACCCCGGCGCCGCGGTCCGCGGCGCGGATGACCGTGACGGCCTGGTCCGCAGAGGGCGAGGCGAAGATGTTGCCGCACACGACGCCGTCGGCCATCCCCTCCCCCACCCACCCCGCGAAGGCGGGGTAGTGCCCGGACCCGCCGCCGAGTACCACGGCGACCTTTCCGGGCGCCGCGGGGGCCGCGCGGACCACGCCGCCGGGCACCTCCCGGACCCGGTCGGCATGCGCCCTGGTGAAGCCGGTGAGGACGTCTGCGGCGAACGTCTTGGGATCGTTGACGAGGTGGGTCATGTCAGCTCGCGATCTTGGCCGCGAGGATGCGGCGCAGGTAGTCACGGTTGGTGGCGGCGACGCTCAGCCCGTCGCCCCCGTAGTGCTCGACGCACAGCGGGCCGGAGAAGCCGGCCGCCAGGGCCATGCCGACGGCGGTCCGGTAGTCGATGTAGCCGGTCTCCAGTGGCGCCGGCGCCGAGAAGTAGGCACCGGTGGCCGGGTCGTGGTCGCGCAGGTAGTTCTTCAACTGCCAGTAATTGGCGTGCGGCAGCATCCGTTCGAGCATCACCCGCCAGTCCTCCACGGGCCGGTGCAGCCGGACGATGTTCCCGATATCCGGGCACAGGCCCACGTTGGGTAGGCCGATGTCGGTGACCAGTCGCACCGAGCTCTCCGACGTACCCAGGTAGGTGCCCTCGTACATCTCCAGGGAGACCTGGACCTGGGCGCGCGCCGCCTCCTCGCCTATTCTGCGGAAGCCCTCGACGGCGGCCGCCCAGACCGCGGGGTCCTCCGGGTTCTCCTCGCCCGGCGCGAGCCAGAACCACTCCGCCTGCTGCTGTTCGGCGGTGAGTGGCTGGTGCAGCCCGACGCACACGGTGCCCACGCCGAGCTCGCCGGCAGCCCGGACGGTCTCGAGCGCGAACTCCAGGTTGGCGGTGGCCCGGTCGGGGTCCGGATCGAGGATGCTGCGGCGCGCGAGCGGGATCGCGCTGATGCGCAGGCCGTACTCGGCGAGCAGGCGTTGCAGGCTGCTGCGAGCGTCGGCGTCCAGGTCGGAGATCCGGATGAACGTGGTGAACAGGTCGATCTCGGTGAAGCCGGCCGCGGCGACCTCGTGGAAGGTCGGCCGCCACGCCTGCGGCCCGGTCGTCGTGACGTCACGGCCGTCGGTCAGGGTGCCGACGAGTTGGGGGAGGCCGACGCCGATCGGCCAGGTGTCGGCCGTGAACGGTGCCGTCATGCCGTTCTCCTCGTCAGGGTGGGGGCCGGGGGAAGGTCGGCGAGCAGGGCGCTCATCCGCGAGTAGGCCTCGGCCCGCCAGGCCTGGATGGCGCCGGTGTCCGCCTCGGTGTAGTCGCGCCACAGGCCGGCGCCGTTCTTCATGCCGTGCCGGCCCGCGTCCGCCGCCTCCGTGAGGATCTCCGGCGGGGCGAACCTGTCTCCGAGCGCGTCGGCGAGCAGTCGGAAGGAGTCGGCGTAGACGTCCAGGCCGGCCATGTCCAGCATCGCGAGCGGGCCGAAGAACGCGGCCCGGAACCCGAGCGTGGAGCGCAAAATGGTGTCCACGTCCTCGGGCGTCGCGTGCCCCTCCTGCACGATCAGCAGGGCTTCCTTCACCATCGCGTACTGCACGCGGTTCAGGACGAAACCGGGCGCGTCCTCGACGACCGCACTCGGTCGGCCGATCCTGGTGAGCATGGTCCGGATCGCGGCCACGGCCGAGTCCGCGGTCTGTGCCCCCGCCACCAGTTCCACCCCGGGGACGAGGTGCGCGGGGTTGCTGAAGTGGACCACCAGGAACCGGCTCGGGTTGCTGACCGCGTCGGCGAGCCGTGCGAGCGGGATCGTCGAGGTGTTCGTCCCGATCAGCGCCGCGGGAGCGGCCGCGGCGCTGATCTCGGCGAGGACCCGGCGCTTGGTGTCCGGATCCTCCGGCACTGCCTCCTCGATGAAGTCGGCGCCGTCGACCGCCACCGGGAGCGACTCGCTCCAGCTCAGGTTGAGGCGTACCCGGTCGGCGTGGCCGGCGGGCATCAGGCCCGAGGTTTCGAGCTCGGCGGCCTCGGCCAGGATCCGCGCATGCGCGGTCCGGGCGAGGTCGGCGGTGGCGTCCGCGATCCGCACGGTGAGACCCGCGGCCGCGAGCGTCTGGGCGATCCCGCCGCCCATGTACCCGGACCCGATGACCGCCACGGTGGTGATGGAGTGCAAGGTGTTCCTTCCCTGGTGCACTGACGGCGCACGCCGTCAGTGCATGTAGAGGCCGCCGTCGACGTTCAACGTCTGGCCGGTGATGTAGCCCGCGTCCGGGCCGAGCAGGAAACTGATCGCGGCGGCGATGTCCGCGGTGGTGCCGACCCGGTCGACCAGGAGGTCCGCGACCAGTTCCCGCTTGCGCTCCTCGGTGAGGGTGCCGCCCATGATGTCGGTGTCGATCGGGCCCGGGCAGATCGCGTTCACCGTGATCCCGTACGGCCCGAGCTCCCGGGCGAGCGCCCGGGTCAGCCCGATCACACCGGCCTTCGCCACCGAGTACGGGGTCTTGGAGTAGGTACCCCCGCCTCGCTGCGCGGAGACGGACGAGATCGACACGATGCGGCCGACGCCACGGGCCGCCATCGACTCGGCGACGCGTTTGCTGACGTAGTGGACGCCGTCGAGGTTGACCCGCATCACGCGGGTCCATTCCTCGTCCGGCAGCTCCAGGTACGGGACCGGGGAACTGACCCCGGCCACGTTCGCGAGCGCCAGCAGTGGCGGTAGCTCCGCCTCGAGCTTCCCGACGGCGGTGCGTACGTCGTCCGGGTCGCTCACGTCGACCCGGTGCCCC
Source organism: Occultella gossypii (assembly GCF_019947135.1). Taxonomy (GTDB): domain Bacteria; phylum Actinomycetota; class Actinomycetes; order Actinomycetales; family Beutenbergiaceae; genus Occultella; species Occultella gossypii. The sequence goes on along the minus strand of NZ_JAGSHT010000022.1, from coordinate 138,089 downwards.
ACCGCCGCGACCCCGTGCGCTTGTGTCAACTCGGTCGCGAGCGACTCGACGGCTGGGCCGTCGATGTCGACGAGCCCCAGACTCCAGCCCTCGGCGGCGAGCCGGTGCGCGGCGGCTCGCCCGATACCTCGGGCGGATCCGGCCCCGGTGATGACCGCGGTGCGTTCGGTGGGAAAGACGCCCATAGTTGTGATCCCTGTCCTCAGTTGTTGTCGGTGGACTGTGCGTGGATGCTGGTCAGTACGTGTAGTCCACGCCTCGTTGCCAATCCGGGAACTCCCAGTCGGCCCGGCTGACGTTCGCGCCCTCGCCGGTCGCACCGGAAATGGCCTCATCAAGCGCGGCCGAATACGCGTCGCTCAGCTTGGTCAGTTCGGCGCGCAGGTCGGTGAGTTCGCCACCGAGGTAGCCCTGGATCACGTTGCCGAGTTCCGGGGCAACCGGGGCCTGCCGGGCCTGTACCTGCGTGACGTCGACGTTGCGCACCTGCGGCTGAGGGGCCCGGAACACCCGCGCCCGGAAGTCCTCGACCAGCCACGCGTACGGCTCGATGACGTCGGCGTCCGCGACCACGTCGAGGTTCAACGGGGGCTGATCCATCCCGGTGGCCAGTGCCGTCTGGTAGTCGTCCTGGGTGAACGTCTCCACGAACTGGCTCGCGATCTCGGCGAGCTCGCTGGTGCCGCCGATCACCCAGTCGCCCCCGCGCGCACCCTTCGTCGCAACGATGTCCTCGCCGTCCGGCGTGAGCATCCCGGCCACGGCCATGTTGGGCAACATGTCAGCGTTCAGCGACCGTACGGCACCGGGCGAGTAGGGGCCGTCGATGTGGAAGCCGATGCCGCCTGCCGCCCACCGCCCGCGCGCGTCGGGGATCTGGAATCCGTTCGTGCCCGGCAGCAACCAGCCGTTCTCCGAGATCTCCTTGTACAGCTCGATGGCGTTTACGTAGGCGTCGTGGTGGTATTCATAGGCGCCGGTGTCGAACCGCAGCCCCATGTAACCAGGAAATCCGCCGGCCTGCGCCAGGTCGTCGATCTGCTCACGCATCCGGCCGGTGGCGCCGAGAGCGATGGTCATCGGCGCATACTCGCCATGCTCCGCGATCGCCCGCAGAGCGGTGAGGAAGTCGTCGTAGCTCTTCGGTGGCTCGAAGCCGACCTCCTCGGCGATCTCGGCGTTGTACCAGGTGCAGGCGATGTATTGCTTGTCCGTGAACGCCGGGAGTCCGTAGATCACGCCGTCGAGCATGGACAGCCCTTCGACGAAGGTGCCCTCCGGCAGTCGGGCGATGACGTCGTCGGAGATGGTCATCGCCTGGACCCAGCCCGCTTCCACCAGCGCCGGCAGCGGCAGCCCGATCACCGGTGAGTACACGTCCGGGAGCTGGTTGCTCTGGTTGGCCAGCTGCAGGGCCTCGGTGGCCTTGCCCGGCTCGTTGTAGGTGTGCTCGATGGTGACCCCGAGCGCCTCGCCCTGGGTCACGGCCCACTCGTCGTGCAGGTCCTGCAGGCCGCCCAGGTGATCCCACCAGCGCAGGGCACCGGCGTCGCCACCGCCACCTCCTGGTCCGGGCGGCGGGCTCTCACCACCGCACGCGGCAAGCAGGCCGGCCATGCCGGTGAGTCCGACTCCGCCCATGAAATGGCGGCGGCTGAGTGCTGTTCGGGACATGGGGATTCTCCTCGTTGAGATGGGTTTGAGGGTCTGGGAGGACGGGCCGATCAGGACTTGACGGCGCCCGCGATGCCTTCGATGAAGTAGCGCTGCATGAAGGCGAAGAGCACGACGATCGGCAGCAGCGAGATCACGCCTGCGGCAGCCATGCCGGGCCAGTCGGTGGAGTTCTCGCCCACGAACGCCTGCATGCCCACGCTCACGGTGCGCAGAGCAGGGTTGCTGAACGAGAAGACCAGGGGCAGGAAGAAGGCGTTCCAGGTGAACAGGAAGGTGAGGATGCCGACTGTGGCGGTGACCGGCATCGACAGCGGCAGCATGATCTGCGCGAAGGTGCGCAGGAAGCCCGCGCCGTCAACGATGGCAGCCTCCTCCAGCTCGGCCGGCATGCCCCGGAAGTACCCCGCGTAGATGAGGATCGCGGCCACGTTCGCGCCGCCGGCCAGGGCAAGGATCATTCCGCCGAGCTGGTCCAGCAGTCCCAGTTCGAGGGAGATCTTGACGATCGGGATGATCGTGTAGCCGGTGGGTACGAACAGGGTGGCGACCAGGATGCCGATCACCAGACGCGAGCCGGGGAACCGGTAACGGCCGAGCACATAGCCGGCCAGGGCGCACCTGGCGACCACGATCGCGACGGTCGCGACCGTGACGATCACCGTGTTCAGCAGGTAGACCCGGAAGTTCCCGTCCTGCCAGGCACGGACATAGTTCTCCCACTGCAGGGTCTCGGGGATGAGGTTCAGTCCACCGCCGAAGATCTCGGCGGAGGTCTTGAGCGAGGCCGAGACCATCCAGATAAACGGGAAGACCCAGATGAACGCCAGCACCGTGAGCAGTAGGACCAGGACCCACCAGGGCATCCGGCTCCGCAGCCGGCTCCAGGTCCGCGAGCCGGTCGAGGTGGTCGCGGCGCTCATGCTCGCGCCCGCAGCCGCCGGGAGACCATCGTTGCCCACACCTGGGCGATCACCACGACCAGCACGATGATGCCGAACAGGACCGCTGCGGCAGAGGCGAACCCGAGTTGCGGGATCGTGGCCGCGAATGCCCATCGGTAGATGTAGATCTCGATGATCTCGGTACTGAAGAATGGGCCGCCGGCCGTCATCGACTGCATCAGGTCGAAGGCGTGGAAGCAGTCCTCGATCGTCAGCACGGAGATGATCAGCAAGAACGGGATCAGCAGCGGCAGCGTGATGTGCCGGAACAGCTTGAGCGCGCCGGCGCCGTCGATACGCGCGGCCTCGTACAGATCCTTGGGGATCGTCTGGAGGGCGGCCAGCCAGTAGATCATCGTGATGCCGAAGAATTTCCACACGTAGATCACGCCGGCGGTCAGCAGTGCCGTCGAGGACGAGCCGAGCAGATCTACGGGGCCTAGCCCGAACAGTTGCAGCACCGACGCCACCGGGCCGCTTGCCGGGTCGAGGATGAACCGCATCACCACGCCGACGATCGCCGTGGTGGTCACCACTGGTAGGAAGTAGGCGGTCCGGAAGAACGAGCTGAACGGCAACCGTGGCGAGTTCAGCAGGATCGCCAGCGCGAACGCGCCGAACACCCGTAGCGGTGCCACGATCAGCATGAACAGGAGCGTGACCCGTACCGAGGACCAGAACAGTGGGTCCGCGAGCACGGCTTCGTAGTTGTCCAGACCCACGAATCGCTGGTCCGCGGAGAACCCGTTCCACTCCACCAGCGAGTACCAGTAGCTGGCCACGATCGGATACAGCGTGTACATCCCGTAGAGGATGAACGTCGGCAACAGGAAGGCGTAGATCCAGAGGTTGCGTTTCCGCTCTCGCCGGCGCCGGGCCGGCGATGGTGGCGCTGCGGGCGCCGCGGTGCGAATTGCTCGCACCGGTATCACTTGTGTCGCCATCGAACACGCTCCATCGGGTGTCGGTCGGGTCAGCGGATCTGGCTGAGTGCGAAGGTGCGCGGGTCGTTGCCGATCCGCACGCCCGTCTCCAGGGCGTCCAGGCCCGCCATGTCGTCTTCGGTGAGGTCGAAACCGTCGAGGTCGGCGTTGGAGACCATCCGCGCTCGGGAGGTGGTCTTCGGGATCACCACCCGGCCCTGATCCAGGTGCCAGCGGAGCACCACCTGGGCGGGGGTGACACCGTGCCGGTCAGCGATCGCGGTGACCGTGGGAGCGGACAGATCGGCGCCCTGCCCGAGCGGGGAGTATGCCTGCACCGTGATCGCGTGCTCGGCGCAGAAGTCGGCGAGCTCCGCCTGGGCGAAGGTGGGATGGACCTCGATCTGGTTCACGGCCGGCACGTGCTCGGCCCGGTCGAGGAGCTCACGCAGGTGCTCGACCATGAAGTTCGAGACGCCGATCGCGCGGACCCGCCCCTCGTCCAGGATCCGTTCGAGCGCTCGCCAGCTCTCCGGCCACAGCCCGGCGGCCGGGTTCGGCCAGTGGATCAGGTACAGGTCGAGGGTCTCCAGACCGAGCCGGGCGAGGGTGTCGTCGTAGGCACGCAGGGCACTCTCATAGCCCTGGTCCCCGTTCCGGAGCTTCGAAGTGACGAACACCTCCTCGCGCGCCAGCCCGGCGGACCCCAGCGCGGCGCCGACCCCCTCCTCGTTCACGTACGCGGCCGCGGTGTCCACGTGGCGGTACCCGACCTCGAGGGCCTCCTCGACCACCCGCTGCGCCTGCGCCGTCGGCACCTGGAAGACGCCGAGGCCCACCTGGGGGATCCCCACGGCGCCCGGCAGCATGGTGTGCCGATCGAGCGAGGTGGGCGCCGCCGTCGTCATGCCTTCGGCTCCCACACCAGCAACGACACCGACGGCAGCGGCAGGCTGAGGGCCACCTGAGCGGCACCATCGACGGGCGTCACGTCGAGCGCCGCTTCGAACTCCTCAAGTCCCTGGCGTGCCTTGATCGCGGCGAGCTGGTCCTCCGTGGGCAGCTGCGGCGAGCCGAGCCCCTCCCAGATCGTGTGCGCGTTGGAGTGCGTGGCGTCGATCCGGTAGTGCCACAGCGTGTAGGAGGAGCCGTCCAAGCCCGTGATGTTCACGTTCACAGCGGCCTCGGTCCCGTCCGCGTGGTACTGGTCGTCCGTGTGCCGCCAGACGAGTGCCGCCACGGTGCCATCGGCGCCCCGGGAGGCGAGCACGTCGACCTCCTCCGGCATGCTGGCGCCACCGCAGTCGTCCAGGGCCGTGACCGGGTGCGCCGCGTCCGACCCGGCCTCGATGCGGCGCTCGCCGAGCCGAGCCAGTGCCCGGTAGGCGTTCAGGAACGGCTTCTCCACGCCGCCCGCGGTCAGGAACGCGCGGGTGCCCTCGAAGTAGCGCTCGCCCTCGAAGTAGAAACTCCACGAGGTCGCCTGCTCGACCTGCACGGTCTCGGAGGCGTTCAGGTCGAGGATCTTCTTCATGAGCTTGACCTGGAAGACCGGGTAGTACTCGGTGTTCTGGAACCGGAAGTTCGCGTTGTCGTAGACGCTGTAGTGGGCCGGCACCCCGGCGTCGCACTCGTCGACGATGGCGGGCAGGCCGTGGTACTCGGGGAACTCCTCGATCACGCGGGAGAGCGTGCGGATCTCGAAGAGCATCTTGTGTGCGCTCGGGCTCTGCTGCTCCGGTGCCGGGCCGCCGGTGGGGCCGTAGACGCGCCACGGGCGGAACGCCGAGCCCTTGGTGTGGAAGGAGACGAAGTCGAGCGGGTCCTTGCGGGCGCTGGTGTGGGCCAGGAAGCCGCGCAGGAACTCGGCGCCGGAGCCGGTCACGGCTGGGCCGCCGACCTTCGCCGTGGGCAGCACGCGCCGGACCGCGGCCGCCGTCACCGAATAGAGCTCGTAGAACTCCTCGGGGGTGCCCCGCCAGTAGAAGATGTCCGGCTCGTTCCACAGCTCCCAGAGCCAGGTGTCGACCTCGTCGGCGCCGTAGCGGTCCAGGCAGTGCTGGGCGTGCGCGGCGATCAGGTCGCCCCAGGCGGCGTAGTCCTTGGGCGGGTAGCCCCACGCGCCGGCCTCGTAATTGCTGTAGACGGTGGGACTGGGCACCACCTCGAGCTCGGCGGCGTGATCGGGCACCAGGTCGCGAGGCGTGAAGGCGAGCTCGACGAGCACGTGGTTGCCGGACTCGACGATCGCGTCGTAGACCTGATCGGCGATGGTGAAGTCGTAGAACGCGTTCCCGTCGGCGTCGAGGTGGAACACGTTGCCGGTGCCCCAGTGCGGGATCCCGAAGCCGGTGCCCGAGCAGAACACGTAGTGCGGACGCACGTGGAAGCCCTTGTCGCTCAGCTCACCGAAGCGGCCGAGCAGGGAGCGCCCCGTGGGGGTGTAGGTCCAGTTGATCTCGTCGTACCCGATGCTCTCCCAGATCCGGGCGAGCGCGCCGCGGTCCACGGCGGCATCGATGCTCACCTCGGCCGCACGGACGTGCGGCGCATTCGGGTCGCTGGGCGCGGCGTGCGGGAAGGAACTCTTGTCCAGTCCCACACCTGGGTTGACTTCGGCGGTGAAGCTCACGTCCGGACTCTGCCTCTCTCGGGGGGTCATCGCGGCCACCGTCCCTGGCGACCTTCGGCGAGGCTAGACCGCCCGTTCTGAGATTGTCAATGATCTTCAATCACGATTGTCAATGATCTCCAACCCGCTAGACTGCTCAACACCGAGGCGTTGCAGGCGCTACCGTTCGTAGACAGCAGCGCAACGTAGCGGCGGAGATTGAGGGGAAACATGCGCAACAGCGGCGGGCCCGTCGGGCCTCTTCGGGCGGAGCACGCCGGCAGTCGGGGCTATGGCACCCCGCTGCCGGGACCGGCTCGGGCAGCCACGGGACCGGCCACCAGTCCCGTGGGAGGCATGCCGTGATCGACACCGGGAACTCGCCACCTCGGACGTCCATGGCCGAGTACGTGTTGGCGGTGCTCCGCGAGCAGATCGCCACCGGCGTGCTCGCGCCCGGTCAGCACCTGCGCGAGATGGAGCTCGCCGCCAGCCTGGACGTGAGCCGGGGTCCGGTGCGCGAGGCCCTGGCCTTCCTCGAGTCCGAGGGACAGGTCGAGATCCGGCGCCATCGGGGCGCGTTCGTGAGCGTGCTCACCCAGGTGGACGTCGAGGAGGTGCACACCTTCCGCGCCGCCATCGAGTCCCTCGCCGCCGAGCGCGCGTCAACGCGGATGACGCCGGCCCACTTCGCGGAACTGGACCGGGTGCTGGATGCGATGAAGGAGACCTCCGGGTCCGTCGCGCCGCAGGAGGCGGTCCGACTCGACCTCGCGTTCCATGACGTGTTGTACGACGCGGCGGACCATCAGCGACTGAGCCGCGCGTGGGTCTCCATCCGCAGCCAGGTGTTCTTCTTCCTGCACACCAGGAACGTGAACTTCCCCGACTTCCCGACCGTGGGCTACCCCGAGCACTACGAGCTCCGGATGGCGCTCGCGCAGGGGGACCCGCTCCTCGCCCGGGCCGCCGCCGAGGACCACCTCAGCGGCGCCTACACGCGCCTACGTCAGCTCGAGCTGCCGACCGAGTCGGACCGACCCGAGTGACCGGCTCGGAGTAGCTGCGTCACTGACCCACCGCACGGGTCAGTGACGCAGCGGCTTGCGCACACCTCAGGCGCGGTGCGTCGAGTCGTCCGCGTAGTCGACCGTGCAGGCTTGCGAACTCCTGCCCGACGCAAGCACATCCGCCCTTCGGTCCACGGTGGACCCTTCGCATCCAGGGGCGTTGCCGCTAGGCTGGCCGCCTGCCGATGGAGGCGCCATGCGTGAGATTCCGCCGAGAGTCCCCGGCCAACGACAACCCCCCGACGCCGCGTGGTTGACCGATCGGGTCACACCAGTCAGGCGGCCTACCGCTCATACCGCTGTCCGACCTCGTTCTCCCGTCGAGCAGGTGCACGCCTTGCAGCGGAGCGCCGGGAACGCCGCAGTGGCGCGGCTGATGGATGCTCGCTTGAGCGCATCGGGCATCGCGACGGCCAGCATGCAGCGAGCACCCGGAGGACCCGGAGCGTGGAGCGCGGGAACGAGCCCGCGCGTCGTCGAAGGTTCCGTGGGTGACGACGTCGGGCCGGTCACACTGCCTACCTTGACGCTGATGGACTTCCTCCAGCCCGCCCTGAACCGGCAGAGGCAGCGAGGCGGCCGCGGCGGCCAGGTGCCAACTCCGCCGAGCGGCGAGGTCGATGCTCGGCAACGGGCTCGCGAGCAAGAGCTCCTCGCGGCCGAGCGTGCGCGCCAGGAGCAGGAGGAACGCGAGCAGCTCGCCGTGCTCGAGCAGCAGCGGTTGGCGGCCGAAGCAAAACTGCGAGCCGAGGAGCAGCGGCTACGCGAGGAGGCCAAGGCAAAACGGCTGGCCGAAGAGCAAAGACTCCGCGAAGAAGCCGAGGCGAAACGGCTGGCCGAAGAGCAAAGACTCCGCGAAGAAGCCGAGGCAAAACGGCTAGCCGAGGAGCAACGACTCCGCGAAGCCCAAGCGCAACAGTTGGCCGAGAGCGAGTGGGCCGCGTTCCTCAAGGCGGTGGCGGACGTGCTCGCCCAGGAACTGGCGGTGGCGGTCGGGCCGACGTGTTGGAAGGAACTTCTGGCCACGGAACAGGCGGATGCGCTGGGTGCGGTGGCCGCCGCGGCCGACCGACCGTTCGCCGAGAAGAAGGCGCTCGAGCAGAGAGCGCAGCCGCGGAACAGGAAGTCCAAACGACTGGAGGACGCTGCTCTCGCCCAAGCAGTGCGCGCCGGGCTACTCACCGACGGGCGCGCCGCCATCGCGAAGGCCGCGCAGGCACTGATCGCGACGGCCAAGCAGCGGATCAGGTCCCGGGAGGAGCAGCAGGCCGCGGCACGCTTTGCGGCCAGGCTGACGTCCACCGAGCTCAACGGGCTACGCACGACCCCGATTCCGTCGGGCGAGAACTTGACCGTGCTCTATCGAGCAGTGGCGCAGAACCAGATCGAGCTGGTGCACAGCAGCACCTACCGGACCACGTTCGAACAGAAGGAGAAGAAGGGCTCCACGCACGGGCCGTTCTCGCGGGAGTACTCGGTGCGGGTCTATGGAACCGACAGCCGGTCTCCGGGCCGCTACGAATGGTGCTCCTGGGTGGTGCATGTGCACTTCCGTTCGAGCAAGCAGCCCAGCGCGGTCGAGTACCTGCACCTGAAGAAGGCGGCGGACCGGATGAAGCAGATCAACCACGTGATCAACAATGCGTTGGAGACATCCCTGACCCCTCTCGTGACCGCGACGGTCGACGCCTCGAAGGACGCCACGCTTCCGGACATCGGCAAGTGACCGTCAGAATCCGGGCCAAGCTTGCGAGCCTGCCTCAGTGGCCCGTCAATGAACGGTCCCGGGTAGCTGCGTCACTGACCCACCGCACGGGTCAGTGACGCAGCGGCTTGCGCACACCTCAGGCGCGGTGCGTCGAGTCGTCCGCGTAGTCGGTGTACATGTAGGGGTTGTCGAGCACCTTCGACTCGGGGATCTCCGGGCTCATCCCCTGGCGCCACTCCTGCTCCCCGAGGGTGGTGCGCAGGTGCTCGACCGTCTGCTCGACGGCGGTGCGCGCCTTCGCGAGGTCGCCGCCGAGCAGACGGTGCTCGTGCTTGAGCACGCGGCCGTTCACGACCACGGTGTGCACGTCGCCGCGCTGGGCCTGGAGCGCGATGTGCCCGTAGGGGTGCAGCACCGGGAACATGACGGGTGAGTCGTCGTTCTTGATCAGCACGACGTCCGCCTTCTTGCCCGGTTCCAGGCTCCCGACGGCGGAGTCCAGTCCGAGGGCACGCGCGCCGCCGCGGGTGGCCCAGTCGACGACGTCCTGCGCCCGCAGCGAGATGTTGGTGACGGTGTCGCCGCTCGCGTGGGCCTCGAAGTGCTCGCGGGTGCGGTCGGTGGCCAGGGTCGCGCGCATCGCGGAGAAGAGGTCACCGCTCCACCACACGCTGGTGTCCATCGACAGCGAGATCGGCACCCCGTGGGCGCGCAGGGCCCAGCTCGAGGGATAGCCCTGGCCGCACGAGGACTCGCTCTCCGAGGACACCGACGCATATCCGCCGGTCGCGGCGATGCGCTGGTAGGAGTCCGAGCTGAGGGTCGCCGCGTGCACATACACGTTGCCCGGGCGCATGTGTCCATGCTCGTGCATGAGCCGGATCCCGTCGTCGTTCGTGGCACCCCAGACGCCGGCGTGCGTGGTCACCGCCACGTCCAGATCGCGTGCCACGTCGAACGCGGCACCCTCCGGGTACGCGGGGTCGCCGGTGACGTCGAAGGCGAGCTGGAACCCGAGCATGTCGCTGCGCGGAAGCCGCTCGGCGAACGCCCGGAACTCCGGGGCCGCGGTCCACTCCCAGGGACCGGCGTGGATGTTGCCGTAGGCGAGCACCGCGCGGCCGCCCACCTGCTGCAGCGCCTCGAGGGCGGCCTCGCCGTGCTCGAGGCTCTGCAGCCCATGGGACCAGTCCACCGTGGTGGTCACGCCGGCGTCGATCGCCTCGATCGCACCGAGCAGGTTGCCGGCATAGATGTCCTGCGGGCGGAAGTGCTTGCCGTAGGAGAGGTAGTTCCACACGAAGTACTGGGTCAGCGTCCAGTCGGCGCCGTAGCCGCGCATCGCCGTCTGCCACAGGTGCCGGTGCGTGTCGATCATGCCGGGCATCAGGATGCCGCCGGACGCGTCGATCTCGACCGCCCCCTCGGGCACCTCCAGCGCCGGCCCGATCGCTTCGATCCGCTCCCCGACCATGAGCAGGTCGGCGCCGTCGAGCACGGTGTGCGCGTCGTCCATCGTGACCACGAGGGCGTTCCGGAACACGACCGGGCGGTCCGCGCCGAACGTCTCCTCGCCTTGCTGGCTCATTTCCAACCTCCGTCGTCGCAGGTTCGCGGACAACCATCCGCCTGGCGGACACTTGTCCGATGGAGTCACAATAGGTCACACCGCACCCAAGTCAACCCCCTTCGAGGACGCCATGGACGCCGCAGTCATCACCGAGGCCGGAGCACCACCGAGCCTGCTGGACCACCCCGAACCCGTCCCCGGCGACGGCGAGGCCCTGATCCGGGTGCGCGCCGCGGCGATCGCGCCGCTGGACCTGCTCTGCGCGAGCGGCACCTCCTACTTCGGCGCCCCGGCCACCCCGTACGTGCCCGGGGTCCAGGGCGTCGGCGAGGTGGTCACCTCCTCGACCCTGCCGCCCGGCACCCGGGTCTGGTTCCCCACCTCGGCGGGTATGGCGCCCGGCGACGGGTCGATGGCGCGGTTGAGCGTGGCCGCCGAGGACGGCCTGCTGCCCCTGCCCGACGGCGCCGGTGACGCTCTCGTGGCGGCGCTCGGCCTGTCCGCGGTGGCGGCCTGGGCGGTCCTGACGGACCGCGGCGGGCTGCGCTCGGGCGAGACGGTGCTCGTCCTCGGCGGCGGTGGCGTGGTCGGCCAAGTCGCGATCCAGGCGGCCCGCCTCCTCGGGGCCGGCCGAGTGGTCGCGGCCGCGCGTTCGGCGGGCGCGCGGGGCCGCTGCGGGTCGGCGGGCGCCGACGCCGTGGTCGAGCTGCGCGACGGCGAGCAACCCGCCGAGCTGGCGCGGCGCCTGCTCGAGGCCGGCGGCGGACCAGTGGACCTGGTGGTCGACCCGCTCTGCGGGGCTCCGGGCACCGCCGCGGCCGCGATCCTCGGCGAGGGCGGCCGGCTGGTGAACCTCGGTAGCTCGGCCGGCCCGACGTCGGTCTACGACTCGGCCACGCTGCGGAGCCGGTCCGCACAGATCCTCGGGTACACCAACAACGCCCTGGCCCCGGCGCGGCAACGGGAGATCCTCGCGCAGGTGCTCGAGCATGCGGCGGCCGGCTCGATCACCGTCGCGCACGAACTGGTGCCGCTCGCCGACGTCACCGACGCCTGGACACGCCAGGCGCAGGGCCGCCGCGAGGGGCGGATCGTGCTGGCACTCTGACGAGGGAACCCGACTCGTGGCGGCCCGCGGCCACTCAGCGGATCGTCGTCACGGGGCGGGAGGCCCAGCGGGCCCAGTCCTCCTCGACCGCGGCTGCCGCCACGCGCAGCGGAGGCAGGTGCTCCGCCAGCAGCACCGCCAGCGACGTCTCGGCGGCGTGCACGGTGACGTTCATCGCCGCGGCGACCCGCCCGGAGGCGTCCCGCACGGGCACCGCCACCGAGCGCACCCCGGGGGCGAGCTCCTCGTCCGCGACGGCGTACCCCTGCTCCCGGACCAGCGCGAGCGTCTCACGCACGGCGGTCCGGGTGAACTCCCGCACGGGCAGGCCGGACCGGGACGGAACCTTCAAGACCCTGGTGACCTCGCCGTCGGGCAGGTCGGCCAGCAGCACCTTGCCCTGGGAGGTGACCATGGCCGGGAACCGGGTGCCGACGTCGACCCGCAGCGCGATGAGCTTCGGCACCGCGACCCGGGTGACGTAGACGATGTCCGACCCGTCCAGCTGGGACATCGAGGAGGACTCGTGCGTGTGCCGCACCAGGGCCTCCTGGTGCGGGCGCGCCACGTCCCACAGACCGAGCGCACCGACATAGGCCATGCCCAGCTCGATGACCCGCGGGGTGAGGGCGTAGGATCCGTCGTCGGTGCGGACGTAGCCGAGCTCGGCGAGGGTGAGCAGGATCCGGCGGGCCGTGGGGCGGGCCAGGTCGGCGGCCTTCGCGACCTCGCTGAGCGTCATCGCAGGATGCTCGGGCCCGAAGGCGCGGAGCACGTCGAGCCCGCGCGCGAGCGCCTCGATGAAGTCGGGGCCACGGGCCGGCTGCGTCATGACGTCCTTCCAGAACGGGTCGAGCGGCACCGCCGGGCGGCGGCGCGTGTGCGCCAGTGTGCACCACCCGGACCCGGACCGACAGCGCGCCCGGCCGGTTCCGCGGACCTTGACACCGGGCCGGACGCGGGCGACGCTAGGGCAACGGACACCTGTCCGCTATGCGGTCACATCGCCGTCGACCCGCCCGGAAGGAACCCATGACAGCCCAGAGCCCACCGGCCCGCCCCCTGGACGGGCTGCTCGTCGCAGATCTGTCCCGGGTGCTCGCCGGCCCGTACGCGACGATGCTGCTGGCGGACCTGGGCGCCGACGTGATCAAGGTCGAGTCCCCCGGCGGCGACGACACCCGCACCTGGGTCCCCCCGGTGCGGCCGGACGGCGTATCCACCTACTACGCCTCGATCAACCGGAACAAGCGCTCGATCGTGCTGGACTTCAAGGACGAGACGGACCTCGCCGCGGCACAGGAGCTCGCGCGCCGCGCGGACGTGCTCGTGGAGAACTTCAAACCCGGTGGCCTGGCGAAGTTCGGGCTCGACTACGACTCCGTCAGCGCGGCCAACCCCCGGATCATCTACTCCTCGATCAGCGGGTTCGGGTCCGGCGAGGGCGCCGCGCTGCCGGGCTACGACCTGATCGTGCAGGCGATGTCCGGGCTGATGAGCCTGACCGGGGACGCCGACGGCCCGCCGTACCGGGCCGGGATCAGCGTCTTCGACGTCATGGCCGGGCTGCACTCGACCATCGGCATCCTCGCCGCCGTGCGGCACCGCGAGCACACCGGGCAGGGTCAGCACATCGAGGCCAGCCTGATGGCGTCCGCGATGAGTGGGCTGGTGAACCAGACGATGGCCTACGTCGGCGGCGGCGTCACCCCGACGCGGATGGGCAACGCGCACCCGAGCCTGTTCCCCTACGAGCCGCTGCCCACCGCGGACGACGACCTGATCATCACGGCCGGCAACGACACCCAGTTCCGGCGGCTGTGCGAGGTGCTCGGCATCCCCGAGGTCGCCGCCGACCCGCGGTTCGCCGAGAACGCCGGCCGCACCGAGCGCCGCGAGGAGCTGCGCCCACTGCTCGTCGAGCGGCTCCGCACCCAGCCGGCGGAGGTCTGGTTCGAGACTCTGAACGCCGTCGGGGTGGCGTGCGGGCCGATCAACACCATCGCACAGGGGGTCGAGTACGCGCGCCGGCTCGGGCTGGAGCCCGAGGTGGCCGTCGGGCCCGACGGCGTCCCCGGGGTCCGTCATCCGCTCACCTACTCCGGGACCTCCCCGCGCTACGACCTCGCCCCTCCGGGGCTCGGGGAGCACACGGACGAGGTCCGGGCATGGTTGGCCGAGGAGCACCAGTGACCGACGAGCCCCGCTACCCCACGTCGCTCGGCACCTCGAGCGCCACCGAGATCCGTCTGCTCGGTCAGGACCTCGCCGAGGACCTGATGGGCTCGGTCGGCTTCGGCGAGCTCGCGTTCTGGCTGGTGGCGATGCGCCGACCGAGCGCCGGGGAGGTCCGGGTGTTCGAGTCGGTCCTGGTCGCGCTCACCGACCACGGCTTCACCCCCACTGCGATCGCCGCCCGGCTGACCGACCTGAGCGCGCCCGGCGCGCTGCAGGGGGCCGTGGCCGCCGGGATCCTCGGCGGCGGCTCCCGGTACCTCGGCGTCACCGAGGACACCGGGGTCTTCCTGGCGCAGATCCTCGCGACGCACCGCGCGGGTGGCCCGGTCGAGGACGCGCAGTCCGACGCGGGGTCGAGCGCGGGCGACACCGGGTCGAACCCGGGCGACGCGGCCGCGCCGCTGCCGGACACCGATTCCGGCTGGGACGAACTCGCCGCAGCCGCCCTCCGGGCGCAGCGGGCCGCGGGTGCGAAGGTCCCGGGACTCGGGCACCCGGTGCACAAGGAGGGCGACCCCCGCACGCCCAGGCTGATCGCGATCGCCGAGGAGGAAGGGCTGCGCGGTCCGCACCTGCGCCTGTTCGAGGCGCTCGGCCGGATGAGTGAGCCGGTCCTCGGGCGGGCGCTGCCCCTCAACGGTGCCGGGGTGTGCGGGGCCGCGCTGGCCGACCTCGGCCTGCCCGTGGAGATGCTCCGCGGGTTCGCGCTCCTCGCCCGCACCGCCGGCCTGCTCGGCCAGATCACCGAGGAGCGCCGCAACCCGATCGCCCCGGCCATCTACGCGGCGGTCGACCGCAACGCCGTCTACGTACCCCCGCCCGAGCCGGACGTTCCCTGACCGGCCCAACACCCGCCGTCGACCCCCACGAAGGAGCCCGAAGTGGCCCAGCTCACCGCCGTGCTGGCCAGCACGCACCACCCCTTCTACTACAAGGCGACCACGTCGCCTCTCGAGGAGCGCCCGCCGTTCGCCGCCGAGTGGCGGCGCAAGGTGGAGGCCTACCGGGAGACCCTCACCGCGGCCCGGCCGGACGTGCTGGTGATGGTCGGCGCCGACCATTTCCACCAGTTCTTCCTCGACAACTACCCGCAGTTCCTGATCGGCCGGGCGGAGCGCTACGACGCGACGTTCTACAACGAGGAGCGTGAGTTCGGGCTGCCCAAGTACGTCCTCGACGGCGACGTCGAGCTCTCCCGGTACCTGCACGAGGGGCTGCTGGACCGGGACTTCGACTTCTCGTTCTCGCACGAGCTGAAGCTGGACCACTCGATCATCTGCCCGATCATCACGGTGCGGCCCGAGGCGGACCTGCCGGTGGTGCCGATCTACACGAACATCTTCGCGCCGCCGCTGCCGTCGCCGAAGCGGTTCTGGCAGGTCGGCCGTGCGATCCGGGAGGTCATCGACGCCTACCCCTCGGACCTGCGGGTGGCGGCGATCGGCACCGGGCACCTGTCGCTGGAGCTCGGCGGACCGCGCCAGTTCGGTGAGCACGGCCCGGACCCTGAGTTCGACCGGAACGCGATCGAGTGGCTGGCTACCGGGAACATCGACGCGATCCTGGAGAACGTGACGCACGAGTCGATGGCGGGTGCGGGCAATGCCACGCACGGGTTCATGGACCTGCTGCTGATGATGGGCATCGCCGGTGACGGCGTCCAGGCGGACTACGTCGACGAGCTCGACCTGTTCCACACGCGCGAGATGTACATGACCTGGTACCCGAACGGAGCCCCGGCATGAGCACCTACTACGTGGACAAGTTCCTCTACACGATCGACCGGGACCCGAAGTGGGTGCAGCGGTACAAGGACGACCCGGCCGGCACCATCGAGGCGTGGGAGCAGGAGGTGGGGCGCTGGCTCAATGACGCCGAGGAGACCACCGTACTGTCCTTCACGGATGCCGAGCGGGCCGCGCTGGCGGCGCACGACTACGTCTGGCTGTTCGAACATGGGGCGCACTTCTTCCTCAACCTGACGCTGTTCATCGCGCTGTACGACGAGGAGTACACCCGTGAGCAGGGCCCGTTGTCCTTCCAGCGCGAGTTCGGCCGGAAGCTGAGCCACTGGCTCGGCAAGGAGTACCCCTCGGTGGGTCTCTGACCGGGCGCGCGGAAGGTTCCCGGACTATTACTTCGGGTACGACCCGGAGGCCTATGCCTGACCTCGGTTCGTCCTCCCGAGTCCTTCGCGCACCGATGGCCACGACAACAGCGCGGCGCGCACGTCGTCGCGTTGCTCGGCCGCGAGCGCGTCGGCGTAGGCCCGCTCGAGGACGTCGTCGATCGCGACTCGCTGCCGACTGGCCGCCGACGCCACCGCGGCCTCGACCATCGCGAGGCTGAGCACGTTGTCCGCGACCTCGCACATCACCGGGGCACCGCGCATCCCGGCGACGAACGCGGCCAGGGACCCGACGAGCTCCCGGCCGGGATCGGCCACGTCGGTGAGGTCGACCGTGGCCGGGCCTTCCACCACCGGCATGCGGTCGCCGTCCCAGGTGGCGCTGCCGCGGGAGGCCGAGAGCCGCCAGTCCCCGTTCCAGGACGTCTCCAGCCCGGGCGCGCACCAGGACCCGCCGTAGGAGAACCGCGCGCCGTCACTCATCTCGAACGTGGCGATCGCGGAGGCGTCGCCGTCGAACCAGCTCCATGGCGGGTTGAACGACTCGGCGTAGACCGCGACCGGGTCGGCGTCGAGCAGGAACCTGGCGAGGTCGAACTGGTGGATCGCCATGTCGACGATCAGCGGCTGCGGCATCCGCTCCCGGAAGCCGCCGAAGTGCGGAGCCTTGTAGAAGTCGACGGCCAGGGTCCCCGCGGTCCCGAGCACGCGGGCGGCCTCGCGCAGCTGGAACGCCTCCCGGAGGTAGCGCCGGGACTGGCTGACGACGACTCGCCGCCCGGTCACCTGGGTCGCCGCCACGACCGAGAGTGCCTCGGCGACGGTCTCGGTGACCGGCTTCTCGCCGAGCACGTCGAGCCCGGCGAACAGGGCGGCCGTCGTGATCGCGTGGTGCGCCGTCGGGACGGCCACATCGACGACGGCGGTCGCACCGGTCTCGCGGGCGACCGCCACCAGGTCCGTGCCCACCACGACGTCGCCTGCGGCGGGCCCAGCCGGGGCGGCGGCGAGTGCCGCCGTCGCCCCGTCGAGGTCCAGGTCGACCAGGCCGACGAGCTCGGTGTCCGGGTTGGCCGCGATCACGTTCAGCCAGGCGCGGCCCATGCTGCCGGCGCCGACCTGGACGAGCCGCAGCGGCTCCGCCGGGGTCGCTGCCGGGCTCACTCGGCGCCCGCGGGTTCGGCGGTCCGCTGCTCGGCCGCGGCGGTGGCTTCTGCGCTCAGCGCACCGCCGTAGCCGTGACCGTTGTAGAAGTCCTCCGTCTCGTACCGCAGCAGGGTCGGCAGGCTCCGCTCGGGCCGCACCGTGTGCGCCCACTCGACGCCGTTCGAGATGACCCGGCGCACGCCCTCGTGGAAGTAGGTCGGGAAGTCCTGGTCGCCGGGACGGAAGTAGAAGATCCTGCCGTGGCCGCGCCGGAACGTGCAGCCGGACCGGAACACCTCGCCGCCGCTGAAGGACGAGATGAAGATGAGCTCGTCGGGGGTGGGGATGTCGAACTGCTCCCCGTACATCTCGTCCTCCTCGATGATCATCGGGTGCGGGATGCCCTGAGCGATCGGGTGCGTCGCGTCGACCGTCCACACGAGCTCGCGATCGTGCTCGGTGCGCCACCGCAGCGTGCAGGTGGTGCCCATCAGCTTCACGAACAGCTTCGACCAGTGCCCCGAGTGCAGCACGATCAGCCCCATGCCCTCCAGCACGTGCCGGTGGGCCCGCTCGACGACCTCGTCGGCAACTTCGCCGTGGGCGGCGTGGCCCCACCAGATCAGCACGTCGGTGTCGGCCAGCACCTCCTCGGTGAGGCCGTGCTCGGGCTCGTCCAGGGTGGTGGTGCGCACCCGGACGCGGCTGCCGAGGTTCGCCTCGATCCCCTGCGCGATCGCCCCGTGCATCCCGTCGGGATAGCGCTGCGCGACGGCCGGCTCGAGCTGCTCGTGACGGTTCTCGCCCCAGACGAGGACCCGGATCGGTTCGGACATGTGTGGACTCCTAGGTTGTGGGTGATGGAACTCAGGACTTGACCGCGCCGCCGGTGACCCCGGCGGCGACGTAGCGCTGGGCGAGGACCAGCAGGGCGATGGCCGGTAGCGAGGAGAGCACGGCGGTCGCCATGATCGGCGACCAGTCGCTCACGAAGCCGCCGATGTAGCTGTACAGGCCGAGCGTGATCGGACGCATGCTCTCCGACGTCGTCAGCGTGAGCGCGAACAGGAAGTCGCCCCACGCGAACAGGAAGGTGAACAGCGCCGAGGTGATGAGGGCGTTGCGGCTGATCGGCAGCACGACGGACACGAACGCGCGGACCGGACCTGCGCCGTCGACGTAGGCCGCCTCGACGATCGAGGCCGGGATGCTCATCATGAAGGCCCGCATCAGGATGATCGAGAACGGGATGCCTGCCGCCGAGTCGGCCAGGATCAGGCCGGCGTAGGTGTTCAGCAACCCGAGATCGCTGTACGCGCTGTACAGGGCGTTCGCGACGACGATGCCCGGCACCATCTGCGTGGTCAGCACGGCGAACAGGAACACGACGACCCACTTGCCGAACCGGAAGTGCGCCAGGGCGTACGCCGCGGGCGCCGCGATGAGCAGGCTGAACACCACGGCGCCGAGGCTGACGATCAGGCTCGTCACCAGGTTGCCGCCCTGCTCGGCCAGTGCGGTCCGGTACCCGTCGAAGGAGAGGTCGAGAGGCAGCCACGGCGTCGCCGAGGCGTTGCCCGCCGGCTGCAGCGAGACGTTGAGCATCCAGTAGAGCGGGAACAGCATGACGGCGATGATGATCACGCCGAGGATCGTGTGTCCCGGCCGGCGCGGGGTGGTGATCTTCGACGCGCGACCGGCTGCGTCGCCGGCTGCTCGTCGGGCGATCGGAACTGCGGCACTCATGAGACCTCCAGCCTCTACTCGTCGATCGAGCGCCGGTTGAGGCGCAGGTAGACGACGGCGAACACGAGCGAGATCAGCACCAGGATGTTGCCCAGTGCGGCACCCACCCCGAAGTCGAACTCGCGGAACGACATGTGGTACGAGAACGTCGAGATCGTCTGGGTGGCATTGGCGGGCCCACCGTTGGTCAGACCGAGAATGACGTCGAGCACCTTCAGTGTGTAGACGACGCCCAGCACGAGGACCACCGTGACCACCGGCCGCAGCAGCGGCCAGGTGATGTGCCAGAACGCGCGGGCTCCGGTGGCGCCGTCGAGCGAGCCCGCCTCGTACAGCTCCTCGGGGATCTCCTGCAGGCCGCCGTACAGGATCGTTGCGTTGAAGGGGATCCCGAGCCAGATGTTGACGATGATGACGGCGACCAACGCCAGCGTGGTCGACGTCAGCCAGGCAGGGCGTCCGTCCAGGAACGGCAGCAGGTCGAGGGTCCGGTTCAGGACCCCGTGATCGGTATCGAGGATCCACCGCCAGACTGCGGACGCGGCGATCATCGGCACCAGCCACGGCAGCAGCAACAACGAGCGCAGGACGCCGGAGAGATGGAACCGCCGGTGGAAGAACAACGCGATGAGCAGGCCGATCGTGAACTGCCCGACGATGGAACCCACGGTGAACAGGCCGGTGTTGAGCAGGGCTCGGTCGAACACCGGGTCGGTCACGGCGGTGACGTAGTTCGCGAACCCGACCCAGGGCGCCTCGCCCGTGTAGAAGGTCCTGGTCGTGTACTCCTGGAAGCCCATGGTGATGTTCTTGACGACGGGGTAGCCGAAGAACAGCACCAGGTAGGCGGTGGCGGGGATCAGGAACGCGATCTGGACGAGCCGGCTCCGGCCGACCGACCGGTGCCGGGCCGGCCGGGCCGGGGCCGGTGGGGCCAGCCCACCGGACCCCGGCCGTATTTCGGTGGAGGTCACCGGCTCAGCCGTTCTGCGCCTGGGCCAGCGCGTCCTCCGGGCTCATGCCTCCGACGAGCGCGTTCTGGACCGCTTCGTAGATGGCCGTCGCCTGCGTCGGCCACTCCGGCCCGAGCTCCCCGGTGCGCGCGCGCAGGTCCGGGACCTGTTCGGCGAACGAGGCGAGGTTCGGGACCTGCTCGACGACGGTGTCGGACAGGGACGGGTCGGTCGGCACCGTGTTGGTCCCGACCGCGGCTTCGACCACCGCGTCCTCCCCGACGAGGCACTGGACGAACTCGGCGGCCACGGCCATCCGCGCGTCGTCGCCGGTCTGCGGGACCGCCCAGGCCTCGCCGCCGAACGGCGAGACCACGGTGTCGCCGGCCGCGGGCGCCGGGATGGGGACGATGCCGTACTCGAGTTCGGCGTTCTCCGCGAGCGTGCCGAAGTTCCATGGGCCGTTGACCATCATCGCCGCGTTGCCGCTGGAGAACTGGTCCGCGACGTCCGCCTGCGACCAGGTGACCACCGACTGCGACATGGACCCGGCGTCCAGCAGGTCCTTCCACAGCTGCAGCGCCCCGGCGACCTCCGGAGTCGCGATGTCCGCCTCGTCGCCCCCGTTGGACCACATGAACGGCAGGAACTGCCACGTTCCCTCGTAGGTGTTGATCGCCGAAAGGGCGAGACCGTACTGGTCCCCCTCGGTCAGCGCCGCGGCCGCGGTCTCAAGCTCCTCCCAGGTGGTGGGCGGTTCGATCCCGGCCGCCGCCAGGGTCTGGGTGTTGTAGAACAGGGCGATCGTGTTGGTCACCGGCTGCAGCGCGTACAGCTCGTCCTCGTAGGTCGAGGCGGACAGCACCCCTTCGGCGATCCCGCCCGGGTCGAGTCCGAACTGGGACAGCGGCGCGAGCGCCCCGCTCTCGGCGATCTGCTGGACGTCCGGGTTGTCGAGCATGAGGACGTCGGGCAGGGTGCGCGAGGAGCTCATCTGCAGCACCTTGGCGATGAGGTCGCCGCCCGGGACCGACTCGCGGTTCAGCTCCACGCCGACCTCGGTGGCGCAAGCGTCGAGGACGCCCTGCCAGACCGTCTTGTTCGGGTCGTTGTTGTAGTAGTCGAGGACGTGCAGCTCGGTGACGTCACCGTCACCACCGCCGTCGCCGCCGGTGCCACCGTCGGAGCCGCTGCATGCGGCCACGAGCACCAGCGGCAGCGCGGCTGCCGCGGCGATCGCAACTCGGGATCTGGAGAATCTGGTCATCTCGTTCCTCTCTGTCGGGCCCACGTCCTCGTGGGCAGAACCGGACCGATCGTCGGGATCGGGCGGCATCGATGCGTATCGACTGCGAATCGGGTGTAGTTGTCGTCAGGCAGGAGGTCGCGGCCGGCGCTAGCCGAGCGGACGGACGGAGCCGCGCGTGGTCAGGTGCGCTTCCACGAGACGCAGCTCGGCGGGGATCTCGTTGTCGAGCAGGTCGAACAGCCACCCCATGGCGAGCCGGGACACGTCCCGGGGTTGCGGGGACACCGCCGTGGGCGCGACCGGCTGAGCCTCGGCCTCGACGTCGGTGCACAGTGACACCACGTCGAGGTCGCGCCCCGGCACCAGACCGCGTTGCTGAAGGGCGGCACCGAGGTCATGCGGGCTGTGCACCGTGAGCAGCCCGGGGTGGGAGCGGCCGGCGGGCGCGAGCACCGAGTCGAGGAAACCCTCGACCCCGGCGCGCGTGTGCGGTGCGCTGATCCAGCGCAGTCGGACCCCACGCTCCGCGGCGCGCGCCTCGGCGCTGGCACGGAAGCGGGGGACGTAGTTCATGCCCAGGCCGACACGCTCCTCTGACCATCCGAGCGCGGCGATCTCGCGGCAGCCGGCATCGGCCAGGGCGTCGACCAACAGGAGGGCACCGGTCTCGAAGTCGAAGTCGATGCAGTGCAGTCCGTCGTGGTCGTCCGGGACGCCGATGAAGATCACGGGCATCTCGAGTTCACGGGCCATGGCGGCCCGAGGGTCGTCGGTCGCGACCTCCATGACGATCACCGCGTCGCACATGGCGCGGCGCTGCACCCGGGCCAGCCCGGCCGGCCCTTCGGCGGCCGTCAGCATCAGCACGTCGTAGTCGTGGTCGCGGGCGTTGACCGCGATCTCCTCGGCGAAGGCCATCAGTCCGCTGGCCGCCTCGGGGTTGTGGAACGGCACCACCAGGCCGACGACGTTCGTGCGATGCCCGGCGAGCGCGCGCGCCCCGGCATGCGGCTCGTAGGTGAGTTGGTCGATCGCCTCCAGCACGATCCGGCGGGTCTTCTCGGAGATCGGCCGCTTCCCGCTCATCACGTAGGAGACGGTGCTCTGCGAGACCCCGGCGACGCGTGCGACGTCCTTGCTCGTCGGAGCCGGCCGGCCACGACGCACACTCGGCGCGCCTCCGACGGGACCCGCTCCGCGGTCCGTCGTCTCGGCCGTACGATCATCGTCGATACGCATCGACGCAGATGCTACGTGAGCAGGCGGGCAGCTGGCAAGGGGTCAGCCGCCGAGCGCGAAGGCGACCAGGAACCCCACCGCAGTGGACAGACCGACCCACCAGCCGCCGTCGCGATAGGCCTCCGGCATCAGCGAATCCGCGAGCACGGCGAGGGTGGCGCCACCGGCGAACGCCTGGACCACCGAGATGCTGCGGCCGGAGATCACGTCGCTGACCGCCCACGCCGCCACGACGACCACGGTCAGCAGGATCGCCGTGCCCGCCCACATCCAGAGCGTGCGCCGCGGCGCGAAGCCGGGCTGCCTGCGCATCGAGGCCGCTCCCGCCATCGCCTCGGGCACGTTGCCCACAGCGACCGCCACCAGCAGCACGATCCCACCGGCCCCGGTCAGGCTGACACCGAGCGCGGTGTTCTCCGGGATCCCGTCGAGCAGCGCGCCGAGCATGAGCGCCGGGCCGAGCGCGGCCGGCCCGAGCTTGCGCTCGATCAGCCGGTCCGCGAGCACGTACACGAGCGCGCCACCCAGGAGTGCCGCGCCGGCGATCAGCAGGCCCTCGCTGTCGAACGCGGGCTGGAACAGCTCGGTGGTCACCGCCGCGATCATGGTGCCCGCACCGAATGCCATCATCGCCGCGAGGACCTTGGTGGGCAGGTCGTACCGCAACCCGATCACCGCACCGATCAGCATCGGCACCGAGGTGCCCAACCCGTACAGCAGCGCTGTCAGCATCGCCCGATGATAGGGCGGTGGTCGCGGCTCGCCACGTTCGGACAGCAGATGTCTGCGACCGCGCTCCAGGGGCGTGCGCTCGCCGAGCACCTATGACACCTCAGTGATCGGGCCGCCGGCTGAGGGCCGCAGCGAATCGCGTCAGCGGGCAGGCGGATCAGCGAGCCTTCACCATGGCCATCGCCGCGCCGACGAGGCTGACCGTGTCGAGGCCGGCGACCTCCTCGAGCGGGACCCATCGGCACTCGTCGGTGCTGCCGTCGATCTCGTGGGTGAGCTCGCCGCCCACGATGTGGCCGGCGTAGATGATGCGGACGCTACGCAGCGGACCGGCGCCGACGCTGAGCCGGTCGGCCGCCGCGACATAGTGGGTGTCGACACCGAGCAGCCCATCCAGTGCGACGTCATAGCCGGTCTCCTCACGGAACTCCCGGATCGCGGTCTCCTCGGTGGACTCGTCGTCCTCCATGCCGCCACCCGGCAGCGTCCACCCGGTCCGGCCGCCTTCGTTCCAGTGGGCCAGCAACACGGCCCCGTCCCGTACAGCCACGACGTAGCTCGCAGGTCTCGTGTCCATGGGTCGTGACGATACTGCCGACCCGGAGGCAGGTTCCTCGGCGGCCGGCCTGCGGCGTCGGGTCAGCTCCGGACGAGCCGCATCGACACGTACTCGGCGAACCCGGCCCGCTGCGCTCCCCGCACGGCCCGCCTGCTGATCTCGGTGAAACCCAGCTTGGTGTACAGGCCGAGCGCGCCCGCATTGGTGTCCTTGATGTCGCGCAGCACGAACTCGTCGTAGCCGGGCAGCGCGAGGAGGTGTCGCAGGAGCGCGGTCGCGACCCCGCGGCCCTGGAACGCCGGCGCCGTGGTCACGAAGCCGATCTCGACGAGTCCGGGCCGAGCGCCGTCGTAGCCGCCCAGGAACTGGCTCCGGACGATGAGGTGCGTGACCGTCCCGTGCAGGAGCCCGAGGTGCCGGCGGAACTCGGCGGCCCGCGGCCGCAGAACCTCCTCGTCCCCCTCGGCGACACAGGCGACTGCGGCCGGTTCACCGTCGACCAGCGCGACGTACCAGCGCTCCAGCAGCAGCAGGTGCGCGAACGCGTCCCCGAGCACCTGCGGATCCGTGGAGAAGTAGGCGAAGTCCTCGGCGAACCCGCGGACCCACACGTCGGTGATCCGCCGCCGGTAGCCCTCACCCAACACGTCGGCCCGCACGACCTCGATCATCGGACCGCTCCGGTCAGGTGCCGCAGCACGAGGTCGAGCTCCGGCATCGGCAGGTCGTCGCGGAGGGCCAGGCGCAGCGTGGTGAGCCCGGTGAGCATCGCGAAGAAGCCCACCGTCAACTGTTCGGCGTCGCCGCCGGCGAACTCGCCCTCCTCCTGCCCACGCCGGACGAGGGCGGCGAATGCGCGCCAGAGCGAGGAGTGCGCCGAGGCCAGACGCGCCGTGGTGCCCGGCGGCGTGTCGCTCGTGAAGCCCTGATTGATGACCATGAAGAACTCGGCCTCACCCCGGTCGCCCCGCAGATCCGCCAGGTACGTGGCCGCGAACTCGCGAACCAGGCCGAGCGGCCCACCCGGGCCGGCGAGCCGCTGCGCAGCGGCGGCGAGTCCGGTGGCGGCCAGGGTGAGGAGCTCGTCGAAGAGCTCTTCCTTCGTGGCGTAGTGACGGTAGATCGACCCCGTGCTCAGACCCGCCTCGGCCGCGATGCCGCGGATGTTCGCGGCCGCGAAACCACGTGCGGCGAACTCGCGGACGGCGGCGGTCCGGATCGTGTCCCGGGTGGCCGCCCGGATGGCCTCGTTCTGTTCGTCGGTGCGGGGCATGTACCAGCTCCAGGTTTGAATGAACTTTCGTTCACTGTACCTGACGTCAACTGGTATCGGGCCGTACGGTGGGACCGTGACCACAGCACCTCCACGGATGCTCGACCTGCTCGCCGACGGCATCGCCGGCACCCTCGGCGAGGATCTCGTCGCCCTGTACGTGCACGGCTCCTACGTCGCCGGCGACTTCGACCCGGCCCGCAGCGACCTGGACCTGCTCGCGGTGCTGCGCGAGGTGCCCACTCCCGCCACGCTGGAACGGTTGCGTCCGCTGCACGCGCGCCTCGCCGTCGACCATCCCGCCTGGGCGGACCGCATCGAGGTCGATTACTTCCCGGCCGCGACCCTCACCGCACTGGCGGACCGCCCGGGCCCGATGATCCGGATCAGCCCGGGCGAACCGCTGCACCTGTTCGAGGCGGGCCGGCACTACCTGCTGAACGTCGCGTCGGCGCGCGCGGACGGACGAGCGCTGCGCGGCCAGAGCCCGACGGCGGTGCTGCCGCCGGTCGACCGGGCGGCGGTTCGCGCGGTGGTGCGTGAGCACGCCGCAAGTTGGCCCGAGTGGGTCGAGGACGCGCGCGGCCGGACCGGTGCACAGGCCTATTCGGTGCTCACCCTGTGCCGAGCGCTGCACCTGGTCGTCGAGGGCACCCAGGTCTCGAAGCGCCGGGCCGGCTTCTGGGCGGCGGCCCGGCGCCCGGAGTCGGCCGAGCTCATCGAGTGGGCAGCGGCATGGTGGTACGACGCCGGACCGGACGACGCGCCAGGCCGGTACGAAGACGTCGCGGCGTTCGTGAGGTCGGTCAGCGCCGAGGTCACCGGGCACCCGTGAGCGCCACCCCACCCCCATCCCAGCCGCCGACCGCGCGGAAACCCTCGGTCAACTGACGAGCGACCGAGGGCTTCCGCGCATTCGCCAAGTGCGGCGGCGACGCGCCGTGGGATCAGCGTCGGCTGATGGACCTCGGCTGCGGTGAATCGCAGGATCACTGGGTCCGTGCGGGACGCCAGATCAGACGTAGGACCGGGTCCGCGCGAGGTCGGTGACGAGCTCCGGTCCGGTGGTCTCGGCCAGCCAGGTGGCGAGCTCACGGATCCGGCCGACCGTGAGCGACGGGTCGGCGAAGATCCAGTCGGACTCCGGCTGGGTGACACCCACGAGCTGGAGGAAATCGAGCCTGCCGTGCACGGTGTCCACGCCCGCAACCTCCGTGTCCGGTACCACCAGCAGTGACGTGAGTGCGCTGCCGGAGCCGATGCTGATCGGCGTGCCGTTGCCGGCGACCGCCTGGTAGGGCTCGAACCACCGGCCCGAGGTGTAGGTGTAACGGGCGAGGTTGCTCATCACGGAGACGGCCCATGTTGCCTCCGGCTTGCCCGGTGCGGCGACCTTCATGGTCATCTCGTAGCCCCAGCCGCTGCGCTCGCCGCCGTAGTCCTCGGTGTCGGCGTACAGCGAGCTCATTCCGTAGGTGACGACGTGCTGGTAGCCCTTCGGCGAAGGGAACAGGCTGGCGCCGTCGAGGTACTCGTTGCCGCCGAACATCGCCCGGGCCGGCATCGACGTGGCCAGGTGCGGTGGCTCGACGCCGGGATAGACCGCGCCGAACGCGGCGTCGATCGCCTCCCAGCCGGGTGCCCAGTCGTCCTGCGCCTGCGCGCGCTGCACATATGCGTCTCTCGTCATCACGGCTCCGAGGCTAGATCGCGCACGGCCGGCGCGGAACGGGGAGCACTGCCCAGGAGCCGAGGCCCTCCCTCACGGTGCCGACCGCTCCGCACAACCGGTGGCGCGGCACCATCACGGTGCGGTTGGCGCAGGCCCGTCGGTCCTGGGCTCCTCTTCGAACCCCGCAGCGTCCGTCGCGGACTCCACCGGGAGCAACGCGGCGCCAGCGAGGAAGCAGATCGCCCCGACGAACGTTCCCAGGTTCACCAGGGCGATATTCGCCGGCTCATCGGTGGTTCGCAGATAGCGGGCCGCGATGGCGGCCGCTCCGAAGGCAACGGAACCGACCAGGTTGAGCGTGGCGATTCGCCAGCCGACAGATCGGTCCGGACGAGGCGCGATCCCTCGGTTCACCTCCGAGTAGGCCAGTCAACTGGCGATCAGGAAGCACACCGAACCGGCCAGGTCAGGGCCCCAGATCAGGCGCCGCTCCTGGACCAGGCCCAGATCGTCCTGCGTCGCGGCGAACGTACTGACGTTGAACAGCACGGTCCCCACGAGCTGGACGGCTGTCGCCCACCAGTCGATGCGCCCGGGGGCTCCTCGGAGCGGTCGCCGTCGCGGAGGACGGGACCCGGTCTGGACCCCTCCCGGAGCGGTCAGCGTCTCGTGGTACTGCAGGTACGCCGCGGTCGTGAAGAGGATCGACCCGACGAAGAACGTGGTGGCGACGATCCCCGGGGCGGCATGATCGAAGAAGAGCGGAAGCGAGCCGATCGCGAAGCAGAGGGCACCGACCCCGAAGAGCGCTGCCAGCCACCAGCTCATCCGGCTGGGTCGCCCGCGGGCCTTCCTCCCGGTCCGGGTGTAGGCAGGATCCTCGAGCGGGGGTCCGAGTCCGAGTCGCTTGCGGTGGCGTCGCGACGTCCATTCGGCCTGGCTCCCGTCAGCTCGTTCCAGCCGCGCGCGAGTGACGAAGCCGAGCGGCCCCGTCGTTCGGATCACTCGCCACCCGGCCGGGAGCTCGGGCAGTGCCCGCGCCGAGCGCTCCGAGGCTGGGCCGGACATCACGAGGGCTCACCGGACGAAGCCGGTACGCGTCTTGCTGTGTTCCGCTGCTCGAGCGGGCGCCGTCCACAGATCGGGCTTGGCGGTGGCGCGGTGACTCGGTTGCTCGGAGGCCAGGTCGTCCCAGGCCTTCAGCAGGTCGCGAAGCAGCATGTCGACCATCTGACGGCTCAGGTCGAGCCTGACCACGACCCGCATCAGATGAACATGCTCGGCGTTCGGCGGGAGGCTGTAGGCAGGAACGATCCAGCCGTCCTGACGCAGCCGCGCGGACAGGTGGTAGACATCGAAGCCGGGATCGCCCTTGAGCCGGAACGTGACGACGGGTTCGCTCAGCCCCGGGTTGAGGATCTCGAACTTGCCGCTGGCGACGAGGCAGTCGTTGAGATGGCGGGCGTTCGCCACCATGTTGCCGACGATCGAGGTGTACCCGGTTCGACCGAGTCGCAGGAAGTTGTACATCTGCGCCTGGATCATCGCCGAGCCCCGCGAGAAGTTGAACGTGTAGGTGGGCTGCGCTCCGCCCAGATAGTTCACGCTGAAGACGAGATCCTCCGGGAGTTTCGACGCGTCCCGGAAGATCAGCCAGCCGACCCCGGGGTAGACCAATCCGTACTTGTGCCCGGACGCGTTGATCGAAGCCACCTGCGCGAGGCGGAAGTCCCACCTCAGTTCCGGTTCGGCGAACGGTGCGATGAATGCTCCGCTGGCCCCGTCCACATGCAACGGAATGTCCCACCCTCGCTCGTCCTTCACCCGGAGGAGCAGATCGTTGATCGCCTCGATCGGATCGGCCTCGCCGATGTGCGTCGTGCCGAGCACGGCGCCCACCGCGATCGTGTTCTCGTCCAAGCGGCTCTCGACGTCCTCCGCGCTGAGCACGTAGCGATCCGCCCGCATGGGGATCTTGCGCATCTCGACGTCGAAGTAGTTGGCGAACTTGTCCCAGACCACATGGGTCTCCGCGCCGTAGACGACGTTCGGGCGATCCGTGCTGAGTCCCGCGGCCCGACGCCGGTTTCGCCAGGTGCGCTTGTGCGCCAGGAGTCCCAACATGATCGCCTCGGAGGACCCGATGGTCCCCACGCCGACGACCTTGGCCGGGTCCGGGGCGTTGAACAGCGCCCCCAGCATGTGTACGCACCCTTCCTCGACAAGCGAGGCGGCCGGGTACTCCTCATGGTCGATGTGATTCTTGCGCAGCGTGTCATGGATGAGCGCCTCGGCCTCGGGCTCCATCCAGGTGGTGACGAACGACGCGAGATTGAGCGTCTCGCGCCCGTCGAGCATCAGACCGGTGTGCAGCAGTTCGTACGCCTCGGCGGGCGGCATGCCGTCGGACGGAAACTGCATCGGGTCGATGTGTTCCCGGAACTGACGCCGACCATGGATCGGCCCGTACCAGACATCACCCTGAGTCGGATCGCTCATCACGTCTCTCCATCTCTGCGCTTGGCCACGCGTCATGCGCCAGCAACGTAGCCGTCGCGACGTGCAGCCACATCGCACGATCCGGGTGAACCGAACGAGAACCGGCGGGCGGTGCAGACTCCTACCACGCCCATACCCCTACCTATAAGTGCTGTTATATTAGCGCTGTGACATCGTCGGACCCGACCCACCACAGCCACTGGCACGCCCTGACCACGATGCTCGCCGCGATGGACGCCGACATCGAGCACCTCTACCGCGAGCGCGGCATCGAGGGCGTCCGGCCGCGGTTCGCCATGCCGCTGATCCGCCTCGCGCACGCCGGCCCGCTGACCATCAAGGAGTTGGCCGCCGCCCTGGGCAAGACGCACTCGGCGATGAGTCAGACGATCAGCCTGATGCGACGCGAGGGACTGGTCACCACCACGCCGGGTGCCGATGCTCGCACCCGCCCGATCACGCTCACCGAGCGCGGACGCTCCCTGGTGCCGTTCCTCGAGGCGGAGTGGCGCGCCACGGAACAGGCCGTGGCCGAGCTCGACGCCGAGGTGCCGTACCCGCTGACCCGGGTGGTTGCCGACCTCGAACAGGCCCTCGTGATGCGGCCGTTCCTGGACCGGCTCCGCGCCCTGCTCGAGGCCACCCCGTCTCCCGGATCGACCTGGTCCGCCCCGGCCGGCACCACCGGACCGACCTCCACGCCCCACGCCGGTACCACCCGCAGGCCCGTCGAGTGAGCCTCACCGACCGCCTCCTCGACATCCGGCCACTGCGCTCCAGCCGCGCGTTCCGGGACCTGTGGATCGGGTCCTCGGTCGGCACCTTCGGCTACCAGTTCGCCACCGTGGCCGTGCTCCTCCAGGTCTGGGAGATGACCCACAGCCCCGTGTGGACCGGCGCGATCGGGTTGGTGAACGCGATCCCGCAGCTCGTGTTCGGGATGGTCGGCGGGTCCCTGGCCGACGCGATGGACCGGCGCACCCTGGTGCGGCTGACCACCCTTGGCCAGGTGCTCGTCGCGACCGGGCTGACCGTCCAGGCCCTGCTCCGGCTCGACTCGCTCGCGGTGCTGTTCCTCCTCATCGGCCTCGCGTCGGCGTTCAACGCGCTCGGCTCCCCCGCCCGGCGCACGTTCCCGGTCCGGCTCCTGCCGGCCGACCAGGTCGGCGCCGGCCTCGCGCTGCAGAACCTCGCGTTCCAGGCGTCGATGCTGGTCGGGCCCGCACTGGCCGGCCTGGTCCTGGCGAAGTGGGGCCTGGCCCCCACCTACCTCGTCCAGGCCGTCGCCGGCTGCGCCTCCCTGATCGCGGTGATCCGGCTCCCGGCGATGCCGCCGCAGGGGACCGTCGCACGGGCGGGTCTGCGGCAGAGCATCGACGGCCTGCGGTTCATCCGGACCAAGCCTGCCCTCTGGGGCTCGTTCGCCACCGACCTCGCGGCCACGCTGCTGGCGATGCCGATCGCGCTCTTCCCGCTCATCAACGAGTTGCGCTTCGGCGGGAACCCGCAGACGCTCGGGCTGTTCCTGTCCGCGATCGCGGTCGGCGGCATCGGTGCGGGCCTGCTCTCCGGCATGGTCACCCGGGCACGCCGCGCCGGCCTGATCCAGCTCATCGCCGCCGGGACCTGGGGCATCGCGCTCGCGGTGGTCGGCTTCGCCCAGCCGCTGTGGCTGGTGTTCGCGGCGCTGGCCGTCGCCGGCGCGGCGGACACGGTCTCGGTGGTGACCCGAGGCGCGATGGTCCAGCTCGCCACGCCCGACTCACACCGGGGCCGGGTCTCCGCCGTGGACCACATCGTCGGCGTGGGCGGTCCCGAGGTCGGCAACTTCCGCGCCGGACTGGTGGCGGGCCTGACCTCGGCCCCGGTCGCGCTCATCTCCGGTGGCCTGGCCTGTGCCGCGATCGTCGGCGCGCTCGCCCTCACGAACCGGCCGTTGCGCACCTTCACGATCGAGCCGGCCACGCTCCCCGACCAGGCCCCGGCGCGATGACCGACCCCGACCTGATCCCACCCGGGCTGCGTGAAGCCGTCGTCCGGCACGTCCCCGACCCGGGCCTGCCCGACGGCGCAGCCTGGCTCGAGTCGCTGCCTCGCCTCGTCGAGGAGGTGCTCGGGCAGTGGCGGCTGCGCCGCGACGGTCCGGCCGGCCCTGCTCTGCACGGCGCGTCCTCGCTCGTGCTGCCGGTTCGGCGTGGGGACGACGCACCGGCGATGCTCAAACTGGTCTGGCCGCACGCGGAGGGTCGCACCGAGCACCTGGCACTGCGCGCGTGGGACGGCGCCGGTGCGGTCCGCCTGCTCGCCGCGGACCCGGGCCGCTGGGCCCTGCTACTGGAACGACTCGAGGCCCGTGACCTGAACACCGAGAGCATCCTCGACGCCGCCGAGGAACTCGGCCGCCTCTCCACCCGGCTGGACCGCCCGGCGCCGCCGTGGGCGCCGCGACTGTCCGAGCACCTGCGCACCCTCGTCGCTGACATCGACGCCCTGCGCGCCCGGGACACCCGGGGTACAGCCTTCCCGAGGCGACTGCTCGAGGCCGGCCGAGCCCTCGCCGTCGACCTGGGTTCGCAAGAGGACGTCGACGCCCGACTCGTGCACGCGGACCTGCACCCGGGCAACGTCCTGTGGCGGCCCGACCCGGGCGAATGGGTCGCCATCGATGCCGAGACGATGGCTGCGGACCCGGCGTTCGCGCTCGCGCCGCTGCTGTGGAACCGATGGGAGCAGGCGCAGGACGCCCACGACCTGCGCGGACACCTGCAGCTGCGGCTGGACGTGGCCTGCGCCGGCGCCGGGATCGACTACGACCGCGCCCGCGCGTTCGCCCTGGTCCGGTGCGTGCGGAACGCCATCTGGGAGCTGGACGCGACCGAGCACCCCGGCACCGCGGCTGAGATCACCCGGAGCATCACGATCATCAAGGCGCTGCAGTCGCCCTGATGGCGCAGGGCCTCAGACCTTGGCGTACCGGGCCCGGCCGAAGGAGTACACCCCGTAGAACGCGATCCCGAACGCGACGACGGTGAGCAGCACTGATCCGAATGGCAGTTCGAGCAGGGACCGAAGCGCCCCGTCCAGCCCCTCTGCCCCCTCGGGATCCGACTGCACGGCGGCCACCACGAACAGACCTCCCACGATGGCCAGCGCGACCCCCTTGGCGATGTACCCGAGGCGTCCCGCCCAGGTGACCCACCGCCCCGGGTTCTCGCGCAGGTCCCTCAGGAACGTCGACCGGACGCCCTTGACGACGTGGTAGATCCCGACGCCGATCACCACGGCGCCAACCACCGCGACCAGGATCCGGCCGAACGGCTGGGCCATCAGCGTCCCGGTCATGCTCGAAGTCTGCTCGCCGCCGCCGGACGACCCGCCGGCCGCGATCCGCAGGGCCGTGCCGGCCAGCACCAGGTACAGGACCGCCTTGCCGAGGTTCTTGACCTTGTCCTTGGCCTCGCCGGGGCCGATCAGCTCGGTGAGCTGCCACAGCCCGAGCAGCGCGAACCCAGCCGTGACCGCCCAGAGCAGCACGGCACCCACCGGGGTGGACCCGAGCTGGGTGAACGCGCCCGAGGAGTCGGCCGAGCCGGACCCGCCGCCCCACGCCAGCTGCAGGGCGAGCCACCCGATCAGCAGGTGCAGCACGCCGCTGGCGGCGTAGCCGACGCGGGCACCGGCACGCACGACCGGGTTGTCACCGGCGTCGGAGGCGGCATTGCGGACGGTCCCTGACATGCCCCAAGCCTCGCATCGGCGCTCGCTCCCCGCGAGCGGACCGGCGAGGTCGTCGCCAGGCCCTCGAGCCAGCCCGATCCCGCCGACTGGATCGAGGGCTTCAGGACCATGTCGACGCGGGTCGCTCCCCGTGCCTCGGCCTCCGGAGCCATAGCCTCGCCCGGTGACCGAGCCCGACTTCCTGACCGCCACCCGCGCCGCCTATGACACGGTCGCCGTCGACTACGAGTCGCTGCTGCGCGACGAGCTCGCCGGCAACGCGCTCGACCGCGCCCTGCTCGGCGCGTTCGCCGAGGACGTCCTGGCCGACGGCGCGGGTCCGGTCGCGGATCTGGGCTGCGGTCCGGGGCGGGTCACCACGCACCTCGCTTCGCTCGGGCTGGACGTGTTCGGCCTCGATCTCTCACCCGCGATGGTCGACGTCGCGCGCGGACGCCTCCCCGAGCTGCGGTTCGTGGTCGGATCACTGCTGGATCTCGAGGCCGCGGGCATCGCGCCGGGCTCGCTCGCCGGGGCGGTGGCCTGGTACTCGATCATCCACACCCCGCCGGCGCAGCTGCCGCGGGTGTTCGCCGAGTTCCGGCGGGCCCTGCGGCCGGGCGGGCGGCTGCTGCTCGCGTTCCAGGCCGGCGATCACCGGGCGAAGCACCTGGAGCGGGGCTACGGGCACGAGATCGACCTGGACGCCTACCGGCTCGACCCGGACACGATCGCCGGCCTGCTCGGGCAGGCCGGCTTCGTAGCCGGCACCACCACGATCCGCCAGGCGCGCGGACCCGAGACCACGCCGCAGGCGTACCTGCAGGTGACGACGCCCGACGACTGAGGGATCGCCCGCGGACCTCCGCGTATCCTCGTCGCATGTCCACCCCACCCCGCCCACCCGCCGTCGACCCCGGCCCGGGTGCGCTGGCGTCGGCCGCGACGGGGCATCGCGGACTGCTCACCGAACGGATCGCACGCGAGCTCGAGCATGACATCCGGACCGGTGCGATCGCCGTCGGTGCGAAGCTCGCGTCCGAGCGGGAACTCGCGATCCAGTTCGGTGCGAGCCGGGGCGTGGTACGTGAGGTACTGCGCCGGCTGGAGGCCCACCAGTTGATCGAGGTCGCACCCGGGCGGGGGTCCTTCGTGGCCGAGCAGTCCTCGGCGCAGGCCCGCGGCTACGACGGCCTGTACCGGGCCGAGCGGCCGACGGTGCGGCAGTTGATCGAGGCACGGATCCCGCTCGAGGTGGAGATCGTCGGGCTGGCGGCGCAGCGGGCGACCGCGGAGCAGCTCGAGGTGCTCGCCGAGATCAATGACCGCATCGAGTCCGCCACGGACGTCATCACCAAGGCCCGCGCCGACGTGGAACTGCATGATGCCATCGCGGTTGCGAGCGCCAACCCGGTGCTGCGCGTGATGCTCTCCTCGATCAGCGGGCTGATGTTCGAGATGATGCTCCGCTCCAACTCCGATCCGGCGATCTTCGAACCCGGCGTCCCGCATCACCCGGAGATCCTCGCCGCCCTGCGGGCCCGGGACGCGGACCTGGCCCGGCAGTACATGCGCGAGCACCTCGCGCTGGGTCTGCGCACCTACGGCGCCGATCTGGACGTGAGCCTGGACGTCATGGCCACCCGGCACATCGAGACCCTGCTCGGACGGGACGACGCGCGCTGACCAGCGCCTTTGGAACCCTGCCGCATCCCTGTTAGGTTCCAACTGGTCCTACCGGTTGGACCAGTTCGCCGTCGCGGTCCGACGCACCCCAGAAGAGAGTCCCTCGCATGACCATGCCACCGATCCGGCGCCGTCGCCGCGCAGCCGAGCGCAGCCGCGCTGCCGGCCCCGTCGCACACGCCAAGCATGCCCTGAGCCGCAGGTCGTTCGGCGCGCTCGTCGCCGCCACCGCCGGCGCCGCCACCCTGAGCGCCTGCGCGTCCGGTCCGCGCACCGCGGACCCGAACGCGCCGCTGCGGATCATGGCGATCAACCACGTCTGGTCGCAGGCGATCGCCGAGTACCTGCCGGAGTTCGAGGACCTCGTCGGACGGCGCGTCTCGATGCGCCTGCTCACCGCGGACCAGCTCTCGAACAGCTACAACGTGAAGCTGAACGCCTCCGCCACCGATATCGACGTGATGATGGTCCGGGCCCTGCAGGAACAGATCCTGTTCACCCGCAACGGCTGGCTGGCTGACCTCACCGACCTCGTCGAGGGGGACGCCGCCTACGACTGGGAGGACTTCCAGGACGCCCCGCGCGAGCGCTCCGTCACCGCCGAGCAGGTGGTCAGCGTGCCCGTCGTCACCGAACGCCCCGCGCTGTACTACCGCAAGGACCTCCTCGAGCCCTTCGGCGGCGCCCCGGCGACGCTCGACGAGATGCTGGACATCTCCCTCGAGCTGGCGGACCGCGACAACGGCTTCTTCGGCTATGTGGGCCGCGGGCAGCGCAGCGGCGCGGTCACCCAGTGGTCGAGCTTCCTGTACTCGTTCGGCGGCGACTTCACCATCGACGGGCAGTCGGGCATCGGCACGCCCGAGGCGATCGCCGCCTACGAGTTCTACGGCCGCCTGCTCAACGAGGCCGGCCCGCCCGGGGTCACGAACATGAGTCTCGAGCAGGCCATGCCGATCTTCGCCCAGGGCAAGGCCGCGTTCTACATCGACGCGGACGCGATCTACTCCAACTTCCTGGACCCGGGCATCTCGACGGTCATCGACACCGTCGGCTTCGCCCCGTTCCCGGCCGGGCCCGCCGGCTCGGTCCCGCACAACATCCCGTCCTGGAGCCTCGGCATCAACGAGTTCTCGCTGCTGCGCGACGACTCCTGGGAGTTCATCCGATGGGCCTCCAGCCCCGAGATGGTCGCCCGCCTGCAGGCGGACGGCATCCCTGGCGCCCGCCAGTCCGCTTGGGACGACGCGGCCACCCTCGAGGCCTTCCCACCGGACCTCGCCGAATCGATGCGGATCAACGCCGAGAACGGCAAGGGCACCGACCGCCCGGACGTGATCCAGGTGGGCCGCGCCCGCGACATCGTGGGCCGCCCGCTCGTGGCCGGGATCCTCGGCGAGTCGGTGCCGCCGGTCGCGGCGGACGCCGACGCCGAGTTCGCCGACTTCCTCGTCCGTGACAACCGCCAGCGGGAGTTCTGATGCCCACACCCACCAGCACCGAGGCACCCACCGCGGCCCAGCGCACGGCCGCACCCGTGGACCGGGGCACCACCCGCCGCGGACGCAAGGTCCTCACCTTCGAGCAGGCGAACCGCCGGCTGAAGTGGAGCCTGCTCTCCCCGGCCCTCGGCTTCGTCGCTCTGATGATCATCTTCCCGCTCGTGTTCACGGTGAATCTGAGTCTCACCGACGCGTTCGGTGCGGTGAACGCGGACAACGTCTACATCGGCCTGCAGAACTTCGCCGACGCCCTCACCGACACCCGCAGGTTCTGGCCCGCGGTCTGGCGCACCGTGTACTTCACGGTGGGCGCGGTGGCGCTGGAGACCGTGCTCGGCCTCGCCCTGGCGATGCTGATGCGCAAGGCGTTCCGCGGCATGGAGATCGTCCGCACCGTCCTGATGGTCCCGCTGCTGGCCACCCCGGTCGCGATCGGCATCCTCTGGCTGCTGATCCTGGACCCCACGAACGGCATCGCGAACCATCTGCTCGGGTTCGTCGGGATCCCGCCCCAGGAGTTCCTCGGCTCCGTGAGCCAGTCCCTGCCCACCCTGATGCTCATCGACGTGTGGCAGTGGACCCCGATGATGACGCTGCTGCTGCTCGCCGGGCTGTCCACGCTGCCCGAGGAACCGGAGGAGGCCGCGCTGATGGACGGCGCGAACGCGTGGCAACGGTTCCGGCACATCATCCTGCCGATGCTGCGCACCACGGTGCTCACTGCGCTGGTGTTGCGCGGCGTGGACGCGTTGAAGACGTTCGACGTCATCTACGCCACGAAGGGACCGGGCGGTGGTTCCGGCTTCGAGGCCGAGACCCTGAACGTGTACGCCTACGGGCTCACCTTCGACTACCAGGAGTACGGCCTCGCCTCAGCGGTGCTGGTCCTGTTCACCCTGTTCATCGTCGCCATCGTGGTGCTGCTGCGCCGCCGGACCGGAAGGACCGAGGCATGAGCACCGCTGTGGCCTCCGCCCCCACCAAGCCCACCGCACCGCGCCCGACGGCGCCCGGTCGCCGGCGCCGCAAGGGTCGCGTCGCCGCATGGTTGCGTGCCGTGACGATCACGGTGGTCTGCCTGGTCGTCGCGCTGCCGGTGATCTGGATGATCGCGGCCGCGTTCAAGACGAACGTGCAGGTCACCGACCCCACGGTGGGGCTGATCTTCTCCCCCACCCTGGAGAACTTCCGCAACGCCCTGGCCGACGGTGCGATCCTGAGGTCGCTCGGCAACTCCCTGATCGTGGGCGTCGTCTCCACCGTGCTGAGCGCCGTCATCGCTGTTCCGGCCGCCTGGGCCGTGGGCCGGTTCTCGATGGGCCGCACCGGCTCCCTGGTGCTCGTGGCCCGGATCGTGCCGGCCATCTCGCTGCTGGTGCCCTGGTACTACCTGTTCGCCCAGCTCGGCCTGGTGGGCAGCTACACCGTGCTGGTCCTGAGCCACATGTTCGTCTCCGTGCCGCTGATCCTGTGGATCATGATCGGCTTCTTCGAGGGTCTGCCGATCGAGCTCGAGGAGGCGGCCCGCACCGACGGACTGAGCGCCTTCGGTGCGTTCCTGCGGATCGCCCTGCCGCTCGCGGCACCCGGCACCGCCTCCGCCGCGGTGCTCGCGTTCATCTTCAGCTGGAACAACTTCCTGTTCGCGCTGATCCTGGCCGACGAGAACACCATGACCATGCCGGTCACCCTGTTCAACTTCATCTCCTACGCCAGCACCGACTGGGGTGGGCTGATGGCCGCCGCCACCCTGATGACGATCCCCGTGGTGCTGGCCGCCGTCTTCGGCCAGAAGTACCTGGTGGCCGGCCTCACCGCCGGCGCCACGAAGGGCTGACCGGCGCCGCCCGGTCCATGCACGCCGCCGGCCACCCGGCACCATCCCATCCGAACCACCACAGGAAGAGCCCTCATGAAGATCGTCGACGCGAAGGTCGTCGTCACCAGCCCCGGCCGGAACTTCGTCACCCTGCAGCTGACCACCGACGAGGGCGTCACCGGACTGGGTGACGCGACCCTGAACGGGCGCGAGCTCGCCGTGGTGAGCTACCTGCAGGACCACGTGGTCCCGCTGCTGCTCGGCACCGACCCGCACCGGATCGAGGACACCTGGCAGTCGCTGTACCGGGGCGCCTACTGGCGCCGCGGCCCGGTGACCATGGCCGCCATCGCAGCGGTCGACGTCGCACTGTGGGACATCAAGGCCAAGGTGGCCGGGCTGCCGCTGTACCAGCTGCTCGGCGGCGCCAGCCGGGACCGGGTGCGCACCTACGGGCACGCGAACGGCGCCAGCATCCCCGAGCTCTTCGACTCGGTCCGTGGGCTGCTCGAGCAGGGCTACCAGAGCATCCGGATCCAGACCGGGGTGCCCGGGCTCAAGGCCGTCTACGGCGTGCACGCCGCCGGTGCTCATGCGGCGAACCCGACCCGGCTCGATCAGCGCGTGCTGCCGGCCGTGGAGGACTGGGACACCGGCGCCTATCTGCGCCACATCCCGAGCGTGTTCGAGGCCGTCCGCAACGAGTTCGGCCCAGATCTGCCCCTCCTGCACGACGCCCACCACCGGCTCACCCCGATCCAGGCGGCGCGGCTGGGCAAATCCCTGGAGCCCTACGACCTGTTCTGGCTCGAGGACTGCACACCGGCCGAGAACCAGGACGGACTGCGCCTCGTCCGCGAGCACACCACCACCCCGCTCGCCATCGGCGAGGTGTTCAACACCGTGTTCGACTACCAGACCCTCGTCGACGAGCAGCTGATCGACTACGTGCGCTCCGCCGTCACCCACTTCGGCGGGGTCTCACCGCTGAAGAAGCTGTTCGACTACGCCGCCCAGCACCAGATCAAGAGCGCCATCCACGGACCGGAGGACATCTCCCCCGTCGGCATGGCGGCCGCGATCCACCTGGACCTCGCCATCCACAACTTCGGCATCCAGGAGTACTCGGGCCACACGGAGCTCACCAATGAGGTGTTCCGGCACGCCTACACGTTCTCCGACGGGCACCTGCACCCGGGCGAAGCGCCCGGCATCGGCGTGGAACTGGACCTCGAGCTCGCCGCCGCGCACCCGTACCAGCAGGCCTACCTGCCCACGAACCGCCTGCAGGACGGCACCGTGCACGACTGGTGATCCACCCCGCAGCCTGAGCACGCCGCGCGCCCTGTCCTCGTTCGAGGGCAGGGCGCCGTCGTTCGTCGGTGGTGCCCGCCGGCCCTTGCAGTTTTGCGCAGTACCCGCTGGAGTCGGGCCAACACCCGCCACACCGAAGTGGAGTCACCATGCGCCCCTCCCAGCGGCTGCTCGCCGTCGTCGTCGTCGGTGCCGTCACGGCCGCGCTGACCGCGGGCGTCACCGGCGGAGCCGAACCCGCCGCGGCGGCCCCGCCGGCTGCCGACGGGCCGGTCGGCCCATCGGTGTACGCGACGATGCCCGAGGACCCGCTCGCCGTGGTGCTCGGCAGCCCCGAGTTCCCCGTGCACGGCGACGGGGTCGGTGACGACACCGCCGTCATCCAGGCCGCGATCGACGAGGCGTCTCGGCGTGGCGGGGAGAACTGGCTCGGCAACATCGTCGGCGGCGCTCGCGGCCTCGAGGTCGGTGACGGCGGTGGGCTCGTCTTCGTCCCCGAAGGCATCTACCGGGTCACCGAACGCCTGGACCTGCACGCATCGGTGCGCCTGATCGGCTTCGGCTCGGCCCGGCCGGAGTTCTACGTGGCGCCGGCGACGCCGGCCTTCGCCGGTGCGCCGGAGTTCGTGTTCGCGGCCACCCGCCGGCCGTTCGTGCCGGGCGCCCCGGTGACGTTCGGCAACAACGACACGTTCGGCACCGGCCTGGTCAACGTGAACGTCGTTGTCGCCGAGCGCAATCCCGGCGCCGTCGGGGTGCGCTTCGGCGGCGCCCAGATGTTCCTGCTCCAGGACGTGGGCATCACTCTCGCCGACGGCTACGCCGGCATCGACCACAACGCGAACCTGCTGCAGCGGGTCACGGTCCGTGGGGGCCAGTTCGGCCTCCTGGCGTTCGCGGCCTCGCCGGGCTGGCAGACCACCATCCTCGACTCGACCTTCGCCGGGCAGCAGGTCGCGGCGATCCGGCTGCACACCGACGCCAAGCTCAGCATCGTGCGCACCCGGTTCACGGACGCGGCGGCCGGGATCGAGACGATCCCGGCCTCCTCGCAGCGCCTGGTCATCGAGGACTCCCTCTTCGAGCGGATCGCCGGGCCGGTGATCACGCTGAACGACTCCGCGTCGATCCCGGCCACCTCCGAGCCGGACCTCGTCCAGGCACAGAACCAGCTCAACGTCCTCAATACCGGGGTCATCGACTCGGGGCCGCTGCTGCGCACGCTGCCGAGTGCCACCACCTGGACCTCCCCGCACGCCGGCTACCGGGTCAACGAGGCCACCCTGGGACTGCGCGTCACCGACGCCCTCGGCGATGCCGAGTCCCGCAGCATCGACGTGCTCCTCGACGCCACCCGGGCCCCCGCCGCCGTCCTCGAGCGGGTCCTGCGCAGCGACATCGCCCTCCCGCCGGCGACCACCGACTGGGTCAACGTCGCCGAGTACGCCGCCGAGCACGGCGTGAGCGTCGGTTCGGGTACCGAGGACGACCTCGCGATCTTCCAGCAGGCGCTCGACGAGCACGACACCGTCTATGTCCCCATGGGTGCCTATCTGCTCACCGACACCCTGCGGCTCCGACCGTCCAACGACCTGATCGGGCTGCACCCGCGCCAGACCTGGCTCACCATCCCGGACGGGTCGGACGCGTTCGCCGACCCGGACGACCCCCGTGCGATCGTGCAGACGCCGCCGGGTGGGCGCAACACCGTGTCCGGCCTCGGCCTGGACACCGCGCCGGTCAACCCGGGCTCGGTCCACGTGCGCTGGCAGGCGGGCGCGCAGAGCCAGCTCTCGGACGTCGTCACCCAGTTCGTCAAGTGGGCGCCCGAGGAGATCCGGCCGGGCGATCCGGCCCCCGGCGATCCCGGCTACGGCCACCGCGGCGTGGGCCGGTACAACTTCTGGGTGGACGGCGGCGGCGGCTCGTTCCTGAACCTCTGGGCGGTCGCCGGCTGGGCGGACAACGGGTTCCTGGTGGAGAACACCTCGGTGCCGGGGCGCGTCTACGAGATCTCCGTCGAGCACCACCGCTACCGCGAGGTCGTCCTGCGCGACGTGCGCAACTGGGTCCTGCGCGCCGTGCAGACCGAGGACCATATCTACGGCTGGGAGTCCCAGGCCGTCGAGCTGGAGCGCGTGCGGGACGTGACGTTCACGAACACCGTCTTCTTCCGGGTCGCGACCGTCCTCGGGCCCTACCCGTACGCCGTCGGGATCGTCGACTCGACCGGTGTCGTGGTCCGCGGGACCCGGGGCTACCGACCAGACAACGTCGCGAACACCCGCTGGGGTGCGACCGTCGCGGACGTCGGCAGCGGTCGCAGCGTTCCCGAGCTCGAGGTCGCGTACCTAGGCATCGGCCAGTCCGGGCCGGGCGCACGCCCGGCGGGCCTACGGATCGGGCTCGACGATGCCGCACTCACCCTTCTGCCCGGCGAGAGCGCCGAGACAGTGCTGACCATCGTGACCCTCGACCCCGCCCCGCTGGAGGAGGTGCAGGTGGCGATCGAGGGCACCGACGACCTCGACGTCGCACTCGGCCCGGCCCCCGCGCGGCTCCTGCGCGGCGACGAGGCCGGCATCCCGGTGACCGTGGCCGCGAGCGCGACGGCGGCCGACGGCACGACCGATCTCGTCGCGACCTTCACCTTCACCGCCCAGGGATCTCGCACGGTGGTCGAAGTTCCGATCACGGTGCGCGTGGGCGCCGACAACCTCGCCCTCGGCGCCCCGGTGAGCGCCTCGTCGGTGCTGTCCGGCAACGTCGCGACCAACGCCGTCGACGGGAACGTCTCGGGCGGACGGTGGATCTCCGGGGCAGGCGACCCCGTGCCCACCCTGACCATCGACCTCGGTGCCCCGGCAGACCTGCGCGAGGCCGTCATCCACAGTGGCGTCGCGGGTTCGGATGCCCTGCGCGTGCACACGGTCGAGGTCGACGCCATGATCGACGGCGAGTGGCAGCTGATCGGTCGGGTGGAGGCCAACGACGCGAGCCCCGTCACCGTGCCGCTCGAGGGCGCCGAACGCGTGCGCGAGGTGCGGTTGCGGTTCACCCGCCCGAGCGCGAGCGACGGCCTCGCCCGCGTCTTCGAGGTGGCTGTCCTGGGCACGCGCTGAGGTCAGCGGCCCATGTGGGTCAG
Organism: Occultella gossypii; assembly: GCF_019947135.1. GTDB lineage: Bacteria > Actinomycetota > Actinomycetes > Actinomycetales > Beutenbergiaceae > Occultella > Occultella gossypii. Next base: position 95,864 of record NZ_JAGSHT010000022.1, on the reverse strand, counting down.
CCCGGTTCCGGCCTCTCGCGAGCCGCCTCACCCGCGGAGTCCCGGAGGCGCCGCCGCAGGCGGTTCCCGGACCAGATGACGAGTGCGGCACAGGCCCCGAAGGCGATGGCCACCACGACGCTCATGACCGCGACCATCCCGTAGCCCTGCTCGCGCGGGTCCAGGAACGGATACGGATACCAGTCGACCAGGGCGCCCCGGACGAGGCTGTAGACGAGGTACGCGACCGGGATGACCATCCAGGCGAGCAAGTGCTTCGTGGTCAGCCGGGTCCGCGGCGGCGTGATCAGCCAGTCCACCAATACGAGGATCGGCACCACCATGTGCAGCACGACGCTGGCGTAGGCCGGCGTCTGCACATCCACACCGAGCAGCAGGGTATTGGCTACGACTCCGGTCAGGAGCAGGAACGTCACGGCTGCGCCGCGGACACCGTCCGGTACCGGCCGCACCAGCGACACGGCGAACAGGACGGCGGCGAACACGTTGCTGAGAATCGTGAAGTAGCTGAAGTGGTTCGACGGGTTGTAGCGGTCACCGGTCACGACGATCAGGTAGGCCTCGGCGCTGATCACCAGTGTCACGACGAGCGCCCGCACCACCGTGCTCGGCCAGTGCCGGGCTCCCCCGGGCCCACGGGTCGGGTCGCTCGCTACCGTCATGGTGCTCCTGTGCTCGGGCGGCATCGGGACCGCTCGCGCGCCGACGGCGCGGCCGGCCGCGCCGGGCCAGGGTCGCAGAGGTCCCAACCGGGCCGCAACCCTCGCATCGAGACGTCCGCCGATCGCTCCGCATGGTCGGATCTCGCTCAGAGGTGGGCGGCGAGCTCGGCCAGGAAGGTCTTCTTCGTCTGGGCACCCACGAGGGTCTTCACGACTTCGCCACCGACGTAGAGGTTGAAGGTCGGAATGGAGACGACCCCGTACTTCGCCAACGTCTCGGGGTTCGCGTCGGCGTCGAGCTTGACGAACTTGATCCGGTCCCCATGCTCGGTGGCGAGTTCTTCGATGATGGGCTCGGTGCGTCGGCAGGGCGCGCACCAGGTGGCCCAGATATCGACGAGCACCGGCTTGTCGGAGTCCAGCACCTCCTTGTCGAACGTGGTGTCGGTGACGGCAATGACGTCGCTCATGCTCACTCCTTGTGGTTGGTACTCGTGGGCTGCAGGCTGGCGATCAGTTCTTCGACGCGGCGCCTGATCTCATCGCGCACCGGGCGCACGGCCGCCACGCTCTTGCCGGCCGGGTCCTCCAATTCCCAGTCCTCGTACCGCTTGCCCGGGAAGATCGGGCAGGCGTCCCCGCAGCCCATGGTGATGACCACGTCCGAGGCCCGCACGGCCTCGGTGGTCAGGACCTTCGGCTGCTCGGCGGCGATGTCGATCCCGACCTCGGCCATGGCCGCCACCGCCGAGGGGTTGATCTGGTCGGCCGGCGCGGACCCGGCCGAGCGGACCTCGATCGCGCCGCCGGACAGATGGGACAGCCAGGCGGCCGCCATCTGGGAGCGGCCCGCGTTGTGCACGCAGACGAACATGACACTGGGACGGTCGGTCATCGTGGTGACTTCCTTCGGGTGGCGGGTGAGGTCAGGCCGGTAGCGGGGCCAGGTGGGCTGCGAGGGCGCTCGCGCGACGCTCCAGGTCGGCCAGGGCGTCGTCGAACGCGGCCGGGGTGCCCGGGCCGATCGGGTCGGGCACCGACCAGTGCACGTCGACGGGGATGCGCAGTTCCTCGTGCGCCCGGTCGCAGACCGTGACCACCAGGTCGTCGCGTGCCCGGACGGCCTCGACGTGCTGGGGGGTGATGGCCGGCAGGTCCAGGCCGTGGCGCCGGGCCGCAGCCGTCGCACCCGGGGCGATCCGCGCTGCGGGGTGGGTGCCGGCGGAAGCCGTGGGAACCGTGCTGAGCTGGCGCCACACCGCGGTGGCCAGGTGCGAGCGGGCCGAGTTCGCGGTGCACACGAACAGCACCCGCGCGACCTCCCGCACCGGCCGCACCTGCAACGCGGTCAGGGTGTCCGGCACCAGGCGCACGTACCACCGGCGCCCGTCCCCCTCCGACCGGGTCCGGACCACCATGCGCTCCCGCTCGAGGACCTTCAGGTGATGGGCCAACAGGTTCGACCCGACGCCCAGCAGTTCGGCAAGGTCCGACGGCGCAGCATCGCCCAGCGCCAGCGCGTCCACGATCTGCAGCCGCGCCGGATCCGCCAGCGCGGCATGCAGCGCCGCTCGTCGCGCGACGTCGACCACTCGCTCAGTGCTCATTGCCTCAATACTCGTTGCTCTAAATGCCGGTGTCAACACCAAGGCGCCCCGCCCTGGGAAGGGCGGGGCGCCGTCGGGCACCGTTCCTGCTCGGCTCAGCCGGAGACCGGGGCGGCCTCACGCGCGGCGTCCGTGTCGCCGTCGCCGGCCTCGTCCCCGGCGGAGGAGTCGGCCACCTCGGCGTCGTGGCCGTGGCGTCGCTCGAGCTTCGCACCCTCGACGTCGACGTCCGGCAGGATCCGGTCCAGCCAGCGGGGCAGCCACCAGGCCTTGTCGCCGGCCAGGTGCATCAGGGCGGGGATGATCAGCATCCGCACCACGAACGCGTCGACGAGCACCCCGAACGCCAGCGCGAAGCCGATCGGCCGGATCATCGCGCTGTGCGAGAACACGAACCCGCCGAACACCGAGATCATGATGATCGCGGCGGCGGTGACCACGGTCCTACCGGCTCGCACGCCCTGCACCACCGCGACGCGCGCCGGAGCGCCGTGGGCGTACGCCTCACGCATTCCGGTGCCGAGGAACAGCATGTAGTCCATCGCCAAGCCGAACAGGATGCCGACCAGGATCGTCGGCAGGAAGTTCAGGATCGGGCCGGGGCTGTCCACCCCGAAGACCGGGGCGAGCCAGCCCCACTGGTAGATCGCGACCACCCCGCCGAGCGCGGCGAAGTAGGACAGGATGAACCCGAGGGTGGCGATGACCGGCACGAAGACCGACCGGAACACCAGGATCAGGATGAGCAGGGACAGCCCGACCACCACGGCGAGGTAGATCGGCAACGCATCGGCGAGCTTCTCCGAGATGTCGATGTTGCCGCTCGCGGAGCCGGCCACCCCGATCTCGTAGACGCCCTCGATCGGTGAAGCGTCCCGCAAGGTGTGGACGAGGGTCTCGGTGGACTCGCTGGTCGGCCCTTCCGCGGGGACCACCTGGAAGGCGATGACGCTGAAGTCCTCGGAGGTACCGATCGGCGCGACCGCGACGACGTCCTCCTGTGCGAACAGAGCCTGGCCGATCTCGACCTGCGCGAGCAGCGCATCCTGCTCGCCTGCGCCCTCGGGAAGGTCCGCGACGACGAGCAGCGTGCCGTTGCGGCCTTCGCCGAACTCCTCGGCGATGGTCGTGTAGGCGCGGTACTGCGTGGAGTCGGCTGACTCCGTGGAACCGTCGGGCAGGTTCAGGCGCAGGTCGAGCGCGGGCAGGGCGATGATCACCAGCGCCGCGATCCCGATCACCACGCGACCGATGGCCCGGGCGGTGGACATCGGCTGCGGTGCGGCGGGGGCGGCCGGAGTGGTGCCGTTCTCGGTACCGGCGGCGAGCGCGGCCCGCTCCTTGCGGGAGAGGATGCGGGTGCCGACCAGTCCGAGCAGCGCCGGGGTCAGCGTGATCGCGATGAGCACCGCGACCAGGATGCAGAACGCGCCGACGGTGCCCATCAGGCCGAGGAACGGGATCCCGGTGATGTTCAGCGCCAGCAGCGCGATCAGCACGGTTGCGCCGGCGAACACGACCGCGTTGCCGGAGGTGCCGTTCGCGAGCCCGATCGAGGAGTGCAGGTCCTCGCCGTGCTTGAGCTGGCGGCGGTGCCGGTTGATGATGAACAGGGAATAGTCGATGCCGACCGCGAGACCGAGCATGAGTCCGAGCACCGGGGTGACGGACACCATCTCGACCACGCCGGACAGGGACAGCGACGCGAGCGCGCCGATGCCCACGCCGATCAGCGCGGTGAGGATCGGTAGTCCGGCACCGATGAGCGTGCCGAGCATGACGATCAGGACGATGGCGGCGACCAGCAGGCCGAGCACCTCGCCGACGCCGAACAGCTCCGGGATGCCCTGGGTGATGTCGGAGGAGAGGTCGATGGTGACGCCGTCGATCGATTCGTCGAACACCTCGACCACGGCGTCCTTGGTCTCCTGCGGGATGGACAGCTGCGGATCCTCGAACGCGATCGTGGCGAGCGCGGTCGCGCCGTCGGAGGCCACCTGGCGGGTCTCGGCGGCCATCTCGAGCAGCGCCGCACCCATCTCCAGGCCGGCGCGCTGGGCCGCGAGCTCGGGGGTCTCGCCCTGCGCCGCGGCCAGTTCGAGCTGGGCGAGACCGCCCTCGATCTCGGCCTGCTGGGCGGCGCGCTGCTCCTCGGTGACGAACGGGTCGATCACGGTCGTGACGCCGTCGACGGCGCTCGCCTCGGCGAGCAGCTCCTCGATCTGGACGAGCTGCTCGGCGGTGAACGGGCTTCCGTCCTCGGTCTGCAGCACGACCGTGCCGGTGCCGCCGGAGGCTTCGGGGAACTCGTCCGCGAGCCGGTCGGTGACCGTGGTGGTCGGGGTTCCGGGGATGGAGATGCTGGTCGCGAGGGTGCCGCCCGCCACCGCGAACGCGCCGCCGGCGATCACCAGGATGGCGAGCCAGACTGCGATCACGGTGCGGGCCCGGCGCGCCGCGAAGCGGCCGAGGCGATAGAGGAGTTCAGCCATGGGGTTCCTTGAGCTCGTAGTCAGCTGGATGTGTCGGTGGAGCGGTGGCCGTTGCGGGTCGCGGCGATGAGTCTTTCGAGCAGTTCCGACCAGATGCGTCGGGACTCGTCGTCCACGGCGGCCGCGGTGGCCTCGAACCAGTACCGGTGCAGCACCACGAGACCGCCGAAGAGCGCGCTCACCATGAGATGGATGTCGAGCAGCTCGGTCTGGGGGTGGCGGCGGGTGAGTTCCTCCGAGAGCCGCTCGCTGATGTCGGTGAACGTGCTCAGCAGCATCACGGCCTGGCGGGGGGAGGCGACCGGATCCTCCATCCCGATCACCCGGGTCAGATACGCCATCGGCGGCACCAGATCGGTGGCCCGAAGCACTTCGACGACCTCGTCGAACATGTCGCCGGTGGCCGTGGTGGGGGTCCGCGCGGTGAACTCGTCCAGGAGCCCGCCGAGCACCTCGCTGCAGACAGTGGTGACGATCTCGTCGATCGAGGCGAAGTGGTTGAAGACCGTGCGGCGGGAGACGTCCGCGCGTGCCGCCAGCTCGTCCACCGTGAACGTGGCGACCCCGGTCTCGTCGATCAGGGCGGCAGCCGCGTCGATGATTGCGCGGCGGTGACGCGCCTTGAGCGCGGCGCGGCGGTCGCCGCCGGGTGGGATCCGAAGCACTTGATGACACTAAGTGCACCGATGCACTCAGTGCAATGAAACGTGGGTCGACCGTCCTGTGACCTTGACCACGGAACCTGCGCCCGCACGTCGAGAGCGGCGTGTCGACGCGGTGGCGATGAGTTCCGGCCGGGCGGGAAGTCTGTTCCGGGTGAGCGGCGGAGGGCAGCCGCGCGCCATCGACCGGCACCAGAGATCACGGAGAACCTCATGAGCACCACCCCAGAGCGCACCGCCACCACGGCCGAGCAGCCAGGCCACCCGCCCGTCGTCGACATGACCACCTGGCAGGCCGCCAGGGACGAGCTCCTGGCCCGCGAGAAGGCCCACACCCATGCCGGTGACGCGATCGCCGCGGCCCGTCGCCGGCTGCCCATGGTGGAGGTCGACGGCACCGTCGAGGTCACCGGCCCGGATGGCCCGGTGCCGTTCCTGGACCTGTTCGCCGGCCGTGACGAGCTCATGGTCTACCAGCACATGTGGCACGACGGAGCACTGCACCAGGGGCAGTGCGAGGGCTGCACCGTTGCCGCCTGGCACCTGCAGGACGCCGTCTATCTCAACGCCCGCGGCGTCTCGATGGCCATCGTGACCACCGGCGTGTGGGAGGAGGTGGCCCCCTATGTCGCGTTCATGGGCTACACCCAGCCCTGGTACTCGGTGCATGGCTTGGACGCTCCGATCGGCGGAGACATGGGAAACCTCACCTTCTTCCTGCGCGACGGCGACCGGGTCTACCTCACCTACTCCACGACCGGCCGGGGCAACGAGGTGGCCGGTCCGTTCCAGCTGCTCGACATGACTGCGTACGGCCGCGGCGAGGCGTGGGAGGACAGCCCCGACGGCTGGCCCGAGGGGCAGCACGCGTGCTGGTACTGGCGCGCGGACTCCGACGGGAACGCCACGTGGGACGGCACCAGCCGCCCGGTTCCGCAGTGGACTCGCCCCGGCGCCGGTCCCGTGGACACCCTCGGCAGGCACGGGCACCACCACTAGGAGGCGCACGACAGCGCCGGGGGCCTGGCCAGCCGTGCCGACCGAGTCGCGGCTCGGCCGCGGTCACCAGCCCACGATGACCGCCCGGGCCGCATAGGTGGCCACCGGGTGCGCCAACGGGCTGGGCTGGTGCAGTCCCGTCGAGACGAGCCGCAGGCCCGGAAGCCGCGTGACGAGAGCGCGGAACGCCTCGTCGAGTTCGACGCGGGCGAGCTGCTGGCCGACGCAGCCGTGCGGGCCGTCACCGAAGGCGAGATGGCCGCGCGCATCCCGCAGGACGTCGAGCACGTCCGCGTCGCCGAACCGGCGCTCGTCACGGTTCGCCGAGACCGTCGAGACCGAGACGGTCGTCCCCGCCTCGACGACCCGGTCGCCGACCGTAACCGGCTGGGTCGCGGTGCGAGGGAACACGGTCAGGAACATGGTGCAGAAACGCACGATCTCCTCGACCGCCGCGGGCACCCGCTCCGGGTCCTGCACGAGCAGGTGGTACTGGTCGGGTTCGTCGAGCAGTGCGACCGTACCGGTCGAGATCATGTAGGCCACGGTGTCGCGGCCGGACGTGCTCAACATATGCACAAGCCCCTCGACCTCGGCGTCCGAGAGGTCGTCGTTGCCGAGCAGGTCGCTGATCACGTCGTCGCCAGGGTTCTCGCTGCGGTAGGCCACCGCCTCCCGCAGCAGGTCGCGCTGTTGCTGGCGCGGAGCGCCGTGCACGTAGTCCTGCGCGTACCGTTCCAGCAGATGGTCGGCCACGCCCAGTACCAGGGCATGCACCCGGATCGAGATCGGCTCGGCGTACAGCGCCAGCAGGTCCGCCCCGGGCCCGGCGGCGATCATCACCTCGAGCTGTTCGGCGACGATCTCGGCGATCCGGGGCCGATGCGAGCGTGCCGACCGCACGGAGAACCGCCGCGTGATCGCCCGCCGCAACCGCAGGTGCGGCGGGCCGTCGAGGCCGAGGATGCCGGCGCTTCGGTCGGCGAGCACGCCCTCCTCGTCCAGCGGTCCGGCCGGCACGCCATCCTCGATCGGGCCGTCGCTGCGCGGCATCCGCTGCGGCTGCTGACTGAACCGGGGATCGGTCAGCACGGCCCGCGCCTCGTCGTACCGGGTGACGATCATGCCCTCGTGACCGTCGCGGTAGCTCAGCGGCGCGAGCGCACCGTGCTGACGCCACTGACTGAAGCGCGGTGAGGGCCGCGTCGGCATGGAGTCACCGGGCAGGGTGCTCCGGTCGTGTCCGAACGGGCACTGGCTCATCGTGCGGCTGCTTCCTGATCGAGGGCGGTGCCGAGCATCGTGCGGGCGCGCCGGAAGCCACGGGCCGAGCCCCACGCGGCCGCGCCGACCACGGTGCCGTCGTCGTCGACCACGGCGAACACGTGCGGGGCTCCGGTGTCGTCGCGATCGAGGGGTTCGATCCGTGCGTCCGGTGGGATCCGCCCCGCTGCCTGCACCCGGACGCCGTGCAGGTCGGACCAGAAGTACGGCACGACCGGCACCCGGAGCGGGTCGCCCGCGATCGCGCCGGCGACCTCTCGGGCCTGGACCACGGCGGCCGCCTGCGTGTTGTACGAGACGTCGTGCCGGCTGCCGGCGCGGTCGGCGATGTCGCCGACGGCCCACACGCCCGGGGCAACGCGTCCGCGCCAGTCGCACCGCACGCCGTCGGGCCCCACCGGCAACGACCGCGCGAGCCAGCGGGCGGCCGCGCGCACGCCGACCGCGACCACCAGGACGTCGGCGACGAGTCGTGCGGCGCCGGCGTCGATGCGCCAACGGCCGGCGCCATGGCTGATCCGCGTCCGGTCCGTCTGCACGTCGACGCCTCGGGAGCGATGCAGCGGCAGCAGCGGCCTCGCCAGGGCGCCGCGCAGCGGACCGAGGGTCTGCGCGGGGCGCGCCAGGAGGGTGGTCGGCACCCCGCGGGAGACGGCGGCCGAGGCGATCTCCGAGCCCAGCACCCCGCCACCCAGCACCGCCAGGCCGGAATCGGGACCGAGGGCCGCGGCCAGTGCGATGGCGTCAGTGCGGGTCCGCAGCACGTGCGCGCCTCGTCCGATCAGGTTCGTCAACGGGGCCGGGACGGCCGCGGCGCCGCCGGTGGCGAGCACGAGTTCATCGAAGCGGAGATCACCGTGGGCCAGGCGCACCCGGCGGCCGGCGACATCAAGCCCGATGGCTGGCGTCCCAGGACGGAACTCGACTCCGATGGCCTCCAGGGCCGACTCGTCGAGGAGGTCGGCGTCGTCGGCGTCACCACCGAGGAGCACCTCCTTGGACAGCGGCGGTCGCTGATACGGCGGACCGTACTCGGCGTCCAGCAGGGTGATGTCGCCGTCGAAGCCGAGCTCGCGCAGGCTCTGCACGCAGGTGACCCCTCCCACCGAGGCACCGACCACGACCACGTGTGACATCGCCTCAGCCGATCACGGTGATGGCGCGTGCGGGGCACAACTGCGCCGCCTGCCGGACCGCGCTGACGTCCGTCACGACGCCGGCCAGCAGCACGACGATCCCGTCATCATCCTGATCGAACACCTGCGGCGCCGTCAGCGCACACTGCCCGGCGCCCACACACGCGGCGCTGTCGACCACGACCTCGACCATGAACTTTCGCTCCTCACTGCTCCAATGCCATGTCAGTGCCACGATATGCGGTCTAAAGTGGCATTTCACGGATGATGTTGGGCCAATGAGGGTGCGTGTTGAGCGATCCTCGACCGAGGATGAGCGGAGCGCGTAGGTGCTCCGCTGGGCAAGAGAGGGCGAGGAGGTCGGCCATGACGGCGTCAGCACCAACCACCCGGCTGCGTGACCGGTTCCCCACGCTGCGCCAGGTGGGAGTCGCCGCCGAGCGACACCCACGTTTCGTGAGCGAGGAGTTCAGCCCGCACCACCTCGATGTGGTGCTGCTGACGTTCGTGCTCTCCGGTCGTGGCCTGCACCAGATGGGCGAGACCACGCACCAGATCCTCGCCCCATCGGTCTCGGTCACGGTGACCGGGCAGACCCACAGCCTCCTCACCGACAAGGGCGGGCTCGAGGTCGTCAACGTCTTCATCGACCCCGACCTGCACCCGTTGCCGACGTTGCGGCCACCCCTCGACGAGGCGCTGGCCGCACTGATCCCGCTGCCCTCGGCACCCGGGGTCCTCACGACCGACTTCGCCCAGCTCGAGCTGCGGCCCTCCGACAGGTACGAGCCGCTGCTCGACCTGCTCGTGCGGGAGACGGAGGAGCCGCGAAGCCTCGACCTGCTGTCGGCGCTGCGGACCGCACTGCTGGCGACGTGCGCCCATGCGGTCATCGGACGCGGCCTGATGAAGACCATGGCCCCGACGTCGCCGTCGGACGTGCGGGTCATCGCCGTCCGCGAGTGGCTCGACCATCACTACCGCGAGGCGCACACGCTCGCGTCGCTCGCCGAGCGCGCCCGGCTCGAGCGGACCTACTTCTCGTCCCGGTTCACCAAGGTGGTGGGGCTCTCGACCAGCGAGTACGTCGCGCGGCTGCGGATCCGTTACGCCATCGGGCTGCTGCAGTCCACGGACGAGTCGATCATCGCGATCTCCCGGATCAGCGGCTTCAACGACCTCTCCAACTTCGGCCGGACGTTCCGGCGCCTCATGGGCCTCTCCCCTCGCCAGTTCCGCACCGAGTCACGGAGCGCTTCGCGGCCCAGCGACTGAGGATCGGGGACATCCCGCCGGTGAAGGGCCGCTCCGTCGGCAGGCGCAGTGACGCCCGATCGCTCCAAACATGTGCACAGTTCAGGTGCATTCGTTGACGAAAGCGCTGTGCCTCGGCATACTCAACGCCTAATTGAAGCGTTAAAACTAGTCAATGTTGACAGGAGCGCCCATGACCGATCGCTGGCCACGCACACGGACCTTCGCCAGAACTGCTCTCCACACTCGCACGCCCGCGTGGGCACTCTCCCGCCGCGCAGTGCTCCTCGCCGCGGTCGCCGGCGTCGCCGGTTCCGGTGCGCTCGCAGGCTGTCGTGTCATCGATGACGGGGTCGGGGCCGAGAACCTCTCCGGCGCGCTCAACAAGGAGCCTGCTCCCGGACGCCCTCGAACCATTGAGATGTACAACCAGTGGGGCGGACGCGCCGGGCAGGCGTGGGTCGCGATGGCGCAGCTCTACGAGGAGATCCAGGACGAGGTGGCGGTCCGGATCACCTATGCCCCGCCCACGGCGGACACCCAGGTGCGACTGCTGACGTCGATCGCCGCGGAGAGCCCGCCGGACGTGGCGTTCGTGCTACCCGAGCACTACCCGCAACTCACCGGTCTCGGGGTGGTCACCGACCTCGGCCCGTACCTGGCCGCCGACGGTCTGGGGGCCGCGGACTTCAACCCTGCGATCTGGAAGGCGATGAACCTCACCGGGACCGTCTACTCGATGCCGGCGATGGTCGATCCGAACTTTCCACTCTTCTACAACCGTGCGGTGCTCGCCGACGCCGGCCTCGACCCGGACGCCCCGCCCGTCACGCTCGACGAGCTGACCGCGATGAGTGAGGCGATCCTGCAGCAGCAGGGTGGCCGCATCACCCGGATCGGCACGATGCCGTGGAACTACTACGGCTACAGCAACTCGCTCTACACGATCGGGTTCGCGTTCGGCGCCAGCTTCGTCTCCGCGGACAACGACCGGGTGACCACGGAGAACCCGGAGGTCGTGACCGCGCTGGAGTGGATCTGCGACTTCGCCGAGAGCATGGGGGGAGCAGGCAACGTCGCGGTCACGCAGCCCGGGTTCTCGCTGCCGGTGCTGGGCACCGGGAACGTCGGCCTGATGCCGATGACTGCGGGGGACGCCAACAACCTCTCCGAGAACAGCGACATAGATCTCGGCTCGGCACCCTTCCCCTACGCCGAGGGCGCCGGCCAGCCCGGCAGTGCCACCTGGATCGGCGGCTGGAACATGTTCATCCCCTCCGAGGCCGGGGACCCGGACGCGGCCTGGGACTTCATCCGCTGGGTGACGACGTCGCCGGAGGGGACCACGGAGAACTTCGAGCAGATGTCCAACATCCCCGGCCTGGCGCAGGCGCCCGCCCTCGAGGAACTGGAGGCCGATCCGGTGCTCGGGGTCTTCGCCGAGGTGCTGCGGGACGCGCAGAATGTGCGCCCCACCATCCCCGTGGCGGGAGTCCTGTCCCAGCAGCTCGACATCTACGTCGGGCAGGCCGTCTTCGGTCAGTTGACGGCGCAGCAGGCGATGCAGCGCGTCTCCGACATCACCAATGCAGCGTGGGACGAGTTCCGCGAGACGAACGGGGAATGATGACCAGCACCGCACCCGCCGCAGCGCGCGCGACGACGCAGCCGCGCCAGCGAACCTCCTGGATCCCGCGGACCAGGCGACAGAAGCACAACCTCAAATGGGGCCTGATCTTCACCTCCCCTGCGATCGTCGGGCTCCTCGTCTTCACCCTCGCGCCCGTGATCACCTCACTGGTCAACAGCCTGACGAACGTCTCGTTGATCGGCGGCAACTCGCGGTTCGTCGGGCTCGAGAACTACCGGCAGCTGCTCTCGGACTCGAGCTGGTGGATGTCGCTGTCGAACACCGCGATCCTGGCGATCGCCGCCGTCCCGCTCGGCCTGCTCGTGGCGCTCGGGCTGGCCCTGATGCTGAACATGCGGGTGCGCGGACTCTCGATCTACCGCGTCATCTTCTTCCTGCCCTCGATCGTGCCGATCGTGGCCGCGGCCGTCGTGTGGTCCTACGTGCTCAACCCCCAGTACGGCGTCCTCAACAACCTGCTTGACGCCGTCGGGATCCAGGGGCCCGGGTGGCTCAGCGACCCGGCCTGGTCCAAGCCCGCGCTGATCCTGTTCGGGCTCTGGGGCGTCGGCAACCTCATGATCATCCTGCTGGCCGGCCTGCAGGGGGTGCCGGTCGAGCTCAAGGAGCAGGCCATGATCGACGGCGCCGGTCCCTGGGCACGATTCCGGAATGTCACGGTGCCCTTCATCAGCCCGCACCTGCTCTTCGGGCTGGTCACGGGGCTGATCGCCGGGTTCCAGTACTTCACGCCGGCATTCGTGCTCACCGGCGCGAACGGGGACCCGGCCGGCTCCACGCTGGTCTCCGGCGTCTACCTGTACAGCACGGCGTTCTACAACTTCGAGCTCGGGTATGCGAGCGCGATCGGCTGGGTGCTGTTCCTCATCATCGCGGTGGTGTCGGTGCTGACGTTCCGCCTGGTCGGACGACGGGTCTACTACGGAGGTGCGGCATGAGCACGGCCACCACAACGACGAGCACCACGACGACGGCCACCCCGACGACGGCCATCAAGGTCCCCAACCGAGGGCCCGTCTGGCCCCGGGTGGCGGCCGCCATCGGCAAGCACGCGCTGCTGATCGTGGTCAGCATCGTGTTCCTGATGCCGCTCTTCTGGATGGTGAGCGGCGCGCTGAAGACGTCGGCCGACATCGGTCAGTTCCCGATCGTGTGGTTCCCCGACGTCATCACCACGGGCAACTTCACCTACGGGCTCAGCGCGTTCCCGTTCGTGCGGTACCTGGTCAACACGCTGCTGATCTGCATCCCCTCGATGGTCGGCGCGGCGCTGTCGAGCGCGCTCGTGGGCTACGGGCTCTCGCGCATCGACTGGCCGTTCCGCAACGCGCTGTTCGGCACCATCATCGCAACGATGATGATCCCGTTCTACGTGACGATGGTGCCGCTGTTCACCGCGTACCGGGCCATCGGGTGGACCGACACCTACCTGCCACTGATCGTGCCGCACTTCTTCGGGGTGCCGTTCTTCATCTTCCTGATGCGGCAGTTCTTCCTCGGCATCCCGCTGACACTCTCGGACGCCGCGCGCGTGGACGGCGCCGGAGAGCTGCGGATCTTCTTCCAGATCATCCTGCCGCTGTGCAAGCCGGCGCTCGCGGCGGTGGCCCTGTTCCAGTTCCTCGCCTCCTGGAGCGACCTGCTCGGACCGCTGCTGTACCTCAGCGACAGCACGAGCTACACGCTCTCGCTCGGGCTGACGTTCTTCCAGGGCGCGGAGGGCGACACCGCACTCGGACCGCTGATGGCCGTGAGCACCCTGATCCTGCTCCCGGTGATCGTGCTGTTCTTCTTCGCACAGCGCACCTTCATCCAGGGCATCACCATGAGCGGCATCAAGGAGTAGCACCACCCGCCAGCTCGTTCCCGACCCGCCCAGCAGACGACCCCACCCCGACCGGAGAAACATGTCCTCCCCTTTCCTCACGCTCGAGCACGACCTGACCGCACCTGCGCTGCCGACCGGGAGCCCCCGGCTGTCCTGGACGATCCCGCCGGGCTCGCCCGCCCAGACCGGCTACGCCGTGGAGGTCACGGCCGTCGACGGGACCGTGCGTCGTAGCGAGCACGACGGCGACGAGTCGGTCCTCGTCGCCTGGCCCTTCGAGCCACTCGCCTCGCGCGAGCAGGTGGAGGTCCGGGTGCGCACGCGCGCGGCCGATGGCTGGGGTGGGTGGTCCGAGCCGGTCATCGCCGAGGCCTCGCTGCTGGACGCCTCGGACTGGCAGGCACGCATGATCTCCCCTCGCGAGGGTCACGCCGCCGGCGACCCGGCGCCGGTCCTCACCACCGAGATCGACATCCCCGACGACGTCGTCAGCGCGCGGCTCTACCTGACCGCGCTGGGCACCGCGACCGTCTGGATCGGTGACCGACGCGTCGGCGAGGACTACCTCGCCCCCGGGTGGAACGCCTACCGGCACCGCCTCGAGCACCGCGTCCACGACGTCACCGACCACCTGCTGGCGGCCGGCCCACGGGCCCGGGTCGCCGCCGTCCTGGGCAACGGCTGGTACCGCGGTGAGCTCACCTGGGACCTGCGGCTCTGCTACGGCGACCGGATCGGGGTGCAGGCGCAACTGGAGATCGAGACCGCAAGCGGCGAACGGATCGTCCACGGCACCGGCCCGGACTGGCGCGCCGCTGCCACCGGGGTGCTCGCCGACGACCTGTACGGCGGCCAGACCACCGACCTGCGGCGGCCCGGTGCGCTCGAGACGGCAGCGCAGGCCAGCGGCGCCGTCGACGTCCTCGACGATGTGCCCGCGCTCGAGCCGGCGCTCGGTCCGGACGTGCGCGAGGTCGGTACGCTCTCCCCGCTGGGCAACTGGCGCTCACCCAGCGGCGCGCAGCTGGTCGACTTCGGCCAGAACCTCGTCGGCTGGCTGCGGATCCGGGTGCTGCGCGCCGCCGACGGTCAGCAGCTGAGGGTGCGGCACGCGGAGGTGATCGAGCACGGCGAGCTCGGCACCCGGCCGCTGCGCAAGGCTCGCGCCGAGGACGTGTGGACGCTCCCCGCCGTAGGACCCGAGGAGCCGCTGGTCCTGGAGCCGACGCTCACCTTCCACGGCTTTCGGTACGCCGAGATCGAGGGCATCGCGCTCGAGGACATCGAGCTGGAGGCGGCGGTCATCAGCTCGGACCTCAACCGCATCGGCTGGTTCGAATGCAGCGATCCCGAGGTCAACCGCCTCCACGAGAACGTCGTGTGGGGCATGCGAGGCAACTTCGTGGACGTCCCCACCGACTGCCCGCAGCGCGACGAGCGGCTGGGGTGGACCGGTGACCTGCAGGTGTTCGCACCGACGGCGGCCACGCTCTGCGACGTCCGTGGCTTCCTCACCTCCTGGCTGCGGGACCTCGCCGCCGACCAGCGCGCCGACGGAACCGTGCCGGTCGTCATCCCCGACGTGCTCGTGCCGGATGTCGACAGCCAGTTCGCCGCCGGGTGGAGCGACGCGGCCGTCGTCGTGCCATGGGTCCTGTACGAGCGCTACGGCGATCTCGCGGTGCTCGAGACGCAGTACCCGTCGATGACGGCCTGGGCCGCCGCCGAGTACGCGGCGGCGGGCGAGTCCCGCCTGTGGGACACCGGATTCCAGTACGGCGACTGGCTCGACCCGACCGCACCGCCGGAGGACGCCGCCGCGGCCAAGGCCGACAAGGGCGTGGTCGCGACCGCCTACCTCGTGCGGACCCTCGACCTCGTCGCTCGGACCGCACGGGTGCTCGGCAAGCACGACGACGCCGCCTCGCACACCGAGCGAGCCGACGCGGTCCGCGCGGCCTTCCGGGAGGCGTACGTGCGCGCCGACGGTCACGTCCTCAGCGACTGCCAGACCGTCTACTCCCTCGCGCTCGCCTACGACCTGCTCGGCACCGACGAGGAGCGCGCGGGCGCCGGGCGCCGACTCGCCGAGCTTGTCGAGGAGGCCGACGCGCACGTCTCGACCGGGTTCCTCGGCACGCCCGTGATCCTCGACGCCCTCTGCCTCGCCGGTCGCCCTGACCTCGCTCACCGGATGCTGCTGCAGCGCGGCAACCCATCGTGGCTGTACTCGGTCTCGATGGGCGCCACCACGATCTGGGAGCGGTGGGACTCGCTGCTGGAGGACGGCACGATCAACCCGAGCGGGATGACGTCGTTCAACCACTACGCCTACGGGGCGGTGGCCGACTGGCTGTACCGGTCGGTCGCCGGACTGGCACCCGCCGCGCCCGGGTACCGGGAGATCGCCGTCGCGCCGCTGGTGACAGGCGACCTCACCCGAGCGTCGGCGCGCCTGCTGACACCGTACGGCGAGGCGGCGGTGTCCTGGGTGCTGCGTGAAGGGCGCCTCGTCGTCGGCGTCACGGTGCCTTCCGGCAGCACCGCAACGATCGCGCTGCCCACCGACGACGACGTTCCGGCGCAGGTCGGTCCGGGTCGGCACACCTTCGATGTCGCGTGGCGCAGCCCCGTCTGAAGCACGGGCATGCCGTCGGTCGCCGGTCGTTAGGCTGGTGGCCATGGCATCGATCCCCGAAGACCTGACCGATCTCATCGAGAACCCGAACGTCGGCCACCTGGCCACCGTGCGCCCGGACGGGGACCCGCAGGTGGAGCCCATGTGGTTCCTGCACTCCGACGGCGTCCTCAAGTTCACGCACACGACCAAGCGCGCGAAGTACCGCAACCTGCAGGCGAACGCGGGGATGGCCCTCTCGGTCCCCGACCCGGCCGACCCGTACCGGTTCATCTCCGTGCGCGGCCGCCTCACCGAGGTCGTACCGGACCCGACCGGCGCGTTCTACCAGGTGCTCGGTGCGCGCTACGGGGACGCGGACACCCCGGCGCCGCCGGACTCTGCGGACCGCGTGATCCTCGTGATGTCGATCGAGAAGGTCATCCGCAAGTAGACGCCTGACACATGTCACGATCCGATAGTGACGACCGGCCGAGGCACCGCAGGCGATCTCCGCGCAATCTGCCTACCCTGAACGATGCCGGGACCTACTCGGCGCGGGCACCGAGGAGGTCGGCATGAACGAGAACCGGAAGAAGGACGAGCCCTACACCACCGCCACGGACCACGGCGGCGAACCCTACGTCGTCGACATCGAGACGGAGACCGTCGAGAACACCGAGTTCCGCCGCACCCTGTGGACCGGCAAGCACCTTCAGCTGACCGTGATGAGCATCGACGTGGGCGATGACGTGGGCCTCGAGGTGCACGAGGAGAACGACCAGTTCTTGAGGGTCGAGAAGGGCACCGGGCGCACCGAGATGGGGCCCGCCGAGGACGATCTCCCGTTCGTGCGGGACGTCAAGGATGACGACGTGATCCTGGTGCCGGCCGGCACCTGGCACAACGTCATCAACACCGGCGACGAACCACTGAAGCTCTACGCCCTCTACGGGCCTCCCGATCACGAGCCGGGTACCGAGCACCCCACTCATGAGGACGCCGAGAAGGATCCGGCGGAGGACTGAGGTCACTCCCCGCCGGTCATCGGCTCAGCCGAGCCACCACGTATCGAGGTCGAGCAGCCAGTGGTTGCGCAGGGTGATCGCCCGCTCGATCGAGGCGAGGATCCCGGCGACAAGGAGGGTGCCGTTCAGCCAGGCGGGCAGCGAGATGGGCGAGGTGAAGGTTCCGACGTTCTCGGCGACGACGTCGAGGCCGCTGACGAGTTCGAGCAGCTGCGGCACGAACAGCACGAGGCCGAGCACGAGGATGCCGATGGCCACCCGTCCGATCCACTGCTGAGGCGTGGGTGGCGCCGGTCGAGGACCAGTCGCCAGTACTCGGCGCTGTGCCGGTCCGGTGCCAGCACCCGCTCCTCGCCGGTGTCGGCGACCAGATGCATCCGGCTGACCCCGAAGGTCGACCGCGTGACCTCGATCGCGCCGCCCGGCACCGCGAACGTGGCCGGCGAGCCTGCGACGAGGTGCTGGCGGCCGTCGCGGTAGAGCGCCACCTTCTCGTCGGGATCGAAGTGGTCCACGTCGACGGCGTACTCATGGACCAGGCCCGGCGGTCCGGTCTCGATCCGGAAGATCGACCGGCTCAGGACCTGCCACGGCCGTTGCGGCTTGAGCTGGCTGTCATCGCCGGGCTTGTTCTTCCTGGCCCGCTTCTGGCTGGCGCTCCTGCGCACCCTGTCCCTCCCCGTTGTGGCGTCCGTGCGGGCCGGTGGGGCCCTCGCCATGGTCACTCCGGTCGCCTTCACGCTACCCGACGGCGGAGCCCACCCGCGGTCCGGGCCGTCGCCGACCCCGGCGTACCCGGGAGCCGTACGCCGGTTCGTGCTGTGCCGGAGATCTGCACGGGCACTACGTTGACGAGGTATGCGAGCAATCACCTATTCCCGCTACGGCGGGCCAGACGTCCTCGAGGTCACCGAGGACCACCCGATGCCACTGGTCGGCCCGGACTCCGTACTGATCCGGGTCCGGGCGGCAGCCGTGAACCCGGTCGACTGGAAGGCCCGCGAGGGCTACCTGGACTCGTTCGTCGCCGCTCACTTCCCGGTCGTCCCCGGGTGGGACGTGGCCGGCGTGGTGGAGCGGCTCGGGCTGGACACGCCCGACTACGCGGTCGGCGACGAGGTGTACGGCTACGTGCGCACGGACGTCATCTCCGGCGGCACGTTCGCCGAGTACGTGGCCGCGCCGGTGCGGACCCTCGCCCCCAAGCCGACCTCCCTGACCTGGGAGGAGGCGGCCGGGGTACCACTCGCCGGGCTCACCGCCCTCCAACTGATCCGACGCACCGCCGTCGGGCCCGGTCGAACCGTTCTGGTGCACGCCGCCGCAGGCGGCGTCGGGGCGTTCGCCGTTCAGATCGCGCTCGCGCGCGGCGCCCGCGTGCTCGGCACGGCCTCGCCCGCGAACCATGACTTCCTGCGTTCCCTCGGGGCGGAGCCGGTGGCCTACGGCGACGGCCTGGTCGAGCGCGTGCGCGCCCTGGCACCCGAGGGTGTGGACGTGATCCTCGACCTGGTCGGCGGCACCCTGGACGACACGCCGGCGCTGCTGCGCGCGGGCGGAACGGTCGGGTCGATCACCGACGCCGCCGCCCGGGACACCTACGGCGGCCAGTACGTCTGGGCCCGGCCGGACACCGCCGATCTGCGCGAGCTCGCCGAGCTCGCCGACTCCGGCGCGCTCCGGGTGGAGGTCGCCCGGGTGTACCCGCTCGAGGAGGCCGCGGCCGCGCTCGTCGAGAACGAACGCGGGCATACCCGCGGCAAACTGGTGATCCGCGTCTGACGCGTGCGTCCGCCCGGAGGGCATGGGGAGAACGCCCCATCGCCAGCGGGCGCAGCCGACGGCTAGTTTTCAGGAGGTCGGTTCGGGTTCATCGGGGGATGTATCAGGACCCCCGTCCCGGCCTCCTCATGGATGTCCGTTCCCCACGGGAGCGGGTTCGGCGCTTCGGCGCCGGTGAAGCAGACTGCCGGGCGTGGCGGTGACGGGCCGCCACGCCCGGCGTCTGCACTCACGACGAAGGGCGGGCTGGGCCCGCAGCTGATCCTCAGTTCGTGGAGCCGCGCAGCACGAGGCGGCCCGGCACGCGGTCGGTGCCGGAGTGGGGCCGGCCCGCGATCGCATCCAGGAGCCGCTGCGCCGCAAGGCGCCCGATCTGCGTGAGCTGCGTGTCGATCGTGGTCAGGGCGGGACGAGCACCGGTGGCGATGACCTCCCAGTTGTCGGTGCCGATGACGGCGATCTCGTCCGGCACCGCTCGGCCCAGGTCCCGCAGCCCGTCGAGGACGCCACGCGCGATCAGGTCGCTGCCGCAGTAGATCGCGTCGACGTCGGGGTTGGCGCGCAGCACCATCTGTGCCGCCTGGTGCCCCCACGCCTCGCTCCAGTTGCCGTGATAGGTCGGGCCGGTCTGTTCCAGCCCGGCCTCGGCCAGCGCACCCGCGAGGCCCTTGGAACGTAGCTGAACGGCGTCGAAGTGCTCGGGTCCGGTGATGTGGGCGACGGACCGGCGCCCCATCCGCACGAAATGCTCGCCAGCGACGGCACCGACCTGGGTGTCGTCGACAACGATCGAGCAGTCCTCGGGCCGAGCCGTGGGCGTGAGCGCGTACACGACCGGGAAACCTGGCTCGACGGGTAGCGGCGCCCGCACGTTCGAACTGCGGCCGGTGACGATGAAGCCGTCGACCCGGCGCCCCATGAGCACATCGATGTAGTGACGCTCGCGGATCGGATCATCGCGGCTGTCGCAGAGGAACACGGAGATCCGACCGGCCCCCAGGGCATCCTCCGCGCCGAGCATCACCGGGACGCTGAACCTCTCGAAGCTGTCCGTGGTGATCATCCCGACCGTGAAGCTGCGACGCTCGAACACACTCCTGGCGAGCTCGTTCGGCCGGAAGTCGATCTCCTCCGCCGCCGTGACGATCCGAGCACGCGTATCGGCGCTGACGCTTCCGCTGTGATTCAGGGCCTTCGAGACGGTACCCGGCGAGACCCCGGCGCGCGCCGCGACATCGCGGATGGTTGCGCGCTTCCTCGAAGCGGTCATCTGTCCTCCCGGTGTTTCCGGAAACACTACACAACCAGCAACGGCTCCGCCGACCACCAGCGGCCCTGCATCCGGAAACTGATGGAAACATGTTGCGTCAATCACCACTTCTGTGTCAGGCTCCTGCTCGCCCGGACCGAACCAGTCCCATCGCCGTGTCAAGGAGATCCGTGAGCGTCCCGTCCTCACCCCCCGTCCGCCCCACGCCGAGCCCGGCCGCGCTCCGCAGCGCCGGCGCCGGTCCCGTCGACCCGATCGCCGCCACCGCGGTGCGCCCGCTCCCCCTCGGCGCCATCCGGCTGACCAGCGGGTTCCTCGCGGATCTCGAACACGAGAACGGGCAGGTGTCCGTCACCCGCGGCCATGACCACCTCGAGCGGGAGCGCGCCTGGGACAACTTCACCCACGCCGCAGCCCGCGAGCAGGCATCGCCCCATGCCGGCCCTGTCTTCGAGGACGGCGAGGCGTTCAAGTGGCTCGAGGCGGTCGCGTGGGAACTCGGGCATCGCGACGACCCCGACCTGGGCCGCTGGCTCACGGAGTACGCCGACCTGGTCAGCCGCGCCCAGGCCGACGACGGCTACCTGAGCACGTTCAACCAGGCCGCAGGCAAGCGGGGCCGCTACGAGTGGATCTCCTACGACCACGAGATCTTCAACATGGCCACGATGATCCAGGCCGGCGTGGCCCAGTACCGCGCCACGGGCAGCACCGTCCTGCTCGACGTCGCCCGCCGCGCCGCCGACCACCTGGACACCACGTTCGGCTGGGGCAAGCGCGAGGAGACCTGCGGCCACCCGCTCGTCGAGATGGCGCTCGTGGAGCTGTACCGGGTGACCCGCGATCGCCGCTACCTGGACCTCGCGACCTACTTCGTCGAGGTCCGGGGCCGTGGCTCCCTCACCGACCCCACCTGGCAGGGCTGGACCTCGGTGTACTTCAGCGACCGCATCGGCGTCCGGGAGACGGTCTACCCCGAGGGTCACGCGGTCCGCGCCGTCTACTTCGCGTCGGGTGCCACCGACGTGGCCCTCGAGAACGGCGACACCGCCCTGCTGGCCGCGCTGCGCCGACAGTGGGACAACATGGTCGAGGCGAAGATGTACGTCAACGGCAGCCTCGGCTCACGCTGGGAGGGCGAGGCGTTCGGCGACCCGTACGAGTTGCCGACCGACCGCGGCTACGGCGAGACCTGCGCCGCGATCGCCTCGCTGCAGTGGAGCTGGCGACTGCTGATCGCCACGGGCGAGGCGAAGTACGCCGATCTCATCGAGCGGCAGTTCTACAACGCCGTGCTGTCCGGGGTCT
This sequence comes from Occultella gossypii, assembly GCF_019947135.1. GTDB lineage: Bacteria > Actinomycetota > Actinomycetes > Actinomycetales > Beutenbergiaceae > Occultella > Occultella gossypii. The sequence goes on along the minus strand of NZ_JAGSHT010000022.1, from coordinate 74,284 downwards.
CCCTCGACCACGACAAGTACTTCTACGTCAACGCGCTCCAGGTCCGTGACGGCGCCATCGCCTACGACTCGCGGATGGCCGCCAGCGGCCGCCACGAGTGGTTCGGGTGCTCCTGCTGCCCGACGAACCTGATGCGCACCCTCGCCACCATCAGCCAGTACCTGGCCACGGCCGCCGACGGCGGAATCCAGATCCACCAGTACGCCGCCGCGGAGATCGACGGCGACGGGCTCGCGCTCCGGGTCGCGACCGGATACCCGTGGGACGGAGACGTCGTCGTCGAGGTCACCGGGGCGGACGGGCGCGAACGCGAGCTCGCGATCCGGGTCCCCTCCTGGGCGACGGGCGCCGAACTGGACCTCGACGGCGTGGCCGTCCCTGTCGACGCGGGCACCTACGCACGCCTGCGACGACCGTGGCGCACCGGCCAGAGGATCACCCTGCGACTGCCGATGGCCCCGCGCACCGAGCGCGGCCACCACCGCGTCGACGCCGTGCGCGGCGCCGTCGCCGTCTGGCGCGGTCCACTCCTCTACACGATCGAGCAGGTCGACCAGGCCACGGGCGTCCTCGTCGACGACGTCGTCATGGTCGGCGCGAACCTGCGCGTCGAGCACCGCGACGTCCTCGGCGGCGTGCCCGCCGTGGTCCTCGACGGCCGGGCGGCACCGGACGGCCCCGCCGTCGACATCGTCGCCATCCCGTACTTCATGTGGGCGAACCGCGAGATCGGACCGATGAAGGTCTGGCTGCCCGTCGCGCCCTGAGCGCACACCGACTGATCCATCCACATCAACTCGAAGGAGAGTGACATGACAGGTTCACCGAACCTCAGCCGCCGGGACGTCCTCAAGATCGGCGGTGGCCTCGCCGCCACCGTGGGCATCGGCGGATCGCTGGCCGCGTGCAGCGGCGGCAACGAGTTCGAGTACATGTTCTGGGGATCGACGGGTGAGCAGGACGCCATCGAGGCGATGCTCTCCAGCTTCCAGGACACCCAGGAGCAGCTCACGATCAAGCCGGTCTACACCCCGGCCGACTACGACACGAAGCTCAACGCGCTCGTCGCGAGCGGCAACGTGCCCGATCTGGGGTACGTCCAGCCGGCCATGGCCTACCGTCTCGCGGAGCAGGGCAAACTGCTCGACCTCGCGCCCTACTTCGACGAGTACCCGAGCCTGGGGCAACGGCTGCCCGGGTCCTACTTCTACTGGGACGAGGGCAAGTGCCTCGGCACCCAGGGTGCCAACGAGACCGTCATCACCTTCTACAACCGCGCCGCGTTCGCCGAGACGGGTGCGCAGCCGCCGCCGGCCTCGGCCGCCGAGGCATGGGACTGGGACACCTACGTCGAGAACGCCTACCTCCTCACGGCCGACCAGAGCGGCCGCCGCCCGGACGAGGCCGGGTTCGACCCCGCCCAGGTGGCCCGGTTCGGAACGCTCGCGAGCATGTGGTCCGGAGCCTGGTACGGCCTGCTGCTCAGCGCCGGCGTCGACGTGGTCGACTCCAGCGGCACCCGCACGATGCTCGACAGCCCCGAGGCCATCGACATGTTCCAGAAGCTCATCGACCTCATGTACGAGCACCGGGTCGCACCGTCCCCCTCGCAACTCGGGAACAACGCACCGTCGATGGCCGTCCAGCTCGCTTCCGGGCGCCTCGGGATGGCCGTCGACGGGCAGTGGGCGCTCCTGGACGTCTCACAGGCGGGCTTCGACTTCGGGGTCGGGGTGCTGCCGAGCCTCGGCACGCCGAAGACGACCGCGATGGGCGGGCCGACGGCGATCTTCGCGGACACCGAGTACGTGGAGCAGGCGCTCGAGCTGTACGCGTTCCAGTCCGATCCGGACCAGGTCGACCTGTTCAGCAGCGGGCTCTGGATGCCGCTGGAGGAGAAGTACTACACCGACCCCGAGGCGATCGCCTCGTGGACGGACAACGACGCGCACCCGCCGGAGTACAAGACGGCCGTCATCGACTACACCCTCGAGAACTCGCAGACCTACTTCACCCAGAAGCTGCGCAACATCGAGGAGATCGACCGGCTCATCACCGCCACGACCGAACGTATCCAGACCGGGGAGGAGGACGTCGCGACCGTCATGGGTGAGCTCGCCGCCCAGCTCAATGACGGCATGCTCCAGGGCGTCTACCCCTCCGCGCCGCAATGACCAGCACGACGCTCGACCGGGCGCCGGCGCGCAAGGCACCACCCGGTTCGCCTGGTGGTCCGCGCCGACGCCTCGGGCGCGGCGAGGCGCGCTGGGGCGTGCTGCTCGCACTCCCCGCGATCCTCGGCTTCGCCATCTTCACGATCGGGCCCATGGTCGCCTCGCTGATCTTCAGCCTCACGGACTGGCAGATCGGCGGTGACCCGCAGTTCATCGGGGTCGGCAACTACGTCGAGATGGCCGGCGACCCGTTGTTCTGGAAGTCCCTCGGGGTCACTACCTACTACACGTTGGCAGCCGTACCGCTCACCCTGTTCGTCGGATTCGTCGTCGCGTTGCTGGTGAACCAGAGCTTCCGGGGGCAGTCCCTGTGGCGCACCGTGTACTACCTGCCGACGCTCGTGCCGGCGGTGGCGAGCGCGGTCCTGTGGATCTGGATCTTCAACCCGGACTTCGGGCTGTTCAACACGATCCTGCGCTCGGTCGGCCTGCCCACGTCCAACTGGCTGTACTCGGAGTCGACGGCGATCCCGTCGCTCGTGATCATGGCCACCTGGGGCTTCGGGAACGCCATGGTCATCTTCCTGGCGGGTCTGCAGGGAGTGCCGGGCCAGCTGTACGAGGCGGTCGCCCTCGACGGCGGCGGCGCCTGGGCGAAGTTCCGCCACGTCACCTGGCCGTTCATGACGCCGGTCATCTTCTACAACCTGGTCACCGGTGTCATCGGGACGTTCCAGGTCTTCAACCAGGCCTACGTGATGACGGAGGGCGGGCCGAACAACGCCACGCTCTTCTACATCTACTACCTGTACACGAAGGCCTTCACGGACAGCGAGATGGGGTACGCGAGCGCCCTCGCGTGGGTGCTCTTCCTCATCGTCATGGTGGTCACCGTGGTGCTGTTCCGGAACGCACGCAGCTGGGTGTTCTACGAGATGGGAGACGCGCGATGACCGGCGTCCTGGCCCCCGGGCCGAAGAACCCGTCGGCGCCGACGGCAACGGCGGTGCAGCGCCGGGGCCGTTCGCCCCGGACCCGCGTCGGCGAGGCACGCGGCCTGACGCGGGCCGGACTCTGGCTTGTCCTCGCCTTCGGTGCCATCGTCATGATCGTGCCGTTCGTCTGGCTCATCCGCAGCGCTCTGATGACGGACGCGCAGATCTTCTCGAGCCCGCCCGCGTGGATCCCGGACCCGTTCGCCTGGGAGAACTTCCCGCAGGCGCTGACGGCGCAACCGTTCGCGCGCTACTTCCTGAACACGATGATCATCGAGCTGTTCGTGGTGACCGGCACCGTGATCACGTGCTCGCTGAGTGCCTTCAGTTTCGCCCGGCTGCGCTGGCGGGGCCGCAATGTCGTCTTCGGGCTGCTGCTCAGCGGCGTGATGCTGCCGTACGCGGTGACCCTGATCCCCACGTTCGTGATGTGGAGCGAGCTCGGTGCACTGGACACGTTCATCCCGCTCACGGTCCCGGCATTCTTCGCCGGCGCGGGCGGCGGCGTGTTCAACATCTTCCTGTTCCGGCAGTTCTTCCTGTCCATCCCCTACGAGCTCGACGAGGCCGCTTACATCGACGGGGCGAACCCGTGGACGGTCTACTGGCGGATCATCATGCCGCTCGCCAAGCCGGTGACGGTGGTCGTGGTGATCTTCACCTTCATCGGCGTCTGGAACGACTTCCTCGGCCCGCTGCTGTACCTGACCGACGACTCGAACTTCACCCTGGCGCTCGGCCTTGCCACGTTCCAGAGCACGTACACGGCGCAGTGGGGACTGCTCATGGCCGCCTCACTCGTGGTGATCCTGCCGATCATCGTGTTGTTCTTCGTGCTGCAGCGGTACTTCGTCGAGGGCGTCACGCTCACGGGGCTCAAGGGATGATGGCCCCATGACGCTGAGGATCGCGCTGGTGGGCGCGGGAGCCATGGGCACGATCATGGCCCGCGATGTCTACCCGGCGCTGGTCGAGCAGGTCACCGTGGCCGCCGTCGTGGACCGGGACCGCCACCGGCGGGCCGAGCTCGCCGATGGCCTCGGTGCCCGGGCGTACGGCTCGCTCGCGCAGGCCCTCGCTGCTGAGCACCTCGACGGCGTCGACGTCCGCCTGCCGCACGCGGCACACGCGGACGTCGCCGTCGAGGCGCTGGATGCCGGGTTGCACGTGCTGGTGGAGAAGCCGCTCGCGCTGACCGCCGAGGACTGCCGACGGGCGGCCTCCGCGGCGGACCGGGCCGGGCGCGTCGTCGCCATCGCCGAGAACTACCCGCACCTGCGGGCGGTACGCGCGGCCCGTGCCGCGATCGACGACGGCGCGGTCGGCGAGGTGCTGGCGCTGCGCAGCACCCGCGCGTACACGCTCGGCGACGAATGGGCCAGGCCCTGGCGGCTGGGCGGCGAGGCCGCGTCCGGCCTGCTCTGGGACCAGGGCACCCATCACACGAGCATGCTGCGCGTGCTCGGCGGGGAGATCGTCGCCGTCGCCGCCCACCGGGCGGGCGGCGCTGCCGGGGTCGAGACCGTGACCCTCGACGTCCGGTTCGCCTCGGGGCTGCTCGGGTCGTCGCTGTACTGCTGGGGCACGCCGGCGCGGGCGGTCGAGACCGAAGGGCTGGTCCTGGGTACCCGGGCGCAGCTGGACATCGACGTCGCCTACGAACGGCCCGACGGCGTCGCCCGCCTGGTCGACGGCACCGGTTCGCGGACGATCTGCGCCGCCGAGTCCTACTACGACAGCCACCGCTGGATCGTGGCGGACTGGGCGGACGCGATCGCCACCGACCGGCCGCCGCTGGTGGGCCTCGCCGCCGCAACGGCCGACGTGCGCGTCGTGCTCGCCGCCCGGGAGTCGCTCGCCCGCGGCGGCGCCGAGGTGCCGCTGGGCCCACCCACCTGAGCCACCGTTCCACCGCCTGACCGCTGTCACTCGAAGAGGAGACATGACCGAGAACCCGACCACCGCCGTCGCCCGCCGGATACCCGTCAACGTGCGCGACGTCGTCGTCCACGACCCGTTCTGGGCGCCCCGCCAGGAACAGCTGCGCGCACGGACGCTGGACGCGCAGTACGACCAGCTCGTCGCGACCGGCCGGCTCGGCTCGCTCGCCCTGACCTGGACGCCCGGATCGGACGAGCCGAAGCCGCACCCGTTCTGGGACAGCGACATCGCGAAGTGGCTGGAGGCGGCCAGCTACGTCCTCGGCACCCACCCTGACCCCGCGCTCGAGGCCAGGGTGGACGGCGTCATCGCCGCACTCGCCGGTGCCCAGCAAGAAGACGGCTACCTGAACGTGTACTTCACCGTGGTCGCGCCGGGGCAGCGCTTCACCGACCTGCGCGACGCCCACGAGCTGTACTCGGCCGGGCATCTCATCGAAGCCGGGGTGGCCCACTACTCCTCGACCGGGAGGACCACGCTGCTGGACGTGGTGACGCGCCTCGCGGACCTGCTCTGCGTGGAGTTCGGGCCGGGTGGCGCCCACCACGGTGGGTACTGCGGGCACGAGGAGGTCGAGCTCGCCCTGGTGCGGCTGTACCGGGCCACCGGCGCGCGCCGCTACCTCGACCTCGCCCTGACGTTCGTGGACCAGCGCGGCACGCAGCCGCACTACTGGCAGGTGGAGCAGGACCGGCGCGGCACGCCCGCGTTCTTCGGCGCACCGTTCCCCACCGACGAGCCCGCACGCACCGAACGCTGCGAGTACAACCAGTCGCACGCGCCGGTGCGGGAGCAGACCGAGGTGGTCGGCCATGCGGTGCGCGCGATGTACCTGTACAGCGCGATGGCCGACCTCGCCGCGGAGACCGCTGACGAGGGCCTGCGCGCCGCTTGCGAACGGCTCTGGACCCACCTGACCACCAGGCGCATGTACGTCACCGGCGGTATCGGCGACTCCCGCCACAACGAGGGGTTCACCCGCGACCACGCCCTGCCGAACGAGACCGCCTACGCCGAGACCTGCGCCTCGATCGGCCTCGTCTTCTGGGCACGGCGGATGGCGAGCCTGACCGGGCAGGCCGCGTACATCGAGATCCTCGAGCGCGCCCTGCACAACGGCGTCATCGCGGGCGTCAGCGCGGACGGGCGGCGGTTCTTCTACGAGAACCCGCTCGCGAGCGACGGCACGGTCGACCGGGCCGACTGGTTCGAGACCTCGTGCTGCCCGCCGAACCTGGCCCGGCTCGAGGCGTCGCTCGGGTCCTACATCTACGCGACCGGGACCGACGCGATCGCCGTCGATCTGTTCATCGGCTCCACGCTCACCACCGACGTCGCCGGCAGTGGGGTCGAGCTGCGTCAGGAGACCTCCGGGCCGGGTGGCGACCGGATCGACCTGACCGTCGGCGCCGCCGCACCGGCCACCTGGTCGCTACTGGTGCGGGCGCCGTCGTGGTCGCGTTCGGTCTCCGTTCGGGTGAACGGCGAAACGCCCGACGGCGGTGGTGCGGTCGACGAGAACGGTTACGTCGCGCTGCGGCGCGAGTGGGCGGACGGGGACACCGTCGAGGTGAGGTTCGACGTCGACGTGCGGCGGGTCCACGCGAGCACGCTCGTCGCCGCGGACGTCGGGCGGGTGGCCCTGGCCCGCGGTCCGTTCGTCTACTGCGTCGAGGGCGTCGACGTCGACGTGCCGGCCCACGCCGTGCTGCTGGGTGAGGCGACCCCGCAACCGCGAGCGACGCCGTCGGGCGTGGTGCCGGAGCTCGTCGGACCGGCCTGGGGCGAGAGCCGCGGCCGGGCCGACCAGGACTCGTTGTACTTCCTCGAGCGGGCACCCCGCGCCGAGCTGCCGCTGACCGCGGTGCCGTACTACTCGTGGAACAACCGGGGCCGCTCCACGATGGCGGTCTGGCTGCGGGAGGCCTGACCGGCGCGTCAGCCGGGTCCTCCCAGGGTCGTGTGGTTGCATGCCGACTTCGACCCGAAGGAGGACCATGCGCCTGAAGGCGTTGCTGTTGATCTGGCCCGGCCTGGCGCTGTTGTGGCTGGGGGTGGTCGTGCTGCCCTGGGGACGGGAGTCGGTCGATGACGTGAGCACGCTGGCCGACATCGGCGATCTGCTCTCGCGGCTGCCCGACGTGGTCGGCTCGCCGTTCCCCGACCCGCTGGTCTACCTGCAGTTCGGCTTCGTGTTCCCGCTCGTCCTGACCACTCTGTTCGCGGTGGGTCTGCCGGCGCGGTCCCGGCTGGTCCGGGTCGTGACCGGGATCGCGTACATCGCCGCGGCGGCGGTCGCGGTCGCCTCGGCGACCGGGGCCTGGTCGGGGCTCGACCAGCACCTGGCCCTCGGGCCGGCCTGGACCCAGACCGGGCTGTTGGTGCTCGCCGCCGGCATGCTGGTGACGGCGCTGGTGATCTTCGCGGACAAGGCGTGGCCGGTCGCGGGACTGGTCGGACTGCTCGCGCTCGGCGGCGCCGTCTGGACGGCGCACGTGGTCATCACCCTCTGGCGCGACGGCGGTGGGACCGCGGGCGTCGACCTCGCCACCGGGGTGGGGCTGCCCGGACTCGGCTCGGTCGCCGTGATCGTCGGGTACCTGCTGGTCAGTGGTGGGGCGTTCGTGGCCTTCTCGCAGCGGCGGCGAGCGGCCCTGCGGCGACGCTGACCCGGGGGTCGGCGGTTACTCGACGCAGCCCGCGAAGCCCGGCGGCAGCGCCCTCACCGTGAGTGAGCCCTCGACCTCGGCGAACCCGCCGTCGAGCAGGAACCGGTAGACGTCCTGGGCGTCGTGACCGGTGAACACAACACAGTCGCGGTCGTCGAGGGTCTGCGCCAGGTTCTCCTCGAGTGGCCACTCGGGGCCACCGGGATCCTCCTCGACAGCCTCCACGCCGCCGTCGAGCTGGAGCTCGTCGAGCGGGAGGATCTCCGTGGTCGCGACGTTCTCGGTGACCACGGAGATCAGCGCCAGGAGACGTTCCCGGGCCATGCGCTCGGCGCCCGAGATACCGCCGACGCCGTCCTCGCTCCCCAACGCGTACGCACCAACTCGATGCTGGGTGCCGTCGGCGTCGGTGTAGGTCACGTAGGTGTGGCCCGAATCGCTGATGGTCGGCTCACCGAACTCGTGGTCGCCGACCACGATCTCCTCGGCCCGTTCCCGGATCTGCATGAGGGCACAGTCCGGCAGGTGGCCGCCCTGCCAGGCTCCCGGACCGGAGTCGTAGGGGGTGGCGATGTACCGGGGCAGGGCCAGCATCGCCAGCGCACCCTCGTCCTCGGCCGTCAGCGTGGCCACGTGCCTGTCGCCGTAGACGACGGTGTGCACATCCTCTGGCCCGAACCCGCTCGCCACCTCCAGCAGGATCTCGGCGTCGCCGGGTTCACCTGACGGCTCCGGCACCTCACCCTCGGCGCATGCCTGCACCGGGTCCGGCGACTGGGCGCGGGCGCACCCGCCGACCACCAGGAGCAGCGTGAGCGCCGCGAGCGCAGCGGCGATGCGACGGCTGCCTCCGATCACCGCTGACACCCGGCGACCCCGGGCGGAAGCGCCCGGATCGCGAGGTTGTACTCGGAGACGTCGAGTTCGTTCTCGAGCGCGTAGGTGTACAGGGTGACCGCGTCCGCCTCGACGATCACGGCGCATTGGGCGTCCCCGAGCAGATCCACCGGTGTCGCCGCCAACGGCCAGGTGAAGTCCGCGCCGACGGCACCGTTGCCGTCGATCTGGAGTTCGGTGACCGGGAGCGTTCCCCCGTCCGCCACCACATTGGCGTCGAGGAAGTCGGTCAGGGCGACGATCTTGTCCCGGACCCGGCGCTCGGACCAGGACAGGCCCGAGGTGTAGCCGGCGCCGTGGGCGTAGACCGCGACATCGGCGACGGATCCGCCGTCGGTGTAGTGGAAGTGCGTCGTGGGCAGGTCGGTGACCTGGGGCTGCCCGGGCTCGGGGTCGCTCCAGAGTGCGTCCTGGGCCAACCGGTGAAGCTCGTCGACCGCGCACGTGTTCAGGTAGCCGCCCTCCCAGGAGCCGACCGCGCCACCCTGGTAGGGCCCGCCGGCGTAGCGCGGCAGCGCGGCCACAGCCGCACCCGCCTCCGCCACGGCCGCGGCATCCGCATCGGCGTGCGTGGCGACGTTGCCGTCCGCGTAGACGACCAGAACGAGGTCGCTCGTCGATCCCCGCGCGATCGTGAGGACCGGCGCGGTCTCGCCGGCCGCCGTCGCCGGCGGCCCGGACTGCGCACAGGTGACGGGTTCGGGCGGCTCCAGGCCGAACCAACTGCAGCCGGTCAGCGCCGTCGCCGCCAGCGCGATCGTTGCCATCATGGCCGCCACCGGCCGCGCCCCTCGAACACTCCCCATGTCCGGCAACCTAGGTCAGGCTTCGGGCGGATGCGATCCCTGGCGCCGAACTTTGATCCGATCGTTATGGGCCGTTCGGGCGATCAAGGGCTCAAGCGCCGTCGAGCAGTTCGAGCAGGCGGGTGGTCGTCCGCCAGCTCCGCACGGTCATCTGCTGGAAGATCGGCATCGCCATGAGACGTTGGATCCGGGTCTTGGTCGCGAGCGCGGCGACGCGGGAGAAGTAGAGCGCCCCTGGGCCCGGCGCCACCGAGTCGACTCCGTCGCGCAGCTCCGGCAGCTCGGTGAGCACCGCTTCGGCCGTGGCCGGACCCTTCAGGAAGAACACGTCACTGCGGAGCCGGTCCGACCCGTGATCCGCGGGCGCTGCCGAGATCGTGGTGGCCAGTTCGTCACGCGTGCGGATCACGACCAGGATCGGCACGCCGTGACGATCCTGCAGCATCCGTTCCACGGCGGTCTCGAGATCTGGCCCGCCGGCGTGGTCCGCCTCGAACAGCACATTGCCGCTCTGGCCGTGCGTCCGCACGTTCTGATGGCCGGCCTCACGGAAGGACGCCACGAGGTCGCTCATGGCGATCAGGTTCTTACCACCCACGTTGATCCCGCGCAGCAGCGCCACGAACGAGGTCATCCAGCACCCCGGCAAGCCCGCGAGCGCGACCGGCTCATCGCAGCACGGCGGCGATCGCGCCGATCTCCACGAGCGCTCCGGGCACGCCGAGCCCGGATACCCGCGCACCCGTCACGAGCGGCGGTTCATCGGAGGCGAGTTCGCCGGCGATCGCCCCGTATGCGGCCGCAAGGTCGACCCCCTCGACGAACAGCACATTCCACTGCACCACGTCGTCCGTGCTCGCTCCGACGGCTTCGAGGGCGGTCCTGGCGTTCTGGAGCGCACGAATGGACTGAGCCGCCACGTCGTCGGCACCGACGAGTGCGCCGTCCGCGTCGACGGCGTTCTGACCGCCGACGTAGATCGTGGTTGCGCCCGGCGGGACGACGGCCACGTGGCTGAACGCAGGACTGGAGACAAGCCCCTCGGGGCGGATTCGTTGGATGGTAGCCATACTCGAGCGTGGCACAAGCCGCCGACACCGGTGGTACTTCGCGCGTGCCGCACGGCGAAGGGCTTGTGATTGGGTAGTGGCATGACGAGCCCCGCCGACGCCGAGCACCGGGCTCCCATATTTCGCGGACCATGGTCATACCTCGGATGGCTGGTGCTCCAGCAGCGACGACGGGTCGCGCTGGGGGCGTTCCTCGGCACCGTCTGGATGGTGGGTCTGGTGTTCCCGCCGTACCTGCTCTCCCGGGCCGTCGACGGTCTCGACGACGCCGACCGGGGTGCGGTTCTCGCGTGGTCGGTGGCCCTGGTCGGCTCGGGTGCGGTGCTCGCCTGGTTGGGCATCTGGCGTCACCGGACGATGACGAAGGTACGCATGGATGCCGCATTCCGAACGGTGTCGACGCTCGCAGCACAGTCGATCCAACTCGGTGCCGCCCAGCAGCGGCGCGGCCGAGCCGGAGAGGTGGTGGCCATCGGGAGCGTTGACGCATGGACGCTCGGCCGCAGCCTCACGGTGACCGGGCCCGGCGTGGGAGCCGCCGTCGCCTACGTGGTGATCGCGGTGCTGTTGTTCCAGATCTCGACGCTGCTGGCCGTCGTGGTTCTCTGCGGCGTGCCGGTCCTGGCACTGATCCTGGGGCCCGCGCTCGGCCCGTTGCAGACGGTAGGTGCGGAGTACCGCGCTCAGCAGGGCGCCCTGACGGGCCGGATCGTCGACATCATCGGCGGTCTGACCGTGCTCAACGGTCTTGGCGGCAAGGAGGTCTATGCCGACCGGTTCCGGCAGGCGTCCCAAGACCTGCAGCGTCAGGGCTACCAGGTCGGGCGGGTCACCAGCCTGATCCAGGCGACCGCCCTGGGCGTGCCGACCCTGTTCGTGGCCGTGATCGTGTGGTTGGCAGCGCGGCTGACCGTCGAGCGCGAGATCTCCATCGGCGAGCTGGTCGCGGTCTTCGGGTATGCCGCCGTCCTGGTCGTCCCGGTGTCGTCCTTCATCGAGGGCGCGGTCGATCTCAGTCGCGCGCTGGTCGCCGGCCGCCGGGTGACGGACTTCCTCTCGTTGCAGCGTGGCGACGGCGACAGGGCCAGAGCCGTGCCCGCGGACGGCGATCTCATCGACTCGGTCACGGGACTCGGGGTCGCAGCGGGCACGTTCACCGTGATCGCCACCTCCCGACAGGCCGATGCGGTGGCGCTGGTCGACCGGCTCGGCGGCCTGCGTCCGGGCGCGACCTGGAACGGTGAGCCGATGGCCGAGATGGATCCCGGCGAGCTCCGTCGCCAGCTCCTGGTGGCCGACAACGACGCAGCGCTGTTCGCGGGAACGGTCGGCGAGGTGGTGGCCGGCCGTTACGACGTCGATGAGGACGTGGTGCTGCATGCCCTGCACGTCGCTGCGGCCGACGACCTCGTGCGTGCGCTGCCGGATGGTCTGGCGTCGAGGATCGAGTCCCGTGGAAGCAACCTGTCCGGTGGTCAACGGCAACGACTGCGACTGGCCCGGGCGGTCTTGTCCACCCCGAAGGTGCTGCTGGCGGTCGATCCGACCTCCGCCGTCGACGCCGCCACCGAGGCGAACGTCGTCGAGCGCCTGGTCCGCGCGCGTCAGGGCCGCACCACGGTGGTCACCTCGACATCGATCCTGATGCTGGCGGCGGCCGATCACGTCCATTTCGTGGCCGGCGACCAGCTGGTCGCCAGCGGCACTCACGCCAGCTTGATCCGTGACGTACCCGCCTATGCGGCTCTCGTCCTACGTGGGGAGACCGCTGATCCAGGCAGGCCCGACGACGGCGAAGTCTCGTGAGTGCCCCGCTTCCGATCGCGAAGCCCGCGGAGGTCCGCCAGGCAGCGGCCCGGCTGGTCCGCGCGGATCGAGCCACGTTCGCCGCCGTCATCGGCACGAACTGTGCCGCGGCTGCGGCAGGGCTCCTCGCCCCGTGGCTGGTCGGACAGATCGTCAACAGCGTCCAAGCCGGGCATGGGCTCGCCGAGATCGACCGGCTGGGCCTGCTCGTGGTGCTGGCCGCCGTCGGGCAGTTCGCTCTCGGCTACCTCGCCCGCTATCTGGGGTACCGCTTCGGTGAACGAACGGCCGCGCGCCTGCGCGAGCAGCTGACCGACGCTCTGATGCGGCTGCCCGCGCGCACGGTGGAGCGGGCTGGAACCGGGGACCTGACCTCGCGGGCCACCACCGACGCCGGACTTGTCGCCACGGTTCTGCGCGATGCCGCGCCGGAGGTGTTGTTCGCGCTGATCCAAGCGTTGATCGTGCTGACCGCGCTGTTCCTGCTGTCGCCGGCACTGGGCGGGGTGGCGCTGGTCGCGCTGCTCGCGATCCCGCTCGTGATGCGTTGGTACCTGCGTCGAGCACGGCCGGCGTACCTGGCCCAGAGCGCATCGCACGCTGAGGTCGCCGATGCGTTGGCCACCACGGCTGCCGGCGCTCGCACCGTCGAACTTCTCGGGCTGCAGGAGCGTCGTCGGGCGGCCTCCGCGGACAGTGTGGCCACGGCCATCACCGCCCAACTCCGGACGCTGCGACTGCGCACGGTGTTCTTCCCGACCATCGACATCTCGACAGCGCTCGCCGTCGGCGCAGTGTTCTGCGTCGGCGGTCTGCTCTACCTCGATCAGGACATCAGCCTCGGCGCTGTGGTCGCCGCCACCCTCTACCTGCGCCAGTTGAGCGGACCGGTCGACACGCTCATGATCTGGATCGAGACGCTGCAGAGCAGCCTCGCCTCGTTCGCCCGCGTCGAAGGTCTCGGCGCCGAGAGCGAGCGGACCACCGCGCCGAGCGCGCCGTCTCCGGTCGACGAGCGCATCGTGATCACCGACGTCTACTACGCCTACGGCGAGACCGGCGACGTGCTCGAGGGCGTGAGCCTGGACGTGCAGGCGGGTGAGCATCTCGCGATCGTGGGTACGTCGGGGGCCGGCAAGACCACCCTTGGGCGCCTCATCGCCGGGATCGACCGCCCGCGCCAGGGGTCGGTCGCCGTCGGCGGCGTCGAGACCGCGGACCTCCCACCCGAGAAGCTCCGCAACCACGTCGTGCTCATCACGCAGGAGCACCATGTCTTCGCCGACTCCCTGCGCGACAACCTCACGATCGCGGCTCCGCATGCCAGCGACGGCGAACTGATCGCCGCGCTCCACGCAGTCGGCGCCGACTGGGTGGACGAGCTCCCGGAAACGCTCGACGCCGACCTGGGCAGCCACGAGCTCAGCGGTGCTCAGGCCCAGCACGTCGCTCTCGCCCGCGTGCTTCTCGCGGACCCCCACACCATCGTTCTGGACGAGGCCACCGCCCTCCTCGATCCCCGCGCGGCCCGTCACACCGAACGCGCGCTCGCCGCAACCGCACAGGGGCGAACGGTGATCGCCGTGGCACACCGACTCCACACGGCTCGAGACGCCGACCGCATCGCGGTGATGGACGCCGGCCGTATCACCGAGCTCGGCACACATGACGAGCTCTCGGCGACCGACGGCGCGTACGCCACGCTCTGGCGCGCGTGGACGGGCCGATCGTCAGAGTTCGGTTGACCGGTGCGGCGAGTCGCTCAGTGCAGCGATCGCTTGCGCTGCCAGGTGCTCGGATCGTGCCGGACGGTGGAAGCCGTAGCCTCCGTCGTCGTCCAGCACGGGTGTCTGCCCGGCACGCACAGCCTCGCGGTACTCGAGGCACGCCAACCACAGCGGTCGGATGTTGAGCACCGCGGGCAGCCGGGCGATCTCCTCATCGGTCAGTGAGACATGCTGGCGGTAGCCGCGCATGACGGCATCAACGAATTCGGGCCGACCTTCCGACGCCGTGCGTAGTAGCCACGCCAACGCCGGCAGTCTCGGACCACGACCGGACCCCGCCCAACCGACGATGCTCAGTTCGCCGGGCGCACCGAGAGCAGCCCACGCGTGGAAGTTGCTGTGCGTGAACGCTTCGGGCAACTGCTCGGCATCGTCCGCGGACTCGACGTGGTCACGCAGCCGCTCGAACGTCTCCCGCCCCGGCGGTGCGACCTTGTCCTCGACGCTCACCAGGAACCGCATCGCAGCCACGAGGTCCTGCCGTGGGCGTCCGATGTGGAAGCCGCCGTCGTGTTCCTCCGAGCCGCCGTCGCGGGCGGCTGCGCCGCCTACCGTGGGAAGGGTGTGCAGGCGACTGAGCAGGCTGCCCAGCTCGTGGAGCACCTCCGGCGAGGTCACTCGACCGTGGGCGTCGGTCGGCCGCCCGCCGGCAATGAACTCGGTCAGCAGGACTCCGCTGCCGTCGATGACCGAGACGGCATCGTCGACCGCCGGCCGCTCGGCGGGAAAGCCGTGATCTGCGAGGAAACCGAGGATCTCGGCATCCTCCTGCACGCGGCTGACCCGGTCGGCCGACGACGAGAACACTCGGGCGATCCAGGGTGTCCCCTGCTCGCGCTCGACGATCAACGTCGAGGGGTAGTGGCCGGGCCAGGAGCCACGCGGCCGCGTCCGTGGGTCGTCGTCGATCGGCAGCATCGAGGTGATGCGGATCCCGTAATGCGACTCCAGGTGGACCGTGAGCGCGTCCGGATCGAAGGGCCGCGTGTCGGCGAACGGTCGGCTGATGTTCTCCAGGTCCGCCCGCGCCTGGGTGTAGCGCTGTCCCGTCCTGCGCGCGTGATCGCGAACAGCGCGCTTGAAGCTCCCGCTTCTCGTCATGACAAGCCCTCCTCGATGTGCCCTCGCCCCAGCTGCACGGCACTCGAACAGGCTCGACTCGACTCGACTGACCCTGAGGGCAGGAATCCCCTTCGCCGACATGAGGATCGGCTGGGACGATTCCTCACAGGCTGGGCGCTGGGCGACGCCTGTTCCTGATGCTGCTCGTGATCCGCACGACTGTCAACCAGGGTCCGAACCTCGCCGCGTGGCACGAACGACCGTTCCCGGAAACCACAGGCGGCCTCGGGCGGCTCGACCGAGGACCGCTGACCGGATCCTCGGTGGCGGGCAGAATGGCGTGATGCTCAGCACCCGACGTGTCCGTCACCACCGCGTGTCAGCGACGCTCGCCGCCTGCGACGACGACGAGTTGGCGGCGATGCTCCAGGGTGCGTCCACCAGCACTGTGGGAGTGGGCGGTGGCTCCTCGGTGCTCGACATCGACGGCATCTCGGTGTTCGCCAAGCGGATTCCGATCACCGACCGGGAACTGGCGCATCCGCACAGCACAGCGAATCTGTTCGACCTGCCGACCTCCTGCCAGTACGGCATGCACCGCCTCGCCGGCCCGGGCTTCGGCGCGTGGCGCGAACTGGCCGCGAACACCGCCGTCACCGAGGGAGTCCTACGCGGTGAGTCCGAGGCCTTCGCCCTGCTGCACCACTGGCGGGTGCTACCGGGCCGCCCACCCGTCGCGTCCGAGCACCGGGACATCGAGGCGGTCGTCGCCCAGTTCGGAGGCGACCCTGCCGTGCGGTCCCGCTTCGAGGAACTGGCCCGCGCGAGCTTCAGCCTCGTGCTCTTCCTCGAGTACCTCCCCGATCGGCTGCTCGACATGCTGAGCGACCCGGTGGCCAGTGCCGAGACGGTCGAGCGGCAACTCTTCGAGGCCGTCGCGTTCCTGCGTGGCCGCGAGGTGCTGCACCTGGATGGACACTTCGGCAACATGCGGGCCGACGATGATCAGATCTACCTCGTTGATCTCGGGCTGGCCACGTCGCCTCGCTTCGACCTGTCCGACGCCGAGCGCGACTTCGTCGCACGCAACGTCGACCACGATGCCGACTACGCGGCTATGCGACTGGTGAACTGGCTGGTCACCACGGTGGGTGGGGTGCCGGTGCCGGCGGAGATCAGCGGTGGTCCCGCCGCACGCAACGCCTATGTGCGTCGGTGCGCGAGCGGCGACATCCCGCACGATCTGCCGGCGGCAGTGGCGGACATCCTCGCCCGGCATGCTCCCGCTGCAGCCGAGATGAACGACTTCTGCTGGCGCCTGTTCGACGGCGACATCCACGCGCAGTATCGGGGGCCCACGGCAGGTCTGCGGTCGCTGGCAGACTCCGAGCATGAGTGACGCCGGATCGATCCAATGGCACGGCGTGACGCGGTCGTGGGGGGACGGTCCCGAAGTCGTGTTTCTCAGCAATCCACTCGCCGATCCCGTCATGTGGTCAGAGCCGGTCCGTCCTCGCCTGCTGGAGCTCGGGTACCGGGTCACCACGTTCGAGCACCGTTGCACCGGCCTCGACTGGCGTAGCGCCGTCGCCTGCACCACCGACTTCGTGCGATCCCGGCCCGATCCGGTTGCTGTCGTCGGCTGGTCGCAGGGCGGCGCGCTGGCCCAGGAGGTCGCCCTGGCCCTACCGGAGCACGTCACCTGCGCAGCGCTGCTGGCCACCTACGGGCGTCAGAACGAGATCGACAAGACGCTCCAGGAGTGCTGGGACCTCCTCGCGGAGGGAGGCGATGAACTCGCGCCGCTGCGGCTGGCGATGTCGCTGCTGACCGCCTTCCCGCCGGCGCGGCTTGCCGACGACACCTTCGTTGCGCGAATGCGCCAGACCGGGCCCGAATGGGCAGGTCGCCCGGACCCGGCCCGGCGCCGGCGGTCGGCGCAGTTCATCGCGACCTATCAGGACCGTCTCGAGGCGCTCAGCCGGGTCAGTGTTCCGGTCCTGGTCATGGCCTTCGCCCTCGACGCCGACACCTTCGCCGACCGCGCCCGCGAAGTCGCCGAAGCGATCCCCGATGCCGACTTCATGGAGCTGCCCGGACTGGGACACGCCGCTCCCATCAGCGACCCGGACCGGGTCTGGCCGCCGGTGCTCGAGTTCCTGCAGCGGCATCACACCGGTCGAACGGTACGGAGCGCATCGCGCCGACCGTCCATCAGCGACTCCGGGAACCTCTCGACGGGCACTACGGCGTCTCGAGCGTGGCGAACCGGATCGTGTCACGGGCGTCGCCGTCCGGGTAGGCGCCGGTCTCGTACAGGAGCCCGACGACGCCGGGCGCCAGCACGGCCAGATCCGAGTAGCCGGCCCGGTCATCGCTGAGCGGTCCCACCTCGGACCAGGTCACGGCATCGTCGTCGCTGCGCCAGATCGTCATGGTGCGCCGCGTGTCCGGGTCCGACGGCGAACTGAACAGGACCGCGGTCCCGGGTGGCGCCGGTGCACCCACGGGGGCCACCCGCACCACCGAGCCCTGGATCCTCGGCGTGGTGATCAGGTCGGGGACTCCGGCGAACGGCGCCTCGAAGCTGTCGCCGCCATCGGTGGAGACAGCGTGCTGCCGGGTGAGCGGCGCGTAGGAGTTCTGCCGAGCGAACGCGTGCAGGCGCCCGCCCGCCGTCTCCACGAGGCCGAGTTCCTGCGGGATGTCGCCGCCTTCCCCGCCGGTGACGGTCGCACCACGGAACCACGTCTGCCCGGCGTCGTCGCTGCAGAGGAGCCCGCCGTGGCAGGCACCGTCGACGTCGTAGTTGATGCCCACCAGCAATCGGCCGGCACGCGGGCCCTCACCGAGCTCCAGACCATGCTGCGGACCTGTCGCGAACCACCCCACGCCGTCGGGCAGGACGTGGGAGATGTTCCGTGCCGGCGAGAAGGTCCTGCCGTCGTCATCGCTCACCTGGGCGAACGGAGTGCGCGTGCGCACGCCCGCCGGATTGTGGCAACTGAGCAGGGCCACCCGGCCGGCGTGTGGTCCCCGGGTGACGACCACCGGCGCCGGGTTGCCCCGGGTCGCCTGGCCGTCAGGACCGGTGAGCCCGGAGTCGTCCTGCCCGGCGCCGCGCAGCAGGACCTGCAGCGGCCCCCAGGTGGCACCGCCGTCGGTGGAGCGGCGCAGCACCAGGTCGATCGGTGCGGCGTCATGACACCAGGCGTCGGTGTGGATCGCTGGCATCCTGCCCTCGGCGAATGCGAGCAGGGTGCCTGCCGGAGTTCGGACCAGGGCCGGGATGCGGAAGCACTGGTAGCCGTGGGTATCGCGTTCGAAGACGGTGATCGGCGCGGGCATGTGAAAGCTCCTGTGGCTGAGTGGCGGGTCGTGGTGACGGCGGGGCGCTGCGGAGTCAGCCCTTGACGGCGCCGATCATCATCCCCTTGGCGAAGTGCCGCTGCAGGAACGGATACACGATCAGGATCGGGACCAGCGAGACGACGAGGATCGCCATCTGCAGCGACGGTTGGGCGGGCAGGTTCTCGGCGACGCTGAGGTCGGTGTTGGACAGTGCCGTCTCGTTGATCACGTAGGTACGCAGCACGAGCTGCAGCGGCCAGAGCCCGGAGTCGTTGAGGTAGATGAGCGCGTTGAAGTACGCGTTCCAGTAGCTCACCGCGTAGAACAGGCCGATCACGGCCAGGACCGCCTTCGAGAGGGGGATCACGATCCCCGAGAAGATCCGCCACTCGCCGGCGCCGTCGATGCGGGCACTCTCCAGCAGCTCAGCTGGGATGTTCATGAAGAACGAGCGCAGCACCACCACGTTGAAGCCGCTGATCATGGTCGGCAGGATGAGTGCCCACAGGGTGTCGATCAGGCCGACGCCTCGCACCAGCAGGTAGGTGGGGATGATCCCCGCAGAGAACAGCATCGAGAACAGGATGATGAGCAGCATCGGCCGGCTGGCGAAGGAGCCGGGCCGGGACAGCCCGTACGCGAGCAGGCACGAGGTGAACAGGCTCAGCGCCGTACCCACGACGGTCACGCCGACGCTGATCAGCGCCGCCTGGGTGACGACGCCACCGGAGAGGATCGAGCGGTAGGCATCCAGGTTCACCGCGTCCGGCCAGAGCACCAGTCCGCCGGCCCTCGAGATCTGGTCACGGGGGGCGATGGACGTGGAGATGATTGCAACGAACGGCGCGATCACCACGGCGCAGAAGACTCCGAGGACCAGCGCCTTGGCCAGTTGTACGTACCACGGCGGCAGCGGGGTGCCGAGGACGAGCCGCCGGCCGCGCCGCTGCCGGCTCGGCGGCATCACGGTCCGGTTCGACGGACGTTCCACGGTCCGGGTCGCGCTCATGACTTGTAGACCCCCTGTTCTCCGAAGATGTGGGCGACCTTGTTCGCGCCGAGCACGAGGATCACCCCGACCACGCCCTTGACCAGACCCACGGCGGCCGAGACGCCCCATTGCCCGCCGACGATGCCGTTGTTGTAGACGTACGTATCGAGGACCTCGCTGACGCCGCGTCCGACGGCGGCCTGCTGCAGGATGATCTGCTCGAAGCCGACCGAGAGCGAGTCGCCGAGGCGCAGGATGAACAGCAGGATGATCACGCCCTTGAGCGCGGGCAGCGTGATGTGCCACATCTGCCGCAGCCGTCCTGCGCCGTCGACGGCGGCAGCCTCATAGAGCTGAGGATCGACCGTGGAGAGCGCCGCAAGGAAGATGATCGTGGCCCAGCCGGTGTCCTTCCAGATGATCTGGGCGGTCAGCAGCAGGTGGAAGACGTCCGGGTTGCCGATGATCTCCAGGGCCGCCATGTCATGGCTACGCAGGAAGTTGTTCAGCAGTCCACTGCCCCCGAGCATCTGCTGGAAGACCGCGACCACGATCACCCAGGACAGGAAATGCGGCAGGTACAGCACGTTCTGCACGAGCCTCTTGATCCGGTCCGAGAACAGGCTGTTCAGCAGGAGTGCGAGCACGATCGGCGCGGGAAACACCAACAGTGCCTGCAGCCCCGTGAGGATCAGGGTGTTCCGCAGCGCGGCCAGGAACGCGGGGTCGCCGTTGAAGATGATCCGGAAGTTCTCCAGCCCCACCCATGGGCTCTCTCCGATGCCGAGGAACGGCTGGTAGGCCTTGAACGCGATGACGTTGCCGAGCAGCGGCACGTACTGGAACAACAGCACGGCCAGCATGCCGGGCAGCGCGAACAGCACCAGCATGCGGTCCCGGCTCAGCCGGCGCCACCATGGCAACCGCGGCCGCCGGTGTGCGGCGCCGACCGGCTTGCTCGGCGCCGCGGCGACCGGTGGTGCGAGCCGCTCAGCCGTGCTCGGCGGCATACGCCTCCTCCAACTCACCCCGGATGGCGTCGCCACCGTTGACGCGCCAGGTCTCGACGGCGTCGGTGAAGGTCTCGATGCCCGCGTTCCCCTGCACCACCTGGTTCATGGCGTCGTTGACGGCGCCCTCGAGCTGGGCGTTCATGCGGGACTTGGTCTCCGAGTACAGGCCGTACGACGCGTCGTCGACGAGGCGATCGACCATCGCGGCCTGCACTGCGGCCTGCGTCTCGGGGACGTCGGGGCGGCCGGGCAGGTAGAGCGCCATGGGAGCGTCGCTGATGTACTGCAGGCCGATCCCGACCTCGGAGCTGCCGAGCGCGGTAGGCACCGGGTCCGTCCCGGTCAGCTCGTAGTGCTCGCCCTCCACACCGAACTTGCGGAACAGGTACTCCTCGGTGCCGAACGGTGCGGCCATCCAGTTCGCGATCGCGAGCAGGACCTCGGGGTCGTGCGTGGTCTCGGCGTTGAATGCGGTGATGTTGTTGTTCGCCGCACCCATCCAGGGAGATCCCTGGCCGCCGTCCCGTCCCGGCACGTCGAGCATGTTGAGCCGCATCTCGGTGATGGTCGGGTTGTCCGTGTAGAACTGGTTCCACGCGACGAAACTGTCGTGGATGAAGGTCGCCGTCCCAGCGGCGAGCCACTGCTTCTTCGCACCACCGGTGGCCGTGTACGCGTCCGGGTTCACGACCCCGGCGGCCCAGACCGCGATCATGTCCTCGATCGCGCCGAGCATCTCCTCCGTCTCGTACATGTGGGTGAAGGCGCCACCATCCTCGGCCCAGAGGTAGGGCGTGCCCCACATCTGCTGGATGTACTGGGAGGGCATCGAGGCCCACGCCCACCGATTGGCTCCCGGCGCCGTCATCTCGGCGCAGAGGTCCATGAACTCGTCGAAGCTGCCCGGATTAGCCTCGCTGATGCCCGCCGCCTCGGTCAGGTCCTGGCGGTAGATCGGGGCCGATGTGCGCGACATGCCGCGGGGCACCGGGACCGCGAAGATCTTGCCGTTGAAGCGGGTGTCCGGCCAGGACTGGGGCGGCAGGTTCGCCAGGAACGGGTAGTCCAGCACGGCGTCGCCCGAGAGGTACTCGGTCAGGTCGAGGCAGGTGGCTTCGAGCAGGTCCGGTAGCTGGGCCACGTCCTTCGGGATGTTCAGGATGTCCGGGATGTCCCCACCGGCGATGCGGGTGGCGAACTTGTCCTTGTACTCGTCGTTGGAGGACATCGAGATCTCGAGCGGCGAGCCGATCCGCTCCTCGACCGCCTGCCAGAACGAGTTGGAGTCCCGGGTGGGCGGGATGGCCCCCGGGATGTTGGTCATGAAGCTGATGACCTCACCGTCGCCGAGGTCATCGGTGATCATGCGCTCGGGGCCCGAGGGGTAGGCGCGGAACCCCTCGTTCATCCCTTCCGCGGCGGCTGGGAAGTCCGGGGTGGCACCCTCGAACCGCTGGTAGGTCGGAAGGTCGACGGTCGCGCCGCCGCCGCCTCCGCCACCACCTCCGCCGCCGCTTGGCGACCCCTCGCTGGAACAACTGGCGAGCACGCCGCCGCCGAGTGCAGCGACGGCTGCGGCGACCCCGCCCCTGAGCACGGTGCGTCGGTCTGTCTCTAGGAACTTCAATGAACGCGACATCCGGTTCTCCTTCGGACCTGGACTGGTACAAGACCGAGCCACTATGACATAGTACGTCCCATGTCCTCAAGAGCCCAGATCTCGGGTCCTCCGGCGGCTGCGAACGAGCGCGAACTCTTCACGGCGGGCACGCTCGGCTACGCCTCGTTCCGGATCCCGGCCCTGCTCGCATCGGGTCGACACCTGCTGGCGTTCTGTGAGGGACGCCGCGACTCAGCCGGCGACACCGGTCGGATCGACGTGGTGGTGCGGCACTCCACCGACTCCGGCTCCACCTGGGCACCGATGACCGTGGTGGCCCGGCGCCCGGACCACACGACCGGCAACCCGATGCCGTTCCTCACCGCAGCAGGCGAGGTCGTCCTGCTGACGGTCACCAACGGGGCGTCGGTCTCCGAGTCGGACCTGATGCGCCCGGGGGTCGCCGAGGACGACCGGCGCCGCGTCTGGGTCCAGCGCGCACCGAGCCCTGGTGAACCGTTCGGCAACCCGATCGAGATCACCGACCAGGTTCGTCGCCCGGACTGGGGCTGGTTCGCCACCGGTCCCGGTCACGGGCTCACGCTCGCCAACGGTCCGCACCGCGGCCGTCTGGTCGCGGCGTGCACCCACTCGGTCCTCTCCGACGCGCCCGGTGACCACGCCTACGGCGGCCATCTGCTCCTCAGCGACGACGACGGTCATACCTGGCGAGTCGGCGCCGTAGACTCCACGGCACGTCCGGCGGGTGCGGCGCTGAACCCGAACGAGGCCACGGCCGCGGAACTGCCCGACGGCGTCGTGTACGTCAACGCGCGCAACCAGGCTCGCGTAGGTGGTCGCCTGGGCGCGTGGTCCGAGGACGCCGGGGAGGGATTTCGGGCGCCCTTCCGCCCGCACCCGGAACTCGCCGTACCCGCGGTCCAGGGCAGCATGCTGGCCACCGGCGCCGATGAGTTGTGGCTGAGCACCCCGGGGCATCGAACCGAACGCCGCGACGTCACCCTCTGGCGCAGCGGCGACGCCGGCGCCACCTGGACCCGCGGCCCCGTGCTGCACGAAGGTCCCGGGGCCTACAGCGACCTGACACTCCTGTCGAACGGGTCGCTCGCAGCCCTCGTCGAGTGCGGGTCGCAATCCGCGTACGAATCCATACGCTTCATCCAGTTCAGCCCTACGGAA
This sequence comes from Occultella gossypii, assembly GCF_019947135.1. Lineage (GTDB taxonomy): Bacteria > Actinomycetota > Actinomycetes > Actinomycetales > Beutenbergiaceae > Occultella > Occultella gossypii. Next base: position 50,922 of record NZ_JAGSHT010000022.1, on the reverse strand, counting down.
GGAATCTCGTGACGAGCCACGGCCGCCTCGCCGGCGTCATCCCACCCCTGTGCACCCCACTCACACCCGACGGGAGGGTCGACGAAACTTCACTGGATCGGCTCGTCGACCACCTGATCGAGGGCGGCGTCCACGGACTTTTCGTGCTCGGCACCACCGGTGAGGTCAGCGGACTCACCGACGCCCAGCGCGAACTGGTGGTCGCAGCCACGGTGGCGCGGGCGGCCGGACGACTGCCCGTGCTTGCCGGCGCGATCGACACGGGTACGGACCGGGTGGTGGACCAGGCACGGCGCGCCGCGGCCGCGGGTGCGGATGCCGTGGTGGTGACCGCGCCGTTCTACGCGGCGACGCATCCCGAGGAGATCCGCCGGCACTTCGCCGAGGTCGCGGCGCGCGTGGACGTGCCGGTAGTGGCCTACGACATTCCGTCCAAGGTGGGCACGAAACTGTCGCCGGACACGGTCATCGAGCTCGCCACCGAAGGTGCGATCGTCGCCGTCAAGGACTCCAGCGGCTCCGACGTCTCCTTGCGCGCCCTGTTGTCGCGGCGGTCCGCACGGGGCCTTGACCTGTCCATCTTCACGGGGTCCGAGCTCACCGTCGACTACGCGATCGGGCTGGGCTGCGACGGTGTGGTGCCGGGTCTGGGCAATGTGGACCCGGCCGGCTACCGGCTTCTGTTCGACCTGGCCCGCGCGGGCAAGGTCGAACAGGCACGCGCCGAGCAGGACCGCCTCTTCGAACTGTTCAGGATCACCACCGTCGCCGACAGGGCCCAGCGGTCGGCCACCTCGGCCGCTCTCGGCGCGTTCAAGGCAGCCCTGGTGGACCTGGGGGTGATCGCCGGAGCCACGCTGGCGCGACCCGGCGTACCCCTCGACGAGGCGGAGCGGGCAGAGGTCTGCGCACTCATCGCCGAGTTCGGACCGCGGATCGGTGCGATAGTAGGTGTTGGAACGATCGGATCGGGAAGCGAGGAGCCCGCGGGGCAATGACGACGCAGAGCGGAGCAGGACGGGCCCTGGCCAGCCAGGCCGTGACCCGGACCAGGATCCGCGACCTGATCGTCGAACGCAGGCTGAAGGCCGGCGACCCGCTGCCCACCGAACCGGAGTTGATGGCCGAACTCGGCGTCTCCCGGAACTCGCTGCGCGAGGCGATCAAGGCCATGCAGGCCGTCGGCATCATCGACGTGCGGCACGGCTACGGGACGTTCGTCGGCTCGGCCGGGCTGAAGTCCCTGGAGGAAGGGCTCGGCTTCCGGCTCTCCCTCTCCGCGAGCGGAGACCTCACCGACGTCCGGGAACTGCTGCAGTTGCGGCGCGCCCTCGAGGTCGGCCTCGCCCACGAGGTCACCGCGTACTGGTCCCAGGGCTCGCGGGCGCCGCTGGAGGCTGTGGTCGCGGAGATGGATGCGGCCGCGGCCGAGGGCCGGTACTTCCCTGATGAGGACTGGCGCTTTCACGCCACTATGTATGAGCCCTTGAACAACGGTCTGATCCTCGACCTGCTCCGCGTCTTCTGGCGGACCTTCCAGCACGTCGACGAAAAACTGCCGGGTCCGCGCTACACGCCCACGGATGCCGTGAGCTGGCACCGGGAGATCTGCGATGCACTCGCCTCCGGTGAGCCTGAGCGCGTGGCCCAGTCCCTCGTCGACCACTTCGACGGGATCAGCGTTCGGCTCGCCGCAGCCGGGAAGCCCGGCACCACGATCACGAAGGACTGATCGCAGACTCCCCCACGATCTGCCGTGACGACCGGACAAGCCGTCGAAGTGAGCGTGGACGGCTCGAACCCTGAACTTCACGATGTCGGCCTCTCTCAGCGTGCGCGACTGCTCCGCCGCCGGAACGTGCCAGGGCGGACGGGCGGTTACGACACGCCTGTGACGTCTGCCGGGTGGGGTGGTCGGGTCTGTGGATGGTGTGGCATCCGGGGGTGATTCGGTCGGTCGTGGGGACTGTTCGAGGGTCTGGTGCCTCGTTGTCCACAATGGGTTGACATCCTCCTTGTCTCGTCGGTCAACTCCCGTAGCGTGGTTCTCACTAGCACACACGTTCGAGGGTGGGGGTGAGGATCATGGACTGGACCACGGGTCAGACGCCGGGCGAGGGCGCACCCGAGCAGGGCACCGGTCCGGTGGACCTCGCCTCGGACCCGCGGCGCGAGGCCAGCCTGGGTGCGTTGTTGGGCGGGTCGTTGGATGACCGGCTCTTCGTCCTCGACTGTGTCACCGCCGCGATTGCGGCCGCGGACCCGTTCGAGGAGCAGCATGAGCACACCGGGCGGGTGTTGGGTGCGGCGAGTGTGCGGGCGCACCGCGATATCGAGATCCTGACCGGTCGGCGGTTGGACTGGCTCGCGGCCGAGCGCGCCGAGGGCATGTGGGACTTGTCTGGGAAGGTCCGCACCTACCCCCAGCACGTCGCGCGCACCCACAGGATGTCCTTCGCGCGGGCCGCGCGTGAGGTCCGCCTGGCGGACCGGCTCACCAACGACCTGCCCGAGGTCCGCGCAGCCCTGCGCACCGGCGACCTCGGGGTGGAGCAGGCCGGCCTGATCGCGACCCTCGCGGCCTCGAGCCCGGCCCGCCGGGCCGCACTACGCCTACCCGCACGCGGCATGCGCGACAGTGCTGAAACGGACCCGACCCAGGCGGGCGACGTAGCGCAGACCGGCGAAGGCCCGGAGACGGGCGACGGGCCGGCAACGGGCGACACCACGGAGACAGCCGACACCACGGAGACAGCCGACACCACGCAGGCGGGCGAGGCCGCAGGGGCGGGCGCGGCCGACGATGGGGCGGTCGCGGCCGGCGGTGAGGCGGGCGGGGCTGCGGGCGTGGGTCCGTTCGATGATGATGCGACCGCGGAGTCGGTGATCCTCAAGCTCGCCAGTGCGGGGTCGTTCGAGGACCTGCGGGTGGTGTGCAAGTACTTCGCCGCGCTCTCGGACGCCGAGTCCGACGAGCGCGGCTACCGGGAAGCGTGCGAGCGGGAGTTCTTCGACCTCGCCGCCACCACCGGCGGGTTCCACCTGTCCGGGTTCCTCACCGAAGAACACGGCCACCTGGTCAAGGAAACCCTCGCCGCCCTCACCCCGGTCCCGGCTGCCGGTGATACCCGAACCGCCAGCCAACGCCGCGCCCAAGCCCTCGCCGACGCCGCACAACTCATCCTGAACCAAGGCCTCGCCGGCACCGGCCAATCCGTAAGACCACACATGGGCGTGCTGATCAGCGCCCCCGAATTCGAACACATCCTCGCCACCAGCGCCCACCACGGCTGGGGCACCACCGACACCGGGGCCGAGCACCCCGAGGCCGAGCACCCCGGCGCCGAGCAACCCGGGGCCGGGGCCGCTGGGGTGGACATCCCCGACTGGGCCCGCCTGGACCCCGACACACAGGCACTCCACGCGTGTGACGCGCGGCCGGTGTTCGGTCGGGACCTGCCACCGCTACGACCGGGCACGAGTGGGCTGACGACCCTCAGGGCCCTCGAGGGCGTGGACTGGGCCGCGATCTTGTCCCAACCCCCAGCGACCTGGGCCGACGGCACCGGCCCCGTCCCACCCTCAGTACTACGCCGGATCGCCTGCGGCGGCGAGATCTACCGCGTCATCTTCGGCCCCGACTCCGAAATCATCAACGTCGGACGCGCCCACCGCCGCTTCACCAACGCCCGACGCCGAGCCATGATCGCCAGAGACCGGCACTGCACCTACCCCGGCTGCGCCGCCCCACCGCCACTGTGCGAGGGACACCACTCCGTCGTCCACTGGGCCGACGGCGGCGACACCGACCTGCACAACGGCGCCCTCCTATGCTTCTACCACCACCGCTACGTCGACACCCACCAGATCACCATGATCTGGAACGGCGGAGAATGGCAATTCTTCACCAAAGACGGCGACCAGATCCACGGCCCCGGCCCCTAACCAGCACGCACGCCCCCGGGGCGTGCCGACCGGGCTGTCCAGGTTGGTCGCGACAACGGCGATCGAGCCGGCGCGCTGGCTCAGGACCGCCCGTGCCGTCACGCTCGCCCGTACCCACGTTCCTCGATGGCGCAGCCAGGCGCGCACCCCTTCCGACTACCAGGTGTCGTGGTGCAGCACCGAGTCCACGCCTTCGCGCGGCGCCGGTCGGAACGTCTCCCCGGTGAAGTACGCGGTCGGGAGCAGCACCCCCTGGCGCACATGTGCGGGCACGCCGAGCAGATCGGCGACCTCCCGCTCATACGGCAGATGCAGCGTGGTCCAGGCCGTGCCCAACCCGCGGGCACGGGCAGCGAGCGCGTAGCTCCACGCCGCTGGGAGCAGCGACCCCCACAGGCCCGCCTGGTTCCCCTCAGGCAGCTCGGGAGCCTCGATCGCGGCGATGGTCAGCACCGGAACCCGGCCCATGACCTCGGCGAGATGGTCGGAGGAGGATGCCACACGGGCCTGGGCAGCGACGCGGCCGGACGGGACGGGGCGGCTCGCCCGTTGGCTCCGATAGGCGCCGTAGGAGCGGGCGTAGTACTCGCCGATGGCGGCGCGCTTGGCCTCGTCGGTCACCACGATCCAGTGCCATGCCTGCCGGTTGCCGCCGCTCGGGGCCTGCAGTGCCACCTCGATGCACTCCCGGACCAGGCCGAAGGGGACCGGGCGGTCGAGGTCGAGGCGCTTGCGCACCGAGCGGGTCGTGCTGAGCAGTTCATCCGGGGACAGCGAGAGCGTCATGTCTAGATCCTGCCCCAACCCGGCCGCTCCCCCGGTCCGGGCCGCGATGGCTCACATGGCGGACAGCGGATCTCACCGCTATGACAGGCGAATGTGTCGCGGCACGCGCCCTCGAAGGCCTGCCCGAGCCCGCCGCGACGGTAGCGTGTCGGCGTGCAACGACACCACGAGCCGATCGCGTCCGCCCTCGACCACCACCTCCCGAATCGCGAGGCCGCACGATGACCGGCGCGGGACTGGTACTCGGGGCGTACGCGCTGTTCGCCGGCCGTGAGCCCGACGAACTCCCCGATGCCTACCGTGCCCTTGAGAGCCTCTCTGACGTGGATGCGCTCGAGATCCCCCTCGAGAACGCCGTCGGCGCGACGCCCGGCTGGCAGGCGGGCGCCGACGGGCTGCCGACGCTCGTGCCCGAGGGCTGGGACCTCGTGATCACGTGCATCCCCACGGTGATGGGCCAACTGTCAGCGAACGCGAACTACGGACTCGCGTCGACGGACGCCGATGGCCGCGCGGCAGCGGTCGAGGACGTGCGCCGCGCCCTCATGCTCGCGCAGCGCTCCGCGGACCTGGCAGGTCGGCAGCGCATCCGCGCCATCGAGATCAACAGCGCTCCGACCGGGACCGCGTCCGTCGGTGAGTTCGAGCGGTCCCTGACCGAGCTGCTCGAGTCGGACCCGACCGGCACCACCCTCGCCGTCGAGCACTGCGACGCCCCGCGGCCCGGCCGGAACCCGGAGAAGGGCTTCCTCGAGCTTCACGCCGAGCTCACCGTGATCGAGGCCGTCGCGGACCCCCGGCTCGGCGTCACGGTGAACTGGGGCCGGAGCGCCATCGAAGGCCGCTCCGCCGAGACCCCCGAGGAGCACGTCCGGATGGCGGCGGCGCGCGGCCGACTGGCCGGCCTCATCTTCTCCGGAGCCACCCCCGCGGCCGGGGCCTCGGGTGTGGAATGGCAGGACGGGCACATCGCCCCCCGCGGCGCGGGTGGCGGCGACGCCTGGCCGGAGAGCCTCCTCGGATCCGAGGAGATGCGCTGTACGTTCGCGGCCGCCGCGCCTTCGGCACCGGCCTACCGGGGCCTGAAGGTCACCGCCGGTCCGCCGAGCCGGACCGTGGCGGAACGCCTCAAGGTCGCACGCGACGCCATCGCGATGCTGCTAAACGCGGAACGCCAGGCCGCCGCCACTACCTGCTGAGGCCGTCCTGAGGACTTGCGTTCGAGCGCGCTTCAACCCCTAGCGTCGGCGCCATGGACAAGGACACCTCACCAAGGACATGGCTCATCACCGGCGCGACCTCCGGGCTCGGACGGGCCCTCGCCACTGCCGCACTGGAGGCCGGGGAGAACGTCGTCGGAACCGCACGCCGCCGCGGACGCTTCCAGGACCTGACCGCACGCTACCCGCGGCTTCTGCCCGTCGAGCACGACGTGCGGGACACCGAGCGGGCACGCGGGGTTGTCGACGAGGCGATCGCCGCATTCGGGCGAGTCGACGTCCTCGTGAACAACGCGGGGCAAGGGCAGGTAGGAGTCGCCGAAGAGATCGGCGATGTGCAACTGCGAGACATGATCGAACAGCATCTGCTCGGGCCCGCCGCGCTCGTCAGGGCGGTGCTTCCGGCCATGCGCGAGCGCCGGAGCGGGACGATCGTGCAGATGAGCAGCCAGGGTGGGCGGCTGTCGTTCCCCGGCGTCGGCAGCTACTCGGCAGGTAAGTTCGCACTCGAGGGGTGGTCCGAAGCACTCGCCGGCGAGGTACGACCGTTCGGGATACGTGTGCTCGTCGTGGAGCCGAGTCGGTTCCGCACGGCATTCAACGCACCCGACGTGCTCCACGCGGCCCGAGCGGACGCGGCGTACGGGCACGTGGCCGCTGTACGTGCGAACATGCGCGACGCGGACGGTGCCCAGGAGGGCGACCCCACCCGGGCGGCGAGCGTGATCCGCGAAGTCCTGGAGATGTCCGATCCACCGTTCCGCCTCCCGCTCGGCGCAGAGGCCGTCCGCAACCTCATCGGCACGTATGAGCGCAACCTCGTCGAGGTACGACGCATGGCCCCCATCGGTGAGTCCGCGGACTTCCCGGGCCTTCCACCCGCGGTGCGTGCCTTGTGACGGCCGCGACCCCGGAGGTAGGTTCATAGGCATGTCGACAGATCTGCTCGTCGCACAACTCCTCGACGCCGCGCCGGATTCGACCGGGGCACCGATCGGCGCGCTGCACCGGCTGCTCGACGACTCTGCGATCGACGAGTCCGATCCCGCGAAGAGCATTGCGGAGGCCGCCGCGCTCGTCGGACTGTCACCGACGACGCTTCGGTACTACGAGCGGCAGCAGCTGGTGCGACCGGCTCGTAATGCCGCCGGCCACCGGGAGTACTCCGCCCTCGACCTGCGCCGCCTGGTGTTCATCGCCCGCATGCGCCTATCCGGAATGAGCATGCAAGAGCTCACCCGCTACATCGCACTGGTCGACGACGGGCACACCACTCAACAGGAGCGGCAGCAGATCATGAGTGCGCAGCGTGACCGAATCCTGCACCGGATCCGCGAGCTCACGCTGGCCCTGGAGGTGACCGAGTACAAGATCCGGACCTACGGCGCCCCCGAGTGAGCGAGCGCGGCCATGCTTCAGAGCGATGGCGTCAGATCCCGTCCCGGTGGGTGAACCGGCCGCCGAGCAGGGTGGCCAGCACCGGCATCTCCCGCAGCCCACGGACCGGGTCCGCGCCGAGTGGGTCCGCGCCGACCAGCACGAGGTCGGCCGCGTCCCCGACCCGGACGCTCCTGCGCCCGTCGGCAGCGCAGGCGAGCGCCAGGGCTGCGCCGATGCGCTGCTCGGGGTGCCACGGCTCGCGCTCGTCCTTGGTGCGGGCCACCGCGGCGGAGATGCCGAGCCAGGGATCCAGCGGGGAGACCGGCGCGTCCGACCCGAGCCGGATTCGCGCGTCTGCCGCGGCCAGCGACGCGAGCGGGAACGCGTCCATGGTCCGGCCGGGCCAGTACACGTCGGCGACGTCGCGGTCATCGAGGAGGTGCTCGGGCTGCACGCTGGCCGTGATCCCGAGCTCGGCGAACCTGGGCACATCGGCGGCCTCGATCAGCTGGGCGTGCTCGATCCTCCCGCCGACGCCGGCTGCGGCGAACACATCGAGGGCGATCGTGTTGGCCCGGTCCCCGATCGCGTGGATGGTCGTGGTCAGGCCCGCGCCGTGGGCCCGGACGACCAGGTCGAGCATCTGTTCCCGGCTCCACTCCTGCACGCCGTGGCCGCCGTCGGGATAGGCATGCCGACAGTGCGCGGTGCGGGTGTTCAGCGCGCCGTCGGAGATGATCTTGAGCGGCCCGACGGTGAGCAGCCCGCCGGTTCCGTCGACCTCGGCGCCGGTTCGGAGCCCTGCGGCGATGGTCTGCTCGAGGCGTTCCGGGTAGCAGCCGGCCCGGACCCGCAGCTGATCCACCCCGGTGCCGATCCGGCCCTGCCAGGCGGAGACGTTGTCCGCCAGTTCCAGGTCCACGATCCCGGTCACCCCGCGTGCCGCGGCGGCCCGGACGGCCCTCGCCACAAGTTGCTCGCGCAGTGCTTCGGGCGCCTCTTCGTAGTCGCGGGACGCCTCGAACCAGGGGCCCTCGCGGACCATGCCGTCGGTCCCGACCGCCACGCCGAGCAGCCGCGCGCCGGCGCCGTTGACCCAGGCGCTGTGCACGTCGCCGCTGACCAGCACCACCGGAACCTCGCCTGCCACGGCGTCGAGCGCGGCCAGGGTCGGCCCATCGGGCCAGAGTCCGTCCCGGAACCCGAAGCCGTTCAACGGGCCGCGGTCGCCGGGCTCGCGGGCGTCGAGGTGGTCGGCGACCGACCGCAGGACCTGCGCCGCGGACGACGCGGCGCTGACGTCGAGTCGCTCGCGGAGCAGTGCCCACTGCTGCATGTGCACGTGCGCGTCCCACAGGCCGGGCACCAGAACGGCACCGTCGGCATCGAGCGACGCCACCGACTCGACCAAGGAATCGGTGCCATCGACGCCCGACCGGCCTCCGCCGTCGGACATCGACGCGACCCGGCCGTCTCGGATCAGCACATCGATCGGCTCGCCGCCACCGGGACGGCGCACGTTGCGCAGCAGCATGCTGCTCGGGTCCCTCGGAGTCGACACAGCGGCAGCGTATCCGGCCCGGCGTGGGACGATCACTGCCATGCCGGTCGTCGAGTCAAGCGTCGTTGTGGACCTAGATCCCGCGACTGCGTTCGCGGTTTCCCAGACCACCGGGGACGTGCGGCTGCGCTGGGACCCGTTCATCCGCCGTCAGCGCTTCCTCGACGGTGCGACCACGCCCGCGAAAGGCGTGCGCACGATGACCCGGCACCGCAGCGGGCTGCGGATGGTCAGCGAGTACGTCTCCTACAACCCGCCCCGCAACGTCGGGATGAAGATGGTCACCGGACCCTGGTTCTTCGCTCGCCTCGGCGGTGGGTGGCGGTTCGAAGCGGCCGACGGCGGACGTACCCGGGCGATCTGGCGGTACAACTTCTCGTGTCGGCCGGCGTGGCTCGCTCCGCTCGCGGAGCGGGTCGGCGCCTGGGTCCTGCAGGGCGACATCGACAAGCGGATCGCGGGCTTCGCGGCCGGCTGCGCCGACCCCGTGGTGGTGGCGGCCGCAGCCACCACCACGCCCTGACGGCGGCGGCGTCCGAAGCCTCACTCGTCGGAGACCGGGACCGGCACGCACTCGCCCACCGGACCGTCGGCAACCGCGACGCTGGTGGCCGCCATCTCGCCGGGTTGCAGCCCGTCGCGCGTACCGATGTACACGACGACCAGGGTCTCCCCCTCGTTCAGTGCACCCGCGGGGACCGTCACGGTCACGCCGGCGTCTGCGATGACGGGCTCGGCCATCCAGTCCGGGTATTCGTTCTCGCCGGCGAACCGTCCGGTCGCGCAGGTCGTGTTCTGCGGGAGCAGCGTGACGTCCGCGGCGATCCCGTGACTGGCCAGTGCTGTTTCCAGGCCGGCGGCTTCGTCCGCGTCGAGCAGGATGAAGGACACGTCACCGGCTGAGTTCTCCGAGACGGCGTACGCGGGAGGGCCCGCTGTGGTGCCGAGCCCCCAGATGGTCAGCCCCACGGTGGCGGCCGCGACCCCGGCGATCACCCAGCGTCGACGTGGCGGCACGCCCTGCTTCCGGGCGGGCGCCGCGATGGCGGCGGGCGTTCGCAGGGCCACCACGTCGCGAAGCTCACCCAACAGGCGCGACTCGAAGTCATCCAGCGGTTCCTCGGTTCGGGTGTTCATGATGTGACCTCCTTCAGAGCCGAGCCCGGAGACTCGGACGTGACGAACGCACGCAGGGTGCGCCGGGCGCGGTGAAGCCGAACCCGCGCGGTGACCGGCTGCACCCCCAGCACACGTGCCGCATCGGCGACGGTCAGGCCGTCCAAGGCCACCAGTTCCAGCACGGCTCGCTCGTCGTCGGAGAGCCGTGCCATTCCCACGTAGACCTGGCGTGCGCCGAGTTCTGCGTCGAGCCGTTCCTCGACCCGACGCAACCCGTCACCATCGAGTAATGCCCGTCCACTGATCCGTGAGATCGCACGCCGTTCGCGCGCTGAACTGCGTGCCCACTGAGCAACGACGTTGCGTGCGATCCCATACAGCCAACCCACCGGCGTCCCGCGGGTGGGGTCGTAGCCTGCGGCGGACTCGATGGCGGCCAGGAAGATCTCTGCGGTCAGGTCGGCAGCGGAGTGCGGATCACCGACGCGACGCGCAACGAATCCCTCCACGGCACGGACGTGGGCTCGATAGAACCGTTCGAAGGCATCGGGATCGGTGCCGATGCCCTTGATGTCGTTCATACCCATACTTGGCCGTCCGCGTCCGAAGCGTTACGGACCGCTGGCCCTGGTGAACCGGCGGAGTATCGATCATGGGGTCAGGCTGTCGTGAATGTCACCAGGCCGGCCCACAGGAGCGGCGAGTCCGCCACCGTACGACTCGAGCGCCAGGCGGCGAGGCGCTCGCGCTGCCAGGCGCTGAAGGCGGCGACGGCGTCCGGTGCGTCGTGCGCGGCGTCGACCGCAAGCACCGCGTCCGTGATCGGGTTGCCGGCTACGTCCGCGAGCGAGGACAGTGCGTGCTCGGTGAGCAGCGGCCAGCGGGTGCCGGTGACCAGGGTCGCACCGGCGCGCACCACGGCGCCGACCAGGCCGTAGGGGTCGCGGAACCGGGCGTCCGCACCGGAATCGCACCCGATCAGGGCGACCCGCTCGGGCATCGGCCAGCGCTGCGGGTCGGCCAGCAGGTCCCGCGCCGAGAGCGGACGGTGCTCACGCATCGGCTCGGCCAGACCGGGCGTGTCCGCGCTGCAGGACAGGTGCAGTTGGCTGTCGTCCGCCTGGCCGCGTTCGGTCGCGGCAGCAGTGACATGCCCGACGTAGACGAACCGCTTCGGGCCGGCCCGCAGGGCGGCGGAGAGCCAGTCCCGGTCGGCGTCGGTGCGGCGGAAGAGGCTGGTCAGATCGTCGCCGGGCACGTCGACGCGGCCGGCGCGCGCGTAGGAGTCGAGCTGTTCGAGGAGCCCGGCGTACCGGGCGTCGCCGGGCGTGACCCGGCCGAGCACGGAGCCGAGGGCGGACGCGGCGGGCCAGCCGGGGATCCGCGGGTCGAGGGCCATGACGGTATCGGCCGGCGACGAGGTCGCCGGGACCTCGGGTGCGGCCCACTCGGCGGCACCCGCCGCGCCGGGCGGGGCGACCACGGCACGATCCGCACCGGACGAGGCGGGGACCGCACCCGCCGAGGCGGGCACGGCACCACCCGCACCGGACCGCCGCAGCCGCCCGAACAGCCCGCCACGCGCCGGCCGGGCGTCGGTCGCGGACGCGCCGGACGCCGTCGCCCCACTCCTGTCGCGACCACGGAACCGGCCGCCGCCGGACCACACGGAGCGAGCCCCGCCGTCGGCGGCGTCGTTCCCGCTGCCGGGCCCGTGGCCCGGCGCCACCACGGTGACGTCGGCGATCTCCACCAACCGCACGTCGGTCGTGTCCACCGCGAGCAGCTCCCACGGGACCGCCGCGGTGCGCGGCGACGGCTGCACCCGCACGTGGGCGCGGACCCCGGCCTCGTGATATGCCGCGAGCTGGTCGACGAGCTGGGTGGCCAGGAACACCCGCGCGAGTCCGACCGCCAGCTCCCACTCCGCGTCATAGTCCACGAGCGGGCCGGACGTGAGCAGGTCGGTGTAGGAGGCGACCTTGTCGACGCCGGCTGCGACCGACGGCAGCCCCTGCGCGAGCCGGCTCAGCACGCGCTCCATCTCCTCGTGCTCCATCCGACCGACACCGCCGGGCGCACCGTCGATCCGCCAGTTGCAGAACGTGCCGTGCCCGGTGTCCACGTAGGTCAGCACGACCGTGGGCCGGTCGCCCGGCTCGGCCCAGCGCTGGAGGAGCTCGGGTGAGCGCAGTTCCTGTCCGTACCTCGTCCGCGCCGTGGCGTACTCCTCGCCGAGGACCTCGCCCTGCCCCGGGGCGAGCAGCATCCTCGGCACCGGCTTCACGGCCACCGCCGGGCCGCTCGGGAGCATGAGCTCGACGGCCTCGTCGGCGCTCGCACCAGCACCCTCGACCGGCCGGGCCGCGGCGGCCGGCGGGAGCACCACGGTGGGGGTTCCGCTCGCGGCCTGCCACTCGATCAGGGCGAACACGGCCATCCCGTTCGAGGACTGCAGCGCGGCCCGGAACGCGGCATCCCGGGCCGGGTCGGCCACCTGGGTGACGAACCGCTCCCGCTGATAGCCGGACGGGAACTGGGTGCGCATCGCGTCCAGTGCCAACGCGGCCGGGATGGCGTAGTCGACGGCGCCCCCGAGCAGCAAATCGTTCTGATGGTCCTGGGACAGCGTGTACGGATCGGTGTTCGCATCGACGCCGGTCCAGTCCAGGTTCAGCGCAGCCCGGTCATGTTCCTCGGGCACCCAGGCGAGCATGAACTCGGCCTGCATGTAGTCGATCTCGGCGATCGCCCGGAGCTCGCCGCGGCTGCGGAACGCCTCCCGGACCTCCTCCATGTGTGCCGCGAACTGCGGGCCGTCGCCGCGCTGGGCGGCGAGCCTCGCCAGCACCAGCCCCACCTGGGCGCTCTCCAGGTGCGCGCCGAGCCGGGTCAGCACGTCCTGCGCGCGACCCAGGTAGTCGGCCGCGCCGTCGAGATCGTCCTCCAAGGAGGCGATCGTGCCGAGCAGTCGCAGCGCCTGCCCCTCGGGCATCATCGAGCCCTGCCCGGTGGCGGCCACCAGGGCATGGTTGGCGTGCATCTTCGCCTCGTCGAACCGGGACTCCCGGGCCGCCTGCGCGGCGAGGTTGTTGCGGGTGGTCGCGAGCATCTCCACGTCCTCCGGACGCGGCGCGGTCATCGACTCGAACACGTCGACGGCCCGTTGGGACAGCTCGGCGGCCTCGACATCCCGGCCGCTCTGCGCGCATACCGAGGACAGGTTCGTCAGCGCACTGCCCTGCCACTGCTTGAGGGACTCCTCCGGCTCGGCCGGGATCTGCCGGAGCATCTCGCGCAGCCGCTCCTCGGCGGCTGCCCACTCCCGCCGGTACATGTGCAGGGTGGCCCGGGCCTCGAGCAGCGCGAGCTCCAGGTGGGTACGTTCGGATCCGGCGGGCAGCGCTCGGATCGGCCGCTCCACGGATCTCAGGGTCCGCTCGGCCTCCTTCCACCGGCCGGCCATCTGGAGCTCGATGCCGGTATGGATCTGCCGGCGGATGGTGTCAGAAATCCTCATCGACGATCCTCGCCGCACCCTGCGCGAGAATCGCTGGCGAGGCCAGCAGGTCCCGCGCGGCGCCGCGCACCCGGTCCCGATCGGCGGCGTCCGGCCCGGACCTGGGCACGGCGTAGCCGGGCAGCGTCACCGCGACCGTCAGCGTGGTCCCGGTCTGCGCGGGTACCGGCGCCTGGGCGCGCCACCCGTTCTCGTCCGGACGCAGATCGAGGACGACGGCGGTGCCCGCCTCGTCCGTGACGCTCGCCCTGAGCGTGAGGCCGGCTGGTCGGCCGGGCAGACCAGCGACCTCGACGATCAGTTCGCGGCCGGTGCCGGTGCGGCGCAGGCTCCACGCGACGGCGGTCTCCGCGGCGTCGACCAGGCCGGCCGGCAAGCCGGCCCAGGTGGCGCCGTGGCGGCCGCGGGCGAGTTCGATCCCGGGGGCGGGGCTCGCGCCGGCGGCGAGCGCGAACTGGTCCCGGATCGGCGTCGCCTCGGGTGTCAGTTCCAGTTCGAGGGCGTCGGCCCAGTCCAGGGCTGCGGCGCGCGCCTGGGCCACGGTCACCGACTCGGGCGACTGCGGTTCGAAGTTGCCGTTGAGCGCGTCCAGGGTGGCCAGCGCGCGAGCGACGCCGGTCGCAGCAACCGCGCCGAGCGGGTCGTCGACGAGGCCGTCGGCCTCGTGCTCCAACCCGACCCGCTCCAGAAGCAGCAGGTCCGCGTCGAGGGGAGGGACGCCGTCGAGCACCGACGCGGGCCACCAGGCCTGCGCCCAGCAGACGTGGCCGAGGCGGTGCGCGACGCCGGTCAGCGGGCCGGCCTCGGCGGCCGCGACCACGGGCACGCCCGGCTCGATCCCCGTCGGCCCCGCGGCGAGGTCGGCCACGGCGAGCGCCACCTCGGTCCCGTAGACCTGCCAGAGCCATTGCTGGGCGGCGTCGGGGTCGTCGAGCACCGCGTGGGGTGGTGACGTGCGCGGGCTGCCGACCGGCCAGGTGAGCGAACCGCCGACGGCGTCGACCACGCCCGCGCGCCACGGCGGGGGTGGGGTGGCGCCGGCCGGGTCGATGATGACCGCGCCGAGGGGGTCGACGGCGATGCTGACGTCGGTCACTGGGGCACCGCCTGGGCGTCTGGTTGCGGTGCCGTGGCGTCGCCGAGGCGGGACAGTGCGCCCCGGACCCGGTCGCGGTGGTCGCGGATCACGGACAGGGCGACACCCTCGAGGACGTCCAGGGCCTCCTCGTGGTCGGCGAAGGGCCGGGACCTGGCGTCGCGGCCGTGCAGTCTCGACCACAGGCGGCGCACGTACCTCGGGGCGGGTGCAGCCACCTCACGGGCGACGTCGCCGAGGACGCCGCCGGCCTCACGGTCGCCGTCGATCGGGAGCCGGCGCGCCTGCCACACGTAGGCCTCGCGCTGCCAGCGGCGGTTGATGCGCCGCTCCAGCTCGGACCCGGGGGCGCTGCCAGGGCGACCGATGCTCTCGATGGGGCGCAGCCGGTGGGCCAGTTCCACGCCGACCAGGAGCCCGGCGCGCAGCGTCGGGTCGGTGTACCCGCACGGGGAGGCGGCGCGGTCCACCTCGTCGGTCACGACGTCGGAGATGTCGCCGAGCTCGTCCCGGCCCGAGGCCGAGCGGACCAGCGTGAACACCCGCTCGTAGATGCTGCGATCCAGCGGGAGCGCCAGGTCGGAGGTGGAGGCGTGCTCGCCGATCTCGGGGGCGGGCGGCAGGTCGTGGACCGAGGTGCCGTCCACGCGGGCGGCCCCGCCGGCGAACCACCAGTGCCGGCCGAGGCCGGCGCCGGCGTCGGCATCGACGAGGTCCTGCCAACGTGCCGCGGCCTGATCGGCATCGTCCAGGACTGGGGCGGCGGCGAGCCGGTGCGTGGGCCGAATCGGGTCGGCGCCGGCCGGGTCGGCGCCCGCCAGGTAGGGGGTAGCCGCCGACTCGGAGCCCGCCGGCTCGGGGGCGGGCGTCTCGGTCCCCGGCGCCTCCGCGGAGGTGTCGTCGTCCGAGCGGGCCGACCACCTGCGGCTCAGCCGGTCGGCGTGCTCGGCGCGGGTGGCCGGGTCGGCGAGGTGCTCGCGGAGGCGGGCGACGCTCGGTCCCGCGTGGTGGACCTCGGCGAGGACCTCGCCGGCGAGCCGGGCGCCGTCGGGCTCTGTCGGTTCGCCGTGGACCGTGGCGAGTTCGAAGGCGCGCTGGAAGTAGAGGTCCTGCGGGTGGCCCTCGGTGATGCCGGCCCCGCGGCGGGCCCGCTTGAGCACGGTGAACCAGGCCGCCGTGTGCGACAGGACCGTCCCGGCGTCGGCGAGGATGTCGGTCAGCTCGGCGGCGGCGTCGGGCGTGAGCGCGGTGGCCGCGAGCTCGGGTCGCTGGCCCGGCCGGATCACCAGCGGCTCCAGGATCAGCTTGACGGTCCGGGACAGCGGGCCGCCGGTGGCGTTGCTCAGCGGGTCCAGGCCGGGCGTGTGATCGGTGGCGGTGGCGCGCCACGCACGGTCCAGCACGAGGGCACGCGGCAACGTCGTCGCGACGCGCTCCCCCTCGGTGCTCACCCGCCCGAGTCTAGGAGACACCGGCCGCAGGTGCGGACGCCGGCACCTGCGGGGGCGTTCTCCACCTCGGCCAGCCAGGCAGTTGGTGCGCTGCCGGCGCCCGGGCCGGGCATGCGCGGGTGGGTCGTCGATCGATGCGGGGCATGCGCCCACGGTGTGCCCCCTGGCTGGTTGCGGTGCGGTGGCGATCGGATCGCGCTGACCATCGGATCCTGCCGGGCTCCGGCGGCTACCGATCCCACTTCAGCGGCTTCTGCCGGGCGGCACGCTGGGCCACGGGTGAACGTTCGGTCGCCTGCGTGAACCACGTCGGAACGGGTGGTGAGCAGTCGCCGAACCTGGGACCGGTTGCGGCCACGGCCTCCTAGCGTCGGTGATGTCACAAGGAGTCAGCAGTCGGCCGGGCCGCAGCAAAGCCGCCCCCGAGAAGCTAGGAGCACAACGATGGGACTGTTCAAGCGCAAGACCATGGCCGAGCGTCAGGCCGAGGGCATGCAGATGGCGAACGACATCGCCGAAGGTCGCGGCCTCACCGGCAAGCTCACCCAGGCGTTCATGGGTCGCGAGTTCACCGAGTCGATGCAGCAGGCCACCGGGGCGATGAACCAGGGCCAGACCGCCGCGCAGCTGCGCGGCGCCGGCTACCCGACCACACCGGCCCGGGTGCTCGGCCTGCAGGACACCGGCCAGCTGATCAACTACGACCCGGTGATCCTGCTCGTCCTGGAGGTCAACGGGCAGCAGCTGCAGCTGCAGTCACTGGTGTCCAAGCTGGAGATCCCGCGCACCGGGGACCACGTGCTCCTGGTGAACGACCCGCAGCAGCCGGGCAGCTACCTGTACGCCGGACTCGCGCCGCAGGGGGGCGCGGGATCGCCGCAGCAGGGTCAGGCTCAGTGGGGTCAGCCGGGCCAGACCTCGTGGGGACAGCAGCCGCAGGCCGGCCAGGCACAGACCCAGCAGGGCGGTCAGGCGCACCCCGAGCAGCCGAGCGCCCAGCCCTGGGACCGCCCGCAGCAATGACGCACGACCGGTTCACCCTGCAGACCTGGTACCGCTATGACGAGTTCGTGCAGCTGGTGGCGGCCGCGCGGGACCGGGACGTCGGGTACCACACGTACGTGCGCGAGCCGTTCGAGCCGGCGGCGTCGGCGGAGGTGTTCGTCGACGTCCCACCCGACGTTTCCGCGGACCACCGGGAGATCCTGCCGCCCGCGGTGGCCGAGCAGGGCCTCGCGCTCTTCTACACGGACGGGCTGTTCCAGGACGTGATCGACGTCCTGGCGGAGCAGCACGCGGAGATCGGATTCGACGAGGCGCTCGCGGCCATCGTTCACTACGCCAGGCACGACGTCTTCCTCGAGTAGTACCCGCTCGGTCGATCGGGGTCGGCGCGGCGATCCCCGCCGGGCCAGGTTGATCGATCCGACGAAGGCCGGCCGTGTCGCGAAGGCCGCGATGGCTAGCATGACCGGGTGACGGAGCACCTCGAGCAGGCGGACTGGCGGCCCATCCTGGCCGCGCTGGCGAACCCGCACGCGCGCCGCCTCTTCGCCGCGATCGTGCTGGACGAGTCCCCGGGCTCGATCGGCCTGAGCCCGTCGAAGCAGCGGCAGGCGACCGCCATGCTGGTGCGCGCGGGCCTGGTCCGGGAGGTCGAGGGTCAGCTCGTCGAGCAGCCGGGCGTGTTCGGCCGGGTCCTGGTGGCGGCCGCCGAGCCGCGCGCCACCGGCCCCGAGCGGTTCCTGGACGAACGTGGCGAGATCGACCGCTACCCCTACGATGCCACCGAGCGACGTGCGCTGCTGCGGCTGGTCGCCGACCGAGTACTCGCCGTCGACGAGGTGCTGTCCGAGGCCGAGCTCAACGAGCGGCTCGCCACGTTCGGGCCGGACACCGCCGCGCTGCGGCGGGCCATGGTGGATGAGGAGATCCTGGAGCGCACCCGCTCCGGGTCGGAGTACGCCCGAGTGGCGGATCCGGCCCAGTGACCGGAGCGCGACGTCTACCCGCGCAACGGGCTCACGCGTCCGCCGAGCCCTCGCGGTAGATCTTCGCCCGGGCGATCCTGCCCTCGACCAGGTCGAACACCGCGACGAGTGCAGCCTGCTTCGCCTCGCCGTCGTGGGTCCAGGCCTCGGTCATCTCGGCCACGACCACACTGCCGCCGTCGACGACTCGGATGAGATCGAGTTGTGGCGTGATGGACGCCATCGCCGCCTGGAAGAACTCCCGGAGTTCGCCGCCCGGCACCGTGTAGTCGCCGGTGACCCAACTGGCGTCGGCGGTGAAGTCGCTGAACAGCGCCTCCGCGTCCCCGGCGTTGAAGGAGTCGATGTGATGGCGGACGAGGGCCTCTGCGGAACTCACGCCTTGAGGATGCCAGTCGCGCCGCGGCCGGGGCCAATCCGATGGGCCAGCGATTGGGCCGCGCGTAGGTCGGCGATCTCCGCCGGGGTGCTGCTGCGGGCGATGAACGCGATCTCGGTGAGGTGCTGCCCCTGTTCGGCTGGGATCCGCTCGGCGAAACCGGCTGGGTCGGCCAGCAGCGCCGCATAGAGCGCGGCCCCGTCCATGCAGAACACGTCGACCAGGACCGTCCGACCATCGAGCGCCTGCATGATGTTGCCGGGATTCGTATCGAGGCCGTCCCACCAGGGCACGGTCCGCCGCGCCGTGGCATCGAGGTCCTCGGCCACCTGCCGAACCGCATCGAGGTTGGCGTCATCGCGAGCGTCCCAGGACGCCCGCACCCGCTCCGCCACGCCGGCGGGAGCGGGCAGGAGGAACTCCATGATCGTCAGCTGCCCACCGCCGTCGAGCGCGACATCGCTCTCGACCCGGGGCAGGTGGGCCGAGTCCGGCAGTCGTCGGCACAGGTCCACGAACACCGGGTAGGCCGGGTCGAACGGCGAGACCCGCGCGGCCAGGAGGCCGTCCGGGGAACGGAGTGTCACGGCCCAGTCCCCCACGCCGCACACGTTCCACCCGGCGCGCACCAGGTGCGCGTGCGCCTCCCGGTGATCGTGGCCGGCCAGCCGGGTCGCAAGCTTCGCCGTCGAGGTCATCGGCGCACCGTAACCGGCCCCGCAGTTTCGATGCCAAGGAAATTGATGTGGCCAGCACCGGTCGGCTCCGTATCGTGACCACGGCTGCACCGAGCAGACGCACGGCACCGCAGAGTGGGGAGTGGAGATGCTGGCATCGGAGGTGACGCGTGCGATCGGCGCGGCTCGCTCGATCGCTGCGTCCGTTGGCCTGGCGGCCGACGACGCGATCGTCCTGCACAACTCGAACAAGCTCGCGGTTCGGCTGCTGCCCTGTGACGTGCTGGTCCGGGTGGCACCCGTCGAGCATCAGGGCGCACAGTTCGAGATCGACCTGGCACAGCGGCTCACCGATGCCGGCTGCCCGGTGGGCGTTCTCGAGCCCCGGGTGGAGCCACGCGTCCACCACCTCGACGGCTTCGTCGTCACGTTCTGGACGTACTACGAACCGGTGACGACAGGGCCGCTGCCACCGGCCGAGTATGCACTGGCGCTGCGGCGGCTCCATGCCGGGATGCGTACCGTCGACCTACCGATGCCTCATTTCACGGACCGGGTCGAGGAGGCGCAACAGCTCGTGGCGGACCGCGAGCGGACCCATGAACTCCCCGAGGCCGACCGAGCGCTCCTCGGTGACACCCTGCGCGACCTGAGACGCGCGATCGGCGACCGGGGTGGCGTGCAGTTGCTGCACGGCGAGCCGCACCCCGGCAATCTGCTCGCCACGGAGCACGGGCCGCTGTTCATCGACCTGGAGACGTCGTGCCACGGCCCGGTCGAGTTCGACCTCGCTCATGCCCCCGAGGAGGTCGCCGAGCATTACCCGGATATCGACCCGGTCCTGCTGCGTCAGTGCCGGATCCTCATGCTGGCGATGATCACGGCATGGCGCTGGGACCGCGCGGACCAGTTCCCGGACGGACGCCGAATCGGCGAGGAGTGGCTCGGCCAGATCCGCACGGCGCTGGCGCGAGACGGCCTCGGCTAGTCCTTCGCAAGCGCCGCGCGCACGGCGGGGATGACCTCGCGGCCGTAGAGCTCGATGTTACGCACCGCGAGATCGTGCGGCAGGGTGCCGGCGCTGTACTTGAGGTCGAACCGGGACAGGCCGAGGGCCTGCACGGCTCGCACGATCTTCGATGCCACCGTCTCCGGGGACCCGACGAACAGCGCACCGTCCTCGCCGACCTCCTCCTCGAACCGCTCCCGGGTCATCGGCGCCCAGCCCCGCTCGGCCCCGATCCGGGCCATCCCGGCGGCGTAGTGCGGGAAGAACTCGTCCCGGGCCTGGGCGTCGGTGGGTGCCACGTGGCCGGGCGAGTGCGCGCCGATCGGCAGGGTCTCGCGACCGAACTCCGCGAGCGCGCGGTGGTAGAGGTCGGTGTAGGGCGCGAACCGCTCGGGCGCTCCCCCGATGATGGCGAGCATCAGCGGGATGCCGTACTGCGCGGCTCGGACCACGGACTGGGGCGAACCGCCGACCCCCAGCCAGGTACGGAGGCGGCCGGACGCCGTCGGCGGATATACCGACTGTTCCGTGAGCGCGGCCCGCACCGTCCCGCTCCAGGTGACCGGCTCCTCCTCGAGAACGTGCGTGAACAGGTCGAACTTCTCCTCGAAGAGGGTGTCGTAGTCCTTCAGGTCGTATCCGAACAGCGGGAAGGACTCGATGAACGAGCCACGCCCGAGGATCACCTCGGCGCGCCCGTCGGAGATCGCGTCCAGGGTGGAGAACCGCTCGAACACGCGCACCGGGTCGTCCGAGCTGAGCACGGTGACGGCAGACCCGAGCCGGATCCGCTCGGTGCGGGCTGCGATCGCCGCGAGCACCACATCCGGGGCGGAGACCGCGAAATCGTCGCGGTGGTGCTCCCCGACGCCGATGAAGTCGACGCCCACCTGATCGGCGAGCACCCCCTCGGCGACCACGTTCCGGATCACCTCGGCGTGGCTCAGCAACTGCCCGTCGCCACCGGTCGTGACGTCGCCGAAGGTGTCCAACCCGAGTTCGATCTCTGCCATCATCACTCCACTCGATGCGTTTGCATGTACCTGTGGAGGTCAAGGCGGGACGGCCCGGCGTTATTCCCGGCTCAGATGAGGAAGATCGGGATGACGCCCGGGTTGTGGGCGTGCACGATCGCGAGGAACACCATCAGGTCGAACAGCAGGTGCACGATCAGCACGTAGGTCAGCGACCCGGTCTTGGAGAAGATGTAGCCCTGCAGCAGCGCGAACGGGGCGGTCAGCAGCGGTCCCCACTCCCGGTAGCCGAGCTCCCACAGGAACGAGACGAAGATCGTGGCCTGGAGCAGGTTCGCCTGCCACATCGGGAAGTGCCGGCGGAGCAGCACGAAGCAGGTGCAGATGAAGAAGAGCTCGTCCCAGGTGCCGACGGCGTTCACGCCCACGAAGAACCGGCCGAGCTCACTGGCGTCGGTGATGTGCGGCCAGTTCAGGTACGCGCCGGAGTCGATGAAGTAGAACGGCAGGATCAGCCACCCGAGCACCGGCACGGCGATGATGTAGGCCTTCTCGAGGCGGGTCCACGGCTGCCCGGTGCGCCACGGGAACCGGATCGCGCGGCGCTTGTAGAGGAACCGGTCGATCAGGAAGGGCGCCGTCACGGCGAGGGCGAGCACAATCCCGATCGTGAAGAACCGGTCCCAGCTCACGTCCGCCTCGACGGAGGTCGTCGAGACGATCGCGACGCCCACCCCGATCAGGGTCAGGTCCTTGCCGAGCTCCCGCCCGACCACGAATGCCCCGGCCAGGCTGGCCACCAGGAGCAGGTGGCCCCAGCCCGACAGTTGCAGGCCGAACAGCAGGAAGGCCGAGAGGCTGACGCCGACGGCAGGCACGAGCGCGAGCGAGCGTGCCGGTCGGTCCGTGGCGGGCAGGGCGGTCTCGGAGGCCGGCATGCCCCCAGCATGGCAGGAGTCCCGCGGGTCGGCCGCCGCGTCCGCCTGACCTCCGGTGCCGACCAGCCGGCGGATCGCCCACGGCCCGCGCGGCGAGTGCGACCGGCCGGCCGGTACCGCGTCAGGCTGCCGTCCAGCGCGGATCGCGCCCGGTCCAGGCGACCAGGCGTGCGTAGGCATCGGCGTCGTCGGGAACCGCGACCGGTGCGGAGAACGGGATCGGCCCACCGCGCGGCTCGGCGGGCAGCATCTGCTGGTAGGCCGCCAACGCGATGACGGCCAGCTCGCTGTCGAGTGCATCGGTGCGGTCGGTTGCGGCGGCGAGATCCCACGAGTGCACGGTCAGCTCGCCGACGTACGAGCCGATCGCGGCGGCGCCGGAGACCTGCCCCCAGGGCACGGTGACGGCTCGCGTCAACGACTCGTCGTCGGCGAGCACCTGCTCGGTGCCGGCACGGCCGGCGGCCCAGTCCGCTGCCCAGTCGGTGCTGTCGACGTGGCTCGGCGCCTCGAAGAACGGACGGCCCTCCAGCACCACGCCGATCCGACGGACCACACCCTGCAGGTGACCCACCAGGGCGGCGACGTCGAACTCGGCGCAGGGCGTCGGCAGCGCTGACTGCGACTCGTCGGTGTCGGCGATCAGAGCACCGGTCTGGTCGAGGACGCGGGCGAGCAGCGGTCGAGGGTCGGCCCGCAGCACGGATTCGGTGGTTGTCATGGTCGTTCTCCCTTGCTGGACTGTTCGGGCCGGTGCGGCCCGTCGGAACCAGTTCATCGCGCAAACCTGACACCTAGTGTCGGGTTTGCGTGGCAGTCTCGAACTCATGCGCGCAGACCGGTTGATGCACCTACTCATGCTGCTGCAGCGCCACCGACGGGCGACGGCGGCCTGGCTGGCCGAGCAGCTCGAGGTGAGCGAGCGGACCGTGCTGCGGGACATGGACGCACTGTCCGCGGCCGGGGTGCCGGTGTACACCGAGCAGGGCAGGGGCGGCGGCTGCGTGCTGATGGACGGCTTCACCACCAGCGCATCTGGTCTGACGCCCGCGGAGGCGCAGGCCCTGTTCGCCTGGACCGCCCGGGAGGCATCCGACCAGCTCGGGCTCGGTGGAGCGTTGTCGTCGGCGCTGGCGAAGATCGCCGCGACCGCGCCGAGCCTGGCCGTCGAGCACGCCGAGTCCCTGGGCGGCGTCGTGCTCGCCGATCGCCGGACCTGGTTCGCCGCGGCGGAGGCGGTGCCGGTCCTGCCGCAACTGCGCGAGGCGGTGATCGGGCGCCGCCGGGTGCGGATGACGTACACCTCGGCCACCGCGACCGCTCCCGGGACCCGCACCGTGGACCCGATCGGGATCGTCGATCACGCGAGCCGCTGGTACCTGGTCGCCGAGCATCGCGGTCAGGTCCGTAGCTACCGGGTGTCCCGGATCGGTGGGGTGACGGTGCTGGCTGCGCCGAGCACACCGGTGGACGACCGGCCGCTGACCGTGATCTGGGAGGAGCTGCGCGCACGGTTCTCCGACCGGCTGAGTCCGGTGGCGGTGACGCTGCTGGTGTCGCCGGGCCGGGCCGGAGTGCTGCGCCGGCTGGTGGACATGCAGGTGGCGTCCGACAGCGCCATCGAGGTCGAACCGCCCGTGGTTCCCGGCGGCGCGGAGACCTGGCGCGTCACGGTACGTCAGAGCGAGGTGATGGCGGCCGTGGCGGTGCTGTTCGTGCCGGAGGTGACGGTGCTGGAGCCGGCGTCGATGGTCGACCAGATCCGCGCAGCCGCACGCCGAGCGCTCGAGCACTACCCGCCGACGAGGACCGCCGGGGCGCCGTGACGTTGGCCGCGCACCTGGGCCGTGCCACGCGCCGGGTGGACCGCCCGACGGCGGAGGCTCAGTCCGCGGTCAGCCCACCCGCCTGCGCCACCAGTTCCGCGGCCCGCAGCCGGTCGGTCACGGTGGTGGCGTGCAGCGCGACGATGAGTTCGTCGGCGTCCGCGTGCTTGGCGAACGTGGTCAGGTAGTCCCCGACCGTGGCCACGGTGCCGACCGCGGTGTAGCGCATCATCTCGAGCAGGTGCTGGCCCTGCGGGGAGGCGAGCACCATGTCCGCCTCGTCGTCGGTGAAGTCGCGCTTGCCGCCGAGGATCAGCGCGACCCGGCTGCGCTGGGTCGCGAGCAGCTGGGCCTGTGCCTCTGCGTCGGTCTCGCCGGTCGCGACACCGACGCCGGCGATCACGTACGGTTCGGCAAGCTGGTCCGACGGCGTGAACTCACGTCGGTAGACCGCCACCGCCTGTTCGAGGGCGGCCGGGGCGAAGTGCGAGGCGAACGCGTACGGCAGGCCGAGGGCAGCGGCCAGCTGGGCGCCGAACAGGGACGAGCCGAGGATGTACAGCGGCACATTCGTGCCGCTACCCGGGTAAGCCTCGACGCCGGGCAGCAGGCTCTCGCCGGCGAGGTAGCCGTGCAGTTCCTGGACATCCCGCGGGAAGGTGTCGGAGGAGGTGGCGTCCCGCCGCAGGGCGCGCATGGTGACCTGGTCGGTGCCGGGGGCGCGGCCGAGGCCGAGGTCGATCCGGCCGGGGTGCAGCGAGGCGAGGGTGCCGAACTGCTCCGCGATGGTCAACGGGGAGTGGTTCGGGAGCATGATCCCGCCGGAGCCGAGGCGGATGGAACGAGTGTTCGCCGCGACGTGGGCGATCAGGACAGCGGTGGCCGAGGACGCGATCCCCGGGCTGTTGTGGTGCTCGGCGTACCAGACCCGGCGAAAGCCCGTGCGCTCGGCCGTTCGGGCCAGCGCCACACTGCCCTCGAGTGCCTCCCGGGCGGTCTCGCCCTTTCCGACGGTGGCCAGATCGAGCAAGGACAACGGGACGGACATGGTGACCTTTCGCGAGGGTGGCGCGGGGGAACCACACCGCGTCCTTGGCGGCAACGCGAGTCCCGGCCGGGCTATTCCGATCCACCGACGGTCGGCCCCGCGGCACCCCACGGGGAACTCGTCAAGACCTCATCGCCCAGCGCGAAAACGCCTATCCGGATGTCGGTACCTCCGCCTAGCGTCTGTGTTCGTGACCACTCTCAGCGAACCCGACCTCACCAGTCTCCGCTCCACGATCTCCGGCTCCGTGCTGCTGCGCGGCGAGCCGGGGTTCGCGGACGCCGTCCGCGGCCAGAACCTGGCCGTCACGCACGAACCCGAGCTGGCGGTCGGTGCCGCCAGCGAGGCGGACGTGAGCGCCGCCGTCGCGTTCGCCGCCGCGCACGACCTGACCGTCGACGTGCTCGCCACGGGGCATGGCTCGCACGCGCCGGTCACTGCCGGCCTGCAGTTGCTCACCGGAGATCTCGACGAGGTGAGCGTCGATGCGACCACCCGGCTCGCCACGATCGGCGCCGGCGCCCGCTGGTCCGCCGTGGTCGAGAAGGCCGCGCCGCTGGGCCTGGCGCCCGTGACCGGTTCCTCCACTCATGTCGGCGTGGTCGGGTACACCCTGGGCGGCGGCCTCGGCCCGCTCGTGCGCAGCCACGGGTTCAGTTCCGACTGGGTCCGGTCCGTGCGCGTGGTCACGGGCGACGGCGCCGCGGTCACGGCCTCCGCCACCGAGAACCAGGACCTGTTCTGGGCGCTGCGCGGCGGCAAGTACGGCCTCGGCGTCGTCACCGAGATCACCATCGAGCTCGCGCCGGTCCCGTCCCTGTACGCCGGCAACCTGCTGTTCGCCACGGAGCACCGCGAGCAGGTCCTGCGCGGGTGGGTGGACTGGCTCCCGACGGCGCCGGCAGACGTGAGCACGTCCGTCGCCCTGATCACCATGCCGCCGCTGCCGTTCATCCCAGAGCCGCTGCGCGGTCAGCGCGTGCTCGCGCTGCGGTTCGCGCGGCCCGGGTCGGTCGCCGACGGCGAACGGCTCGCCGCGCCGCTGCGCGCGCTGGCCCCGGCGCTCACCGACAACCTCGGTGACCTGCCGCTGGCGCAGGTGGCCCGGATCCACGGCGACCCGGAGGACCCAGGCGAGTCGTGGTCGGCAGGAACCCTGCTCCAGAGGCTCGACCAGGGCTTCGTCGACGTGCTGCTGCGCACTGCCGCCGCTCCGAGCAGCCCGCTCGCGGTCGCGGAACTGCGCCACCTCGGCGCTGCCACCGCCACGGACGTGTCGGAGGGCTCAGCCGCCACCGGTCGCGGCGCGATCGCTGCCGTGTCGACCGTCGCCGCCGGACCGGAGCCCGTGCGTGCGCAGGGGCCGGCCGCGTTCGGGGCGTTCAAGGCA
The DNA here is from genome assembly GCF_019947135.1 of Occultella gossypii. Lineage (GTDB taxonomy): Bacteria > Actinomycetota > Actinomycetes > Actinomycetales > Beutenbergiaceae > Occultella > Occultella gossypii. Next base: position 24,612 of record NZ_JAGSHT010000022.1, on the reverse strand, counting down.
GCCGCGGGACCCTGGCTCGCGGAGCACGAGAACGTCTCGTTCGGTGACGCGAGCACGGCCGAGTCCTACCGGGCCATGTGGTCGGCCGAGGCGTACGAGCGCCTCGCGCGGGTGCGCGCCGACCACGACCCGGACGGCATCCTCAGTCCGCCCTGGCTGCGCTCGGCCTGAACCCGGTCGGCCGGCTGAGCCCGGCTCGACACAGCACGGCCCGCCGCCCCGTCGGGGACGGCGGGCCGCCGTCTGTCAGTACTGGTGCCCCGGCGGGGGCTCCCAGGGCGACGGCGGCTGGGCCGGAACCGGCTGCGGCCGTGTCCGGTCGTACTCGGGCGCGACCGGGGCCTGCGGGGAACCCTCGGTCGCCTGGATCTCCTCGGACTGCGCGATCGCCTGCACCCCGGCCGCGGGTGTTGCCGCATCGGACGCGTCACCGTCCTGGGCGTAGGCGTACTCGGGGCCCGTCGGCTCGGCCGCGCCCTCCGCGACGGATCCGGCGTGCTCGGCACCCTCGACCCGCTCGGCTCCTTCTGGCGCGATCGCACCCTCGACCCGCTCGGCGCCCTCGGCCGCGACGGCGCCGTCGGCGGCCGCATCCTCGGTCCGCACGGCCGAGATGTCGAACTCGAGGGTGATCTTCTCCGAGACGAGCACGCCGCCGGTGTCCAGTGGGACGTTCCACTGGAGTCCGAAGTCGCGGCGGTCCACCCTGCGGGTGCCCTCGAAACCGGCCCGGAGGTTACCCATCGGGTCCCGCTCCACGCCGACCAGCGTGATCGGGATGGCCACCTGCTTGGTGACATCGCGGATGGACAGGTCTCCGACCACCATGTAGGTGTCGTCCTCGACCTCATCGACGGAGGTACTCCGGAAGACGATCTCGGGGTAGGTCTCGACGTCGAAGAAGTCGGCGCTGCGCAGGTGGTCGTCGCGCTGACTGTTGCGCGTGTCCACGCTCGCCACCGCGAGCCGGACCTCGACCGTGGAGTTCTGAGGGCCATCCGGGTCCACGTACATGCGGCCGTCGACCTCGTTGAAGGCGCCACGCACCTTGGTCACCATCGCGTGCCTGGCCGAGAAACCAACGCGACTGTGGGACGGATCGAACACCCACTCGCCGCTCAGGGACGCATCGAGTACGGACATCGTTCTCCTCGTTGGGGACGCCCGCACGTCGGAAGCGGGCACGTGGGTGCACACTACCGGCCGATCGCAGCCGTCCGGACAGCGATTCCGCCGTCGATCACGCCCGTGCTGCGTGACCGACCGGCACCGATACCACCCCGGTCCGTTGCATCTTGTGCCACTTCGCCGGGCCACCGCGCAGCTCCAGCCAGAGCGCTGACACCACCACGGCCGCCATCACCGTGGAGTAGATCGGCCAGAGCGCCAGGGTCCACAGGTGGCGCAGGTCCCGCGGCGATCGGTTCAGCAGCACGGCGTAGACGACCACGAGCACCGACATGGCCAGGCCGAGCCACCCGATCACCGATGCCGCCGATCCGGTGAACGCAGGCTCCCCGACCGCGAACGCGAACGGGAGGCAGGCCAGCACCACGAGCTGCACCATCGGCATCACGACCATGCTCAGGGTGTTCACGCCGAGGTACAGGCCGAACAACCCGAACCGCGGATTGCCGATCATGTCCCGGTGCAGGCGCATGGTCTGCAGCAGCCCTCTCGCCCAGCGCACCCGCTGCCGCCAGAGCGTGCGCCAGGTGGACGGCGACTCGGCGTAGACCAGCGCGGCCGGCTGGAACCGGACTCGGTAGCCGGCCCGGTGCACCCGCCAGGTCAGCTCCAGGTCCTCCCCGATCGTGCTCTCGTCGAACCCTCCGACCTCCTCCACAACGTCCCGGGTGAAGGCCCCGACGTTGCCCGAGACGATCGGCAGCACACCTGCGAGCGCGAGGGCGCGCCGGACCAGGCCGGTGCCGGCGTGGTTGAGGATCGCGAGCATCCTGGTCTGGACCCGGTTCAGGTTCACCGGCCGGTCGTCACCGCAGACGGCCCCGACGTCCGGGTGGTCGAACCCGCGGAGCATCTCCCCGATGGTGCCCGGCGCGAAGATGCCGTCCGCGTCCACGAAGAACAGCACGTCCCCGCCCGCGGCCGCGATGCCCCGGTTCAGCGCGGCGCCCTTGCCGGCGTTGGCCTGCGTGATGAGGAGCACCTGCGTGTGCTCCTGCGCCAGCCGCGTGGCCACGGCCGCGGTGTCATCGGTGGAACCGTCGTCGACGATCACGATCTCGAGCCGGTCGTAGTCGGAGCCGACGAGGGAGTTCACGCAGTTCACCAGCACCGGGCCCTCGTTGTAGGCGGGCACGATCACCGACACTCGGGGCCGATCCTCGTATCGGCTGTGCCGACGGTGCCGGGCCCGCGGGCTGTGCCGCCGCCGCCAGGCAGCCTGGGCCTCGACGAAGGCCGCCATCGGCAGGCTGATCATCTTCAGCAGTCCGAACACCATGAGGGCGAGCCCGCCCCAGATGGCCACGTCGGCGAGCACCTCGGGCGCGAGCTGCCAGGTCATGTGGTCACCGGCCACATGTGCTCTCGCCGCCGGACCGTGTGAGCCGCGAGCACCCGTTCGAGCAGTTCCGGCGCGGCCGCGCTGTTCGCCCCGAACCGGGCGTTGACCTCGAGCACCAGCGGGGTGCCGTCCTCGCGGAGCCTGATGTCCAGGTCGACCGGGCCCACCAGGCCGAGGGCCACGACGGCGTCCCGCGCCACCGTGGCCACGTCGCCCGCGCCGTCGGGCACGGCGCGAACGCTCACGGCGTTCCCGATCCGCCCGTCGGCGAGCTCGGTCTTCTCGAGCACGATGACGTGCGGTTCGTCGTCGAGCGTGGCCCGGTGCACCACGGGGGCGAACTCGATGCCGGGTGCGAACTCCTGGACCACATGGGTCCCGCGCAGCTCGGCCCAGTTCACCGCGTCACCGGGCTCGACGAGCCGGACGCCGCGGCCACCGCGGGAGACGCGCGGCTTGACGATCACCGGCCGGCCCAGACCCGCCGCGGCACCCTCCTCGGCCGGCGCGAACGCCGGCACCGGGACGCCGTGCGCGAGCAGGTGCTCAGCGGTCAGCAGCTTGTCGTGCGCCGTCGCGACGGCCGCCAGGGAACCGACGACCACCTCGACGCCGGGCCCGAACTCGGCGGCCTCGGCCGCGATGCCCGGCAGTTCCTCGCTCACCGTCGGGATCACCATGCTGATGCCGTGCCTGGCCGCGAGCGCACGCAGCGTCGGCAGCATCGCCGGGTCCGAGGCGGGCGGGACCACGACGGTGCTGACGCCGTCGAGGTGGACCGGGACCATGTCGGCACCGAGGACCGAGATGCCGCGCGCGGTGAGCTGCTCGGCCAGGGACCAGCCGGCCGGCCCGCCGACTCCCGTGACCAGGACCCGCATCACAGGTCCCCGACGGCCGAGCCGAGCACGCGGACGGCTTCGAAACCCTCGGCGTACTGCCGCTTGGCCTGCGCGCCACGGAACGTGGCGAGGCCGCGCAGCCGCTGCGGTGTCATGTACGGCTTGCCCGCCTGGTTCTCGTGGATGCCGACGGCCTCGACCTTGACGTCCACGTAGTCCTCGATGTCGACGAACACACTCGGGTCGAACGCCCGGGTCACGGAGGGGGACTCGTAGCAGAGGATGGTCGAGTTCTGCCGTGCGGCGCGCAGCGTGGCCTGGTGGACGGCGTGGTGGTCCTGGTGCTGGTCGTTGCCGGAGTGGGTGAGCACGATGTCCGGGTTGTGCCGCCGGATCAGCGCCTCGATCGCGCCGACCATCTGCTGGCCGGACTCGGAGAGGCGGGTGTCCGGCAGTTGGTGCACGGTCACGCTGGCGGCCCCCAGGAACTTGGCGCCGCGGTGGGCCTCACCGACGCGGGTGCCGCGGTCACCGCCCTTGCTGCCGTCGCTCATGACGAGCACGTGGACCTCGTGGCCGGAGTCGACGAACTTCGCGAGGGTGCCGCCGCAGGCGATCTCGAGGTCGTCCGGGTGGGCGCCGATGGCGAGCACCCGTCGGGGCAGCCGGGTCGGCTGACGGTCGATCCGCAGCAGCGCGACCATGGCGCCGGCGGCCGCGAGCGCGGCGAGGCAGATGTACAGGATCGCGAGCGACGCGGCCGATCCGACGGCAAGGCCGGTGCCGGCGAGGTTGACCGGGACGCCGACGACGGCGAGGACCGTCAGCGCCACTCGGACCCGCTGGGGGTGGCGGACCCGGCGGCTCAGCGCCGGTGGACCGACGACGGCGGAGAGCAGGATCCCTCCGAAGATCAGGGCGAGCAGGGCGTGCAACGAGACGTACATGGTGGTCCGTTCGGGTGGAAGAAGGTGAGGGGCGCCGTCTCGATCGGGCGGTCGGCGAGGGGGGCGAGAGGAGGGCACGCGGGGGACGTACCCTCCCCTCGGTTCGGGAGACGCGTCGGACGCGTCAGTTCGTCAGCCGCGCGCGGCGGCCGACCAGGAGGAGCGCGAGGCCCGCGACGATCGCGGCAGCTGCCAGACCGGCTCCACCGACCAGCGCCTGGGAGGAGGCTCCGGTGTGCGGGAGTTCGGCCGTGGCATGGTCGCCGGCGCCGCCCGACGGCGGGGCATCGGTCGAGGGGTCAACGCCGGGTTCCGTGGTGGGTTCCGCCGGCGGCAACGCGGGCTCGGTGGGCGGTTCGGTCGGGTCCGTCGGCTCCGTGGGCGGGTCCGTCGGGTCCGTGGGCGGATCGGTCGGGTCCGTCGGCTCCGTGGGCGGGTCCGTCGGGTCCGTCGGGTCCGTCGGCGGGTCCGTCGGCGGGTCCGTCGGCGGATCGGTCGGGTCCACCGGTGTCGGAACACCGACCCCGTCACCGCCGGCCTCGGATCGCTGGACGACGCTGCCGAGAACGCGGGACTCGCCGTCGGCGGTGATCGTCGCCTCGTTCAGGTAGTCGGTCAGGGACGCGTCGGTGACCGTGGTGGAGTAGTCGACCGCGACGGCCTGGCCCGCGGTGATGGCCCCGGTCGTGAGCACGAAGCCGGAGGCGTCGCAGGACTCGAGGGTGTAGCGGTCCGCGGCGAGCGGTTCGGATGCCGTGACGTCCCCGTTCGGCGCGAAGGCGGTCAGGGCCCGCACCGTGAGCCCGTCGCAGTCGAGCCGGTGCCCGGAGGCGATGCGGTCCTCGATCGTCACCGTCTCGAACGGGCCGACGGGGGTGACGATCCGCCAGCGCAGCGCACCGCCGGGAGTGGTGTTTCCCTGATCGACCGAGTCCACCCAGTAGCCGTACTTGCGGGGCTCGGTGTTGTCCGTGTACTCGATTCCGATGTCGACGCCCACCTCGATCGGCCCGGTGTCGGTGCCGAACACGAGCTCGTTGCGCGCACCCGGCACGATCCGCTCGGGGACGAACTCGGCCTCGAAGTACGCGGTCCCGGTGACGTCGACGTGCTCGTCGGCGAACTCCGTGAGGGTGAAGGTCACCACCGAGCCGGCGACGGTGGCCCGGGCGACGATCTCGCCTCCGGCGGAGACGAGGTCGAACGACTCGGCGAGCGCGACGATCTCAGGGGGCAGGTCAAGGGTGAACGTGTCGCCCGCGACAGCGGAGTCGGGCGCAGCCCAGGTGACGTCGACGTGGAACCAGGACCAGGTGTCCAGGTCACGCTCACGGATGGTGACGTCGGTGATGCCGCTCTCGGTGGTGGTGGCGGCGGTGGCGGCGAGCGGGGCGACCGAGAGCCCGGTCAGGGCGATGATCGCGCCGACAAGCAGCGTCAAGGTTCGGTTCAGGCGGTGTTTCACAGCGGTGCAGGTCCTCGTCGGATGTCGTCGGGATGCGCATCCGGGAGTGGCTGTTCGCCGAGCGATGCGCTATCCGGTTCGACGGAGCAGCACGCGGTTCATGTCGCGCTAGCGGTGTGACGTGGCGCACAACGCCTGTCCGACGGCAGTCTTCACACGACAGTGAATGCCGAGCTGAGGGCCGGTCCTGCCAACTGGGTCCCCTCTGGGCCCATGTATCTGATCGCGATCGTGTGCGGTCCGGGTTCCATGGGGATCGCGAACTCGGTGTCCGCCCGACCCGCGTCGTGGATCGGCCCGGGAGTCCCATCGATCGTCAGCTGGAACCTGTACGCGGGATCCGTGGCGACCTGGACGAAGATGTACTCGGCCGCACCGCCTTCCTCGATTCGATATCGAGGCAGGGTGGCCCCATCGAGGGGGACCTCCTCGCCGGGATCGGTATCGGTCGGTGGGGCAACCGTCCCCGAGGCCTCGGGCAGCAGGAAGGTGTACTCGCCGACGGTCACACTGGGCGCGGACACACCGTCCGCGGTCTCCTGGGTCGCCGTGTACGTGACGCCTGCGGCTGGATCAGGGGCGTCGGCCACGACCTGCCACACGCCGCTCTCGTCCGCCGTGGTCTGCGCAACCTCCACACCGTTCTGGTCGAGGATCCTGATCACTGCACCCGGTTCGGCATCATCGCCGCTGAGGGTCGGCAGGAAGACAAGCTCCCCGGGCGGAGGCCCGAGCAGTCCGGGCGCAGGCACCACGGGCTCCTCGTCGACCGGCGGCTCGGGCTCGACGGGCGGTTCCGGCTCGACCGGCGGCTCGGTCGGCGTCGGCGTGGGCGTGGGCTGCTCGATGGGCTCCTCCGGCGCGGGCCGAGCGGTGGGCTCCGGCGCGGGGTCCACCGCGGGCTCCACCTCTGCGTCCGCGACGGGCAACGGGTCGGGAACGGCCGGCAGGAACGCCGATGCCGCCGGCCGGACCGGCTCGGGGGTGGGGACCGCTGACTGCTGGGTGATCGACTGGGGCGTCAGGGACCGGTCCGCGCTTGGCGGCGTGACCAGATTCACGAGGAGGAGCACCAGCACTGCGATCCCCGCCAGGGGCAACGCCAGCCGGGTGATCGCGCGGAAGCCGAACCGCGTCACGTACCCGCCGACGGCACCACCGGCTGCAGCTGCACCAGGCGCACGAAGCACACCTCTGCCACCGGCAGTTGCGACGCGCGCGCCCGCGGCGCCCGCACCCACCGCACCCGCGGCCGCGGCCGCGGCGCGAGCGGCACCCGACAGACCGACGCCCGCAGCTCCAGCCGCACCCGACAGACCGACGCCCGCAGTTCCAGCCGCACCCGACAGACCGACGCCCGCAGTTCCAGCGGCACCAACGCCGCCAACACCAGCCGGGCCCGCCCCGCCCTGGCCAGCCCCGCCCTGGCCGGCGTCGGCCGAGCCACCGCCATCGGCGACGTCTCCGCCGTCAGCCGAACCACCGCCGTCGGGCCCACCGTCAGCCGGCCCACCGCCGTCAGCCCAACCACCGCCGTCGCCTGCGTCACCGCCGGGGACCGTCTCGCCGGCGGCAGCCTGCTGCGCGTCCGCGGCCGCGAACAGCGCCGCGGCGAGGCCGGCCGCGCCCGCCGTGCCCGCCGTGCCGGCGCCCCCGGCGTTGCCGGCACCGACGTCCGCGGCCTCCGACCCCGAGGCGCCCGAACCAGATCCACCGGACCCTCCCTGTCCACCGGACCCGCCATCTCCGCTGGGATCCGACTCCTGCCCGGCATGGGCGCCGACACCTCCTGCGTCGACCGCGAAGGCGGCGACCTTGCCGAGCAGGTCCGGGGTGGCCAGGATCGCCGGCAGAAGCAGCGCGCGGAGCCGCCGCGAGACCTTGTCCAGCTCGGCGAGGGCCGCGGTGCACCGCTCGCAGGTGAGCAGGTGCGCGTCGACGAGCGCGACCTGCCGGGGCCGCAGCCGGTCCCGTGCGTAGTCGCCGAGCAGCGGAGCGACCGGACGACACTCCGCCGGGAGATCCGCCGAGCGCAGGTGCGCCTGCAGCCACGCCGACCGCAGCCCTTCGCGCGCCCGCATCGCCAGCGACGCGACCGCCGCGGGCCGCAGTTCGAAGTGCTGCCCCAGGTCCTGGGGCCGGCGGCCCTCCACCTCGGTCAGCCAGAGCACCTCCTGCCACCGCTCGGGCAGATCCCGGAAGGCGCGCGACATGAGGTCGCGGTCGAGGAGCGAGTCGACGCCGTCACCGGTCACGTACTCCTGCGCGGGAGCCGTGGCCTCCACGTCGTCGACCGGCGTCTCCCGGGTACCGCGCGCCCGGTCCGTCTGCAGGTTCCGGACCGCCCGGGCCAGGTAGCCGCCGAACCCCTGCTTCGGGCCGCCACCACCCTGGATGGCGCGCATCACCCGGAGGAACGCCTCCTGGACGGTGTCCTGGGCGTCCGTCTGGGAGTCGAACCGACGGGCCGTGCGCAGGGCGTCGTCGTAGTAGCGCTGGTACAGGATCGAGAACGCCTGGGTCCGCCCGTTGCGGACCATCGTGACGAGGTCGTCGTCGCTCTCCTCGGCCCAGCCATGGCCGTCCGCGGGGTCGCTGGTGCCGACGACGGCGTCGGCCATGGGCGATCCCTTCTTCACGTGTTACCCCCGCGGCAGGATACGTCGTGAGGGACGCCGAATACGAGCCCTGACCCCGTCCGCCCGCGCACGGTCACGGTTTGCGGGACTGGACCCAGCTATCGCCGAACTCGACGGATCCTGGGCCCGATCATGTCGCGACTGTGACCGGCCTCACTGCCCGTGCCCTCGCCGACGTCGGCGACGGACCGGCTGCGCGGCTCGACCTGCCCGCGTCTCACAATCTGGATAGACTCGCCAATCGGGTACACAGGCGTGGAAGCGACTCAAATTGGTGGGCAATGAACTCGGCAGCGACCGTCCCGACCGCATCGACGCGAGAGGCCATCCTCCGGGCGGTCACCGACCTCGCCGAACAGACCGACGAACGCCACCTGACCCCGCTCGTGGACCGGATCCTGGAGCACGTCGCCACCGAGGACCTCGCCGAACGCGAACCCCGTGACGTCCTCGGCATGGTCCGGTCGATGTCGGCGCTGGCGGAGCACCGCGGGGCCGACGAGACCCTGGTGCGCGTGTTCACCCCGACCCTGTCGGAGGACGGCTGGGCGAGCAAGCACACGATCGTGCAGATCTGCACCGATGACATGCCGTTCCTGGTGGATTCCGTCACCGCCGCCCTGTCCGACCACGGGCGCGTCGTCTATCTGATCGTGCACCCCCAGATCGTGGTCCGCCGGGACCCCGCCGGTGCGCTCACCGCGGTCCGTGAGGAGCGTCCGCCGACCGCTGCCGGCACGGTCGAGTCGTGGATGCACATCGCCATCGACCAGATCCCCACCGAGGCCGCCCGCACCGAACTCACCGCTCGCCTGGAGTCCGTCCTCGGGGACGTGCGCCGCGCCGTCGTCGACTGGGCCGCCATGCGGCACGCGTGCGAGGAGCTCGGCCGCCAGCTCGAGGCGGGCGCGCCGCCCACGGTCGACCCGGACGAGGTCGAGCCGACCGAGAGGTTCCTGCGCTGGCTCGCCGACGATCACTTCACGTTCCTCGGGTACCGCGAGTACACCCTCGACACCGTCGACGGCGAGGATGTGCTCCGCCCCGTGACCGGCAGCGGGCTCGGGATCCTCCGTGGCGATCCCGGCGCCGACCACGAGTACTCGCGGCTGCGCCCGGAGGCCCAGGAGAACGCCCGCGAACCGCGGTTGCTGACCATCACGAAGGCGAACTCCCGGGCCACCGTGCACCGGCCCGTGTACCTGGACTACATCGGCATCCGCACGTTCGACGCCGACGGGAACGTCACCGGCGAGCGCCGGTTCCTCGGGATGTTCACGTCGACGGCGTACGCGGACTCGGTCCTGCGCCTCCCGATCGCCGCGGAGAAGGTCCGCGCCGTCCTCGCGCGCAGCGGTTTCGCCGCCCACTCGCACTCGGCCAAGGACCTGCTCGGGGTGCTCGAGGCCTACCCGCGCGACGAACTGTTCCAGACCGACGTCGACACGCTCTGGAGCGTCGCCTCCGACGTCCTGTACCTGCAGGAGCGCCGCAAGGCGAAGCTGTTCCTGCGCAAGGACGAGTTCGGCCGGTTCGTCTCGGCGCTCGTCTACATCCCCCGGGACCGGTACAACACGGTGGTCCGGCTGCGGATGGAGGCCATCCTGCGGGAGGCCTACGGCGCCGAGCACGTCGACTTCACCACCCGGGTGAGCGAGTCGCCACTGGCCCAGCTGCACTTCGTGGTTCGGGTCCCGCGCGGCTCCGACATCCCGGACGTCGACACGGCCGCCGTCCAGGAACGGCTGCTGCGGGCGACCCGCACCTGGGAGGAGGACCTCCTCGACGCGCTGCACGTCTCCCCCACCGATGATGCAGGCGCCGGCCGCGGCTACGTGCACGGCTTCCCGGAGGCGTACAAGGAGGACTTCGGCGCCGACGCCGCCACCTACGACCTGGCCCAGTTGCAGGCCCTCACGCCTGGCGACACCAGGGTGCACCTGTACGACCCGGACCGCGGCGAACCGACCGAGCGACGACTCAAGGTCTACCGCCGCGAACCGCTGAGCCTGACCGCGATGCTGCCCACGTTCAGCCACCTCGGCGTGGTGGTTGCCGACGAGCGTCCGTACCTGATCACCGGCGACTCCGACGACGACACCGTCCGGATCTACGACTTCGGGCTGCGCACCGCGAGCGCGGACCTCTGGGACGCGACGGCCGACACGGCCGCCGAGTTCGAGGACGCTTTCCTCGCCGTAGACGGCGGCCGGGCGGAGAGCGACGGCCTGAACGCGCTCGTGCTGCACTCCGGACTGACGTGGCGGCAGGTGGTGATCCTGCGCACCATCGCCCGCTACCTCCGGCAGATCGGCTCGACGTTCAGCGTCGAGTACCTCGAGGCGGCACTGGTCGCGAACCCCCGCCTGGCCGCACGGGTGGTGGCCCTGTTCGAGACACGCTTCGACCCCGATCACGCCGAGGCCGGCGATCGGGACGCCGCCCAGAACCGGATCACCGCCGAGATCGACGCAGACCTGGAGCAGGTGGCGAGCCTGGACCAGGACCGCATCGTGCGCTCGTTCGTCGGCATCATCGGCGCGACCCTGCGCACCAACTACTTCCAGGTGGGCGACGACGGCGAACCCGTCAACCGGGTCAGCCTCAAGCTCGACTGCCATCTGGTGCCCGGTCTGCCGTCACCGAAGCCACGGTTCGAGATCTGGGTGTACTCGCCGCAGGTGGAGGGCGTGCACCTGCGCTTCGGCGCCGTCGCCCGCGGCGGGCTGCGCTGGAGCGACCGACGCGAGGACTTCCGCACCGAGGTGCTCGGCCTGGTGAAGGCCCAGATGGTCAAGAACGCCGTGATCGTGCCGACCGGTTCCAAGGGTGGCTTCTTCGCCAAACGGCTGCCGGATCCGGCAGCCGACCGCGCCGCGTGGCTCGCGGAGGGCCGGTCCGCCTACTCGGCGTTCATCCGCGGCCTGCTCGACGTCACGGACAACAGGGTCGGCTCCGAGGTGGTCCCGCCCGCGCGCGTGGTGCGCCACGACGATGACGACCCCTATCTCGTGGTGGCAGCGGACAAGGGCACCGCCGCCTTCAGCGACCTGGCGAACTCGATCTCCGCGGAGTACGGCTTCTGGCTCGACGACGCGTTCGCCTCCGGCGGGTCCGCCGGGTACGACCACAAGGAGATGGGCATCACGGCCCGCGGTGCCTGGGAGTCGACCAAGCGCCACTTCCGCGAGATGGGTGTGGACACCCAGACCGAGGACTTCACCGTGGTCGGCATCGGGGACATGAGCGGGGACGTGTTCGGCAACGGGATGCTGCTGTCGGAGCACATCCGGCTCGTCGCGGCCTTCGACCACCGGGACGTCTTCATCGACCCCGCGCCCGACGCCGCAGCCTCCTTCGCCGAGCGGCGTCGCCTCTTCGAGCTGCCACGCTCGAGCTGGGCCGACTACTCGCCGGAACTGATCAGCGCCGGTGGTGGCGTGTTCTCGCGGTCGGCGAAGTCCGTGCCGATCAGCCCGGAGACCCGGCGGGTGCTCGGCCTGGCGGACGACGTCACCGGCCTGACGCCCGCCGAACTGATCCACGCGATCCTGCTCGCCCCGGTGGACCTCGTCTACAACGGCGGCATCGGCACCTATGTGAAGTCGTCCGCGGAGGCCAACGCCGAGATCGGCGACCGGGCGAACGACGCGATCCGGGTGGACGGGCGCGAACTGCGCTGCCAGGTGCTCGTCGAGGGCGGCAATCTGGGCGTGAGTCAACTGGGCCGGATCGAGGCGGCCATCCACGGGGTGCGGATCAACACCGACGCCATCGACAACTCCGCCGGGGTCGGCACCTCCGACCGCGAGGTGAACATCAAGATCCTGCTCACCGCGCTCACCCGCGACGGGGAGCTGACCCTGGACCAGCGCAATGAGCTGCTCGCGTCGATGACCGACGAGGTGGCGGCGCAGGTGCTCCGGGACAACTACGTGCAGAACGTGCTCCTGGGCAACTCACGCGCCCACGCACACGAGATGCTCGCCGTGCACCACCGGCTCATCCAATGGCTGGAGGGACGCGGCGACCTGGACCGCGCCCTCGAGTTCCTGCCCACCGACCGGCAGATCGCCGAGCGGGACGCCGCCGGCCAGGGCCTGACCAGGCCCGAGTTCGCGGTTCTGGTCGCGTACGCGAAGCTCGCGCTCAAGGCCGACCTGGCGCCGACCTCCCTCGCCGACGGGCCGTGGTTCACGCGGACCATGGCCGAGTACTTCCCGGCACCGCTGCAGGAGCGGTACGGCGACCGGCTACCCGAGCACCCGCTGCGCCGGGAGATCATCGTCAACTCGGTGGTGAACTCGATGGTGAACCGCGGTGGCATCACCTTCGCGTTCCGCGCCGGCGACGAGACCGGCGCCTCCAGTGAACAGGTCACCCGGGCGTTCGTCGCGTGCCGCGAGATCTTCGCCATGGAGCGCTTCGTCGCGGCCGTCGAGGCTCTGGACAACAGGGTGGACGCCGCCGTGCAGACCCAGCTCTACCTCGACTACCGGCGCCTCCTGGACCGGAGCTCGCGCTGGTTCGTCCAGCACCGCCCCGAGGCGCTGGACGTGGCCGACGCCGTCGCCGAGTTCGCCGAGCCGGTGGGCGAGCTGACGACGCAACTACCTGACCTGCTGCGCGGCGCGGAACTGGACCGGTTCCATGCGCGTGTCGCCGCCCTCACCGAGGCTGGTGTGCCGACCGAGCTGGCCGAGAGTGCGGCCGGTCTGCTGCCCGCACTGTCCCTGCTGGATGTGGTCGAGCTCGCCGCCGCCTCCGGCGAGGACCTGACCGCCGTAGCCGGCCTGTACTTCGCGGTGTCCGACCGGTTCCAGGTGGACGACCTGCTCATCCGGGTGGCCGGGCTGCCGCTCGACGACCGCTGGGACGCGCTCGCGCGCGCAGCCATGCGCGACGACCTCTACGGGACCCTCGCCTCGCTCACCCGCACGGTGCAGGCAGCCACCCCCGCCGAGACGGACCCCGAGCAACGGTTGGCTCAGTGGGCCGCGACCGCGGGCACGGCATTGACTCGAGTCCAGGAATCCGTGGCCACCATCACGGCGCTCGAGGGCGCGGACGTGGCACCGTTGTCGGTCGCATTGCGCAGCCTGCGCTCCCTGGTGCGCTGACGCCACTGCTCGCCCGCATCCACCGATCGACTGCACGGGCACGAGTGCCGGTGATTTCCTTGACGCTCTTGCGCTGGTGCATGCACTATCTACCACATGCGCGATGAAGCCATAGATTCGATCGCTGCCCCAAATAGTGTTGGGGCAATCTCCCGCCGGTCGGCGATACGCCTTCTCGTGGGCGCGGCGGTCCTGCCCCCGGTCCTGGGCGCCCTGCATCCCACCGCGGCCGCCGCGGACACCGTGACGAACGCACCGCTACCGGACGCGCTGCGCCGTATCGAGATGCCTGACCTGGAGGTGACCGAGCTGCTCCGGGTGACCGGGCCCCGCCACCGCCTGACCATGCACCGGGCCACCTGGACCGGTGGCGGCACCTATGTGCGGGATCTGGAGGTGCGCACCTCGTCCGGCTGGTTGCCGGTCACCTCACCCGACCAGCGCTTCGACGAACAGTGGGTGGTGCTCACCGGCGAGGAGGGCAGCCCCAACGACTACTACGCGTCGATGCACCCGAACTGGGTGGCGTTCGACTCGATGGAGCAGGTCGGGCGGCGCACCGTCGAACTGCGCAGCAGCGTGCCCGAGGCGTACGACCTCGTGGTGCGCTGGAACCTCGATGGGGACAACCCCGAGGTGCAGTGGACCGTCACCGCGGCACAGGCCCAGCACTACGTGGTCGGCTACCAATCGTTCGACACCCGGTCCGGCGACGAGGTGGACGAGGTGTTGTGCGGTTCCCGCCAGCACGCCCGGGTGATCGAGGACGCGCAGTCCCTCGGCGCCTGGGAACTCATGGCGCCCATGACGCTGGCCGAGCAGCAGGTCGGCGGCGTTGCCGTCACGCTCGGGCTCTACACACCCCGCGACGTCCTGGAGTTCGAGCATGAACGCGAGCTCGGACCGGACGGCCAACCGTTCGGGATGAGCCTGCGCAACGACACCCGCGACGTCCAGCCCGTCGCGTACGCACCACAGGCCGGGCGCCGCTCGTCCCTCGAGGCAGGCGAGGCGTTCGGCTACGCATTCGGGATCTGCGCCCTGCCCGGACCGCTCCACGAGGCGTACGCCGAGGTGGTCCATGACGAGTACGGCTACACCGACTACCGGGAGAACGTGTTCGGCACCTCGCTGACCCAGACGGTGTTCAACCTCATCGACCTGACCATGATCGAGCCCTCGGAGGACGACAGCGAGACGTTCATCCCCTCCTTCAGCGGATGGTGGAACCGCGCGAAGGGTTTCGTGGACATCGAGAACGACCAGTCGGTCCGGACCCCGATCGCGGGCGTGCTGCTCGCCGCCTTCTACCTCACCGGCACCCCGGACCTCTACGCTCGCCGCGCCCGCCCGCTGATCGAGTACCAGCTCTCCCGGGCCGACGTCGGGCACTCGCCGATCAAGGGAAAGCCGGTCTACGGCAGCCTCGAGAAGTACCGCGTCGGGCAGATCGCCGGCGACGCCTCCACCCTCGTCCCGCTCTACCGGCAGACGCGTGGCCAGAGCGGCGGCCTGCATCAGCTCGCCATGCGAATGATCGCGCGACGCCCCGCCAAGGACGCCCGGACCCCGATGAGTACGCCACTGCAGGCGTATGAGCTCACCGGGAACCCGGCCTACCTCGCCGAGGCCACGGCCGAAGGGCGGCGCTACCTCCGGGACAACATCGTCACCGCGTACACGACGAACCGGGGCGAGAACGACTTCGGCTACAACTACTCGAAGGCCTGGACCGAGCTCCTCGTCCTGTTCGAGCTCACCGGGGACACCGACTTCCTCGACGCCTCCCTCGCCGAGGCGCGCCGCTACATCACCCAGACGCAGGTGCGCCCGATCCCGCGCGGGAACGTCACCGTCCCGAACCAACCGTTCATCGATGCCCAGCTCGACCGGTGGTACGACAGCGAGGTGCTGCCGGACTATCCGCTCGACGACATCGCAGCAGAGTCGGTACCCGCCTGGACCGTCTCGACCAGCGGTGTCACCTTCGAGCAGCTGAGCACGTTCAAGATCGGCCGCGGGATCGAGAACCCGGGGGGCGGGTTCTCGATGATCCCGGTCTGGGCACCGTTCCTGCTCCGGCTGGCCCAGCACACCGGTGACGCTCTGATCCGCGAGGTGGCCCACAACCTGGTGGTCGGCCGGTTCACCAACTACCCGGGCTACTACAACCGGCAGTTCGTGGCCGCCAACATGAAGCCGGACTTCCCGCTCACCGGCCCGCCGGGGACCACCTGCATCTACTTCCACCACATCCCGGCCCAGCTCGGTCTGGCCCTGGACTACCTGATCACCGAGCACCTCACGCGGTCCGCCGGCCAGATCAGCTTCCCGCGCCAGTTCGAGTCCAACTACGTGTTCTTCAAGTACTCCACCTATGGTCATGCACCCGGCTCGTTCTACGGCGAGGACGGTGTCTGGCCGTACTTCCCACCAAGCATCGTGGACCTCTCGGACCACCAGCTCAACTGGATCACCGCCGTCGGCAACGACAGCCTCTACCTCAGCCTGACGAGCGAGACGACCACCCCCTCCATGGCCACCGTGACGTTCTCGCCGGAGTTGACCGGGATCCACCCGCGGAACCAGTACGAGGCCGAGCTGATCAACATGGACGGAACCCGCGAGAGCGCCACGATCCGCGGCGGCCGGCTGCGGGTGCTCGTCCCGGCGAAGGGACTGCGCGCCGTGGTGGTGCGTGGCGTGACCATGGACGTGCCGTGGCACTGGGAGCCGACGGCGACCGACCGCTCCGGAGCGAGCTTCCACGAGGAGGACACCGACCCGGCGTCGAACTTCGGCCTCGCCCGTGCGCTGCTGCTGCCGCGGCCCGCCCGCGACGGGTACGACGCCTACGTCCAGATCGATACCGAGACGCCCACCGGCCTGAGCTACCGGGTGGGTGACGGGCCCTGGCAGGACGCGCCGGAGAAGGTGTTCCCCTTCGAGTGGTCCATCGGCGTGGACGATCCGGCCGCCATATTCAGCTACCGGCTCACCAACAGTGACGTGACCACGGCCGAGCACACGCTCCTGCTCCCAGCCTCGGTCACCGGGGTCTGCCCGCCCGGCGTGGACGCCTGCGGGGAGATCGAGATCAGCCCGGACACCACGCCGGGCGACACTCT
Organism: Occultella gossypii; assembly: GCF_019947135.1. Lineage (GTDB taxonomy): Bacteria > Actinomycetota > Actinomycetes > Actinomycetales > Beutenbergiaceae > Occultella > Occultella gossypii. The sequence goes on along the minus strand of NZ_JAGSHT010000022.1, from coordinate 7,941 downwards.
CCGGGCCCGCGTCCGGGTCCGCAACGGCACCGCCACGGCGCTGTCCTCGGCGCAGGTCCAGCTGGGTCTGCCGGACGGCTGGACCCCGGCGGCCGTGGACGCACCGGCCCTGGTACCGGCCACCGGTTCCGCCGACTGGACCTTCGACGTCACCGTCCCCGGCGCCCAGCCCGCCGGGCCGGTGGCCCTGACCGCCGTCGCCTCCTGGTCCGGTGGCACGACCGCCCTCGACGGCGCCGAGGTGAACGTCCTCGAGCCGTTGCGGATCTCGGCTCTCACGGCGGCGCCGGCCCGCCTCGACCTGCCCGGCGAGTCCACCGAGGTGACGTTCGCCGTCCTGAACGTCGGCCCGCTCGCGCGCAGCGGTGCACTCACCTTGAGTGTGCCCGCGGGGTGGACCGCCTCGGCCACCACGGTCTTCTACGAGGTACCCGGACGGCAGGAACGTGAGTACAGCGTCACGCTCACCTCGGCGGCCACCGCCCGGCCCGGCACCGGGCACCGCCTGGTGGCGACCCTGGAGAACGGTACCGAGCGCGCGCTGACCATCCAGATCGCCGGGACGGAGGTCATCGTCGACAACGCCGACCTGTGGCCGCGGTACACGGAGGCCGGGTTCTGGCTGCCCAGCACGCTCGCGGGCTGGAACGGCACGGCCACCCGGTTCAGCGAGGAGGGCAAGCTCGGCGGCACTGCCACCTGGCGGCCGCAGTTGCGGACCGCGGGCCTGTACGACGTCGCCATCTGGTACCCCACGAACCCGGAGACCACCCGGGCGGCCATCTACAGCGTGCACCACCTGGCCGGCGTGGACGAGTTCGAGGTGGACCAGCAGGCCGGCGCGAACGGTTGGTTCCCGCTGGGCCGCTTCGAGTTCGAGGCCGGCTCCGAGGGGTTCGTGCAGGTGGAGGTGCGCAACCCCGGGTACCACCGGATCGACGCCACCCGCTTCCTTCCGGTCGACGCGGCCTTGCTGCGTCCGGCCATCGAAGCCCTGCGGGCCCCGGCGGTTCCGGCGCCCGGTGCCGCCACGACACTGACCGCGACGATCCGCAGTCAGAGCGATGCCCCGGTCCGGGGTGACGTGACGGTCCGGACACCGCCCGGCTGGACCGTGGTGCCCGAGGCGGTCCCGATCGACCTCGCGGCCGCGAGTTCCGTGGACGTGGAGTTCGCCCTGACCGCACCCGCCGATGCGGTCGTCGGCTCCCAGCACGAGATCGTGCTCAGCATCGGTGACGCAGGCGCGTCCACCGCCGTCGCGATCACGGCACCGGACGCGGCCGGCACGTTCCAGATCGACAACGAGGATCCGGGTTACGCCGAGTCCGGGACCTGGAGCCCGAGCAGCCTGCCCGGGCACGACGGCAGCGCCAGCCGCTACGCCGGCGGACTCACCGGGGCGGCGTGCTCCTGGACCGCGAACGTCCCGGCCGGGCGGTACCGGGTGAGCGTCTGGTTCCCCGGGAACGCGACCACCACCACGGCCGCCCCCTACACGGTGGTGACCGCCGACGGCGACGTGCTGGTCGTCGTCGACCAGCAGGCCGATGCCGGCGCGTGGCGACAGCTCGGCTTCTTCGACCTCACGCCCGACACGGCACAGATCCGGCTGGAGACGACGTCGTCGGGCCACTTCCGCAGCGATGCCGCACGCCTCGAGCCCGTGGTCGGCGCCGTGTGACGCCGGCAGGCAGATCCGTGTCCCGAACGGGGGTCACAAAGCTGCCCGCGCCGGGTACGTTAGGTCATAGTCATCGCTGCCGCCGTCGGTTCGGAAGGGGCCCGGTCGCGCATGGGCGCCACGAAGCACGTCCTGCGGAGAGTCGCACACACCTCCATCGACCTCGCCACCGGTTCCGTATCGACGATCACGGGCCGGTTGCCCTACCTCGTGCTGACTCCCACCGACGACCCGGGTGTGATCGCCGACCTGGCCGAGGCGCTCGGGCTGCCCGAGGCGGACCGGTTCGAGGCAGAGGACCCGCCGGTGTTCGCCCGAACGGTCAAGCCCCGGTTCCGCATCGAACCGGTGCCCGCGGAGCCGGACGCCGAAGCCCTCGCGCTGACGCATACCAAGCGTGGCCCGGTGCTGACCTGGCCGGCGGACCTGCGCACCCTCATGGAGGTGACCCGCGGCGGGCAGGCGCTCCTGCTGCTCGGCGTCGCCGTGCGCGCCGACGGCGAGCCGCTGCATGACTATCTCGATCGGGCCAAGGTGCACTCGGGCTGGATCGACGTGGTGCGCGACCGGGTCACGACCGGCTGACCATCCCTGACGAGCGAGAGGCACCACGATGACCGAGGCCACCCACATCGACACCACGGCCGCACCGAGCGGGACCGGCTGTCAGGAGTGTGAGAGCCGCGGCGCCTGGTGGGTCCACCTACGCCGGTGCGCCGCCTGCAGTCACGTCGGCTGCTGCGACAGCTCCCCCGGTCAGCACGCCACCGCCCACTTCCGCGAGACCGGGCACGAGCTCATGCGCTCGTTCGAGCCGGGCGAGGACTGGTACTGGAACTTCCGCACCGAGGCCACGGTCACCGGTCCGGACCTGGCTCCGCCGACGTCGCACCCGGTCGACCAGCCGGCGCCCGGGCCGGCCGGGCGCGTCCCCGCGGACTGGCTCGATCACATCCACCGCTGACCGGCGCCGTAGCGGGCGCGGTCCGGCGGGCTGCCCGGGCGCACGTGCGCCGCTGACCGGCGCCGTACCGGGCGCGGTCGGGGCAGCGTCGCCGGGTCAGTGCTCGTCGGCCACGCAGAACTCGTTGCCCTCCGGGTCCCCCAGGACCGTCCAGCCGTCCTGCTGCGCCACCACACGCGCACCGAGGTCGACGAGCCGGGCCACCTCGGCCGTCCGGTCGTTCGAGGACAGGTCGACGTGCACCCGGTTCTTGACCGTCTTGACCTCCGGCACCTGTTGGAGGAACAGCGTGGGACCCGGTCCGTCGACCGCCACCGTCGGGTCGGTCTCGGGTGTGAGCCCGAGGCCCGCCAACCGGGCCACCTCGGCGTCGTCGTACGCGCGCACCTCGTAGCCGTCCAGGGCCGCGGCCCAGAACCGGGCCAGTGCCGGCGCGTCCCGGCAGTCGATGACGATCTCCCGCAGCGTGGCCACGGCTTCCTCCCTCTGTCACCGGCCCGGGCCACCTCACCCGGGCCCGCTCATCCGCTGAACGTATGCTCCCCCGCGCCCACCTTGACCGAACCCCGCTTCACCCCGGGCGGATACACCCGAGCCAACACGCCGGGCGGGACGCTCACGTCGAGCCGCACCACGCCGTCGGGCTGCTTCTCCCACGAGACGGCGATCTCGCCGTACGGGCTCAGGTGCCGCGCGCCGGCGTGCGTCAGTGGACCCTCGGTGAGCGGGTCGACCTCGACCTCCCGGTAGCCGGGAGCGATCGCGACGAGGCCGGCCACCCGGCGGTGCAGGAAGTTGGCGACGGCGCCGAGCGCGTAGTGGTTGAACGATGTCATCTCGCCCGAGTTGATGGAGCCGTCCGGCAGCATCGAGTCCCACCGTTCCCAGATCGTGGTGGCCCCCATCGTGACCGGGTAGAGCCAGGACGGGTTCTGCGTCTGCAGGAGCATCGCGTAGGCGAGTTCGGGGTGCCCGGCGATCACCAGTGCGTCCAGGATCAGCGGTGTGCCGACGAACCCGGTCGCGACGGTGGCGTCCGCCTCCCGAACCAGGGTCGCGAGCCGCTCCCCGGCCCCTTCGACCTGTTCGCCGCTACCGAGCAGCGCCCAGCACAGGGCAAGGGCGTAGACGGTCTGGCAGTCCGAGGTGACCCGGCCGTCCGGTGCCACGTACGCGTTCTGGAACGCGGCCCGGGCCGTGTCCGCCAGGTCCTCGTACTCCTCGGCGAGCGCACCCTGGCCGAGGGCTCGCGCGGACCACGCCAGCATCTCCGTGGAGCGCACCAGGTATGCCTGCTGGATCACGTGCGGGTCGGCCTGGGCCGCGGCGGCATCCTCCGGTGGGGCCGTGGGGTCGAGCCAGTCGCCGTACTGGAACCCGGTGCGCCAGAGTGCGGAGTCGTCGGCCTCGGCCCAGAGCCGGTCGACCCAGGCACGCATCGAGGGCAGCTGCCGCCGGAGCAGGTCCAGGTCGCCGTAGCGCCGGTACAGCACCCACGGAACCATCGTGGCCGCGTCCCCCCAGGCGGTGGCGATGACGTTGTCGTCACGGAGCACGTCCGGGACGACCACCGGCACCCCACCGTCGGGCCGCTGGTCCGCGGCGAGGTCCCGGAGCCATGAGGACAGGAACCCGTCCACGTCGAACAGGAACGCGGCGGTGCGCGCGAACACCTGGATGTCCCCGGTCCAGCCGAGCCGCTCATCCCGCTGCGGGCAGTCGGTGGGGACGTCCAGGAAGTTGCCGCGGGTGCCCCACACCACGTTCTCGTGGAGCTGCTCGAGCATCGGTTCGGAGCAGGTGAACCACCCGGTGCGGGTCAGCTCCGAGCCCACGACGGCGGCGCTGACGTCCTCGAGTCGGAGCTCGTCGACGCCCGTGACCTCGGCGTAGCGGAAGCCGTGGAACGTCAGCTGCGGTGCGAGCTCGGTCTCCTCAGGGCCGGCGAGGTCGTAGGTGTCCGTCGCCTCCGCCTTCCGGAGCGGCCGAGTGCCGAGCTCTCCGTGCTCGAGGACCTCGGCGTGCCGGACGGTGATGCGGTCCCCGGCGGCGTGGCCACGGACGGTGAGGTTGACCCAGCCGACGAGGTTCTGGCCGAAGTCGACGATCTGCTTTCCGGTCGGGCTGTGGACGATGTCGACGGCGGGCACCACCTTGGTGATCCGCACCGGCGGGCCCTCGGGCGCGACCAGGATCCGCGGGTCGACGTCGAGCTCGTCGACCTCGTCGGCCGCACCGTGCACCCCTTGCAGGCGCAGGTCCGTGTGCTGGCCGCCGTACAGGTCATCCGAGAGCACGTGCGAGGAATGGGCCCGCCAGCTGCCGTCGGTGCCGACGGTCTCGACGCGGCCGTCGGCGTAGCGCAGCTCGACCTGGGCGAGCAGGGCCAACCGGTCCCCGTACAGGTCGCGACGCAGGTCCCAGGTGAGCGCACCGCGGTACCAACCGTTGCCGAGGAGCGCGTCGATGTCGTTGCTGCCCTCACGCAGGAGGTCGGTGACGTCGTAGCCGTGGAAACGCAGCCGCTTGTGGTAACTCGTCCAGCCGGGCGTGAGCTCGTCGGCGCCGACCCGGGTGCCGTTGATCCGGGCCCGGACCACACCGAGAGCCGAGAGCAGCAGCCGGGCTCCGACGAGCCCCGGCCCCACGGTCACGGTGCCGGCCAGGACCGGGGCCGGGTCGTCCAGCCCGGCCAGGTGCCGCGGCGAGATGAACCGGGCCACCCAGTCCTCGGGCGCCAGGGGTGCGACGTGGAAGGTGAGCGGCTCGCTCCATGGCGACCACCCGCCGTCGCCATGGCTGGTGCGCACGCGCACCGAGCCGACCTCACCGGCGGCGAGCGGCTCGTGCGGCCAGGCGACCGCGACCTGCTCGGCACCGCCGGCGCCGGTCACCGCGACGGTCGCCGGGCCGGCGGAGCCCCGTACGAGCTCCACCTCGTAGCCGTCCTGCGGGCCGGTACCGGCGGCGTGACGCCATCCCAGGTGCGGTGTGGGTGTGCCCAGGCACCCAGCCTGCTCGGTTCGCTCGAGGCGGAGATCCAGGGGCGCTGACTGATCGAGGCCGGGCACGGTGCTGAGAAACCTCCGGGAAGTGTCGTCGACATTGCGGCCGACGGATGGGAACGCCCCCTCCTGCCACCCCTGACCGTACACGTCACCGCCGGGAACGCACGTGTCGATTTCCACGCGCCGGATCGGCGGTCAGGACCGGACCGGTACCGCGCCGTCCCCCTCCCGGCCACCCGCGAACTGGGTGCGGTACAGCTGCGCGTACCGGCCGCCGTCGGACAGCAGTTCGGCATGTGTACCCCGCTCGACGATCCGGCCGGACTCGACCACGAGGATCTGGTCTGCGCCGACGACCGTCGAGAGCCGGTGCGCGATCACGAGCGCGGTGCGGCCCTCCAGTGCCGCACCGAGGGCGGCGCTGACGTCGGCCTCGGACGTGGCGTCCAGGCTCGAGGTCGCCTCGTCAAGGATCACCACCCGGGGCCTGGCGAGCAGCAGCCGGGCGATGGTCAGCCGCTGCCGCTCGCCGCCGGAGAAGCGGTAGCCGCGTTCACCGATCACGGTCTCGAGCCCGTCCGGAAGGCTGGTCACCAGGTCCGCCAGCCGTGCCCGCTCGAGTGCCTGCCAGAGGTCGGCATCGGTGGCCTCCGGCGCCGCGTAGCGGAGGTTCTCCGCGACCGAGGCGTGGAACAGGTGCCCGTCCTGCGTGACCATCCCGAGCGCGCCGCGCAGGTCCGCGAATGCGAGGTCCCGGACGTCCACCCCGCCGAGCCGGACCGCCCCGGAGTCCACGTCGTAGAGCCGCGGCAGCAGTGAGGCGATGGTCGACTTCCCGCTGCCGGAGGACCCGACGAGCGCCACCACCTGCCCCGGCTCGGCCCGGAACGAGATCCCATGGAGCACCTCGACGCCACCGCGACGGTCCAGGGTGGCAACCTCCTCCAGGGAGGCCAGCGACACCTTGTCCGGGCTCGGGTAGGCGAACCGTACGTCGTCGAACTCGACTGCCAGGGGCCCGGCCGGCAGCGGTGTGGGCTCGGCGGGCTCCTCGATCAGCGGCGGCAGGTCGAGCACCTCGAAGACACGCTCGAAGCTGACCAGCGCCGTCATCGCGTCGACCCGGGCACTCGCCAGCGCGGTCAGCGGCCCGTACAGCTGGCCGAGCAGCAGGGCGAGGGTGACCACGGTGCCGGCCTCGAGGGATCCGGCCACGGCCATCCAGCCGCCGAGCCCGTAGACGAGGGCGAGCGCGAGCGCGGAGACGAGAGTCAGCGCGAGCATGAACACGCCCTGTCCCATCGCGGTGCGGACCCCGATCGTGGCGACCCGCCCGGCCCGGGCGCCGAACTCGGCCTCCTCCGCCTCGGGCCGGCCGAACAGCTTCACCAGGGTGGCGCCGGGAGCGGAGAACCGCTCGGTCATCTGCGTGGTCATCGAGGAGTTCAGGTTCGCCCGCTCCTTCTCCAGCTGCGCCAGCCGCCCACCCATCCGCCGGGCCGGGATCAGGAAGATCGGCAGCAGCACCAGCGCGAGCAGGGTGATCTGCCAGGACAGCCGGAGCATCACGGCGAGCGTGAGGATCAGCGCGATCGCGTTCGTGACCACGCCGGAGAGCGTGAACGTGAACGCCCGCTGGGCACCGATCACGTCATTGTTGAGCCGGCTCACCAGCGCGCCGGTGCGGGTGCGGGTGAAGAAGGCGATCGGCATCCGCTGCACGTGCGAGTAGACGGCCCGGCGCAGGTCCAGGATCAGCCCTTCGCCGATCGTCGCGGACAGCCAGCGGGAGACCAGCCCGACCCCCGCGCTCACCAGAGCCACCCCCGCGATCGCCACGGCCAGCAGCAGCACCGTGGCCGCCGGGCCGTCCGCGATGATGGCGTCGACCACCCGTCCGGCCAGCACCGGCGTCATCACCGTCAGCACCGCGCCCACCACCGACAGCGCGATGAAGCCGATCAGCTTGCGCTTGTGCGGGCGGGCGAACCCACCGATCCGGCCGAGCGTCGCGCGGGTGAAGGTTCGCTTGGGCTGGTCCGTGCGCATCGCCGACTCGAGCGCGCGCCAGTGGCTGAAATTCATACTCATCCCCAGAGCATGCGACCTCAACCGCCGTTCAGGTCAACCGTTCCGCCGCCGGCGAACGCCGACGCGCCCTAGGGCGTGTCTCCTAATGCTCGGAGCCAGATGGTGATGGCGCGTAGGACGAGGCCGCCGCGGTAGGTCAGGGCGAGTTTGTCGTAGCGGGTGGCCAGGGCGCGCCATTGCTTGAAGATGTTGAA
>NZ_JAGSHT010000021.1 GCF_019947135.1 Occultella gossypii | reverse complement strand
CCGCAGCCAGGACTCCAACTTCTCCCGGTCACCATCACGCAACTCCAAGGCCGGGGCAGGACGATTCGCCATGCCCCCATCATTTCAAGAACCAAAGCGTTCAAGAACTAACGACACGCGGCACTAGCCTCCGATCCGTCGCTGCAATCAGGGAGTTGCCCGAATGACACTGCTCGAGCCCTACACGAGCGACCAGACAGCGCAGGTCCAGCGAGCGCTCTCCGCGTGGTTCCCCGCAGGGACGCACCCCGGCGGCTTCGGCTGGGAATCAGCCACCGACCAGTTGCCGTCCACCATCTGCGTGGCTCGCAACGTTCGCGGGCGGGTCGTGGGCTGGGCCGGACTGGCCGAAGGTGAGGGCCGGATCGAGTGCGGACCCGACGACGCCGGCAGCGCCGCGACGCTGGCGGACTGGTTGGTAGAGAATGCCGGCGACTCCAGACTGAGCGTTCCGGTGTACCACGATCGCCCACTGGTCCGTGATGCGCTCACGACGCGCGGCTTCCTGGACGACGCGAACGCCGGAGCCATCGCGGGGTTGGTCCATCCCGCACGTGACATAGCCGTCGACCTGCCGGACGGATACCGAATCCGGGCGATGGATCCCGATGAGGACGAGGCCCGGGTACAGGTGCATCGGAGAGCCTGGAAGCCGGCGCGAATGCCCTATCCGGAGGAGATCCTCAACCAGATCAACTCGGACGATAAGAGCCGCTTCACCGAGCGGGCGTTCTCAGTCATGAAAAGGATGTGGTTGTACGACCGGGAGCTCGACCTCGTCATCGAAGCGCCGGATCGCTCCCTGGCCGGGTGCTGCACGGTCTGGTTCGATCCCGAGACCCGCTGGGCGGAGATCGAGCCGCTGGGAATCGTCCCGGAACACCGCCGTCGCGGACTTGCCACGGCTCTGGCCATCGAGGCCTGCCGCCTGGTCGGCGTCCGCGGCGGTCACACGCTCTTCATCAACAGCGCACCGCTGCCGCACTACCCGGCTCCGTGGGAGACGTATCTGCGAGCAGGTTTCACCCCACTGGATCGCGGAACGCACATGACCCGGGTCATCCGCCATCCAGCGCCAGCCGATAGGTGCGCTTGAGCCCGAAACTGGTGAACCCGAGCCGAGTGAGTATCGGCGCGGACGTGTCCACCAGCGCGTTCACCAGGGCGAGGCTGCAACCGAGGTCCGAAGCGATCGCCATGCGCGCGGTCGTGGTCGCTCGGTAGGCGCCTCGACTTCGGAGTTCTGGGACTGTGCAGGCTCCCCACAACCTCGCTACCTCGCCCACGCGCGTCACACCTCCGGTGGCCGCCGGCACATCGTCGAAATACGCGACGACCTGGAACCCGGCGCGCTCATCAAGCGGCTTCGCTGCCTCCTGTACCTGCTCACGCAGCTCCTCGTCCGTCGGCGAGGCGCCACCCCAGACTCGGGCGGCAATGTCGGTGGCGTCGCGGACTGTCCGCTCGGAATCGACGAGGATGCATCGTAGTGACGCACCTGCGGCCATCGAGGGCGCAGGGAGTTTCTGCGCCTGGATCTCGGTGGCATCGTGAAACTGGGCGCGACGCGCGATGAGGAACTCCTCGAGCGCGGGCTGATCGTCCGTGACGGTCCACGCGATAGAGGATGCATCGTGTTCAGCTGCAAGTTCTTCGACAAGGTGCCACGTGCTCTCGTGATCGGTGCCGGTGGACCATGTCACCGATACGGAACGAGTCGGCGTCACGATGGCGGTCAGCCGCCCAGGGATCTCGACGAGGTCCGATCCCGGTGGCACCCACGCCCAATGCTGCGATGCCCGCCTCACCTGTTCGCGTGACCAATTCACGACGACACTCTGCCGGACGAACGCCACCGAGAGCCGCCCGCTGGGCGGCGGGGCGTCATCGTGCCACGTCCGACGCGACGCCGACCATCCTGCTCAGCGGCGCCGGCGGCGTATCGAGGCGCGACTGGAGATCCACCCGGCGGATGCCGCAGATCCCGCATCTCACGTAGAGCACATCTCCGGACGAGGTCGGATGGCGCGATTCCGTCGACCAGGTGTGTTCGTGCTCGGCACTCTCGGCCCGGACAGGCGACTGAGATCGGGTCTGGCTGGTCGTCATGAGGTCCACCATGCTGTAATGGTCTTATGCATCTCAACCCTTACGGCGAGTATGCGGTCCTACTCGCGGCCTCCCTCGCCAACGACTGGCCCGCCGACCGCAAGGGGATCGAGGCGAGGACCCGGGAGTTCGGTATGACGATGACGTTTCCCGAGGCGCCGGATGACCACGACGGCGTGCGTGGCGTCATCGACGACTGGCTGCGCGTCGTCGATGCCGCCGATCCGGATCAGCGTGCGGTGCTGCTGAACGCGGAGATGGCCGCGGCCGCGGCCTATCCACGGCTCACAGACCATGACGACGAGGGGTGGCATCTGCACTACCGGGACGACCCCCAGTCGCTGCCCTCGGTCCTGCGCGCCGTGATCAGCGTGGGAACCTCGCTCCACCTCGTCACCCGCGGGATGCACAGGCTCGGGCGCTGCGCGTCCGAGCCCTGCACGGCCGTCGTGGTCGACGTCACCCGCAACGGGCGGCAGCGCTACTGCTCCGTGCGCTGCGCCAACCGCGCGGCCGTGCGACGGCACCGCGAGCGCACCCTTCCGTCCTGAGCGGAAGTCTCCAATCCGAGCGATCGGAGCACCTCTGCCCAGACCTCGCGCTCCGGTAGTCAGATCTGCAGGATTGCCCGTGCGATGAGGAAGTAGATGATGAGACCCGTCGCGTCGACGAACGTGGTGATGAAGGGGTTCGAGAACACGGCCGGGTCCACGCGGATGGCGCGCGCGACGAGCGGCATGATCCCGCCGATGGTCGCGGCGACAGTGCATACGGCGACCAGCGTGAGACCGATGGTGAGGCCGATCCTCGGGTCGTAGACCAGGCCGGCGATCGTGAACCCGATCGCGCCGAGCAACACACCGAGTGCCGAGCCGACGCGCAGTTCACGAGTCAGGACGCGCACGAGGTCACTCGGGCGGACGTCGTCCAGAGCGAGCGCGCGGGTCACCGTGGTGGCCGCCTGGTTCCCGGTGTTGCCCCCCGTGCCGATGAGCAGGGGAACGAAGAGGGCGAGCACGGTCGCCTGTTCGAGCGTGGACTCGAATACGGAGAGCACCTGCACGGTCAGGGTCGCACCGATCGCCAGGACCAGCAGCCAGATCACACGCGACCGGACAAGCTTCAGGATCGGGGTGGACAGGTAGGGGCGACGCAAGGGCTCCACCCCGCCCTGCCTCGCGGAGTCCTCGCTCTCCTCCTGTTCGAGGATGCGAATGGCGTCGTCGATGGTGAGGATGCCGACCAGCCGAGACTCACTGTCCACCACCGGTAGTGCCAGCAGTCCGTTCTCGGCGCAGCGCCGAGCAGCGGCCTCGGCCTTCGCAGTCGCGGCGATCGTCTGCGGCGTTCGCATGAGGGCGTCGACCAACTGTTCGTCGTCCGCGCCGAGCAGGTCGCGAAGTCCGACGACCCCGACGACCCGGCGTCCGTCATCCAGGACCGGCAGGGTGTAGACGGTCTCGGCATCATCGAGGCGGGCGCTGACCCGCATCAGCGTCTGCGCCGCGGTGAGGCCGAGGTGCGTCGAGACGTACTCGGGGCTCATCCGACGGCCGATGGAATGCACCGGGTATCCGAGCAGTTCGGATGTCATCTGTCGCTCGCGCTCGGACAACCCGCGCAGCAGCCGGGGCGCGACGGCCGCGGGCAGTTCGTCCAGCAGCCACACCCGGTCGTCGGGGTCGAGCTCCGAGAAGACGTTCGCGACCTCGGCGTCCTGCAGACCGCGCACCAGATCGCTCTGCAGGGCCGGGGATAGCGCTTCGAACAACTCCAGAGCCTGCTGCTTCGGCAGCAGCCGGTACATCACGGCGCGTTGGTGCTCGGTCAGGCGTTCACAGACCACCACGAGTTCACTCGTCGGCGGCCCGGCTATGGCGGTCGCCAAGGTGGTCAGATCGTTGGCGCCGACTGCCCGCGTGATCGTGTCGATCAGTTCGTTCAGATCCTCGCCGTACTGAATGGTCATGGCTTGCCTCATCTCGCTGGGACATGCCGACGCCGTTCACGCAGACATGCACGGCTGACCCCGCGCACACGTGCGGTCGGATCCGCATCGATCCAGTTCGCGCGAGGGGGCATCCTCGATCAGGGTTACTACCGGGATCGGACCGCACGGGCTGGCGCCCGCGCCTCAGAAATGGCGTGCGGTCGGACGCGGAGCGGTTCCGATCTCCGGATGGTGACTGCAACTGTCACTACTCATCGGATCTCACCTCGCTCGTCGCCGTCCGTGGGTGTGTCTTGTTCGGTGGGCCGGGAGCACGCGACCTGTCCCCGACCAGCACGGCCGACGCTAGCAGAGAACCGTTGCCTAGCCGTCAGGGCTGCGGCCGGGCCGTCAGGCGGTCAGTCGTCGCTCGACCTCCGCGAGGATCGACGCGACGCTCTCCTCGAGCGAGGTCGACTCGACGTCGAGGAGGAGGTCGCGCTCGAGGCCGGGCAGTTCGCCCTCGAAGTGCCGGTAGACCCGTTCGAGGAAGTCCCGGTCCTTGCTCACCCCGCGCGTGGGATCGCCCTGGGCGCGCTCCCAGGAACGCTGCACGTCCGCGACGAGGACCACCCTGACCACCACCGTCTGCTCGGGCACCCCTCCAAGTACCTGCGCCACCTCCGCCCGGGACGACGTGCCCTCGTCGACCACGACGTCCAGCGGGACCCGGACCCAGTGGCCGACCAGCCGCGCGTGGATCTCGTGCGCCCACTCCCAGTCCGGCAGGGTGGGCAGCGCCATCTCGGCCACGGTGTCCAGGTCCACGAGCGCCACGGACCGGCCCCGCTCGCGCAGACGCTCCGTGACCGCGCGCGCGAGCGTGGATTTCCCGGCCGCGATCGGCCCGCTGATGAGGACAAGTACCTTCGCCGCGTCTTCGGTCACCGGGTCATCCTGCCGGTCCGACCCGTCAGCAGCCCAGGCAATTCGTTCTGAAGCCGAGGCCCGGTCACCGCCTGCGCACGAGCGCCCGTACCGAGATCGCGACGCCGGCCACGGTCCAGGCCAGGAGCACCGCGAGGTCGCGCAGGCTCGCACTGAACACGTCGGAGGCGAGGCCGGCGCGGAGCAGATCGGCCGCGGGCCGGACCGGCAGGATGTCGTGCACGGCCTGGAACCACTCCGGCAGCTGGCCGACGCCGAACGTGATCGGCGAGAACAGCAGCACGAAGAATACGAGCACCTGGGTGACCAGTTGCGCCAGCATCGGCGGCAGACTCACCGCGATCGCGTAACCCAGCGCCGTCGCCATGAGCGTGACCAGGAGCGTGGCCGCGACGAGCACGGGCCAGTCGAACGAGAGGGCGATGTCATAGCGCAGCGTCGCGACGAGCACGCCGACTGCGACACTGGGCAGGCCGATGAGCAGCCACACGGTCAGGTCGGCCGCGAGGAGCAGCGGCCGGGCGACGGGCAGCCCTCGCATGTAGGTGAACGTCCCATCGGTGCGGGATCGGGAGACTCCCTGGGGCACCATCACCAGCCCGATCGTGAGCAGCAGCACGGTCGGGGCACCGGTCGACAGGAACAGCGCGGTCGCCCCATCGATGTTCGGGATGAGGAATCCGAAGCCGACGATGATCCCGGCGGCCAGCATCGCCTGGACGACGATGATCAGCGGCAGCATCGCGCCGATCTGAGCAAGGGTCCAGCGCAACAGCGTGGCGTAGGTGGTCGCGAGGCTCACCTGCACCGGCGCGAGCCGCTTCGGGGTGGCCCGATCGGCGATGGCGTGCTCAGACATGGGCGGCCTCGGTTCCGGTCGGTGCCGGCTCAGCCTCATCGACGTCGCTCGAGGTCAGGGCCAGGTAGGCGTCCTCGAGCGTCGCCGGGCCGAGGGCATACCCGTCGATCAGCTCCCGTTCGCGCAGCGTCGCCGCCCACGTGACGGCCGCGGCGGCGGCGTCCGTCGCAACGGTGTGCAGCACCCGGCGACCGGAGCGAACCGTGCGGCGGATCGGGAACGGCAACGGTCCGCCGTCGGCGGCCTCTAGGTCGACGGCGTCCGGTGCGAACTGCAGCTCGAGGCGCAGGTCGCTTCCGGTCGTGCCGCGCAACCGTGCGGGCGAGCCCGCGGCGACGACCTTGCCCCGGTGCAGGACGACGAGGTCGTCGACGATCCGTTCCGCCTCCGCGACGTTGTGGGTCACCAGCAGCACGCCGGCACCGGCGTCGCCGCGGCGACGCACCGCCTGCCACAACAGCCGGCGGCGTGCGGCGTCGATGTCGTTCGTGGGCTCGTCGAGGATGACCAGCGGCGTGGGCGCTGCGACGGCCATCGCGAAGGCGGTGAGCCGTCGGATCCCGCCGGACAGCCCTCGGCTCTCCGGCAGCGCGCGGCGGTCGAGCCATTCGCCGATGTCGAGCTCTTCGGCGAGGCTCTCGGCGGCCACACGCGCCGCGCTCGGGGACAGGCCACGGATCCGCCCGGACATCTCGATGGCCGACCGGGGCGTCAGCCCGTCGATCGGCGCCTGGCCCTGGGGCTGCAGGGCCACGTACCGGCGGGCGGTCGCGGGCTCGGCCACCGCATCGACGCCCCCGACCCGGATACTGCCGACGTCGGGCCTCAGGAGGCCGACCACCTGGGACACGAGCGTCGTCTTCCCCGCGCCGTTGTGGCCGAGCAACCCGACCACGGCGCCGGGCCGCACACGCAGGGATACGTCGTCGTTGGCCACGACGGCACCGAAGCGCCGGGTGAGGCCGTCGACACGCAGGACATCGTCGTTCATGGCGACTCCTTGGATACCGTTGGTATTGGGATACTGACGGTATCTGCGTACCGGCAGTACGTCAACGGTCGGATCGCGCCTAGCATGGACCGATGGCCACCGCTCCCCGCTCCCGCCGCGAGCAGCAGCAGCAGACCCGGGACGCGCTCGTGGTCGCCGCCCGAGGCGCCTTCGCCGAGCAGGGCTATCACGGCGCGAACCTCGAGGCGATCGCCCGCGATGCGGGCTTCTCCAAGGGCGCCGTCTATTCCAACTTCGACGGCAAGGCGGACCTGTTCCTCGCGGTCATCGACGCCAATATCGAGGTGGCGTTCGCCGAGGGAGGCTGGACCGTCGGTGAGCACCATCAGGTATTCGAAGGCGGCGCCGACGAGTCACACGGCGAGGAGGTCTCGGAACTGATCGAGGGATTCGCGCTGGCCACCCTGGAGTTCATCGCGACCGCGGCCCGGGACGCACGGCTCAGCGAGGAGATGGGCAAGCGCATGACGATCCTCGTCGAGGGCTACACAACCGTCGCGGCGCAGTCCCGATCCGAGCGCGATCCGTTGCAGCCCAACGAGCTGGGAGCACTCCTGGCCGCCCTGGACGAGGGTGCGGCACTGCTGTCCCTCGGCGGCAGCCACGCGATCGACCAGCGCGCGCTGCGCATCGGAATGCGCCGAATCCTCACACCCGGGCCGGTCGAGGACTCGACCGCGGGCGTTGGCGAACCGGCGCTGCACGACGACGCGCTGCGGCAACGGTTCGCCGGCGCGATCAGGGCGGGGTACACCGGTCCCGACGCACCCCGCGAACGTTGAATGAATTACGGATTAGCGACGTCACGTTAATACCGTAGGACTTTCGCATTCCGCCCGTGAGGTTAATGCAGGAATGGAACTTAGGCAGTACTGCCTTGCTATACACCACGACATTCCGGGTTTACCTTGAGGTTATTCCTGGTTCGAGCCCCGCCCCAAAGGAGAACGTCATGACCTCGCTCGCCGATCTCCCCTCCGTCACCGAGTGCACGGTGGCGGGCTGTTCCTACAACCACGACGGCTGCCACGCCGCGGCCGTGACGATCGGTGGCACCGGAGTCGACGCGCAGTGCGCCACCTTCATCCCGCTCACCACGAAGGGTGGGCTGTCCACGGTGCTCGCCGCAGTCGGCGCCTGCCAACGCGTGGACTGCGTACACAACGTCGACCTCGAGTGCAGCGCCCCCGCCGTCCGGATCGGTGCCGGCACCGACCTCGCCGATTGCCTCACCTTCGAGCCGCGCACCTGAGGCAAGCGGTAGGCCCTCCCGGCTGAGCGCTTCAGCGCGCCCTCCGGCGTCCTTCCCACTTGTCACACCGGCGTGACAGCCTTGCACCGAGCCGCTGCCCCAGGCACGCGGCCGGACGAGGAGAGGACCGATGCTGAGAGCACTCAACCCGGCGAGCGTGCCGGCGTCGCCGTTCTACGCGCAGGGTATCGAGGTCACCGGGCCACAGAGACTGGTGTTCGTCTCCGGCCAGGTCGGCGTCGACGCGCACGGGCGGACCGCCGGGGGCATCGCCGCTCAGGCAGCCCAGGCGGTCGCCAATCTGGGCGCCGTACTCGCCGAGGCGGGTCTCGGCCCCGAGTCGATCACCAAGATCACGATCTACCTGACCGATCCCGCGAACGTGGAACCGTTCATGGCGGCCGCCGGTCCGACCCTCCCGCCCGATCCCCCCGCGACGACTCTGCTCATCGTGCAGGGCCTGGCCGCGCCGGATCTGCTCGTCGAGATCGAGGCCATTGCGGTCGGGTGAGCGTTCGGCCTGCACCTGTCCATCGGACCGATGCTCGATCGTCATGGGTGTGTCACACCCCACGAGGAAACGAGAGACCAATGCGGTACACGATCCTGATGCACTACACGGAAGAGACCGACGAGACGCTCGGTGAGGAGGTCATGGCCGAGGGCCGGCGGGCGTTCTCCGCCTACGCCCAGGCGCTGCACCAGGCCGGGGTCCTACTCTCCGGTGAAGTGCTGCAGCCGTCCACCAGCACCACGACGCTGACCACCGTTGACGGTGAGCTCCGGATCCAGGACGGCCCTTACGCCGACACGAAGGACCAGCTCGGTGGCACGTTCGTCATCGACGTGCCAGATCTCGACGCCGCGCTCGAGTGGGCCCGGCAGGCCCCGGGCGTCGCCTGGGGCGCCGTCGAGGTCCGCCCGGGCGCGACCTACGTGCGCGACGGCGGGTGGGAACCGAACGCGTGAGCGCGGCCGAGGCGCGGGCGGCCGCCGAGCGCGCCGCCCGCACCTCCTACGGTCGGCTGGTCGCGATCCTCGCGGCCCCCACCGGGGACCTCATGCTCGCCGAGGACGCCATGTCCGACGCGCTCGAACGGGCCCTGCAGACCTGGCCCGAGCACGGCGTGCCGGCCAACCCGGACGGCTGGCTCCTTGCTGTCGCCCGCAATCGGCAGCGCGACGTGTGGAAGTCGGCCGCGCACCGCACCAGGGCACCGCTCCCGGTCGACCCGGGTGACACCGCACCGCTGACGTTGCCGCTGGACGCCCTCGATCCCGACGCCATCGGCGAGCGCCGCTTGGAACTCCTGTTCGTGTGCGCGCACCCGACGATCGACGCGGCGGCCCGCACCCCGCTCATGCTGCAGGTGGTGCTCGGCCTCGACGCCGCCCGGATCGCGCGGGCGTACGGGGTGGGCGCGGCGGCGATGGCCAAGCGGCTGGTCCGGGCCAAGCGCCGGATCGCCGACGCCCGGATCCCGTTCGTCGTTCCGGGACGCGCTGACCTGGCGCAGCGGCTGCCAGGCGTCCTCGAGGCCGTGTACGGCAGTTACGCGGCCACGCTCACCGGTGGGCCGGACCAGGCACCGCTGCGGTCACCGGACTCCCTGGCCGGCGAGGCCCAGTACCTCGCCGTCACACTCGCGGCGCTGCTCCCGGACGAACCCGAGGTGCTCGGCCTGGCCGCGCTGATCTCGCTGTCGCTGGCCCGGTCGCCGGCTCGGCAGGCGGACTTCGTCCCGCTCGCGGAGCAGGACCCGGCAACCTGGGACGCGGACCTGATCGCCGACGGTGAGGCGTACTTGCGCCGGGCGGCGGCCGCCGACCGGCTCGGCCGGTTCCAGCTCGAGGCGGCCATCCAGGCCGTGCACTGCGACCGGCGCCGGACCGGAGTGACGGACCGGGAGGCGCTGCGCACGCTCTACTCGGCGCTCGTCATGCTCGCGCCGACCCTGGGCGCGCAGGTGGCACTCGCGGCAACCGTCGGCCGACTGGACGGCCCCGACGCCGGCCTCGCCGCGCTGCCCGAGGGCGCCGACGCCTTCCAGCCCGCCTGGGCCACCCGCGCGCACCTGCTCGGCGCAGCCGGGCGCGGCGAGGAGGCCGCGGCGGCGTTCGACCGGGCGGCCGCGCTCACCGTCGACCCGGCGACCCGGCGCCATCTCAGCGATCGGGCCGCCAAGTTCCGCAATCCGCGCTGACGACACCCAGACGGCAGTTCGGGCAACTCCGGCAAACTTCGGCGATTCGGCGATCGAGACCGACCCGGCCGGCACGGTGGGCACCGGAGCCAGGGCGGGCCCGCTCGGTACCGTGGTCCGATGACGACCGAGACCCGCTACGTCCGGCCGCCGCAGGAGATCCTCGACACGCTGCTCGAGGAAGGACTCCGCGCCGCCGGCGAGGCCCCGCACCCGCCGGACGCGACCTGGATCGAGGTCGGCTCGAGCACCCTCGTGGTGCTCGCCGGCCGCACCGCTCTGCGCGTCGCGCGCCAGCCGTCCGTGGCCGGCGAACTGCGCCGGGCCCAGGCCCTCGTGGACGCCCTGCCGGCTCTGCCGTTCGCGGTGCCGGAGTCCACCGGCCTACCCGTGACCATCGAGGGCTTCCAGGCCATCCCGACGCTGCGGGTCGAGGGCGAGCCGCACCCGCCGCACGAGGGCGACCCCGAGCCGCTCCGAGCCCTGCTGGAGGCCGTGCACTCCCTCGACCCCGGGCCGCTCCGCCCGCACCTGGCGCAGACGCGATCGTTCATGGGCGGCGCCGACTGGGAGACAGTGCTGCGCGAACGCGTCGTGGAGTTGCTGAGCCCGAACCTGCAGGACGAGGCCCGACGGCGCATCGACGCTCTCGCAGGTCTCGAGCCCCCGGCGGTGGTCGTCAACCACGGCGACCTGGCCGGCTCGAACGTGCTCTGGCAGCACGGCCGGGTCAGCGCGGTCCTCGACTGGGACCTGACCGCGCTGGACGACCCTGCCGAGGACCTGGCCAGCCTCGCGTCGTGGCATGGCTGGGCGCTGGTCCACGAACTGGCCGATGCCGCCACCGTGGCCCGCGCGGAGGTGTTCCGGCGCAGCGTCGGCCTGCAGCAGATCGCCTTCACGCTGCTGCACGACCGTCCCGCGGATGAGCTCGCCCGGGTCGTGGCACGCGCCGAGCAGCACCTCGCCCGCTGGGGCTGAGCCGAGCGGCCGGGCTCACCCGCCGAGCGGCGGCAGCTCGAGCTCGGCGAGCCGGCGCGGGTCGGCGAGCACGTCGATGGCGACGACCAGCCCGTCCCGAACCGTGAACGCCATCACGAACTGCGGCGTCCCGTGCGGCGCGACCACCACCCCGGCGGCGCCATTGACGAGCATCGGGTGTACGAACGGCGAGAGCCGCGACGCAGTGAACGCCTGCCGCGATACGGCGGCCGGCCCGTGCAACGTCATCGACATCTGCGGACGGGACCGGCCGCCGTCGGACCGGAGCACGACGTCGGGGTGCAGCACCGCGACCAGAGCGTCGAGGTCGCCGTCACGGGACGCGGCGAAGAAGGCGTCCACGACCGCACGCTGGGCGCGCACGTCCGGGTCGGGCTCGGTGGCCGAGGCGGCCACGCGCCGACGTCCCCGGCTCGCGAGCTGCCGCGTCGCGGCGGGTGAGCGTTCGAGCATCGGGGCGATCTCGTCGAACGGCACGGCGAACATGTCGTGCAGCACGAACGCCAGCCGCTCGGCCGGCGGCAGCGTGTCCAGCACGACCATCAGCGCGAGGCCCACCGAATCGGCCAGCACCGCCTCCTGCTCCGGGTCGGCTCCGGCCGCCGGCCCGAGCAGCGGATCCGGCACATGGACGGCGTCATCGAGCCCGTCCTCGCGACGGTTCGTCCGCGCCCGGAGCCGGTTCAGGCAGGTGCGCACCACCACCGTGGTCAGCCAGCCCGCCGGGTTCTCGACCCCGGCCAGGCCCGCCCGATCGACTCGCAGCCAGGCGTCCTGCAGCGCGTCGTCGGCGTCCGCGAGCGAGCCGAGCATCCGGTAGGCGACCGCGCGCATTCGTGGTCGCTCCCGTTCGAACAACACGGTGGGGTCGTCGCCGCCGTCCATGTCACATCCCTTCGTCCGTGGGTGTCACAGAGGTGACCCGCCACGCCGGCCCGGTGTGACGGGGTCCGAAACCACCACGACCCACAGGAGCCATCATGACCTCCCCGATCCTGATCACCGGCGGCACCGGCACCCTCGGCCGCCTCGTCCTGGCCCGCCTGCGCGCCGAGGGCATCGACACCCGCGTGCTCAGCCGTCACCCCCACCACGACGAGCCGGGAGTCGCCTACGCGGTCGGTGACGTCGCCACCGGCGACGGCCTCGAGGCGGCCTTCGACGGCGTCCACACGGTGCTCCACCTGGCCGGTGGACCCAAGGGCGACGCCGCCGCGGCGCAGGTGGTCGCCGAGCACGCACGGCGCGCCGGGGTGGGCCACCTGGTGGCGATCTCGGTCGTCGGTGCCGACGCGATGCCGCTGCGGTACTTCCGCGAGAAGGCCGGGCTGGAGCGCGCCGTCGCTGCTGCCGAGGTCCCGTGGACGGTGCTGCGCGCGGCCCAGTTCCATGACTTCGTGCTGACGCTGGCACGGTCGCTGGCGAAGATGCCGGTCGTGCCGGCGCCCCGGATGCGGCTCCAGTCCGTCGACGCCGACGAGGTCGCCCACCGGCTGGTGGATCTCGCCCTCGCAGCCCCGGCCGGCCTGGTGCCCGACCTCGTCGGCCCGGCCGTCTACGAGGCACCAGATGCAGTCCGGACCTACCTTCGCGCACAGGGCTCGCGCCGCCCGGTCCTCCCCTTCGGGCTGCCGGGCAAGGTCGGCCGCGCCTACCGCGACGGCGCCAACCTCGCGGTCGAGCCCGTCATGCACGGCGAGCGCAGTTGGGCCGACTTCCTCGCGGAGCGGGTCGGGGCCGACGCCGTGACGCAGCTACCGATCGTCGCGGCCTGACGTCAGAAGTCGATCCGCATGACGACCCGCCGCGGGCTCGGCTCGCCGATCGCGGTGAAGCCCGCCGCGGCGAACGCGGCGATGGTCCCGACGTGCAGGTCCTGCTCGATCGTGCCCGCGGTCCTGGTCGGGTATCCCTCGAGGGCGCGGGCGCCGCGCTCACGCGCATGGTCGACGGCGGCCCGCACCAGGGCGTGGCTGATCCCCCTCCGGCGGTGGCCCGCCCGGGTGAAGACGCAGGTCACGGCCCAGATCCCGGCGTCGGTGCGGTCCTCCGCCCGCCCGGTCCACGGGACCCGGCCGACCCGGACGAGCCCGTCGTAGTGCGGGCGTGGTTCGACCGCGCACCAGCCGACGGGCTCGCCGCCGTCGTAGCCGACGAGGCCGCTGGTGGTGTCCGAGCCGGGGTTCTCGCACTCGGTCTGCTCCCGCAGCCGGGCGGCGCGCTCGGCGACCGGGAAGTTGGCGAACGCCTCGCCGCGGGAGAGCTTGTACCGCTGGCACATGCATCGCGAGCCCTCGCCGCGGGTGCCGAAGATCGCCGCCAGGTCAGCCCAGGTTGCCTCGTTCGCGGGGACGATCCGCAGGTCCGTGACCGCCTCGACGGTCCGTGCCATCGCACCGCTCCCCCTCGTCGGGACTCGGCCCGCACGCCCGGGCCGCTTGCGGCGAGCCTACGCGGGCAGCCGGTACACCGACACGTGGGACCGGGATTCGGCCGTGAACTCCGCACCGGCGAAGTCCTCGTGCCGGCTCTCCAGCGCGAACCCGGCGAGCCGGGCCATCAGGTCCAGCTCGGCGGGCCAGATGTAGCGGTGCGGGGTACGGCCCAGCGTGGCCTCGCGGCCGTCCCCGAACCGGAAGTGGTGGGAGACCACCCGCTGGTTCAGCACGTCGTAGGTGTCCAGACCCACGTAGCCATGATCGGCCCGCCACAGCGTGCCCGGGGCACCGGGCGGGAGCTTGCGCAGTTCGGGCACCCACAGTTCGATGACGAACGCACCGCCCGGCCGGAGGTGGCGGGCCGCATTGGCGAAACAGGCGACCTGCTCGTCCTGCGTGAGCAGGTTCGCGATCGTGTTGAACACGAGGTAGACCAGACCGTATTCGCCCAGGCCGGCCTCCGCCGTCGCCATGTCCCCCACGACGACCGGGATCTCGGCCTCGCCGACCTTGGTGCGCAACTGCGCGACCATCGGCTCCGAGAACTCGATTCCGGTGACCCGTACGTGCTGGGCCAGCGGGATCGCGACCCGGCCGGTGCCGATCGCGAACTCCAGGGCACGTCCGCCGTCGGCCAGTGCCGCGAGCCGCTCGACGGTGGGGCCGAGCACCTCCGGGGCGAACATGCCCTCGCCGGGGGTGTCGTAGCCGGCGGCCGCGGTGGCGTCCCAGAGCTCGGACTGGGTCAGGTCCTCGATACGGGTCATGTCCGTGATGCTCGTCGCAAGGCCCGACGGCGTCCAACGGTTTTCGAAGGACGTCACCGTCGGCGGGTGCCGGTCACGCTCGAGGCACGGTTGGGCCTCAACTTGGCAACAGCCGTTCCGCACAGCCCGTTGGGCACGTACGGTCCCGGTCATGACGCGACTGCGGTGGGGCCTCGTATTCCTTCTCGGCACAGTACTCGTGGCCGGGTGCTCGGGCGGATCGGGATCCGATGTATCGGGTGGCGATGCCGGCTACGTGTCGGGCGACGGTGGCAGCGTGGCCGAGCCGGAGGCAGCCGACCGAGACATCAGCGGCGACACGCAACGGCAGATCATCACCACCGGGAGCGCGACCGTGGTGGTCGAGGACCCGGCCGAGGCCGCGGACCGGGTGGCCCTGCTCGCGGAGACCGCCGGCGGCCGGGTGGATCAGCGTTCGGAGCGGGCCGCCGGTTCCGACGGGCCGGACTCCCTCGGCAGCGCGCACCTGACCATCCGGGTGCCGGCCGACGAAGTCAACGCGCTGATCGACGAGCTGGACGAACTCGGCGAGGTCCATGACCTGAGCCAGAGCGCCCAGGACGTCACCCAGGTGGCGGTGGATCTGGACGCCAGGATCCTGGCGCTGCAGGCCTCCACCGACCGGTTGCTGCAGATCATGGCGGACGCCGCGGACAGCGGTGACCTGATCGCGGCCGAGTCGGCGCTGAGCGAGCGGCAGGCGGAGCTCGAGTCGCTGCAGGCCGAGCGCGCCTATCTGGCCGATCAGGTCTCGATGTCCACGCTGGACGTCAACCTGGAGGCGCACTACGAGCCGACCATCGAGACCGGTGGCTTCCTCGGCGGCCTCGAGACAGGCTGGCGGGCGCTGGTCACGTTCGCGAGCGGACTGCTGGTGTTCCTCGGCGTGCTCGCGCCGTGGCTGCTCGTCGTCGGCGTGCCGGTGGCCGCCATCGTCTGGGTGACCCGGCGGCGGCGCCGGCGGGCGTCTGCGCCCACCCCTGGGACCTCGGCGCCCTCCGACGGCGAGGCCGCCCCCGATCTGACTTGACGCCGATGTGACACGGCCGGACCGGCGTGGTTGGGTCACGACATGAGCGCACGCCCCCGCGCCGTCGTCGCCGGCGGTTCCGGCTTCATCGGCACCGCCCTGATCGCCGACCTGCGCCGCCGCGGCTATGACGTGAAGCGGATCGGGCGGTCCGGTCCGGACGCCCGCTGGAGCGATCAGGCCGAGATCGACGCCCTCGTCGACGGCGCGGATCTGCTCGTGAACCTCGCCGGCAAGAGCGTCGGCTGCCGCTACCACGACCGGAACCGCAATGAGATCTACCGGTCCCGGATCGCGACCACGATGGCCCTGCACCGGGCCGTGGACCGCGCCGTGGAACCGCCCCGGCTGTGGCTGAACGCGAGCACCGGGACGATCTACCGGCATGCGATGGACCGGCCGCAGACCGAGGCTGCCGGCGAGCTCGGCGGTGGGTTCTCGGTGGATGTGGCCCGCAACTGGGAGCGGGTGTTCAGCCACGGCGACCTGCCCCGGACCCGCCGCGTGGCGTTGCGGATGGCGATCGTGCTCGGCGATGACGGTGCGCTGCCGATGCTGCGCACCGCCGCACGGTTCGGCCTCGGCGGCCCGGAGTACGACGGCTGGTGGCTGCCCCATCGCCGCTACCGCGGGATCGGGCCGCACCCCACCATGTCGAAGGGGGTCGACCACCGCACCGGCGGGCGGCAGCGGTTCAGCTGGATCCACATCGAGGACGTGCTCGCGGCCGTCGAGTTCATCGACACGCATGAGGACCTCGAGGGTCCGGTGAACCTGGCCGTGCCGGAGGCGAGCGACAACACCACCCTGATGGCGGGTCTGCGCCGGGCGGTGGGCGCGCGCGTGGGGCTGCCGGCGCCGCGGTGGCTGCTCGAGATCGGGATGCTCGTGCTGCGCCAGGAGTCCGAGCTCGTGCTCAAGAGCCGGTGGGTCGCCCCCGAGAAGCTCCTGGCCGCCGGGTTCGAGTTCCGGCACACCGACCTCGAGGCGGCGCTGCGCGAACTCACGTGAGCCCGGTGGTCGCCGTCAGCGCGGTGGCTGGTCCAGCCCCGTGATCAGCCGCTGGTTCGCTGCGATCGTGCGCTCCAGGTCCGCGAACGCGGCCCGCACCTGCGGGGAGTCCGGATCGTCCCAGGCGATCTCGTCCCGGGCGGCCGCCTCGGCCTGGATCCGGCGCATCTGGTCGCGGGCCTGCGCGGTCTGGTCCGCCTGAGGCCCGGCGGCGCCGAGCGCGGACTGGATGTTCAGGGCAGCGGTGGCCGCGTCCCGGTCGGCGCGCAGGTCGTGCAGCTGTGCGGTGGCGTGGTGCAGTTGCGACTCGAGCAGGTCCAGGCGCTGCTCGAGGTGGGTGACCTGGCCGTCCAGAGCCGCGAACCGGGTGCGCAGCGCGTCCCGGCGGCGCTCGGCGTCGATGGCGTCGGTCAGGTGCCGTCGGCCGATCTCGTCCTGTCCGTCCGCCACGGCCCGGCGGGCCCGCTCGGTCGCGGCCCGGGCCTCGTCCTCGGCCCGACCCGCCTGCAGTTCGGTCCGCCGCCGGCTCACGCTCAGGTCCACGAGCGAGCGCCGGGCGGTGGCCAGCAGCGCCTGCTGCTCGGACAGGTGAGCGGCGAGCCGTTCGGCGGGGTCCCCCTTGGGGGTACCCGCGCGGCGCACCCGCACCAGGCGCACGAGTCGGGTGCGGATCCTGCTCTCAGCCACGGCCGCCGGTCCCCGGATCGGGTATGGCGTCACGATCGCCGCGTCGGTCCCAGGTCCGCAGGGCCTCGCCCTCGATCTGCAGGCGCTCGGCGGCGGCACCCAGCTCGGCTGCCGCGCTGTGGTTGCCCATCGCGGACTCCCGCACCCCGGTGGCAAGGCGCTGGTACTCGCCGACCTCGCCCGCGATCCGTTCGGTGAGCCGGGCCCGCAGCGCCGGGTCCGGCTCGCGCTCGACGAGTCTGAGCCGCTCGTCCAGGCCGGCCGCGACCGTCTCCAGGTGCTCGGCGATCGCGGGCAGTTCCCCGACCGGGCGACCCTGCGCCCCGGCGGCCGTGAGCGCCCGGGTGGTCGCCTCCCGCTCCCGCGCGATCGTCAACTGGAGGCGCGCGCCGTGGCGACCTGCGCCGTCGGACACCACGCTGCGAGCGCCCAGCAGGCCGCGGTCCACCCCGCGACGCAGCGCCTTCGACCGGCGCACCCGGCGGACCACCAGCCAGAACGCGGTCCCCACGGCCGCGGCGCCGACGGCGGCGGTGCCCGCGAGGACCGCGAGGGTCGTCACCACGAACTCGGTGGCAGCGGTGATCGTCTCGGCGGGCATCTGCTCTCACCTCGATCTCGGCCGCTGGCGTGGGGTTTCCACTCTACGACGCCGCGGCGGGCGACCCGAAGCCGATTCGTTCCCACCACGTCCGGCTGGTTCCGAGAAGCGGCCAGGATCTGACCTGTTCGACTCGTAGCGTTGTGCTCACAACCCCAACCGATGAAGGAGCAGGACATGTTGCGCGGACTCACGACGATCACCTACCTCGCCGACGACGTCGCCGCGGCGGCCCGCTGGTACGCGGAACTGCTCGGCACGGAGCCCTACTTCGCCCGGCCCGAGACCGGCGACCCGGCCTACGTCGAGTTCCGGATCGGCGACTACAGCCACGAGCTCGGGATCATGTCCGCCGCCTACTCCGCACACCCGCACGGCGAGCCCGCCGGCGCCACCGCGTACTGGGCCGTGGATGACCTCGACGCCGCCGTGGCCCGGGCCATCGAGCTCGGCGCCGCGGCACACGATCCCATCACGACCCGCGGCGACGGCTTCGTGACGGCCTCAGTCGTCGACCCGTTCGGCAACGTCCTCGGGCTCATGTTCAACCAGCACTACCTGGACGTGCTCGCCGAGCGCGACCGGACCAAGTGACCCCCCGCTCGGCGCGATTCCCGCAGCGAATCCGTCGAGTGGTCCTCGAGTCAGTCGGGTACCGACGGCTGATTCGAGGTCCGCTCGACTGACTCGGCGCCAGCATCGGCGCGGGCGCGAGCGCGGCTGAAGCGTCAGGCCGGGGCGAGCGCGTGGGCGCGGCCGTCGACGATCTCGACCACCCGGTCGGCGTGGGCGAGATGGTCCCGGTCGTGGGTCACCATCACGGTGGCCAGGCCGCGCTCGGTGGTGAGCCGGCGGAGCAGGTCCAGGATCGCCGCACCCCGCTCGGAGTCCAGCGCGCTGGTGGGCTCGTCGACGAGCAGCACGGATGGTTCGTTCATCAGCCCGCGCGCGATCGTGACGCGCTGGCGCTGGCCGCCGGAGAGCTGGTGCGGGCGGCGGCCGGCCTGGGCGCCGAGCCCGACGGCGTCCAGGAGTTCCAGCGCCCGCTCGCCCGCCGCCGTGGGCGCCTCGCCGGCCAGGTGCGCCATCACCGTGAGCTGTTCGAGCGCGGTGAGGGAGGCGAGCAGGTTCGCCGACTGGAACACGATCCCGATCCGGTCCCGGCGCACCCGGGTGCGCTGCTTCCGGTTCAGGCCGACCAGGTCGGTGCCATCGAGCAGCACCTGCCCGGAGTCGGGGGTGATCAGCGTGGCGGCGACCGCAAGCAGGCTGGACTTGCCGGACCCGGACGGGCCGACGACGGCGGTGAGCTCGCCCGGCTCGGCGTGCAGGGTGACGTGGTCGAGTGCGGTGAGGCGACCGTCGCCGTCGGGGTAGGTGAGGGTGACGTCGTTGAGGTGCATGGTCATGGCAGGTGCTCCGGTTCCGATGGTGACGATGTACGAAGGTTCATGAGGGTGGCGATCACGCCGGGGGTGGCGGCGCTCAGCGGGCGGCGCCGAGTGCGGTGAGCGGGTCCACGGTCGCGATCCGGCGCAGTGAGGCGGCCGCCCCGACCAGGCCGAGCACCACGAGCAGCGCCGCGGGCAGCAGCACCGTGGCCGGGCCGAGCACGAACGGCACCACGGTGGCGGCGACCGCCCCGAGGCCCGCGGCGAGCGCCGCACCGAGCCCGGTCCCGAACAGCAGCAGGACGAACGCCTGCCCGACGGCGTCCCGCACCAGGTACCCGGTCGAGGCGCCGACCGCCTTGAGGATCGCGATCTCGGGGCTGCGCTGGACGGTCCAGACCGTGAAGAAGGCACCGATCACGAGTGCCGAGATGGCGAGCAGCAGGCCACGCATGAGCTGCAGGGACCCGTTCTCCGAGGAGTAGGAGCCGATCGCGTTCAGGGAGTCGGCCACGGTGACGGTCTCGGTGCCGAGGGCGGCGTCGGCGGCGGCGAGGTCCGCGGTGCCGACCCGGATCGCGAGCACGGTCGCGGCGTCCGGCGCGGTCCCGGTCATCGGCCGGTCGGCGTCCGAGATCCAGGCGACGGGCGCGTGCGAGTACGAGTCCGACCCGGCGACCGCCGCGACCTCGAGCTCGACGCCACCCACGGTGACGGTGCCACCGGCCGCCACGCCGAGATCCTCGGCGGCCTGCTCGGCGAGCACCACCTCGCCGCTGCGCACGGCGACGGGCGGCAGCGCGGAGGCCTCGTCGACGGCGAAGAACGCCACGCCCGTGGTGCGCGCTCCGGACTCGGCGCGGGTCATCCCGAGCGCGAGGGGCTCGACCGCCGCCACGCCGGCCACGTCCGCCCAGTCCGCCTGGGTCTGCGCCGGGATCACGGAGTCGGAGAACGAGATGTCCTGGTCCGCGGCCGGTGCGGCGAACACCAGGTGATCGGCGTCCAGGTCCGTGATGGCCGAGATGTTCTCGCGGCCGAGGCCGGCGGTGAGCCCGGACAACAGCACGACGAGCAGCGTGATGAGGGTGACGACGGTGCCCATCAGGGCGAATCGTCCCTTCGCGAACTTCAAGTCTCTGAGTGCTACGAACACGGGGAATCTCCAAGGTACGACTGGATGGTGGCGAGCGGCGACCGGGTGATCCGGTTCGGCCGGGCCGCCTCGTCGGCGACCTCGATCAGCGTCTCTCGCGGGCCCGGTGCGCCACATCGCTCGCCCGATGGCTCCGCGGACGGCGAAGGTCGGAGCGCGCGATCCAACGTTCGATGGATGCCGGACGCACCCCGGCTCCGTACGCTGGGATGGCCATGACGACCGCTCACCGCACCCCCGGTTCCGCCAGCGGCGCGGCGACCCCCGTGCCGTGGCTGCTCCGGCTTTGCCTGCACGTCCTCGTCGCGGTGCTGCTGATCCTCGCGGCCGTGCGGGCGTTCAACTCCGACGGCGCAGCACCGGTCGCGGTGATGGTCGTCGCCATCGTGGTGGGCCTGGTGTACGCGGCCGGCCCACTGATGGTGGGCGTGCAGCCCGGCACCCGGGCCGCCGGGCTCTGGCTCGGTGGGCTGCTGGCGGCCTGGCTGGTGCTGTTGTGGCTCACCCCGGACGCGATCTGGCTGGCGTTCGCGTGGTTCTTCCTGCTGTTGCACCTGCTGTCCTGGCGGACCGGACTGATCATGGTCGCACTGACGGCCATCGCTGCCGTGGCCGGGTTCGCCTGGCACCAGCCGGCGTTCACGCCGGCGATGGCGATCGGCCCGTTCCTCGGCGCTGCGGTCGCGGTGGCCACCGTGTGGGGGTTCCAGCAGCTGAGCACCGAGTCCGAGCGGCGCCGGGCCTTGATCGCCGAACTCCTGCAGACACGTGCCGAGCTCGCCGCTGCCGAGCGGGAGCAGGGCGTCCTCGCCGAGCGCGAGCGCCTGGCGCGGGAGATCCACGACACCCTGGCTCAGGGCTTGTCCAGCATCCAGCTGCTGCTGCTCGCGTCGGGGCGCCGGCTCGCCGATCACCCCGAACTGGCGGACGTGGCCGCACACGTGGAGCAGGCCCGGAGCACCGCCCAGGAGAACCTCGGCGAGGCCCGGCGTCTGGTCGCGGCGCTCGCCCCGGCCGAGCTGCAGGGCGGTTCGCTGATCGGGGCGCTGCGCCGGTTGTGTGCCACCACGACCGAGCGCACCGGCCTCCCGGTCACGTTCCACCTGGAGGGCGGCCCGGTCGCGCTGCCGACACCGGTCGAGGTGGCGCTGTTGCGGATCGCCCAGTCCGCCCTGGCCAACACCACCCGGCACGCCGGGGCGACCCGCGCTGCCGTGACGCTGACCGTGATGGACCAGCAGGTCGCGCTCGACGTGGTGGACGACGGCGTCGGTTTCGACGCCGCGGCCCTCACCTCGCCCGGTGCGGACCGCCCGGCGCCCGGACCCGACGGCGGGTTCGGCCTGGCATCGATGCGCTCGCGCGCCGTCGAGCTCGGCGGCGCCCTGACCGTCGAGTCCACGGCGGGGCACGGCACGGCTCTGGCCGTCACGTTCCCGATCGCGATCGACCGGACCGAGCCGGCCACCGCCGTCGGGCCTGGCCCCGACCACTCGAGCGAACGGCAGCGCCCGTGATCTCGATCCTGCTCGCGGACGACCACCCCGTGGTGCGCGCCGGCCTCAAAGCGGTCCTGGAGACCGAGCCGGACCTGCGGGTGGTGGCGCAGGCCGGCACGGCGGACGAGGCGGTGCGCGCCGCCGTCGACCTGACCTCGACCGAACCGCCCGGGCTGGACGTGGTGCTGATGGACCTGCAGTTCGGCCGGGAGATGGCCGGAGTGGACGCCACCGCGCGGATCGCGGCGCTGCCCCGGGCACCCCGGGTCCTCATCCTGACGACGTATGACACCGACGCGGACATCCTTGCGGCCGTCGAGGCGGGGGCGTCGGGCTACCTGCTCAAGGACGCCCCGCCGGAGGAACTGCTCGCGGCCGTGCGGACGGCGGCGGCCGGGCAGTCGGCGCTCGCACCTGCCGTCGCACTCCGGCTGATGGACCGGATGCGGGCACCGGACCGGTCGCTGTCCCGCCGGGAGACCGAGGTCCTCACCCTGGTGGCCGCCGGACGCTCCAACCAGCAGATCGCCCGGGAGTTGTTCATCTCCGAGGCGACCGTGAAGTCCCACCTGGTGCACATCTTCACCAAGCTCGGTGTGGACTCACGGACCGCGGCGACCGCCGCGGCGCGCAGCCTGGGGCTGATCAGGCGGTGATCACTGCGCCAGCGGGTCGTACCCGACGTTCAGCCACAGGTGTCGCGGAATCTGCTCGATGAACCCGTAGAGCAGATTGAGGTAGGGGTCGATGTTCTGGAACTTCTGCGAGCCGTGGGTCCAGAGGAAGACGTCGCGACCCTCGATCGTGATGTTGCGGCCGACGGCGTCCGGCTGCAGCAGGCGCTCCATCATCCGGGGATGAATGAGGTCGAACGGGAACCGGCCCGGCGGGCCCTGGACCCGCCAAGTCTCGTTGAAGGCGACAGATTCGAACTCGATGTCCTGACCACCGAAGAACTTCGCGATCGAGGTGCCCGCCCCGTCCGGACTCAGCTGCATCCAGGGCAGCGGGACCGGGAGCTGCAGCGCGACCACATGGTGGGTGTGCGTGGTGCTGCTATCACCGCTGCTGGTGACGTAGGTGTAGGTGAAACTCAGTGCCTGCCGGCCGTGGAAGTTGCCGGTGAAGACCTCCGTGGCTCGTCGGGATCCCCCTCGCCCGAACGGCGGGCTCTGCCACCGTCGCTCCAGGCCGTCCACCCGCGGCGTGTACTGCCAGCCCCGTGCGGCGGCCCACTGGTGGTTCGCGGCGTGCCGGCGCCGGTTCGCGCGACGCACCAGCACGACCACGAGGACGATGCCCCCGACGGGCACCGCGAAGAACAGCAGCGAGATGACCCCGCCGGCGAAGATCGCCCCCAGATCCATACTGTCTCCCCTGCTTCCGGTCGTGACGATCTTGAGTTCCGGGCCGGTTCACTCGGCCAGCGGATCGTGCCCCACGTTGAGCCAAAGGTGCCGCGGCACCAGTTGCACGATCCCGTACAGCAGGTTCAGGTAGGAGTCGACGTACTCGATCCGCTGCCGGCCGTTCGCCCACAGGTAGATGTCCTGGCCCTCGACGGTGATCGCCCGTCCGACGGCGTCCCCCTGGAGCAGGCGCTCCATCATCCGCGGGTGGATGAAGTCGTACGCGAACCGGGAGGAGGCCGCCTTCACCCGCCACGCGTCGTTGAAGGCCGCGGACTCGAACTCGATGTCCTGTCCGCCGAAGAACTTCGCGATCGCCGCGCCGGCCCCCTCCGGGGTCAACTGCACCCAGGGCAGCTCCGCCGGCAGGTGCAGCGACACCACGTGGAAGGGATGGGTGCTCCTGCTCTTCCCGCTGCCGGTCGTGTAGGTGTAGTTGAAGCTGAGGGCCTGCTCGCCCTGGAAAACCCCGGTGAGCACCTCACTCGCGCGCCGCGAACTGCCCTGCCGGAACGGCGGGCTCTGCCATCGGTGCACGAGGGCCGGAAGGGTCGCGGTGTAGGTCCAGCCGCGCCCGGCCGCCCAGGCCCGCAGCGCCTCCTGGCGCTTCTTGTTCGCGCGCCAGCCGAAGATGGCCACGACCACGAAGATCACGACGAAGATGATCCAGAAGCCGCCCTGGAACAAGCCCGCGTCGCCTGACATCCGGTTACCTCCTGGTGGCGTCGTCGGCCGGTGCTGACAAACGTCCAGCAGCGTAACAACGAAAGTGCTGCCGGCCGGCGCCCGGACGGGGGCACAACTCCCCAGCGGCCGCGTCCCAGCCGGGCCACCGGCGGAGCGCGTAAATGTCTGGCGCACCGGGCGGGCGCAGGTTCACCCTCGAGTCATGGACACCATCGCCACCACGTTCCGGATCAGCGAGGCACCGACGCCCGCCCGTTCCGACGAGACCCCCGACTGGCGGGTTCGCGGCGCCGTCGCCGTCAGCGCCGCAAGTGTGCTCGAGATCCTGGGCAACACCGACCTGGCCGACACGGCCGAGACCGTCACCGCCTCGCGCGCCAACCAGAAGACCGCCGAGAAGCACCTGCTCGTCGGCCTCGACGCCGATGCCCCCGACGGCGACCCCGACTCCGTCCTCGGCGCCGCGTGGGTGTACCTGCCACTGAAGGACAACACCCACATGGCCTTCATCGAGGTCGAGGTCCTCGCCAGGGCGCGACGGCACGGCCTCGGCGCCCAGCTCTGGGACGCCGCCGTGGCGATCGCCCGCGGCGCGGGTCGCACCAAGGTCATGGGCGACGCCGGCATTGCGACCGAGCCCGACGCCGAGTCCCCGGACGCACTGGTCCCGCCGACCGGGACCGGCCGCTTCGACCGCAGCACCCCCGGCGCACGGTTCGCGCTGGCCCGCGGCTTCGCGCTGGAACAGGTGGAGCGCCACTCCCAGGTACAGCTGCCGGTCGATCCCGAGACCCTGGTGCGGTACCGGCAGGAATCGCAGGCGAAGGCCGGGCCCGACTACGACCTGGTCACCTGGCAGGGCCCGGTGCCGCAGGAGTGGGTCGACCAGTACTGCGTGCTGCAGACCCGGATGAGCACCGACGCCCCGTCCGCCGGTCTCGATCTGCAGGAGGAGGTGTGGGATGCCGAGCGGGTCGCCAACCTCGACCAGGTGCGCGCGGCGATGGGCAAGATGACCTACGCCACGGCCGCCCGGCACATCCCCAGCGGCACCCTCGCCGGCTACACCGAGATCGACACGGCCCCCGGCAAGCCGGACGTGCTCTACCAGGAGAACACGCTGGTGCTGGCCGAGCACCGCGGCAGGCGCCTGGGCATGCTGGTCAAGGCCGCGAACCTCGAGGTGATCGCCCGCGAGGTCCCGGGCGCGCGCCGGGTGCACACCTGGAACGCCCAGGAGAACAACTACATGCTCGACATCAACGTGGCCCTCGGCTTCCGCCAGGCCAGCGTCTGGGCCGCCTGGCAGCTCACCCTCTGACCCTCGTCCGCACGCGCCCGCTCAAACACGCCTCCCCGGCACCCGTTGACGTAGCACCCGCTACGTCGAGTTCGAACCTTGCGTAGGTGCGATCCCGGCGTGGCGGGTGCGATGTCGGCGGCCGCGCGCCCGTCGTGGGATCTGCCGGGGCGCCTCAGACCGCGGTCGGGCGCACCTCGACGAGGGTCTTCCACGGGTCGTCGAACCGGAGCACGGCGCCGTCGTGGCGGCGGTCGATGCCCTGCGCGGCGAGGCGGGCGGCCAGCGCGTCCAGGTCATCGGTGGTCGGCACCTCGATGCTCACCTGGCCGAGGCCGAGCGAGGCGGCGCGCGGGCCGGCGCCCGCGCTGTTCCAGGTGTTCATGCCGATGTGGTGGTGGTAGCCGCCCGCGGACACGAACAGCGCCTGGGCGCCGAACCGGGCCATCACGTCGAAACCGAGCACGCCGACGTAGAACTGCTCCGCCACCTCGATGTCGCCCACCTGCAGGTGCACGTGGCCGATGTTGGCGACGGCGAGCTCCGGCTTGGCCAGGGTCTGGTCGGTGAGGTGCGTGCGCAGGTAGGAGTTCGGGTCGAGCGGCAGGGTGGCCATCTGCACGCCGCCACCGGCGGTGCGCGTCCACGCCTCACGCGGGCGGTCCCAGTACAGCTCGACGCCGTTGCCCTCGGGGTCGTCGAAGTAGAACGCCTCGGAGACGAGGTGGTCGGAGGATCCCGTGAAGCTGCGCGGGGCGAACCGGGCGGTGCTGTTCACGGAGCCGGCGAGACCGGCCTGGGAGTCGAACAGGATCGCGGTGTGGAACAGGCCCGCGTCGCGGCGGTTGAACTCGGGCAGGTCCTTCTCCTGGCGCAGGTGCATGATCGGCGTGGTGCCGCGGCCGAGGATGGCGCTGGGGCCCTCGTGGGTGATCACGTCGAGGCCGACGCCGGTCGAGTAGTAGGCGATCATCGCGTCCAGGTCGCGGACCATGAGGTCGACGACGCCCATGGCGGTGTCCTGCGCGAGCTGATCGTGGTGGGCGATCGTGGTCATGTCTCCGACTCCTTTTAGTTGACTCTTCAAGTATCGTACTCCAGGGAACGCCGGAGCGCCACCGGTATTCCCGTGAGCCACGCCACGGCCGGTGAGCCGGAGCACGGCTTCGTACGGACCGGCGCGACGCCCACCTAGTCACCTAGCTGTCGAGTAAGTCGTGGACACCTTCCGGACAACCGGCTACCTCGACGGCGAGGTGACTAACTCGACGACTACGCCACCACCTACATCAACGGACCCGTGACCGACGCCGCCGGCTCACCTGGAACCCGCTGGGAGGGGCCGAGCTCAGAGCGCGACGACGCCAGCCGGGTCCAGGCGCAGCCGCACCAGGTCGCCGGTGCCGATCGCGGCGATGCCCGCGGCAACGGCGCGCTGCTCGCCCCAGTCGGGCAGGTCCACCATCACGGTGGTGCGCCCGCGCGAGAACCCGACGGCGGTGACTCGCCCGGTCAGGTCGCCGTCGCCTCCCGAACCGGGCGCTTCCGCGGAAGGGGCAGGTGTGCGCGGCGACCTCGCCGCACCTTCCGAAGCCTCGCCACCCACGCCGTGGCCGCCGGACCCCGCCGCTTCCGCGGACGCGCCCGCGCCGCCGCCCAGCGCGTCGGCCCAGCCGTCCGCCGACTCGCCGCCCACGCCGTCACCGGCCACCACCCCGACCACCTCGAGCGCCCGCGGTCCGAGCCCGAGCCGCCCACCCCCGTGGGCGGCCACCACCCGGTACCCGAGGAACGCGGCCACGTCGGCGTCCGCGGGCGCGGCCCACAGCTCGGCGGGACGGCCCACCTGCACGAGTTCGCCGGCGCGCATCACCGCGACCCGGTCGGCGACGGTGAACGCCTCGTCGTGGTCGTGGGTGACATACAGGGACGTGGTCCCGGCGCGGCGGAGGATGTCGTGCAGGTCGCTGGCCAGGCGCTCGCGCAGCGACCGGTCCAGCGCCGAGAGCGGCTCGTCCAGGAGCAGCAGCCGCGGCCGGGGCGCGAGCGAGCGGGCCAACGCGACCCGCTGCTGCTCGCCACCGGACAGCGTCACCACGGGGCGCCGCTGGTACCCCGCGAGGCCGACCAGCTCCAACAGCTCATCGACCCGGTCCCGACGCTCGGCGGCAGGGACCCGGGCCATCTCAAGCCCGTAGGCGACGTTCCCGGCGACGTCCCGGTGCGTGAACAGCTGCCCGTCCTGGAACATCAACCCGAACCCCCGCCGGTGCACCGGGACGTCACGCAGATCGGCCCCGTCCCAGGCGACCCGCCCGGCGGTGAGCGGCTCGAGGCCGGCGACGGCACGCAGCAGTGAGGACTTGCCGCACCCGGACGGCCCGAGCAGGGCGACCACCTCGCCGACCGCCACGTCGAGATCCACCCCGGCGACCGCCGTCGTACCGGCATAGGTGACCACGGCCCCGGCGACGCTCAGACCGCTCATCAGAACTCCCCTGCCCCTTCGTGACGCAGCCGTTCGGCCACGCCCATGATGGTCGCCGTGAGCACCGCCAGCACCACGGACGCGGCGAGCGCCATCCCGTAGTTCTCCGGGCCGGGCCGCCCGATCAGCCGGAAGATCACCACAGGCAACGTGGGCCGGTCCGGGCGGGACAGGAAGGACGTGGCCCCGAACTCACCGAGCGAGACGGCGAACGCGAACCCGATGGCAAGCCCGAGGGAGCGGATCAGGAACGGTCCGTCCACGGTGAGCAGCACCCGCCACGGCGCCGCACCGAGCACGCCGGCGGCCTCCCGCAGATGCGGGTCGATGGCACGCAGTACCGGCAGCACGGTGCGCACCACGAGCGGGATGGCCACCACGGCCTGCGCGATCGGGATCAGGACCGCCGAGCTGCGCAGATCCAGCGGCGGGTGGTTCAACGTGATCAGGAACCCGAACCCGACCGTCACGGCCGAGACCCCGAGCGGCAGCATGAACACGGCGTCGAGCCACCACACCGCGCGCCGCCCGAGCGGGTTGCGGGGGCGCCGCGAGACCACGAGCGCCACGAGCGTGCCCATCACGACGGCGAGCACGGTGGCGTCCACGGCGATCCGCAGCGAGTTCGCGGCGGCCTCCCAGACCGTCACGGTCAGCGCGTTGTCCCCACCGGTGGTGCCCAGCGCCGCGTAGTTGCCCAGACTCCACCCGTCCGGGGTGCGCAGGGAGCGGACGAGCAGGTTCCCCAAGGGGAGTGCGAGCAGGACGATGACGACGGCGGAGGTCACCACGGTGGGAAGGAGGTCGCCTCCAGGACGGCTCCGGTTCCACAGGCGCAGCCGCTGCGCGGTCTGCTCGTCGGCGGGCCGGCCCTGCAGGTCAAGCGCGCGTTCGCGGCGGGCGCGGGCCCGCGAGAACAGGGCCAGGGACACCCCGACCACCACGAGCTGGACCACCGAGAGCACGGCTGCGGTGCGCAGGTCCAGGAACTGGGTGGTCTGGATCCAGATCTCGGTCTCGATGGTGCCGTACCGGGTGCCGCCGAGGACCATGACCACCCCGAACGCGGTGGCGCAGAACAGGAACACCACGGACGCGGCGGATGCGATGGCCGGGGTCAGCGCGGGCAGGGTCACGGTCAGGAACGCCCGCCACGGTGGAGCGCCGAGGGCGCGGGCGGCCTGCTCGGTGCGCGGGTCGAGGCGCTCCCACAGGCCACCGACCGTGCGCACCACCACCGTGTAGTTGAAGAACACGAGCGCCAGGACGATCGCGGTGAACGTGCCGTCCAGGTGCAGGAAGCCGAGTGGGCCGCCCTCGGTGAGCAGTGACCGGAACGCGACGCCGACCACCACGGTCGGCAGCACGAACGGCACCGTGACGAACGCCCGCACCAGCGCCCGGCCGCGGAACGTTCGCCGGTACAGCAGGTACGCGCCGGGCAGCCCGAGCAGCACCGCGAGGGTGGTGCCGAGCAGGGCCTGGACCAGGGTGAGCCGGATGATCCGCCAGGTCCGGGGGCGGGCGAACACCTCCGCGAACCCGGAGAGGTCGAGGGCGCCGTCGGTGGTGAAGCCGCGGCCGACCAGTGCCGCGACCGGCCAGGCGAAGAACACGGCGAGGAACGCGAGCGGGATCGCGCCCGCGACGACCCAGGCGATGGTGCTGCGCCGTGGAACCCTGCCGGCCGACCCGGGCCTGCCCCGGGCGCGCCCCGCCGTGTTCCGCATGTCCTTCACGTGGCCGGACATCGATGCGATCCTCAGCCGATCACCGTGTCGGTCCAGGTCTGGATCCAGGCGTCCCGGTTCGCGGCGATGTCCTCGGGCGCGACCTCGAACGGCTCGGGGGCGAGCGGGGCGAAGGTGGTCCAGGACTCGGGCAGCTCGACGGTGTCGTCGACGGGGTAGACGTACATCTGGCCGGGGATGTCGGCCTGCACCGCCTCGGTGAGCAGGAAGTCGATGAACGCCCTGGCCCCCTCGGGGTTCTCGGCCCCGGCGAGCACCCCGGCGTACTCGACCTGCCGGAAGCAGGTGTCCAGCAGCGCGCCGGTGGGGGCGGTGTCCTCGCCCTCGGCCACCTCGAACGCCGGCGACGTCGAGTAGGAGAGCACGATCGGGTAGGCACCGGCGCCGGTGGAACCGGAGAAGTCCACCGAGTACGCGTCCGACCAGCCCTGGACGACCTTGAGCCCGTTCGCGGACAGGTCCGCCCAGTAGTCGACCCAGCCGTCCTCGCCGAACGCGCCGACGGTGGCGAGCAGGAACGCGAGCCCGGGTGAGGAGGTGGCCGGGTTGGACACGACGGTCAGGCCCTCGTACTCGGGGGCGAGCAGGTCCTCGAGCGTGACCGGTTCGGCGATGCCGTGCTCGGTGAACCAGGTGTGGTCCACGTTCAGGCAGACGTCGCCGACGTCGATCGGGGTGAGCGAGCCGGCGTCGTCGGCGAGGTACTGCTCGGCGCTGGCGGGCAGGTCCGCGGGTGCGTACGGCTCGAACACGTCGGCGTCGATGGCCCGGCTGGCGAACGAGTTGTCGACGCCGAACGCGACGTCCCCGAGCGGGGAGTCCTTGGTGAGGATCAGCTGGTTCACGAGGGCGCCGCCGTCGCCGGGGGCGCTGAACTCGAGGGTGTACCCGGTGTCGGCCTCGAACGCCGTGATCAGGTCCTCGGAGAGGTTGAACGAGTCGTGCGTGACGACCCGTACGACACCGCCGCCGCTCGCGCTCGGGTCGGCGCCGCCGTCGCCCTCGTCGCCACCGGCGAGGGAGCAGCCGACGAGCGCGACCGCGGCGAGGGCGGCCAGCCCCGTCGCGGCGCGACGGCGCCCGGCCGGCACGGGCGCCGGGCCCTGGGTTCTACGTGCATGGTGGAACATGTGCGTCCTCCTCAACTGGAATTGAGAAGGGGTCCAGGCGGTGCGTGAACACCACATGGGAGAGGAACTCGACTCCCTTCGCCGGTGCTAGCCGGAGCAGGTTCGAGGGTCTGCGGCGGGCCGCACTCTCAGCGCTGGTGGCGCTCCCCTGTCGTTATGGGGCCAACGGTACACCGCGGCCGAGGCACCGGTGCCCGGGTGCCCACTCGCCGGGCGGGGGCCGGTCCGCGCCGGATAGGGTGGCCGGAGCCGATCCGCAATCACCAGGAGTGCTCGCATGAACGCACAGAAGATCGTGACCACCATCGCCGCCATCGCTGCGGGGTTCGCGGCCAACAAGCTGATCTCCCTGGTGTGGAAGGGCGTCACCGGGCACGAGCCGCCCACGGGCGACCCGGACGACGGCGAGATCAGCCTCGGCGAGCTGGTGGTGTTCGCGGCGGTGAGCGGCGCCGTGGTCGCGTTCGCGCGGACGTTCGCCACCCGGACCGCCGGCAAGTGGATGTCACGCGGGGACATCGAGAAGGCCTGAGCCGAACGGGTCAGGGTCAGCTGCGGCCAGCTGGCCCGTCCGCGTTCAGCGGTCCGCCTCCTCGCGCGCGGCCCGCAGGTCATCGGTGAGTTCGTCGACCACCAGCAGATCCGAGCGCACCTTGCCGGTGCGGTAGCCGGCCCGGCCCACCATGTGCGCCGACACGGGCGCGGTGATCAGTTGGAACAGCACCACGAGGGTGAGCTTCCAGGTCACCTGTGAGGTGCCGAGCGCGAGTGCGAGGCCGGCCATCATGAGCACCAGGCCGAGCACCTGGGGCTTGGTCGCGGCGTGCATCCGGGCCAGCAGGTCCGGGAACCGGGTCACCCCGATCGCGGCGATCAGGGTGAGCAGGCTGCCCAGGACAAGGAGCACCGAGGAGGCGACCATGGCGATGTCCGAGACGTTCACGACTCCTCCTCCAGCTCGGCCCGCACCTTGGCGTCGGCCTCGGCGATCTCCTCAGGAGTGAGGATGCGGCGCTCCTCGTCGGGCTCCGCGGCGGCGAACCGGGCCAGCGTCACCGACCCGACGAACCCGACGAGCGCGAGCACCATGAGGACGGGCACCAGGTCCACCCGGCCGGACCACGCGGACAGGATCGCCAGGCATCCGATGATCGCAGCCACCATCACGTCGATCGCCACGATCCGGTCGAGCATGCTCGGCCCGCGCTCGACCCGGCTCATGGCAAGTATCGCCGCGGCCGTGAGCAACACCCCACACGTGATCAGCACACCCACACTCATCGGGTCACCGTCCCTTCGCCGTCGGTGGGACGGCCATTGTCGACGGCGGAGGCTGCGTTCGGTCTGTTGCCGCGGCTCCGCTTCCACGGCCGGGGCGGCAGGCCCGCCTCGGCGATGTCGGCGTCCGTCGCGAGCGCGTAGAGCACGCGCCGCTCCTGGGCGAGCACGTCGGCCTTCGCCTTCTCGACCCCGCCCACGGTGGGCACGTCCAGGATGTGCACGTACAGGGTGCCAGAGAGCCGGTGGGCCTCCACGATGATGGAACCGGGTACGAGCGAACACAGCACCGCGGTCAGGGTCAGGAACAGGTCGGAGTGCCCGCGCAGTGGCACCCGGATCACGGCGCCGTGCGGGTCTCGCCCGAACCGCAGGGCCTGCCCTGCCACCTGCACGGACGCCATCGCGACGTCCACGGCGAACTTCCCCAGCAGGATCGCGGTGCCGATGACGGAAACCCGGCCCTCGAAGCCGATCCGGGGCATCGGCATGACCGTCATGACGAACAGCCCGATGAGCACACCCACGAGCACGTTCGCCAGGCTCAGCTCGCCCCAGAACAGCACCCACAATGCCGTCAGCCACAACACCATCGGGAACTTCTCGAGCCACGTGCGCGGTCCGCCCGCCCTCATCCGTCGTCACCCCCGGCCGCGTCGGAGTCGCCCTCGCCGCGGTCACCATGGACCAGGACCGCATCGATGTAGGGGGTCTGCGCCTGCAGGTCCCGGGCGGCGGCATCGGTGTAGTTGTACAACGGGCCTCCGATCACGGCGAACAGCACACCGAGGGTGGCCAGGACGGCGGTGGGCCCGAACATCGAGCGCGGCGTGCTCTCGTTGGGCAACTTCTCGGGGGCATCCTGCCAGAACGCCTTGTTCCAGGCCTTGACCACCGCGTACAGGGTCAGCAGAGACGTGAGCAGGCCGGCGGCAACGGTCGCGAGGGCCAGCGACGACCCGAGTTCCAGGCCCGCCTGGAGCAGGCCGACCTTGCCGAGGAAGCCGGACATCGGCGGGATCCCGGCGAGGTTCATGGCGGGCACGAAGAACAGGATCGCGAGCGCCGGGGCGAGTTTGCCCAGGCTGCCGAGTTTCTCCAGCGAGGTGGTGCCACCGCGGCGCTCGATGAGGCCCGCGACCAGGAACAGCGCTGTCTGCACGGTGATGTGGTGGGCGACGTAGAAGATGGCGGAGGACAGCCCGGTCTGGTTCGCCAGTGAGATCCCGAAGATCATGTAGCCGATGTGACTGACCAGGGTGAAGGACAACAACCGCTTGATGTCGTCCTGGGCCACCGCGCCGATGATGCCCACCAGCATGGTCAGCAGGGCCGCCCACATGAGCACTGTGTCCAGGGCGCCATCGGTGAACAGCAGGGTCTGCATCCGGATGATCGCGTACACGCCGACCTTGGTCAGCAACCCGGCGAACACCGCCGTGACCGGGGCCGGCGCCGT
Organism: Occultella gossypii; assembly: GCF_019947135.1. Taxonomy (GTDB): domain Bacteria; phylum Actinomycetota; class Actinomycetes; order Actinomycetales; family Beutenbergiaceae; genus Occultella; species Occultella gossypii. The sequence continues at coordinate 183,062 of NZ_JAGSHT010000021.1, read as the reverse complement.
CGGGTAGGAGTCAGGCAGCCAGGCCGAGAGCGGGAACACCGCGGCCTTGATCGCGAAGCCCATCAGCAGCATCACCTGCAGGACCAGGCGGACCCCGGGGTCGATGTCGAGCAGCCGCTCGGACAACTGGGCGAGGTTCAGCGTTCCGGTGGCCGCGTAGATCATCGCGATTGCGATCAGGAACAGGATCGAGGACAGCAGCGAGACGATCACGTAGATCGACCCGGCCCGGATCCGTTCGCCGGTGCCGCCGAGGGTGAGCAGCACGAACGAGGCCGCGAGGAGGATCTCGAAGCCGACGTAGAGGTTGAACAGGTCCCCGGACAGGAACGCGTTGGCGACCCCGGCGGCGAGGACGAGATACGTCGGGTGATAGATGGCGACCGGGGCGCCCTCGTTGCCGTCGGCGATGCCCTGGGCGAGCGAGTACAGGAGCACGCAGAGCAGCACGATGGCCGAGACGAGCAGCATCAGGGCGGACAGCCGGTCGCCGACGAGGGCGATTCCGACCGGGGCGGACCAGCCGCCGACGTTGACCACCTGCGGACCCTGGGTGTGAGTGACGAAGATGAGGCCGACGGCCACGGCGAGGACCAGGCTCAGGGCGGCGACGGAGATCGCACCCTGCACCCGTGGCCGGCGGGACATGGCCAGGGCCAGGCCCGCCGCGATCAGCGGGATCACCACGGGCAACGGAACGAGCCAGTTCATGATCGTCGTCCCGTCACGTCGTCGTCCTCGGCGCCGAGCTGGGGCCCGTGGCCGGTGACCAGGGGGACCTCCTCGGTCTCGTCGCGCGCCTCGGCGGCCTCGATGGCCAGGTTGGTGCCGACGTCGTCGTCCCGCTTGTCCACCGCGCCACGCTCGGCGCGGCGCGCGATCCGGCGGTCCTCGAGGTCGTCCTGCACCTCGTCATGGCCGTGCAGCTGCCAGCTGCGATAGGCCATCGCGAGCACGAACGAGGTCAGACCGAGGTTGATCACGATCGCGGTGAGGACCATCGCCTGCGGCAACGGGTCGGCCATGTCCTCAGGGGGGCCGCTGCCGATGAGCGGTGGCCCGCCGGCCGCTCCCCCGGCGATCAGCATCAGCACGTTGACGCCGTTGCTGATCAGGGTCACCCCGATGATCACGCGGGACAGGCTGCGTTCCAGGAGCAGGTACACCCCGGTGCCGACCAGTACGCCGACCACGATCGCGAGCGTGACGTTGGGCGTCATGTCGATCACGGTGCACCTCCCCCGGTGAGGGCGTCCTCGAGTGGCTGGGCATCGTCGGCGGTGGATCGTGGGGAGTCGTGGGCGACGTCCGGCACCGCCCTGCCCTCCGCCTCGCCCTGGCGGTCCACCTCGGCGCCGAGCGAGCGCAGGATGTCCAGCATCAGGCCGACGACCACGAGGAACACGCCGATGTCGAAGAACAGCGTGGTGACCAGGTGCACGTCACCGAGGTAGCCGAGGGGGATGTCGATGACCACGGACTGCAGCACGACGCCGCCGAAGGCGAGTGGCACCGCCCCGGCGCCGGCGGACAGGAACAGGCCGCTGCCCAGGAGCAGACCGGGCAGCACCGGTGCAGCCTCACCGAGCTCGTACCGGCCGCCGGCCAGGTAGCGCACCGTGAGCGCGATGCCGGCCACCAGGCCGGCCACGAACCCGCCGCCGGGGGAGTTGTGCCCGGCGAACAGCAGGTAGATCGCGAACACGAGCATGGTGTGGAAGATCAGCCGGGTGGCGACCTCGAAGATCACCGACCGGCGGTGCGGCGCGAGGGCGACGCCGGCGCTGATCCAGCGCCGGTTGCGGGTGCTGCGCACCGGGATGGTCCGCCCCTGCCGCACCAGCGCGTCGTCACCCGGGGCGTCGCTGGCCCACACCGAGCCGCGGTCCATGTCATGGTCACGGATCCGCTCGACGCGGCCGGCGCGGGCCCGCAGGAAGACCAGGGACGCGACGCCGGTCGCCGCCACCAGCAGCACCGAGATCTCACCCATGGTGTCCCAGGCGCGGATGTCGACGAGGGTGACGTTGACGATGTTCCTGCCGTAGCCGTAGTTGTAGGCCTCCTCGGGGAACAGTTCGGCGATGCTGTCGGTGACCCGCGCATTCGGGATCACCAGCGCCACGAACGTGACGGTCAGCCCGACCGCGATCGCCAGGATGGCGCGCCACCACCGGCTCGCCTTCAGTGGCCGGTTCGAGTAGTAGGCCGGCAGGCGCCGCAGCACCAGGATGAACACCACCAGGGTGATGGTCTCCACGAGGGCCTGTGTCAGGGCCAGGTCGGGTGCGCCGTGCAGCGCGAACAGCAGGACCACGCCGTAGCCGGTGATGCCGAGCAGCACCACGGCCTTCAGCCGGCGGCGGGCCCGGGCGGTGAGGAAGGCCGCGACCGCGACCACGATGGCGACGCCCGCCTGGACCGGGTAGTCCCAGGGCTTCACCGCGCCGATGCGCAGGCCCCCTGCATAGACGGACGTCCAGATCATCACCACGGTGGTGAGCAGGATCAGCGCCAGGTACACGGGCAGCGAACCACGCTGGGTGATCGAGGTCACCGCAACGGACACGCTGTCCAGCCGGCGCATCGTGCCCCGGTAGGTCCGGTCCGCGTCCGGTCCGACCGAGACCACTTCCTGGACCCGCTCGACCCCGCGCCGGGCCAGCATCAGCAGCACCCCGCCGACGATGATCACCCCGGTCAGCAACAGCGGGGTCCCGAATCCGCCCCACAGGGTCAGGTGCCCGGGTTCGCCCACCGGGTAGGTGTCCGCGTACGGCGCCAGCAACGTCTCGCCGGCCACCGGGAACAGGCCTGCGACGAGGCCGGCGAAGGCGAGCACATTGGGCGCGATGTAGAGGCCAGCCGCCTCCTTGTCCACCGGGGTGTCCTCGACGCCCTTCTTCCGGGCGAACGCGCCCCAGAGGAAACGCATCCCGTAGGCGAACGTGAGGATCGACCCGATCACGACGATCACGAGCAGCGCGAAGGTCATCGGATCGTCGCTGTGGACGAGGGCCTCGAGGGCGGCCTCCTTGCCGACGTACCCGGCGAACGGTGGCAGGCCCACCATCGAGAACGTGGCGAGCACGCCGGGCACGGTGGCCCAGGGCAGGTGTTTGGCGAGCCCGGAGAGCTGGCGCAGGTCACGGGTGCCGGCGGCGGCATCGATGACGCCGACGGTCAGGAACAGGGTCGCCTTGAACATGGCGTGCGCCCCGATGAGGGCGAGCCCGGCGAGCGCGATGGCCCGGTCGGCCTGCCCGACCAGGAGGATCAGGAAGCCGAGCTGGCTGACGGTGCCGAACGCGAGCAGCAGCTTCAGGTCGTGCTGCCGCAGCGCACGGTAGCCGCCGAGGATCATCGTCGCGCCACCGGTGAGCAGGATCATCCACTGCCACAAGCCGACCTCGGCGAATCCGGGGGCGAACCGGGCCACCAGGTACACACCGGCCTTCACCATCGCCGCGGCGTGCAGGTAGGCGCTCACCGGGGTGGGTGCGGCCATCGCACCGGGGAGCCAGAAGTGGAACGGTACGAGCGCCGACTTGCTGATCGCACCGACCAGGACCATCACGATCCCGGCGGTCACCAGCGCGCTGCCATCGAGCGGCGGATTCGCGATCAGCTCGGAGATCACGTAGGAGCCGCCCTCGGCCGCACCGAGGATGAGGAAGCCGAACAGCATCGCGAGGCCGCCGAGGGTCGTCACGATGATCGCCTGCATCGCCGCCCGGCGAGCACCCTTGCGGTCGAAGTAGTGACCGATCAGCAGGTAGGAGAACACCGTGGTGAGCTCCCAGAACACGTACAGGACGAGCGTGTTGTCCGTGGTGACGAGCCCGAGCATGGCCCCGGCGAACGCGACGAACACCCCGGCGAACCGGCCCAGGAACTTCGCCCCGGACGCGAAGTACCAGGCGCAGTAGCCGAGCACGATCGCGCCGACGCCGCCGACGAGGATCACCATCAGCCAGGAGAGGACGTCCAGCCGGAAGGCCAGCGACATGTCCAGCGCCGGGATCCATGAGACGTCCAGCGTCGGACCCCGCCCGTCCAGCACGGCTCCCGTGTTGGCCACCGCCCACACCGCCGCCGACCCGGGCACCAACGCCAGCGGCAGGAACCCCTTGCGACCGAACCGCCGCATGATGGCAGGCGCAGCCACGGCGGCGAGAAGGTGCAAAGCGAGTAGCTGCAGCACGTCCGCTCCTGATCAGTGGGCGTGGTCAGATTGTCAGGTCGAGCACGGGGTCGCGGCGACGGGTCGCCTCAGGTGAACTGATGTGTGCGTTTAGGTAGGACAAAGAAGGTACGGCCACGCACACCGCCTCTGATTCGAGCGGCGTGATGGGTGGGTGGGAACCGTTCGGATACTACCAAGGCGACGGACCCGTTCCGTGCCGCGTCCACGATCTGGGGAACGGCCGGACCCGCTCTGCTCACGGGTCGACGAGGAACCCGTCGTCGTCGGTCGTCTCGCCGCCGATGGCGTCCAGCAGGGCACGCGCGGCACCCTCCACGAGCGCCGTGGCGCGCTCGCGGGCCACCAGGGTGGGGGCGTCGAGCGGTGCGGAATGGTAGGCCTCCGGATCCGCCGGGAACCACCGCAGGTCGTAGCGGATCACGCCGGAGCGAGCCCAGTCCAGGCCCTCCAGCACGAGCGGCACGGACACCTCGGCCTCCACCTCGACGGCGACCGTGCCGCCGTCGGGCAGCGCGCAGACGGCGCCGTAGGCCTCGGTGGCGGGCTCCGCCGCGAGCGCGTGCGCGTCGAACGCGTCCGCCTCGGCTTGGATCCAGGCCCGCTCGCCCTCGTCCAGGTCCTCGGTGCCGGCGGGTCGGGGCGCCGGCGCCGTGGGCGGCTGCGCTCCCGGGTCTGCGACCGGGCCCAGATGGAGGGCCACCCCCGGCAACGCAGGCGTGAGCACGTGCACCAGCGCCTCGGGGTGCAGCCACACCTCGGAGTGCACGGCCAGGTCCACGCCCGGTTCGGGGGTGATCAGGGCGCCGGTTCCGGCAACCCGCACCGCTCCGCCGAGTCGCCGCGCGGCCGCCTGCGCGAACTCGATGATCGCGAGTTCGTGCCCCACGGGCGGCCCGTCGGCGAACGCATCCAGGATCCCGCCGAGGCCGCGCAGGTCCTCGGGCACCGGGTCGCCCCGCTCGGCGGGGACCGCGATCGCGTACGCCTGGGTGACCTCGGGACCGGCGCCGAGGGCGGCCGGCTCCGGCACGGCCCAGGGGCCCTCGAGGGCTGACTGCGGGGTGAGCGCGAGCACGGTCGCGTTCACGCGGCCGGCCTCGGGGAACCGGCTCAGCACGAGGGCCTCGACCTCGTCGTCGGTGACGTCCGCACCGAGCAGCAACAGGTGCTTCGACCGGGCGAGGCCGGCGTCGAGAACTCGAGCTCCGCCGTCGGGCACTGCGCTACTGCCCCACGTCGGTGCGGTGGAAGTTCAGGTGCGAACGGGACGCCGTCGGGCCCCGTTGGCCCTGGTAGCGCGAGCCCTGGGCACCGGACCCGTACGGGTGCTCCGCCGGGCTGGACAGCCGGAAGTAGCACATCTGCCCGATCTTCATGCCGGGCCAGAGCGTGATCGGCAGGGTCGCCACGTTCGAGAGCTCGAGGGTGACGTGGCCGGAGAACCCGGGGTCGATGAACCCGGCGGTGGAGTGCGTGAGCAGTCCGAGCCGGCCGAGGCTGGACTTGCCCTCCAGGCGGGCCGCGACGTCGTCGGGCAGGCTGATCAGCTCGTACGTGGAGCCGAGCACGAACTCCCCGGGGTGCAGCACGAACGGGTCCCCGGGGGCGGCCTCGACCATCCGGGTGAGCTCGGGCTGGTCCTGGGCGGGGTCGATGACCGGATACTTGTGGTTGTCGAAGAGCCGGAAGTAGCGGTCCAGGCGGACGTCGACGCTGGAGGGTTGGATCATCGACTCGTCGTACGGATCCAGGCCGATCCGCCCGGTGGTCAGTTCGGCGCGGATGTCACGATCGGAGAGCAGCACGCGCCCACGTTAGCGCGCCCGGGTGAAGCCCAGCCCCAGCACCGGGTATGCTGGGCCGCGCGTTCGGGTCAGCCGCACGCATGCGGGTGTAGTTCAGTGGTAGAACTTCAGCTTCCCAAGCTGATAGCGCGAGTTCGATTCTCGTCACCCGCTCGCAATGAGATGGCCGCCCGACGAAGTCGAGGCGGCCATTCTCATGCGAGCGTGGTGCCGAGTATCGGGAGGAGGAGCGCCCGGCGAGGAACGAGTCGGTCGCGACGACGGCTCTCGTCACCCGCTCCATCACGTCACGACGCCGGCCGATCCGGACACGTCCGCGGCAAGATCCCCGCGCAACAACTCGTCGAGTTCCTCGATCGCTGCCTCCTCACGCCGCCGTGCCGCCCGGCGCCGGTAGAACGGCGCGTCCCGGTGCGCGGCCGCCGCGTCGCGGATCTCCTCGCAGACGGCGAGCAGTTGCGCGAGCCGGGTGTCCGGGTCCTCCTCGGCGGGCGCATCCGACTCCGGCGCGAGCGAGAGGCCGGCATCGGCGACGGACACCGCGACCCAGGCCGCCGAGACGAGCATGACCACCCCGGCGAGGCGGCACCACAGCAGCAGCCCGATGAAGACGGCGAACGTCGCCAGCAGCGGGTTCGCGGGTGAGCTGGACAGGAGGTAGCCGGCCCCGAGCTGCAGCACCACGATCGCCGCCCCACCGAGGGCGGCGCCGGGCAGGATCCGGCGCCAGGGCACGCTCGCACCACCGAGGAACTTGAAGATCGCGGTGAGGGTGAGCGCATCGACGACGAATGCCACGAGCACCGTGGCCAGCCTGATCAGCGCGTTGAAAGCGTTCGACGTCGTGCTCCACCCCAGGGCATCGAAGACCTCGCCGAGGAACCAGGACCCGGCACCGCTCAGCACCCCGCCGATGAGCAGCATCAGGCTGAAGAACACGGCCACCACGAAGTCGCGTGCCTTGAGCCGCACGTACTGACGCGTATCCGGCGGCAGACCGAAGATCGCCCGCACGGCGAGCCTCGAGTAGGAGATCCAGCCGATCGCCGTCCACACGAACACGATCACGGCGATCAGGCCGGTGATGCTCAGCAACGCGGACGCATCGCGGGCGATTGCGAACACCTGGTCCTCGGTGAGGACCCCGTTCTCACCGATCAGCCCGGGCAGATAGGTGTCCACGAGGGCGATGAGGGCCTCGATCGCCGGGGTGCTCCCACCGAGCCACAGCCCGACCCACGCGAATGCGATGTAGAGGGTGGCGAAGATCGCGAACAGCGCCTGGTAGCTCACCCCCGCGGCGAGCACGAACCCGCCCTTGCGGGTGAAGTGGCGCCAGACGCGCGCCGGGAACAGGCCCTGCACGCGCTCGGCGGCGGCGACCACGCGGCGAGCCGGCACGGCGGCGCGGTCTCTCAAGGTGCCGGACATGCGCTGCCCCTCACCTCGTTCCGGCGTTCGGTCGCGGGCCCCGGACTCGCGGCGCCCTGAAAAGGCCTGGCGAGCCGCATCCTATCGGGGCGTCCGTGGGCGAATACGAGTCCGTACCGCGCGGGCGCGGTCCTCGACTTCGCCGCGGCGCACGACGAGGACGGCGCCTGACGAACGAACGCCCGAGCCGCCGCGGGCCAGGTGGCGGGTTAGCCTCGAACCATGCGCGCACTCCCCACCCTGGCCCCGCTGCTCGGACGCCGTCCCGGCTCGGCGGCCGAACCGGACCGGGTGATCCTCGACCTCTCCGGCCCGTACCCCGCGCAGCGCCGACCCGGCCTCGGCGGCCTGTTGCAGCGCACCACGACCCTCGAGGCATTGTCCGGCCGGCTGGACCGGATCGGCGACGCCGACTGGGTGAGCGCCGTCGTGGTGCGGGTGCGCGGGTTCACCGCCGACCTGGCCACGGCCGATGCGATCGCCGGGATGCTCGCGCGCCTGGCCGAGCGCAAGCACGTGACCGCCTACCTCGAGCAGGTCACGATGACCGGACTGTTGGCCACCGCGCCGGTCCCGGACGTCGTCGCGCCGGAATCCGCGGACGTGTCCGTGCCCGGGTTCGCCGGCGAGCAGGTCTACCTGGGCGCATTCCTGCGCAGCCACGGCATCGGGTTCGAGAACCTGCGGATCGGCGAGTACAAGTCCGCGCTCACCCCGTTCAGCCAGGACCACATGGACGATGCTCAGCGCGAGCAGCTCGGTGCCTACCTCGAGTCGGTCGAGGCCTCCTGGGTGAAGGCACTGGCGAGCGCGCGCGGCGTCTCGCAGGAGGTGGCCGGCGCCTGGCTCGACGCCGGGCTGACCTCGGCCACGGAACTCCTCGAGGCCGGTCTGATCACCCGGATCGCGTACGACGACGAGATCGTCACCGTGGCCGACACGTCGCTGGCTCGCACCCTCGACCTGCTGCGACCCCAACGCGCCGGCGGCGGGCGCCGAACGCCGCTGCGCGGCCAGCCCGACGGCGTCGCTGTCGTCCCCGTGGTCGGCGCCATCGTCTCCGGGCCGAGTGCGGGCGGCCCGCCCGTGCCGGTGCTGGGCGGCCCACGGGCCGGGTCGGACACGGTGGTGGCGGCACTGCGGCGGGCCGAGCGCGAGGAGCACACGAAGGCGATCGTGCTGTACGTGGACTCCGGCGGCGGGTCGGCGCTCGCCTCGGACCTGATCCACCGGGCGGTGGTCGCGTGCCGGAAGCCCGTGGTGGCGGTGATGGGCTCGGTGGCCGGGTCCGGCGGCTACTACGTGCTCGCCGGCGCCAACCACGTGCTGGCCAGCCCGTTCACCCTGACCGGCAGCATCGGAGTGGTCATCGGCAAGCCGGTGCTGACCGAGTTCGCGGACCGGCACGGCTTCCATCCCGAACCGGTGGGCCGCGAGGACGCGCTTGCCCTGAGCGCCGCGCGGCCGTTCACCGACGCCCAGCGCGAGCGGTTCCGCAAGGTGATGGACGAGGTCTACGGAAGGTTCGTGGACCGGGTGGCGACCGGCCGGGGACTCAGTACGGAACGGGTCGACGAGCTCGGGCGAGGCCGGATCTGGAGCGGACGCGACGCCGTCGGGCTCGGTCTCGCGGACGCCCTCGGCGACCTGCACGACGGACTCGCCTACGCCCGGCGCCTGGCCGGGCTACCGACGGACGCACCGGCCCGGCCGGTGCACACCAGACCCACGCTGCCCGGACTACCGGCACTCGGCACCGACCCGGCCGCCGCGCTGGAGGCACTGTGGCCGTTCGGCACCGAGCACGTGCTGGCCTGGATGGACCCGGTCCGGATCCGCTGAGTTCGGTCGACCCGCTCCCGCTCAGTCCCGCTGCGCCAGGTAGTGCCGGATCAGCGCCTGGGTGGACGTGTCCTGCGCGGCGAGCGCGTCGGCATCCCCGGTGACCGCAGGGGCGATCTGGGTAGCGAGCTGCTTGCCGAGCTCCACGCCCCACTGGTCGAAGCTGTCGATGCCCCAGACCACGCCCTGCACGAACGTGATGTGCTCGTAGAGCGCGATCAGCTGCCCGAGCACCGACGGCGTGAGCGCCGGGGCGAGGATCGAGGTGGTCGGCCGGTTCCCGGTGAACACGCGTGCGGGGACGATCGCCTCGGCGGTGCCCTCGGCGCGGACCTCGTCCGCGGTCTTGCCGAACGCGAGGGCCTTCGTCTGGGCGAAGAAGTTCGCGAGGAACAGGCCGTGCACGTCGGTGTCACCGTCGCGCAACGGCCGCGCGGGGTTGGCGACGGCGATGAAGTCGGCCGGGATGGTCCTGGTGCCCTGGTGGATGAGCTGGTAGAACGCGTGCTGGCCGTTCGTGCCGGGCTCGCCCCAGAACACCTCGCCGGTCTGGGTGGTGACGGGGCTGCCGTCCCAGCGCACGCCCTTGCCGTTGGACTCCATGGTGAGCTGCTGCAGGTACGCGGGGAACCGGTGCAGGTACTGCGCGTAGGGCAGCACCGCGTGCGTGTGCGCGTCGAGGAAATTGACGTACCAGACGTTCAGCAGCCCCATCAGGACCGGCACGTTCTGCGCGAACGGGGTCGAGCGCAGGTGCTGGTCGATGGCGTGGAAGCCGTCCAGGAATTCTGCGAACGCCTCCGGCCCGATCGCGATCGCGAGCGAGGTGCCGATCGCGGAGTCCACCGAGTACCGGCCGCCGACCCAGTCCCAGAACCCGAACGCGTTCGCCGGGTCGATGCCGAACGCGGCGACCTTGTCCAGCGCCGTGGAGACGGCCACGAAGTGCTTGGCAACGGCGTCGGTGCGGGAGGCCTCGGAGCCATCGACAGCACCCGCGGACTCCAGGTTCGTCCAGAGCCACTCCCGGGCGAGCCGGGCGTTGGTGAGCGTCTCCAGGGTGCCGAACGTCTTCGACGCGACGATGAACAAGGTGGTCTCCGGGTCCAGCCCGGCGGTGGTCTCGGCGACGTCGCTCGGGTCGATGTTGGAGATGAACCGGACCTCGAGACCGTCCTGGACGTACGGGGCGAGCGCCTCGTACGCCATCACCGGGCCGAGGTCGGAGCCTCCGATGCCGATGTTGACCACGGTGGCGACCCGCTTGCCGGTCACCCCGGTCCACGCGCCGGAGCGGACCTGCTCGGCGAACGCGTAGACCCGCGCCAGCTCGGCGTGCACATCCGCGTCCACGTCCTGCCCGTCGACCACGAGCGCGGGGCTCGCGCCGGCCGGGCGGCGCAGCGCAGTGTGCAGCACGGCTCGGTCCTCGGTGACGTTGATGTGCTCGCCGGTGAACATCGCCTCGATCCGGCCGGAGAGACCGACCTCGTCGGCCAGGCGCAACAGCAGGGCCAGGGTCTCGTCGGTGATCAGGTTCTTGGACAGGTCGACGTGCAGGTCCGCGGCATCGAACGTGAACCGCTCGGCCCGGCCGGGATCAGCGTCGAACCAGGCGCGCAGATCCGGCGTCTGGGCGGCGGCGTGGCCGGTCAGCTCCGCCCAGGCGCTGGTGGTGGTGGCGTCGATCGGTGCGGTGCTCACAGGTCTTCCTCACTACGGGCTCGGTGGACGACGGCGGGGGTCACCCCCGCCTCTGGGGTAACCGTATTGCGCCGGGCCCGGCGGTGCAGCGGGGTCTGGCTGGTGGGCATCGAGGATCATGCCGACGCTCGTGGCGCACGTGTCGCCCTGCCACGCCTCGACGCCCTCCCGGAGCGCGAACGCGGCGATGACGAGTCCGGCGATCGCGTCGGCCCACCACCAGCCGAACAGGCTGTTCGCCACGAGGCCGAGTAGCACCGCGGCCGAGAGGTACGTGCAGATCAGGGTCTGCTTGGAGTCCGCGACGGCGGTGGCCGAGCCGACCTCGCGACCGGCGCGGCGCTCGGCGTAGGACAGGAACGGCATCACGACGACGCTCACGGCGGCGAGGACGATGCCGACCGTGGAGTGCCGGACCTCGCCGCCACCGGCCAGGGCGAGGACCGAGGCCACGCCGACATACGCCGCGAGCGCGAAGAAGGCGATCGCGATGACCCGCAACGCCGGCTTCTCCCAGCGCTGCGGATCCCGCCGGGTGAACTGCCAGGCGACGACGGCGGCGGAGAGCACCTCGATCGTGGAATCCAGCCCGAAGCCGATCAGCGCCGTCGACGACGCCGCGGCGCCGGCCGCGATCGCGATGACGGCCTCGATGAGGTTGTAGCCGATCGTGATCGCCACGATGAGCCGGATCCGTCGGTGTAGGAGCTCACGCCGCTGCTCGGTGAGGGTCGGGACGCTCATCAGCAGGCGCACCCCTCTCCGTCACAGCAGTCGGGCTCGACGAACAGCACCACCCCGAGCAGGTGGTCGAGCGCGGGGGCGAGGTGCGAGTCAGCGAGGCGGTACCAGGTGCGCCGCCCCTCCGGCATCGCCTCGACCAGGCCACAGCCGCGCAGGCAGGCGAGGTGGTTCGACATCACCTGCCGGGACACCTCCAGCGCGTCCGCCAGGTCCGAGGGATAGGCGGGCGCCTCCCGGAGCGCGAGCAGGATGCCGGCGCGGGTCGGGTCGGAGAGTGCGTGGCCCAGGCGCGCGAGCGCGGCGGTGTGGGTCAGCGTTGCAGTGCCCGTGGTCATGAGCGGGACAGTACAGCAATGCCTGAATTGATAGAAGCCGTGCGCAGCAGATCTGAGGTGTAGATGCGCACCGCTTCGGCTGGTGGCACATACCGGCGAAGCTTCAATGCGATGCACTTGGCCACCTCCTGGCCGTGGGCCGTCAGCGAAGAGTTGAACCAGCCCCCACTACACGATCGCGGTGGTGGGTTGCCACCAGGGCGAGCCCAGCCGAGTGGAGCGCGACGCTCCGCTGACTCCAGAGCCTTGAGCAACACGGGCTACTGGGGACGTCCCGGGAGGTCCATCTCCGCGAGGCGCTTCGGATCCCGTAGCGACAGGATCTCGACGATCCGACCATCGACCACGGTGCATGCCATCACGCCCATCGGCTTGCCGCTCGCGGTCCATGCCACGATCCCGGGCTCACCGTTGACCAGGACGGGCCACGCCGTTGCCTCGGCCCTGGCGCCGCGCTCGGCCGCAATGGCCACCTCGGTCGCACCGAGTTTGACGGCGACGCCGTGCGCATTCTGGCTGCGCCACGTCACGTCCGGATCGAGTACGCGCAGCAGCCCTTCGAAATCGCCGTCCCGCGCGGCCGCGAGGAACGCATCGACCACCGCGCGCTGCTGCTGCCGTTCGTCGGCAGGTTGCGGCGTCCCCTGCACCTTCCGCCGGGCACGGCTGGCGAGCATCTTGGTCGCATCCGCGGACCTCCCGAGGATCTGCCCGATCTCCTCGAACGGCACGGCGAACATGTCATGCAGCACGAATGCCAACCGTTCGGCCGGGCGGAGGGTGTCGAGGACCACGAGCAGTGCCAGCCCAACCGATTCGGCGAGCAGCACGTTCTCCTCGGTTGGCGAGTCGCCGTCTTCCGTCACGACGAGTTCCGGCAGCGGGTCCGTGGGCTGCTCGGGCCTGACTCGGCGCGAGCGCAGCACGTCGATGGACACCCGGCCCACCACCGTGGTCAGCCAGCCGGCGAGGTTGTCGATCGATGCGGGGTCTTGGTGCGCCAACCGCAGCCATGCCTCTTGGACGGCGTCCTCGGCGTCCGCGCGCGAGCCGAGCATCCGATACGCCACCGCGACGAGGCGGCCGCGCTGTGCATCGAAAGCGTCCGCCAGTGCCTCTCCCGAACCTGATCGGCTCATGTTGTTACCTTCCTCCCGCAAGTCCCGTCATGGGTGATGACGGGCCCGAGCGGGCCGACGTAACCGATCGGGAGAAAATACATGAACCTCGCTCTGTGGATCATCACGGGTCTGTTGTCAGCAGTCTTCTTCTTCTCCGGCGCCGGGAAGCTACTCACCCCCAAGGAGAAGCTGGCCAAGGCTCCGGCCGCGGGATGGGTCAACGACTTCAGTGCCGGCTTCATCAAGGCTCTCGGAGCCGTCGAGATGCTCTGCGGCATCGGCCTGATCCTGCCCGCAGTGCTCGACATCGCGCCCGCGCTGGTGCCGGTGGCGGCCGTTGGCTTGGGTCTGATCATGGTCGGGGCGGCGATCGTGGAACTGCGCCGCCACGCCGTCACGCACGCGCTGGTGAACATGGCATACCTCGCCCTGATCACCTTCGTGGCGTGGGGTCGTTTCGGACCGGAGTCCTTCGTGTGATCACGCGCGCTGTGTGTCGCAGGGCGACTTCTCTATCCTGCCCGGATGCCCCTGGACGTTCACAGATCCGGCCGGTTCGGCGCCGCCGCCTGCCGACCGCCGCGCTGACGGCCGATGCGCGTTCCTTTGTCGGAGGTTCAGCCGGCCACGGTTGCCAGCCCTGGCTTCGCCGGCGCCACGCTGAAGTTGTCCCGGAACACGTTCTCCGGGTCGAGCCTGCCCTTGAGCTCGCGCAACCGGGCCAGCGTGGCCGGCGGGAACGCGTCGGTGATCCGCTCGGGCCGGGGGTCGGTCTCGAAGCTCAGGTAGAGCCCGTTCGCGTGCGGCTGGATCTGGGTGTCCCAGACCGCGTCGAGGCGGGTCCGGCCGGCTCCGAACGCGATCACGGAGAAGTTCGCGGACCGGTGCGCGTACGCCGTCGCATCGGGCGGCACGTCCGCCACGGCGCCACCGACGGACCGGATCTGGAAGAAGTAGCTCACGCCGCTGTGGATGAGCTTGCTGGCCGCGGCCGCGAGCTCGGGCGTGATGTGGTCCACCAGTGCGGACCGGGTGGCGGGCTCGCCCTGGCCGTGCTGGCCGCCGTCGGGCGCGGCCACGATGGCCGGGTACGGCAGGATCTGCACGGCCTGCTGCAGGAGCGGGCCGAGCGTCGCGAACGGCTGCAGCCTGCTGATCACGGTGTCCGGGTCGTCGGAGTCGACGGTCGCCATCACGGTGGCCACCACCTGCCCACCGCGGGGGCGACCGATGATCAGGAAGCTGGTCAGATCCCGAGGCGCCGCCTCCTGGAGGGCGCCCCAGTTCTCAAGGAACTCGGCGACGTTCCCGGCGTCGAAGGCCAGTTGGGCGAAGCCGACATCCCCCACCTCGTCGACCTCGAACTCGAACGCGGTGACGATGCCGAAGTTCGCGCCCGCCCCGCGCACAGCCCAGAACAGGTCCGGGTGGTGCTCGGCGTCGGCCCGCACGAGCCGACCATCCGCGAGGACGATCTCGACGGCGCGCACGTGGTCGATGGTGAGCCCGTGCTCGCGGCCGAGCCAGCCGATCCCGCCGGCCGTGGCCAGCCCGCCGACGCCCACGCCGCCGAAGTCCCCGGAGCTGAGCGCCCACCCGTAGGGGTGCAGCGCCTGCGCCACCTCGCCCCAGCGGGCGCCCGGCTCGATGCGGACCCGCCGGGTCGCGGCGTCGAGGACTTCGATCCGGTTCAGGCGGGACAGGTCGATGACGATGCCGCCGTCGTTCGTGGAGCGGCCGCTGATGCCGTGCCCGGCGCTGCGGACCGCGAGCGGCACCGGCTGGGACCGTGCGAAGGAGAGCGCCTGCGCCACCTCGTCGGCGTCGCCCGGCCGTAGCACCAGGCCGGGTGAGCCGCCGCGCAGGTAGGTGTTGCGCACGCCCGCGAAGCCGGCGTGGCCGGGCTCGACGGCGGTCGCGGCCAGTGCGGCCGGGACGGTGTCGTAGTCGATGCCCTCGCGCCGCTTGGCGCGGATCGCCAGCGGAACCACGGCGCCGACCTCGGTCTCGCGCACGTCCCGCACGGTGGCGACGGCCTCGCGCAGGGCGGGCGCCACCTCGGTCGCGAACGTCTCGAGGTGCGCCCGGTCCGGCGCCGCGTACACGAAGGTGCCCACGCCGTCGTCCAGCGCGTATGGGAGCAGTTGCTCCACCCAGGTGGCGGGAGGTCCGCTCAACCGGCCCTGCGCCGTTGGGCCGAACGAGCCGGTGATGTTGAGCAGGCGGCGGATCTCGCGCGGGTCGCGCCCGGCCTCGGTGGCGGCGGCGTCGACGACGGCGTTCCCGGCCGCCAGGTCGCCCGGGCCGAGCCGCCCGAGCGAGGGCCACCAGCCGTCCGCCTTCGCGCCGATGAGGCGCTGCATGCGTGGCTTGAGCGCGCCGATCCACAGCGAGACGGTGTGCGCGGGGGCGGGCCCGCCCTGGGCGCCGTCGAGGGTGTGGAAGGCGCCGGGCACCTCGAGCGGCGTCGAGGCGTCGCCGGCCCAGATGGTGCGGAGCATCTCGATCGCCTCCGCGAGCGCGTCCACGGACTCCCCGGGGCTGAGCCGCGGCGTCCCCATCGCGGCGATCGCGTCCCAGAAGTGCCCGGCGCCGAGGCCGAGCTCGAGGCGCCCACCGGAGAGCAGGTCCAGGCTCGCGGCGGCGCGGGCGAGCACGGCGGGCGGGCGGATCGCCATGTTCAGCACGTTCGGGGCGATCCGGATCCGGTCCGTGCTGCCGGCGATCCAGGAGAGCAGTGTCCAGGTCTCCAGCAGCGCGGGCTGGTAGGGATGGTCCTGCACGGTGACGAGGTCGAGGCCGAGCTCCTCGGCGCGTCGGGCGAGGTCGACGACGCCGGCCGGGTCGGCGCTGTCGGGGTTGATGAAGGCCCCGAACTCCAGGGGGTGTCCGTAGTCCATGGTCAGAGCCCGACGGCGGGGGTCGCGTCGGTCTCGTCGGCGCCACGCTCGGCGCGCACGAGTTCGCGCACGGCGGGAGCGACCTCCTGGCCGAGGATCATCATCGCCTGCGCGTCGTCGCCGGAGAGGATGTAGCTGGAGAAGCCGTACTCGAGGGTGAGGTCGGAGAGCTGCTCGGCCCATTGCTCGGGCGGGCCGGCCAGCAGCCGGTCGCTGCGCTGGGTGGAGAACGCGCCGCCGATGTTCAGCAGCCGGCGCACGTCACCCGGGGTGCGTCCGGCGGCGATCGCGGCCTCGTCGATGGTCGTGTTGGAGGCGGTCAGGTCGCTCAGCTCCTTGATGTAGGCCAGGGAGGGCAGCCAGCCGTCGGCCTTGCGGCCGATCAGACGGAGCATCCGCGGCTTCAAGGCGCCGAGCCAGATCTGGATGTCGTGCGCCGGGGCCGGGCCGCGCTTGGCGCCGTCCACCTGGTAGAACGTCCCGTCCACGACGAGGCGCTCCCGGGTGCTGGTGTCCCAGAGGCCGCGGATGATGTCGATGCCCTCGCTCAGGGCGGTGATGGACTCCCCCGCCGTGCGGCGAGGGCCACCCATGGCCGCGATGGCATCCCAGAACGCGCCGGCGCCGAGGCCCAGCTCGAACCGGCCTCCGGAGAGCAGATCGAGACTGGCGGCGGCCCGCGCGAGCACGGCGGGCGGGCGCAGCGGCAGGTTGATCACGTTGGCGGACAACGAGATCCGCTCGGTCTGCGCGGCCACGTAGCTCAGCAGCGTCCAGGTGTCGAGGAAGCCGGCCTGGTAGGGGTGGTCCTGGAAGGTGGCCAGGTCGAGCCCGGCTGCCTCGGTTGTCTTCGCGAGTTCCACCACCTTCGCCGGCGCGGCGTTCGTGGGGGTGATGAAGGTTCCGAAGGTCAGGTCGTGGCCGTAGTCCGGCATGTGCGCACCTCGTGTGGTCCGGGTCGCCGTGAGCCCTCGGGGACCTCGGCGATATGTGTTGTCTGGCAGATCATATGTCGATCCGATGATTGGATCAACCGCACATCTGGGCGTATCATTCCCACATGGCCACCAACCCCGAACCGACGCACGAGCGGTGCCGCGCCCGCCGTGAGGGGGACTTCGGCTGGCACATCGGCACCCTGCTGCGGGCCTATGAGGCCGCCGTGGCCGAGGTGGTCGCGGACGTTCCGCACGGCTCCCGTGGCTACCAGGTGCTCGACGTCGTGGTCCACGGGGACCAGCCGACCCAGGTCGCCCTGGCCGCGCACCTCGGCATCGACCGGACCGTGATGACCTACCTCATCGACGACCTGGTCGAGGCGGGCCTGGTCCTGCGGGAGCAGAGCCCCACCGACCGCCGGGCTCGGCGGGTCGTGGCCACCGCCACCGGCCGGGCCCTTCTGGCCGAGCTCGAGCGCCGGGTGCGCGCGGCCGAGGACAGCACGATGGAGGCCCTCGCGCCGGACGAGCGCGAGGTGCTGCGCGGCCTGCTGCGCCGGGTGGCGTGCGGGCTCCGGGACATCGACGTCACGGGCGCCGGTGACCCCCCGGTTGAACTCCCCATGGCTGCGGTTCGCTCCTGAGGCGTCCGGCTCCTACGCTCGGTCGAATGGATTACGCGAAGTTCCGTCAGCGCATGGACGAGATCGGCGCCCGCCTCGAGGCACTCGAACTGTCCGAGCAGGCCGGCCCCGAGCAGGAGGCCGAAGCGAAGCAGTTGTGGGGCGAGATCATGTCCCTGGCCAACCAGCACAGCCAGGCCGAGATCGACGCCGCGGCCGCCGCGTTCCAGACCGAGCTGCCCGGCGCGGCGCCCACGGTAGATGGCTCGGACGACGTGAGCCAGGCGACCCTGCCCCCGGAGGAGGCCCACGAGATGCTCCGCCGGGCGGCGCTGCGCACGGCCGGCACCGAGGACCCACCGGCCGCCACCGCCTGAGGCCTCACCCGGGCCGCTCGCCCGGCGAACGTGCGATTCTGCGGCCCATCGGCGCCATCCGCCGCACACTGACACGCTCGCCAGAGACGGCGCCGGCTGAACGTGCGGTTGTTCGGCTCATCGGCACTGTCGGCCGCACGATGACACGCTCGCCGGAAGTCTGGCACCCACGGGCGAGGCCGTACGGTTGCTCCATGCCTGCCGCGTACACCCGCACGCTCGTTCCCCTGACCGCCGCGGACATCGCCGCCCGGCTCGGAGCGCCCGACCTGCCCGAGATCCTGGTCCTGCTCGGCCTGCGTCCCGAGGACCTACCGGAGGCCGAGGCCGCCGTCGCCACGGCGCTCGACGAGCCCGACACCCTCGGCCGGGTCGCCGGGTACGCGAACGCCCTCCGCGATCGCCTCGGCGACATCACGATGGACATCCCCGGCCTGATCTTCCCCCGCGAGCCGGGCACCAGCCGCGGCGGGGACGGTGTCGGCGCCTTCCTCGCCTTCGTGGCAACCGCCGGCGACGTGCGGGAGTTCCACCGCGAGCGCGGCATCTCCGACGCGATCTCGTGGCGCACCCTCGGCGACCTCGGCCAGCAGATGCACGTGCACCGGCTCACGTTCGGCGAGTTCGGGCTGCACACCCAGGACTGGCTGATCGGCCACTGGACCGGCGGCAACTACTGGCTCGGCCGGCTCCAGTACACGCCGCGCCGACGCCCGGGCGGCGAAGGCATCGCCCTGTCCGCTCACATCCCCCGGATCGGCCCGCTCACGCCGTCGGCCGTGGACGCCTCGTTCGCACGGGCCGTCACGTTCTTCGCCCGGCATTTCCCCGACTACCCGGCCGCGACGATCCATTGCGCCAGCTGGCTGCTCGATCCGCAGCTGAGCGAGGTGCTCGCGCCGGGTTCGAACATGGCCTCGTTCCAGCAACGCTGGGAGCTGACGCCGAGCCGGGACACCGCGGACACGGAGGTCATGTTCTTCGTCTTCAACCGTCGCGGCGAGGTGGACCTGGACTCCCTCCCGCAGCACACCTCGCTCGAGCGGGCCGTCGTCGCGCACTTGCGCACGGGCGGGCACTGGTACGCCCGCGAGGGGGAGGTGCCCCTCCCGCGGGCGGCTGGGCCAGGCCTGCCCGACGGCGGTGGTGCGGTCGGGCGCCCGACGTCACCTCCGCCGTCGGGCGGCTCGGACCCTGACTCGCTGCGCCCGGGGCACGACCCCGAGGTCCTCGTCGCCGAGTTCCACCGCGTCTACTCGATGCCGCTCGCCGGCGGCGCACCGGAGGTTGCGCGACCGCGGGTGCCGATGCGCCTGGCCCTGGTCGCGGAAGAGCTCGCCGAACTGGTCCAGGCCGTCTACGGCGACGCGGCCGGCGCCGAGATGGAAGCGGCGTTCGCGCGCGCCGAGGCCCTGGACGACGGCCGCCGGGACACCGTCGCCACCGCCGACGCGCTCGGCGACCTGGTCTACGTGGTCTACGGGATGGCGATCGAGTGCGGCATCCCGCTCGAGCACGTGCTCGCCGAGATCCACCGTTCGAACCTGTCGAAGCTCGGTGCGGACGGCCTGCCGATCCTGCGCGAGGACGGGAAGATCCTGAAGGGTCCCGCCTACACCCCGCCGGACCTGGCGGCGGTGCTCGCCCGGCACGGATGGACCGACCAGACCTCGGGCGACAACCGGTAGGGCCTCGACGCCGCAACTACGCCCGGAGTCCCGTCTCCGGATGGGGAGACGACGGCTGCCTCCGTTCGCCGTGCCAGAGGTGGCGGACAAGCGTATTGTGACCGCCGACGCGGCCGACCGACCGCGCGCACGGGCGACGACGCCCACCCCCTTTCGGCGCCGTCCCAGCCTGTCCTTGTGGAGGTATGCCGATGTTGCGCAAGACCCTAGTCCTGGCATCCGCGATAGCGTTGGCCACACCACTCGCCGCCGTGGCCGCACCGCCGGAGCGTGCTGCGCCGAGCGAATATGCCATCGTCACGCTCGAGTCCGCCCCACTCGCCACCTATGCCGGTGGCGAACCCGGACTCCCGGGTACCCGCCCACAGCGCGGTCGGCTCGACCCGACCAGCCCGGCCTATCGGGCCTACGAGCGTTTCCTCGCGAACGAGCACGCGAACTACCGAACCTTCGTCGCCCAGCGGATCCCGCAGGCCGAGGTGATCGCCGAGTACGACACGGTGCTCAACGGGTTCGCCGTGAGGCTGAACGGCGCGAGCCTGCAGGCGCTGGCGAACGCTCCCGGTGTCGCCGACGTCACTTCGAGCTGGACCTACCGCCCGACGATGAACGCCAGCGTCGACGTGATCAACGCCGTCGACGTGTGGCAGTCGACCCACGGTGAGACCGACGGGGCCGGCATCGACGTGGGCATCATCGACACCGGCATCCGCGAGGACCACCCGTTCTTCGCCTGCAAGGACGAGATCTCGCACAAGGTGTATGCCTCGGGAGTGGCCGGCACCGGCGAGGACATCGTGTTCAACCACGGGACACACGTCGCGGGTACGGTGGCCGGCTGCGTGACCGACCTGAGCGCGGTCGACCCGGGCGGCCCCGTGCAGGGCACCATCAGTGGTGTCGCACCAGGCGCGAACCTCTTCGACTACAACGTGTTCCCGGGCTACGGCGGAGGTTTCGTGGGGCAGGACGGTAGCGCCTTCAGCCACGACATCGTGCGTGCGGTCGAGGACGCCGTCAACGACGGCATGGAGGTCATCAACCTCAGCCTCGGCGGTAGCATCCAGGGTCCGCACGACTCCCTCGCCGAGGCGATCAACGCGGCCGCCGCTGCCGGTGTGGTGGCCGCAGTCGCGGCCGGCAACGAAGGCCCAGGGCCATCGACCGTCGGCTCCCCGGGCAACGCGCTCGGTGCACTCACGGCGGGTGCCACGACGAACCCGCACTACGTGGGAGTGAACGTTGCCGTCGCTGGGGTCGGGGACGTCGGTGCGGCCGTGGGGGACTTCGACCCGTTCGCCGCGAGCCCCGTGACGGACGCGCCGTTCGCCGCCTGGAGCGCTGGTACCGACACGGCCTGCCCCGGCAGCAGTCCCGACGGTGACGTGTCCGGCGCCGTCGTGCTGGTCCAGCGCGGCACCTGTACGTTCGCCGAGAAGGTCGCCTCCGCGGCGGCCGCGGGGGCGATCGGGGTAGTCGTCTACAACAACGTCGGTGGCGACCCGACCGCCATGGGCGGCGAGGGCGAGATCCCGGCCGTGATGGTGAGCCTGGACGACGGCCTGACGGTCAAAGCCGCCCTGCCCTCGACGGTGACCATCGACGGCAGCATGCCGGTCGAGGTGCTCACCGAGAACGCCGACATCCTCGCGGGGTTCAGTTCGCGTGGTCCGGCGCCGTTCACCGAGAACATCAAGCCCGACGTGATGGCACCCGGAGTGAACATCTTCTCCTCAGTGTTCGACGAGGCGACCGGGGACCTCGGATGGGCGATGTTCCAGGGGACGTCCATGGCGACCCCGCACGTGGCGGGCTCGGCGGCCCTGCTTCTCGCGCACGACCCGGGTCTGAGTCCTACGGACGTCAAGTCGCTGCTCGGGAACAACGCCGAGCGTCAGGTCTGGGCCGCCGAGGTCGGCGGGGCGCTCGCAACCGTGATGGAGCGCGGCGGTGGGCGAATCGATCTGACGCGTGCCTTCGCCGCGACCGCGACATTCGACCCGATGTCGCTGAGCTTCGGCATCAGCAATGGCAACGGGCCTGTGGTCGAGACGATCACGGTGTCGGTCCGGAATCTCTCGTCGGTCGCCCGCACCTTCGACATCACCGGCGGTTCTCCGGCGATGACCTTCCCGGCGTCGGTGGACGTTCCTGCCGGCGGGACCGCCACATTCGATGTGACGCTCTCGACCCGGGGGCCCGCGGCCGCAGAGGGTGACCTAGTCCTGACGGGTGGTGATGAGACCTTCCTGCTGCCGTTCTGGTACTCGAACGGCAACCGGGGCAACTGAGCCGCACCGGCGCGTCTCCGCGGGATGCCCGCAGGGACGCGCCGTGCGTGTCGGGTCAGACCTCAGCGATCTCTCACGCACCATGCCGGGCAGGTACGCGGCCTCCTCGGTCCCGAGTGGGGCCCCGCTCAAGGGTGGGCTCTTCGGCAGCGATGCCGGCCGAGCGCACACCGCGATCGAGGACCACGGGACCAGGTTCAACGAGGTCACACGCGAACGCTGGTAGACGTCAGTGTCTCTCTCGAAAGTGAACTCAGCTGCCTGACGGTACCTGGAAGGCCCTGACCTCGATCCGGCCGCCGAGCGCCTTCGATGCGCGCGCGGCCCAGCCAACGGCGGTCTGCTCGTCGGCCACGTCGATGACCCAGAAGCCCCCGAGGTACTCGGGAGCCTCGACGAAGGGGCCGTTGACCGTGCTCAGTGACTCGCCGGTGTTGTCGACGGTGATCGCGCTCGAGGGCGGCATCAGCCCGCCAGCGAAGACGAAGGCGCCGGTCGACGTGAGTTCTTCGAGGATCGCACCGGTGGCAGCCATGGCCGCCTCGAGCTCGGCCGGGTCCATGGTCTCCATGGTCGGCTCCTCGTCGGAGTTGTGCGGAACGGACAGCAGGTATTGGCTCATGCCCATGTGGACCGTCCTGGACGCGGAAACTCATCGGCAGACCGGCGGCGCTGAATGCGGACTTCATGCTCGTGTGCGCCGCCGATCTGTCGCTGGGCGTGAGGATCCTGGCTGACGCGCCGCGCACGAGAGCTTTCGCGATCTGACGAGCCCTTCACCAAGCCCGCTGTCCGCCGCGCACGTGCGTTTCTCCGCCGCTACGGTCATGGCGAGGTGAGCAGGCGAGGACGAAGCCATCCTGGTGTGCGCGATCGCGCTAGCCGCGCAGGGCGAGCACCTCGAGTGCGCACACCCAGGTGGCGGCCGCGCAGACGAGCAGGAAGGTGAAGTTCCAGATCGCCTTCGGCACCCGGGTCAGGGAAGCCAGGACTGCTGGGTCGCTCGATCCGCCGCGTTCGCGAAGCACCGCGCCGACGTGCCGCCACGCCCCGACCACGAGCACCAGACCGGCACCGATGAGGACCTGCTGCTGCAGTGCGTCGGCGCGCCACCACCACAGCGCGCCGGTGCCCGCGATCACGGCGACCATCACCACGGCCGTCAGGAGCGAGCGGACGCGGATGAGTGAGACGATCAGCACGAGCAGCACCGCCGTCAGCACCGGCGCTGCCCAGCCGCGCGCGGCGGCCCAGACCAGGAGGGTCCCGATGATCGCGGGTGCCGGGTAGCCGGCCCAGGTGCTCGCCGCCCGGCCGAAGCCGCGGCTTGGGCCGCGGGTCACGGCGTGCCCGGACATGTCCGCCCGGAGCACGAACCCGGTGAACTGCCGTCCGACGGCGATCCCCACCAGGGCGTGCCCGAGCTCGTGCACGAGGGTCACGCCGAGCCGCGCCACGTTCCATGCCGGCCGGATCACCACCACCGCGAGCGCGACGCCGAGCACGATGTACAGCGACCGCACGTCCAGGGCGACGACGGCCGCCGACGGCAGCACTCGCTGCGTGAGTTCATCCCAGAGATCCACGGGTGCGAGGGTACGGGTGATTGCTGACGGGCGCGCCGAACTCCTCCTCGCCACCGATCGCCCCGGAGCACACATCGCCTGCCGACCGGCAGCAACCGTGCGTCGAGCCATGCGAGACGGCGCACGCCGCTCCGCTGACGCGAAATGTCGATCACCACGTCGGCGACCCGCACTTCACGTCGGGCGAACGCGCACCCCCGTGGTTCGCCTGACGCGAATTGTGGGTCAGGGTCCACGCGACCCGCATCTGGCGTCAGGGGAACGGTCGGACGCGGCCTCTGGTCATGGGAACGGTCGGACGCGGCCTCTGGGATGGCGACCGCCCACCGAAACCTGCCGGGCACGCCGGCATTGCGCCTCAGCCGGCCGCGCTCACCACCGCGTGCCACTGCTGCGGGTTCAGCGAAGCCGGTTCGGTCGTGGCCAGGCCGGCCCGCTGCCGCGCCATCTCGATCACCTCGGCAAGCAGGGTGCGCAGCCGGACGGCCGGGTCCGGGACGCAGGCCTCGGCGATGCCACGCACGGCGACCTCGACGATCACCTGGGCGGAGGACTGGTTCACCGGGCCGGAGCCCATCCGAGCCGCGAACGCGAGACCCCAACGCTTGGCGTCGGCATGGTCGTCCAGCACCTTGGCGGCGGCCCGGGTCAACTCGGTCGTGGCGCGGGTGCGGTAGGCGTCCACCTGGCCGAGGGTGCGCAGCATCCCGACGGCGAGGCCTCGCTGCCGGTCCATCGAGGCCACCGGAAGCGCGTGCATCGCGGCCACCAGGGCGACCTCGTCCTCGAACCCGGGCCCCAGGTCGCGAAGCCCGATCACCGACGGGATCAGCGGCGCGAGCGCGGGCCGGCGGGCGTCCGTGGTGAAGTCGTTGACGAGGCGGGCCAGATGCGCGAGCGACTCGTCGGTGCAGGCCGGTGAGTCGGTCCAGGGCTCGCCGGCGAGGTAGGACGCCAGCTCCATGAAGCAGGCGCCGCGGCGCGGATTGCGGTGTTTTCCCCGGGCGAGCAGCGGCAGCACATCGGGGACCGGATCGGGAACTCGGCTGGCACTCATGTGCCTCACCTCCACGGGGGCGGATGGCATCCATCATCCGCCACTTCCGGCGCTCGTGCCAGTGCTTTCCGGGCGTTCGGGGAGCGATCAGCCCCAGCCCTCGCCCCACTCCACCCGGCGGGCGGCCCGATAGTCGGCACCCTGCTTCTTCGAGACGGTCAGCCCGGCGGCCGTCCCGTCCGCCCGGCACAACTCCAGCAGGACGTGCCCGGGCCGGATCTGCGGGTGCCGCAGCACCCTGGCCGCCGGGCGGGTCACCGGCAGCCGGGTGGCGGCGATGTAGGCGAACTTCTCGTCCTCGTAGTCCCGGCTGCCGCCCTTGGCCGCCCGGTGGGCGACGGTGCGTTCGAGGCGGGCGACGGCGTGGCACCAGTCGTCACCGGTGAGCGGGCACTCCTCGTGGTGCGGGCAGGGCGCGGCGAGCGTCAGGCCGGCCGCGAGCAGCTGCTCGCGCGCGCCCAGGATCCGCCGATACCCGGCCGGCGTGCCCGGCTCCACGATGAGGACCGTCGGCGCGGCCGCCACCAGCTCGGCGACCACGGCTGCGCGAGCGGCCTCGTCCAGCTCCCCCAGGACGAAGCCGCAGACCGCGAGCTCGACGTCCGCTGCGCCGTCGGGCCCGGCCTTGCCGCCGAGGCGGCGCTGGGAGGCGAGCAGCCGTGGGCCGGCGCCGGCGAGCAGGCGTTGCGCCAGGGCGAGGGCGTCCGCGGAGTAATCGACCAGCCGCAGCTCCTCGATGCCGTCGAACGCGTCCGC
Organism: Occultella gossypii; assembly: GCF_019947135.1. Classification (GTDB taxonomy): domain Bacteria; phylum Actinomycetota; class Actinomycetes; order Actinomycetales; family Beutenbergiaceae; genus Occultella; species Occultella gossypii. Next base: position 157,657 of record NZ_JAGSHT010000021.1, on the reverse strand, counting down.
GACCGCGGCGCTGACGCCGCCGGTGCCGCAGCCCAGGTCGAGTACGCGGCGCGGCTGCAGGTCCGGGACGCTGCGGCGGACCTGCTCGACGGCGGCGCGTGCGGCCGCGTAGGTCGCCGGCATCCTGGTCAGCACGTACGCCGCGGCGCGCAGGCGCGAGTCGATGATCGGCACGGACGCCGCGTGGTCGGCCAGGTAGCGCTCGCTCAGCGACCGGGCCGCGGCGGCGACCTTGGCCGACGGGTGCTCGGCGACCACGCCGTCGATCGCGTCGGAGAGCGGGCTGGGCAGGCGGTACACACGGGCAAGTATGACGTGCAACGACCCCGTGGCGAACGCGTCAATTTCAGGTAAATTCACGGTGCCCAGCAGAGGCGGTCTCTTTACTGTTGGCATAGGATCTCAGGAGTTCCATCCCACGACCGAGGGCTCCGCACCGTGACCGATCTGCTGGCCAGCTACCGCGCCGGTGGTCCCGGGCACGACGAGATGCTGCAGTCCAGCGGCGCCGCCCGGGCCGCGTGGGACCAGCTCGCGGACCTCGCCGGGGTCGGGTCCTGGGAGCAGCTGGCCGGCCGCAGCGCGGACGTGCGCTCGCTCCTGGAGGACCACGGCGTCCGCTACGGCGCGGCCCCGCAGGACAAGCCCTGGCTGCTCGACCCGCTGCCGGTGCTGATCGACGAGGTGGAGTGGGTCCGGCTCGAGGCGGCGCTGCGCCAGCGCGCACAACTGCTGGACGCGATCCTGACCGACCTGTACTCCGAGCGCCGGCTGCTCAGTTCCGGTGCGATCCCGGCGGAGATCGTGCTGGCCCATTCCGGCTTCCTGCGCGCCGTGGACGGCATCACGATCCCGGGGCCACACCAGCTGTTCCTGCACGCTGCGGACCTGGCCCGCAACGCCGACGGCTCCTGGCTGGCCCTCGCCGACCGTACCCAGGCGCCGAACGGGCCCGGGTACGCGATGGAGAACCGGCGGGTCATCGCGCAGGTGCTGGCCGGGCTGTACCGGCAGGCCAGGATCCGCCGGCTCGGGCCGTTCTACCACGCGATGCGGCTGGCTCTGCATGACGTGGCGCCACCCTCGGCCGGGGACGCGCCGCGGGTCGCGCTGCTCACGCCCGGGCCGCACGCGCGGACCACCTTCGACCAGGGCTACCTGGCCACCATGCTCGGCTACCCGATGGTCGAGGGCGAGGACCTGGTGGTCTCCGACGGACGGCTCTGGCTGCGGTCCCTCGATGAGCCGGAGCCGGTGGACGTGCTGATCCGGCGGGTCGACGGCAACTACTGCGACCCGCTGGACCTGCGCGGCGACTCCCGGCTCGGGGTGCCGGGACTGGTGCATGCGGCGCGCTCCGGCGCGGTCACCGTGGTCAACACGTTCGGCAGCGGCGTCCTCGAGAACCCGGCGCTGCTCACCTATCTGCCCCGGCTGTGCCGGGACCTGCTCGGCACCGACCTCCTGCTCGGCTCGGCGGTCACCTACTGGTGCGGCGAGCGCAGCATGTGCTCACACGTGATCGCGAACCTGGACCGGCTCGTGCTCAAGGCGACCGAGGCCGGCGGGCCCGAGTACAACGGCTGGGAGCTGACCGTGGGCGAGCGCGCGGACCTGGCCGTGCGGATCTCCGCCGAGCCGCACCGGTGGGTCGGCCAGGAACCGGTGGACGCCTCGACCACACCGTCGGTGGGCGCGGGCACCCTCGAGCCCCGCTCCACGGTGCTGCGCACGTTCGCGGTGGCCCGGCCCAGCGGCTACCACGTGATGTCCGGCGCACTGGCCCGGGTGACCCCGGAGGACGCCCAGACCGTCGCCCACGTGCCGCTCGGGGCCGTGGCGAAGGATGTCTGGATCCTGTCCGCCGAACCGCAGCCGATCACCGACACCTGGCTGCGGGACGGCACCTCGGACGCGCCCCGGCGGGCAGACGCGAGCTCGATCTCCGCGGGCGCCGCGGAGGACCTGTACTGGTTCGGCCGGTACGCCGAGCGGACCGAGGCCACGATCCGCCTGATCCGAGCGGTCACGGACCGCTGGGACGACTACCACCTCGCCCCCGCGAGCACTGGCGGGCAGGCGCTCACGGTGCTGACCGCCGCGCTCGAACAGGTCGCCACGAGCGGGAGCCTGTCCGAGCTCGTGATCGACGGCACCCGGCCCGGGACCGTGGCGTACGCCGTCGACGCGATGACCCGGTCCGCGACCGCCGTGCGCGACCAGCTGGCCGCGGACACCTGGATCGCGATGGGGTCGATCGAGCGGGCTCTGAACCGCGAGCGCGCCCGCCGCTCCCAGCTCGGCGAGCCCGACAGCGGTCTCGGCCCCGTGCTCACCCGAGCCCTCGAGGGGTCGCTTGCCCTGGCCGGCATCGGCGCGGAGTCGATGGTGCACGACGTGGGCTGGACCCTGATGGACATCGGGCGCCGGGTCGAGCGGGCGCAGCACCTGGTCCGCACGCTGCTCGCAGCGGTCACCGCACACCGGGAGCCTGCGGTCGACTCGCTCGTGCTGGAATCCCTGCTCATCGCGAACGAGTCCGTGATCACCTACCGGCGGCGGTGGCAGACGCACGCGCGCCTGGACACGTTCTGCGAGCTGTTGCTGCTGGACGAGAAGAACCCCCGCTCGCTCGCCTACCAGGTCACCCGGATCGGTGCCGGGTTCGCGACGCTGCCCGCGCCGGCGGCGCGCGTCCAGGCCAGGGACCGGCTGCTCGCGGACCTGGTCGACCTGCTCGCCGAGCTCGACCCGGCGAGCGCCGTCCAGCCCGACGGGACCGGCGCCAGACCCCGGCTCGCCGAGGCGCTGGAGTCCCTGCGCTGGCGCCTGGAGGAGCTCGGCGCCGAGATCGCGAAGGCCCACTTCAGCCGGCCGATGCCGGCCGAGTGGCTCGACGCGGCGGGCACCTGGGTACCGCGAGCCGACGAGGTCGGCTTACCGGACGCCGTCGGGCAGGACACAAGGGCGCCCGACGGCGGAGGTTCCGCCGCGTCCGGGAGCCGGCCATGAGCCGCACTCACCAGGGCGAGTTTCACTACCGGCTCACCCACACGACCACCTACACCTACCCGGACGAGGTCACCTCCTCCTACGGACGGGCGTTGCTGCTGCCGCGTCGCGGCGGCGGACAGCAGGTGCACGCGAGCGGGCTCGCGGTCGAACCCGGCGCGGACCTGATCGCCGAGCACAAGGACTGGGGCGGCAACCGCTCCACCTACTTCCACGTCACCGCGCCGCACCGGCAGCTGCGTGTCACCGGCCACTCGGTCATCTCGACCGGGCGCCGCCGAGCGGATCCGGCCCGGCTGCCCCAGGTGCCGTGGGAGCAGGTCGCCCAACTGGTGCGGACGCTGCGACCGGTGGCTCCCGGGGATCCTATGGGCGGACCGGGCGCGGCGGTCTCGATCGCCGAGTCCCGGCTGGCCTCGCCGATGGTCGAGCTGAGCGAGGAGGTGCGCGAGTACGCGCTGCCGTCGTTCGAGCCGAGCCGCCCGGTCGCGGAGGTGGTGGCCGAGCTCGCCACCCGGATCCACACCGACTTCACCTACCGGCCCGGCGCGACGTCGGTGTCCACCACGCTGCCGGAGGTACTCGCCGGGCGGGCCGGGGTCTGCCAGGACTTCGCGCACCTGCTCATCGGCTGCGTGCGGTCGATGGGCCTGGCGGCGCGGTACGTGTCCGGTTACCTGGAGACGATGCCGCCTCCCGGACGGGAGAAGCTGCGCGGGGTGGACGCCTCGCACGCGTGGGCGTCGGTGTGGCTGCCCGGCGGTGGCTGGCTGAACATCGACCCCACGAACGACCAGTTCATCGACGGCCGCTACGTGGTGCTCGGCTGGGGCCGGGACTACCGCGACGTCTCCCCATTGCGCGGCATCGTGTTCACGCCCGGGTCCGGGTCGAAGCTCGAGGTGGGCGTGGACCTGTGGCCGGTCGAGAAGGCGGACCTGGCCGAGCAGGTCGCCGAGGTCGAGTCGCTGGTCGCGCCGGTGACGCAACTGACCCCCGCCGTCCGCTGACCCGGGCCGACCCAGGGACGCGTCAGCCCCCGAACGTCACGTCCTCGGTGTCCGCGACGGCGGCGATCCGGCCCGGAGCCCGCTGGTTCCGCCAGTAGAGATTGGTGTGGGCGATCACCTGTTCCGGCGGCGGCGCGCCGTGCGTGCTCAGATCTGCGCAGGTGTGGGCGTCCCCGACGAGCGTCACGTCATAGCCGCGGAAGAGAGCGCCGTGGATCGTGGCGCGGACGCACGCATCGGTGTGGGCTCCGGTCACCACCACATGTCCGACGGCAGCGGCAGCGAGGGCCTGGTCCAGGTCGGTGCCCTCGAACGAGTCCTGGTAGAGCTTGTGGACGACGCCCTCCGGCTCCGCGTGGACCAGTTCCGGGATGCGTTCCCACGCCTGGCTCCCGTGGGGCATATCCACACCGGAGTCCTGGATCCACACTATGGGCACACTCCTGCGGCGGGCCCTCTCCACGAGGGTGCCGATGTTCGCCACCACCTCGTCCCGCCGGTGCAGCCCGGCCACGACGCCGTTCTGCATGTCGATCACCAGCAGGGCGGTGTTGGGCCGGGACTCCAGTGTGGTCATGAGGGCATCTCCTGGGTGCACGGTCCCGCGTTGACGGAACAACGGTAGGCCACCGACGAGTGCGGGATGATCGGACCCGAAGGCCCATGCGGGCCGCTGCGACAACAAGCGTCGACCAAGGAGAACCCGTGCCCCAGATCGCCACGAACACCACCGTCTCGCGCACCGAGCTGGAGGACTTCGTCCGGACCCGCCACCAGGGCATCCTGCTCACCACCCGCGACGACGGCAGCCCGCAACTCTCGCCGGCGACCTGCGGCCTGGACACCGGCGGCCGGCTCGTGATCTCGACGTACCCGGACCGGGCGAAGGCGGTCAACCTGCGCAAGCGGCCGGCGGCATCGGTGTGCGTGCTCTCCGACGCGTTCGGGGACGCGTGGGTGCAGGTCAACGGAACCGCCGAGGTCATCGACCCGCCCGACTCCGTGGAGCCGCTGGTGGAGTACTTCCGGTGCATCTCCGGCGAGCACCCGGACTGGGACGAGTACCGGGAGGCGATGCGCCGTCAGGCGAAGTCGCTGATCCGGATCACGATCGAGTCCTGGGGCCCGATCGCCACCGGCGGGTTCCCGGCGCGCCTTGCGGGCTGAACCGGGCCCTTCTTGCTTACGTTCCCGGCCGGGCGAGTCCTCGCCGCTCGGGCGAGTTCCGCCGTCGGGCGTCAGTGCCGCATGCCGTCGGCGAGCACCTGCCCGACGGCGTGGGCCGACTGGCGCACGATGCCCGGGTTGGTCTCCCAGTAGTACGGCAGGGCGATGACGGCCTGGGCGAGTGCCCAGCCGCGCCCGCGCAGCGAGGATGCGTCGTCCGCGCCGAGGGCGTCGGCGTAGGCGCGCCGGCTCTCGCCGGAGAAGACGCTCCAGGCCGGTTGCAGGTCGCAGGCGGGGTCGCCGACATTGAGGGCGCCCCAGTCGATGACGGCGTCCAGGCGGCCGTCGACCACGATCAGGTTGCCCGGGAGCAGGTCCCCGTGGATCCAGACCTCCGGCTCCGCCCAGGCGTCCGCGGCGAGGGACTCCGCCCAGGAGGCCAGCGCGGCGCGGCCGTCGATCCTGCTCCCGAGCTCCGCGACGGCGGCCCGGAAACCGTCGTCGGACTCGGACAACGGCCCGCCCCGCCACCCGCGCTCCCGGGGGTGGGCGCCGGCCGTGTCGACCCGGCGCAGCGCGGTCACGAAGGCGCCGAGTTCGTGGGCGGCCTGGACGAGATCGCCGGGGCGGGTGTCCGCGCTCGACGAACCGGGCAGCCAGGTGCAGATCGACCACGCGTAGGCGAAACCCTCCCCCGGGGTCCCGAGGCCGACCTGCTCGGGGATCCGCAGCGGCAACACCGGCGCGAGGCGGGGCAACCACACCGATTCCGTGACGGCCTGCCCCGCGGCCCAGTCGGTGCGGGGCAGCCGGACCACGAGGTCAGGGCCGAGGCGATAGATGTCGTGGTCGGTGCCGTAGTGGTCGACAGCTGTGATCGCCAGGTCGGCCAACCGGGGGAACTGGGCCGCGAGCAGACGGCGGACCAGGTGCTCGTCGGTGGGCGCCTGGCCGGGATGCATGCTCATTGGCGCCATCGTTGCGGCGCGGCGGCGACCAGGCAAGAGAATTGAGGGCCGCGACCCGGGCTCGTGACCCGGCTGCGTTGGCGGTACGGCCAGTCGGGCGCGTGCGTTGGCAACCGGGCGCAGGTGCCGGGCGCGGGCCGTGACCCTCAGGCGCGGGCGGTGAGAACGACCGGACCGTCCGCCGTGATGGCGACCGTGTGCTCGCTGTGCGCGCCACGGGAGCCGTCCTTGGAGCGCAGGGTCCAACCGTCGGGGTCGGTGTAGATCTCGTCGGTACCGGCCATGAACCACGGCTCGATGGCGATCACCAGGCCCGGGCGCAACGGCATGCCGCGGCCGGCCCGGCCCGCGTTCGGCACGTGCGGCTCACCGTGCATGGTGCGGCCGACGCCGTGGCCGCCGAAGTCGGTGTTCACGCCGTAACCGTTCCTGGTGGCGACCTCACCGATGGCCGCGGAGATGTCGCCGAGCCGGTTGCCGACCGTAGCCGCCTTGATTCCGGCCGCGAGGGCGAGCTCGGTGGTCTCGATCAGGCGCAGGTCCTCGTCCTTGGGCGTGCCGACCACCACGCTGAGCGCCGAGTCGGCGACCCAGCCGTCCACGCTGACGGCGAAGTCCACCGACAACAGGTCGCCGTCGCGGAGCGTGTAGTCGTGCGGGAGGCCGTGCAGCACGGCGTCGTTGACCGAGGTGCACAGGACCTTGCCGAACGGGCTGGCCCCGAAGGAGGGGTGGTAGTCGATGTAGCAGGACTCGGCGCCGGCGTCGCGGATCATCGCGTGGGCCAGCTTGTCCAGGTCCAACAGGTTCACACCGACGCGGGCCGCATCCTTCAACGCGGTGAGCACACCGGCCACGAATACGCCGGCCGGTCGCATCGCCTCGATCTCGGCGGGGGTCTTCAGTTCGATCACGGTTCCACCCTACGGCTTTCGGCAGGAACCTCACGGTTTCGTGGCGAACGTCTCACCGCTGATGGGTGTGTCGGTGCACGTGTCACGCGACGGGCCCGGCATCATGGAAGAGCAAAGCAAAGGCCCCTCGGAGTAAGCGTCCGAGGGGCCTTGCTTGTACCTGGGCGGTGAGCGGCTGGGGATGAGTCCGCCGGCTACTCCTGCCTGAGCAGTGAGCCTCCCTAGTACAGGTACCCGATGCAGGCCGTGCGATGCGGGTGTCATCCACACCCCCGACTTGTGGACCAAGTCCGCGAGCCGGTTCATCGTCGGGATCTGCTTCGAGCATCAAGTCCGCTGATGCGGGTGTGTGGTCCCCAGCGTCCTAGGGTCACACGGTTGCGTCGTTGCCGAGCCGAAGCTCCTGCCACGACGCGGGTCGTACGGCCCCAGCGTCCCAGGATCCGCACTCCGTACGGATCGAGGTCCATCCTGGCCCCGCGGTGTTCGGGTTCGGGTCTCCCCGATTCCTCACTTGCTAAGGCCCGGGCTGACCGGGATCCGCACAGTCGGCGCCGCCGGTTGTGCAATCGAGCCTTGCGCTGTGGATAACGGGTCTCCCCGTCGTCCGAGCCTGCAAGGACATCATTGCCTTTCCAGTACCGCCTACCGCCCCGCCGAACGGTTGACCCGTCCTGCGGTCCGACCGCTTCGGTTGAACTCCGCCACACCAGCGCCGGCCCGTCTTCCTCGACACCTCGCCTGGGATCACTCCCGGCGTGTTGCCTTGGATCTCGAACCCGCATCCGGTGAGCTTGTGCTCCTCCTCTGCGACCGAGTCGGTGAACTCGATGGGGTTATTTCTAGTCAGGTCATCGACCGTTCGCAAGGGGTTCACCCACCTTTCTTTTATCCCCAGTTGACCCACAGGTTGCTCCACAGGTTCACCTGCGGATTCATCGGTTGTGCACACAGCTGTGGAAGAAAATTGTGGATAAGTCGGTGTCGCAGAGGGCTTGCGGGGCCAACTCTGCGAGCGATCGGGCACCGCCGGCCACCGAGGTCCGGCCGGACCGCCGTGGACGCTGGTGGGAACCTCCGAACGACCCGCCCGTCACCCTCTCGTCACCCGCTCGTCACCCACGCGCTTCTTGCTCGTTGCGCGCCGGCTCCACAAGCTTCACCTGCGTAAACGTCGGCGATACACACACCTGTGCACAAGGTCTGTGGATAGCGCAGTCGATACGATGGGCAGATGACGCCAGCCCCTCGCTCCCTCGTGGTCGCCGCCGCGATCCTCGACGACCTCGATGCCCCCAGCCGCCTCCTCGCGGCCCGGCGAAGCGCACCGAAGTCGCTCGCCGGCCAGTGGGAGTTCCCCGGCGGGAAGGTCGAGCCGGGCGAGGACGACCTGGAGGCCCTGCGTCGGGAGTTGCGCGAGGAGCTCGGCGTGGAGGTCGCGATCGGTGCCGCCATCCCCGGCCCCGACGGCACGGACTGGCCGATCCTGCACGGGCACCGGATGCGCGTCTGGCTGGCGCGGATCATCGACGGCGAGCCGGCTCCCCTCGCGGACCACGACGAACTCCGGTGGCTCGGACTGGCCGAGGTCGACTCGGTGGACTGGCTGGAGCTGGACGTCCCGATCGTGCGTGCCGTCCAGCAGGTCACCGACGGGGTCGCCCGGCTCGACAGCGTGGACTGAGCGCACACCCGCCAGCCCGCCGTACTATTTTCACGACCGATTGGGCACCGGTGTCACGAAGTGGCATGATGCTGGGCGTGCCAAAGATCATCGGATCCACCCTCGCTGAACACCGCGCGCACGTGCGCAACAAGCTCTTCGCCGCGCTGTCGCAGCTCATGGCGGAGTCCGGGTTCGATTCGGTGAGCCTGGCGGACATCGCGGCGGCCGCCGGCGTCGGCCGAACGTCGGTCTACAACCACTTCCCGGACAAGGAATCGCTGCTCATCGCGTTCATCGAGCACGAGACCTCCCACTTCGTGGCCGAGCTGACCGCGGCGCTCGCGGAGGTGGCCGACCCTCAGGAACAACTGCGGGTCTACGTGCGCGAGCAGATCAACCTCAAGCGCGTCTACCACCTCGCACCGGGCCCGGACCTGCGCTCGGTGGTCTCGCACGAGACCGGGATGCGACTGCGCGAGCACGTGAAGCAGGTCGAGTCGCTGCTCGGCCGGATCCTCGAGGCGGGGATCGCCGATGACACCCTGCCCGACCAGGACGTCTCCGCCGTCGTCCCGCTGATCAACTCCTGCCTGTCCGGGCGCACCTTCCCGGACTCCGGACCCGAACGGGAGCGGGCGATCACCGCCACGGAGTCGTTCGTCCTACGCGCCGTCGGGATGCCCGAGGACGCCCTCCAACCCGCATGAGCATGCACCGGACCGGACCGGGCGCCCAGCTCTAGCCTCTGACTCAGGGCCGGTTCTCCGACCTGGTCGGCGCCGCGAACGAACGCCTGGGCGCTTGCCGGCCCGGGACTTGCGAACTTAGGTTAACCTCACCTATCTTGAGGGTATCTTCCTGACACTTCGTCGCGAAAGTTGCCCGAACATGACCCTCAGCCCCACGCAGACCGCCGTCGACCTCGACGAACCCGCAAGCCTGCTCCTGCGCTCGGCCACCCGGGACGTGCACGAACGCGCCGAGTCCACGGGCTTCGTCCAGAACCTCATGGGCGGCCACCTCGATGTGAGAGCGTTCGCCGCCCTGGCGGCGCAACACACCGCGATCTATGCCGCGCTCGAGGCCGCGGGGGACCGGATCCGCGAGAATCCCGTCGGCGCGGGCCTGGTCTTCGACGAGCTTCGCCGCGGCGACGCTCTGGCCGCGGACCTGACTGCCCTCACCGGCATGATCGGCCCCGACCACCGGGAACCGATCGCGGTCCTGCCGGAGACGCTGCTGTATGTCGACCGACTCGATCAGATCGGTGACGACGTCGTGGCCTACCTCGCGCACGCCTACACCCGCTACCTCGGCGATCTCTCCGGCGGCCAGGTGATCAAGCGGATGATGCAGCGCCACTACGGGCTCACCGAGGACGGCCTGGCCTTCTACACGTTCGAGCGGATCGAGAAGATCCCACCGTTCAAGGAGCGCTACCGGGCGGCGATGGACGCCCTGCCGCTGACCGTCGCGGACCGCGAGCGGCTGGTCGACGAGGCCCGGCTGGCCTTCGACCTGAACGTCGCGGTGTTCGGCGGGCTCGGCCGGCTGCACCCGGCCGGAGATCGCGCGGCCGAGTAAGGCTGAGCACGCCGAACAAGCCTCAGCCGAACAGCGGCAGGCTCAGCTCCGCGACCCCGTCGGCGCCCACCCGCACCGGGATCCCCCAATCCTGCTGGGCCAGGTGGCAGGCGGGGAACTCCACGGCCGGGTCGGCGTCGCAGGACGCGGCCCGGGCGGTCACGTGCAGCACCCCCTCGCCCGGCCCGAGCGTGAGCGTGCGGGTCAGATCCGTGGAGATCCCGACGCCTTCACGCAGCAGCGAGGTGGGTGTCGCGGACACGCTGACCTGCGTCGCCGGTCCGAACCGGTCGTCGAGCTTCTGGCCGGCCGCGGGGGTGAACACCACCGAGAGGTCGAGGCGAGGCCCCACCTCGGCGACCGGCCGCTGCGTGCGGTGCGCCCCGCCGTCGTGCGCCTTGCCGGCGTCCCCGAGCGGCACCCGGGTGAGCCGGTGCGCGGTGGACTCGACCACGAGCAGGTGCGCCCCGCCGTCGACCACGAGCAGCCCGGACGGCTCGGCGAGGTCCCGCGCGAGCGTGGTGACCTGCCCGGTGGCGGGGTCGTAGCGGCGCACCGCGCCGTTGTAGGTGTCGGCGATCGCGACGGAGGAGTCAGGCAGGACGCACACGTCGAGCGGGTGCTGCAGCAGCGCGTCGGACGCCGGCCCGTCGACGTGGCCGAACTCGAACAGGCCCTGCCCGACGGCGGTGCTCACGTCCGCGTCGAAGCCGCCGCTGAACTGCACGAGCCGCAGGGCGGACGTCTCCGCGTCCGCGACCCAGACCCGCCCGTCGTCATCGGGCGCAAGGCCGGACGGCTGCGCGAACCAGGCCTGCCGGACCTCCCCGTTGACGAGCCCTTCGTTCATGGTGCCGCCGACGTGCCAGACGTGCTGCTGCTCCTCGTCGAACGCCCAGAGCGTGTGTGTGCCGGCCATGGCGACGAGGAAGCCGCCGATGCGCGGCACCCAGGCCACGTCCCAGGGCGAGGAGAGGTTCGGCAGCCGGGCGCCGGAGACACCGTCGTGGGGCTCGTCGGCATTGTCCGGGGCACCGACGCGGTACGGGCGCCCCGAGCCGGCCACCGTGGTGACGTGCCCGTCGGCCAGCCGCACGCCGCGCAGCAGATGGTTCACCGTGTCGGCGACGAGGACGTCGAAGCCGTGCCGCGAACGCAGCTCGTCGGGGACCAGGCACAGGCCGTTCGGCTCGTTGAACCGCGCGAGGTGCGCGGGGCCGTCGGCCGCACCACGCTCACCGGAACCGATCCTGCGGAGAAGGGTCTCGCCGTCGGGTTCGAGCTCGACCAAACTATGATGGCCGGCGTCCGCGACGAGCAGGTTGCCGCCCGGCAGTTCGATCACCTTGGCGGGAAAGCGCAACATGCCCGACGGCGGCGCGGGCGCCACGTACGGACCGTCGCCGCGGTGCAGGGTGCCCTTCGCGTCGTGCTCGGCGATCAGTTCGCCGATGAGGATCTCCAGGTTCGGGGCGTGCCCCTCCCCCGCCATCTGCGCGACGATGTAGCCCTCCGGGTCGATCAGGACGAGGGTCGGCCAGGCGCGCGCGGTGTACGCGGACCAGGTCACGAGCTCGGGATCGTCGAGCACCGGGTGGGCCACGCCGTACCGCTCCACGGCGGCGACGAGGGCATCAGGATCCGCCTCGTGCACGAATTTCGGCGAGTGCACGCCGACGATCACCACGGTGTCCCGGTGCCGCTCCTCGAGCTCGCGCAGCTCGTCCAGGACATGCAGGCAGTTGATGCAGCAGAAGGTCCAGAAGTCGAGGATGACGATCTTGCCGCGCAGGTCGGCGAGGGAGACCTCCCGCCCGCCGGTGTTCAGCCAACCCCGGCCGACGAGTTCGGAGGCGCGCACACGGGCGGTTCGATTGCTCACCGGCAAAGCCTACGGCGCCCACCCGGCGGCCTGTTCCGTCCGTCATCGGGAGGTCGTCGCCCTGCGTTCACCTCCCGTTCGCCGGCTTCCGCCACGATCGGCCCAGCCCCCGACCCGTAGGAGACCCCGTGCGCCGTCCGATCCCGCTCACCCTCGCCGCCGCCGGTGTCCTCGGCCTGAGTCTCGGCGCCGTGATCGCCGCGCCGGTACCCGCGCAGGCCGCCGAGACCGACATCCGGATCAACGAGGTGTCCTCGAACAGCGCCACCTCCGCCCCCGACTTCGTCGAGCTGACGAACATCGGGTCGGAGCCGGTCACCGTGACCGGCTGGATCCTGCGCGACAACGACAACGCCCACGGCGTGGTGCTGCCCGAGACCATCATCGCCCCGGGCGCCTTCCTGATCATCGAGCCGGACGAGGGCCCGGACGGCTTCGGGCTCGGCAGCAACGACGAGGCCCGCCTGTTCGCCACGGACGGGATCACGCTGGTGGACTCCTACGCCTGGACGGACCATGCGTTCAGCGAGGGCCGCCTGCCCGACGGCACCGGGGAGTTCACCGACACCGAGCCCACGCCGGGTGCGGCGAACGTCGAGCGCGAGGCGCCGGCGTTCTACGACGCGGACGAGACCATCGCGGTCAACGAGGTCATGTCCGACGACCCCGACGGCGGCGAGGACTGGGTGGAGCTGGTCAACACCGGCACCGGGACGGTCGACCTGTCCGGCTGGATCCTGCGTGACGACGACGACCTGAGCGCGCTGGAGATCGCGGACGGGACCGAGCTCGAGCCCGGCGCGTTCCTGGTGGTCGAGACCAACGTCACCGACGCCGGCTTCGGGCTGGGCAAGGCGGACGAGATCCGGCTCTACGTCGCCGACGGGCTCGGCCAGGTGGACTCCTACTCCTGGACCGACCACGCGTTCACCGAGGGCCGCATACCGGACGGCACCGGGACGTTCGTGGACACCAACGCAACCCCCGGGTCGGCGAACGTCGCCCGGGATCCCAGCCTCGCCGTCGTCATCAACGAGGTGGAGTCGAACGGCGACCCGCGCGGCGACTGGGTGGAACTGGCCAACACCGACCAGGCGCAGACGGCGGACGTGACCGGCTGGACCCTCGTCGACGGCGACCCGACGCACGCCCCGATCGTCCTGGCGGGCGAGATCGAGTCCGGCGGGTACCTCGGCATCCTCACCGAGCCGCACTTCGGCCTCGGCGGGCAGGACAGCGTCACCCTGCGGGACGAGACCGGAACCGTGGTCGCGTCCCTGGCCTGGGAGAACCATGCCACGGCCACCATCGGGCGGTGCCCGGACCTGACCGGTCCGTTCGGGGACACCTCCGAGGGCACCTTCGAGCTCGTCAACGCCTGCGAGGAGATCCCCGGCCCGGAGGTCGTCGCCTCCCCCTGGCCGTTCGAGAACGACGTGCGTGACGCGGTCGCCCCGGGTACCTGGGGTGAGGACATGTCCGGCCTGGACATCGCCGCCGACGGCACCGTCTACGCCGTCAACAACGACAACGCCGAGATCTTCGAACTCGCTGGCCCCGGCGCGGCCGGCGAGTCCTACACGATCGCGCGGTCCTGGCTGCCGTCCTACCCCGGCGGCGCGGGTCAACCCGACGCGGAGGGCCTGACCGTGGCCGGCGATGGCGCGATCTTCCTCTCGACCGAGCGCGACAACACGGCGAGCGGAACGAGCCGACCGTCGGTGCTCCGGGTCGAACTGGGCGACGAGGGCGCGACGAGCACCACCCACGAGTGGAATCTCACGTCGATCACCGGAGCCCTCGGCGCGAACGCAGGCCTGGAGGGTATCGAGTGGATCTCCGACGCCGACGCGACCTCGCTCGGGGTGCGGGACGCCGCCGGCGCGACGTACGACCCGGCCGCCTACGACGAGCACTTCGGTGGGATCTTCGCGGTGGCCGTGGAGCAGACCGGCGCGGTGCACCTGGTGGTGCTCGAGGCTGACGGCGCCACGACGCTGCTGCAGACCGCACAGGCGACGGAGTCGGTGCCGGTCCTGATGGGGCTGGACTGGCGGGCCGGGGGCAACGAACTCTGGGGGCTGTGCGACGAGGCGTGCGAGAACCGCAGTTCCGTGTTCGCCTTCGATGACGGCGTGCTCACCTGGCAGGTGGACCACCACGCACCGACGGGGATGAACACGTCGTTCACCAACGAGGGCCTCGCGTTCGCGTGGTGCGCCGTTGATCCGAGCGCGGCGCCGACCACCCTGTGGATCTCCGACGCCGCCCACGACGGAGTCTCCCTGCGGGTGGCCGAGGGCGGCACATGTGCGCCGGCCGGCCCGGGCGAGCCCGGTCCCACGGACCCCGAGCCGACCGCCCCGACAGGGCCGACGGCACCGTCGGTGGACGAGCTCACCGACGACACCCGCGGCGGCGTCACAGGTCCCGCGACGGCCGAGCCCGGTGAGACGGTCACGTTCACCGTCCCGGGGGCAGCAGGTGCGACCGTCCACGTGTGGCTGCTGTCGGACCCGGTGCTGCTCGGCACCTTGACCGTGGCCGCCGATGACACCTTCCGGGTGACCATCCCCGCCGACGCGACCGTGGGTCGGCATCGGATCGTGGTCCAGGCCGAGAACGGCGCGCTGATGGGCTGGGCCGAACTGGAGATCGTGGCCGCGGACGACGGGCTCACCGGGCCGGGTGCCGGTCCCGGCGGGGCAGGACTGGCCGCGACAGGCGTCGACCCCGACGTCGCGGGGCTCACCCTTGCCGCCATCGCGTCGGTGCTGCTGGGAGCCGCTGCTCTGATCGCCCGCCGTCGCATGGCGACCGGTCGAAGCTGACGCCGGGTCGTGGGGGGGGGGGGGGGGCCCGCCCCCCCCCCCCCCCCCCCGGGGGGGGGGCCCCCCCCGCGGCCGCGCCGCCGGGGGCGGGCGTCGGGCCCTCCGGCGGCGGGGTGGGGGGGGCGGGGGCCCCCCCCCCCCCCCCCCCCCCGCCGGCTCGTCAGCGGGACCCGACGAGCTCCGGCTCGGCGGTCGCCGCGTCGTCGTCCTCGGTGAACAGGTCCTCGGCGTCCGCGCGGTGGTACTGGTCGAGGTCGAGGATGCCCTCCCGCTTGGCCACGATCGTGGGCACGAGCACCTGGCCCGCGACGTTCACCGCGGTACGCCCCATGTCCAGGATCGGGTCGATCGCGAGGAGCAGACCGACGCCGGCGAGCGGCAGCCCGAGCGTGGACAGGGTGAGGGTGAGCATCACCAGCGCCCCGGTGAGGCCGGCCGTCGCGGCCGAGCCGACCACGGAGACGAACGCGATGAGCAGATAATCCGTGACGGAGAGGTCGATCCCGTAGAACTGGGCGACGAAGATCGCCGCGACGGCCGGGTAGATCGCCGCGCAGCCGTCCATCTTCGTGGTCGCGCCGAGCGGCACGGCGAACGAGGCGTACTCGCGAGGCACGCCGAGGTTGCGCTCGGTGACGCGCTCGGTGACCGGCAGGGTGCCGATCGAGGAGCGGGAGACGAACCCGAGCTGGATCGCCGGCCAGGCGCCGCGGAAGTAGCGCAGCACCGGCAGCCCGTTGGCGCGCAGCAGGATCGGGTAGAGGACGAACAGCACGAGCGCCAGGCCCACGTAGATCGCCACGGTGAACGTGCCGAGCGGGGCGAGCAGGTCCCAGCCGTAGGTCGCGATGGCGCGGCCGATGAGCCCGAGGGTGCCGAGCGGGGCGAGGCGGATGATCCACCACAGCACCTTCTGGATGATCGAGAGCGCCGAGGCGTTGAAGGTCAGGAACGGCTCGGCCTTGCTGCCGGTGCGCAGCGCCGCGAGCCCGACCACGAGGGAGACGACCACGATCTGAAGCACGTTGAAGTTGATGGAGATCGAGCCGTCGCCACCGGCCGAGGCGCCGAGGCCGAGCGCGTTGCCGGGGATCAGGCCGGTGAGGAAGTCGAGCCAGCTGCCGGTGCGGCCGGGCTCCTCCGCGGCGTCGGCGCCGATCGCGGTGTTCTCGCCCGGCCGCAGCACCAGGCCGAGGCCGATGCCGATGGCCACGGAGATGAGCGCGGTGATGGCGAACCAGAGCAGGGTCTGCCCGGCCAGGCGCGCCGCGTTCGTGACCTTCCGCAGGTTCGCGATGGAGGCGACGATCGCGGTGAACACCAGCGGCGGCACGATCGCCCGCAGCAGGGTCACGAACGAAGAGCCGATCGTGCTGAGCGTCTCGGTGAGCCAGTTCGGCGCCTCCTCACCCTCGGCGTCGACGACGGGGCCGATGGTCAGCGCGAGCCAGCCGAGTCCGACACCAAGGACGAGCGCGATGATGATCTGCGCGCTGAAGGACGGGAACCGGAGCCGGCGCTTGGCCTGCTGGTCGGCGGGTGTGCTGGTGCTGGACATGACGATGGAGAGCCTCTCGGATGGGTGACGGGACACAGCCGGCCGTTGCTGACAGCGGTCGGCGTGGGGCGCGGCGACGCGCTGGGGGTTCGGTCAGCAACAGAGCACGCCGGCCTGGCGACCGGTCCACGGCGCGCCGCCGGATGAGGCACAGGCCTCGGTCCGCGCTGGTCATTGGTTCTCCCCCGAGTTTCCCGGTGCACACTGCAGCTCGGGATCCGGCGACCATCCTGGCCCGTCCGGATCGGGCCGGCGGCGAGCCTCCCGGTTTGTCCGACAGGTGAGACGCAATGCCGGCCCGGCACCGCTGGATCACGGCCGGGGGACTCCCGCGACCGGCCGGAATGGGGAATAGTTACCCGCAATGGGGATCACGCGGGAGTGGGTGCTGCGCCGTCGGATGGCCACGCAGCGGCTGACCTCGTCCGGCCTTCCTGAGCCCGCGGACGTCGTCCGGCTGCTGACCTGCGTGCAGTCGCAGGAGGCCCCGAACGCGATGTGGTCGCTCGGCATGCGCACCCGGGGCGGGACCGATGACGGGGTGCGGGCCGCGTTCGACGAGGGTCAGTTCCTGCGTACCCACATCCTGCGCCCCACCTGGCACTTCGTGGCGCCGCAGGACCTGCGCTGGATCCTCGGGCTGACCTCGCCGAAGGTGCTCTCGTCGATGCGCGGCCACTTCGCCCGGCTCGGCCTGGACGAGGACGTGGCGGCTCGGGGTGCGGACGTGTTCCGGAAGGTCCTGGCGGGACGCACGGCGTTGACCCGCCGGGAGATCGCCCCGCACATGGAGGCCGCCGGCCTGCCGCACAAGGGCCTGGCGCTCGGGGACCTGCACCTGATGAACGAACTCCACGGGGTGATCGTCAGCGGGCCGATGAAGGGCGCCCAGCACACGTACCTCCTGGTGGACGAGGTCGTGCCGCCGGAGACCCCGCTCGACCGGGACGAGGCGGTGGCCCGGCTGGTGCATCGGTTCTACGCCGGGCACGGGCCGGCATCGATCAAGGACCTGACGCGGTGGACGAAGCTGACCCAGGCCGAGGTGCGGCTCGGACTCGAGATCCTCGGTGACCGGTTGGAGCGGGTGGAGGTGGACGGGACCCCGCTGTGGCTCGACCCCACGGTCCCGGCCCGGACCGCACCGGAGGCCCCGCGAGCGCATCTGCTGCCGATCTATGACGAGGTCACGCTCACCTACCCGGCGCTGGGTTTTCCGGTCGCGCCGGACCATCCGCGTGGGCCGGACGCAGACCCGTGGATCGACCCGTACGCCTCCACGGTCCTGGTCGACGGGCTCAACGCGGGCACCTGGAAGCGGGCGCCGGGCCGGGGTGTCGCACGGATCGAACTGAAGCTCGCCGCCGGCCTCACCCCGGAACAGGTGAAGGCGGTCGAGGCCGCGGCGGACCGGCTCGCCGCGTACCTCGGGGCGGCCCGGGAGGCGTTCGTCACCTGAGGTTCTCGAGGGCCGGAGAAAACTTCCGAAAGAAATCTGGGCGAGGGTGTCGATCGGGACATCCGTCGTTCGTAGCAGGGATGAGAGGCGGGTCAGAGGGACCCACCCCGAACAGGAGGAACCGACATGACGCAGTACCTGCTCTCCATCTGGAGCACCGACCAGGAGATGGCCGACATCCCCGCGGAGGGCCTCGAGGAGGCCTACGCCCAGGTGGGTGCCTTCAACGACTCGCTCCAGCAGGCCGGGGCCTGGGTGTTCGGCGGCGGCCTCGAGCCGTCCAGTACCGCCACCAAGGTCGACAGCACCCAGGGCGACGCCGTGGTCACCGACGGCCCGTTCCTGGAGACCAAGGAACAGCTCGGCGGCTTCTGGGTGATCGAGGCCCCGGACCTGGACGCGGCCCTGGCGTACGCCGACCAGGCCTCGAAGGCCTGCTTCTCCCCCGTCGAGGTCCGTCCGTTCCAGGCGGTACCGACCGAGTGAGCCGCCGACGAGCCGTCGATGAGCACTGACGCGACCGCCGCCGTCGGACAGGTTTTTCGTTCCGAACACGGACGGTGCGTGGCCACCCTGACCCGCATCCTCGGCGACCTCTCGCTCGCCGAGGATGCGGTGCAGGACGCATTCATCGCCGCCGTCGAGAAGTGGCCCCAGGATGGGACGCCACCGAACCCCGGGGCGTGGATCGTGGTGACCGCACGCAACCGGGCCATCGACCGGCTCCGCCGGGAGGCGAAGAGCCATGACAAGTACGCCGAGGCGGCGCTCCTGCACGCCCGCGACGAACCCGAGCCGGTGGGTCCGGTGAGGGACGACCAGCTGCGGATGATCTTCACGTGCTGCCACCCCGCCATCGCGCCGGCCGCCCGGGTCGCGTTGACGCTGCGCACGCTCGGGGGACTCACCACGCCGGAGATCGCGCGGGCGTTCCTGGTGCCCGAGGCCACGATGGCGCAGCGGATCGTGCGGGCCAAGCGCAAGATCACGGCCGCGAACATCCCCTACCGGGTGCCCGAGGACCACGACCTGCCGGACCGGCTGACGTCCGTGCTCGCGGTCGTCTACCTGATCTTCAACGAGGGCTACACCGCCTCCGCGGGCGAGGATCTGATCCGCGCCGACCTGTGCGCGGAGGCGATCAGACTCGGCCGGGTGCTCGTCGAGCTGATGCCGGACGAGCCGGAGGCGCGCGGCCTGCTCGCCCTGATGCTGCTCACCGAGTCCCGGCGTACGGCCCGCACGGGGCCCGAGGGGCAGTTCGTGGCGTTGGCGGATCAGGATCGTGGCCGCTGGGATGCCGATCTGATCGCCGAGGGCCAGGACCTCGTGCGCGCGTGTCTGCGCCGGGGCGCACCGGGGCCCTACCAGGTGCAGGCCGCGATCAACGCGGTGCACAGCGATTCCGCCACCCACGCCGACACCGACTGGTTCCAGGTGCTCGCCCTCTACGACCGGCTGCTCTCGATGAGCCCGACGGCGGTGGTGCGGTTGAACCGGGCCGTCGCCCTCGCGCAGGTGGCCGGGCCGGGTCCCGCGCTGGCCGAGGTGGACGGCCTGGCCGGTGCGGGCCTGGACGGCTACCACCTGTTCCACGCGACCCGGGCCCAGTTCCTGACCGAGCTGGGCCGGACCGATGAGGCGGCCGCGGCGCTGCGCCGGGCGCTGGAACTGACCGAGAACGCCACCGAGGTCGACCTGCTCGCCGGGCGGCTCACCGCGCTCGGTACTCCCTCGGCCTGAGCCCGGGCGGCTCCGGCAGATCCGGTCGGGCGGACCAACCGGGGTCGCCTCCGGTCGGCGAGTCCGGTCGCGACCCGGGGCGGCGTCGCTTCGGTTCGGCGAGCATCGACCGGACCAGACCGGTCACGAACGCGACCGCGATGCCGAGCCCGATCGTGACGATCGGGCCGGCCAGGCCAAGCCCGGACAGTGCCCGCACCGGTCCGGCCAGCCACGACGGCGTCGGCGAGACGTAGTAGAGCAGCCCGGGTTCGCAGGCGATCGACCCGCCGCCGGAGCCGGTCACCTCTAGCGTGGCCTGCGCGAAGAACGGCACCCCGTTGATCTCGTAACTGCCCGATGACAGCGTCTCCACCTGGGTCAGGGCACCCTCGAAGGTGCACCGGCCCCCGCCCAGATAGTCGTTCGTGAGCAGGGTCACCAGGGAACCCACATCCCCATCGATGTCCGTGGTGCCCTGCCGGAAGTCGTTGCTGCCGACGATCAGGAGCATCGGGCCGGCGATCAAGGACACCGCAGCGCACACCGCCGCGATGATCGCGAGCGTCCGCACCAGACCGAGGAGGCTTCTCATGCCCCCACGATCGACCGGGATGCGGACCTACCGATCCCACCCCGTCGCCGCGCCGATGGCTGGCGAACGCGCGGTCACCACGTTCCGAGCCGCGGGCCACCGGGGGAATCGCACGCTCGGCGGCTCAGGGCAGCTCGGCGTAGCGCCGTTCGATGGCGGCGAGGTCGCGCGGGCCGAGTGAGGCGAACGGCTCCGGGTCGATCCGGGCCTTCGCGCCCGTGCCGGCGCGCCTCCAGGTGGCGATCACCTGGCCGCCCTTGACCACGGTGGACCGGAACATGCCGTTGCCGCCGGGCACGATCCGATCCTCGAACTCCTTCGGCACCGTGAACGTGCGGTCGGCGTAGCCGAGCACGAACTCGTCGAACCCGGGCAGCAGCCGGAGCCGGCGCGCGTCGGCGCGGTGGTCGGCGAGCAGGTCCGGGAGCGCCGGATCCATGAGATGTTCGACGCCGTCGAGGTCGACGGCAGTGAACTCGCCACGGACGGCGGCCATCCCGGCGCGGGCGTCGGTGAGGCTGAGCGACGCCCAGCGGGCCAGGTCCCGGTCGGTGGCCGGGCCGTGGCTGCGCAGGTAGCGGCGGGCCCACTCGGCCAGGCCCTGGTCGCGGTCGAGACGCACCGGTTCGGGGATCCAGTCCTGGTAGCCGACCACGAGCTGCTCGGTGCCTGACAGCGGCCCGAGGACGAGCGTGGTCTCCTGACAGAGCTGGCCGAGCAGGTGCACCGCGGTCTGCGACTGTACGAGCAGGCCCGCCGCATCCCAGAGCCCGAACAGGTCCGACCGGCGCAGCCCGGCGGGACGTGTGGTCTCCTCACCGCCGGCGACAGCGGCCGGCGCGGGCCGCCCGGGTTCATCCGCGAGCGCCCCGAGGGCTACCTCCCGGGCCTGGTCCAGAACGGTCTCGGTGATGCCCAGTTCGGCGCGACGGCGCGCGGCACCGGCGATCATGCGCGGGCCGGTGATGCCCAGCATCCAGCCGAGATCCTCGGCCGGCACCAGGTGCAGCGTCCCACGCATCGGCCAGGAGCGGACCACCTGCCCCGAGGCCAGGGCGACCTGGACGGCCTGGCGAGTTCCGCCGTCGACCCGCAGTGCGATGGACGTGAGGGCACCCGGAAGGTCCTGCGCCTGCGCGGCGCCGAGGTGACGCACCGCGTCCGCCGGCGTCGCGAGACGTGGACCGGCGAGGCGCTGCGCGAGGAGGCGGAGCAGGGCGAGGTCCCGGCGCGTGAGCATGCGTGCGAGTATGCCAAGGACCGCCGACAGCCGGCCCGGTCGGGGTCAGGGCTGCAACCGGGCTCGAAGGTAGGCGATCACGTTGA
This sequence comes from Occultella gossypii, assembly GCF_019947135.1. Taxonomy (GTDB): domain Bacteria; phylum Actinomycetota; class Actinomycetes; order Actinomycetales; family Beutenbergiaceae; genus Occultella; species Occultella gossypii. Next base: position 135,963 of record NZ_JAGSHT010000021.1, on the reverse strand, counting down.
TGAGTGCGGGGTTCATCGTGTCCCGGCGCCAGCAGGCGTGCAGCGAGACCTGTGGCGACGGGCCCACCACGTCCCGGTAGATCACGCCCTCGAAACTCATCGCGGCCGCGGACCGAGGCACCACGGCGACACCGCGGCGAGCCCGCACCAGGGCGAGCGCCGTGGACAGCTGGGAGACACGTTGCGCGGCGACGAAGTTCTCGCTGCCGAGCAGCCGGACGCACAGGTCGTGCAGGTAGTTGGTGCCGTCCTCGGCGTACTCGAGGATCGGCTCGTCGATGAGGTCCGCCGGGGCGATCGGCCCGTCCGCCTGGGCGAGGTGATGGCCGTCGGGAAGCGCCACGATCAGCGGCTCGGCATGCACGGGTTGGGCCTCGAGCTCCTCGGTGGGCACCGGCGGCCGCACCAGGCCGAGGTCGATCCGGCCGTCGGCGAGCGCCTGGAGCTGTTCGGTCCCGCTGAGTTCGACGAGGGCGACCTCCAGCTGCGCGAGCTCGAAACTGATCTCGGTGAGCAGCGGCTCCAGGATGCTCAGTGCCGCGGCGCTGATGAAGGCGACCTGGATCCGGCCGGCCTGGCCCGCCGCCACCCTCCGCGCCGTCTCCGGTGCTCCGTCGGCAAGGGAGAGGATGCGGCGGGCGTCGCGCAGGAACACGTGCCCGGCCACGGTCAGTTGCACGCCGCGCGGACCGCGGTCGAACAGGGACACCCCGACCGCACGCTCCAGCGCCTGGATCTGCCGGCTCAGTGGCGGCTGGCTCATCAGCAGAGCCTCCGCCGCGCGGCCGAAATGACCGTGCTCGGCCACCGCGACGAACCCGCGGAGTTGAGCCAACGAATACATCATGCGCAAAAGGTATCAAGCGATGCGAAAACGGCCTTGGACGAGTATCGCGATCACCGCTTAACCTCCAGTCAGCCGCCACCTCGTTCAGCCCCAAGGAGACCTGCGTGATCAGCCTTTCTGCCGTGATGACCCCTGCCCGAGCCGAGGACGTGTGCGCACCCGCCACCCGCGACTGGCTGGAGACCAGCTTCGCAGTGCGCTGGGGTAGCGCTGAGCTCGGCGCTGCCGAGGTCGCCGAGCTCGTCAGCGGAGCCGACGTGGTGCTCACCAGCTGGGGCACGCCGCACCTGGACACGGCGCTCCTGACGGCGGCCGGCGCCCCGAAGGTGGTGGCACACGCGGCCGGGTCCGTGAAGCGGCTTATCGACGCCGACGCGATGGCGGCGGGCACGGCGGTGTTCTCGGCCGGGGAGCGGATCGCCCTCTCGGTCGGTGAGTACTGCCTCGGTGCGATCCTGACCCTGCTGCGCCGACTGCCCGAGCTCGATCGGGCCGTCCGGGCCGGCGGGTGGAAGCAGCCGCAACTGCGTGGCTCGGAACTGACCGGGCGCACCGTGGGGCTGGTCGGCGCGAGTTCCACGGCACGCGCGCTGATCCGGCTCCTCCGGCCGTTCGCCGTCGACCTGTGCGTGTACGACCCGTACCTCACCGCGGAGCGGGCGGCCACACTGGGGGTGCGCCAGGCGTCCCTGCTGGAGGTGATGGATGCCGACGTCATCTCCATCCACGTGCCGAGCACACCGGAGACCGAGGGCCTCATCGGCGCCGACCTCATCGGCGCGATCCGCCCGGGCACCGTCCTGATCAACTCCGCTCGTGCCGCCACACTGGACGGCCCCGCCGTCACCGAGGCGATCCGGCAGGGCCGGATCCTCGCTGCCCTCGACGTGTTCGAGGTCGAACCGCCGACCCTCGCTGCCGAGCTGTTGACCGCCCCGAACGTACTCCTCACCCCGCACGTCGCCGGGGACACCGTCCAAGGGCACGCGGACCTGACCGCGTTCGTGATGGCGGACGTCACCGCATGGCTGCGCGACGGCACCCGGGGCACCTCGTTCGTCGACCCCCAGCGTCTGGCGGTCAGCGCGTGAGCGCCGTGCAGACGGCTCCCCGCGCCGAGACGCCGCGCGTCAGCAGCCGGATCGCCACAGTGGAGGTGTTCGCCGTTCCGGTGCCGTTCAAGCACCGGTTCGTGCTCGGCAGCGGATCGGTCGGTTCGGCCCACCAGGACGGCGACGTGCTGTTCGTCAGGATCACGGCGGACGACGGACAGGTGGGCTGGGGCGAACAGCGTGCCCTCCCGAGCTGGAGCCACGAGACGATCGAGACGATGGCGGTGATCGTCCGCCGGTACCTGGCACCGCTGCTCATCGGCACCGACCCCACCCAGGTCGAGGCGTTCCATCGGCGGGCAAGCGCACTCCTGAGCCCGTCGGTCTCCAGCGGCTTCCCGTTCGCACGGGCTGCGGTGGACATCGCCCTGCACGACCTCGCCGGCCGGGTGCTCGGACTGCCCGTGCATGCCCTGCTCGGCGGAGCCACCCGCACCGAGCTACCGCTCTGCTCCGCGATCGGAGTGGACCCGCTCGACGTGATCCGCGACCGGGTGCTCGAGTCCAGCGCGATGCACGCGTTCAAGGTGAAGATCTCCGGCGATGTCGCTGCGGACGCGGCCGCGGTGCGCACCGTCGCCAGCCACGCCGACGGCAAGCCCATCTGGCTGGACGCGAACCAGTCCTACCGGCCGTCGGCCGTGCGACAGCTCCTCGAGCAGATCGAGGACGTGCCACACCTGTACTGCCTCGAGCAACCGGTCCCGAGCGTGGACTGGGGCGGGATGAGACGGGTGCGGGAGATGATCGACCTTCCCATCGCCATCGATGAAGGCAGCTTCAGCAGTGCCGACCTGGCGCGGAGCGCGACGCTCGACCTCGCCGACCTGGTCGTGGTGAAGGTCTGCAAGTCGGGCGGCCTGCGCGCGGCACAGCGCACCGTGGCGGTGGCCGAGGCGCACGGACTCGAGGTGCTCGCGAGCGGCCTGACCGACTGCGGAATCGGGTTCGCGGCCGCCCTGCACCTGTTCAGCCTCGTCGACCTGGCGCTGCCCGCCGAACTGAACGGTCCGGAACTGCTCGCCGAGCTGTTCGTGGACGGGCTGCAGATCACCGACGGCGTGGCGCAGGTTCCGAACGGTCCGGGGCTGGGCATCGAGGTCGACGAGGACCGGATCCGGGCGCTGGCACGGCCCTTGAACTACGGAGAGCAGGACTGATGGCGATGACACAGCATGGACACGGAGCCGTGGCCCCGGCGGATCACCAGGCGGGCGTGCTGTCCCGGGACCGGGTCACCTGGTCGGTCTTCGCCAAGCCGTGGGCCGACCTCTCCGGGGCGCAGCTCGGCACCCTCGTCTCGGACATCGGATTCGCCGGGGTCGAGATCCCGGTGCGGCCGAACAGTTTCGTCACCCCGCAGCGGGTCGAGGCGCGCCTGCCCGAGTTCGTGGCGCAGCTCGAGGACTCCGGCGTCGTCCCGATCAGCGTCGCCGCCGACCTGACCGAACCGACGTTCGCGGCGTGCCAGGCCTCCGGCGTGCCGACCATCCGGGTGATGGCACCGATCGAGGCGGACGGCTACATCGCATCCGTGGCCCGGTTCCGGGCCCAGTTGCAGCAGTCGGCCCGGTGGGCCCGCCAGTACGGCGTGAAGGTGGGCGTCCAGCCCCACCATGGCCGGTACGTGGCCTCCACCGCGCAGGTCCTGGACCTGCTCGACGGGCTTCCGCATGCTGACTTCACGCTGATCTGGGACGCAGCACACGACGCGCTCGCCGGCGACGATCCGACGCTCACCCTGGAGATCGCGGCGCCGCGCCTGGACATCGTGAACCTGAAGAACGCGGTCTACCGCCAGCTCCCGCCGGAGCCGGGCCATGACTCCGCCGACCGGACCCGCACGCAGTGGCGCTCGTGGTTCGTGGAGGGCGCGGACGGCTTGTCCGACTGGTCGACCGTGATGACCCAGCTGCGCGCACGCAACTACGCCGGCCCGGTCTGCCTGAGCGCCCAGTACACCGCGCCGGACGGCCCGCTCGCCGAGGTCGTCGCACGGGACCTCGCGCTCGCCCGCCGGCTCTACGAGAGCGCCGCCGGACCGGTCTGACCGGCGGCGCCTCCCACCCATTCGTCGACCCGCATCCAAAGGAGGAGAGCGTGAGTCACACCGTGACAAGACCCGTGCCGGCACGCGATCGCAACGGCCCGGCCGGCCCTGAGCCGTCCCCGAGCCGGTCACCACGGCGCAGCACCCGCTGGCATCACCGCTTCCATCGCGACCGTGCCCTGATCCTGATGGCGCTGCCCGGCCTGGCCCTCGTCCTCGGGTTCCACTACCTGCCACTGGTCGGGAACGTCATCGCGTTCCAGGACTACGTCCCGTTCCTGCCGTTCGGGTCGAGTCCCTGGGTGGGCTGGCAGAACTTCGAGATCATCTTCAACGGCGATCCGGCGTTCCTGCGTGCGCTGCGGAACACGTTGGTCCTGACCCTGGTGCAGGTGCTGTTCGTCTTCCCCGCTCCGATCGCGCTGGCATTGCTCCTGAACAGCCTCCTCTCCGAGCGCGTGAAGCGGGTGGTGCAGTCGATCCTCTACATGCCGCACTTCCTGTCCTGGGTGATCGTCGTCGCGGTCTTCCAGCAGATGGTCGGCGGCAGCGGGCTGCTCAACAACACCCTGCGCGCACACGGCCTGGACCCCATCTCGCTGATGGGCAACTCCGACCTGTTCGTGGGACTGCTGACCACCCAGGTCATCTGGAAGGACACCGGATGGGCGACGATCCTGTTCCTGGCCGCCCTCTCGCAGATCGACTCCTCGCTCTACGAAGCGGCCAGCGTCGACGGCGCCTCCCGGACCCGACAACTCTGGCACGTGACACTGCCCGGCATCCGCGGCCTCATCATCCTGCTGCTGATCCTGCGCCTCGGTGACTCGCTGACCGTCGGTTTCGAGCAGATCATCCTGCAGCAGCAGGCCGTCGGGCTCGCAGCGAGCGAGGTCCTGGACACCTACGTCTACAACAACGGGATCGTCGGTGGCCAGTGGGGCGTGTCGGCCGCGGTCGGCCTCGTCAAGGGGCTGGTGGGCGTGCTCCTCGTGCTCGGCGCCAACAAGGTGGCCCACATCTTCGGCGAGGCAGGGGTGTACAAGTCATGAGCGCAACACGTCGCCTGGATGCCCCGCCGATGCCGGCGCGCGTCCTGAAGGGCATCGCCCTGACGGTGATCTGCGCCCTCGTGATCATCCCGTTCGTCGGCATCCTGTCCACGAGCGTGGCGAGCCGCGAACAGGTCAACGCGGCGGGCGGGTTCGTCCTGCTGCCCTCGAGCGTCACCCTGGACGCCTATCGGTCGATCTTCGCCGGCGGAGTCGTGTCGCAGGCGATGCTCGTCAGCATCGGGATCACCCTGGTCGGCACCGCGGTGAGCCTGGTCGCCTCGACCATGCTCGCCTACGCCCTCTCCCGGCACGGCTCGTTCGGGCAGAAGCCGATGCTGATGCTCGTCCTGCTGACCCTGCTGTTCTCTCCCGGGATGATCCCGAACTACCTGGTGGTCAAGGAGTTCGGGCTCCTGGACAGCTACTGGGCGCTGATCCTGCCGACTGCCCTGAGCGGCTTCAACGTGATCGTGCTGCGGGCCTTCTTCATGGGGGTCCCGGCCGAGCTGACGGACTCCGCCCGGATCGACGGTGCCGGACACCTGACGATCTTCACCCGGATCATGCTCCCGCTGTCCAAGGCCGTCCTCGCCGTGATCGGCCTGTTCTACGCCGTCGGGTACTGGAACGCGTTCTTCAACGCGCTCCTGTACATGAACGACTCCAGCAAGTGGCCACTGCAGCTCGTCCTACGGACCTACGTCGTGAACAACGCCGAACTCGGGGCTTCCGACCTCGGCGCCACGGTTGACGTGGTGCCGCCCCAGGCCTCGGTCCAGATGGCCATCCTCGTCGTCACGATCGTCCCGATCCTGATCGTCTACCCGTTCCTCCAGAAGCACTTCGCCAAGGGCGTCCTCACCGGAGCAGTCAAAGGCTGACTGCCCGGTGCAACGACGGCCCGACCCCCCGGAAACGAAAGGAATGCACCATGAGCAGTTCCATCTCTCGTCGCACCGTCCTACGTGGCGGCCTCGGAGGACTGGCCGCGCTCGCGGCCGCCCCGGTCCTGGCAAGCTGCTCAGGTTCATCGAGTGGCGGTGACGACCCTTCGGCAGCTGCGTCCGCAGCCGCCTCGGTGTTGCCGAGCTACATCCCGTACCAGGGCGTCCAGCCCGACATCACGGGCGAGGGCGGCATCCCGAACGTGTTCTTCGCCTACCCGGCCGACCCGCAGCCGGCCACCACCGAGAAGCCGGGCGACGGCAGCCCGATCTCGGCATCGATGGGCACGTTCGCCCCGATCCCGCCCACAGCCGACCGCAACCCCTACTGGGCCGAACTGAACGAGCGGGTCGGCTCCGAACTGCAGCTGTCCATCACCCCCGGAGCCGACTACCCGCAGCGGTTCGCGACAGCGGTGGCGGGCGACAACCTGGGCGACATCTTCAACGTGGACGATTCGCTGTCCCAGCTACCGCAGTTCCTCGAGGCCAAGTGCCAGGACCTCACCGAGTTCCTCGCCGGGGATGCGATCGCCGACTACCCGTTCCTGGCGAACCTGCCCACCGACTCCTGGCGGGGCACCGTGTACAACGGCAGGCTCTACGGGCTGCCCGTGCAGCGAGGCATCACCGGGTCCCAGATCATCTTCACCCGGGACGACCTGTTCGAGGCCCGCGGCGTGGATCCCTCGTTCGGCAGCCTCGACGAGTTCCTGCAGCTGTGCCGCGACATGACCGACACCCAGGCCAATGTGTGGGCCCTCACCGAGGTGCCGTTCGTGGTCCTCCAGGCCATGCTCGGCATCCAGAACGAGTGGATGGTGGACGCCAGCGGATCGTTCACCCACGCGCTCGAGGTCCCCGAGCAGAAGGATGCCCTGGAGTTCGGCCGGAAGCTGGTCGAAGAGGGTCTGGTCCACCCGGACGGCGTGGGCGGTGCGAACGCCGACGCCAAGGCCTGGTTCAGCCAGGGCTCGGCCGCCGTGATCGAGGACACCTACACGGCCGTGGCCGGGTTCTTCGCGCGGAACACCATCGGTGACGCCTACCGACTCGGCCTCCAGGTCGCGCCCGGTCCAGACGGTGAGCCGGCCCCGATGTGGCAGGGGATGCCGAACAACTCGTTCACGTCGCTCGCGCAGGCCGACCCGGACCGGATCAGGATGCTGCTGAAGGTGCTGGACTGGCTGGCCGCCCCCTTCGGCACCGAGGAGCACCTCTTCCGCAGCTACGGCATCGAGGGGGTGACGTTCGAGTTGGACGGGACCGAGCCGGTGCTGAACCAGGACGGTCTGGCCTATACCGCGAACGGCGCGTTCCCGGTGGAGTACCTCGTCGATGCACCGAAGGAGACGTACTTCCCCGGCATGCCCGACGTCGCCCAGGCGGTGTACGACCACCAGGCCGTCGCGGTGCCGGCGAGCTCGCTGACCGCGTCCTGGGGCCTGTACTCGGAGAGCCAGGGCCGCGTCGGCGGACAGCTGTCGACGATGCTCAACGACGCCCGCAACGGGATCCTGCTCGGCCGCGAACCGGTGGACTCGTGGGACGACACGGTCGCGTCCTGGCGATCCGGTGGCGGGGACGACATCCGCGCCGAGTACGAGGAGGCCTACGCCGCCCAGCAGTGACGCCTGCCGGAGGGCCTGCCGGGCCGGCCCTCCGGGCTCCCTTCGTGAAAGGACACGTCATGGCATTTCCGATCTCTCGACGACAGTTCCTCGCCATCGGCAGCGGCGCCACGGCAGCCGCTGCCCTGCCTGGGCGGTTCGCGGCGCCCGCGTTCGGCGCACCGTCGCGGCCGGCCGCCCGCGCAACCACGCCGCACGAGCGACTGGACGCGCGTGTGGTGGCCCCGTCGGCCGCGACCAAGTCCGACCGGCGACCGATGGCCGGCGGCGTCTACGATCCCCGGTCGCAGCAGACGTTCATCAGCTGGATCGGAGCGGCGTCACACCCGTACGTGGCCGCGTACTCCCACGTCACCGGGCTCTGGTCGGCCCCACGCCGCGTGGGTACGTCGCCGTTCCCCGACGCGCACAATTATCCGGCCATGGTCCAGGCCGACGACGGCGCGCTGCTGGTCTTCCACGGCGCGCACAACTCCACCCAGCGCGTTGCCAGATCCAGCCCGCACAGCGTCGATGGGCCGTGGACCGACGCCGAGATCCCGCTTGCGGCCTTCTCGAGCTACCCGATGCCGGTCAAGTCCGACTTCGGCGACATCTACCTCTTCTACCGCCAGACCTCCCAGTTCGTCGATGAGGAGGCCTTCACCGATGATCGACCGGTTCTGTACCTGGTCTCCCGCGACAACGGGCGCACCTGGGTTCGGGGCGCTCCGGACGCTCCCTGGGCGATCGGATCCGCCGGACGTGCTGACAATCTGAACGAGGTCTACCTCGGTCAGGTCCGGCACACGTCAGCGCATGGGCGGTCACCGGAACGCTTCCACCTGGTGTGGACGCTCGCCGGCGGTGGGCCCGAGGTCCACGAGCACGACCGGTACCACCGCAACCTCTACTACGCGGCATTCCACCCGGACGACGAGCACTTCTACAACGCCGCCGGGACCGATCTCGGCACCTGGATCGACGGGGAGACGATGGAGGCGGCCACCAAGGCGGTGCACTCCGAACTCGAGCGCGCCAAGCCTCTGAGCCGGGACATCGGCTACACGCACGTGGTCGGCGAAGTGGCGGGTCGCCCGTTGCTGGTGTTCAACACCCAGGACGCGGACACGAAGGTCATCAACTCGGCGGTCTGGTCCGGTGGCGACTGGTCGGTCCACGAGTTGGGACGCGACCTGGGGCTGCTCGAACTCGAACAGGTCAACCCGGCGATCACGCGCCTCTACATGGTGCCGCGGGACCAGCCCGTCGGGGTGCAGACGTACCTCCTCCGATCCGGGCGAACCTGGACCGCCGAGCAGCGCATCCCGACCAGCTCAGCGATCACCAGAGCCTCCCTGATCCCGGGTGCGGAACCCCAGGTGCGGCTGATTCTCACCGCCCGTTCGGCCGGCACCGAGGTCCCGGAGGCGGACGTCTGCGTGATCGGCGCACACTGACACCGGTCAGCGCGGCGCGGGACGGCGCCGCGATCCGCGGCGTCGGCGCGGCGACCTGACCCGGCGTAGCACCAGCACGGCGCTGTCGTCCCGCGGTGGCGGGTCGAACGCCCGAGCCGGCACGTGGGCGCCGATCTCGGCGGTGAACCCGCGCGGCGGGGCGGCCGCGTACCGGTTCGCCATCCACCGGGGCACCACGAGGTCCGCCCGCCGCAGTGCCGAGTCGCGCTCGGTGAGCCGCCGCACCAACGCGGCGGCGGCCGCATATGGCGGGTTCGCCACCACTCGGAACGGACGGTGGGGCAGCGGCACCTCCAGCATGTCACCCTCCACCACCGTCACCCGGTCATGACCGGCGACGGCGTCGCGGAGCCGGTTCACGCGGCCGGCATGCAGTTCGACGGCGATCACCCGGGCCCCGCGTGCCGCTATCGGCAGCGTCAGCGCACCGGTCCCCGACCCGAGGTCCAGGACGAGGTCGGTGTCGAGGACGGCGATGCCGTCGAGGATCCGTTCAGCCCAGGTCTTGCGGAGTCGGTGCCAGCCCCATCGTCGTTGCCCGTTCCCGGACACGACGCACCATCATGAAGTAGTTGCCCATGGCCGCCACGGTAGGTTCCGCCGGCGGGTGCGGACAACGGATTATCGGAGCGCCGCCACCTGGGCGTGGTGGTCCGGCACGCGGTCGCGGCGACCGAGCACGGAGGACGCGATGAGCGCGACCGCCGGGACGATCCCGAAGAGGAAGCCGCTCGGACCGATCAGGGCGATGGCGGTCACGACCCAGGCCAGCAGCACCCAGCCGACGTAGCCGGGCAGTCGCTCGCCGCGCCGTCCCAGCCGGACGGTGAGCAGCCCGAGCAGAGCCAGCACCGGCACGAAGCCACCGGGTAGGGCCCAGAACGTGGCCAGCGAGAGGGGGTCGGGGTCCGACCCCCGGAGCCCGCCGGCGAACCACTCGGCCCAGTACGGGTGCACGGCGATGGCGAGGGTGTGGAGCACCGCGATCGCGACCATGGCCCAGCCGGCGAAGACAGTGAGCCGGCGTGCCGTCCGGGTGGTCCGAAGGGCCTGTGGTGCCCGTGATCTCTGAGGGGTCTGCAGGTTCATGCCACCACGCTCGCGAACCGCGGTGCGGTGCGCACCCCCCGGTGCGGGGACACCTCTCCCCCGCGCGGGGGACCACTGCCGTGACGGTCACGACCGACCCGAGTCATGTCGCGGTGCCGAACGCCGCTGATATGACCGCGCGCAGATGGCGAGCGCGCTTCCGATCCCACAGAAGGCGGCGACGGCTGCTGCCGTGAGCCAGCCGGTGGTGGCGGCGGTTCGGTCATCGTTCGAGCCGGCGAGTGCGACGACCGCCGTCAGGGTGCCGTACGGGACGAGGAACGCCGCGCCCGCCCAAGCCGGCCCGAGCACCATCCATCGCGGCAGCCGCATCCCCCAGGGCCGGATCAGTGCGACCAGCAGGACCGATCCCACGAGAGCGAGGATGGCGGTGAAGTCGATGCCGTGCCGCTCCAGCCAGATGATCGCCTCGGGCGCACCGTTGCGCCGGAACTCCGTGGCCAAATCGAAGCCATCCCTCAGTCCGGCTCGACCGCCCATGGCCCAGTAGGTCTTGATGAGCGCGTAGGGCAGCAGCGAGGCGATACCGATCCGGGCGGCCCACCGAACGGCCGGCGGTGCGTGGGTCGTCTGAAGAATCCGGGTGGTCATGCGAAACACGCTCGCGAGCCGCGTCGCGGCGCACATCCCCCGGGCCGGGGATGTCCCTCCCCCACCCGAGGGTCGGTACCGCTACCGTGACCGTCATGACCGACCCGACCCATGAGGTCCGCACCGTACCCACGGGCTCCGGTGACCTGCCTGTGCACAGGTGGCTGCCGCCGTCGGGCATCGGCCCCGGCCTGCTCCTGCTGCAGGAGATCTTCGGCGTCAGCGAATACATCCGGGACCGCGCAGCGGACCTGGCGCGGGCCGGGTACGTCGTGTACGCGCCGCAGCTGTACTGGCGCCTGGACGCCGGCGAGGTGGACGACGATGACCCGGACCAGCTCGGCAAGGGCATGGCGCTCGCCCAGCAACTGCCGTGGGCGGACGCCCTCGCCGAGGCCCGCACGACCCTGACGGCGTTGCGCGCGGCTCCGGAGGTGAGCGGCGGCGTCGGCGTGATCGGTTTCTGCTACGGCGGCGGGCTCGCGTTCAACGTGGCCGCCCTGGAGCCCGTCGACGCGCTCGTCTCCTACTACGGCTCCGCGCTGCCGAACCTGCTCGATCTGGCGCAGGCGGTCGGCAACCCGAGCCTGCACCACTTCGGGACCGAGGACGCCTACATCCCGCTCGACGTGGTCGAGAAGATCCGCGCCGCCGTCACCGCGGACAACGACCGTGCCGAGTTCCACCTGCACGAGGGCGCCGGTCACGCGTTCGACAACCCGAACCCGGCCTTCCACCACGCGGGGGCCTCCGCCGCCGCGTGGCCGCTCACCCTCGCGTTCCTCGACGAACACCTCGGCGCCTCCCAGGGTTGATCGCCTACCGTGGGCACCATGTCCCGCGGATGGAAGATCCTGCTCGGCACCCTGGTGCTGCTGGTCGTGCTGCTCGGCGTCGCGTTCGGCGTCGACCGGTACCTGGTGGCGCAGACCGAGGCGCAGCTCGAGGAGGAGATCACCACGTCGGTGCCGGAGCTCTCCGGTGACATCGAGGTGGAGATCGGCGGCTTCCTGTTCCTGCCGCAGGTCCTGGCGGGCCGGCTCGAGGACGTGCGGTTCACCGCCGCCTCGGCCACCTATCAGGACATGACGTTCCAGGACGTGGACGTGCGACTGCTCGGCGTGAGTACGGGCGAGCCGCGCACCGTCGACGACCTGGACCTGCGGATGACCCTGCCCGTGGAGACGCTGCAGGCGGCGCTGGCCTCCTCCGAGGACGTGCCCGAGGGCGTCGGGATCGATGTGGTCGACGGCGAGCTCGTCGCCACGGCGAACCTGCTCGGGCTCCCGATCACGGTCGGCCTGGAGCCGGTTGCGAACGGGAACTCGATCAGCGTCACCCCCACGAGCTTCAGCATCGCCGGCGCAACCGTGTCCGCCGAGGACATCCCCGGGAACCTGATCGGCGACCTCGGCGGTCTGGACGTGCCGCTCGACCAGTTGCCGGAGGGCATCGAGATCACCGAGGTCGCCGTGCTCGACGGCGGGGTGCAGGTCTCGATCACCGGCACCGATCTGGCCCTGGACGCCCTCTCCGTCGGCTGAACGACGCGAGCGCTGCACGGCCCGCAACCCGCCGGGTGGCGCCTCGGGAGCGGGCGTCGGGGGCGAGCTAGCCCAGGTCGTCGGCGCGGCCGACCACCTTGGCGATCGCACGCCCGACGGCGCTGATCTGCTCCTCGGACCCGAGCAGGACCGACTGTGTCAGCCAGAGCGTGTCGCTGCTGACCAGGTCCGCGTTCGGGCAGTCCGCCTCGGGCATCGGCTGGCCCAGCTTCGACGCCAGGGCACGGGACTCGCCCAGCAGGGCACCGTTGCGGTGCAGCGGGACGTACCCGGTGGCGGCCGGGATGCCCTCGGCGGCAAGGGCCGCAGCCGCCGCATCACGCAGGCCCCGCTCGCCGAGGCCGGGCACCCGGAACAGGAACAGGTGGCGCCCGTGCGCCGTGACCCGTTCGTCGGTCGGCGCAACGGCAACCCCGTCCACGCCGGCGAGCTGCTCGGCCAGGGCCAGGGCGTTGCGCTCGCGCAGTTCCTGCTGCTCCGGCAGGCGGGCCAGCTGCGCTCGCAGGATCGCACCCTGGAACTCGGTGAGCCGCAGGTTGTAGCCGACGGCGTCGTGCTGGTACCAGCCGCCACCGGGCACCCGGCCCACGTTCACGAGGGAGTACACGGCGCCGGCGAGCTCCTTGTTGTTGGTCGTGACGATGCCTCCCTCACCCGCGCTCAGGTTCTTGGAGGACTGGAAGCTGAACGTGCCGAGGTCGCCGATCGTGCCGACTCCGCGGCCCTCCCACTGCGCCCCGGCCGCCTGCGCGGCATCTTCGATGATGGTCAGCCCGAGTCGCCGCCCGAGCTCGGCGAACGCCGTCATGTCCGCGACGTTGCCGGCGAGGTGCACCGGGATGACGGCCTTCGTGCGCTCGGTGACCACGGCTTCGACTGCTGCCGGGTCCAACAGATGGCTGTCCGCGTCCACGTCGGCGAACACCGGGATGGCGCCGACGAACAACGCCGCCGCCGCGGTGGCGATGAACGTGTAGGGCGGGACGATCACCTCGTCCCCGAGGCCGACCCCCGCCGCCCGTAGCGCCGCGACCAGCGCGAGGGTGCCGTTGCTGAGCGCGATCGCGTGCTCGGCCTGTTGACTCCGGGCGAATTCCCGCTCGAACGTCGCGACCACGTCGCCATGGGTGCTGCCCCAGGCGCCGGAGTGGAGCACCTCGAGCAGTCCTCGTTCCTCCTCCGGACCGAACCGAGGCCAGGTCGGGAGCGCGGGCAGACCTTCCAGCTCGGCCGGGCCGCCGTTGATGGCGAGGGACGGTGTAGCAACGGTCATCACGTGCTCCAATTTAGGCATACCGGATTGAGGATTAGGTTAGCGACAAAAAGGGTGTCGGTCGATAGTGTGACGGCGTTGCGTCATCCACGATCCACCAGGGGAGATCCTCATGTCCGACGTTCTTGCGCACGACGGCGGTGCGCCAGTACGCACCGCACCGTTCCCGTCCGTGCAGTCCGCCGAGGGTCGCACCCTCGGCGTCGAGGAGGAGTCGGCGGTCCTCGCGGTGCTGCGCAGCGGCCGGCTCAACTCGACGGTCGGTGAGGTGACCCGGGCCCTGGAGACCGACTTCGCGGCGTACTACGGCGTGCCACACGCGGTCGCCTCGTCTTCCGGAACGGCGGCGATCCACCTCGCGGTGGCGGCCGTGGACCCCGAGCCGGGCGACGAGATCATCACCACAGGACTCAGCGACGCCGGGACCGTACTGCCGATCCTCGCCCAGAACGCGGTCCCGGTGTTCGCCGACGTCGATCCGGCCACCGGCAATCTCGACGTGGCCTCGGTCGCTGCCCGGATCACGTCCCGCACCCGCGCGATCATCGCCGTGCACCTGTTCGGCCAGCCCGCACCGGTGGTCGAACTGCGCGCCCTGGCCGATGCGCACGGGATCGTGCTGATCGAGGACTGCGCACAGGCGTACCTCACGCGGGTCGGTACCGACGGCGCACTCGCCGGCACCGTCGGCCACCTCGGCTGCTTCAGCCTGCAGCAGTCGAAGCACATCACCGCCGGCGACGGCGGCCTGACCATCTCCTCCGACGAGGCACTCGCCCGCCGGGCCAGGTTGTTCGCGGACAAGGCCTGGCCGCGGGACACCGACGAGCGGACCCACCTGTTCCTCGGCCTGAACTACCGGATGACCGAACTGCAGGCCGCCATCGCCAGGGTGCAGCTGACCCGGCTCGCCGGGGTCGTCGAGGATCGCCGTCGAACCGCCGCGACGCTCACGGACGTCGTCGACGGGCTGGACGGCCTGAGCGCGGCACCGGCCGACGGGAACAGTTACTGGCAGTTCCCGGTGTTCCTGGACACCCACCGCACCGGCGCCGACGCGCACTGGTACGCGAGGGCGCTCCAGGCCGAGGGCATCCCAGCCTCCGGCGGGTACATCCAGCGCCCGCTCTACCTCACCCCGGTGCTGGCCGAACGACGCACCTACGGGACCTCGGGGTTCCCGCTCACGGACCCACCGGCAGACGTGACCCCGGAGTACCACCCCGGCCTGTGCCCCGTGACCGAGGAGCTGATCGACACCCGCCTGCTGGTGATCGCCTGGAACGAGCGCTACGGTCCCGGCGACGTTGCCGACATCGCGGCTGCGCTCACCAAGGTGCACGCTCACGCGATCGCGGCCCGCGGCATCCTCGAGCCACGCACCGGCAGGATCGCGTCCAGGAGCTGATGGGTGTAGGGGTGCTGCGGGTCGCCGAAGATGGCCCGCCGCTCCCCGCGCTCGACGATGGCACCGTCCTTCATCACTGCCACCTCGTCGGACATCCGCTCCACGACCGCGAGGTTATGGGAGATCAGCAAATAGGCCACCCCGAGTCGTTCCTGGATCTCACCCAGCAGATCGAGGATCTGCGCCTGGATGGAGACGTCGAGCGCCGAGGTGGGCTCGTCGCAGACGAGCACGTCGGGCTCCGGGGCGAGGGCCCGGGCGATGGCGATGCGCTGCTGCTGTCCACCGCTGAACTGCTGCGGGTAGCGGCGGGCGTCATCCGGGGAGAGGCCGACCAGGCGCAGCAGTTCGGCGGCCCGCTCGGTGCGCTCACCCGTGGTGCCGATCTCCTGGAGGCGCAGCGACTCGGTGATGTTCGCCCCGGCCGTGTAGTGCGGCAGCAACGACCCGTACGGGTTCTGGAACACCATCTGCATCCGCCGGCGCTGCAGCCGGGACTCCTCGCCGTGCACGTCCTGCCCGTCCAGCAGGACCCGGCCGGAGTCCGGCTCGTGCAGGCCCATCACCAGCCGGGCCACCGTCGACTTGCCGCTGCCGCTCTCGCCGACGAGCCCGAGGGTCCGGCCGGGCCGGATGGCCAGGCTCACGTCCCGGACGGCGTGGGTCTGCCCGCCCCGGGAGCGGAACGTCTTGTCGAGGCGCTCGGCGACCAGGAGTGGCTCGCGCACCGGCGCTTCCACCGCCTCCGGTGGTGTGGCCGCAACGTCCCCGACCTCGAGCGTGGCTTCGAGGAGCATGCGGGTGTAGGGCTCGCGCGGGGAGTCGAGCACCGCGTCGATCCGGCCGGACTCGACGACCTTGCCCTGGTTCATCACCAGCACGTCGTCGCAGAAGCGCCGGGCGACGCCCAGATCGTGGGTGACCATGATCAGCCCGGTGCCGCGGTCCTTGATCTCGGCGAGCAGGTCGAGGACCTGTGCCTGCACGGTGACGTCGAGGGCCGTGGTCGGCTCGTCGGCGACCACGAGCCGGGGTTCGGCGATGATGGCCATGGCGATCATGGCGCGCTGGCGCATGCCACCGGAGAGCTGGAACGGATACATCCGGGCGCGCCGCTCGGGCTCCGGGATGCCCACGTCGCCGAGCGTGGTGATGGCCCGCGCACGTGCCTCGCCGCGGCTGCACAGTCCGTGCCAGGTCAGCGCCTCGGCCAGCTGACGGCCCACCGGGATCGTCGGGTTGAGCGCCTCCATCGCGTTCTGGAACACCATCCCGACCTCACGGCCGCGGACCCGGCGCAACGTCCGGTCGGATGCGCCGATCAGGTCGATGCCGGCCAGCCTCGCCTCGCCGCCGAGGATGCTGGCGGTGCGGGGCAGCAGCCGCAGCAGGGATCTGATGGTCACGCTCTTGCCGCTGCCGGACTCGCCGACGATCGCCAGAGCCTGGCCCTGCTCGAGGCGGAAGGTGACGTCGTCGACGGCGACGAACTGGCCGCCGTCGGCGCGGCGGAAGCCGGTGCGCAGACCGCTCACCTCGAGCAGCGGTGCCTGCGGGTCGATCGTGACGGGCGAGGTGGAGCGGCTCACCGGCGGGCCTCCGAGGTGATGTCGAACGCATCCCGGATGCCGTCGCCTATCCAGGTGAACGCGAGCAGCGTCACCGCGAACGCGATGGCAGGCGAGATGATCATGTGCGGCGCGGAGCTCGCGTATCTGACTCCTTCGTTGATCATGGCCCCCCAGGACGGCATGTCGGAGATGCCGAGACCGAGCAGGGACAGGCCGGCCTCGGTGGTGATGGCCGCCGGCACCGCGAAGCTGGTGGTGACCAGCAGCGGACCGAGTGCGTTCGGGAGGATGTAGCGCATCGCGATGGTGGGCCCCTGGGCATCCATGCTGCGGGCGGCTTCGACGTAGTCCCGTCGTTTGAGCGTCATCACCTGGGCCCGGATCAGCCGGGCCTGGGTGACCCAGCCGGCCACGGCGATCGCCGCCATCACCGACCAGAAGCTCCGCCCGAAGACCGTGACCAACAGCACCGCGAAGAGATACGTGGGGAACGCGTACATGATGTCGGTGGCCGCCATCAGGATGCCGTCCGCCCGGCCACCCCGGTAGCCGGCCAGCAGGCCCACCACGAGCGCTACGAGCACCGAGATCACCTCGGCTGCGAATGCGACGAGCAGCGCCGTCCGGAAGCCGAAGACCAGCCGCGAGAGGATGTCCCGGCCGAGGGTGTCGGTGCCGAGGAGGTGGCCGGGCGAGCCGATCGGCGCGAGTTGGTGGCCGTAGTCGGTCTCCTGCGTGCCGTACGGCGCGACGAGCGGCGCGAAGATGGCGACCAGGACCAGGAGCGCCACGACCCAGAGGCTGATGAACGCCATCCGGTTCGCGCGGAACCTAGCCCAGGCTCGGGACCCCGGACCTGCCGCCTTGATCCGGGTCTGCGCCGGGGATGTCTCTTCTGCTGATGCGAGGGCCACGTAGCTTTCGCCCACTTTCTGCGCGGACGCGCGGGTCGAGGAGGCCATAGAGGAGGTCGACCACCAGGTTCGTGGCCATGAGGATGATCGCGAAGAAGAGGGTGGTGCCCATCAGCAGCGGCATGTCCCGGCTGGACGCGGCCTGGGTGAAGGACAACCCCAGGCCGGGGATCCGGAACATCGTCTCGATGAACACGGTGCCGGTCATCAGCGCGGCCAGCATCGGGCCGGTGACCGTCACCAGCGGGATGAGGGAGTTGCGGAGCACGTGCTTGCGGATCACAACGCCCGGCCGTCCGCCCTTCGCGATCGCGGCGGTGACGTACTCCTCCCCCAGTGTGTCCAGCATCGACGAGCGCACGTACCGGGCCAGAACCGCGAGTGGCCCGATGGCAAGAGCCACCACCGGTAGGACCAGGTTCTCCGGGCCGTTCCAGCCGGCGGCGGGGAGCACGTGCCAGGCGCCGGCGAACACGAGCACCAGGAACACCGCCGTCAGGTAGTTCGGCAGTGCGTGCCCCAGGGTGAGGACGAACATCGAGCCGGAGTCCCAGAGGGTGCGCTGCTTGAGTGCCGCGAACACCCCGATCGGGATCGCGATCGCCAGGGCGAGCGTTGTGGCGAGCAGCGCGAGTGCCGCGGAGACGGGGAAGCCCTGCGCGATGATGCTCTCCACGGACTGCGCGGGGTACTTGTACGAGGGACCCAGATCCCAGGTCAGCGCGCCCTTCATGAACACGAGGTACTGCTGCCAGGCCGGGACCTCGTCCCCGTACCGGGTGGCGAACTCACCGGCGACCTCCTGGGCACCAGCCCCCGCCATCCCGGTGGAGCCGGAATTGGCGCGCTGAATGTCCGCGAAACTGCCCGGTGCCAGCTGCAGCAGGGTGAACGCGAGCGCGGAGACCACGACGAGCGACAGGACCATCCGCACCAGGCGGCGGGCGACATACTCCAGGTAGCCCACGATCACTGCGCCGAGTCGTCGACCCAGAGGTCCTTGAAGTAGTAGCGATCGGCCTGGGCGCGGATCTCCAGCCCTTGTACCCGGGGCTGCGCCACGAACACCACATGGCTCCAGGTCACCGGGATGATGAGCTCGGCATCCTCGCGGACGCTGGCTGCCTCGATGAAGATCTCCTGCTGCTCCGCCTCGTCGACCGTCTCCCGGGTGGCCGCGACCAGCTCGGCGAACTCCTGTGCCTCGTCGGTGGTGCTGGTGGCGAGGATCTCCTCCAGTGCGGCCGTGCGGTCGCCCGGGGACAGGGTCTCGTCAACCTGGGCGTCCACGAACTGCTGGTACCCGGCGGCGTCGAGCCCGGCCTGGCGCAGCATGTCCGGCGACCACAACTGTTCCACCTGGTAGGGCCAGGTGCTGATCCCGGAGAAGGAGCCGTACCAGAGGCCCACGTAGTTCTCGTCGTGCATCGCGTAGCGGCGTTCCACGTAGACGCCTACCTCGACGACGTCCTTCGTGACCTCGATCCCGAGGTTCGTGCCCCAGGTGTCGATGATGGCGTCCAGCTGGGGGAAGTCCGAACCTGCGAGCAGGGTCAGTGGTGGGAAGCCCTCACCGCCCGGGTACCCGGCGTCCGCGAGGAGCTCCTGTGCCTCGGCGACGGCAGCCTCGCCCCACATCTGCTCGTGGGCCGCGATCTCCTCGGTCCAGCCGGGCACGATGGGCGAGAGCAGGGTGGAGGCCGGCTCGGTCATCTCGCTGATGCCGGCGATCTCCTGGCGCCCCAGGCCGAGGCTCAGCGCCGTGCGCACCCTCGGGTCCTCCATCACGGGGTTCGTGCTGTGCAGCGGGATCATGTAGGCCGTGCCGGCGTTCTCCAGCACGTGCATCTGCTCGCTCAGTACCGGGTCGGCGAGGAAGCGCGAGATCTCGGCTGGCTCGCCGATCGCCTGGATGTCGACCTCGCCGTTCTCGTACGGCACGGTGGTGGTGATCGCACCCTGCTCCACGAGCTGGACGTTGATCTCGTCGAGTGCGACGTTCTCCGCGTCCCAGTACTCCGGGTTCCGCTCGAACCGCATGCTCGAGTTCGCCGTCCAGGCCGCCAGGTTGTACGGCCCGTTGCCGACCCAGTTCTCCGGCTGCTGCCAGTCGGCCTCGCCCTCGACAGCCTCCGGGTTCAGCGGGAGCATCGACGGGTAGGTCAGGCCCATCAGGAAGCCGGGGTTGGGCGCGTCGAGGGTGAACTCGAGCGTCTGCTCGTCCACCGCCTCGACGCCCACCTGGTCGAAGTCAGTGATCACGCCGGTGTTGTAGTCCTCGGCGTTCAGGATGCCCAGGGGCACCTGATAGGAGGACGCGCCGGTGGTCACCCCGCTCGCGCCGCGCTCCGGGTCCAGCAGCCGCTCGTAGGTCCACTCGAAATCGTCGGCGGTGAGGGGTTCACCGTTGGACCAGACGATGCCGTCCCGTAGGTGGAAGGTGTAGGTGGTCCCGTCCTCGCTCACCTCCCACTCGTCCGCGACCCCGGGCCGCACGTCGGTGCCGTCCGGGGTCTGCAGCACCAGACCCTCGAGCAGGCCCATCTGCACGAGCCACATGCCGAATGTGATGCTCTGCGGGTCGATGTGCGCGAAGTTCGTGGCTGCGACTGTGATGCTGCCCCCGGTGGCCGCGTCGCCGTCACCACCGCCGGTATCGCCGTCGGAATCGCCGAAGAGCGAGCAACCTGCGAGGGACAGCGCGACGACGGCGGCAGCGGCCACCGTACCGATCGGGCGGCGAGTCAGGGGTCCAGCGCGCATCGTGTGCTCACTCTCGGTCGACGGTTATCAGCTCTGATCGGTGTCCTGCGAGATTTGGACTGTCCGTAAATCTCGAACTGCCCTGACGTTATGGGTAACTCCCCCGCCGCGTCAACGATTCTTCGTCGACGTCTCGTTACCGTCTCGTAACTTCTTCGCGCTCAGGGCCGGGCCGCGCCGGCGCCGTGGGCGCCACCAGGGCCGCGATCTCGTCGAGGATCAGCTGCTCGGCAGCGGGCGCCAGCGGCGCCGGCAGGCCGAAGTAGAGCGGCGCCTCGTACGGTTCATACCCGCCCTCGGCCAGGTGACGGCGAGTGACCAGGTACGTCGTCATGCCGTCGGTGTAGCCCATCGGCAGGCAGCGCCCGCCGCTCAGCTCGCGGGTGAACAGTCCGTAGTGGCTCACCGGCTCACCGGAGAGCCCGAGCAAGGAGAGGTCCCGCGTGAGGCCGATCCTGACCAGTTGCAGGCGCGGGTCGCGGGCGAACCTGGCCGGATCGGCCAGCATCATCCTGGCCCACTCCGCCCGGACTCCGTCGGCGGCGGCCCACGCGATGACCCGCTGCCAGGGCGCGCGGTCCTGCAGCGGCAGCACCACCGACCGGCGGCTGATCGACACGGCCCCTGGCCCGGCCGGGGCCGCATCCGCCACGGCACCGCGGGCCAGCTCGGCCAGGTGCCGGGCGAAGTCCTCCACGTCGGCCTGGCCACCGTTGACGAACTCGCCGTCGGCCTCGTATCGGTCCGGGTTCACGTCGCCACAGCAACCCTGGAGGTACATCACGAACGGCGAGGTGTCCCGCTCGAGCACGTCGGCCAGGGTGCCAGCCACGTCCGGGGTGACGGCGTTGCCGTGGTGCAGCACCGGGTGGCACGCGAAGTGCACCAGCAGCGCAACGGCTGCCTCGTCCTCGCCCACCAGCCGCACCACCGTCAGGTCGCTGTCGATCGGCGATACGGGTATCTCGCCGGCCGTCCGTGCCCATCGCCGGTCGACGGTCAGACCGGCGCCGACCCGGGCCGTCTCCACCCGGACCGGGGTGCTCGTGATGAGCGCACGCTCGATACAGGCCAGGGTCTGCTGCTCGAGCCGGTCGAGATAGCCGTCGTCCGGGACGCCGAGCGAGGGGGCCATTCCCCGCGAGGCCTGCGGTCCGGAGTGGGTGTGGGTGGCATGCAGTACCAACGATTCCGGGGACAGCCCGAACCGCGCACTGAAGGCTGAGCGCAGGGAGGCCACGATGTCGTCCCCCCACCAGAGCAGATCGGCGGTGACCAGGACCACGGGCGGCTCGCCGCCACTGCGGATCGCCATCGCGCGCACGTGCAGCGGCGCCAGGACCTCCCCGGCGGGCTTCTGCCCCTCCCGTGCGGCGAACCCGGCCAGCGGCACTGCGCCGAGCGGGGTGATGTCCGTGCGGTCGACGCCGACCTCGAGGCCGGAGCCCTTCACCGGGTGAGCGTCCACGTGCTGGTCCCCGCCGGTAGGTCGACGGCGAGCTCGGTGAAGGCACGGCCGTGCCGGGTGACCTCGACGGCCGAATGCTTCGGGCCGGACACCCGCAGTCCCGTGGGGAGCAGGATCGCCACACCCTCGACCGGGACGTCGGTGGTGGCGCTCATCAGCCAGTCGCTCCCGCCGCGTGAGATCTCGACCCGCACCCGGCGCCGGGTCCGCTCCCAGTCGTTGATCTGCTCGGCCGTCCACCACGGCATGCCACGACGACGAGCCTCGGCAGCAACCTCGACGCAGGCGGCACGGGTGAGCGGCTTGCCGTTCAGATGCGGGCCGTGGAACAGGAAGTGGGCCACGCCGTGCTGGGCCTGGACGGCGTCGAGGATCACGTCCCGGGTGGCGACGTGGCCGGCCCAGGCAAGGTCCTGGGTGTGCAACGGCAGGTTGAGCACATCGCGGAAGTCGGTCTCGGCGCCGGGCGCGGCGAGCGGGAACGAGACATGCGCGGTGCCGAACGGGAACCCCACATTGCCCTGTTTGCTCGGTCCGCGCGACTGGTCGATCTTGATTCCGAGTCGCTCGCACCAGGTGTAGAACTCGTCCCAGCCCTCCCAGCGGGTGTAGTGGTTCTTGTTCGAGACGATGTCCTCCCGGCCGGTGACGGCCTGCGCCCAGGAGTACTGCGCCCGCATCTGCGGCCAGCCCCAGGTCGCGAGGTCCGCATCGTCCATGGCGTTGTAGTGCAGCGCATGCTCGTGCCCGGCGTCCGTGATCTGCTCATAGATCTCGGGCCCGTATCCGCCCGGGAACACCTGGCACCAGGTGACCGCCACCTCGGCTTCGGCGAACGCGGCCAGCGCGGCCAGGCCGTCCTCGGGCTCGTTGCCGTCGGAATCGTGGGACATGTGCGCGATCGCAGCGATCCCGGCCGGCCAGTACCCGAGCCAGGGAACCACGGCGCCGCCCTCCTGCGCGGCCCACCACACCGCCTGCAGCAGCAGGGAGCGCCACCAGTCGGCATGCGGCTGGTCGAACATCGGCACGGCCGACGGCGGCGGGTACGCATGCAGGAAGCCCGGGGCCAGGTCCGGCTGCCCGGGCGGCATCGCCCGGTCGGCGTCCAGGTCGAGGGCAGCGCCGTCCTCGGCCTTCAGGATCCCGTCGTCGATCGGCGTGGTGCCGTCGGCGGCCGCCGTGCCGTCGGTGTGCACCGGGTAGCCCTGCTGGATGCGCACCACCGACTGGAGGACGTCCGCCCCGAACGCCACCACCGCACCGGCGCCGTGGTGGCGCACGGTGATCGCCGCGGCGCCGTCGGCCCAGGTGGCCAGGGTGTCGGTCCCCTCGGCCGGCGCGAGCGCGCGACCGCCGATCGCGCGCAGCGCCCTGCCAGGCACCTGGGACCAGAACGCGCAGTCACGCACGGTCACCTGGGCCGTCGGCACGAATTCGCCCGGGACCACCCCGGCCAGTCGGGCAACCGGCCCGAGGTCACCGGTGACGAGCAGGTAACCGCCACCCGCGACCCAGGCGGACAGGACGCCCGCCTCGTCCGACGTGACCGGCGTGGTGAGCAGCGCGATACCACCAGGCGTCAGCCCGGCACCGCCCGCGGTGGCGTGATGCGTGATCCCCGCGTGCGCGAGCAACTCCCTGGCGTAGGTGGGGAAGTTCGGCTGGTCGGTGTCCGGAGCAGTGCCCTCCCAGAGGGTGACGGCCGGGCCCGGGGCCGTCGGCGAGTCGGACGAGGTCGGCGCGAGGCGTGTGGATGCGGTCACGGGTCCAGCCTGCCGGAACCCGCTTCATAAGTACAGTGCGAAATCTATATTGCGGCAGTCCTAAATGGTGGAGGGGTTCGAACGATCAGGTGATGAGGCGTTCGTCCAGCAGCTGGTAGCGCACCGGCGGGCGGCCCGCCTTCTGCACCCGCGCCGGTGGCATCGGCCAGGCGAGGCCGGCGTCCACGAGGCCGCGCAACGTGCGCCTGGCGGTTCGCAGGGTGACCCCCTGCAGCCTGGAGACGCGATCGGCGTCCACCACGCGGCTGTCGTCGCCGGAGGTGTCGAGCAGCCCGATGATCTCCTGGAGCATCTCGGCCTGGCGGTCGGCAACCGGCTCCGGCTCCGGGGCCGGGTTCTCCGCCGACTCCGGCAGCGGCACCGGATTGCCGTGCGGACCCACCAGATAGGCCAGCCCGCCGCTGCTGGCCACCGCGAGGTTGACCGCGGCCTGCGCGTTCTCCTCGGCCTCCAGCGTGGTCATGCCGAGACCGATCCCGACCCCGGCGTCCAGGCTCAGGGCAGCACGGATGGACGCCAGGAACGGGGCGCGCGCGAGATCGTCGGTGCCCGATCGCAGCGAGCCCATCGTGGTGATGACGAGGTAGCTGTTCTCGTCGCGCTGCAGCACCGCGGCGTCCATCCTGCGGGCGTCGTGCAGCAGCGCCCGGTGCAGGGAGAGCATCAGTTCCTGGTACCAGTAGTTGCTGGAGCTGGTGCGGTTGGGCAGCGCGGAGTCAGGCAGGCGCACGATGACGATCGCGATCCGGGAGTCCTCGAGCCTGGCTCCGCTACCGAGCAGGCGGGCGGTGCGCAGTGTGGCCCGGAGGGTCATCACGGCGGGAGCCATCGTGATGTTGGGGATACCCGCCTCGGAGAGCTGCTCGGCCAACCAGGGCACGGTGGTGATCGCGCCACTGGTGCGGCCGGCGTCGTAGTGCTCGCGATGGAATGCGAGGAACTGCTCGGCCGTCACCGATTCCCGGTACTCCAGCACGTGCACGTCATCCGTGGGCAGACCGAGCTCGGCGTACGTCTCGCGGACGTCACGCTCGGGTGCGGAGTCGATGCTGACCCGGGCCGGATCCACCGCACCGGTGAGCGCCCCGCGCAGCAGCGCCGTCGGGAGCGCCACGCCCCCGGTCGGCACGAACGTGGCCGGCACCGGCAGTGGGCCGTCCGACATCGCCTCGTCGTAGGAGAGCGGACCGGAGAACAACAGCACGTCCACGTCGCCGACGAGCCGCATGGCTCGCTCGCGGGCGTCGACCTCTCGGTCGGCCGCGCCTGTGACCAGCCGATACGGCGTGCGGGTCTCCTCCCGGGCGACGGCGGCGACCCGGTGAATGAACCGGTCCGCCCCGATCACACCGATCGTCACCGCCTCGGGCAAGGGGCCCCGAACTGCGTCCATGAATCATCCTCGCTTGGGTCCCGGCGCTGCGGGTGAGTCTAGCCGCGGCGCACGGGCGGCCGGGCGGGCTCGCTCACCCGAGCGTCTCCGGCAGCGCCGGCGCCTCCTGACCCAGCACGTGCTCGGCGAGGAACCCTGCGACCACCTGGTACCAGACCTTCGCGTGCTGCGGGGTGAGCACCCAGTGGTTCTCGTCCGGGAAGTACAGGAACCGGTGCGGGCTGCGCCCGTCCTCGTCGGCAGCGAGCGCGGACTTTGAGAGGAGCTCGTACCAGAGCCGCAGCCCTTCACCGATCGGCACCCGGTAGTCCTTGTCCCCATGGACCACGAGCATCGGCGTGGCGATCCGTTCCACGGACAGGTGCGGAGAGTTCGCGAGCGCCATCTGCGGGGTCATCTCGCGGCCCCAGAAGTAGCCGGCGTCGGTGGTGGTGCCGAACCCGTCGAGGGCCCACAGGCTCGCGTGCGTGACGATGCCCTTGAACCGGTCCGTGTGGCCGGCCACCCAGTTCGCCATGTACCCGCCGAACGAGCCGCCCATCGCGCCGGTCCGGGTCGCGTCGATCTCGGGCAGCGCCTCCGCGGCATCGGTCACGGCCATCAGGTCCGTGAACGGCGCCTCGCCCCAGGCTCCCCAGCCGCGCTGGATGAAGTCCTGGCCGTAGCCGGTGCTCAGCGCCGGGTCCGGCAGCAGCACGGCGTAGCCCTGGGCCACCAGCAGCCACGGGCACCAGCGCCAGCTCCACGCGTTCCACGACCCGAGCGGGCCGCCGTGGATCCACAGCACCAGCGGGGCCGGGTCCTCCTCGGAGGCACCCTCGGGCACGGCCAGCCAGGCGCGCACCCGGGAACCGTCCGCGGCAGTCGTCTCGACCTCCCGCAGGGTGCCGGGCAGGACCGGGCGAGGCACCGGGGACCGCAGCGTCGTGACCGGCTCGGCGACGCCGTCGGACAGGTCGATCCGGACCACCTCGCTCGGGAACTCATACGAGCTGCGCAGGGCGTACGCGGCCGAACCGTCCGGCGCGACGACGACATCGGTGTACGCGCCGTCGTCCGGCGTGAGCCGGCTCGGCCCGCCCGTCAGGGTGACCTTGAAGACCGGCGAGCGGCCGTCGTCGTCCGCGGTCACGAGGAGCCCGGAGGAGTCCGGCAGCCACACGAGCGAGGCGGGCCAGCGGTCCCAGTCGCCGGCGAGTTGTTGCGGTGCGGTGCCGTCGGTGCCCGCGACCCAGAGGGTGACCTCGGGGGCGCTCTCCGGCGTGGAGAGCGTCTCGCGGATGTAGGCGACGCGAGTCCCGTCCGGGCTGATTCGGGCGCCGCCGAACTCCGCGTCGTCCTCGTCGGCGATGGTGGTGCGCTCGCCGGAGGCCACATCGATGCGGACCAGGATCGAACGCACCGCACCCTTGGC
This sequence comes from Occultella gossypii, assembly GCF_019947135.1. Taxonomy (GTDB): domain Bacteria; phylum Actinomycetota; class Actinomycetes; order Actinomycetales; family Beutenbergiaceae; genus Occultella; species Occultella gossypii. Next base: position 109,607 of record NZ_JAGSHT010000021.1, on the reverse strand, counting down.
CATCGGCCGGTTCCAGGAGGTGACGGCGGTGGTGCCGTCGGCGCTGAGGTCCAGTCCGGTGTTGGTCAGGTGGGCGCCGGCATCCGGGGTGAGGTCACGCAGTTCGAGGGGCGCGTCCGGGTCCGTCGGGTCGTCGGGCGCCTGGTCCGGGGCGGACGCGACGACGGCGGAACTCGCCTCGGCCACGAACAGCCGGGGCCGGTCCGGGCCGAGGTCGGAGTCCCAGTACCGGACCGGGTAGCCGGTGTGCAGGATCGCATTGACCTTGTTGTCCGAGCGCAGGTCCCGGAGCCGCTGCTCGGACTCGGTGTCCGTGGCCGACGGCAGCGTGTCCGCGGTGACGATGACCGTGTCCGCGGCGCGCGCGGCGGTGATGGCGCCGACGCCGCCGGGTCGGGTCGCCAGCACGCGGGCCTCACCGCCGGCAGCCGGGAGGACCCAGAGCGCGGGCTTGGCCTTGTCCTCGCCGGTCTCGGCGGTGGCCCGCTTGGCGACGAACAGCAGGTCGCCGGCCGCGGTGAACGTGGCCTGGCTCTCGCCCTTGGTGCCGCGGGTGAGCCGACGGGCGGGCCGCTCCCCCGCCGGGTCGACGTCCCACTGCGAGGTGACGTACGCCGTCGAGTCGTGGTTCAGGGCGGCGACGCCCACCACCAGGCGGGTGCCGTCCGGGGACAGCGCCAGGCCCCCCGCACGCGGCAGCGCGACGTAGGCGTCGAGGTCGTGGAACGGGGTGGGCGGGGCAGCGTCCTCGGTGGGGGCGGCGGATCCATCCGCGGTCGCCTCGGAGCTGGTCGCGGTCGGGGTGGGCGCGTCACTGCGGGAGGTGTCTGTGGTCACCGCACGGTCCTATCACGACAACCTGCATCCCGTCCTCCCCCAATCCCCATGCGACGGCGCGATCGCGCGGCTGACTCGGTGGAATGGGCCGCAGGTTGACACGCCCGGTCGCGCACGCCGGGCATCAGTAGGGTGGGCGCCATGACTGGGCTCCGGGTGCGACCCCCGTTCGAGGACTGGTTCGGCCCGGACGCCGACGACGCCACCTATGGCTACGACCTGGACGCACTGCTGGCGCTCGAGCCGGTGCCGGAGCCGCCCGGCTTCGCCGAGTTCTGGCGGGATCTCGCAGCGCTCGCGCGGGCCGTGGATCCGGATCCGGTGCTCGTTCCGATCGGCCGCAGCGGCGACCACGAACTGCACACCGTCCGCTTCCACACCACGGACGGGCTGACGCTCGGCGGCTGGTTCGCGCTCCCGGTGGCCGGGCCGCCGGCGATCGGGATGGTGCACAGCCATGGATACGGCGGGCGCGAGACCCCGGATCTGGCCCGGGTCCCGGCGGACGCCGCGGTGATCTTCCCGGTCGCCCGCGGGCTGCCGACCGCGAGCCTGGTCGACGGCATCCCCTCGGAGGGCGCCCGGCACGTGCTGGTGGGCATCGAGTCGGCACAGAGCTACATCCTCGGTGGCTGCGCCGCTGACATCTGGTGCGCTGCTACGGCGCTGACTCGCCTCGTCGGCGACCTGCCGCTCTACTTCCACGGCGGGAGTTTCGGCGGCGGGCAGGGCGCGCTCGCGCTGCCGTGGGACGACCGGTTCTTCGCGGCCACGCTGGTGGTGCCGAGTTTCGGTCAGCACGACCTGCGGCTGCGGATGCCGTGCACCGGGAGCGGGGAGTCGGTGCGCCACCACGTCGCCGCGCACCCGGAGGCCCGGGAGGTACTGCGGTACTTCGACGCGTCGACGTCAGCGACCCGGATCACCGTCCCGACCCGGGTGGAGGCGGCCCTCTGGGACCCCTCCGTTCCGCCGCCGGGTCAGTTCGCCGTCCACAACGGGCTCGCCGGTCCGACCGAGTTGTACGTCGTCGCTGCCGGTCACACCGAGTACCCGGGGCAGGAGCAGGAGGTCGCCGAGAGCATCGCCGGGACGCTTGCCCACATCGCCGCCCACCGCCCGTGAGGCGGCCAGACACAGGAGGTCGCTCGTGCACTACCCTCGGATGATCGTCGGAGCAAGCGCACTCCTGCTGGCTCTGTCCGCCTGTGCGACGGCCGCCGCGGACGATCCGGTGGCCACCACACCGCCGGTGGCCACCGGCGCGAGCGCCACGCCCGCGGCGCCGGAATGCGCGGAGGCCGCGACCGACCTCGTGGCCTACGGGCCAGGCTCGAGCTACGAGACCGCGTGGGGCTCCACCCCGGAGGATCCCGCCGATCTGGAGGCCGAGATCCTGGCCCACCCTGCGACGATCATGGTCGACACCTACACGATGACGATCATCGACAGCATCGACCGGGACGAGGACGGTGTCGCGTATTCGACCGGACAACCGCCGTGCCCCGTCCCGGTGGACCCGTCCTGGCCCGCGGAGTCGGCGCTGGTGCTCGATGCCTATACCTTCGAGATCCTCGAGACGTTCCCGTCGCTGAACACCCCGGAGGACGAGGACGTCGCCACCACCACGTCCTTGATGGGTGAGGCGCTGAGCACCGGAACCCTGCTCGACGGCGCCGCCGCGGCGCCGTACGCGACCCTCGTGGCCGAAGATCTCGGCGCCGAGCTCGGGCTCGAGTTCGCGGCGGCGGTCCGCGTCACGGACGCCGTGGTCGGCGGCGCGTACGAGTCCCCCAGCGGCGTCGGCTTCACGTTCCGCACGAACCACGGCGTCGACATCACCCTCGGCGAGCCGGTGGGCGGTCCGACGACGCCGCTCGAGGTCCCGGGCGGCGACGGCCGCACGTACTCAGGCCCCGAATGGGGTCTCGCCGCCGAGGCGTGGACCGCCGACCGCGGCTGCGTGGTCGCCGTGCTCGCCCACCCGGTCACCACGGACCTCCCGGACTGGCCGTCCGGGTACGGCGAGTACCTCGCCACCATCGTGCTGCCTCGTCTGCTCGCCACCTGCTGACCCCTGGTCAGGGGTCCGTCCCCGTCCCGGCACGGGGGTGCGGGTCAGCCGTCCTTGGACATCCGCTCGAGCATCGCGTTGTAGGCCTTGAGATCGGCATCGTCGTCCCGGTCGGCGGCACGGTCGAGGCGCTTGGCCGTGCGGGCGTCGTCCTTCGCCCAGGCGACGGCGAGGCTCACCGCCAGGACCAGGCTCGGTACCTCCCCGATGCCCCAGGTGATCTCGCCGCCGGTCTCCTGGTCCGCGAGCGCGTCCACACCCCAGGGCAGGCCGAGGGCACCGAAGTAGTCGGCGGCGAGCAGGGTGGTCATCGAGATCAGCGCGACCCCGAAGAACGCGTGGAACGCCATGGTCGCGAACAGCAGCAGCAGCCGCAGCGGGTAACTGGGCCGGGCCGGGCCGGGGTCGATACCGATCAGGACATTCACGAACATGTACCCGGCCAGGCTGAAGTGCACCACCATGCCGATGTGACCGAGGTGGGTGGTCAGCGCGAGTTCGAACAGCGGCGTGAAATAGAACAGGATCAACGAGCCGACGAAGTTCACGGCGGCCACGACCGGGTTCCCGAAGATCCGGGCCGCCCGTGACTGCACCAGCGCGAGCAGCCACTCGCGGGGGCCCCGGGAGCCGTCGGTGCGGCCCGGCAGCGCCCGTAGCGCCAGCGTCACCGGTGCGGCCAGCACGAACAGGATGGGAATGACCATCACCAGGCTCATGTGCTCGAGCATGTGCGCGCTGAACATGATCCGGCCGTAGACGGTGGGGCCGCCGCAGGTCACCCACGCGAAGGCGGCGACGGCGACGACCCAGATCACCGTGCGGTGCACCGGCCAGGAGTCGCCCCGGCGACGCAGTCGCCACACCCAGCGCAGGTACTGCACCGCCAGGACCAGGCTCAGGGTGCCGAACAGCAGGTCCGGGGTCCACTCGGTGAACCACCGGGCCAGCGTCGGCGCCGGGGGCACCGGGTACTGGGACAGCACCTCGGCCGGGCTCTGCCCCTCGACCGGCACCTGCGCCACCGGAGGACCGGTGGAGGCGAGCGCCACCGCGAGCCCGGTGGCCGCGGCCATCACGAGCACCTCGACCCCGGCGAGCCGCCAGAACACGGCGCGAGAGCCGCCGTCGGCCGGCAGTTTCGGAATCGTGCGCTGCCGGTGCAGATACCCGAACGCGCCGAGCACCACGAACGCAGCGATCTTCGCGAGCAGAATCAGGCCGTAGTCGGTGAGGAAGCCGGACGGCGAGCCGAGCCGGATCCAGGCGTTCGCCACCCCGGACAGGCCCACGCCGAGGAACGCCCAGATCGCGATGGTGGAGTAGCGCCCTACGGCGGCACGCAGGTCCCGGCCCAGCCGCGGCGCGCAGATGCACAGCACCACCAGGCCGCCCATCCAGATGCAGACCGCGGCGAGGTGCGCGAACAGGCCGGTCATGCCGAGGTCGTGGTTCGCGGTGCCGGCGGCGTGCCCGGTGGTCGCGACCGGGATCAGTACGGCGAAACTCACGACGGCCGCGAGCATCGCGGTGCCGTACCCGGAGACGGCGACGCACGCCACGGAGGCCAGGGCGGCGATGATCGCGGTGACGAGGGCGGCACGGCCGGTGGAGATCTCGGTGAGGTAGAACGCGAGCTCGTCGCCGAAGCCTGCGCCCCCGAGCGGCCGGCCCGCGACGGAGGCGTATCCGAGCACCATGTCCGCCACCAGCAGCAGCGCCCACGCCGGACCGGACCAGGCCACCACCCGGGCCGCGAGCGTCCAAGCGACCCCATCGGCCCTGTCGGACCGGCCGGCCCGGGACCGGTCGCCGGTGCGCTCCTTCGCCCGTGTCGACGTGGGCCTCGCGGTCTGCTCCGGCTCCGGCGGTCGCGGCAGCGCGAAGAGCATCAGCACGAGCCCGCCGAGGGTCACCGCCGCGGCCGCCTCGCTGAGCACCGTGACGACCGGCAGGCCCCACCGGACCAGCGCGCCGGAGTCCGCGACCAGCGTCGGCGCGGCCGCACCGGAGAAGGCGAGGCCGAGGACGCAGGCGAGCACCGCCGTCGGCAGCGCGGCGAGCACCCAGCGCATCGGGGCAGGGATCACGGACACCCAACGAGCCTAATCCGCGCCGGGGTGCCCGCCGGCCGCGCCCGGGATCTGGCCGCGGCCCGATGGCACGCCGGCCGGCGGCAACCGAGCAGGTCCCGGGCGAACGAGCCGGGTGGGGAGATCTCGGTCGCCCTGGCGGCGCCCGCTGGGCGCACGGATGGGCAGCGCTGCCCGTCGCCGCCCAGGGAACTCCAAGGAAGCACTGGCATAATCGCCGGTGCATCCGCCGTCGTCACCAAGTGGGAGACCATGTCCAACCCAGCCCCGTCACACCTGGCGCCATCGACATCACCCATCTCCTATGACGACACCCGCCGCGCCACCGCGCTGCTCGGGCAGATCTCGCGGGTGTTCGATCAGCGCATCGTGGGGCAGGCCCCGTTGCGCACCGCGCTGGTCTCCTCACTGCTCGCCGGCGGGCACGTCCTGCTCGAATCGGTGCCCGGACTGGCCAAGACGACGGCCGCGCAGACCCTGGCCTCCTCCGTCGGTGGCTCGTTCCACCGGATCCAGTGCACGCCGGACCTGATGCCGAACGACATCATCGGTACCCAGATCTACAACTACGCCACCGGTGAGTTCGCCACCCAGCTCGGGCCGGTGCACGCGAACCTGGTGCTGCTCGACGAGATCAACCGGTCCTCGGCGAAGACCCAGTCCGCGATGCTCGAGGCGATGCAGGAGAAGCAGACCTCCATCGGCGGCGAGGTCTTCAAGCTGCCCAGGCCGTTTATGGTGCTAGCCACCCAGAACCCCATCGAGGAGGAGGGCACCTACGTGCTGCCCGAGGCCCAGATGGACCGGTTCCTCATGAAGGAGGTGCTCACCTACCCCGCGCCGGACGAGGAGGTGGACATCCTCGAGCGGATCAACTCCGGGTCGATGACGGCCCCGCTGTCCGCGCAGCCGATCTCGCTGCCGGACCTGGAGTTCCTGCAGTCGCTGGTGGAGAAGGTCTATGTGGACACCGCGATCAAGCAGTACATCGTGGCGATCATCAACACCACCCGTGGTGGTGGGCCACGCCCGCTGCCGAACCTGAGCCAGCACGTGCGCGTCGGCGCGAGCCCTCGTGGTGGCATCGCCCTGATGCGTATCGCCCAGGCGCTCGCCGTTCAGGCCGGCCGCTCCTATGTGGTCCCGGACGACGTGAAGGCCCTGCGCCACTCGATCCTGCGACACCGCATCGTGCGCACCTACGACGCGCTCGCGAACAACGTGGCGCCCGAGTCGCTCATCGACGCGGTCTACGCGGCGGTGCCGAGCCCCTGACCGGGCCGCGGCACCCCGCATCCCAGTACTGACGGCGAACCACCCTCCCGATCAGCAAGGAGTCACCCCTTTGGCACAGTCCCGATCGCGCCTGGCGAAGGTCCGAGCACGGCTCGACCTTCCCACGGTCCGGCGCGCCGCGGGCCTGCTGGAGGGACGGCACCGGTCCATCTACTCCGGCCACGGCCAGGACTTCGACGAGATGGCGCTGTACCAGTTCGGCGACGACGTCGGCGACATCGACTGGAAGTCCAGCGCCTCGTCCGGGCACCCGGTGATCCGCCGGTTCGTGCGCGACTCGAACGTGGCCATGGTGCTCGCCGTGGACACCGGCCGGAACATGGCCGCGACTGCCCCGGACGGCTCGAAGAAGTCCGACATCGCCCTGTTCGCCGCCGAGGTGATCTGCTACCTGGCGCGGGCCCGCGGGGACCTGGTGGCCCTGGTGGCCGGTGACGAGGACCGCGTCGTGCAGATCCCGGCCCGGGGCGGTACCGAACACATGGAGATGCTGCTGCGCCGGGCCGAGGCGATGCTTGATCTCCAGGCGCCGCCGAGCAACCTGAACCGGGTGTTCGACCGGGTCCTGACCTGGTTCACCCGACGCTCCCTGGTGGTCCTGATCACCGACGAGGCCCGGCCGCTGCCCGAGCACGAGCTCGGCCTGAAGCGGCTGCGGACCCGCCACGAGGTGATGGTGATCCAGATCGGCGACGCACTGCCCACGGCGTTCTCGGAGCGGGTCATCGACGACGTCGACAGCCACCTCGAGATCCCCGAGTACCTGCGCTCGCGCAAGGACCTCGCCGCCGAGGCGGCCGACGCGGCGCTGCGTCGCCGTCAGGACGTCGCGGCCATGCTGCGCCGGCAGGGCGTCGAGGCCGTCACCGCCAACAGTGAGGACGAACTGATCGACCGGATGTTCGACCTGTTGAGGAGGCAGCGCCGTGCTCGCCACTGAGACCGTCGCCACCGCCGCGGCCGTCATCGGAGCCGCCCCGATCAACGAACCCGTCGACCCGGCGTCGTTCTCGATGTGGGTGTGGATCGTCGGGGCCGCGCTGCTGGTCCTCATCGCCGCCTGGTACTGGTGGGTCTTCTACTTCACCCGGGAGCGGTCCGCGACGGATGCCGACGGCGGCCGTCGGGACCGGTACTCCGGCCTGCGCAAGGAGACGCTCGACGAGGTGGACGCCGCCGAGGCCCGTTACCGGGAGGGCGAGTCCGACCTGCGCACCCTGCACCTGGACCTGAACCACATCCTGCGGGAGTTCGCGAACGGCCGACTGCGGATGGACACGAGCTCGCTGACCGTCGGTGAGATCGCCACCCTGGAGGGCACCGACCGGCTCTCCATGCTGCTCGAGGACTACCAGGAGCCGGCGTTCGCGTCCGACTCCGACGCGGAGGCGCTGTCCGCGACCGAGGCCGCACGGGGGGTGGTCCGGGAATGGTGACCGAGACCTTCCTGCACCCGTGGGCGATCGCCGCCGTGATCGTGGTGGCCGTAGCGGCACTCGTGGCCGGCTGGTTCGCGCGGGCCGCGAAGCGGGAACGCACCGCCGTCACGTGGGTGGCGAACGCGTCCTACCTGACCTCGCTGCCCTCGTTCCGGTCCCGGATGAGCAAGTACCGGGTGCTGCTCAGCGGCCTCGCGGTCGTGCTGATCGGCGCCGTCGTGGCGACCGGGTTCCTGGCCGCCCGACCGGTGGAGAAGGTCACCCGCGCGGACGAGCTGGCGACCCGGGACATCGTCCTCTGCCTGGACGTGTCCGGCTCGATGATCGAGTACGACACCCAGGTGGTGGAGAAGTTCCTCGAGCTGCTGCCCAGCTTCAACGGCGAACGGATCGCGCTCTCGATCTGGAACTCCACGTCCCGCACAGTGTTCCCACTCACCGACGACTACGACCTCGTCGAGGAGGAGCTGCGGTACGCCGCGGACGCCCTGGACTTCGACCTGGACTCCCTGGACGACCTGTCCTTCGACCCGGCCGCCTACGACCGGCTGCTGGACTTCGTGCTCGGCACGACGGGCCTGGGTGACAGTTCCTCGTCCCTGGTCGGCGACGGGCTGGCCACCTGCGCCCTGTCCTTCGACCTGACCGACACCGAGAGATCCCGGTCCATCATCCTGGCCACGGACAACGAGGTGTTCGGCAACGAGATCTACACCCTGCCCGAGGCCGGTGAACTCGTGGCCGAGCGCGGCATCACCCTGCACGGCTTCTATGCCGGCGAGGTCACCCCGACGTCCGCGGCCCAGGAGAAGGAGTACCGCGACGTCGTGGAACTGCACGACGGGCTCTTCTACGCCAGCGACGACCCCGACGCCGTCGACGGCATCATCGACAACATCACCTCCCAGCAGGCGGCCGAACTGGACGCCAACCCCGAGGTGGTGGTCAGCGACCGGCCGGAGCAGTACTTCCCCTGGCTGATGGCACTCGTCGGGATATACATCCTCGCCGTCTGGAGGTTGCGGACATGACCCTGCGCATGCTGCTGCCGCTCTGGCTGCTCCTCATCATCTTCGTGCCCCTGATCGGGCTCGCCGTGTGGCGGGTCAAGGCGTCCCGCGGCGACCGCCGCCGGGACTGGCTGCGCCGGTCCGGGATCCTCGTGGCCGCCCTGGTCATCGGGCTCTGCCCCGCCGTGCCACGCACGGACAGCGAACTGCTGACCTCGAACGCGGAACTGTTCTTCGTCGTCGACCGCACCGGGTCGATGGCCGCCGAGGACTACGACGGCGGACGGGCTCGCCTGGAGGGTGTGCAGGCCGACATGGTGGCGCTCACCGAGGCCATGCCGGGCGCCCGGTACACGATCATCTCGTTCGACTCCCAGGCCACCCGGCAGCTGCCGATGACCACGGACGCCCGAGCCGTGCGGTCCTGGGCGGACACGGTCACCCAGGAGATCACCGCCTACTCAGCAGGATCCTCGATCGACCGTCCCCTGCAGGCCCTGACCGACTCGGTGAACGCCGCGCTCGAGCGTGGCCCTGAGAACGTGCGCCTGGTGTTCTTCCTCTCCGACGGAGAGAACACCGACGGTTCCGACTCCGCGGGCGGCAACGAGTTCGAGTCCTTCGAGGCGCTCGGCCCGCTCTTCGACGGCGGCGCCGTGATGGGCTACGGCACCACCGAGGGCGGCATGATGCGCTCCTACGACGGCACCTCCGACACCGGCTTCGGCACCGGCGCGCCGTACATCACCGGCCCCGACGGCCAGCCGGGCATCTCGCAGTACAACGAGGACAACCTGCGTACCCTGGCCGGACAGCTCGGCGTGGAGTTCACCCACCGGATCACCCCGGACGACGTGAGCTTCCTCGTCGAGGGCATCGACGTCCAGGACATCGCCGCCGACGGACGCCGCGACAACACCACCTATCGGGACGTCTACTGGCCGGCCGCCGTCATCCTTGCGCTGCTGCTCGCCTGGGAGGCATGGGACCTCACCCGCGAGGTACCCAAGGCCCGCCGCAAGAACGAGGTCGAGACCAGGGATCGCCGTCGGGAGAACTCCCGGCGTGAACCCGAACCGGCCGGGAAGGGGAGCCCACGATGAGCGTCGACATACTGCCGCCGCCCGGGGAGTTCCAGACCACGGAGGAGATCCGCGACAAGCGGTTCCTGGACAAACTCGCCAAGCGCCGCCGGGCCCTGCTGCTCTGGTCGCTGCCCGTGGTCGTGATCGCGTTCCTGGCCGCCCTCAAGCTGCTCAGCGCCGTCGCGATCAACACCGCCGGTCAGAGCGCCTACGACAACCAGAACCACAACACCGCCGCGGAGCGGTTCGCCGCGCTCGAGTTCTTCAACGTCATCGAGCCGTGGAAGCCCTACTTCAACCAGGGCACCGCCATCTACGCGGGCGGGGACTTCTTCGGCGCCACCCAGGAGTTCGAGGTGGCGCTGAACATGGTGCCCAAGGCCCCGGAGGGCGAGCCCCGCGGCGCGGACGAGTGCACGGTCCGGACCAACTACTCGCTCGCCGTCGAAGGGCTCGGCGACGAGGCCCGGATCGCCGGTGACTTCGCGCAGTCCACGGCCCGCTACACGGAGGCCCAGGACATCCTGGCCGACTGCGGCGAGTCCGGTGGGAACGGCGGCGAGCAGGCCCAGGAGGCCGAGGAACGCCAGCAGGAGAGCCAGGAGCAGTCGGAGGAGCAGCAGCAACAGCAGCAGGAGCAGCAGGGCGAGGAGCCGTCCGGCGAGCCGAGCGAGACCGGCACCGGGGAGCCGAGCGAGTCCGGCAGCGAGTCCGGCTCCGGCGAGCCCAGCGAGTCCGGCAGCGAATCGGGCTCCGGCGAGCCCAGCGAGTCCGGCAGCGAATCGGGCTCCGGGGAACCCAGCGAGTCCGGCAGCGAGTCCGGCTCCGGGGAACCCAGCGAGTCCGGTTCCGGCGGCGAGTCCGTCGACCCGCGCCAGGAGGAGCTGCAGAGCCGGAACGAGGAGGCGCAGGCCTCCCGCGACGCGGAGGAGCAGGCCTCCGGGGGCGGGGACGGCTCCGGCCAGAACTGGTAGGTCCCGGCCGGAACCGCCTCGGCGTCAGCCCCAGACGAGTCCCTGGGCCGGGTCCGCCAGCGTGCGCGCCGTGTCCGCGAGCACCCGGGAGCCGAGCTCACCGTCGATCAGCCGGTGATCCATCGACAGCGCCAGCTGGGTCACCCAACGGGGCTTGATCTTGCCGTGGTGCACCCACGGGCGCTGCGTGATGGCCCCGAACGCCAGGATCGCGGACTCCCCCGGATTCAGGATCGGCGTGCCGGTGTCGATCCCGAAGACCCCGACGTTCGTGATCGTGACGGTCCCGTCGGTCATCGCCGCGGGCGTGGTCTTCCCGGCCCGCGCGGTGGCGGTGAGATCGCCGAGGGCCACCGCGAGCTCGTGCAGGCTCATCCGGTGCGCGTCCTTGATGTTCGGCACCACGAGCCCCCGCGGGGTGGACGCCGCGATGCCGAGGTTGATGTAGTGCTTGTAGACGATCTCCTGGGTTGCGTCGTCCCACGCGGCGCTGATCGTCGGGTGCCGGCGGATCGCCAGGATGAGCGCCTTCGCCGCGATCAGCAGCGGCGTCACCCGGGTGTCGGAGAAGTCGCGGTCCTCCTTGAGACGGGCCACGAGCTTCATCGTCTTCGTCACGTCCACGGTCTGGAACACGGTGACGTGCGGCGCCGTGAACGCGGACGCGACCATCGCCTCCGCGGTCCGGGCCCGCACGCTGCGCACCGGCACCCGGGTCTGGCGCCCGTCCGCGGACACGACGCCACCGTCGAGCCAGGGCCGGTCGTCGCCGGGGTAGCTGACCAGGCGCTCGGGCTCGGACCGCTGCGCCGCCGCCTCCACGTCACCCCGGGTGATGATGCCGCCGGGACCGGTGCCCGGCACCCGGTTCAGCTCGATGCCGAGATCCTTCGCGAGCTTGCGCACCGGGGGCTTGGCCAAGATCGTGGACGACGGCGCAGCGGCCTGGCCGTCGACGGTTCCCGTGCTCGTGGGTGCGGTCGCGGGCGCAGGGGGCGACGGCGGCGCTGCTGCGGGTGCGGCGGGCGCCGGCTGGGTGGCGGGTGCGGGCGGTGCCGGCTGCGCGGCCGGCCCGCCGGCCGGTGCCGGCTCGGCGGCGCGGCGCGGGCGGCGGGACGCCGCGGCGTGCTTGGTGCCGTACCCGACCAGTACGTCACCGCTGGTCTCGTCGTCGGCGGACGCTGCGCCGTCGGCGGCGCCACCGGAACCACTCGCGACGGCGGGCGAACCGCCGTCGTCCTCCGGAGCGCCGTCGGGGTCGGTGTCGATCACCACGATCGGCGTGCCCACCTCGACGGTCGCACCGGCCTCGACCAGCACCTTGCTGATGACGCCGGCGTGCGGGCTCGGCAGTTCCACGAGCGATTTCGCCGTCTCGATCTCGACGAGCGCCTGGTTGACGGTCACCCGGTCGCCCACGGCGACCTTCCAGTCGACGATGTCGGCCTCGGTGAGGCCCTCTCCCACATCAGGGAGACGGAACTCGAGGTATTTCGGCATGACTGACTCCAAGTTCTGCGCGGTCGCGCGGCTCAGTGCGCCAGAACGGCGTCGACGGCGTGCAGGACCCGATCCAGGTTCGGCAGGTAGTCCTCCTCGATGTTGGCCACCGGGTAGGGCGCGTGGAACCCACCCACGCGCAGCACCGGAGCCTCGAGGGAGTAGAAGCACTGCTCGCTGATCCGGGCGGCGATCTCGGCACCGGCCCCGAAGAACACGGGCGCCTCGTGCGCCACGACCAGGCGACCGGTCCGGCGCACCGAGTGGGCGATGGTGTCGAAGTCGATCGGGGAGATCGAGCGCAGGTCGAGCACCTCCACGCTGTGGCCCTCCTGCTCGGCGACCCCGGCTGCGGCCAGCGCGGTCGCGACGGTGGGCCCGTAGGCGGCGATGGTCACGTCCGCGCCCGGGCGCACCACGCGAGCGGTGTGCAGACCGCCGATGCCGCCGAGGTCGAGCGCCTGGTCGCCGGCGGTCACGTCCACCTCGGCCTTGTCCCAGTACCGGGCCTTCGGCTCCAGGAAGAGCACCGGGTCCGGGGAGGCGATGGCCTGCTGGATCATCGTGAACGCGTCGGCCGGATTGGCCGGGCTGACCACCCGCAGGCCGGCGGTGTGCGCGAACAGGGCCTCGGGGGACTCGCTGTGGTGCTCCACCGCGCCGATCCCGCCGCCGAACGGGACCCGGATCACGACCGGCAGCTCGAGCGCCCCGCGGGAGCGGTAGTGGAGCTTGGCGAGCTGCGTGGTGATCTGGTCGTAGGCGGGGAAGATGAAGCCGTCGAACTGGATCTCGCAGACGGGCCGGTAGCCCGCGAGCGCGAGCCCGATCGCGGTGCCGATGATGCCGGACTCGGCGAGCGGGGTGTCCACCACCCGGGTGGTGCCGAAGTCCTTCTGGAGGCCGTCGGTCACCCGGAACACGCCACCGAGCTTGCCGATGTCCTCGCCCATCAGGAGGACCTTGTCGTCGCGCTCCATGGAGCGGCGCAGACCGAGGTTGATGGCCTTCGCCATCGGGATCCGCTGGATTCCGGTTGTCTCGCTCATCGCTGCGCTCCTTCCGTGGCGAAGCCCGCCTCGTAGTCGTTGAACCAGGAGCGCTCGGCCTCCACCAGGGAGTGCTCGGCGGCGTACACGTGCTCGAAGATGCGGCTCGGAGCGGCCTTCGGGATGGACCGGCAGTAGTCGCGGATCTGTGCGCCGAACTCCTCTGCCTCCTCGTCGAGGGCCGTGAAGAACTCGGGCGTGGTGCCCTCGGCGACCAGGTGCAGCTTGAGCCGGTCGATCGGGTCCCGGGTGCGCCAGTGGTCCTCCTCGGCCCGGCTGCGGTAGCGGGTGGGGTCGTCGGAGGTGGTGTGCGCACCCATCCGGTAGGTGACGGCCTCGATGAAGGTGGGGCCGCCGCCGCTTCGGGCCCGCTCGAGCGCCTCCTGGGTGACGGCGTAGCAAGCGAGCACGTCGTTGCCGTCCACCCGGACGCCCGGGATGCCGAAGCCGGAGCCGCGGCGGTACAGCGGGACGCGGCTCTGCCGCTCGGTCGGCTCGGAGATCGCCCACTGGTTGTTCTGGCAGAAGAACACCACGGGTGCGTCGTTGACGGCGGCGAACACCATCGCCTCGCTCACGTCCCCCTGGGAGGTGGCGCCGTCGCCGAAGTAGGCGACCACGGCACGGTCGCGGTCGGGGTCCCCGGTGCCGACGTCGCCGTCGCGCTGCACACCCATGGCGTAGCCGGTCGCGTGCAGTGCGTGCGAGCCGATCACGAGCGTGTACAGCGAGAAGTTGTGCTCGGCCGGGTCCCAGCCGCCGTGGTCCTCACCGCGGAACTGGTGCAGGACCTTGCGCAAGTCCAGGCCCCGGGTCCAGCCGACGCCGTGCTCGCGATAGGACGGGAACACGTGGTCCTGGGCGGCGAGTGCCCGCCCGGAGCCGATCTGGGCCGCCTCCTGGCCGAGGCACTGCGGCCAGAGCCCGAGTTCGCCGTGCCGCTGCAGTGCGGTGGCCTCGGTGTCGAACCGACGGACCAGGACCATGTCCCGGTAGAGGCCCTCGAGAGCCGCGCGGTCGAGGTGCTCGACCAGCGGTGAATAGGTCTGTTGGTGCACGCGCTCGCCGGTGACGGTGAGCAATTGGATGAGATCGTCATCCTGTGTGCCGACGTGGGGGGTCTCCCCGTGGGTGTCGGACTGAATCACACCGAACTCCATTCGTGTGGAATGTGGATCAACGGTTCGCAACGTGCAACCTACGCCAGCGTAGGCTACGGGACCGTAAGTTCCGAGTTCGGCCGATCCACCACGTCGCGGGGTCGATTTTGTAGAGAACCTCCAACTCTGCGTCGGTGAAGAGCTACCTGAGGTGCCCGGTCAGGGCATAGCACCAATGTCGCACTTCGGACCGCGCGCCGCCACCAACACGCGCGAAGTCTGTGCCCGGGCAGCGCCATCGGAACGGCTCGGCCCGCCGAACGACGATCGGCATCGGACCGGCGTCGGATCGGCGTCGGATCGGCCAAGCCTGCGTGGCGCCCGGGACGCTGCGGCGCTCAGGCGAAGCCACCCGGCTCCCCGGGCGACATCACCCTGCGCACCCACCGTGCCGCGACGCCGAGCGCGATGTCGTTGGCCTCGGGCTCCCCGATCGAGATCCGCACGCCCTCGCCCGGGAACGGGCGGACGGTCACGCCGGACTGCACGGTGTCCCGGGCGAACAAGGAACTGCGCTCGCCCAGCGGCAGCCAGTAGAAGTTCCCCTGTGGCTCGCCGACGTCCCACCCCTGGTCGCGAAGGGCCGCCACGACGCGGTCCCGTTCGGCGACGATCTCCGCCACCCGGGACTCCACGAGCGCCGTCTGGTTCAGGGCGGCCATGGCCGCGACCTGACCGAGCTCGCTGACGCCGAACGGGGTGGAGACCCGGCGCAGCACCCGCACCAAGCGCCGTCGGGCCAGGGCGTATCCGATGCGCAGCCCGGCCAGGCCGTAGGCGTTCGAGAAGGTGCGCAGGACCACCACGTTCTTGTGGATGGGCATCAGGGCACGGGAGTCGATCCGGTCGGCCGTGCGGTCGAACTGGACGTAGGACTCGTCCAGGATCACCATCACGTCGACCGGCACCACCTCGAGGAACGCCAACAGGTCGGTGTGGGTGATCGAGGCACCGGTCGGGTCCGCCGGGGCGGCCACGACGATCACCCGGGTGCGCTCGGTGACCGCGACGGCCATCGCGGCCAGGTCATGGCTGCCGTCGGCGCGCAGGGGCACCGGCACGCTGACGGCCCCGTTCGCCCGGGCCACGGCGGGATAGGCCTCGAAGCACCGCCACGGATGCACCACCTCATCGCCGGGCGAGCACATGGAGCGGATCAGCAGTTCGGCGAGCGCGACCGCACCATTGCCGATCAGCACCTGGTCCTCGACGACCCCGTGGTGCGTGGCGAGGGCGCGCAGCAGCCGGGCGCCGTAGACCTGCGGGTAGCGGTTCACGTCCTCGGCCGCGTCGTGGATGGCCGCGATCACCGCGGGCAGCGGCGGGAACGGCAGTTCGTTTGCGGAGAGTTTGAACACGGCGGCCGTGGCCCCGACCGCGCCGGGCACGTGCGCGGGCAGGTCCAGCAGTTCCTTGCGCAGCCGCACCGGCGGTGTCTCCGGGGGTGGTGGGGGTGCGTCGAAGGCCGGTGGTCCGGGGATGCGCGATGCCATCCGCCCAGCATGCCCGTGCGCACCGGTCGATGCACGCGTCCGTCACCAGCGGCTCGCCAGAGACCGCGGCCCCCTGCCATCTCCGGACCGCACATGGGAGGATCGGACGCATGAGTTTCGTCATCAAAGTGATCATCAACGGGATCGCCATCTGGCTGACGTCGCTGTGGCTGTCCGGTCTGGAACTGGCCACGGACGGCACCCCGCTCGGCACCCTGATCGTGGTGGCGGTGGTCGCGTTGGTCTTCACGCTCGTCAACGCGATCGTCAAACCGATCGTCCAGGTGCTCTCGATCCCGTTCTACATCCTGACCCTCGGGCTGTTCCACCTCGTCGTCAACGCCCTGATGCTGATGCTGACGAGCTGGCTCACCTCGTTCACGACCTATGGCCTGACGGTGGACGGGTTCTGGTCAGCGGTGCTCGCGGCCCTGGTGATCTCGATCATCGCGGTGATCCTCACCTTGATCCTGCCCGATGGAAGGAAGAAGCAGACCCGCTGACTCCTCACTCCCGCTCGAACTGGTAGTAGCGCGAGGACGCCGCGTCCCCGGCGCCGCCGAGGACATCCTGCGAGGCCGCGAACCAGGCGCGCACGGCCGGGTCGGTCGAGGCATCGATCATCTGTGCGGTGCGCACGTAGGCCGGGATGTCATGGGCCTGAGCGACCGACGTCACCCCTTGATCCATCGGGTCGGGCGAGACAGCCAGGTCCCGGATCACCGTGGTGCGGCCGGGTTCGACCGGGTTGGCGGTGTTCTCCAGCCCTGACGTGAGGTCGTCGACGTGCTCGATGTTGAGCACCGCCACGCCGTCGGGGGTCTGGATGTGGCCCACCGGCCCGCCGACGGTGATCACGGACCGGACCTCGAACCGCTCGGTGAACGCCGGGGCCTCCGCGAGCCGCATCGTCGTCATCGCCCCCTGGGAGTGCCCGACGAGCAACACCGGCTCGTCCGGTGGGATGCCCGCCTGCTCCATGGCCTGGATCACGCCGTCCTCCACTGCGGTGTCCATCCCGGCGAAGGCTTGGATGTTCGTGCCCCAGTCGAACGGGTTCTCGTTGTTGATCGCGTTCGCCGGCTGCCGCAGCACGGTCCCCGGATACGGCATCGGCACTGCCCAACCCGGGTCGGCCGGCGGCGGCCCGCCGGCCAGCTGCGGTAGGGCCAGTTCAGGGACCAGCTCGGTCTGGGTGCCGGGCACGATGACCTGCCAGGACACCGCGCCGTCCGGTCCGACCACCCGGTCGACCCGGATCCCACCCTCCGGGCCGCCGTAACGCGGATACAGCCCGTACAGGCTGCCGACCACTCCGGTTACCCCGTTCAGTGCCGGGCCCGCGGCCGTTGCCGGCGCCCCGGTCGGCACGATTCCGGGCGGATCGATCTGACGCACCCGCACCGCGTGCCCGATGCCCATCCCGACGGTCGCCAACGGGGCGAGCAACCCGGCCAGGGTTTGAATCGATGAGCCGGGACGGTCCTCGCCCATCGTGTACACGCCGAGCGAACTCGTAACGGTTCCCGCCCAGGACTCCAGGTAGGCGCCGAACTGCGCGTCGGTCGGAGTCCACTGCCCCCGAGCGAAAGCCCCGGCGAACGCAGCGCCCAGCATGGTCAACGGACGCATCATGCCGATCGGGTCCCATGGCAGGGCCAGCGCCGACGGTTGTGTCACGGTGAGGCCCCGGGTGAACCCCGACTGCGCCTGCGCCTCGGCCCGCTCATAGTCCGCGGCCGCCGTCCGCAGTGCCGCTGCGATCCCGTCCGCCTCCTCGCTGACCCCGCCGATGGAGAGCAGCGCCTCCCAGCACCGGGCGATCGCCGGCCCTGCCGAGCCGGCGTCGAGGGTGGCGGTCTCCTGCAGGATCGCGAGGGCGCGCTGGAGCAGGCCGCGGCCGCGGCCGACCTGCTCAGAACCGCCGTCGACGGCGGCCGCCAGGTCCCGCAGTTCGGCCGGGTCCGCGGCCAGCGGCGTGCCGTAGACGACGAGTTGTGCGGCAGCGGCGTTCCCCGCAGCGCTGGACGGTGCGCAGTCGGGCACCATTCCCCCACCGTTGCCGACGGTCATCGCGGGGTCATCGTCGGCCCGGCCAACGCGGCGCGGACGGCGGCGCTCTGGTTCTCGTGGACGCGGGCCGCCGCCGCGGCGGCGTCGAGCGTCTGGGCGAGACGATCGGCGGCGGAAGTGAGCGTGCCGATCCGGCGTCGGTAGGCGCTCGCGGCAGGCGAGTCCCAGTGCTCGGGCAGCACGGTGGCGTAGGCGGCTCTGCCGAGGCGGACCTGCTCGGCGGCTGACGCCAGGAGTGCTGACGCGGCGCCGCTGGACAGGCCCGGCGAGGTGATCATGGGCGAGGGTGCTCTCATGACACCGACGCTAGGCAGCGCTCCCTACCGCCTGCCGCGGGTGCGCCCGCGCCGGTGGACCCGCCTGCACTGCCTCCTCGCCTGTGGACCGCTATCCACGGTTGCGCCTGCAGCCCAAGTTCCGCGCGGCCGCTGGCGCTAACCAGGGCGGCGCCATTGGATCAGGAGTCTTCAGCCTTCCTGCTCGTGGCGGGGATCGCGACGACTGTGGTAATGACCTGGTCGCCGGCCGTGCAGATGATGGTGTCGCCGGGACGGTCGAAGAACTGGCTCTCCGATTCCGCGAGGCGCGTGCACCGCCACGGCTCGCGGTGCTGGGGCTGGTTCTGAACCAACGTCCGATAGAGGTGATCTGTTTCGTCGTCGGAGAGTGGATCGGTCCCGTTCCAGGACCAGGCCACGTAGGAGGGGTCGGCGACGCGGTGCATGGTCAGAGGGACCGCGTTGGGGACAGCGATGATGCCGGCGATCGCGAGCAGGATCGCGGTGAGTACCCAGCCCGCGGCTGGGTGTGCCCCTCCCCGCTCGACCGTCGCCCGTGGCTGGGCCGGCTCAGGCTCGGCGACGTCGAACTCGGTGGAGTCGCGAGGGGTGGCCATGGTAGCTGTGGGACTACGAGTCGGCGGAGCCGCTGTATGCGCCCTGACCAGGCCGACGCATGGAGGAACCCCGCACCCGCATCCGGTGTGTGATCAGTTCAGGCATGGCGACCACGCAAACACCCGGCGCCGGCAACTCGGCCCCATCGGTGAGACTCCAGTGAGTGGACCCGGTCGGCCCTCGCCTGCCTCACCTATTCGGGCTGCTTCTCGGAGGTGGAGTCACCGGTCAGGCCAGCGGGATGTCTCCCCTGCGGCCCGAAGTGCCGGCCATTCGAGGCATCGCGCGTGCGCTGGCGGTCTGCGTCAAGGATGCCGTGCTTGACCCCGAGCCGAATGACCCCGTATGCCAGCGCCGCTCCGATCAGCCATGGCACGATCACAGCCGGAAGCCAGACGAAGTCGAAACTCATCCCCGGACCATAATGCAGGGATGGCCGGAATGGGCGATCACGAGGAGTTCGAAGTCGGTGCGGGCGTAGGTGCGTTCGACGATCACATCCAGCCCGGGCCCGGCCACGAGCCCGGTGGAGCCCCTCGTCGTCCGGGCTGGCTCGGGTGGACCCTGGCCGCGGTCGCCCTGGTGCTGGGCGGCGTGCTGGCGGTGCCCCCGAATGCCACGCTGGGTCCGCCGCCCGTGTGGGGGCGGCTGACCGGGCTCGAAGAGCCAGTGGTCGAGGCCTGGTCGTCCAATGTCGACCTAGTGGCCGACGAGCAGGCCTTCGAGGTCCACCTCCTCGCCGACGTCGTGCTCGTGCCTGTCCGAGCTTTCGATCCAGACCTTCGGCCCGTCGCGTCCACGATCCTTGCCTTCGACGCCCACGACGGCGCCCTGCTGTGGACGCTCAGCGAGGAGACACTGACCTGCGCTCGCCCACAGACCTCCCTGGTATGCGTCACGGGGTCCGGCGCGGATGCCTCGATTCTGTCGATCGACCTCACCACCGGCGACGTCCGACGCACCGCCGCACCGCAGGCGCTGGCAGCCGCCGAGCACGATGGCGATCTCATCGTGCTTCGCGCTGACCCCGATGGCGAGCGTGTGATCCGCTACCGCGGCTGGACCACAGCGAACGAACAATGGCGTCGCGTCGTTGGCCCGATAGCCGGAGAGACCTCCTACTATCGCCGCTCCATCGAGCCCTCGGCAGGTCAGTTGGTCATCAGCAGCACACGCGGAGCCGTCCTCGACGCTGACACCGGTGAGGTGCTCCTGGAGAACACCACCGCGTACAAAGTCTCGGACGACGTCGTGGTCGTGGCGGAGCCCAACGGCGGCCAACTGCGCTTCTACCCGCTCCACGGCAACGACGTGATCACGCGGCCGCGAGACGCCTCGCCGATATGCGTGGACGACGACCCTCGCGCGGACCTCTACATCTCGCGACTGCCCGACCAGCCCACCGCAGTCTCGGCGTCGACGGGCGACACCCTCTGGACTGCCGCCATCGCTGATTCCCCCGCCCACACCGTCGCGCGTCAGCGGGGCACCATCATCGTGCGCACAGAAGCCAACCTCTACGGTCTGGACGCCACCACTGGAGATCAACTGTAGTCCAACCCCGTAACCAGCCAATGGTCCCTTTGCTACGCCGGTGATGGCGTCCTACTCACCACCACCAGCGACGACGGCACATCCAGCCTCGCGGGCCTTGAGATCGAGTCCGGCGAGACCCGCTGGACCGCCGACCTCCCAGGCACACCCATGGCAACCAGCGCCGAGGGCCGACGACTCGCGATCATCACCGACGATGGATCACTCACCATGTGGCAGGTCCCCTGACCGCCATTTCCACTTCACGCCGGGCAGTCACCAACCTCGGGTCGCATTGCACCGTCGCCCAGTCTCATGGCTCAGACGTCCGCGCGAATCTCCGCGAGTCAGCCCCCGCCTGTCGGACCGAGTCCAGAGACGCTGGAGGGGTGACTTGTCGTCGGATACCCCATCGCCGCGGAGATCGGAGCCACACGATCACCGAGTACCAGAACCTTCCCGACGACTACCCGCGATCGCTAGCCGATCTCAAGCGCACAGTCGCTGAGGCCCGCTGGCGTGCCCAGCGTCGTCAACACCGCGTTGCTCGCCCTCTGCTGGCGGATCGGCACGACCACTTCTTGAGCGGCAGGGCGCCGAGGGCTGGGGCACGCGCGTCATCGCCCGACTTTTCGGGCGACGACTTCCACATCGACCTGCTCTTCGTCAACTGGATCCAGAACCGGTTCGTCGTGCTCGAGCTCAAGGTCGGCGCCTCCGCCCACGAGCACGCCGGCCAACTCGGGTTCTACGTCAGCGGGGTCGACGCCAACGTTCGGAACCAGGATCAGCACGCCCCGACCATGGGCATCCTCCTGTGCGCCGGACGCAACGACGGCGTGGTGCGCTATGCCCTGGCCGGAAGCAACCAGCCCCTCGCCGTCGCGGACTGCACCTACAGCACCCTTCCCGGTGCCCTGGGTGCGGCCCGGCGGCGCCGCGTCCACAATGGCTGGCATGGCCGACCTCTTCACGATCGCTGTCGTGTGCACCGGGAACATCTGCCGCTCCCCGATCGGCGAGGTGGTGATCCGGGACGCCATCGCCGACGCCGGGCTCACCGACCGGGTCCGGGTGTTCTCCGCCGGCACCGGGGACTGGCACCTCGGCGAGGATGCGGACCACCGGGCGCTGGCGGTGCTGTCCGAGAAGGGGCACCGCCTCACCGACCACCGGGCGCGCAGGTTCGCTGCCGGGGACTTCACCGACGCGGACCTGATCCTGGCCCTGGACCAGAGCCACGTCGACACCCTGCTCCGGCTCGCTCCGGATCCGGGCGCGCAGGAGAAGGTCCGCCTGTTGCGCAGTTTCGACCCGGACCGCGAGGACGACGAGGTGGCCGACCCCTACTACGGCGACCGGCGCGACTTCGAGATCAGCTACGCCGAGATCCTCGCGGCGACCCCCGGCGTTGTGGCGCACGTGCGCGAACGGCTCCCGTGACCTGGCGCAAGACCCGGTTCCCACACCCTGACGCCGCACTCGCCGAGGCCGACGGCCTGCGCTGGCTCGCCCAAGTACCCGACGGCGCCCGGGTGGCCCGGGTGCACGACGTCGGCCCCGGCGTACTCGAGTTGGAGTCGATCCGGTCCGGCACCACCACGGCTGCCGCGGCCCGGGCGTTCGGCGCGGCGCTGGCCCGCACCCACGCCGCCCGCGCCGACTTCTTCGGCCAGGTACCGGGCAGCACCGGCGGCTTCATGGCGCAGGCGCCCATGCCGGGCCCGAGCGCCCCGAACCACGCGCCGCTCACGGCGCTCACCTGGGGCGAGTTCTACGCAACCGCACGCGTGCTGCCGTTCCTGCGCACCGCCGTCGGGCAGGGTTCGATCACGCCCGACGGCGCGGCTACCGTCGAGGCGGTCGCGGCCCGGCTCGTGGCCGGTGACCTCGAGCACGACCAGCCCGCCGGGGTCCGCGAGCGCACAGCACAAGGACGCCCCGCCGTCGCCCGCCTGCACGGAGACCTGTGGAACGGCAACGTGCTGTGGGACGCCGACGCCGGCGGCGAGGCGGTCCTTATCGACGCGACCGCGCACGGCGGGCACGCCGAGACCGACCTGGCGATGCTGGACCTGTTCGGCCAGCCGCACCTGCGCGAGATCCTCGAGGGCTACCAGGAGGTGTCCCCGCTCGCGGACGGTTGGCCCGACCGGATCGCGTTGCACCAGCTCAACCCGCTGCTCGTGCACACGGTGCTGTTCGGCAGCTCCTACGCCGACGCCGCGGTCGGGGCCGCCGCCGCGTACGTCTGACGGCTGACGCGACCGTGTGAGACAGCTTCGGGGGGAGCCGTGCGCTCTGGGATGATTGCCCCATGCCCTCACGCGTGGACCTTGCCGACCTGACCCCGCCGATCGCCCTGGGCCCTCTGGACGGGCGCTACCGGCCAGTCGTGGCGCCGCTCGTGGACCACCTCTCGGAGGCGGCCCTGAACCGGGCCCGGCTGCACGTGGAGGTCGAGTGGCTCATCCACCTGACCACCGGTGGCGTGCTGCCCGGCGCACCGACGCTGTCGACGGCGGAGGTCGCCTACCTGCGCGGCGTCGTCGACTCCTTCGGTTCCGCCGAGATCGCCGAGCTGGCCGAGATCGAGCGGGAGACGCTGCACGACGTCAAGGCCGTCGAGTACTTCCTCAAGCGGCGCCTCGCCGCCGCGCCGGACGCGCTCGGCGAGACGGTGCTGCCGGACGTGACCGAGATCGTGCACATCTTCTGCACGAGCGAGGACATCAACAACCTGTCCTACGCGCTCACGGTGCGCTCCGCCGTCGGGCAGGTCTGGCTGCCGGCCGCGCACACGGTGGCGGACGCCGTCGCGGACCTGGCCCGCGTGAACGCGGCGGTGCCGATGCTGGCCCGCACCCACGGCCAGCCCGCGACCCCAGTGACGCTCGGCAAGGAGCTCGCCGTGCTCGCGCACCGACTGCGCCGCCAGCTGCGGCGGATCGAATCGGCGGAGTTCCTCGGCAAGATCAACGGCGCCACCGGCACCTACGGCGCACACGCGATCTCGGTCCCCGGCGCGGACTGGGAGACCGTGGCCCGGGAGTTCGTGACCGGCCTCGGGCTCACCTGGAACCCACTCACCACGCAGATCGAGAGCCACGACTGGCAGGCCGAGCTGTATGCGGACGTGGCCCGGTTCAACCGGGTGCTGCACAACCTCGCCACCGACGTGTGGACCTACATCTCGCTCGGCTACTTCAAGCAGCGGCTGTCCGCGCAGGGGTCCACGGGCTCCTCGACGATGCCGCACAAGGTGAACCCGATCCGGTTCGAGAACGCCGAGGCGAACCTCGAGATCTCCTGCGCGCTGCTGGACACGCTCGGCTCGACCCTGGTGACCTCCCGGCTCCAGCGCGACCTCACCGACTCCACCACACAGCGCAACATCGGCGTCGCGTTCGGGCACTCGCTGCTCGCTCTGGACAACGTGCGCCGCGGGCTGGCCGGGCTCGACGTGGACGCCGAGGCGATGGCCCGGGACCTGGACGGCAACTGGGAGGTGCTCGGCGAGGCCGTGCAGTCCGCGATGCGCGCGGCCGCCGTCGCCGGCGCCGAGGGGATGGCCGACCCCTACGAGCGGCTCAAGGAGCTGACCCGCGGCCGCCGGGTGGACCGGGCCGCGATGCGCGAGTTCATCGGCGGGCTGGGACTGCCCGACGACGTCGCGCACCGGCTCCTGGACCTCACCCCGGGTTCGTACACCGGGCTCGCGCAGCGACTCGTGGACCACCTGGCCTGACCCTCGGGGCCATCGGCCCCGGCTCCTCAGGGCTCGCGCCGGTCCCCCGCCGGCTCCTGTTCGAGCGAGCCCAACAGCCGGTCCACCACGGCCGGGTCGTGCTCGCTGGCCGATCCGGCCACCAGGGCGTTCAGGTAGAGGCCGTCCCCCACCAGCTGCACCAGGCGCGCGGTGACCGGGTCCGCGATGAGCGCGCCGACCGGGGCGAACCACTGGTCACTGGCATTCGCCAGGGCCGCCGGCACGTCGACCTCGGGCGCCCCGACCAGTCGCAGCGCGGCGAGCATCGTGATGCTGTAGGCGTCATCGGCCACCGTGGACTGGCGCAAGTACTCGCCGACGGCGGCGCGCGCGTCGGTCCCGACCCGCACCTGCTCGGCGGCGTCGGTCAGTCGCGCGAGCAACCCCTCGTAGAGGGCTTCCTTGCTGCCGAAGTGGTACAGCAGGCCGCCCTTGGAGACGCCGGCCGTCGCGGCGACGTGCTCGATCGTCGCCAGGGCAGGGCCATCGGCGATGAGGACCTGCTCGAGCGCGTCGAGGATTCGATGCCTGGCTGTGGACATGATCACACTCTATCGCGGACTAAACCGTCCAGACGGTACAGTGATTGGCGACTGCCCGACCACCTGCCAGGAGTACCCCGTGTCCACCCCCCTCGCCGCGTCGAGCCACGCCGTTTCACCAAGCACCCGACGCCGCTGGCTCGCGCTCGTCGCGCTGATGCTGCCGGTGCTGCTGGTCAGCATCGACAACACGGTGCTCTCCTTCGCGGTGCCTGCCCTGAGCCGGGACCTGCAGCCGACCGCCACCCAGCTGCTCTGGATCGTGGACATCTACCCGCTGGTCCTCGCCGGTCTACTCGTCACGATGGGCACCCTGGGTGACCGGCTCGGCCGTCGCCGGCTGCTGCTGATCGGCGCGACCGGCTTCGGCGTGGTCAGCGTCTGGGCGGCGTTCAGCGCCGACGCCTCGCACCTGATCGCGGCCCGTGCCGCGATGGGGGTCTTCGGCGCGACGTTGATGCCGGCCACGCTCGCACTGCTGCGCAACGTGTTCACCGACGACGGCGAACGACGGTTCGCGATCGCGGTATGGGCCGCGGGGTTCTCCGGCGGGGCGGCATTAGGTCCGATCGTCGGTGGGTGGCTCCTCGAGCACTTCTGGTGGGGGTCCGTGTTCCTCCTGAACGTCCCAGTGCTGGTCGTGTTCCTGATCGCGGCACCGTTCCTGGTGCCGGAGTCACGGGGGGACCGCACCGGCCGGTTCGACGTGCTGAGCGTGACGCTCTCGATCCTGGCGACCGTGCCCGTGGTGTACGGGGTCAAGACCTTCGCGCATGACGGCTTCGTGGTCGGCGCGGTGGCGCCGCTCCTGGTCGCCGTGATCGCGGGGACCTGGTTCGTGCGCCGGCAACTGCGCCGGCCCGAACCGCTGCTGGACGTGCGCCTGTTCCAGCGGCCGGTATTCGCGGCATCAGTGGTCGCGAACCTGGTGGCCGCGCTGGCGATCGCCGGCCTGCTGTTCCTGCTCGCCCAGTACCTGCAGCTCGTGCTCGGGCTGAGCCCCATGGTCGCGGGGCTCTGGCTGCTGCCTGGGCTCGTCGCGACCGTGACCTGCGGGTTGATCGCGGCCGCGGTGGCCGAGCGTGCGCCGCTGCACGTGCTCGTGCCGCTCGGGATCGCCGTATCCGGCGGCGGCTACCTGCTCGGCACCACCCTCACCGGGGACTCCGGCATCGGGGTGCTCGTCGCGATCTTCGTGCTCGTGGGCGCCGGTGCGGGCTTCACAGAGACGCTCACGAACGACGCCATCCTCGCCGCCGTCCCGCCGGCCCGCGCCGGAGCCGCGTCGAGCATCTCCGAGACCGCCTACGAGCTGGGTTCCGCGTTCGGCGTGGCGATCCTCGGCAGCCTCGCCTCGGCGACCTACCGCGCCCAGGTGGAGATTCCGGCGGTGCTACCCGCAGCCGAACGGGCCGCGGCCGGCGAGACCCTCGGGGGCGCAGTCGAGGTGGCCGCGGGCGCGGCCGATCCGGCGGTCGGCGGCGCACTGCTCGAGTCAGCCAAGACGGCTTTCGCCGAGGGCATGGCGGCGACGGCGGTGGCGGGGGTCGTGGCCATGGCGCTCACCGCCGTCGGAGTCGGCCTGGCCCTGCGCCGTGCCGACGGCGACCACGGTGCCGGCGGACCGCGCAGCGCGGACGCTGCGGGTAGGCAACCGGAGCCCAGCGTGCCGTCGCGGACGCACTGAGCCGGATGCCGTCGCGAACGATGGTGCTTGCGGAACAGGGGAGCGTGGCAGCGACCGGCTGACGTGGTGCGCCCGCCCTGTGCCCTCATGCCAGATGAGTGCTCTCGGTTTCATGGCGGGCGGTTGACGCTCTCGAGTCGTGGGACAGCCCGGGTTGGCACGCCCCGGGGGGCGTGTGTGCTGGTTAGGGTCCGGGGCCGTGGATCTGGTCGCCGTCTTTGGTGAAGAATTGCCATTCTCCGCCGTTCCAGATCATGGTGATTTGGTGGGTGTCGACGTAGCGGTGGTGGTAGAAGCATAGGAGGGCGCCGTTGTGCAGGTCGGTGTCGCCGCCGTCGGCCCAGTGGACGACGGAGTGGTGGCCTTCGCACAGTGGGGGTGGGGCGGCGCAGCCGGGGTAGGTGCAGTGCCGGTCTCTGGCGATCATGGCTCGGCGTCGGGCGTTGGTGAAGCGGCGGTGGGCGCGTCCGACGTTGATGATTTCGGAGTCGGGGCCGAAGATGACGCGGTAGATCTCGCCGCCGCAGGCGATCCGGCGTAGTACTGAGGGTGGGACCGGGCCGGTGCCGTCGGCCCAGGTCGCTGGGGGTTGGGACAAGATCGCGGCCCAGTCCACGCCCTCGAGGGCCTTGAGGGTGGTCAGGCCACTCGTGCCGGGCCGTAGCGGTGGCAGGTCCCGGCCGAACACCGGGCGTGCGTCGCAGGGGTCGGCCGGGTCGGTGTCGGGGTCCAGGCGGGCCCAGTCGGGGATGTCCACCCCGACGGCCTCGGTGGGGTCGGCCCCGGTGGGGTCGGCCCCGGTGTCGGTGGTGTCCCAGCCGTGGTGGGCGCTGGTGGCGAGGATGTGTTCGAATTCGGGGGCGCTGATCAGCACGCCCATGTGTGGCCTTACGGATTGGCCGGTGCCGGCGAGGCCTTGGTTCAGGATGAGTTGTGCGGCGTCGGCGAGGGCTTGGGCGCGGCGTTGGCTGGCGGTTCGGGTATCACCGGCAGCCGGGACCGGGGTGAGGGCGGCGAGGGTTTCCTTGACCAGGTGGCCGTGCTCTTCGGTGAGGAACCCGGACAGGTGGAACCCGCCGGTCGTGGCGGCGAGGTCGAAGAACTCCCGCTCGCAGGCCTCCCGGTAGCCGCGCTCGTCGGACTCGGCGTCCGAGAGCGCGGCGAAGTACTTGCACACCACCCGCAGGTCCTCGAACGACCCCGCACTCGCGAGCTTGAGGATCACCGACTCCGCGGTCGCATCATCATCAAACGCACTCTCGCCCGCAGCCTTGGCGTCGGCCGCACCCGCCCCATCGTCGGCCGCGCTCGCTCCAGTCGTGTCGTCCGCCTCCGTGGCGTCGTTGCGCATGCCGCGGGCGGGTAGCCGTAGCGCGGCCCGGCGGGCCGGGCTCGAGGCCGCGACGGTCGCGATCAGGCCGGCCTGTTCGATGCCGAGGTCGCCGGTGCGTAGGGCTGCGCGGACCTCGGGCAGGTCGTTGGTGAGCCGGTCCGCCAGGCGGACCTCACGGGCGGCCCGGGCGAAGGACATCCTGTGCGTGCGGGCCACGTGCTGGGGGTAGGTGCGGACCTTCCCAGACAGATCCCACATGCCCTCGGCGCGCTCGGCCGCGAGCCAGTCCAACCGCCGACCCGTCAAGATCTCGATATCGCGGTGGGCCCGCACACTCGCCGCACCCAGGGCCCGCCCGGTGTGGTCGTGCTGCTCCTCGAACGGGTCCGCGGCCGCAATCGCGGCGGTGACACAGTCGAGGACGAAGAGCCGGTCATCCAACGACCCGTTCAACAACGCGCCCAGGCCCACCTCGCGCCGCGGGTCCGTGGCGAGGTCGACTGGACCGGTGCCCTGCTCGGGTGCGCCGTCGCCGGGCGTGTGACCCGTGGTCCAGTCCATGTTCCTCACCCCCAACCCTCGAACGTGTGTGCTAGTGAGAACCACGCTACGGGAGTTGACCGACGAGACAAGGAGGATGTCAACCCATTGTGGACAACGAGACACCAGACCCTCGAACAATCCCCACGACCGACCGAACCACCCCCGGATGCCACACCATCCACAGACCCGACCACCCCACCCGGCAGACGTCACAGGCGTGGCGTAGCCCCCATCCGCCCTCGCTCTCGTGCCGGAGCGGTCGGCAGCGATACCTCGGGAGAGACCCGGGATCAGTCCTTCGTCGTCGTCGTGCCGGCCTTCCCGAGTCCGGCGGGCTCAGACCTGGTCGAGCCGTCGCAGCAGCGCCCCCTCGCGCAGCGCCCACGGGCAGATCTCGACGATCTCGACCCGCAGGCCGCGCAGGACCTCCTCGGCCACCACGGCACCGGCGACGATCTGATAGGTCCGCTCGGGCGTGATGCCGGGCAGTTCCATGCGCTGTTCGGCGGGGATGCGGGCCAGGCGTGGCACCCAGTCCGAGAGCAGCGAGGTGCTCATCTGCCAGCGCTGGTCCGGACCGACGCCCGCCACGCTCATCCCGGCGAGCCGAGCCAGCGACCGGAACGTCTTGGACGTGGCCACCACGTGGTCCGGCCTCGGCTCGGCCCGGACCCTGGCCACGAGCGGCTTGAGCTCGGCACGGACCACGGAACGCAGGTGCTTCAGTTCCTCCGGCAGCGGCGGGTCGTGGCGCAGGTGGGTCCGGGTCAGCCGGCCGGCGCCGAGCGGCAGCGACACGGCGAGGTCCGGCACCTCGTCCACGCCGAGCGCGACCTCGAGCGAACCACCCCCGATATCCAGGACGAGCAGCCTCCCGGCGGCCCAGCCGAGCCAACGGCGGGCCGCGAGGAACGTCAGAGCCGCCTCCTGCTCACCGGCGAGCACCTGGAGGTCACCATCGAGGCGCTCACGGATCCGGGCGAGCACCGCGTCGCCGTTCGTCGCCTCGCGGACGGCGGACGTCACCATGGTGAGGACCTCGTCGACCCGCTGTTCGCGCGCGAGCCGGACGGCGCCGTCGACGGCCTTGAGCAGGGCGGCGATCCCCGCGTCACTGATCGCACCATCGTCGGTGAGGTACTGCATCAGCCGCAGCGTGACCCGCTCGTCCAGGTCCGGGTTGGGGTGGGCGCCGCGGACCACGTCGACCACCACGAGGTGAACCGTGTTCGAACCGATGTCAAGGACGCCCAGTCGCACCGCGCGAGTCTACTCGGCGGCCTGCCGCGCCTCCGGCGAGGATCAGAGGTGGCTGGGGTGCCGCTCCTGGCCGCTACCACCGACTCCGGCCGGTGGCGCCGGCCGCGGCTCGGGCCCGCTCTCCGCCGACGGGCGAGGCCCTGGCGGGCCGGCCGCCCGGCGGCGTGCCCGGCGGCTCACGGCCCGCCCGCCGAGGAGCAGGGCGAGTGCGGCAGCGACCAGGCCCAGGAACGTGAGCACCGGGCCTGCCGGCATGCCGAGGATCTCTCGCATTCGGGTCTCGTGGACCACCTCGCGGTAGTCCCCGGTCTGGGTGGACGCGGAGAACGTGAAGTCGGAGACGATCTCGGTGGACGGTTCGTGGAACCACTGGTCCATCACGGTCAGGTACGGCGTGGCCCGGGCGATCTCGGCGAGGGTGGGGTTCTCGACCGCCGCCGGGTCGACGGCACCGGCGAACCGGAGGTCGATCGACGCGGTGTCCTCGCTCGCGTCGGTGCGCGCCATTCGCCGGTCCGCGAACACGTAGGTGCGGACGAACTGATCGGTGGCGGCCGCCGCGGACAGCCGCATCGGATAGATGAGGGACTCGGAGGCGAAGGTCAGGTCCACCGGCTGCAGCTCGCCGGAGAGGTCGGCGGCATCAGTGGTCAGCCGCATCGCGACGTAGTACCAGCCCTCGGTGATGTACGGCCGCAGCGCCGTGGCGAGACCGTCCTGCATGACGTAGTCGTGCGCTTCGAGCCACTGGGCCAGGCCGTCCGCGTCGTCCGCGGAGAGCACACTGGCCTCGAGCGGCCCGAGGTCGACCGTCTCCAGGACGTCCACGCCCAGGTCGGGTGCGGACGCCTCAGGTGCCCCGCCGGCACCGTCGCCGAACGAGGCCTCGGGCCACCAGGTGTAGGTGACCTCGACCTCGGGGGCGATCACGTCGAGGAGTTCGTCGAACAACTCGGAGTCGCCGAGCCCGACCTGCGCCGGCGCCGGGGTGGGGATCAGCAGCGCGGCGTCGGGCGCATCGGTGAGGACGTCCATCTCGAGCAGGATCCGCTCGGTCTCACCGTCCCAGGCGATCGCGGCGACCTCGCGGTTGACCGCGACCTCGTACCCGTCGGCCGCCACGTAGCCGCCGCAGGCGCACGCCTGCGCGGGTGCGGGGACCACGACGGCACCGAGCGCGGCCACGCCGGCGACTGCTGCGAGCACGATGCCGCGGCGGAGCCGGGAGAGGCGGTCTGTGGTCATGGCCCTCACGGTATGGGCCGAGTGCACCCGAGAGGCGGGTCGATATCGGATCGATATCCGCAGGGCCCTGATCGTGACCGTTCTGTTGTCCAGTGCCCACACTCTGAGCACATCGATACCCACTGGGGGTATACTCGGGATATGGAAGAGCACGGACACGACCACGGATACGTCGCGGACAAGGAGGCGTACCTCAAGCGCCTGCGCCGCATCGAGGGCCAGGTTCGCGGCATCGCGAAGATGGTCGAGAACGACACCTACTGCATCGACATCCTCACCCAGGTCTCCGCCGTCACCAAGGCGTTGCAGGCGGTGAGCCTCGGACTGCTGGACGATCACCTCGCCAGCTGCGTGGTGGACGCGGCCCGCTCCTCCTCCGAGGAGGGCGAGGAGAAGGTCCGCGAGGCCTCCGCCGCGATAGCCCGGCTCGTCCGCTCCTGACCCCAGAACCCGGAAGGAACCCCCATGGACCGCACCACCACGATCGACGTCACGGGCATGACCTGTGCGAACTGCGTGGCCCACGTCACCGAGGAGATCGAGGGAGTCGACGGCGTGCTGAACGTCTCCGTCGAGCTCCGCGCGGGCGAGCCGTCACCGGTGACCGTCGTCTCGAACGCGCCGCTCGACGAGGCCGCCATCCGCGAGGCCGTCGATGAGGCGGGCTACGCGGTGGTGGCGATCCACGCCTGACGCGCTCCCGGATCCCGCGCCGACCCCGGACGTGAACGAGCCCCGACCGCTTGCGGCCGGGGCTCGTTGTTCGTGGCGATCCGCCAGGGTCCTCAGGTCAGGCGGCAGCGTCCTCCTGGACGTCCGCCTGGCCCTCGGTGACCGGCTCAATGACCGGCCCCGTGGTGCGCACCTCGATCTTGCGGGGCTTGGACTGCTCCGCCACCGGGATGGTCACGGTCAGCACGCCGTGGGCGTAGTCGGCCTGGATCGCGGCCGCATCGAGCCCGTCGCCGAGGCTGAGCTGCCGGCGGTAGGTGCCGGTCGCGCGCTCCTTGGCGATCCACCGCTCACCGTCGCCGAGGCTCGAGGCACGCTCGGCCTGGACGGTCAGGGTGTTGCCGTCCACATCCAGGTCGATGCTCTCCGGCGAAACGCCGGGCAGATCGATCTCGACGATGAACGCGTCACCGCTGCGGTGCAGGTCCATCGGCATCCAGCGGGGCACGCGGGTGGAGGTGCGGTACGCGAGCCGGTCCGCCTCGCGGAAGGGGTCGAAGGTGAGAGCCATGTCTATCTCCTCGTCTGACCGGGTCCGGCCCTACGCCGGTCCCTCATGCCAGGCACAACCCCCGACGGCGGAGGATCGTTCCCGAGGTTGAGTCACCTTCGCTCAAGGCGAACGCTGGGCTGGTCAAGCCGGCCGTTGGCGCCCCGTCAGTCGAGGAGTTGGCGGGCCCGGTGGGTCAGCCGGTCGCGCCGGTGCGGCCAGTCCTGCTCGATCCGTCGGCGCCGTTCCTGCGCCCGGCCGATGAGCTCCCCGAGTGCGAACATCGTGGCCGGCGGCAGGCCGGTGGCTTCCGCGACGTAGCTCCGGACCATCCGGTCCAGGACGACGGCGTCCTGGTGCGCCCCGAGGAGCTCCTGCGTCCGCTCGGCCTGGGTGGCGAGCCGCTTCGCGGGCCGTCCGATCGGGTCGGTGGCGATCTCGGCGAGGTAGCGCAGCCGCTTGACGGACTTGCGGACCTCGTGGAGGGAACCTGACCCTGCCTCGGCGGTGGCCACACGGTCACGGGTCCGGCGCCAGGCCTTGCGCAGGCGTCGGCGCAGCGCGCGACGGGCCCGGACGTCACCGTGGCGGACCGGGACCCGGTCCGCACGCAGGTCAGCCATCAGTGCGGCATGCTCCGGTGCCGCCAGGCGATCCTCGAGCCGCCGGAGCGCGTCGGCGCGATCGGACCGGAGCAGGCCGAGGAACGGTTCCACGTCCATCGCGAACGCAGCGGACGCCGTCGTCTCCCAGTCGAGGCCGACCAGCTGCACGTCGAGATCGCGGACCGCGGCGAGTGCGTCGGAGAGCTCCGACAGCCGCCCGCGCAGCGGGCCGGAGAAGTCCGGGTCCAGGTACGGCCCGAACGCGGCGAGCAGGACCCGCAGCTTCCGCACGGCCACGCGCAGCCGGTGGACCGCATGCGCGGAGTCCACCGCAGGCTCCACCGACAACGCTCGGACCGCCGGCTCGCGCCGCACCACACGCGCCATGGCCCTCAGGGTGGCGCGCTCGACGATCGGCCCGATGGTTGCGGGTCTGCTGCGACCCATCGCCCCATTCTCGCACCGGTGCCCCGGCGGCCGCCGTCGGGCATCGCGCTCAGTGGAAGCGGCGACCCTCGTCGCGGCGGTAGGCCAGCACGGCGAGCTCCGTGAACAGCAGACCCCAGGCGATGAGCACCGGCAGAGCCAGCGGATATGCCTGCTGGCCGGTCAGCACCTGGATGAGCAGGTCCCGTCCGGCACGGCTGGGCAGGGCCTGGGAGAAGGCGTTCAGCCAGCTCGGGAACATCTCCGCGGGCAGGAACAGGCCGCCGGCGAACGCGAGCGGGAACAGCACCGCCTGGACCACGGCGATCGCCGCCTTGCTGCTCATCCGGTAGCCGATCGCGAGGCCGAGCATCAGGAACGGCAGGCCGACCACCAGCACCATGAGCGCGGCGAGCACCACCGTCGCGGGCGGTGCGGTGGCCTCGGTGAGGAGGGCACCGACCACCCCGAGCGGGATCAGGCTGACCAGCGCGAACAGACACCCGGCCAGGACCCGGCCGAGCATCCGCGGCGCCGCCCCGGCGGGCAGCGTGCGTACGTATCCGTCGAACGGGAGGGCCCGGTCCTCGGCCACACCGGAGCCGAACGTGAACAGGAACGTGGACATCACCGAGAACATCGCCAGTTGCCCGACGGCCGCCGTGGCGATCACCGGATCACCGGCCACGGCGGAGTTGGGGACCACGAAGAAGAACATGGCCAGCGTCGGGAACAGCAGGTTACCGACCACGGCGATCGGGATCCGGATCGTCTCGAGCACGGAGAATCTCGCGTGCAGCAGGATCAGGCTGGGCAGGCTCGGCCCGCTGCGGGGCGTGGCCCCGATCGGTGCCTGTGCGGTGGCGGTGCTCATGCTGCGACCTCCTCGGTCTCGGGCGCGCCGGTCGTGCCGGTCAGGGATAGGAAGGCCTCCTCGAGCGAGGCGCCGCGGACCTCGAGTCCGGAGAACTCGGTGCCCGAGGCCACCAGGTGCCGGACGAACGCGTCGGAGTCCGAGACGAGCAGCCGGACGTGGTCGCCGTCGGTCTGCACGGCGGTCACCGTGGGCAGCGCGGCGAGTTCCGCCGCCGCGGCGCCGGTGTGCAGGCTCACCCGCCGGGCATTCACATGTGCGAGGACCCGGTCCAGGCGGTCGTCGGCGAGGATGCGGCCGCCGCCCACCACGACCACGCGTTCGGCGAGGGCCTCGACCTCCTCCAGGTAGTGACTGGTGAGGATGATCGTCGAACCCTCGGCGTGGTAGTCCCGCAGGGCCCGCCACAAGGCACGGCGGCCCTCCACGTCGAGGCCGGTGGTCGGCTCGTCGAGGAGCACGAGGGACGGGCGGCCGACGAGCGAGAGGGCCACCGCGAGGCGACGCTTCTGACCGCCGGACAGGCCCCCGGTCTGCCGGGTCACCAGGTCCCGCAGCTCGAACCGGTCGAGGAGTTCGTCGCGGCCCATCGGGTCGCTGTAGTGGCCGCCGACGAAGTCGATGACCTCACCGACCTTGAGGGTGGCAGGTAGCCCGGTCTCCTGCGGGGTGGTGCCCAGCCCGAAGCGGGACGAGGCCTTGCGGGGGTCGCCACCGAAGAGCCGGACGGTGCCGGAGTCCGGCTTGCGGAGCCCGTTGATCAGGGACAACAGGGTGGTCTTGCCGGCGCCGTTCGGGCCGAGCAGGCCGACGATCTCGCCGGGGTGGACGTCGAGACTCACCCCATCCAGGGCGACGACGTCGCCGAAGTTGCGGCGCACGTCTCGGACGCTGACGATCGGTTCCATCACTGCGCTCCTCTCAGGAGTGCTTCCAGAGTTTCGGTGTAGGTCTCGAAGGCCCGGCGGCCCTTCTTCGTGAGTTCGAGGTAGGTGGCCGGGCTGCGACCCTCGAACCGCTTGTCGATCTGCACGTAGTCGGCCTCCTCGAGCTTGCGGAGGTGGGTGGAGAGATTGCCCGCGGTCATCTCGAGCAGCTTCTGGAGTTTCGGGAAGGCCATCCGGTCGCCCGCGTCGAGGGTCGCGAGGGTGGCGACCACCCGCAGCCGCGCCTGGGCATGGATCACCGGATCCAGTTCGAGCTCGGTCATCGCCGCGACCGCCTCGCCCGCCGCCTGGTCACGAGCAGGTCCCCGACGGCGGCCACGAGGAACCCGCCACCACCGGCGAGCGCCATGACGAGATACGTGTTGGGCTGCGCGACCAGGGCCGCACCCCCGCCGACCACCCCCACCCAGGCGCCGAGGGCGAACATCCGCACCTGCCGCCAGAGCGCACCGCCGGCCATGTACATGACGGCCACGATCAGAGCGCTGACGCCGTTCGTGGCGATCGCCATCACATCCGGCGAAGCACCTGCACGGGACAGCCCGGCGAACAGCAGGCAGGCCGCCACGAACGCGATCATCCAGCTCCAGCCGTACATGGCCCCCTCCGCGGCGGACACACCCCGGACGCCGGCGACCCGCCGCGCGACGTGCACGGCCGTGATCACCAGCGCCGCGATCAGGCAGAGCCCGAACACCACGAATCCCCAGGCGGGCGCGCGACCGAGCGCCTCGTCGTAGGTGAAGTACAGGATCAGATAGCCGATCAGCCACGCGACGCCCCAGGTCCCGAACAGGAGCGGCCCGTTCGGCTCGACGCCCTTGCGGGTGGCCGCGCGTTGGGCCGCGATCATCGCCAGGACGGCCGCCGGGTCCGACGGCGGCGCGTCGTCCTCCGCATTCGGGTCCAGTTCGCCGCCGCCACGGTCGAGCGACGACGCCTCGGCCCGGGCCGCGCCCGGCCGCGGGTCGGCGACCGGCCCGTGAGCACCGTCGGCGTTCGTCGCGCCAGGTTCATCGACGGTCATCGTGCGCCTTCCTGCAGAGTGGTTTGTGCTACAAACTACTCTGCCACGCGTCCCGAATGTGCGCAAGTGTCGGACGTCGCCACACCGGCCGGAGGTGCGGAAAGGGCTCTCCAACTGGCAGGATCAGGTTCATGGCGACGGTGCAACTAATCAACGACA
Organism: Occultella gossypii; assembly: GCF_019947135.1. Taxonomy (GTDB): domain Bacteria; phylum Actinomycetota; class Actinomycetes; order Actinomycetales; family Beutenbergiaceae; genus Occultella; species Occultella gossypii. The sequence goes on along the minus strand of NZ_JAGSHT010000021.1, from coordinate 73,456 downwards.
ACGGTGCGTGGTGCTGGTTCCAGGACGAGCGCGCCCTGATCGACCCGGTCACGAACACCCTGCTGGTGGGCTCGATCCCGGCGCCGGAGGGCCCGGGCGGCGAGGCGCGCGCGGGCAACGTGGAGATCGCCGTCGTGGATCTGGCTACGGGAGACTCCGAGGTGGTCGTGCTGCACGAGCGCCTGGAGACCGACGACCACAACACCGCGGCCCTGTTCATCCGCCCGGACGGCCGCTACCTGGCCATGTACACCAAGCACAAGACGGACAACCTGACCCGGTGGCGGATCTCGTCCGCACCGCACGACGCCACGGCGTGGGAGCCCGAGCAGTCGTTCGACTGGGCCGAGCTCACCGACGGGCGCGGGGTCACCTACTCCAACCTGCACCACCTCGCCGACGAGGGCCGGCTGTACAACTTCGCGCGCGCCATCAACGACGACCCCTCGATCCTGGTCTCCACCGACGACGGCACCACGTTCGACTTCGGCGGCAAGCTCTTCACCCGCCCCAAGATCGGATATGTCAACGGCTACACCCGGTACGTCAGCAACGGCACCGACCGGATCGACCTGATCACCACCGACCACCACCCGCGCGACTACAACAACTCGATCTACCACGGGTACATCTCCGGCGGAGCCCTGCACAGCAGCGACGGCACCGTCGTCGGCGGGCCGGTCCTCGACGAGCAGGCACCGTCCCAGGTGGAGCTCACCACGATCCTGGCCGCCGGATCGGAGTTCGCCGGCGCCACGATCACCCACGCGTGGACCACGGACATCCGCCGCGCCCCGGACGGCCGGCTCGCCGCGATCCTCACCGGCCGCGCCGGCGACGACCCGGAGAACAGCAACTTCTCCGACCACCGGTTCTTCTACGGCACGTTCGACGGCGGAACCTGGCAGGTGCACCATCTCGCCAAGGCCGGCGGTGCGCTGCTGCCACACGAGGAGGACTACACCGGCCTGGTCGCGATCGACCCCTACGACCTGGACTCGGTCTACGCCTCCACCCCGATCGACCCGCGGGACGACTCGGCGCTCGACCACCACGAGATCTTCCACGGCCGGACGACGGACGGCGGTGCGTCCTGGGACTGGACGCCGGTCACCGAGAACTCCGACGTCGACAACCTGCGTCCGATCGTGGTCCCCGGCGACCCCGCCACCCGCGCCGTGCTGTGGTTCCGCGGGTCCATGACCGCGTCCCAGCACTACCGTTGCGAGGTCGTGGGGTTGATCGAGAAGCGACCCTGAGCCATCGGCGGGCGGCTACGCAAGTGCTACGTTTGTCGCATGTCGGAGATCGCGGCGCGAGAACTGCGCAACCACACCGCCGACGTGCTTCGACGGGTGGAAGCGGGCGAACAGGTGACGATCACCTCCCGCGGCCGTCCCGTAGCGGAGTTGACACCGGTACGCGGAGCGCGTCGCAGGCCGATCGCGCGCGCGGAACTCGTCCGGCGGCTCAGCCGCGCACAGGCCGACCCCGGAATCCGTGAAGATCTGGCGGCGCTGGCCGGGGACACGACTGACGACCTCGACCCGATTCGGTGATGACCTCCGCGTCGAGAGGCCTTCTGGACACGAGCGTGTTCATCGCCCTCGAGTCGGGCCGGCCACTGGAGAGTCGGAGGCTGCCGGATGAGGGCGTCATCTGCCCAGTGACCATCGCGGAGCTGCAGGCAGGCGTGCTCGTCGCCGCCGATGTCGACATTCGCGCCCGTCGGCTGGCCACCCTGGAGGCGGTGGCCGACATCGAGGTGCTCCCGATCGACGGCCTGGTCGCGGCCGAATGGGCGCGCCTTCGGGTGTACCTGGCCCAGGCCGGCCGACGTATCAACGTCAACGACCTGTGGATCGCGGCGACGGCGGTCGCCAACGGCCTGCCGGTCGTCACACAGGACGACGACTTCGCGCCGCTCCGAGACGCCCGCGGGCTAGAAGTTATTTTCGTCTGACAACCTGACCCTCCGGCCGCAGTCAGGCGCCGCCGGGCCTGCGACGTTCGAACCGCGAGCCGCCGTACTTCTTGTGCACGGCCTGCTTGGAGACCCCGAGCAGGAACGCGATCTCGGCCCAGGTCAGCCCCTCGCCCCGCGCCCGGCGCACGAGCACCTCCTCACGGGCATCGGCCTGGCGGCGTAGCTCCACGAGCGCCGCGAGCCCGGCGAAGATGTCACCGTCGTCCTCGGCAGCGGCGGACAGTGCACTCATCGACTTCACCTCCGAATCGTCCATGACCGTCAATCTATATTGACGCTGCCAGGAGGGTCAATCCCCATTGACACCTCCTGACGCGCAGGTGGATGCGCTATAACCGGCGTATGGCGACCCAGGGCGAACCGTCGACACCCTCCCTGACCGCACCGCCGCCGTCGGCAAAGGCCCGGTCCCGGCGCCTGACGGTCGAGATCTGGATCGTGATGGGCCTGTCGCTCGGCCGGTCCGGTGTGTACGCCGTCGTGAACATCCTCGACCGCCTCACCCGCGGCCCACTCGGGGACCAGACCGCGACGCTCAACCCACCACTGTCCGAGAGGCCGTACTGGGACCTGCTCTACCAGGTGCTCTCGTTGACGTTCGCGCTGGTACCGGTTGCCCTCGCGCTGTACCTGCTCAGCGACACCGGGCGCAATCCGTTCCGGCGGATCGGCCTCGACCTGAGCCGCCCCGGTCGCGACTTCGGCTGGGGTCTTGCCCTCGGCGCCATCATCGGCATCCCCGGGCTCGGTCTGTATCTGGCCGGACGCGCGGTCGGCATCACGGTGTCGGTGCAGGCCTCCGCGCTCGATCCGTACTGGTGGTCGGTCCCGATCCTGATCCTCGCGGCCCTCAAGAATGGTGTCCTCGAGGAGGTCCTCGTGGTCGGATACCTGTTCGAGCGGCTCCGCGAGAAGCGCTGGCGACTGTGGTCGATCATCGTGGTCTCGGCGCTGATCCGCGGTTCCTACCACCTGTACCAGGGCTGGGGCCCGTTCTTCGGGAACGTCATCATGGGCGTGATCTTCGGTCTGTTCTACTGTTCGAAATGGGGCCGACGGCGGGTGGCGCCGTTGGTCATCGCGCACACCCTGATCGATATCGTGGGTTTTGTGGGCTACGCCCTGCTTCCCGCCGCCGCGCTGACGGCGCTCGGGCTGGCTTGATCGGCTGATCGGCGCCGCGCCTGGACGCACCGACGGCGCAGAGTCCATCTCACCTACTATCGGGAGCATGTCCACCGATTCCGCAGGGCCGGTGACCCCCAGGGGCCCGGTCCGCCAGGTGCGGATCCTGGACATCCCACTGACCCGGGTCCGGCGCCCGGTCGACCTGGTCCTGATGCTTTTGTCGCTGCTCGGTATCGCGGCGGTCCTGGCACTGGCCGTGTACGCCTATGCGACCACGACCGGCGTGACCGAGGACGTCCAGTCCGCACTGGCGCAGGTGGTCCGCACGATCCTGCTCGTCCCGGTGAACGTGATCGAGGGTCTGCTCATCCTCGTGCTGCCGATCATCGTGGTCATCGAGCAGCTGGTCCGGCGCAACGTCCGGGCCGTCCTGGACGCCATCGCCGCGGCAGCGGTCGCCTACGTCGTGGCCCTGCTCGCGATCTGGCTGCTGGACTCGTTCGCCACGAACGCCCTGGCCCGGTCCCTGCTCCGGTTCCAGGACGGCGCCTGGGTGATCACGATCTCCGCGCCGGTCGCCGCGCTGGGCGCCTTCCTGACGGCGGTCGGCACCAGTGACCGGCGCCGCATCGTGCGGATCTCCTGGAACCTGTTGTGGTTCGTCCTGGTCGTCACGGTGATCACCGGGACCGCGACCCTCGTGGCGGCGATCGTGTCCGTGCTGATCGGCCGCGCGACGGGCCTCGGCATGCGGTACCTGTCCGGGGTCCTGAGCCAGCGGGCCCATGGACTCGAGCTCGTCGAGGGCATCCGGCGGGCCGGGGTGGACCCGGTCCGGGTGATCCGGATCGGCGACTCGACCCTCGCCGAGGACCTGCGCCAGGATGTGGTCGAGGCGTCGGGACCGATCGGGTACACCGCGCCGTCGTTCGCGACACCGTCCCGGGCCGGGACCGTGCCGCCGACCGCCCCGCGGACGGGAGTGACCGCGACGTCCGACGGGCTCGGCGGCCCGAGCGACGCCCTCGGCACCCCGACCGACGCCCTCGCCGCGCCGAGCGACACCGTCGGCGCCCCAAGCGACGCCCTCGGCACCCCAAACGACACACTCGACGGCCCGAGCGACCCACTCCGCGTCCCGACCGACACGGTCAGCGGCCCGAGCGACACCGAGACCAGCCTGCTCGCCCAGCTGCCCGAGTCCGCGACCATCGCGAACGAGCGCGAGGGTGCGAACCGGGTGTACGCCGTCATCGACTCCGGCGGTGTGCGCTGGGACGCCGTGGTGCTCGATGGTGACCGGCAGGTCATCGGCATGCTCAGCGCCGTGATCTCGACGATCATGCGGCGCGGGCTGGCCCGCCGGACCGCGGTCTCGTTGCGGCAGGCCGCAGAGCGCGCCGCCCTCATGTACTACGCCGCATCCGCCGCCGGCGTGAACAGTCCCCGCCTGCGCGGCATCGCCGAGACCGAGGACTCCGTGCTGCTGCTCGGTGAGCACATCGACCATGCCCGCCAGCTCTCCGACCTCCCGAACAGCGCGATCACCGACGAGGTGATGATCAACGCCTGGAAGCAGCTCCAGATCGCGCACGAGGCGGGCCTCGCGCACCGCAACCTCACCGCCGACACCCTCATGATCGCCGACGCCGACGGCCCCGATGCGGGCGAGGTCTGGCTGAACGGCTGGGAGGAGGGCGAGATCGCGTCCGGCTCCCTGGCCAGGCGGGTCGACCGCACCCAGCTGCTGACGCTGCTCGCGCTGCGGGTCGGACCCGAGCGTGCCATCGCCGCCGCCGCCCGGGTGCTGTCCATCGAGCAGCTCGCCGAGATCGCACCCCTTCTGCAGCCGATCGCGCTGCCGATGCAGACCCGCGCCGAGGCCCGCGCGGACAAGGCCGGGATGGCGGCTCTGCGCGCGCACCTCGTCGACTTCATCCCGACGGCCGGGATCGTCGAGCCGATCCGGCTCAGTCGGTTCAGCGCCCGCACGGTGATCACGCTGACGATCGCGGTGGTGGCCGGCTGGGCGCTCCTGACGACCCTGAACTTCCAGGAGATCGCTCAGGTCATCAGCGAGGCGAACCCGTTCTGGATGGTCGTGGCCTTCGTGCTGGGCCTGGTCACCTACGTCGGCTCCGCGATGGGGCTGGTCGGGTTCTCTCCCGAGAAGCTCGGGCTGTGGCGTACCACGCTGGTCCAGGTCGCCGCGTCCGTCGTGACCCTGGTGGCCCCGGCCGGCGTCGGCCCGGCGGCGCTCAACCTCCGGTACATGCAGAAGCGGGGCCTCGAGACACCAATAGCCCTGGCCACGGTGGCCCTGCTCCAGGTGTCCCAGTTCGTCACCACCGTGCTGCTCCTGATCGCGATCGCCCTGCTCACCGGCAGCTCCGGGGCACTGCAGGGCTTTCCCTCGGGCGCCGCGCTGATCGTCGCCGCGGCACTGGCCGTGGTGGTCGGGGTCGCGTTCGCGGTGCCCGCGCTGCGCCGCTGGGTGATCGCGAAGGTCACCCCCACGCTGAAGCAGGTCTGGCCGCGGCTCGTCTGGGTGGTCGGCCAGCCGCAGCGGCTCGCCTTCGCCCTCGGCGGGAACCTGGTGCAGACCCTCGGCTACCTAGCGTCCTTCGCTGCCGCGCTGGCCGCGTTCGGCCAGACCCTGCCGGCCACGACGCTCGCGATCGTCTACCTCACCGGTACCGCCGTCGGCTCGGCCGTGCCCACCCCGGGTGGCATCGGAACCGTGGAGTTCGCGCTCTCCACAGGTCTGCGGACCGCCGGGATCGCTACCGCGACCGCGGCATCGACGGCGGTGCTGTTCCGGGTGCTGACGTTCTGGATCCGGGTACCCCTCGGCTGGGCGGCGCTGCGCTACCTGCAGAAGCAGAACGCGCTCTGACCCGGCAATGTCACCGGGCCACGACCGGCCACACTCGAACGCGGCGGCCGCGCCGGAGGTCCGCCTCCTGGAGATGGGCACCTCGGTCCATTGCGATGCAGATTCGGCGCCCTCCCGCGTTGTAGGGTGAGACTCGCTCCCAAGCCCCCGCCCCCGAAGGCGGCTGACAGTCAGAGGCGGTGCACACGATGGCGGTGAGTTTCCGCTACGCCGTGCAGACCGACCTCGGGACCGTCCGGACGAACAACGAGGACTCCGCTCTCGGCAGCCCACGGCTGCTGGTGCTCGCCGACGGCATGGGCGGGCACGCGGCCGGCGAGGTCGCTTCGAGCGTGGCGGTGCGGGTCTTCGCCGAGGTGGAGCACTCCCCCGGCACGGACATCCCCACCCAGTTCCTGAACGCGGGGCGGGCCTCCCGGCACGCACTCCAGGGCATGTCCGAGGCGGACGCCATGCTCGAGTCGATGGGGACCACCCTGATCGCGGTGGCCAGCGACGGCGAGCAGCTGACGATCGGCCACATCGGGGACTCCCGGGTCTACTGCCTGCACGAAGGCTCGCTGTACCAGGTCACCACCGACCACACGCACGTGCAGCGGCTCATCGACCAGGGCCAGCTCACCCCGGAGCGGGCCCGCACCCACCCGTACCGGTCGATGCTGCTGCGCTCCCTCGACGACCAGCCCGGCGGCGCCGACCTGGACATCATCGCCCTGACGGTGAGCCCAGGGGACCGCCTGCTCCTGTGCAGCGACGGCCTCTCCGACTACCTGTCCGCGGAGCACATCGGTGAACTGCTCACCCGCCCCGACCCGGCCGAGGCCGCTCGCGGCCTGATCAACGCCGCGCTGGTGCTGGGGACCCGGGACAACGTCACCGTGGTGGTGGCCGACGTGGTCACCGAGCCCGACGTCGACACCGACCCGCTCGACGCGGCACCGGTGTTCGCCGGTGCGGTCACGGACGGCATCACGCTCTCCCCGGACGCCGGCGCGGCCCTGAGCGAGTCGCTGCCCACCATGATCATCGATCCCACGAGCCCCGCGGCCGGTGCCCACGTGCGCACGCCGCGACCGGCGACCGCCGGGTCGACCGGGCCCGTCGGGGTCGACGTCGACTCCGACGACGGCGTCACCCTGCTCGACAGCCCGACGGCCGCCGGCGACGACCTCGGCGACCTCCACCCGGCCGACGACGAGACGGGCCCGGACCACGACCGCGCGGCCGCGGACAGTTCGCCCGACGCAAGCCCCGGCGAGAGCGACGAGCCCCGCGTGGCGACCCCCGCCGTCGCCCGATCCTTCGAACCACCGGCGACGACGACGTCCGACATGTCGATGCTGCCCGGCATCCTCGCCGGCAGCGCGGTCCTCATCCTCGCGGCGCTGCTCTGGATCATTCTCGGCTGATCTCGCCGCCACCGGGCGACCCGGTGTGACACAGGACACCCGGCCTTTCTGGAATGAATCCAGAAAAGATGATTGACTGCAGACGTGATCGAGTCCGAGGCGGAGGAACTTCTGCGGGGGGCATCACTGCGCGTGACGCGGCCGCGGGTGACCGTCCTGACGGTCATCCACGAGCACCCGCACTCCGACGCCGCAGCGATCGTCGGGCTGGTCCGTACGCGGATCGGCGGCTGTTCCACGCAAGCCGTCTACGACGTCCTGAAGACGCTCGTCGACGCGGATCTGGCGCGACGGATCGATCTCCCGAACTCGTCGGCCCGCTATGAAGGGCTGCGCTGGGACGACCACCAGCACGCGGTCTGCCGACGCTGCGGCACCCTCACCGACGTCCACGGAGCACCCGGCGCGATCCCGCTCGCGGTGCCCCAGGCACCCGGCTTCATCATCGACGCCGTCGAGGTCACCTACTGGGGCATCTGCCCCGCGTGCCAGGCCGCCAGCACCGATCCGGCGCCGCGCCCAGAGATTTCCCACCACCACTGAAGGAGCATCAAGGAATGACCGAACAGTTCCAAGACAACACCCGGCCCCTGACGACCGCGGCCGGTGCCCCGGTTCCGGACAACGAGAACGCCGTCACCGCCGGCCCGCGTGGTCCGATGCTGCTCCAGGACGTGTGGTTCCTCGAGAAGCTGGCCCACTTCAGCCGTGAGGTCATCCCCGAGCGCCGCATGCACGCCAAGGGGTCGGGGGCGTTCGGCACCTTCACCGTGACGCAGGACATCACCCGGTACTCCAAGGCCGCGCTGTTCTCCGAGGTCGGCAAGCAGACCGAGATGTTCGCCCGGTTCTCCACCGTCGCCGGTGAACGCGGCGCCGCGGACGCCGAGCGGGACATCCGCGGCTTCGCGCTGCGCTTCTACACCGAGGAGGGCAACTGGGACCTCGTCGGCAACAACACCCCGGTGTTCTTCCACCGCGACCCGCACCACTTCCCGGCGCTCAACCGCGCCGTGAAGCGCGACCCGCGCACGAACCTGCGTTCGGCCGAGAACAACTGGGACTTCTGGACGAACCTGCCCGAGGCGCTGCACCAGGTCACCATCGTGATGTCCGACCGCGGCATCCCGGACGGCTACCGGCACATGCACGGGTTCGGATCCCACACCTACTCCTTCATCAACGCCGAGAACGAGCGGTTCTGGGTGAAGTTCCACTTCCGCACGCAGCAGGGCATCAAGAACCTCACCGATGCCGAGGCCGCCAAGCTCGTGGCCGGGGACCGGGAGTCCGCCCAGCGGGACCTGTTCGACGCGATCGAGCGTGGCGAGAACCCGAAGTGGACGTTCTCCATCCAGGTCATGCCCGAGGCCGACGCCAAGGACTACCGGTTCCACCCGTTCGACGTGACCAAGGTGTGGTCGAAGAAGGACTACCCGCTGATCGAGGTCGGCGAGTTCGAGCTGAACCGGAACTCGGAGAACTACTTCGCCGATGTCGAGCAGGCCGCGTTCGCGCCGAGCAACATGGTGCCCGGCGTCGGGCCGTCCCCGGACCGGATGCTGCAGGGCCGGCTGTTCTCCTACGGTGACGCCGCCCGTTACCGCGTGGGCGTGAACCACCACCAGATCCCGGTGAACTACCCGCGCGGGGCCACGAACGTGAACACCTACCACCGCGATGGTCAGATGCGCGTGGACGGCAACCAGGGCGGCGTGCCCGGGTACACCCCGAACAGCTACGACCGCTTCTCGGACCAGCCCGCCTACAACGAGCCGTCGCTCGCCCTGGACGGTCCGGCGGACCGGTTCGAGTACCGCGAGGACGACGACAACTACTTCGAGCAGCCGCGGAACCTGTTCCGGCAGATGACGCCGGAAGAGCGGTCGGCCCTGTTCGCCAACACGGCCCGGGCGATCGACGGCGCCTCCGAGACGACGATCGAGCGGCACATCAACAACTGCACGCTGGCCGACCCGGCCTACGGCGAGGGTGTGCGCAGGGCCATCGAGGCCCGCAAGGCCGGCGCACTCGGTGACGACGACCGGATCAGCGAACTCGTCTGACCCACGTCCGACCCACCGGCGACCACGGCCCGGGCACCCATGAAGGTGTCCGGGCCGTCCGTTCGTCCGGTGGAGCCCGAGCGCGACATCGTTGGCTGGTCCCGGGCGTTCCGGGCCAACAACCTCGCGTTCGACGGCGGGGCTAGGAGAGCAGGTGGGCCCGGCCGAACATCTCGGCCGTCGCACGGGCGCTCGGGGTCCCGGCGTCCAGATCCGCGCCGGCCGCGCGCAGGGCAGCGACGATCTCGTCCTCGCCCTTGAACAGGGCGCCGGCGATCGGTGACTGGTCCCGGTTGTTGCGCAGGTCCACGTCTGCGCCCCGCTCGATCAGCGCGGCGACGGCCGGGGCGTGGCCGTGATAGGCGGCCAGCATGAGGGCGGTGTTCCCGTCGGCATCGCGGACATCGACGTCGAGACCGTGATCGAAGAACTCCACAAGCTCGTCGGTGCTGCCGGCGCGAGCCAGGTCCATGACGATCGCGATCACCGCGTTCGTGTCTGCTTCGGAGAGCGGGTCCATGGTCGGATCCTAGGCTTGACCCGCAGACCTCACATTCTCGGTCCCGCACGCGTCTACCTGGTGATGACGATGAAACAGCCCTTCGAGCAAGCGGTGGCCCGCCACGGCGCCACCGTCCTGCGGGTCTGTCGTGCGGTCCTGGGCCCCGGCCCGGATGCCGACGACGCCTGGTCCGAGACGTTCCTCGCTGCCCTGCGGGAGTGGCCCGGCCTTCCGGAGGACACCAACGTGCAGGCCTGGCTGGTCCGGGTCGCGCACCGTAAGGCGATCGACGTCACCCGCTCGCGGGCACGGCTCGCGATCCCCACCGAGGCGGTGCCGGACCGAGCCTCGACCATCGGCGTCCCGGGCGGGACGGACCCGGACATCTGGTCCGCCGTGGCCGCCCTGCCCGAGCGGCAACGCCTCGCCGTCGCCTATCACTACCTCGGTGGCCTCGCCCACACCCAGACCGCCGAGCTCATCGGCGGCACACCGGCGGCCGTCCGCCGGGCCGCCGCGGACGGGCTGCGGTCGTTGCGTCGCAACCCGCACCTGATCGGACTTGCCGAGGAAGGACACCACCGATGACCACCAACCCCATGCCACCGACCGCCGACGCCGCCGACCTGCTCGCGCGCACCACCCCCGACGACGACGTGCTGGCCCGCCTGCACCGCCGACTGGAGGATGCCGCGCAGGACCAGGGCCTCGTGGAGGTCGCCTACACCGAGGTCGACACCCCGGTCGGGCGGCTGCTGCTCGCCGCCACCGAGGTCGGCCTGGTCCGCGTCGCCTACGAACGCGAGGGCTTCGAGGAGGTCCTCACGAAGCTTGCGACGGGCATCGGCCCGCGCGTGCTGCGAGCGCCGGCCCGGCTGGAGCCCGCGGCCCGGCAGATCGAGGAGTACTTCGCCGGACACCGCACCTCCTTCGACGTCGCACTGGACCGTCGCCTGTCCCATGGGTTCCGCGGCCTGGTCCAGCGGCACCTGCCGGACATCTCCTACGGACACACCCAGTCCTACCGCGAGGTCGCGATCCACGTCGGGAACCCGGGCGCCGTCCGGGCCGTAGGGTCCGCCTGCGCGACGAACCCGCTGCCGGTCGTCGTGCCGTGCCACCGGGTCCTGCGTGCGGACGGCTCGCTGGGTGGCTACGTGGGCGGTCCGGACGCGAAGGCCACCCTTCTCGAGCTGGAGCGGGCCGCCTGACCGGCGCGGCCATGGCCGTTCGCACGGCGCTTGCCCGATCGACTCGGTCAGACCCCGTCGATCGGGTGGTTCTCCGGGTTCTTCCCGCTCGTGAACCTCCGCGCGGTCTCACCCGAGAACGCCAGGAGCACAAGGATCTCGAGCGAGGAGCCGATCAGGTTGCTCGAGAGCGCGCTCTCCGGGGCCGCGGTGAGCCACAGCACGGCGTACACGATGATGCTCACCGCACTGATCGCCATCGTCACCATCCGGGCCCAGTTCCGGCCCCGGTACACCAGGTAGGACAGCAGCAGGTAGGCGAGCAGGTAGCCCATGATGACCCCGCGCACGAGCACGTACCCCTGCTCGAGGCTGAAGCCGAGGTCGAGCATCGGCGCGAGGATCCACAGGTCGTCGATCGACTCCCGGGCCAGGTGCAGCACCCAGTTCAGTGAGAACGCGCCGGCCACCACCCGCAGCAGCATCAGGAACAACCCGAGGGCCACGGTCAGCGGCACGGCGCGGCTCTGCTCGGCCTCGCGGTGATCGGCCTCGACGGCCGCCAGGATCTCCGGCGTCGCCGGCGGCAGCGCCCGCACGTCGACGATCGGCAGGTCCCCGTCGGTGCGGATCGCGTCCCCGCCGCCGTTGCGGGCGTGGTAGCCGGTGGAGAAGTTCTTCAGGTGCTTCACCCGGAGGCCGTCGTTCCCGGCCTCCGGTGCGGTCAGCGTCGCGACGATGTGGTCCCGTTCGGCGTCGATGTCCGCATCGATCCGGTGCGTCACCTGCAGCGTGAACAGATTGAGCCCGACGGCGGTGTCATAGGTTCCCGCGGCCAGCCAGTTCGCGCGGTGTCCGCCGGGCAGGCGCCAGCCCTTCGGGCATGGCCAGAACCGGACGTGATGACGCTTGGCGGGATTGCCCTCGACCTCCTGCTGGTAGGTGAACCGCTGACGGCGCCCGAACAGGTAGAGCGGGCTCACCGGGGCGTCCGGGTAGGACCGGCGCATGATGGTCGAGACCACCATCCGGCGGCTGCTGGTCAGGTTGATCTCGTCGGCACGGTGCCAGCCGGCCCGGAGCATGGCCTCGTGGATCCGGTCCTGCCGGCCCCGGAAGCCGACGTTGACCGGGTCCCCGAGCAGCCCTTCGCGGGTGCGGGAGCGGCCGATGAAGTAGTCCGGCACGTACACCTTGGTGAGCAGCGAGTGGATCCGCGGCAGCAGCAGGTAGGTGACGATCAGCCAGAACGGCAGGAACGCCCAGAGGTGGCGCCAGCCCGCCGTCAGGAACTGGTTGACGAGCAGGAACGCCAGCCACGCGGCCGCGACGGTCGCGAAGGTGAAGAACACGCGGTCGGCGAATCTGACCGGGTTCTCCTGCACCTCCTCGACGGCCGCATGGGCCCGCTCGCTCAACGTCCCGCGCATGGTGCAACGGTAACGTGGTGGAGGGTCCCTACGATCGGGACCGACACTCCGACCGGCCCGGCCCCGGAAGGCACCCATGGGACACCCACAGATGTTCGACGACGCCGACCCGTACCTCGCCCGCCTGCGCACCATCTGCGCCCGGTTCCCCGGCGCGACCGAGACCGTCAGCCACGGACGGCCCACCTTCAGCACCGCCAAGATCTTCGTCACCTACGGCGGCGGCACGAGGGGCCCGAGCGGCACCCGGGAGAGGTACGACCAGTCGATCATCGTCCTGCCCGACGCCGGCGAGCGCCCGGCCCTCGAGCAGGACGGGCACTACTACCTGCCGGCCTATTACGGGCCGTACGGCTGGATCGGCTGGGACCTCGCCCACGGCGGCGCGACCCCGGAGCAGGTGGACTGGGACGAGGTGTTCGAGCTGGTGGACGCCTCCTACCGGCAGGTCAGCCCGGCCCGCCTGGTGGCCGAGTGGGACGCCGCGTCTCCACCCTCCGGGTGAGTCCACGCCTGCAGTTTCACCCCTGAGGGGATTGGTGCCACGCTCCGATTGCCGGGAGACTCGGGACCATGGTCGACTTCCTGGGGAGCTCGCTCACCGTCGCCAGCGTGATCTTCTCGGTGCTGATCTTCGCGCTGCTCGTGCGGCGGCTGCTCGGCGTGCGCATGGGTCTGCTGCGCACCATGGTGGCCGCCTTCGTCGCGGGCGCAATCGGCCCGTCGGTACTCCAGGCGATCCTGCCGGCGCCGCCCCAGGACCAGGACGTCCTGACCCTCGGGTTGTATGCCGCGCTCCTGTCCGGCTTCGTGGTGATCGTCGCGATGGCGATCCTCGTGGTCATCGAGGCCCTGGTCCCGAACGGCTCCCTGCCCGGACCGCTGGAACTGCGGCGCTCGGCGCGGGCCCGACTGTCCCGGACCCGCCGCTACCTGCACATCCTGCGCGTCGTGGCCAAGCACGGACTGTCCCGGTTCCTCCGGGGACGCGTGCACCGGGGGTTGCGGACCGCCCCGGAGCGGCGTGACCTGGCCCGCTCCCTGCGCCGGGCCCTCGAGGATGGCGGGGTCACCTTCATCAAACTCGGGCAGCAGTTGTCCACCCGCCGCGACCTGCTGCCCCCGGAGTTCACAGCCGAACTGGCCGCGTTGCAGGACGATGCACCAGCGGTGCCGTGGCCGCAGGTCCGAGACGTGCTGGAGACCGAGCTCGGCCGCAGCCTCGAGGACGTGTTCGCCTCCCTCGACTCGCAGCCGCTGGCAGCCGCGTCCGTCGCGCAGGTCCACGCGGGGCGCCTGCTGGACGGGTCGGAGGTGGTCGTCAAGGTCCAGCGCCCGGGGATCAGCGCCGAGGTGGAGCGCGACCTGGACATCATTGCGCGGCTGGCGCGCACCCTCGCCGCTCGCACCGAGTGGGGCGCCTCCCTCGGGCTCCAAGGGCTCGTCGACGGCTTCTCGGACGCCCTCGCGGAGGAACTCGACTTCACCATCGAGTCCGGCAACATGCGCTCCGTGGCCGCCGCCCTGCGCGCCGCCGGCACCGACGGGATCCGCGTGCCCACCCCACACACGGACCTGTGTACGCCCCGCGTGCTCGTCATGGAGCGGATGGCCGGTGTCCCGCTCGGTAGCGCCGGGGAGCCCCTGGCCGCGCTCGGCGACGAGCGGCGTCGGGAGATCGCGGACACGCTGCTGCGCGTTGTGATCGACCAGCTGCTGACCAGCGGCATCTTCCATGTGGACCTACACCCCGGGAACCTGCTCGTCGACACGGACGGGACCCTGGCGATGCTCGACCTCGGCTCGGTCGGTCGGCTCGGGTCCGTGACCCGCGCGAACGTCGGCCGCTTGGTCGCCGCGCTCGGCTCCGGTGACTCGCAGGCGGCCACGGACGCGCTCCTGGAGCTGGTGGACCGTCCCGAGAACGTGGACGAGCGTGGCCTGGAGCAGGAGATCGGCACCATCATCCTGCGGTTCACGACGGCCGGCAGCACCGACGGTGCCGCCGCGTTCGGAGCCCTGTTCCGCCTCGTCGCCACGCAGCGGCTCGGGATCCGCCCGGAGGTTGCCGCCGTGTTCCGGGCGGTCGCCACGCTCGAGGGGACCGTCACCACCATCGATCCCGGCTACGACCTGCTGGGCGCCACCCGGGCCGCGGGCACGAGCCGGATCGCCCGGGAACTCACGCCGGAGGCGGTGCGGACCAGCGTGGTCCGCGAGGTCGCCACGGCACTGCCGATCCTGCGGCGGCTACCCCGCCGGATGGACCGGCTGGCCGACGCAGCCGAGCACGGGCGACTGTCGGTGGGGGTCCGGCTCCTCGCCGATCCGCGCGACCGGCGGTTCGTGACCGGGCTCTGGCACCAGGCGCTGCTCGCCATCCTGGGGGCGACGGCGGGCCTGATGTCGGTCGTGTTGTTCGCCGTCGCGCCCGGCCCCCTGGTCACTCCCGAGATCGGGATCTACCACGTCCTGGGCAGCACGCTCCTGTGCATCAGTATCATCCTCGTGCTGCGCGTCCTCATCGTGATCTTCCGACGGGAGACCGACGAGGGTTGACGTACGCCACACGGTCGGCGTTGTCTTGACAAACCCACCACCTCGGCTAGAATTACTTGAACCGTAAACAATAGAGGTGAACATGTCCGAGCCACGCTGGCTGTCCCAGGAGGAGCGTTCGACCTGGCTCGCCCTGACGGGCCTGATCACGAAGCTGCCAGGCGCCCTCGACTCCCAGCTCACCCGGGACGCGGGCCTGAGTTTCTACGAGTACATGGTCCTGGCGATGCTCGCCGAATCCGACGACGGCGTGCTGCGGATGAGCGCGCTGGCCGAGCTCACGAACGGATCGCTGTCCCGGCTGTCCCACGTGGTGCAGCGGCTCGAGCGCCAGGAACTGGTCCGCCGCGAGACCTGCGCCGATGACCGCCGGGCCACGAATGCGATCCTCACCGACGCCGGACGCACTCGCGTGGAGTCCGCCGCGCCCGGCCACGTCCAGCATGCGCGGACACTCGTGGTCGACGCCGTCAGCGCCGAGGATCTGGCCACGTTCGGACGGGTCGGCGAGGCGATCCTCGACCGGGTCGCCGACCAGCGCCGCCGCTGACGGATCCGCGCCCGATGAAGATCACCGGAACCCGCGTGGAATTGCGGGACTGGACCATCGCCGACGACCCGCGAATCCGCTCGCTGCTGGACCCGGCGCGCCCCTGGCACCTGACGAACGGCCCGTACTTCGGCCCGCCCACCGCGGAGTCGATGGAGGCCATGCGGGCCGGGATCCTCGCCCTGGCGGCGATGGACGAGACGGATCGCCCCGATCCCCGCGGCATGCTCGCGGTCGTGGACCGCTCGGACGACGCGCTCGTCGGCGCCGTGAGCTGGTACTGGGAGAGCCACGAGACGGACTGGCGGCGCCTCGGCATCGGCATCCACGACGAGGCGTACTGGGGCCGCGGCCTGGCCACCGAGGCGATGGCGCTGTGGACCACGTACCTGTTCGACGCCACCGACACGCTCCGCCTCGACTTCGCGACCTACTCGGGCAACGAGGGCATGATCGGCGTCGGCCGGCGGCTCGGCTTCGTTGAGGAGGGCCGGTTCCGCAAGGCGCGGCGCTGGTCCGGCGGGGTGCACGACTCGGTGGTCATGGGCACGCTCCGTGAGGAGTGGGAGGCCCGGCGCGCGGCGTGGCCGGCCACCAGCTCCTGACCGGGGTCAGACCTTCCGGTCCAGCATCTCCCACCGGTAGCCGTGGGCGACGAACGCGTCCCGGACCGCCGCCCGCGGCGCCTCCACCTCGCCCTTGTACAGCTGCCGGCCCTCGACCGAGTCGATGACGAGCGCGGTGCCCTCGCGGTAGACGCCTGCCACCTGGGCCCGCTCGATACGACGCTCGTCGTCACCCTTGGCGATCAGGATCTCGGCGCCGGAGACGGTGATGCGAGGACTGCCGGAGGTCACGACCGCGGCCACGACCAGACCGACGACGGCGCCGATGACCGGGCGCAGCACCACCAGCACCGGCGCCTCGAAGGAGCTGAGGAATTCGATCGGCCCGGCGAACGGGATCGGGTAGCGCGCGGCGACCGTGCCCAGCCAGGGCAACAGGAAGCCCACGCCGACCCCGAGCACGGCGCCGATCATCGCGACCAGCCACTTGTCCTGGGTGCCCATGGCGAGCACGGTGGCCGGTTCGTCGCCGGTCGGCGGCTGGTGCCCGACGGCGGCGCTCGGCTCCGGCGCCTCGGCGGCGCCTTCCGCGAGGCGTCGGCGGTAATCGTCCATTGCGTTGAAGTCGGGCGCCATGGTCCCCTCTCCCCTGGTTGTCGATGCTGGAACAGCACTGTACCAGCCGGGTACGGTAGAGTTCCAGGGTGAACATGACCGGCGGCGCCGACCACCCAGCCCAAGGGGTCGGTGCACTGTCCAGGCAAGCGATGATCGACGGCGCGATCGAGATCCTCGCGGCCGACCCGTCCGCCTCGCTGAGTGAGGTGGCCCGCCGCCTCGGCGTCGGCAGGACGTCCTTGTACCGGCACTTCTCCGACCGTGCCTCATTGCTGGGCCGGGTCGAGACCGAGGGGGCGCGGCGCATCATCGCGGCCCACGTCGCCGCCGACCTGACCGCGGGTACCGGCCTGAGCGCGTTGGAGCGACTGTGTGAGCACCTGTTCGAGCTCGGTCCGGTGCTGTCCCTGTTGTTCGCCGACAACCCCCTGATCACCGACGAGGCCCTGGCCGATCCGACGGTCGCGATCGCCGCAGGAGCCAGCGACGAGCCTGCGGAACCGGTGCCGCACACGGTCCGGCGCGGACAGGCCGACGGATCCATCGACCCCGGCCTCGATCCCGCCTGGGTGGAGCTGTTCCTGTGGACGACGCTCTCCGCCGGGCACCTCTACGCCACCCAGGTGAACTCCCGCCGGAGCGGGCTGGAGCGGGTGCTGCAGGCGCTCCGCCGCACCCTGCGGCCGCCCGCCGCCTGATCACAACAGGCCTGGCGCCTGATCACAGCCGGCCCGTCGCCGTTCACCTCGGGCGGCCGGCTGTTCGCCTCGCCGTCAGTCCGCGACGAGCCGCTGCCGCAGGCCACTTGCTCGCTGCACCTGCCGCCCGACCGCCACCCGGACGGCCGCCTCGCTGCCGACGATCCGCACGCGCCGGCTGGCCCGGGTGATCGCGGTGTAGAACAGCTCACGGGTGAGCAGCGGCGAGTCCTCCGGCGGCAGCAGCACGGTGATCTCCTCCGCCTGGCTGCCTTGCGCCTTGTGCACCGTCATGGCGTGCATCGTGTCGACGTCGCCGAGGCGGCTCGGCCCGAACGCCTGGTCGCCGGCGCTGCCCCGGATGACGGCGATTCGGCCACGGGTGCCGTCCTCACGTCTGGTCGCCACGACGACGCCGCTGTCGCCGTTCAGCACCCCCGTCGCGTAGTCGTTGGCCGTGACGAGGAGCGGGCGACCCACGTACATCGGGTCGTAGAGCCCGTCGCCGGTCTCCTCGGTGAGCCAGTTCTCGACGTGCCGGTTCCAGGTCCGTACACCCCACGGTCCCTCGCGGTGGCCGCAGAGCAGTCGGTGCCGGCCGAGCAGGTCGAGCGCCTCGCGGCTGTGGCCGCCCTGAGCGGCCCGGTAGACGGCGAGGGCGTGCTCGGTCAGGATCGGCCGCAGGGCGCGCGTGGGGTCGGGATCCTCGACCCAGACCACCTCGGTGCCGTCGGCGCGCATCTCGTCGAGGACGGCATCGGCGTTACCCAGCCGCACGGCATCGGCGAGCCTGCCGATGGTCCGGCCGAAGCGGTGCGGGGTGAGCAGGCGGACGACGGCGACGGGGCCCTGGTCAGTGCCGGTGACTGTTGCGGGGTGCTCGGCCAGGGCGATCTGCTCCGCGCCGGCGACGAGGTCGGCGAGGACCGCACCGGCGTCGACCGACACGAGCTGGTCGGGGTCCCCGACCAGGATCAGCCGGGCCGTCGGGCGTAGTGCCTCGAGGAGCCGTGCCATGTGCGTCAGCGAGACCATCGACGTCTCGTCGACGAGCACCACGTCGTGGGGCAGGCGGTGGTCGCGGTCGTGGCGGAACCGGGTCACCGAATCCGGACGCCTTCCGAGGAGCCGGTGCAGGGTCACCGCACGCACCTCACTCAGCGGCTCGATCAGCGCCCTGCTTGCGACGTCGCCGGTGGCCCTCATGATCACCTCGAGCGCTTCGGTGACCGCCTCCTGCATCCGGGCGGCGGCCTTGCCGGTGGGCGCGGCCAGTCCCACCCGCAGGGGTCGGCCCGGCCCGGCCTGCTCCGCGAGCAGCGCGAGGACGCCGGCCACGGTGCTGGTCTTGCCCGTGCCCGGACCACCCGTCAACACGCTGGTCCAGGAGCCGATGACCACCCGGGCCGCGTCCCGCTGCTCCTCCCAGCCGGCGCCGAAGACGCGCCTCAGACCCGACTCGAGCAGGTCGGCGTCGACCACCGGTGCCGGCTGGGCGGCCCTGGCCACCAGGTCGGCGATGACCTGGACCTCCTGGTGGTGGTAGCGCTGCAGGTAGACCAGTCCATGCTCGAGCACCAGCGCGCCCTTGCGGACGAGGGAGCTGTCCCGCAGCTGCTCGAGCCACTCCTCCGGGCCCGACCACGGCAGTGCCGGGGCAGGGTCGAGCACGCGCAGGGCAGCGTCGAGCTGAGCGACGTCGACGGCCACGGAACCCGTCCGGACGGCCCGGGTGGCGACCGCTGCGGCGAGCAGCGCCGCGTCCGCGGACGTCACCTCGATGCCCCCAGCGGCACGTCCGAGCGTCCGCGCCACATGCAGGTCCGCAGCGGTGAGCAGGCGCGCCGCGTTCAGCGCCCCGAGGAGCCCACTCGCATCGCGGGCCAGCCTCCGGTCGCGCTCGTCGACGGGCTCGAACAGCTCGAGCGGCGGTGCCGCCGTGATCCCGGTCATGCCGCACTCTCCTCCATGCCGTCGAGCAGGTCGGAGACGCCCTGCACGAGCGCGACCGGCGGGCGCCAGGAGAACACGCCGCAGGGTTCTCCGTCGACGATGGGCGTCTGCGGCCCGCACATGCCGCGCAGGTAGAGGTAGAGAACCCCACCGAGGTGCTTGCGGGGTTGATAGTCCGGCAGCCGCCAGCGCAGGAACCGGTGCGCCACCACGGCGTACAGCAGTGCCTGCAGCGGATAGGAGGAGTGCCCCATCGCCTCGGCGAGCGCCTCCGGGCGGTACGCGGCCGCGGTGAGCGGCTGCTCCGGGTCGTTGAACGGGCCGAGCCAGTTGGTCTTGTAGTCCACCACCAGATAGGAGCCGCCGGTGCGCAGGACGACGTCGACGGAACCGGTCAGATAGCCGCGCAGTTCCTGCTGGGCGAGCATCGGCTGGGCGTCGAGGACGTCCGCCCAGGCTCGGACCGGGTCCCCCTCCTTCAGGTGCCGGCGCAGCAGCGGGGCGAGGTCACCCAACCGGGCTCGGGAGGCGGCCCTGCGGACGTCGCCGCCACCGAGCGGCAGCTCGAAGTCGAGTTCACACAGGCGGTCCCGGCGGCCGATCCCGCGCAGGGTGGACCCGGGTGCGAGCGGTCCGAGCGGGCTGTCGCAGACCGCGACCAACGCGTCGGCGAGTTCCTCGGGATCGAGGTCGACGGGCCACCAGAGGAGTTGTTCGTGGATGTGCCGGAGCAGTTCCGAACGCAGGTCGGGCGACTGCGGGTCGGCGTGTTCGAGCACCCCGTGGACGAGGGATCCGAACGTGGCACCGACCGGGAGCGTCGCCATCGGCGAGGGCACGTCCGCGCCGGGGATCAGGACGTCCAGGCCGGGCAGCGTGGGCTCGGCCGTCACGACGGACTGGGGCGTCTCGGGTTCGTCGTCGCGCGGTGTGAGTTCCGGCTCGCTGCCGACACCGCCGGTGAGCTCGTGGGCGTCGGCCTCCCGCGGTGTGCTCAGGGCGGTGTAGGAGGTCCGCCGCCAGTTGCTGTCGATCGCGCGGTCGAGGTGGCGGATCGAGAGTTCCGGAACCGGTGCCTCCGGTGGGACGGGTGCGGCGGCCGCGTGATCGGCGACCTCGAGCGTGAACGCCCCATGGTCGGCCCACCTGCGTAGTTGGGCGGTGGCGATCTCGTCGGTGCGGGGCGTCGGGACGGTATCCGGAACCATCGCGGCGCCGTCGGGGTCACGCCCGAACAGCAGGCGGTGCAGTGCGGAGTTCGGCGTGTTGTTGGTGGGCGACCACCACAGCACCACCTGGGACTGGGCCCGGGTGACGGCCACGTAGAGCAGCCGCAGCGCCTCGCCGGCCTCCTCCGCCTTGTGCCGGGCGACCGACTCCGACCAGCCCGGGTTGTCGGTCTCGCCACCCACGTCGCGACAGCGGGTCCGCGCGTCGTCGGCCTCGTGGAACTGCGGGATCTCGGGTGTCTTCGCGACGTGGCGGTCGAACAGGGCCGGGCAGTAGACGATCGGGTACTGGAGCCCCTTGCTGGAGTGGATCGTCACGAGCTGGACGGCCGCGGCGTCGGAGTCGAGGCGGCGGCTGCGTGCCCCGGATGTCTGCACGGCGTCGTCGGCCATCTGCGCGCGGAGCCACTCGATCAGGCCGGCCAGCCCCAGCCGGCCGGCGCCGGCCTGCTGGCTGGTCTCGTGCAGCAGTTCACCGACGTGCTGGAGATCGGTGAGCGTCCGTTCCCCGCCCACCTGCGCGAGCACGCGGGCGGAGTTCCCCTCGATGTTCAGGGCCTCGAGGACCGCTGCCGCGCCCTGCCGGTCGTAGACGTCGGCGAGCCGTCGGTGCCGTGCGGACAGGTCGTCGTCGAGGTCGTCGCCGCCCGCGTCGAGGTCCGCGGCGGTCATTCCACCGAGATCGGTCAGGGCCGCGGCGCGGTTCAGCGTCGCTCGGTGCGGCGCGGCCATGGCCTCGAGGAGCGCGAGCCAGTCGCGGGCGGCCGCACTGCGCAGGACGCTGCCGCCGCCCGCGCTGACGGCATGGATCCCGAGCCGCCGCAACTCCGCCTGAGCCGCGAGCAGGTCACGGTTCGTGTGGGCCAGAACGGCGACGTCCCGGGCCTGGATCGGTCGCGGCGGCTGCGGGTTGCCGACCGTGTCGCGGGCGTCGTCGAACGTCGCTCCGGAGGCCAGCAGTTCGGCGATGTCGAGGGCCAGGTCGCGCGGGATGTGGTCGCGGGAGGTCGCGATCGCGGCGCTGCCGCCCAGGTGCTCCGTCCTGAGGACCTGACGCAGCCGGACCGCGCCCGGGTTCGGCAGGCCGTGCAGCCGGGAGCCCTCGTGGCGGGCCCGGACCGGCACCACGGAGATCTGGTCGTCGCCGAGCGCGGCGCCGCGGAGCATCGCCTGCAGCGCGTCCACGACAGGGGCGTCGCTGCGGTGGTTCGTCGGCAGGGTGCGCTTGTCCTGGGCGTGGGAGGCCGCCTTGAGGTAGGTCACCACGTCGCCGCCACGGAAGGCGTAGATCGCTTGCTTCGGGTCACCGATCAACACCATGGTGGCGTGGCCGGCGAACGCTCGCTCGAGGACCTGCCACTGGATCGGGTCGGTGTCCTGGAACTCGTCGACGAGCACCACCTTCCAACGGGCACGCATGCGCTGGGCGGCGAGCGAGTCGGGCGTCGCGAGCGCGTCGGCGAGCTGCGTGAGCAGGTCGTTGTAGTGCATCACCTGCAGCCGTCGCTTGCGGCGCTCGAGCTCGTCCCGGACGGCCTGACCGAACCGGGCCCGGCGCACCGGGTCGCTGCGCCGGTCACCGGTCGCCGGGTCGGGACGCAACTCGGCGTAGACGTCGTCGACGACCGCACGCGCGATCTTCAGGGCCACCTTGCGGCTGAAGATCGGCTGGTTCCTGTCCCCGACGAACCCGCGCAGGTACAGGTCGTCGACCACCTCCACGAGGAGGTCGTCGAGGTCCTCGACCAGCTGCGCGGAGGCGTCGGAGGTCCCGGCCACCCCGAGCGAGCGCAGCACCTGGTGGCAGAACTGGTGCGTGGTCGCGATCGTCGCCTCGTCGAAGGACGTCAGCGCCCGGCGGACCCGGCCGAGGCGGCGCATCCGCTCGGCGTCGTCGACGTGGACCAGCAGGCCGATCAAGGGCCCAGCCCCGGCCGCGGTCTCCGGGTGGTGCAGGGCCCGCTCGACCTGGACGAGCTGCTCCCGGACCCGGGCCCGCAACTCCTGGCTGGCGGCCCGGCCGAACGTGATGATGAGCATCTCGGTCAGTTGCACGTGGCCCTCGGCCACGTAGCGGGCGACGAGCGCCGCGATGGTCCACGTCTTTCCGGTCCCGGCGGAGGCTTCGAGCATGACGGTGCCGGACGGCAGCGGGTCGGTGATCGAGAAGTCGAGGGAGGTCATAGCCGCTCCATCGTCTCGGCCTCGAGGACGAACATGGGCTCCCAGAGCTGGAGCGCCAACTGTCCGAACCTGGTGCCCACCCCTGCGCGCCAGCGCTCGTCCTCGCCGGGTTCGCCCGCCACGTCGGACAGGCCTGCCCGTGGGCCGAAGACACGGACGAACGCGGGGTCGTCCTGCTCACCGGTGCTCGTGTACCAGCCCGTCACCGTCGTCCACTTCTTCTCGGCCGCCTCCATGGCGGCCCGCTCGTCGCCCGCCTGGGCGCGGAACGTCTCGGCGAACGCGTTGGCGGTCTGGACCCCGAGGGGTAGCGGCTGCGCCAGCCCGCGGTCGTAGAGGTCGACCAGCTGGACCAGGATCGCGAGCGCGGTGGCGGGGTCCACCGGCCCATGCGTGTAGTGGCCGACGTAGGTGCGCCGCCCCAGCTTGAGCTGACCGAGCACCTGGCTGGTGGCACCGTCGTGTCCGGCGGCCGCGAGCACGAGCGCCGTGACCCAGGAGCGCAGCCGCTGCTTCGCCCTGATCGACGAGTACGTCGACGTGATCGCGCTGACCGGTGCGCCGTACAGGTCTGCGATCGTGCCGGTGAGCCGGCGTCCGTCGGGGAGCTCGAGGTCGATGTCCACCGCCGTGGCGGGCCCTCGGCGTCGCTCGAGGGTGGCTCGTGCGATGCCATCCACGGTGCCGGCGACATCGGCGAGGACGGCATTGCCGAGTTCTCCCGGTGGTGCGCTTCCGCGCCAGTGTTCCTCCCGGCGTGCCTGGGTCAGGTCGGTGCCACCGAGGACGGCCTCGAGCATGCGGTCGCCGATCTTCCACTTCTCGAGCCCGTCGAGGTCGATCGGGATGCCCTCGGCCGCCTCCTCAGGTTCGTCGGGCAGGATCAGGCCGAGTCGCTGGCGTAGGAACGCCTGAGCCGGCTGCGCGAGGAACCGCTGCAGGTTCGCAAGGTCGACGTCCTGCCCCATGATCGGCGGCAGCGGCTCCGGGACCAGAGTCTCGAGCACGGCCTCGGTGCCGGTCACCAGCGGGCGGGACAGGTGGGCCCGGGCACCGGCGAGCGCGCTGGGGTCGAAACTGAACGGACTGCGGTCCGGGAGCAGCGCGCCCTCCCCGTCCGCAGGTGCGCCGAGGTTGCGCGCGTCGTAGGACTGCAACGGATGGCGCCGCACCAGTGGTACCCCGTCGCCTCGTGTGGCGGTCTCGTCGAGAGCGTCGATCAGTTCGCCGAGTGGCACCGCCGGCGGTCGTTCGGCGCCGCTGTGCTCGTCGGCGCCGGTGTAGGTGATGACGAGGGCACGCTCGGCGGCCATGACCGCGTCGAGCAGGAGCTGTCGGTCCTCAGCCCGGGTGTCCCGCTCCCCGGTGACGGGGGTCCGCGAGAGGGCGTCGTCGCCGTCGGGCGTGATGGTCCGGGGAAACACGCCGTCGTCGAGGCCGACCAGGGCGACCACGCGGTGCGGCACGGACCGCATCGGCACCATCGTGCAGACGGTCAGCGTGCCCGTGCGGAAGCTCGACCGGGTGGCCCGGCCGGCCAGGTGCTCGGCGAGCATCGTGTGCACGTCGGCGAGGGCGAGGTCGGTCGAGGCGGTCCCGCGCCGGGCCGCCGCCTCGATCCGGGCGAGCTCGCGCTCGAGCTGGGTCGTCTGCCAGGCGTCCGCAGGTGCCGGATCTGCCAGCGCGAGCACACCCTCACGCAGAGTGCGGGTCCAGTCCTCGGCGGCGCGGCTCTCGTGCAGCGCGCCGAGGGTGGCGCCGATCCGGTCGAGCAGTTCGGCAAGCCGGCCGGCCAGGTCGATGTCCCCGCTGTCGAGGTCGTCCAGCGCAACCGTCCGGCCGAGGTAGGTGGTGTCCTGCCCGTCGAGGACGGCGCCGGTGAGGATCCGATCGAGGCCGGTTCGCCAGGTGTTCTGTTCGAAGTTGCCCAACTGGTAGGCGGCGCGGTGGTCGGCATCGAGACCCCACCGGATCGCGACCTCCTCGACCCACCCCGCGATGCGGTCGATGTCGTCGTCGTCGAAGGAGAACCGGCGCCGCACCGGCTCCGACCGGGCCAGGTCGAGGACCTCACCGGCGGTCAGTCGCCCGCCGGCCAGTTCCACCAGGCGCGCGGCAAGGGCCAGCAATGGGTTCGTGGTCCCGGGCGCCCGGTCCGCGAGCATGACGCGCAACCGGTGGGCCGGGTGCCCCGCCTCGTCCTCCCCCGCCGTACGGACCACCTCGCCGAGTCCGAACCCGGCGTGCACGAGGGGCGCGTAGGCGTCGATGTCCGGGCACATCACCAGGATGTCGCGGGGCTCGAGGTCGGGGTGGTCCTGGAGCAGTCCGGCGAGGACGTCCCGGAGCACCTGGATCTGGCGGCCGCGGCCGTGGCAGGCATGGATCTGGACGGAGGCGTCGTCGGCTGGGATCACCCGCGCGGCGCGCTCCGCGGCCGTGGGGACGTGATCCGCCTGGAGGTCCTGCTGCAGCCACCGCAGCAGCGAGGCGGACTCGGAAGGCGCGTCGCCGCCGTCGGGAAGCAGTGCGTCGACCGTGGGCGCGGTCGCCAACGTGCGTTGCAGCTCGCGCGCGTCCCGGCCCAGCGAGGCGAGCAGCGGGTGCTGGATGTGATCGACCGAGGCGTCCTCGATCCGGGGCGTGAGACCCGCCGAGACGATGTCCCGGAGTGCGTCCCAGGCGGCCGGCGACGCCTGGGGCAGCCAGAGGTGCACGTCCCGGTGCTCGGCGAGCGCGCCCAGGACCTCGACCTCGCTGGCGGCGATCCGGGTGTGTCCGAACAAGGACAGCCGTCCGGGCAGCTCCAGGTCCGCGCCGCCGGAGCGCACCGCGGCAACGACCTCGGCGTGGCGCACGTCCGGTGGCGGCGCATCGACGAGCTCGAGAACGGCCCGCCACAGGAAGGGCTGCCAGGCCAGGTCCTCGGCGAGGGTGCCGCCGAGACCGTCACCGCCGCCGCCCGTGCGCCAGTCGGTCACGATCGCGGGGCGCTGCAGGGCGTATCCGGAGAAGAGGCCGGCGAGCCGGCGGGCCACGGCATACCGGCGGCCCCGGCGTAGGCCCTGCTCCGTCTCGTCCAGCGCGTCGTCGGCACCGAGGTGGGTGGCGAGGGCGCCGGCCCAGGGCTCGTACAGGGACTCGTCGATGGCCTGCAGGACGGTCCAGGCGAGCTGGTCCGGATGCCACGGGTCGTCGCGTTCGATACCGAGCACCAGCGAGACCAGCGAGTGCGGGTTGAGGAACCGCACGCCCGCGCAGACGCCGTCACCACCGCGGGCACCGGCGCCCAGGCGGTGGGACAGTCGCTGCGCGAGCCACCGCTCGACGCCCCTGGCGGGCACGGCGACGACCTCCTGCGCGAACGGGTCGGCCAGTGGGGTCGCCAGGAGCTCGGCGAGCCCGTCGGCCAGGGCGCCCGTAGCCGCCGCGCGGTGCAGGAACAAGGTCACGCCGTGACCCTATCCGCGGCGTCGGACACCTGCTCAGCCGTCGTGGATATCGCTCCGGCCGGCCGTGCCGGCGTCGGCTGCGGGCGCAGCGCCCGCGGGCGCGGCGGCGTCGGTGAGCTCCACGGCCACGATGGCACCGTCCTCGCCGTACACGAACGTGCCCCACGGCGGGTCACCGGGCGTCGGCGCCGGGGCCAGCATCTCGCGCTGCCGCTCCAGTTCCTGCAGCGCCTCGTGCCGAGTGGGGGCGAAGACCTCGTCGATGATGCCGAAGGTACCGCCACCGCTGCCGTGGCCGCGGGACTCACGCGGGCGTCGCTCGGCTCGCAGCACCGCCTCGATCCCGACGGCGAGCGCCACCAGGCCGAGCAGGGCGACGAGCCAGGGTGACATCCACCCAGGCTACGCCGCCCCGCCCGCGCGGACCGGGCCGGCGGCGCCCCAGGACGGGATCAGGAACGGCTGCGGCGCACGATCACCGCGACAACCGCACCCACGACCGCGATCGCGACCACCACGAACGCGACGATGCTGCCCGCGCCGGGCCCGGACCCGTCATCGCCTGCGTCCACGGCGGAGGCGCTGTCCGACGGCTCGGGCTCACTGGTCCCGGCGTCGGTGGTGTCGGCCTCGGTGGGCTCCGTCGGCTCCGCGGGCTCGGTCGGATCGACGGTGGTCACCACGGGCGCGTCCACCGTGAACTCGTACGTTCCGGAGATCGGATGACCGTCCGAGGACACGACCCGCCAGGTGACCGTCCAGACCCCGGCCGGTACGCCGTCGGGTAGTGGCAGTGCCACCTCGGCGCCGTCCACCACCGGCGGCTCCTCGGTGAGCACGGTGCCCTCGGCGTCGGTCAGGACGATCGCGGCGCTGAGATCGAGGATCTCGTTGTTGAAGGTCAGGCGGATCTCGGTGGGTGCGGCGGACAGGGTCTCGCCCTCCGCGGGGGCGGAGGAGAGCAGCACGTCGTGCGCCTGGGCGGCACTCGCGTGGATGGTCAGGCCGAGGAACAGGGCGACGGCGGAGATCGCCAGGGTGCGCAGGTTCAGTGCGCGTGGGGATGGGGACATGCGAGAACCTCACAGGGCTGGGTGGCGGTGCCCGGGCGCTGGCGCGCCGGGCAGGATCGCTGGGGTCGCGTCACCGGCCCGAGGTCCCTTGCGCAACTGCGTGCCGGGCTCAGGCGGTGGCGCCGAGCAGCGGTGGTCCCCGCCGCGGAGCCAGGTCCAGCCACGCGATCCGGGGACGGGCACGGCGGGGCAGGGCAGCGATGCGGTGCGGCCGCCGGTTCGCCTCGACGGCCGGGAGCGTGCGCTCGAAGAGCACGGCCAGCAGCGGCGCCCACCAGGTCCAGAGGGCGAACAGGGCACGGTCGCCACGCCAGAGCAGGGCGGCATTGAGGACGGTCGCGAACACGTGCGCGCCGAGCATGGCGGCGGTGAGTGCATGCCCGTCGCCCGCGGGGGTGACGCAGTGCTGCACGGACTCGGAGAGGGCCGCGCCGTGGGCGTGGCCGGCGGCCGCGGTACCAGTCGAGCAGCCCGCGGTCGCGCCGAGGCCGGCCGTGGCGGTGAACACGTGGTGCAGGCCGAGCTGGCCGGCGCCGAGCAACGCCAGCACCGTGACGGCGTTCAGGCGGCTGCCGCAGACGAGTATCGCGATCAGCATCGTGAAGGCCCCGGCGGCGGCCACCACGAGCGGGTCGCCGAGCGTCCCGCCGGCGGACAGGTGCGCGCCGAGGGCGAGGCCGAGCACGCTCACCGACACCACGGCCGCGCGCAGCAGGCGCAGCGGGCCACGGCGGGGATCGGTCACCGGGCCACCCTAACGCGGGGGGTTGGGCGCCGTTCGGCCCCGGCCCGCGGGACCGCTCACTCGCGCGCTCTGAACGGCAAGCCGATGAACGCGGCCGACCCGGGCGTGATGCCGAGGACGTGCAGGGCGTGACCGGCGACGTCGGCCTGCTCGAGCATCTGGGCGGCGCACTCATCCCAGCGGGCATCTCCGGCCCTGCGCGGTGCCTGCTCACCCCTGCGCGACGCCTTCTCACCCTGTGCCGCGACATCTCACCCCTTCCGGGGCCGCCCGCGCTCACGGGGTTTGCGCCTCACCCTCTGCCGGCCGGCGCGCCCCTCGGACTCGGCAGGTTCCCGGCCCTGACGCTGCCGACGCGACCGGGTGAAGTGAGGACGAGACTCACCCTTCACCCCCTCACCCCCGCCCTCAGCCGCGGAATTCCGCCGTTCTGAATCACCAGACGATCACCACGCCGGACGCTCCCCGGCGCGTCGGGGTCGTGTTGATCTGGGCTCGCCCCGCCGCGCAGCACTCGTTCACACCATGCGCCGGTGGCAGCTCAGAACCGCACATCCAACCGCAACACGGGGGATCGATCATGAGAACCATAATCAGAGGGTCCGTCGCGACCCTCGCCGCTCTGGCACTCGGCCTGGGAGTGCTGACCGCGGCCTCCGCACCAGCTTTCGCCGACGCCCTCGACGACGGCGGCGCCGCCGTCATCGAGGCGCAGGTCGTCGACGCCGCGGCCGCCGAGCCCACCGCACCCGAGCAGGCCGCTGAGCCGACGGCGATTCCCGACGTCGAAGCGACCGTGGTCGAGCCCGCAGCCGTGGCGCCCGAGGCCGACCCGATCGCGCAGTCCGCGGCCGACCCGGTCGCCGACGTTGCCCCGGCGCCGGCCGCCGGGTCCGCGAGCGAGTCCGTGCCCGACCCTGCCACTGAGCCCGCAATCGAGAGTGCGCCCCGGCCGGCAGCACCGGAGCAAGTCGCACCGGCAACACCGGCCGCGACCGCAACGGCGATGACCCAGGACGCGGTCCGCAAGGTGTTCGTGTGCAAGTACGTGGGCACGCCCGGCGTGGACGAGCGACTCCAGACGGGCAACAACCCGCTCAGCGTCAGTATCAGCTCGATCTCCGACTGGCCGTCCGGCCTGGCCTACCCCGATGACGTGGTGGGACTGCGATTCGCTGACGCGCACAACCGGTCCATCGTGATCGGCTGGGACACGCGTACCGGGGGTGGGCAGCAGGGCGAGCCGGACGTGAGTGCCTGCCCGCAGCCCGAAGGCCCCGAGGTACCCGAGGTGCCCGAGGTGCCCGAGGTGCCCGAGCTCACCGTCATCACCCCGGCCCTGCCGCAGTGGGTCGACGAGTGCGGCGTGGACAACGGGTACTGGGTCTACACCAGCACCGTCGAGTACACCTACTACGTGTTCGACCACACGACGCTGAACGGCAAGGTCTCGATCAACGTGGTGCCGGCCGAGGGTTACACGTTCCCCGATGGCTTCCGCACCACGCACACGCGCACCCAGAACAACGTCGAGTGCCAGCCGGAACCGTTGGTGGAGACCCGGTTCAAGACCACCGTGCGCTGCGACCTCGGCTGGATCTGGATCGACGAGTACGAGCGCCCCACCGACTACGTCCTCTCCGGCGACTCGTGGGTCCTCGGCCAGCCCGGCTCGTGGACCTGGGTGGGCAAGACGCGGCACGAGGTGACGGCGGAGGAGTGCGGCGTGGCCGTCGCGCCGCTCGTGGTGACCCAGGCGACCTGCGCGACCACCGGCGCAATCTCCCTGCCCGGTGCGGATCACGTCGAGTACGTGGTGCACCACCTGGTCGACGGTGCCCTTGCCGGAAAGCCGGAGAACCTCTCCGACCTGGCTCCCGGCACGTACAGCGTGATCGCGACCGCGGCCGGGCACTACAGCATCACCGAGGTCCCGGACGGCTGGCAGCTGAGTACCTCCGGAAAGGCCGAGACGACCGTCACGATCGCCGAGGTCGAGTTTGAGGACTGCGCGACTCCGCTGGAGTCGATGCCGGTCACCTTCCCGGAGCCCGGCGTGGTTGATCACTGCGCCACCGCGAACGATGCGGTGGAGTGGACCGCGGGTGTGGGCCTGGATGTCTGGCTGCAGGACGGCCGGTTCCTGAACGCGGTCGCGCAGCCCGGCTACCTGCTCCCGGCGGAGCTGCCGGCGGGCTGGACGCTGAACGAGTTCGCGTCGGCACCGACCCTCGCCGCAACGACCCAGTTCGTTGCGCTCGATGTGCCCGCCCAGGTGGCGACGTTCGAGTTCGAGCTCACGGACATCCCGTGCGAGCTGGAGATCGAGCCGATCCTGCCGGAACCGACCGTGCCGGACCCGATCGTGCCCGCGGCGACCGTGCCGGACCCGATCGTGCCCGCGGCGACCGTGCCGGACCCGATCGTGCCCGCGGCGACCGTGCCGGACCCGATCGTGCCCGCGGCGACCGTGCCGGTGCTGCTCGTCGGGCAGCCGGTGCCACCCGCACGGCTGAACGCGCCCCTCGACCCGGCCACTCCGCAGCTGCCCAGCACCGGCGCTGCAGCCGGCACCACGGCACTCGCTGCGAGCCTGCTGGGCGGGCTCGGGATCGCGCTCCTCGGGCTGTCCCGCCGGCGACGTGAGGACGGTGGCCGCTGACGGCCACCCATGATCGCGGTGGGCCGGCCCGCTCCCCCCGGGCCGCCCACCGCTCAGCGCGCCCGCCCGCCCACGGGCGGCTGCCCGCGCCGTATTCAGTCCGCGGCAACCAGGGTCGCCACGTCCGCCGCGACCTCGACCGGTGCACCGGTCGGACCGTCGATGACGGCACGCCCCCCGAGCGGGCGCTCGAGCCGGACCGTCTGGAACATCGGGTACGCCTCGTCGTCGCAGTCGAAGTTGAACCGGGTGCCGTGCGGCGCCACCACGTGGGTCGTGATGGTCACCATGGTCTGGGTCTCCTCGACCTCAATGGAGTGCGGGTCCCCACAGCCGGGACTGCCACCGGTGTACCGGACCAGGATCTCGCGGCCGCTGTCCCCCTGGACGGCCACGGCGTCGGTCCGGGCGTCGTTGACCACCGGGAACCCGACGGTGAGCGCCCACACGATCAGGGCCGCCGCCGCGGTCAGGATCGCGGCGACGAACCAGAGCGTCGAGGCCCGGATCCGTCGTCGAACCTGCTCATCCCGATCGTCCATGGCGCCATCATCGCGCACAGCGGGTCAGATGAGCAGGTAGAGGGCGCCCACCACGGTGAGGACGATGACGAGCCGCTCGAACAACGCCTGGTCGATCCGGGGTGCGAGCCACCTGCCGAAGAACGCGCCGGCGATCACGGCGGGGATCAGTACCAGGTTGAGCAGCAGGCCAGGGACCGTGATCAACCCGAGCCCCGCCTGGAACGGCACCTTCGTCACGTTCACGATCGCGAAGAACCACGCGGATGTGCCGAGGAACCGCTTGACCGAGAACCGGGACGCGATGAAGTACATGCTCATCACCGGGCCGCCCGCGTTGGCCACCATCGTGGTGAACCCGCCGAGCGTGCCGTAGATGCCCGTCTGGACGCGGCGGGCCAGCTGTCTGGAGCCCGCTACGGATGGCTGGGGTGCCACCTGCCCTCCGGCGCCGTCGACCTCGCCGCCCGACGCCGCCTCGCCGCCCGCCGCGACCAGCTCGGCATCCGACGTCGCGGACAGCGCCGCGGCCCGGATCTCCGCGCGCCGCCCCACGGCCCGGCGCAACAGCGTCACACCGATCACGAGCAGCAGGATGACCGCGATGACGCGCCGCACCCAGGCGTCGTCGGCGAGCGCGAGGAACACGACGCCCAGCGCGACGCCCACCAGCACCGTGGGCACGAGACGCCGCAACGTGGGCCAGTCGGCGTGTTTGCGGTAGGCCCAGACGGCGAAGACGTCCCCGACGATGAGCAGGATCAGGAGCACCGCCGTCGACTCCCGCGCCGGGAGCAGCGCCGCGAAGATGGCGATGGTGATCGTGTTCGCGCCGGGCAGCGCCGCCTTGGACAGCCCGACGATGAGCGCGCCGACCACGAGCAGGGCCCACGCGAGCGCGGTGAAATCGGTGAGGGCGGACATCAGGAGAACGTCAGCCCGTGCTCGGCGCGGTAGGAGGCCAGCAGGGTGTCGATGATCCGGGCGGTGCGGATGGCGCTCGTCCCGGTGCTCGGACTCGCGCCGACCCCGGTGAGCTCGTCGACGACCGCCTGGATCAAGGGTTGCTGCACGGTCGCCGGGTACGGCGCCTCGATGGACTCCTCGCTGCCACCGCGCACCAGCCGGAGCGGCTCCTGCGCGAACGTCGAGAACGTCAGCGAGCCGGCGTCCCCGACGATCTCCACCTCGTCGCGGTACTCCCCGGCCGCGTAGCACCACAGCCCCGTCCCACCGACGCCGGAGCCGAACTCGAACGCGGCGCTGACCAGGTCCTCGGCCGGGTAGCGCCCGGACCGGTTCGCGGCGTAGCCGCTGACCCGGGCGATCGGGCCGAGCAGGTGGTCGAGCAGGTCCAGGGTGTGGGACGCGAGGTCCACGAAGTGGCCGCCGCCGGAGATCTCGGGGTTCACCCGCCAGGGCATGTCGCCGCCCTCGTCGATCGGCGCGGGCTGCTGGTTACGGATGGCGACGGCCTGCACCGAACCGATCGCTGCGCCGTCGAGCAGTTCTTTGACCTTGGCGAAGCGCGGCATCGCGCGCCGGTAGTACGCGACGAACAGCGGCAGTCCGGCCCGCTCGGCGGCGGCGTTCATCTGCTCGCACTCGGCGGTCGTGCGGGCCATCGGCTTCTCGACGTAGACCGGCTTGCCGGCCTCGAGGACGGCGACCGCGTAGTCCCGGTGGGAGTCCGGCGGGGTGGCGATGTAGACGGCGTCGACCTCGTCGTCGTGGATGAGGGCATCGGCGTCGTCGTACCAGCGCGGCACGCCGTGCCGGCGCGCGTAGTCCGCCGCCTTGGCGCCGTCCCGTCGCATCACCGCGACGAGCTCGGATCGGTCGGCCTGGCGGAACCCGGGGCCGCTCTTGACCTCGGTGACGTTCCCGACGCCGATGATGCCCCAGCGGATGGTGGTGGGCGCGCCCGTGGCAGCCGAGGTCTCCATGCCACGAACCGTAGCTCTCGGCGCCCCCGCGCGGCCGACCCGACCACCCTTCAGACGAGTTCCGAGGACCAGCGTCCGGTCGCCGTCGACCCCGCGGCCCGCGCCCGCCGTTCGACCGCCCGGAGCATGAGGTGGCGGATGAACCCGCTGCCCGGGCGGATCAGCCGCCAGTACCGGGTCATCGCGCGGTGTGCGCCGGCGTCGGTCGTCACGACCCGGGTCCGGGTCACCACGCGTGTGCGCCCCGGCCCGGCGTCCTCCAGTTCGAAGACCAGGATCGCCTTGCCGTAGCCGGGCTCGTCGAACGCCTCGAACGTCTCGGCGTCGCGCACGTCGGCCCGGGCGTCGGCGCCGCCGAAGCGCCACCACCGGCCGAGCAGCCCCAGCACGCGCTGCCTGCCCCGATCCTCGGCGAGAGGGATGAACATCTCGCCCTTGGGCGTGGAGTACCGCCGCCCGTTCGCCGCGATCCCGATCACAGCCCGGGCCGCGAACAGCGGGGCCGCGAGGCGCAGATCGCGAAAGCTGAAGTCCGTGACGGCATCCCACACGGCGTCGCGCGGCGCGTCGATGACGCGTGCGTGCCGTTCGGAGAACTCAGCAATCGGCATGAAGCGGTCGGCGAGGTTCATGTCATCGAGCGTGGCACCGGCGGCCCCGGCCGCGGATCCCTCCCCCGAGGGAGATCCACGGAGGGATACCTCCGACCGTGCCGCCGGCGCCGCGCCCAGCCGCCGCTCCGGCCGGGCCTCGGCGTGCCTACACTCGCGTCATGAGTGGGCTGGAGCGCACCTGGCAGCCGACCCGGCCGACCCCGCTCGGGCCGACCCTGTCCGTGCTGCGCCGCGGCGCCCACGACCCGTGCTTCAAACGGGAAGGTCCCGGCACCTACTGGCGGGGGCTGCTCACGCCACAGGGCCCGGCCGCGCTTCGGGTGCGCCAGTCCGACGGCGGCGGGCCGGTGCTCGCGATGGCCTGGGGCGACGGCGCCGCCTGGGTCCTCGACGCCGTCCCCGCGATGCTCGGCGCGTTCGACGACCCGGCCGGGTTCGACGTCGGCGGCCACCCGACCCTCGGCCCGCTCGCACGCCGGCACCCGCACCTGCCGCTGACCCGCACCCACCAGGTGCTGGAGGCGCTGGTCCCGACCGTCATCGAGCAGAAGGTCACCGGGGCCGAGGCCTTCGGTTCGTGGCGCCGCCTCGTGCAGCGCTTCGGCGAACCGGCGCCCGGTCCCGCCGGCGCGCACGGCCTACGGGTGCCGCCGGCGCCGGAGGTGCTGGCGGCGATCCCGAGCTGGGAGTGGCTGCACCTGGGCATCGACCCGGCGCGCTCCCGCGCGATCGTAGGGGCGGCCCGCGTGGCACCGTCCCTGGAACGGCTCACGCGCGGCACCTCCGCGGACGCCGACCGCGCCCTGCGGTCGTTGCCGGGCGTAGGCACCTGGACCAGCGCCGAGGTGCGCTCGCGCGTGTTCGGCGACGCCGACGCAGTGAGCTTCGGCGACTATCACGTGGCCCGGAACGTCGGGTGGGCGCTCACCGGAGCGATAGTGGACGACGGCGAACTGGCGGTCCTGCTCGAACCGTTCCGTCCGCATCGCGGCCGGGTGCAACGCCTCGTGATGCTCAGCGGGGTGGCGCCCCCGCGGCGCGGTCCTCGGATGGCGGTGCGCACCCACCTGCCGCGTCGCGCTTAGAAACTCGCGATCCCCTGCCCGATCAGCAGGACGCCGTAGACGAGCAACAGCACCACGGCGATCGTGGTGTTGTTGCGCATGAGCCACACCTCGAGCGCGCGCAGCGGCTTTTCCGTGCGCACCGGGAACAGCAGGTGCAGCCCGACCGGAACGGCCACGGTCAGCGAAGCGATCACTGTGTAGATCACGAGCAGCAGGGCGATGTCTCCGGCCCCAAGACCGGCCGTGCCGATCGTGATGGCGGCGCCGGCGGCGAACGCCACGTTCTTCGGGTTGGCTCCCGCGAACAGCAGTCCGCTGCGCAGCGACCGCACGGGCGTGGTGCTCGCGATCGAGGACATCCAGCCGGGCAGCTGCGGGACCGGCAGACCCGTGTCCGGGTCGAGCTCGGCATCCGGACCGGGTTCGGACTCGGTGGGTCGGAACTTGCGCCGGGCCAGGACCAGCAACCACACGCCGAGCGCGAGCTGGAGCACGCCGGCCGCGGGATTCGGGCCGTCGGAGGAGTCGGTGGGCAGGTAGCCCGCGAGCAGGGTGAGGACCGTGACCACCGCCGCGATCCCGACCGCCCAACCGAGCAGGAAGGCGATGCCGTTCGCCCGCGAGCGCGGCGAGAGCAGGATCAGCACGCTGACGATGATCGGTACCGGGCTCACCGAGACGCCGAGCCCGAAGGGCAGGATCGCGCCGACCAGGTCGAGCAAGGTGCTCACCTCTCGCCTCGGGATCACGGGACGTCCGGCCGCCGACGGCACGGTCCGGCGGACCACGCGGGCAAGCTGGTCGAACGCTAGCGTGCGACCGCCTCGTCGCGGTAACCGGTCCGGATCAGGCGTGCGCGCTCACGGTTCGAGCGCGGCAGGGAGGCTGACCGTTGGGCGTCGTCGGCGGCGCTTCCCCTGTTACTCGGGCGCCGGAAGGCCGGCGAGCTCGGTTCCCAGGGTGCCGCGGAGGGCGAGAACGGCGGCGGGTTCATCGGGCGACTCGGCGGCTGCCGACTCCGTCGCGAGTGCCGCGAGGGTGAGTTCGAGGAACCGTTGCGAGGCACTGCGCGCGTCGCGGTGGCCGGTGGTGGCGAGGGTCTCGTTCAGGGTGAGCGCGAGGAGGATGTCCTCGATCCAGCGGTCCGCTCGCATCGCGCCTTCGGCTTTGGCGCGACCGATGAGCTGGTTGAGGTCGGCGAAAGTCTGGTCCCGGACGGCGTCGACCTCCTCGTCCTGCCCGGAGGGAACGGCACGGAGCGCGCTCATATAGGCGGCGTTGTCGATCTGCTCGGCGAAGAGCCAGGACAGGTAGTCGACCAGCCCGTCCCAGCCTGCAGGCCGGCGCAGGGCCACGGCGAGCACAGCCGAACTGCGCTGGAGGTTCATTCGCAGGATCTCGACGACGAGGGCACGTCGAGTGGGGAAGTGTCGGTAGAGGGTGGCGTTGCCCAGGCCCGCGCGCCGGGCGATGACGTCCAGGGGTGCGCCGATGCCCTGACTCGCGAACGACTCTCGTGCCGCGGACAGGAGGGCCTCGCGGTTGCGCTGCTGGTCCCTCCGCGGCCTGCGTTCCGTTGCGGTCATAGGGACCAATCTAGGCCAGTGGCGACGAACTGACCACGAAACGTGGATTTGTCCCCGTTTTGAGCTACACTGATACACCAAGCTTCAACTATCTTGCAAAGGGTGAGCAGAATGGATTACGACTACATCATCGTCGGCGCCGGCGCGGCGGGTTCGGTCCTGGCGAACCGGTTGTCCGAGGACCCCGGAAACGAGGTCCTGCTCCTGGAGTACGGCGGTGGCGACAGCAACCCGATGCACTACATCCCCAAGGGCTTCTTCTTCACCCTGAAGGGTGATCGCTATACCTACCACTACAAGACCCAGCCGATCGGGCCGAGCGGCCAGATCGAGGAATGGACCCGCGGCAAGATGCTGGGCGGCTCGACTTCGGTGAACGGCATGATGTGGTCGCGCGGGACGAGGGCGGACTTCGACGGCCTCGTCGACCGTGGGAACCCCGGATGGGGCTGGGACCAGGTCCTGGCCGCCTACCGGAGCATGGAGGACCACAACCTCGGCGCCTCGGACAGCCGCGGGTCCGGCGGACCCTTGGGCGTGTCCGTGGTCGAGAACCCCGACGAAGTGGTCACCGCGATGCTCGCGTCGGCACAGTCGCACGGGTGGGACCGCGTCGAGGACATGAACGCCGTCGAGACCGAGCGGGTCGGCTTCACCCCCTCGACGATCAAGGACGGCCGGCGCACCAGCGCCTACAGCGCCTTCGTGCGTCCCATCCGCCACCGTCGCAACCTGACGATCCAGACCCGCACCCGCGCGGGCTACCTGCTGATCGAGGGCAAGCGCGTGGTCGGTATCCGCGCACAGAATGGCCAGCAGACCCACGACTACAGGGCACGCAAGGAGGTCATCCTCTCAGCGGGTACGGTCGAGACACCGCTCCTGCTCGAACGATCCGGGATCGGCCGTGGCGACATCCTGCACGGCGCCGGCGTCGACATGGTGGTGGAGAGCCCCAACGTGGGCGAACGCGTCATCGAGCAGCGCGGAGTGGCGACCCAGGTGCGCCTCAAGCGGCAGATCGGTCCGACCCAGGAACTCAACAGCGTCCTGAAGCAGGGCTGGGAGGGCTTCAAGTACCTGCTCAACCACAAGGGCCCCATCTCGACCGGCGGCTACGACCTGATGACGCACTTCAAGTCCGACCCGAAGCTCGATCAGCCCGACATCCAGGGGCTCTTCGTGCCGATGGCGCTCGATACGACCAGCGCCACGATGAAGCTGGCCAAGCACTCGGGGATCATGTTCATGGGCTACCAGATCAGCCCCAACACCGCCGGTTCCGTCCACCTGTCCGGCCGGCTCCCCGAGAACGTGCCGGTCATCGAGGCCAGATTCCTGGAGGACCAGGAGGACCGCAGGGTCACGTCGACCATCCTGGATACCGCGCGGACGGTCTTCGCCCAGGGGCCCATCGCGGACTACATCCTCGACGAGGAGTATCCGGGCTCGGACGTGTCGACCCCTGAGGAGGTGCTCAGGTACTCCGTCGACACCGGCGGCGGCATCTATCACGCCGTCGGATCGGCTGCGATGGGACCGGAGGATGACGACGTCGTGGACTCCGACCTCCGTGTCCGCGGGATCGAGGGTCTGCGCATCGCCGACGCGTCTGTCCTTCCCACCCAGGTCTCGGGCAACACCGCCGCGCCCGTCATGGCCGTCGGCTGGCTGGCCGCGGACCGCATCCTCCGGGACGCATGACGGCGACGGCCGAACCCGGAGGCTTCAGGCGTGGGCGCCGACCGTGATCGGCCCGAACGTCAACTCCGACGTCGCCTCGAGCACCACGGCCACGCGAGCCACCTGCTCCTCGATCGCACGGCGCCGCGTGGCGGTGGGCTCGTCGAACATCTCCACCGTGATCTTCACCCGGCTGCCGGTGAGGCGCTGGTGCCAGACGCCGGCCACCACGCCGTCGAGCAGGACCACCGGGAAGTTCCCGGCCTGCCCGCCGGCCAGCGCGCGCTCGGTCGCCCGGCCCGGAAAGATCCGCTCCCGCGGCTGGCTGCCCACCCCGTAGGCGTCGAACAGCGGGAGCAGGCGGACCTGGCCGCGCCGCGGCTCGACGTCGGGGGGGCCGGCCACGCGCAGGCAACCGGCACCGTCCCGGTCCACCCGTTCCAGGCGCGGGTCCGCCTCCGCCTGCGCGAACAGTTCCGCGGCCCGGCCCGGGCGGATCGCGAGCCACTTCGCGAACTCGGCGGCGGTGGCCGGCCCGAAGGCGGCCAGGTAGGTGTGCACGAGGTCGACGGCGGCGTCCAGCCCCGGCTGCGGGTCGAACCCGGGCAGCCAGGTGCGCGGGCTGGTGTAGGTGACCTTCCGGCCCCGCGGTGGCCCGAAGCAGAGCACACCGAGGTGCCCGGCCGTCCCGATCAGTTGCCGCCAGCGCGGCCAGTAGCCCCCGAACGCCGGCATCACGAGGTCACCGGCCCATGGGCCCGTTGCGCCGATGACGGCCTCGTCGAGTTCGTCGACGGTCAGTTCGGCTCCGGCGAGGACCGACCCGAGCGCCGCCAGGACCGCGTCGGCCCGCTCGGGGGTGAGTCGCATGGCCGGAGGCGGGGTCGGCCCGGCGGTCCCGATCCAGCCCATCGCGCCGACCCACCGGGACAGGCCGCCCGCGGAGAGCAGGTGCACCGTCCCGCGCGGGCCGTGGGCCTTCACGAGGGTGCGGTCCTGTGCCAGCGCGTGGCGCACGTCGGTTCGGGTCGCGCCGTCCACCCGTAGCCCGATGGAGGTCTCGCCGGCCACCATCACCTGGGCGTGTGCCCCCACGATCGCGTCGACGACGGCGGTGATCGCCGTCGAGCGGTCGGCTCCGGTCGACGCCGCCTCCAGCAGGCGGTGCGTCGCCAGCCGGCCCGCCAGGACCCGCTCCCAGTCGTCGCCTCGTGCCGCCATCGGCTTCCCTTCGCCGTCGTATTGACTCCAGGCTAGGCGCGATAGCGGTCAGGCCCTGTCCTCTACGACCAGGGCGACGGCTTCGCAAAAGCCGACCCGCCGCCGTCGGACGCGCGTACCGTTTGTTGCGGAGCAGATCATGGACGATCTCACGGCGGTCTTGGACACGGGGCGACTGGCGTTCGCCCATGGGGACTGGCAGGTCGCGCACCGGGACCTGTCCAGGGCCCGGGACCTCGGCACGCTCCCGACGGCGGACCTGGACCTGCTCAGCCGGGTGTGCTGGTGGGTCGGCCGGGCGCGGGAATCCTTGGAGCTCTCCGAGGACGTCTACAACCGGTTCCAGCAGGAGGGCGATCTCGCCGGTGCGGCGAACAAGGCGCTCAACCTTGGGCTGCTCTGGTTCATCCGCGGGGATCTGGTGATCGCCTCGGGATGGGTGAGCCGCGCCCGCCGGATCCTGGCCGACCTGCCGGAGGGCGTCGAGCACGGCTATCTGCGCTACCTGGACGCGATCGTCGGGCTGGACTTCTACGGCCTCGGCCCGGCCCGCGAGACGGCCGTGACCCTGAAGGAGATGGGACAGCGCCTGCACGCGCCCCAGCTGACCTCCCTCGGCCTGGTGCTCTCCGGGCTCGCCGATGCGCACACGGGCAACCCGGCGGCCGGCTTCGCGCAACTCGATGAGGCGATGCTGCCGGTGCTCGCCGGGCAGATGCCGGCCGAGTGGGCCGGCGACGTCTACTGCACCGTGATCCACACCTGCCACAGTCTCGGCGACCTGAGCCGGATGCGCGCCTGGACCGCGGCCACGGAGCAGTGGTGCGAGCAGTTCCACGGCGAGGTGGTGTACTCCGGGATCTGCCGCGTGCACCGCCTGCAGCTGTTGTGCACCGAAGGGGACTGGTCGACGGCGGAGGCCGGCATCGAGCGCAGCGGCGCGGAGCTGACGGGTCTGAACAACTGGGTGGCGGGCGAGGCCTACTACCAGCTCGGCGAGATCCGGCGGCTGCGGGGAGATGCCGGCGGCGCCCGTGCGGCCTTCGACCGGGCCCGGGACCTGGGCGCGGAGACCCAGCCGGGTGCGGCTCTGCTCGAGCTGGCCGGCGGCCGTGCCCGCGAGGCCTCGGCGGCGCTGCGGGCCGCGCTGGCCGGCCGGGACCGGCTGTCCTCGGCCCGGCTGCTCGGCCCGGCCGTGGAGATCGCCCTCACGCTGGGCCACACCGAGGAGGCCGACCGGCTCTGCG
Organism: Occultella gossypii; assembly: GCF_019947135.1. GTDB lineage: Bacteria > Actinomycetota > Actinomycetes > Actinomycetales > Beutenbergiaceae > Occultella > Occultella gossypii. The sequence continues at coordinate 32,674 of NZ_JAGSHT010000021.1, read as the reverse complement.
GCGAGCTTGAGGCGGTCGCCGCCGACTTCGCCACCGAGGGGTTCCGCACCTGGGCGGTGCACGCGCGGGCCGCCGTGCTGGTGGCCCAGGGCCGCCACGAGGAGGCGCTGCCCGTGCTTCGCCGCGCTGCCGCGGGCTACCGTGCGCTGCGTGCCCGGTACGAGACGGCCAGGATCTACGAGTTGTGCGCCCTCGCCCACGCCGGCCTCGGGGACGAGGCCGCCGCGGAGTCCGACCTGGCCACGGCGGTCGCGATCTACGGCGAGCTCGGTGCGGCGCCGGACGTGGCGCGCCTCGACGCCGGCCCGCTGCCCGGTGGGCTGACCGCACGGGAGGCGGAGGTGCTACGGCTGATCGCCGCCGGCGCCAGCAACCGCGACGCGGCCGCCGCCCTGTTCATCAGCGTCAAGACGGTGGACCGACACCTGGCGAACATCTTCGCCAAGATCGGCGTCTCCTCCCGCACCGCGGCGGCCGCCTGGGCTCACGAGCACCGGCTGCGCGGCCCTCGCTAGGGGTGCCGCCCAGTACCCGACGAACCCCAGGTGGACCGCCCATGGTCGGCGCCCTCCCCGGGGCCCTGCCGAGTCAGTCGCCAAGCCTTCGAGTCAGCCGGGTGTGATGTCTCAGACGGCTGATTCGACGCCTACTCGACTGACTCGGCGCGGGGGCGGGGACGGGGCGGGGGCGCTTCCGCGGAAACGCCCTGCGCCGAACACCCCATGGGCGGCCGACGCAATTGGGTGATTCGCCCGATTCGCGAACCGGCGCGGATTCCTAGCGTTGAGCTACCAGTTCATACCGAGTCCGAAGGAGGATCACGATGGACATCAGCCTCGCAGTGTTGGCAGGCAGCATCTCCAGCGTGATCTTCGCCGGGAGCGTCCTGCCGATGGTCCTCAAGGCCGTCCGCACGCACGACCTCGCGTCCTACAGCCTCGGCAACCTGTTGCTCGCGAACACGGGCAACGTCGTGCACTCCATCTATGTGTACAGCCTGCCGGCGGGCCCGATCTGGGCACTGCACGGCTTCTACCTCATCACCACCGGCCTGATGCTGGTCCTGTACCTGCGCCACGCGCGTTCGGTGCCGGAGCCGGTGCCTTCCCCCACCAAGGAGAACCACCTTGAGTACGACCTACCCGACCACGGACCCGACCTCCTCGACGGAACTGAGCTCGTCGGAACCATCCGCGACCGAGGCTGACGAGACCGCCGCCCTCGCGGCCCGCTACCTCGACATCCTCAACTCGAGCGCGATCGCCATCCTCACCAGCATCGGCCACCGGGCCGGGCTGTTCGAGACCCTGGCGACGCTCCCACCCGCGAGCAGCGAGCAGATCGCGGACGCGGCCGACCTGAACGAGCGCTACGTGCGCGAGTGGCTCGGTGGCATGTCGGCAGCCGGGATCGTCACCTACGACCCGGCCCGGCGGACCTACCACTTCCCCCGCTCGCACGCCGCCGTGCTCACCAGGGCGGCCGGCCCGGAGAACCTCGCCCAGCTCATGCAGTACATCCCGATGCTCGGCGGCGTGGAGACCCGGGTGCTGGAGAGCCTGCGGCACGGCGGCGGGCTCGACTACTCCGAGTACCCGGGCTTCCAGCGCACCATGGCACAGGAGTCCGCGACGGTGAACGACGCGGTCCTGGTGGACGGAATCCTGCCGCTCGTGCCCGGACTGCCGGATCGGCTCACGGCCGGCATCGACGTCCTCGACGTCGGCTGCGGCTCCGGCCACGCGATCAACCTGATGGCCAGGGCCTACCCGAACAGCAGCTTCGTCGGGTACGACTTCTCCGCCGAGGGCGTCGCGGCAGCCCGTGCCGAGGCGGCCACCTGGGGCCTGGCGAACACCCGGTTCGAGGTGGTCGACGTCGCCGGGATCACCGAGCACGGCCACTTCGATCTGGTGACGGCGTTCGACGCCATCCACGACCAGGCCCACCCCGCGCAGGTGCTCGGCAACGTCCGGTCCGCGCTGCGCGAGGACGGGGTGTTCCTGATGGTGGACATCAAGGCGTCGAGCAACGTGGAGGACAACGCCGCCCTGCCCTGGGGCAGCTACCTCTACACGGTCTCGATGTTCCACTGCATGAGCGTCTCCCTGGCGCTCGACGGGGACGGCCTCGGCACGGTCTGGGGCACTCAGCTCGCGGAGCGGATGCTCGGCGAGGCCGGGTTCACCGACGTCGAGATCGTGGACGTGCCGGCCGACCCGTTCAACGCGTACTTCGTGGCGCGTCCGTAGTCGGCGCGCAAGCGCCGCCGTCGAAGCCCGACGGCGGCGCTTGCGTCCATCTGTCCGGGCGGCAGTGTTCTGGGGTGCCCGGGCCTGCCCGGGGTCGTCACCGGCGGCCCACGAGCCCGCTCGCCCAGGCCCAGCCGGCGATCTCCACCCGGTTGCGGGCGCCGAGCTTGCGCTGCACGTTCGCGAGGTGGTTCTTCACCGTCCCGGCGGAGATGAACAGCTCCGCGCCGATCTCGGCGTTGCTGTCGCCGCGTGCGGTCAGCGCGACGACGTCGAGCTCACGTCCGGTCAGCGGTTCCGTCGGCGCCGCGTACTGTCCGTCCGCGGCCGCGTCGTCATGGAGGTGCCGGAGCAGCCGGACGGTGATCTGCGGGCTGATCAGAGTGTCCCCCGCCATCGCGGCACGGACCGCCTCGACCAGCAGGGTCGGGCCCGACCGCTTGAGGAGGAACCCGCAGGCCCCGCTGCGCAGGGCGGTGTGGACGTAGGAGTCGAGGTCGAAGGTGGTGACGACGACGACCCGGATCGGGTCGGCCACGGACGGTCCGGCCAGCGCACGGGTCAGTTCGAGACCGTCCATCCGCGGCATCCGGATGTCGGCGAGGACGACATCGGGACGCAGCCGCCGGGCCAGGTCGAGGGCGGTGACGCCATCGGCCGCCTCGCCCACGACCTGCATGTCGGGCTGGGCGTCGAGCACCATCCGGAAGGCGCTGCGGATCGCCTCCTGGTCGTCGGCGACGAGGATCCGAGTCATGACCGGCCCGCTCCGAGGCCATCGGTCAGGGGCATGCGCGCCAGCACCCGCCATCCGTCGTCGTGTGGACCCGCCCGGAGCGTCCCGGACAGCGCGACCACCCGCTCGGTCAACCCGGGCAGCCCCAGCCCGCCTCGCCGGCCCGGATCCGCAGGCGGGCCGCCCGCGCCGTTGACCACCGACACCTCCAGCGCGCTCCCGACCCGGCGGACCCGCACCTCGACGCTCGACGCACCCGGTGCGTGGCGCCGGACGTTGGTGAGCGCCTCCACGACGATGCGGTGCACGGTGCCGCCCACCTCGCGGGGGATCCGCCCGCCGGCCTCGACCGCGGGATCGACGTCGAGCCTCACGTCGCCCGCCCTCGAACCCGACGTCGACGCGAAACGCTCCACGAGCTCGCGGAGGTCACCGAGGCCGGGGGTGGGCCGGACCGGCGCCGCGCCGGTGACCGGACCCGCCGCGGATGTCGTCTCACCCAGGACGCCGATCGTCCGGTCCATCGATGCCATCGCCGCGAGCCCGGACTGCTCGATCGACCGCAGCGCGTCGACGACCCGAGAGCCCTCCCCCGCGACGAGCTGGGCGGCCTGTGCCTGCGCGATCATCGCGCTGACGTCGTGGGCCACATAGTCGTGCAGGTCGCGCGCCAGGTCGAGTCGCTGCTCGCGCCGGGCGCCGGTGATCTCGCGTTCGCGGCGCTCGTGCTGGTGGCGCAAGTGCAGCCCGACCGCCGCCGACGCGATCGGGCCGAGCCCCCAGAACGCGACCGCGTACAGCAGCTGAACCCCGTCCAGCTCCGTCGAGCCGGTCGCCGGCACGGCCCGGAGCAACGTGGTCGCCGCCGCGATGCCCGCGGCCACGGCGACGACCGCCGCCGCCCGCCCCGATGACCACCTGGCGATCATCCCGACGAGCAGGCACAACGCGACCGTCTCGACCATCCCCCACGGCGGCAGCCCCGGCCAGCCGAACGCCAGGTGCCCACCCGTCGCGGCCAGGGACACCACGGCCGGGACCGCGGCCGCCCAGGTCAGCCGGCGCCGTCCGGTCGGCCACCACACCAGGGTCACCACGACGACGCCGACGGCCACCACGAGCGGGATCGCCGCCGGGCTGAACGCAGCCGCGACAACCGCCAGCACGGCCGCGGCGATCGTCACGCCGACGCGAGCACCACGACCACGGGACTCCGGCATGCCCACGAGTCTAGGAACACGGGGGCCCGCGCCGCCCGTGCCGATCGGCACGGGTGTGCCCGGATCCGCGCCGGAGACCTCCCGAACGGCATCTGCCCAACTGGCGCGCGACGTCGCAGGCTCGAAGTGCGGGCGAGAGCCGCCCGCATCACACCCAGCGAGGATCACCATGACCACTGACATCGTTGCGACCGAAGGGAGCGGTGCGACCCTGCCCCGCGGGCCGATCCGGCGCACTCTGCGCCGATGGCCGAGCTGGGTGGGCTGGGCCGCCGCGGTCTGGTCGCTCGGGTACGGCCTGCTCGGCCTGCTCTGGACCCTCGGGGTGCCCGGCTTCCCGTTCGGCGCAGGCGACCTCCCCGATGCCCGCGCGGAGTCGATCCTGGGCGCGGCCACGGCGGAGCACACCGCCCCCTGGATCGCCGGGATCGGCCTGATCTGCGCCGCGCTCGCGGTACTGCTCACCCGGGGGCGCCTGCGCGGGTGGCTGCGCGTAGCCACCGCCGGCGCCGGCTGGGTGGTGGCGTTCGGCCTCGCCGTCCTCGTTCCCGACCAGCGCCTGCTCACCTCGATCGCCTACCTGCCCGTCGGCCTGGTCGGCATCCCGTTCGGGTTCCCGCCCATGACCTACGGCGAGTTCTTCGCCAAGGTCGCCCCGTGGACGACCGTCAACCTGGCCGTCTGCGCCATCGGTGGTGTGCTGTTCGCCGCAGCGACGGTGGCCTTCGGGCGCCGCACCGCGTCGGCCTGCCGGCGGTGTGGTCGGCGCGACGGCGCGGACACCGGGTGGACCTCGCGCGCCTCGGCCGCCCGGTGGGGGCGGTGGGCCGCCTACACCGGGGCCGTCGTCCCGCTGGCGTACTCCGTCGTCCGGTGGGCGTGGGCGTTCAACATCCCGGTGGGCGTGTCGGAGGAGTTCCTCGTCGAGCTCCATGCCAGCGGCCTGATCTGGGGCGGGGTCTATCTGGCGACCTTCGGTGCCCTCGGTGGCCTCCTGACGCTGGGGCTGGTGCAGCGCTGGGGCGTCATCTGGCCGCGCTGGGTGCTGGGCCTCGCCGGCAAGCGGGTGCCACCGGCGTTCCCGATCGTGTTCGCCTCGGTCGTCGCCGTCAGTCTCGCCTCGGCGAGCGCGGTCGTGATGCGGATCATCGACTGGAGCAACCCGGACGACTGGATGAGCAATCCGATGACCCTGTGGCCGCTGTGGTCGGTCGCGCTCGGCGCCGCCACCCTCGGGTACTACTTCCGCACCCGGCCCGCGTGCAGCAGCTGCGGCCGCGGCCGACCCCAGGTGACCTCGGCCGGACCGGAGTGACTGCGTTCGACGGGTCTTCCGTGGCGCGTCCGTAGTCGTCGCGCAGGCGCCGCCGTCGAAGCCCGACGGCGGCGCTTGCGTCGGTCGGTCCGGGCGGCCCGGTCCGTGGTGCCCGACGGCGCGCACTCGGTCACCGCTCGGCACTGAGGAGACCGCCGACCGCGGACGGGCGGACGTCCCGCGATCGCCCGCGCACGACGCCCGACCGCGCGTAGCATCGATGAGGTGAGCGACGCCGTCGGGTTCGGCTCGACGCGACGACCGGGCCGGTGACGTCCCGGTGCCCGCGCCGACCACCGAACCGCTCGAGACCGGCCGGACGCTGTTCCAGCGCCGGGCCTGGGCGGGCGCGCTCCGGTCCCTACGGGCGGCCGATGACCTCGCCCCGCTCGGGTCCGCGGACCTGGACCTGCTCGCGAAGTCCGCCTACCTCAGCGGCCACGAACCGGAGAGCATCGCCGCGTTCACGAGCGCGTTCCAGCTCGACGTCGACACCGACCCGCGGGCAGCGGCCCGGACCGCGTTCTGGCTCGGGTTCGTCCTGACCCAGGCGGGCCGGTGGTCGGAGGCGGGCGCGTGGCTCGAACGGGGGACGGCCGTCCTGGACCGAGCCGGCCTGGACGGCCCCGAGCGTGGCCTGTTGCTCGTGCCGCTCGGTCTGCAGCGCGCGTTCGCCGGCGATGGTGAGGGCTCCGCGCGCCTGTTCGCCCGCGCCCTGGACCTCGGCCGTGAGCACCGCGACCCGGACCTGCTGGCCCTCGCCAGACTCGGCACCGGTCGAGCGGCGCTGATGCCCGGGATGGCCACGACCGGTGAGGCCGTCGTGGCGGTCGGGCACCTGGACGAGGTGATGCTCGCCGTCACCGCCGGCGAGGTCACCGAGATGATCGCGGGCCTGGCTTACTGCGCCGTGATCGATGCCTGCCGGATCCTGCTCGACGTGCGCCGGGCACAGGAGTGGACGGCCGCCCTGACCCGGTGGTGTGAGGACCAGCCCGAACTGGTCCCGTACCGCGGCCAGTGCCTGGTGCACCGCGCGCAGGTGCTCCAGCTGCACGGCGCCTGGGCCGACGCCGCCGCGCAGGCCCGGCTCGCCCGGGAGCGCCTCTCCGACCCGCCCGGCCAGGCCGCGGCGGGCGCGGCCTGGTACCAGGAGGGTGAGCTGCACCGGTTGCGCGGCGAGTGGGCGAGCGCCGAGGAGGCCTACCAACGGGCCAATGCGTTCGGGCACCAACCTCAGCCTGGGCACGCCCTGCTGCTCCTGGCCCGCGGGGAAGGACCCGCAGCCGCCGCCACCATCGCCCGGATCCTCGACGAGACCATCGACCCGTTCGCCCGACCGATGCTGCTCGGCGCCCGGGTCACCATCGCCCTGCAACTGCGGGACACCGACGCGGTGCGCGCGGCCGCCGACGAGCTGGTGTTCCTGTCCGCGGAGCGACCGTGCCAGTACCTCGCCGCGCTCGCCGGCCATGCGGTCGGTGCGGCCGCGCTCGCCGGGAACGATGCCGCCGGGGCACTCGCGCCGCTACGGGCCGCATTGAGCGTGTGGGCGAGCCTGGACGCCCCGTACGAGCAGGCCGGCACCCGCGAGCTCATCGGACTGGCCTGCCGCGAACTCGCCGACGACGCCGGGGCCGCACTGGAGCTCGGCAGCGCCGCGGAGACCTACGTCCGGCTCGGTGCCGTCCCGGACGCCGCGCGGATCGGGGCACTGTTGCGACCCGAACCCGTCGAACCCGCCAGCCATCCGCTCTCCGTGCGCGAGACCGAGGTGCTCAGGCTGATCAGTGCCGGGCACACGAACCGGGCGATCGCGACGGCGCTGCACCTGAGCGAGAAGACAGTGGCCCGGCACGTCGGGAACATCCTCACCAAGCTGGACCTTCCGTCCCGGTCCGCCGCGACGGCGTGGGCGTACGAGCACGGTGTGATCCGGGTCCACGGCGCGACGCCGAGGTAGCGAGCCGACGTCCCTCGCGTGCCCCCTGGGCTCGCCCGGCCCACCCACCCCACGCGGTGCGGCGGCAGAACTACCCACGCCCCACCGTCGGGCATTGCTCAGAACTGTCGATGTGCGCGCCGCGCCGCCTTCCTAGCGTCGAGACACGACTCAACGAGAGGAACGACCATGAGCACGCACCACACCATCGTCATCGGCGGCGGCCAGTCCGGCCTGTCCGCCGGATACCACCTGGCGCAGGCCGGCGTGGACTTCGTGATCCTCGACGCCGAGGACCACGTCGGCGCGCACTGGGAGGGGCATTGGGACTCCCTGCGCCTGTTCTCCCCCGCGCGGTACAGTTCGCTGCCGGGGCTCGACGTCCCGGGCGACCCCAGGCACTTCCCCGACCGCGACGAGATCGCCGGGTACCTGCGGACCTACGCCGAGCACTTCGCTCTGCCGGTGCGCTCCGGTGTGCGGGTGGACTCGCTGCGCCGCGTCGGGGAGACATACGTCGCCGAGGCGGGCGACCAGCGGTTCGAAGCTCCGAACGTCGTCGTCGCGACCGGGCCGCACCAGGAGCCGTACGTGCCGGACTTCGCCGCCGAGCTGGACCCGGGCATCCGGCAGTGGCACTCGACCGGCTACCGGGGCCCGTCGGACCTGCCGGCCGGGGACGTCCTGGTGGTGGGTGCCTCCCACTCCGGCGCGGACATCGCGTATGAGACCGCCGCCACCCACGCCACCACCCTCGCCGGCGCCGTGAACGGGCAGATGCCGTTCCGGATCGAGGGCCCCGAGGCGCGGGTGATCCTGCCGATCTGGTTCTTCGCCACCCGGCACCTGCTCACCATGCGCACGCCCGTCGGCAGGCGCCTGCGCGTGGAGGTGCGCACCCACGGCGCGCCTCTGGTGCGCGTGCGCACGGCGGATCTGGCCGCCGCCGGGGTGCGGCGGACCGGACGCGTCACCGGCGTCACCGACGGGCTGCCGGTTGCGGACGGGACGCCGCTGGACGTCGCTAGCGTCATCTGGTGCACCGGGTACCGCCAGAACTACTCCTGGATCGACCTACCGGTCACCGACGAGGCGGGATTCCCGATCAGCGACCGGGGCGTCACCTCGTTCCCGGGTCTGTACTTCCTGGGGGTGCCGTTCCAGTACGCGTTCGCGTCGATGCTGATCGGCGGCGCGGGCCGGGACGCGGGCTACGTCGCGCGGCACCTGCTGCGGGCGCGGGAGCCGGTCGCCGCCGCCTGAGTGATCAGAGCCCGAGCAGCGGCGCGAGCGCGGCGAGGGATCGCGCCGGCTCGGTGAGCGGCTGGATCGCGACGTGATCGGCGCCGGCCTCCAGGTGGGCAGCCAGGCCCGCGGCCACGGTGGCCGCGTCCCCGTGCAGTACGAGCTGGTCCACGAGAGCATCGCTGCCGCCGTCGGCGAAGTCGGCGTCGGTGAAGCCCAGCGTGCGCAGCATCCGGGTGTAGTTCGAGAGCGCCAGGTAGGGGGCGAGGTAGTCCCGGCCGATCGCTCGGGCGCGCTCGGGGTCGGTGTCGACGACGACCTTCTGCTCGGGGGCGAGCAGCGGGGCTGCACCGAGGACCTCCCGGGCGCCGGCCGTGTGCGCCGGGGTGGTCAGGTAGGGGTGCGCGCCGGCGGTGCGGGTGCCGGCCAGGCGCAGCACCCGCGGTCCGAGCGCGGCCAGTACGGTCCTGTTCGTCGGCACGCCGTGCTCGGCGAGCGCGTCCAAGTAGGCGACGGTGGTGTCGTACGGGGACGCATAGACGTCGGTCCGTTCGGGGTGTCCGATACCCACACCGAGCTGGAACCGGTTCGGGAACCGCTCCGCCAGCCGCTGGTAGGAACGCGCCGTCCGCGCCGCGTCCGCCGACCAGATGTTCACGATCCCGGTGGCGACCACAAGGGAGTCGGTCGCCGCGAGGGCCGACTCCGGGTCCTCAAGGTCCGCGCCGTTCACGCCACCGAGCCACAAGGTGCCGTAGCCGAGACGTTCCACCGCTCGAGCGAGATCGGCGTCGACCGCCCGCGCTCGTAGCCACACGCCGTACCTGCCGAGCTCGAGTCTCATGTCCTGGCAACCCTCTGGTCCGTGCGGGCATTCCGACGCCCCCGAACGGGTTCAGAAACAGATCTTGACTTTGACGCGACGTCAAGGTTCAGACTGGTCTCACCGACATCCCAGGAGGGACCGATGAACCGGAGCGAAGCAGTGCTCGACCAGCCCGCGTCGACCGACGCGCAGTGGTCCATGCACGAGATCACCCGGCTCACCGGGACGACCAGTCGCACTCTGCGTCACTACGACCAGATCGGGCTGCTGGAGCCGTCCCGGATCGGCTCGAACGGCTACCGCTACTACGACGGCGAGGCCCTCGTCCGGCTGCAACGCATCCTCTTGCTGCGCGACGTCGGGCTCGGCCTCGGCACCATTGCCGAGGTGCTCGACCGCTCGCAGGACGAAGCCACGGCGCTGCGGACCCACCTGGAACTGCTCCACCAGGAGCGCGACCGGCTCGATCGACAGATCGAGTCCGTTCGGACCACGGTGATGAAGAGAGAAGGAGGTGAAGAACTCATGGCAGAGGAGATGTTCGACGGATTCGACCACACCCAGTACAAGGATGAGGTCGAGCAGCGTTGGGGTCGTGACGCATACGCGAAGGGCGACGCCTGGTGGCGCTCGCTCACCGACTCCGAGAGGAAGGCGTTCAAGGAGCGCCAGACCGACATCGTGGCCGACTACGCCCGGGCCGCGGCCGAGGGCCTCGACCCCGGCGACGAGCGGGTGCGGGCGATCAGCGCCCGGCACCACGAATGGCTCGGTGTGGCCTCGAGCGAGGTGTCCCGCGGCTACTTCCTCGGGCTGGCCGACATGTACGTCGCGGACGACCGGTTCGCGGCGAACTACGGCGGGACCGAGGGCGCCACGTTCGTGCGGGACGCGATGCGCGCGTATGCCGAGGGCGCGACGTTCAGCGGCGAGTAGCCGCTGGGCGGCCGAGGTACCGGCCGGGGCTGCAGACCCGGCCGGGCCCGCTCAGCCCTCCTCGTCACGCAGGCGGGGCTCGATCGTCTCCGTCCGGCGCACCCCGGTCTTGCCCTTGTAGAAGGCGCGGATGACGTCCATGTCCGCGACCACGTCCCCGGTGAGCTCGATCGTGGGACCGAGACCGTTGGTCATCGTGCTCCGGTCCACATAGCCGAGCGTGACCGGCAGCCCGGTCTCCTGGGCGATCCGATAGAACCCGGACCGCCAGTACTGCGCACCGTTGCGGGTGCCCTCCGGCGTGATCACGAGGTGGAACCGCTCGCCGGCGCGGACCCGTCCGACCACTTCGTCGACGACGGTCGATGGGTCGCGGCGGTCCACCGGGATCCCGCCGAGCGCACGCATGATCGTGCCGAACGGCTTCTTGAACAGTTGGTGCTTGCCGAGGAACCTCAGCCGGTAGCCGCCCTGCCAGGCGATCGCGAGCATGAACACGAAGTCCCAGTTGGACGTGTGCGGCGCGCCGAGGAGGATCCCCGCGCCGCGCGGGTCCACCGGCTCCGAGCGCTGGGTCCACCGGCTCAACGACCAGTACAGCCGGGCGATGGCCCGCTTCACGTCTGCCTCATGGCTCGACCTTACGGGCGCGACGGGGTGATCGCGCTTCCGCGCAAGCGCGCTGAGGCAGCACCCGCATCATCGACCTCATGGCCGCCGGCGTACGAAGTCACGGCGTCAGTACGAGCTCAGCGCAATCGTCAGCCGGTGGGTGATGCGGGGCCGAACCAGAGCGCGAGTGCGTCGGTCAGGCCGAGCTCGGTGCCCTGTCCAACCCAGGCGACGTGCCCGTCCGGGCGAACCAGTGCCGCCGAGGGTGCGCGCACCTCGCCGAGCACGGGCAGTTCCCAGGTGCCGGCGAACCGGGCCTCGACGAGCCGAACCCGGTCGGCCCAGGGTGTGATTTCGATCCGGGTCGGTGCACCGAGGTTGAGCAGGAGTGGCTTGGCCTCGTGGAGCAACGAGTAGACGCGGGTCGGACCGTCTGTCGTATCGAGGTCGAGGTCCGGCATGCGACGCCCGAGCAGCGGATGCCCCTCGCCGAGGTCATAGGCGATATCAAGACCATGGATGAGGGCTGCCAGTTGCGTTCGGGGCTGGTCCATCGCCATCAGCTCGTCGACGGTCTCGGTGAGTGCCGCCGTTCGCGGGTCGGAGCGCTGCAGGACCGACTGCGCCATCGAGTACTTGAGCGCCCGGGCCGTGGCCGGGTGCCGCTCGGCGCGGTAGGTGTCCAGGAGCGACTCCGGCGAAACACCCTTGACCGCCTGTGCGAGCTTCCAGCCCAGGTTCACCGCGTCCTGGATCCCGAGACCGATCCCCTGCCCGCCGGCGGGATAGTGGATGTGCGCGGCGTCCCCGGCGAGCAGCACCCGCCCGGCACGGTAGTCCGCGGCCTGCCTGGTGGCGTCGGTGAACCGGGAGATCCAGGTCGGGCTGTGCACGCCGAAGTCGGTTCCGTAGACCGCCGTGAGGGCGTGGCCGAGGTCGGCCAGGCTCGGTTCTGCGCCCGACCCGAGTTGCTGCTCCGTCGTCACCACCCGGTAGGTGCGCCCGTCCGCCAGCCGGCTGAGGCCGTGGACCCCCGACTCGTCCTGACGCATGCCGCTCGGCGGCTCCTCGGCAACCTCGACCTCGGCGATCAGGTTGCTGCGGGTCGCTTCCGACCCGGGGAAGTCGATACCGGCGGCCTTGCGGATCACGCTGCGCCCACCGTCGGCGCCGACAAGGTACTTCGCACGTGCCGGCGGACCATCCGCGAACTGGGCGCTGACGCCGGCGTCATCCTGGACGAGGCCGACCACCTCCCGTCCACGGTGGACCGGCACCCCGAGCTCCTCGATCCAGCCGGCCAGGATCGGCTCCATGCGGTTCTGCCACAGAGCCAGCCCGTAGGGATGTCGCGTCGGAAGGTCGCTGATATCCAGCACCGTCGTGCCGAACGTCGCCGCCTGCACGGTCTGGCCCTCCGCCAGGAACCGGTCGGCGATCCCGCGCTGGTCGAGGATCTCGATCGTTCGTGAGTGGATCCCGCCCGCCCGCGAGCCCTCCAGCTCGGACGTTCGGCGCTGCTCCACGATCGACACGTCGACCCCTGCCAGGGCGAGCTCACCGGCCAGCATCATCCCGGTCGGCCCGCTCCCCACCACGATCACGTCTGCCATCACAACCCCCTCGCCGCACCCGCTGATGGGCACGGCCAAGCAGCGTAGGACGGAGCGGGGGGCTTGCGGCAAGCCCCCGCCCCGGCCGTATCCTGAGAGCGGTGAGGCAGAGTTGCTGCCCACGGTTCTCGAGCTCCAGCGATGACCCGCGTGTTGGCGCGCTCCCGCCGAGGCGCCGGGTGCGATCTCGTCGCGCTCAGACGGCCCGCGCCGCGGCCTCGAAGTACCCCAGGATCACCGGCCAGTCGGTGAACTTTCCGCGCCGCTCGCCGTTGCGCGCGTCCCATCCGCCGTGTTCCAGCCGAACCCGGGTGCCGCCGTCGACGGGCCGGAAGTGCACATCCAGCCGGGTCGGCGTCGCGGGGTCCTGGGCGAGCGTGAACGTCATCGCGCAGTGCGTGGGCCGGTGCCGGTGCAGCACGCGCCCGATCGACAGCCGGCCCTGGCCGTTCTCGAACACCACCTCATCCGAGACCGTGACCGGGGCGTCGACCTCCCGGCCGTACTCGACCCACCACGTGAACGACGTGAACAGGTCGTATGCGGCCCCGGGCTCGAGCGGGACCGTGACCTCGGCGACGATCGGCGGGAGTTCCCGGTCGGCGCGGGCCCGGTCGCCGTCGGCCTGCAGGAAGGTGAGCCGGTTGCCGGACGGGTCGTGGACCGTGACGGTCCGCCCCCAGGGCACATCCTCCAGGCCCGGCGCGGCGAAGGAGTAGTCCTTCGCCGAGAGTGCGGCGTGGAGCCCGGCGGCATCCGCGACCTCGATGAGTACCGCCGTCCCAGGCGTGCCGTCGCCGTGGTGTTCCGACAGGTGCAGCCGGGCGCCGTCCGGGGACGACACCTGCACGTACAGCGGCGAGTGGTCGGAGAACCGGTGCCCCCAGTCCACCGTCCAGCCGAGGTAGCCCACGTAGAACTCCTGCGCCTTGTCCCAGTCGAACATCCGCAGGATTGGGACGACGGCGGAGGTCGTGGTCGCTTCGTCGCCTCCCGTTCCGCTCAGGTCCCCCGAGCGGGAGCCGGCTGCACCGGCAGGTCCGGCGGTGCCGGTCAGGGTGTTCCAGTCCGCGAGCCCGTGTGACTTCGCGAGCAACTCGAGCGCGGCCGAGTGGCCGACGTCGATCCCTGCGGCAGCGAGCGCGATACGCAAGCGCTTGGCCTGCGCCTTGGCCTCATCGGCGGTGGGCACGGTGTTCATGACGATTCCTCACGGCGGAGCCGGTCACTCGGTGCCTGCGTTGCCGACGTCCTCCGCGCGGGTTCTCGTCGGGTGCGTTGACGGTGGCCGTGCGTGATCGGCATTCACCATCCCGCACCGGTCGGTGCGAGGCAGGCGGCCGGCTGCCGGAGCCGTGGGTCAATGATGCCCCCAACGGGACCATCCACGCCAGAGTCTCGGATCGACCCGCTAGCCCCCGCGCTCGCAGCTCGTCCGACGTCTGGCCCAGCCCCCAGGATCCGGCAGACCACACCCCACGCTCGGAGCGACCTGAATCCAAACGGCGCCGCTCCCCGCAAAGGGGAGCGACGCCGTCGGGCAGTGCCTGCGAACCGATCAGAAGTTGATCATGTGCCCGGTCAGCCCGTGGAAGCCCTCCTGCAGCGCCTCGCTCAGCGTCGGGTGCGTGTGCACGTTCCGGGCCAGCTCGTTCGCGGTGAGGTCCCACTTCTGCGCGAGCGTCAGCTCGGGCAGCAGTTCGGACACGTCCGGGCCGATGAGGTGCCCGCCGAGCAGCTCGTTGTACTTCGCGTCGGCGACGAGCTTGACGAACCCGGTCGGGTCGCCGAGGCCGTGCGCCTTGCCGTTGGCGGTGAAGGGGAACTTCACGACCTTGACGTCGTAGCCTTCGTCGCGGGCCTGGGCCTCGGTGAGGCCGAAGCTGGCCACCTGCGGCTGGCAGAACGTGGCGCGCGGCATCATCCGGTAGTCGCCCAGCTCGAGGGTCTCGGCGCCGGCGATGGTCTCGGCGGCCACCACGCCCTGCGCCTCGGCGACGTGCGCGAGCTGCAGCTTCGCGGTGACGTCACCGATCGCGTAGATGCCGGGCACGTTGGTGCGCATCCGCTCGTCGATCGCGATGGCGCCGCGCTCGGTGAGCTGCACGCCGGCCTGCTCCAGCCCGTAGCCGTCCACGCGCGGGGCGAACCCGATCGACATGAGGACCTTGTCCGCGACGATCTCGCCGGCGTTGCCCTTGGCGTCGGTGTAGGTGACCTTCACCGAGGAGCCGTCGTCGGTGACGGTCTCGACCTTGGTGGAGGTGAGGATGTTCACGCCGAGCTTCTTGTAGCTCTTCGCGATCTCCTTGGAGACCTCGACGTCCTCGTTCGGCAGCGCCCGGTCGAGGAACTCGACGATGGTGACGTCCACGCCGTAGTTCTTCAGCACGTAGGCGAACTCCATGCCGATGGCGCCGGCACCGACGATCACGATCGAGGACGGCAGGTCACGGGTGAGGATCTGCTCCTCGTAGGTGACCACGTTCTTGCTCAGCTCGACACCGGGAAGCAGCCGCACGGTCGAGCCGGTGGCGATGATGACGTTGTCGAACGTGATCTGCTCGGTCCCGCCGGAGCTGAGCTCGACGTTCAGGGTCTTGCTGTCCGCGAAGGAGCCGAGCCCGTCGTACTCGGTGATCTTGTTCTTCTTCATCAGGAAGTGGACGCCCTTGACGCGGCCGTCGGCGACGTCGCGGCTCCTGTCGAACGCCGCCCCGAAGTCGAAGCTCACCTCACCGGTGATGCCGAACGTGGAAGCCTGGTGGTTGAAGATGTGGGCCAGTTCCGCGTTCCGCAGCAGGGCCTTGGACGGGATGCAGCCCACGTTCAGGCAGACACCGCCCCAGTACTGCTTCTCCACGATCGCCACGCTCTGCCCGAGCTGGGCCGCGCGAATCGCAGCCACGTATCCGCCGGGTCCGGCGCCGAGAACAACAACGTCATAGTGTCCAGTCACCCTCCCAACCCTAGCCGGACACGGCGCAGCTGGAGTGAGCCGTTGGTCACACCCAGCGACCCTGTTGTGGGCTAAAGTTCGGACACCCGAACTTTTCACTGGAGGTGCTGGTGGCGACCGCGACCACAGACAAGCAGGTCAATGCCCGACGGCGGCGCTTGCTTCCGCTGCTCGGCCCCGCCTTCGTAGCCGCGGTCGCGTACGTCGACCCGGGGAACGTGGCCGCGAACCTCACCGCCGGCGCCCGGTACGGGTACCTGCTGCTCTGGGTGCTGGTCGCGGCGAACCTGATGGCCGTTCTGGTCCAGTACCAGTCCGCGAAGCTCGGCCTGGTCACCGGCGCCACGATGCCCGAGTTGCTCGGCCGCCGGCTGCGCCGCACGCCGCGCCTCGCGTACTGGGCCCAGGCCGAACTCGTCGCCGCGGCCACGGATCTGGCCGAGGTCATCGGTGGGGCGATCGCGCTGAACCTGCTGTTCGGGCTGCCGCTGCCATTGGGTGGGCTCATCGTCGGCGTGATCTCGATGCTGATGCTCCTGGTCGCCGACCGGCACGGCCAGCGCCGGTTCGAGTCGGTCATCGTCGCGCTGCTCGCCGTCATCACGGTCGGGTTCGTGGCCGGCCTGTTCGTCAACCCGCCCGACGCCGGCGAGATGGCGAGCGGCCTGGTGCCCCGCTTCGCCGGCGCGGACAGCGTGCTGCTGGCGACGTCGATGCTGGGCGCGACCGTGATGCCGCACGCGATCTACGTGCACTCGGCACTGGCCCGGGACCGGCACGGCAAGGCCGAGGGCAGGCTCCCGACGCTGCTCCGGGCGACCCGCTGGGACGTCGTGGCCGCGCTCGGCGTGGCCGGGTGCGTGAACATCGCGATGCTGCTCCTGGCCGCGTCCAGCCTGCAGGGGGTACCCGGCACGGACACGATCGAGGGCGCCCACGTCGCCGTCACCGACGCGCTCGGGCCGGCGATCGGCATGGTGTTCGCGATCGGGCTGCTGGCATCCGGGCTCGCGTCCACGTCGGTCGGCAGCTACGCGGGAGCCACCATCATGGCCGGCCTGCTGCACCGCCGGATCCCGGTACTGGCCCGCCGGGCCGTGACGCTGGTGCCGGCCCTGATCCTGCTCGCCGCCGGGGTGGACCCGACCTGGGCACTGGTGGTCTCCCAGGTGGTGCTGAGCTTCGGGATCCCGTTCGCGCTGGTGCCGCTCCTGCGCCTGACGTCGGACCGCACCCTCATGGGCGAGTCGGCGAACGGCCCGGTCATCCGGTGGGTGCTGACCGGCATCGTCGTCGCCGTCGTGGCCCTCAACCTGGGTCTGATCGTGCTCACGCTGGCCGGCGGCTGACTCCAGGCCCGGGACCGAGTTCGGCTGCAGCCTTCCGCTAGGTGGTCGACGACAGGAGGATCCGTGCCCTCGGGCACGGGCTCGGGGTAACGTTCAAGGCATCCGGTCGCTCGGTGACCCCGATTCCCCGCGGAGGTAGGACATGACCACCACGTTGGTACGCGTCGAATGGACCGATCCCGACCTGCAGCGGCTCGTGGCCGCGCAGGAGGCCGAGGTGATCGAGCGGTACGGCGACGAGATGGCCGCGCAGCCCCTCGAACCGGGAACGGTGTCCGTCGGCCTGCTGGTCCGGGACGACGCCGGCGTGGCCGTGGGCTGCGGCGTCCTGCGCGATCCGGCGCCCGCGTTCCAGGCGGGCACCGCGGAACTGAACCGGATGTACGTGGTACCCGAGCAACGCCGCAAGGGCCTGGCCAAGGTGATCCTGCGTGAGCTCGAGGCGATCGCCGTCCAGCGCAAGGTCACCCAGCTGGTCCTGGAGACCGGCGTCCTGCTCGAGGAGGCTATCGGGCTCTACTCCTCCGAGGGCTACCGGATCATCGACAACTACGAGCCGTACGAGGACTCCGAGGACTCGCGCTGCTTCGCGAAGGCGCTGTAGTTCGCGAGCCGAAGCCAGTGAGCTCGACCGTCCCGCTCAATAGGGGCTTCGCAAGGCCAGCCGGTTCGTGGTGACCAACAGCCACACCAGGCACAGGATGCGCCCTGCGGTGGCCACCGGACCCCACGGCACGATCGGGAGCGAGAGCAGCCCCATCACCGCTACCACCGCCGCGACCACACCGAAGACCCGCTCGGGCGGGGCGTAGGCCTGGGACCGGGACAGCGCCAGCACGAAGAGGCCGAGCGTCGCCACGTGAACCGGGCCCCCGACCACGGTGAGCGTCGAGTGCAGCAGGTGCACCGCACGCTCGCTGCCCATCGCGCCGGAGAACGCCAGGGCGAGGCCCGCGCCGGCCGCGATCGTCAGGGCCGCCACGGCGGCGACGTGGGCCAGTCCGAGCCGCCTCTCGGAGGGCACCGCGCGCGGCACCACGAGACCGAACACCAGCAGGGCGCCGGCCGCGATCAGGTACAGGCCGCCGATGGCCAGCAGGAGCTCGTCGTGGGCACGCAGGAACTCCAGCGCGTCGTCCGAGCGGGGCCGCGGGATCGGTTGCCCGGTCAGCCAGTTCGAGAGGCCGGCCTCCACCACGCAGGCGAGGGTCAGGACCACGGCGCAGACGAACGCCGTCACCGCCGCCCCGCGCAGCCGCGGTCGGAAGGCCTGCTCCTCCTGCCTCATGGCCGGCGCGCCCTCGCTCTCGAACATCGGGACCGGCCTCGGTGCCGGTCTCGCAGCACCGGAGTCGGCGGCGCCCGATCCCACCGTAGAGGGCGGGCGCGCCCGGGCGCGAGCACTCACGAGCGCCGGCTGGAGCGAATCTCCCG
Organism: Occultella gossypii; assembly: GCF_019947135.1. Taxonomy (GTDB): domain Bacteria; phylum Actinomycetota; class Actinomycetes; order Actinomycetales; family Beutenbergiaceae; genus Occultella; species Occultella gossypii. Next base: position 14,235 of record NZ_JAGSHT010000021.1, on the reverse strand, counting down.
ACGGCCGAACCCGTGCAGGCAAGCAACGGCCGGTGCCGCGGATCAGCGGGGCAGGACCGCCTCCGCCGCGGCGAGGTAGGCGTCCGGGTCGAAGTCCTCCAGCAGCGCACGCTGCATGATGAACGCCTGTCCGAGGCCCATCACGACCGGCAGCAGCAGCTGTGCGGCGGCGTCCGGGCCGTCGGGCGCCAGGTCGGGACGGGTGGCGAACCAGTTCCGCAGCGCGTCCCCGAGCACCCCGCGCACGGAGCCCACGACCCTCTGTACCACCGCGCGGAGCGCCGGATCGACCGTCGACTCGGACCAGAGCTGGACCAGCACGCGACCGTCGGCGAGGTCGCGGGCCATGCCGCCCGTCAGGAGGACGAGGATCTCGTACGGGGACGGCGGCACGCCCTCGTGGGAGGCGGCGGCGATCTCGTCGTCCCGGCGGGACAGCACGTGCTGGGCGACGGCGGCGAACAACTCGCCCTTGTCGGCGTAGTGCCCGTAGATGGCCCCCGCGGAGAGCCCGGACTCGGTGACGACGTCCGCGATCGAGGTGCGCTGGTATCCCTTCGCCGCGAACGACCGCAGTGCCGCAGCACGGATCTGGTCCCGGCGAGCCTCCCGGCGCGCCTCGGTGATGCGCGGCATCGGGCCTCATTCCTGGTCGCGGCTGTGGTCTCCTCGGGCGCCTCCGGCGCCCGGTTGACAAGTCTAGATGCGAGGTTCACTCTAGGCCATACAAAACGAACCTCCGTTTTTTATGGCTCAGATTCGGAACCTACCCTGGAGCTCTCCATGACCACCCTGGCCCCCGCGCCGGACGTCGACGCACCCCGGCTGCCCGCCCCGCCCACCCCGCTGCGCCGCGTCCTCGCCCTTGCCTTCGCCGTCGCGGCTGTCGTCGGCGTTCTCGTCCTCGCCTTCTCCTGGCCGGCGGTGACCGCTGCGCCGCGCGACGTCCCGATCGCTGCGGTGGGACCCGCTCCCGCGGTCGTCGCGCTTCGTGCCACCGCCGACGAGGCCCAGCCCGGCGCCGTCGAGCTGATCGCCGCGACCGACCGGGACGCCGCCGTGGCGGCCATCGAGGCCCGCGAGGTCTACGGCGCCGTGGTGCTCGGCGAGCAGCCCGAGGTCCTCACGTCCTCGGCCGCCAGCCAAGCCACCCACCAACTGCTCACCGGGATCGCGGGGCAGATCCAGGACCAACTCACCGCCGGAGCCGTCGCCGCGCTCCAGGAGGCCGCGGCCGCGGGCGCGCCGGCCGCGGACGCGACGCTGCCCACCGTCACCGTGACCGACGTCGTCCCCCTCTCTGCCGAGGACCCGCGTGGCTCCGGGCTCGCCGCAGCAATGTTCCCGCTCGTGCTCGGCGGCCTGGCCGGGGGCATCGCGATCTCGCTCGGCGTCGTCGGCGCGCTGCGCCGTGTCGTCGCGGTCGTCGCCTACGCCGGCGCTGGCGGCCTCCTGCTCGCCGGCATCCTGCAGAGCTGGTTCGGTTCACTCCAGGGCGACTGGTGGGTCAACGCCGGCGTGATCGCCCTCGCGCTCGGCGCGATCGCGGCCCCGATCACCGGGCTCGTCGCGGTCCTCGGTCGGGCGGGTGTCGCCCTCGGAGCCGTGCTCATGATGCTCGTCGCGAACCCGATCTCCGGCGTGGCCGTCCCGCCGGAGTTCCTCCCGTGGCACTGGGGCGCGATCGGCCAGTGGTTTCCGCCGGGCGCGAGCGGCACCCTGCTACGGGATGTGTCGTACTTCCCGGCGGCGGACGCCACGGCGGCCTGGCTCGCGCTCGGCCTGTGGGCCGGCGTCGGCGTGCTGCTGTCACTGGCCGGGCACGTCCGAACCGCAGCCAGACCGCCGAGCACCGCGACCGCCGTCGGGCACTAGTTCGAGCGGATGTCCCGACGGCGGATCCCGAGCAGACCGGCGACGGCCAGTACCGCGGCGATCGCCGTGAGTACGAGGAGCGGGCCGCCGTCGGCGGCCTCGACCGGCACGGTGGGTGTGCGGTCCACCGGCGAGAGGCCGACGAGCACCTCGGGCAGGTCCAGCAGGGCCCCCACCCAGCCCACGAAGACGACCCACGCCACCAGCACCCAGGCCAGCCCCGCGAACGCCGGCACCAGACCGAACAGCGCGAGCGCCAGGCCGGCCATCACCAGCACCGCTGGCAGGTACACCAGCGCCGCCCCGACGAGACGCGCCGTCGCATCGGCGGATCCGGTCGCGGCCTGCACACCCAGGCCCAGGCCGAGCCCGGACAGCACCAGCATCACGACGGCCGCCGCCACGACGACACCGAACCAGCTCGCGACCCAGCCGAGCCGGGAGGCGCCGGTGGCCAGCACGGCCTCGCCGCGCCCGGCCTCCTCCTCCGTCTTCAGCCGCAGCACCGCCCCGACGGCGAACGCCCCGACCCCGAAGACGAGGTAGGACAGCATCGCGGCCGCGAACGCGTCGATCAGGTCGCCGCTGCCCATCCCGATCCAGGCACCGAGGTCCGGGACCTCCGCGAGCATGTCCTCCAGAGAGTTCGCGAGGCTGCCGAACGTGATCCCCATCAGCACCAGGCCGATCGCCCAGCCGATGATCGTCCCGCGCAGCAGCCGCACGGCCAGGCCGGGTCCGCTCAGGAGCCCTCGAGTCGCGATCGCGTGCCCGCCACGCTCCGGGCGCAACCCGGCGCCGAGGTCGCGGTGCCGCGCCAGCCGCACCGACACCGCGAGCAGGACGACTGTCAGCGCGAGGGACAAGCCCAGCGGCCACCAGCGCAGGTCCACGAAGAGTCGCGTCTGCTGCGCCCACGCGAGCGGCGAGAGCCAGGACAGCCAGGACCCCTGCGCGTCGATGACGTCGCCGACGCCGCGGGCCAGGAAGGCGGCCGCGAGGACCACCATCGCCATCCCGGTGGCGGCCCGGGCGTGCGCGGTCACCTGAGTCATGACCGAGGCGACGGCGCCGAACACGAGTCCGGTGACCGCCGTCGCCAGTCCCATGGCGAGGCTGCTCGCGGCCGCCAGGCCGCTGCCGAGCAGCGCGAGCGCCGTCCCGGCCCCGATCGCGGCGTTCACCGCTGCGACATGGACGAGCGCCGCCGTCGCCGGCGCGTAGTGACCCACGGGCAGCCCACGCAGAAGCTCGGTGCGGCCCGACTCCTCCTCGGACCGGGTGTGCCGGACGGTGAGCAGGACACTCATCACCGCGACGGTCACGAACAGGCTCAGGCTCAGCTCGTTGGCGACCATCGCGCCGAGCGTGTAGTCGTCGAGGCCGAACGCGGGCCCGGTCATCATGACCGCGGACGGGTTCGTCATCAGCGCGGCGCGCGCCTGCCGGGCCGCCGCGTCCGGATACGCGACCTCGAGCGCGGGCACGGTGGCCGCGACGGTCCCGACGATCGCGACGAACCAGATGAGGATCCGGATCCGGTCGCGCCGCAGCGCCAGCCGCAGCAGGTGCCCGGTCCCGGCCCACGGTTCCCGAACCGAGGTGCCGTCGCGCAACCGGCCCCCGCGGGGCGCGGCGTGGCGGTGGTCGGTGACGGTGGTCGCGGTCATGGCTCAGACCCCCGCTTCGACGGTCTCGTCGCCGTAGTGGCGCATGAACAGTTCCTCGAGCGACGGCGGTGTCACGGTCAGGTGGGACACGCCCGCCTCGGTCAACGCGGCCAGCACGGCGCCGATCCGGGCGTCGTCGACGTCGAACCGCAGCCGTGAGTCCTCGGCGACGAGGTCGTGCACCCCGGGCATGGCAGCGAGGCGGGCCGGATCGGCTACCGTCGACGCGGTCACCGATGAACGGGTCAGGTGACGCAGGTCGGCGAGTGTGCCGGTCTCGACCGCCCGGCCGGACCGGATGATCGTGACGGTGTCACAGAGCTTCTCGACCTCCGCCAGGATGTGGCTGGACAGCAGCACGGTGCGCCCCGCCTCGCGCAGGGCGCGGACCTCGTCGGTGAACACGGCCTCCATCAGCGGGTCCAGCCCGGAGGTGGGCTCGTCGAACAGGTACAGCTCGGCGTCCGTGCACAGGGCGGCCACGAGCGCGACCTTCTGCCGGTTCCCCTTGGAGTACGTGCGCGCCTTCTTCGTGGGGTCCAGCTCGAACCGCTCGAGGAGGTCGGCCCGGCGGGCATCCCGCCTCGCCTGCCCGGAGTGGACGCGGGTGAGCAGGTCGACGATCTCGCCTCCGGTCAGGTTCGGCCACAGGCTCACGTCGCCGGCCACGTAGGCGAGGCGGCGGTGCACGGCGACGGCGTCGCGGAAGGGGTCCATGCCCAACACGGTCGCGGTCCCCGAGTCCGCGCGCAGCATGCCGAGCAGGACACGGATCGTGGTCGACTTCCCGGCGCCGTTCGGGCCGAGGAAGCCGGCCACCTGCCCGGTCTCGACCGTCAGATCGAACCCGTCGAGCGCGCGGGTGGTGCCGAACGTCTTGACGAGGTTCTCGGTGCGGATCGCGGTCATCTGTCTCACCCTTCTTCTTTTGGTTCGGTGGCCGGGGGCTCGCCCGGCAGGTTGGCGGCGAACGCCTCGAGCAGGCTGCGGTCGACGAGCAGGCCCTCGGTGTAGAGCTCGAGGCTGGGCACCGCGACCTCCTCGGTGTAGGCCTGCAGGAGGCCCGCGAGCGCGTCCAGGTCGAGCCGGTCCCGGGCCGCCGGCATCCGTAACAGCAGGGCGCCGAGACTGGATTCGACGATGTACCGCGCCCGGGCCTTCGGCGCCAGGCTCGGTCGGATCGAACCGTCCGCGACCCCGGCCTCGAGGTAGTCCTCGGTGGCAGCGACCATGCGGTCCACGAACGCGGTCAGCACCGGTCCGCCGTGCTGCAGGAGGCGCAGCATGTAACCGACCATCGCACTGTGTTGGCCGAGACCGGACAGCCAAGCCGCTGCCGTGCTCGCGCCGCCGTCGCGCAGCAGCTCGTCATCGGCGCGGAACATCTCGTCCAGCACGTACTGGTCGCACTCCTCGCGCAGCCCGTCCCGGGAGCCGAAGTGGTGCAGGATCAGGCCCGGGCTGACCCCGGCGTCGGCCGCGATGGTCCGCAGTGGTGCGGCGAGTCCGTCGGTCGCGAAACGCCTGACCGCCGCATCGCGGATGCGAGCGCGGGCGGTCAGGTCGTCTGCGGACCGGTCTGAACCGGTCGAGATTGAACGCATGTTCAGGATGCTACACGCGCATTCAATGTGCGTCTACACGGCAGCGTCCGGCCGGGGCGTCCTTCCGCGGCTTGTGGCTGTCGGGGGCCGCAGAACCGCGCCCTGACGCGCGGTACCGCACAGATCAACGTCCGTGCTCGCGGTCATCACCGGTCACCTGCCGGGGCGTTCGTGCGGCCCGCTCCGCGCATCGGCAGCAGCCCGATCAGCGCGGCGCCGACACCCAGGTGCATGGCGCCGAGGGTGAGTGCCGCCTCCAGCGACTGCGCCTGCCCGACCGGGCCGAGCAGGGAGATCACCGTGACCGCGATGGCGAGGAAGGCCCAGATCTTCGCGGCGCCGGTCGTCAGCCGCTCGAGCAGGGCAAGGGAGCCCCACCCGGCCAGGCCGGCGACCACGCACGCGACGATGACGGAGCCGAGCCCGATCCGCGCGGTGCCTTCGGCCATGGTCACCGCCAGATCCGCGCCGACGCCGGGCACCGCGATCAGCCAGATGCCCACGCCGACGGCGGTGCCCACGCCAACCGCGAGGCTCCGGCGCAGGCGGCGGGCCGATGCCGACATCGTTGACCTGGTCGAGGCGGTGGTGGCTGGGGTCGGGGTCGTGGTGGTCATCTCGAATCACTCCTTCGGTGAGGTCGGTGCCGCACGGTGCGGCCACCGGTTCCACCGTCGCCGGATCGCGGCGCCGCTGGTACCGGCCGTGGGGCCAGCCAGGCCCGGCCGTCGGGCGGGACCGGTACCGACCTTCGGCCGTATCCGGTGCGGCCCACCGGTTCCTACGCTGAAGGCCATGAGGACCCTCCAGGATGTCTGCGCCACCGATCCGCGGCGTCCGCCACCGCAGGTCACGGCCGTGACGATGCTCGGGCTGGCGGCGCTGGCCGGTTTGACCCTGGTGAGCATGATCTCGAACGCACCGTCGACGGCGTTCGTGGTCCTGGACGTCGGCGTCGCCGTCGCGTCGGTGCTGTGCGTGCCGCTGCTGGCGTGCCGACCGGTGCCGGGCGCCGCCGCGCTCGCCCTGTTGGCGACGCTGTCCCCGGTCGCGACCACCGGGTCCACGATGGGCACGTACTACGTGGCCCGGAACGCCCCACTGCCGGACGCCGTCGGGATCGCCGTGATCGGGTTCGGCGCCCACCTGGTGCAGTTCCTGTGGCGGCCGATGCCGGGCATCGACACACTCTGGTTCGTACTGCTGGACGCCGCCGCGCACGCTGCCCTGCTCGGCGTCGGCGCCCTGTTCCGCTCCCGCGCCGAGGTGATCAGATCGCTGCACGAGCGGGCGGCACGCGCCGAGGCGGACCGGGACCGGCACGCGGACGAGGCCCGGCTCGCCGAGCGGGCCCGGATCGCCCGGGAGATGCACGACGTGCTGGCCCACCGCCTGTCGCTGCTGGCCACCTACGCCGGTGCGCTGGAGTACCGGCCGGACGCACCGCCCGAGCAGGTGGCCCGGGCCGCCGGGGTGCTGCGCACCGGCACCCACGAGGCCCTCGAGGACCTCCGTGAGGTGATCGGTGTGCTCCGCCTGCCCGACGGTGACGGACCCGACCGGCCGCGCCCGCAGCCCGACGTGCCCGAGATCGGGCGACTGATCGCCACGGCCCGCGCCTCGGGCATGGAGATCGCCTACTCCGCCGGCTACGCGGACCCGACGACCCTGCCCGGTGCGAGCGCCCGGACCGGCTACCGGATCGTGCAGGAGGCCCTGACGAACGCCCGCAAGCACGCGCCGGGCGCACCGGTGCGGGTGCGCGTCGACGGCGAGCCGGGCGAGGGCCTGAACATCGAGGTCAGCAACGACGCCCCGACCCGCCCCGCCGACGCGACGCTCGTGGGATCCTCGGCCGGCCTGATCGGCCTGGCCGAGCGGGTCGACCTCGCGCACGGCCGGCTCACCCACGGACCGCACGCCCAAGGCTTCCGGGTCGTCGCCTGGCTACCATGGCCACGGTGACCCAGAGCTCGCAGGCACAAACACCGGGATCGGGGCCGGAGCGCACGCTCCGGGTCCTGCTGGTCGACGACGACGCGCTTGTGCGAGCCGGACTGACCATGATGCTCGACGGCACGACCGCGGCCGGGACCACGGTGCGGGTGGTCGGCGAGGCCGGCGACGGCGACGAGGTCCCCGATGCCCTCGCGGCGCATCCCTGCGACGTGGTGCTGATGGACCTGCGGATGCCCCGGGTGGACGGGATCACGGCGACCGAGCGGCTGCGCACGGTCGCCGGCGCGCCGGAGGTCGTGGTGCTGACGACGTTCCACACCGATGCCGAGATCGTCGGCGCGCTGCGGGCCGGTGCGAGCGGGTACCTGCTCAAGGACACGCCGCCCGCCGACATCGTGGCCGCGCTCGCCCGGGTGGCCGACGGCGACGCGGTGCTCTCCCCGGAGGTCACCCGCCACCTCATCTCCCGCACCGTCGGCGAGGCCGGCCCCCGCGAGACCGCCCGCAAGCGACTGGACCGGCTCAGCGAGCGGGAGGCGGAGGTGGCCCGCGAGATCGCCCGCGGCGCCACGAATGCGCAGATCGCGAGCGCGCTGTTCCTGTCCGTGGCCACCGTGAAGGCGTACGTCTCGACGGTGCTGACCAAGCTCGAGGTGGGCAACCGCACCCAGATCGCACTGCTCGTGCACGACGGCGGGTGGCTGGAGGCGTAGGGGTCTGGCAAGTTGGGTGCATGGACCGTTGGGAGACCTTCCACTCGGCGAACTCGAGTTCACGGGACGCGCACGACGGCGCCCTGCACCGGCGATTCGACGACCTGGTCCTGCGAACCCGGGTCGCGTTCCCGCTCGCCGGCGGCGCCTACTACCGCGCCGAGTCCGTGATCCGGTTCACCCATGGCGCGCGCACGTGGCAGTCCGCGACGTACCGGTCCGAGCCGGACGGGCAGCGCTCCCACGTGGACCGGGTGAGTTCGGGCCTCGACGCGGACACGATGCCGAGCTACGGGGAGTTCGTGCTGCTCGCGGACCTCATCTCCTCCGGCGAGCCGGCCGTGCGGTACATCCGCCTGGATGACTCCGACCCGGTCGGCGGCGCCGATCGGGCGACGCTCGAGCGGCAGGGCACCGAGACCGTCACCCCACCCGGCGGCACCCCGTTCGAGGCGAGGCGTTATGGCGTGGTGGTCGATCGCGAGCAGATCGGCACGCACTGGGTGGTGGACCGACGGGTCGAGATGAGCGACTGGAACGGCGCCACCTCCGTGCATGTCGACTCCGCGGCGAAGGCCCTGGCCGGGCTACCGGATGCCGTCGTCGCGTTCCTGCTCAGGGGGTTCGACGGCGAGCGGGGCGACGGCGCGGGTGGTCCCGACGGCGCCAGGACTGGCGACCCCGCCCCACGCGGCAAGGGCGTGTACGGGTGAGCCTCGAACGTGCCTGCCCCTGCGACAGTGGCGCTGCCTACGACGCCTGTTGCGGACCACTGCACCGGCAGGAGCGGTACGCGAGTACCGCGGCGGAACTGATGCGGTCCAGGTACTGCGGCTACGCCGTCGGGGCCTTGGACCACGTGTTCCGGACCTGGCACCCGCGCACCAGGCCCGACGAGATCGAACCCACGCCCGGGCTGACCTGGCTCGGCCTGACGATCCTGAGCACCGAGGCCGGCGGGCCTGACGACACCGACGGCGTGGTCGAGTTCCGGGCGAGGTACCGGACCGCCGCGGGCCCGGGCGAGCTGCACGAGCGGAGCGCATTCACACGACGGGCCGGCCGATGGGTCTACGTCGAGGGTGACATCACCACCCGGTAGCGGTGGACGCGGACCCGTTCATGGTCGGGGCCCTGTTCAGCGTCGCCGATGGCGTTGTGTTCCCGCGCTGTGGTCCGTTCCGGACGGCGACCAAGGCGGCGCATGGTCAACGCGATGCCTTGCGCATCTGTGTGATGTGGGTAACATTGCGGCCAAACGGGGGAAGCGGGGGACGATCCCAATGGGTAGCGGGGGCATGGTTGACCATGCGGACGGCCAGCAGCCGGACGGCCGGCGCCGTTCGCTGCGGTGGGCCCTGCGTGGCCTCCTGACCCTCCTCGGCTCCTTGTTCCTGGGCGCGACGTTCACCGCTGCCGCATCAGCCGACGACTCACTCGTCGGTGGACTGCTCGAGGACGCGACCGTCGTCGCGGATGAAGCGACCGTCATGGTCGACGAGGTTGTGGGTGGCTCCGAAGAAGGAGAGAGCGCCCCGGACTCCGTCGAGACCGGTGACGGCGAGGCTGAGGCGAGTGCGGCCGGCGAGGAAGCGGTCCCGTTCGAGATGGCCGATCCGGTCGAGGGCGAAGAGTCGTCCGACCGGTCGACATTCGCGGCGACCGATGCCGTGACGGAGGTGACCGACGGTGCCGTCGACGTCGTCGAACGATTGGCTGAGCCAGTGGCGGAGACCGTTGAGCTGACGGTCGACGACGTGCCTGCGATCGTGGACGCCGTCAACGGAGCAGCCGTCGCCGTCACTGAGCCCGTGGCGGACGTCGCCGCAGACGCGCAGGCGGCAAGCGGTGAACCCCGCGCCGATGAGAACGAGCGCGAGGTAGTGCCCGCGCCGAGTACGGCGCCTACGACGACTGTCGCTGCCGAAGGTGGCACTGACGCCAGCGCGGCGGGACCCCAGACCCTGTCCCAGCCGGAAGCCGCCACCGAGCTCACCGACCAGACGGCGGAGGTATTCGCCCGACGGGCGGTTGAGGACGAGCCGGGGATCAGCACTGCGGTCCGTGACCTCGCCGGGCGCATCCCTTCGGTGACTGCGCTGGTTGCCGACGTTGCCGGACCGGTCAGCGAAGAGATCGACCTGCCCGTCGAGCGCATCTTCGACCCGTTGGTGGGCGATGTGATCGCTCCGGTGCTTCGTGAGGTCGTCACGCCGATCGTGGAAGCCGTTGATCCGGTCGTCGCCGATGTCGTAGCCATCGCTGTTGAAGGGCTTGCCCAGCCGGTTGTCGCCGGCGTCGTGGGCCCGATGGTCGGTTCGGTCGCAGGGCTGGCTCTCATGGCGGCAGTCGGGGAAGGTCTCGACGACTATCCAGCGTTGCGCTTCGTCCACCTCTCCGCTTCTGCAGCACAGGACGTCCCGGTGGAGCCGGTCGGTGCTCGGACGCCCGCGCCGGACCAGGTGAGCGTCGAGGCGGCTACACAAGCGGCCGATCCTTCTTCATTCGTTCAGGGCTCCGTTCTTGATGTGGACGGGTTCGGGCAGGAAGAAAGCAGCATGGCGGCCGTAGCCAGCGGCGCTGTTGCCCCTGGAGAGATCGGCCAGGGCGGGCCGGGGTCCGGTAGCGCACCGGTGCCCGCCACGGCCCCTGCTTCGGCGCCGACCGGTACCGCGCGTGCGGCCGGTCCGACGTTCGGCACTGGATACGCAGACATCGTTAGTGGGCTTTGGGTGCCCGCGAACTCTTCAAGTGCTCTCGCGGTCGCGGCGTCGCCGTCGACCGTTCTCGAGGTTCTCCTCGAGGTCGCCATCGCTCCTGACTGACGGGTAGACGGCCGGGGAATCCTCCCGGCACGTTCACATGCGCCGATGGGCGCATTCCACCCAGTCAGTCAGGAGTACTTCCATGCATACCTATGTGAAGCGCGCGCTGTATACGTCGCTGCTCGCCGGGGGGCTCATAGCCATCGGCCCGGTAGTAGCTCAAGCCGACACAGGTGGCGCCGTGGTTGACGACATCCTTGAAAGCACCGCGACGCCGTTGGTGGTAGAAACCGTTGAGGGGACTGCCGAGAACGGCAATGCGGACGCGAGTGATGACGCCACCTGCGAATCCACGAACGACCTCCTCAACATCCTCGACGGGACACCGCTCGCTACCCCAGAGGACGAGTGCGCGGGCGGTGACCAACCAGAGGGCAATAGTGACCAGCCGGTGGTCACGGCCACGGTCGAACCTGCTGTGTCGTCAGAGACCAGTGCCGCACAGTCGGAACCCGAGACAGCGGATGGCAGCAGCCTCGACGCAGAGATGTCCGTTCAAGGTGAGCACACCATCACCCAAGACAGTGACAACGACCGAGGCAACGCGGCTCAGATCGACGCATCGGGCGGTTCCGCCACGCAGGTCGGTGACACCTCCGCTGAGTCGACCAGCGACGCATCAACCGCCGTCGTGATCGACAGTGACAACACCAGCGACGGCCACGATCTCAACGGGGCGACGGACCCCGGAGAGAACGCGGAGCAGGTCCAGGGCGAGATTGCCGTGGTGAACACCGCCGGAGACTCCGGAACCACAGCAGAGGCGCACGGCGACAATGACCAGTCGGTCGCTACCTCGACCAGCACTGAGAGCACCAACGGGTGCTGCACCGTCGAGGACGTGACCGGTGACGAACCCGACGGCGCCGACGGCCCCAGCGGGTGCTGCACCATCGAGGACGTGACCGGTGACGAACCTGATGGCGCCGACGGCCCCAACGGGTGCTGCACCATCGAGGACGTGACCGGTGACGAACCTGACGGCGCCGACGGCCCCAACGGGTGCTGCACCATCGAGGACGTGACCGGTGACGAACCTGACGGCGCCGACGGGACCGACGGCAGCGGGTTGCTCGATGGCCTGCTCGCCGGACTGCCGACCGACAGCCTGCTCGCCACGCTGCCGACCGATGGTCTCCTGGGCGGCACCGAGGGCCCCGACGGAACCGATGGAACTGACGGAACCGACCCGGACGCAACCGACGGCCTCCTCGCCGGACTGCCGACCGACAGCCTGCTCGCCACGCTGCCGACCGATGGTCTGCTCGGCGGCACCGACGGAACCGACGGAACCGATGGGACCGACGGAACCGACCCGGACGCAACCGACGGCCTCCTCGCCGGACTGCCGACCGACAGCCTGCTCGCCACGCTGCCGACCGATGGTCTGCTCGGCGGCACCGAGGGCCCCGACGGAACCGATGGAACCGACGGAACCGACGCTGACGCAACCGGCGGCCTCCTCGCCGGACTGCCGACCGACAGCCTGCTCGCCATGCTGCCGACCAACACCCTGCTTGCCATGGTGCCGACCAACAGCCTGCTTGCCGGGCTGCCGACCGACGGTCTGCTGGGCGGCACCGAAGGCCCGGACGGGACTGATGGGACTGACGGCACTGATGGGAACGGCGGAACTGACGCTGACGGGACCGATGGGACTGACGGCACCAATGGAACTGACGGGACCAGTGGAACCAACGGCACCGATGGCACCAACGGCACCAGTGGAACCAACGGCGCCAACGGAACTGACGGGACCAGTGGAACCAACGGGACCGTAGGTGTCATAGGCGTCTCGGACGTGACTGGTGGGGGTGTTACTTCCATCGGTGGTGGTTCGTTCGTGACCGGTAGGGGTGTGACTTCCATTGATCGCGGTTCGTCCGTGAGTGCTGGCTTCGCTGCGGTGATCTCCCCGCGTAACACCGGCTCTACCCTCAGCCTGCTTGGGATGGGGCCGGCTGGTGAGCTCCCAGCGACCGGCGTCGACAATTCTCAGCTTGCCGGGATCTCGGTCCTGTTGGTCCTTGCCGGCCTGGTGATGATGCGTCGTCGTCGAACCGTGGCGAACTGATCCACGGATTCTAGAGCTCGCCTTTCCGCCCGACGGGCAGCAGGCGGGCTCGGCAGAACACCAGGTCCTATCGGACGGCCGATGCGCTGTTCCTTACCTGGTGTGTCGATCAAAACAGATGAGAACCCCTCAATACTGCTTTCACCATTGAGGGCCACTTGATCTTGAGACCGATGCGATCCATCTGTCTCATGGACCCATGAAACCGCGATTGATGAGAATGGAGAAGTATCATGTCGTTCACTATGTGGGGTCGCCGCCAAGGTGACTCCGAACACGTGAAGCCCGAGAGGAACTTGGCTCCGGCTTTCGCACGCCGCACGGGTCGCACCGTGGCATCGGTAGTGATTGCCGCGACCGCGAGTGTCGGTCTGATGTCGTCGGCGATGGCAGCGCCACTTGGTTCGGACGAGGGTGCCGCGCAGGATGGCGCTCCCGCTGATGCGCAGCTGGTGAGTACCACCGGGACGGCTCAGGACGGCACGCAGTCTGAAGACCACGGAGGAGGACACGAGGCCGGCGGCGACGCCTGCACGTTCTTCTTGGATCACATGTGGGCCAACGAAGACGGGATTCCCCTGATCGGGACCTTTTCCCACTTCAACGAGTTCCATACCGATGACGAGTACGCAAACCTGGTCCTCTCGTTGGCCAGCGGCGCCATCGGCAATTCCGATATGCCGGTCATCGACATCTACGGCGGCCCGCTTGGTTGGATTCCGGTCTTCAACCCCTCACACGTGAGGGGACACGGCACCGATTACGTCACCCTGCTCACCTCGTGTGGCGGGATCGGCATCCCTCTGGACAGCAACGATCTGACAACCCTGAATGTCCCGTCAGTTGAGGAACTGACAAACCTCTCAGACCTGATCATTCCGGGCCTGCCGAGTCCAGAAATGCTCACGGATCCCAACTACATCTGGCAGACGACCGACGCCTCTGACATCCTGCAGCGGCTCTCTCCCGAGACGCTGACCAACGTGGATGATTACGTGAGTTTCGCCGGCGACCACCTCGACACGTGGCGACTGCTGTGGGAGACAGCGCTGGAGAGCGTGACCAGCGGCAACCCGACGGATGTCTTGGACGTCCTGCAGGTGACGGACAACATCAACACCCTTGAGTCGCTCTCCAGCGGTGGCCTGCCGACCGACGACCTGCTGGGCGGTGGCCTGCCGACCGACGACCTGCTGGGCGGTGGCCTGCCGACCGACGGGCTGCTCGGCGATCTGCCGCTGCTAGGTGATCTGCCGCTGCTCGGTGGTGGCTCGACCGATGGATCCGACGGGAGCGATGGAACCGACGGCGGATCGGGCATGGTGACCTTCACCGTGGACCAGGCCATCACGGAGATCATCCCGGCTGCCGATACCCCGGAAGGTGTTGGGGAGCAGATCACGATGACCATCCCGGTGACCAACAGTGGTGACACCACGATCACGACTCTCGTGGCCCAGTCAAATGTTGGTGAGATGACCTGCGAGGCGGCGACGTTGGCTGCTGGGGCCTCCA
>NZ_JAGSHT010000020.1 GCF_019947135.1 Occultella gossypii | reverse complement strand
CAACACCGCCAACGCCGCCTCATCCAACGCGTCATAGTCGACCACCCGCACCGGCTCACGAACCACCTCAACACAATGCGCACAGCACCCCAGCGACGACGCCGCCGCCCGCGGAACACCACCCTCGCCATCGTGATCGAACATGTGTACTATCCTACGCCCGCCCGCAGACAAACGGAAGACCACCCACCGACCTGTGGACAACCCGATCAACCATGATTTCGATGGCTCGCAGGCACCGAGGGTCACGCGTTCCCAGAGCGCTGGCACAGTGGCTCATGTCGTGTCTGTTCTCGGGTGACTACCGCTCACGGCTGGCTGGGCCAGGGGACCTCTCACGGCTGCTCCGCAACCAGTTCGCGTTTGAAGAACGCGACTTGGCGACGCCACGCCTCCGCCCGCCCGGCGGTGTTGGCACGGGGCGACCCGCCCATCTCGAAGGTCACGCCGGGGCCGGGCGAGAGGGTGCTGGTGAACGGCTGCCCGGGAGGCCCGGCGATGGGGTGCCCCACTCCGGACAGCACCACGTGCTCGATGTCACCGGCTCGGTCGTGGGCGGCCAGGCGGTCCACTGCTACTCGGCTGTAGGCGTCGCTGGGCCACATCCGGTCCTCGCCGCCGCAGATGGAGAGCACCTTCCCGGAGATGCGCTCGACCGGGATGCTCACGCGGTCGAGCTCGTCGGGGTCGGTCGGCACCGGCGGGAACGCGACGCCGAGCGGCACCGGTTGCGTCGCGGCCACGAGCCGGTCGATCTCGTCGAGGTTCGCGTACGGCAGGTAGGGGAGAGGCTCGCCGTCGAGCGTCCACGAGGCAACCTTGCGTCGCAGGATCTGGGGTAGGAGCCCGGCGCCGTAGTCGATACCCTGCGTGACCACGCCGCTGCCGACGATGCTCGCCACCGCGCCGACCCGGTCGTCGTGCGCGGCGACCAGCAGGGCCGCCTCGCCACCCCGGGAGCCACCGGTCATGCCGAGGGTTCGTCCCTCGCTGACCGACTCGAGCAGGTCCAGGCCGCGCGAGAAGAGTTCGAGTGGGATGTCCACGAGGCCTCGCGCGAGCCCGCGGTCGGAGAAGTAGGAGAGGGCGAACACGGTGAACCCCTCAGCGGCGAGGACCCTCGCGTCCCGGTCGTGCCGACCGCCCTCGGACCCGCCGACGAGGAGGACACCCGGTGCCGGCGCGTCGGTGCGCGGCGTGCAGAGGAGCCCGATCAGGCCGTGCTTGCGGATGGGTGTCTCGTCGACCTCCATGAACCTTGGATCTTAGTGCGGCGGTTCGGAAGGCGTCCGTCCGTGATCCTCTATGCCCTCCGCGTGCGCGCTACCGGACGTGGAGGTGGGAGACGTTGGTCCGCTCGCCTTCAGTAGCTCGAACAGGCTCGAAAGGCCCTGATCGCCGTGGCCGTCGGCGATCCGTCGATCCATGAGCATCTTGACCTCTCGCATGCGCACGGCTTCGATGCCGAGGGATTCCCGGTGGCTGATCAGGTCGTCCATCAGAGCTGCCTGAACATTCAGTGAGCCGAGATCGGGCGCGTACTCGCCGTTCGAGATGGCCGTGCCGAACGCGTTCACCAGCGGCACATACCCGCCGATCGAGGCGGCGACACGCTGTGCGAACTTCGCGACGTCCACACCCTCGGCGTTCACGAGATTGAGTGTGTGCAGCAGGCCGATGAGGAACTCGTACCCGACCGCGACCTGAGCCAGGAACTCCACAGCCGCCAGGCCGGCGTCGTCGCCGTAGTACGCGATCTCACCCAGTTCCCGCAGCGTTGGCTCATGGGCTTCGAAAGCATCACGGTCGCCGCTGAAGGAGAACGTGACATTCGGGGTGCCAACGTACGGCGGATCTCCCATGATGCCGCCGTCGAGGTACTGGGCACCGCGCAGGCGCGCCCAGTCCGCGTTCGCTCTCGCCTGGCCAGGAGAGCCGCTGGTCACATTCACCAGGACCTTGCCCGACACGGACGGTTCGATGGTGGCGAGAACGGTTTCGACCGCGGCGCTGTCGAGGAGGCAGATGATGACGAGCGGGCTCGCCGCCACGGCCTCGAGCGCCGTCGCGGCGACTGTTGCGCCAGCCTCGGCCAGCGGCGCAGCCTTGGTCGCGGTCCGGTTCCAGACCGTCGTGCGGTATCCGCGGTCGACGAGGGTTCTTGCGAGTGCCGACCCCATCTCACCGAGACCGAGCACGGTGACCTGGCTGTTCGTGGTCATGGTGTTCCTTTCGTTCAGTTGGCTGTGGCTCGAGGGCGGACTCCCGAAGCGGCTCTACGTGCGGCGGATGCCCCGAGAACGGACATGCCCGCGAACACGAGCATCAGCAGTTGCGCAGAGCGGACGAGGTCGGGAGCTGCGAGGTTCACGAGCACTCCGGCCAGTGCGACGCTGAAGGCGTTCGCGATGATGAAGACCGTGTTGACCGCGGCCGCCGCCTTCGCTCCCTCTTCCTCGCCGTCGGTGCTGCCGAGGGCTGCGACGGTCAGGTGCGGGAATCCGAGACCGATTCCGGCTCCGGCTGCGAACAGGGTGATGAACCACAGGACGATGACCGTGCTGGACGGGCCGTCCTGCTGAAGAAGGCCGTACGCGGCGAGCCCCGCTCCCACCACCACGGGCCCAGCGATGATGAGCCAGCGGCGGGCCCTGTCTCCCGACACGTTCGCCGTGAACATCTGACTCACGGCCCATCCCAGCGACAGTGCTGCTCCGAGCAGGCCAGCCACGAACGGGCTCAGAGCTCCGATCTCCTGACCGAACAGCGGGATGAATGCCTCGGTGCCGATTCCGAAGGCCAGAACCGCGACCGCCACGTAGACCCAGCGAAGCGAGGATGCCGGCTTGAACGTGATCTTGGGCAGGATTCCGCTGCCGCTGCGCCGTTCATGGCGAATGAATCGCGCACCGAGCCCGATGCCGACGAGCAGTGCCACGGCAGTGGCGAGGCCCGTCGGAACAACGCTCGCCACGCTCACCGCGGCGACGCCACCCGTCAGTAGGAGCAACGACGCCCATGGCACCGGCTCGCTTGAGCGACCACGAGTCGTTCGCGGCATCGACCGAACGACGAGCACGCAGATGAGAACGGCCACGACCGCCAGGACGACGAATGCGGCGCGCCAGGCGTTGAGCTGTCCGAACACGCCTCCGACGACGGGCCCGACGATGTTGCCGACTCCCCACATCGCTGACACCAGCGCAGCGGCACGCGCCCAGAGCCGTTGGGGCAACGCTCGCTGAATGAGCGCGTATCCGAGGCCTGCGAGCAGACCGCCGCCGAGCCCCTGCACGGCACGCCCGAAGAGCAGTGCCGACATCCACGGGCTGCCCGCGCACAGCAGTGAACCGAGCGCGAAGAGGCCGAGGGCGAGAAGGTATGCACGCACGGCACCTTGCTGAGTGAGGATCCTGCTCACCAGCATCGCGCTGACCACGGAGGCCAGCAGGAAGATCGTCATTGTCCACGCGTAGAACTCCGCGCCGCCGATCTCACCGACGATCGTGGGAAGGAGGCTTGTGGTGAGGTAGACGTTGCTCGCCTCCAACAGCACGCCGCCTGCGAGAACGGCTGCGATGGGTGCGTACTGTCGGCCAAGCAACTCGCGCCAGGTCCCCGTGGGATCGGTAACCTGCTGGTCCTGCGTCATTCAGCGATTTCCTTCGCGGCGTAGGTGGAGAGTCGGGCACGCGATGCGTGTCTCGGACGCCTCTGCGAGCGTCCAGATGGCACGCTAATACCTCAGGTGAACTTGAGGTCAAGGAGGAAAATGATGGCGCTGGAGCCCGACGATCTCCTCGCCATCGGCGAGGTGTCGCATCGCACCGGCGTCGCAGTGTCGGCGCTGCACTTCTACGAGCAGCTGGGCCTGATCGCCTCCACGCGCACCGCGGGCAATCAGCGTCGGTATCGACGGCACATGCTGCGCCGGATCTCACTGATCGTCGTCGCGAAGCGGCTCGGCATTCCCCTGAGTGACGTGCAAGAGGTCTTCACGAGCCTCCCTCTGGATCATTCCCCGTCCCTACGGGACTGGCGGCGGGTCGCGAAACTGTGGCACGCCGAGCTAGAGCAGCGACGAACCCAACTCGACAGCCTGCAACGCGAACTGACCGGATGCATCGGATGCGGCTGTGTCTCCCTCAAGGCGTGCCGCCTCCTCAACCCCGAAGACGCGCTCGGAGAGGATGGCCCCGGACCTCGACGAATCTGACGTCAGGAGGTGCGCCGCGTTAGCCGGCGGTGAGAAATGAGCGGACGGTGTCGATGGTGTCGGCCTCGCCGGCCGTCTTGTCGTCGCGGTACCTGAGCACCCGGGCGAAACGGAGGGCGACGCCGCCCGGGTAACGCGTCGATCTCTGGATCCCGTCGAAGGCGATCTCGACCACCTGTTCCGGGCGCACGTGCACGACCCAGTCGTCCCGTTCCGTGGCCAGTTCCTCGAACCGCTCCGTCTGCCAGGCCAGCATCTCGTCCGTCATCCCCTTGAACGTCTTGCCGAGCATCACGAAGCCGCCAGTCTCGGGATCACGGGCGCCGAGGTGGATGTTCGAGAGCCAGCCACGGCGCCGTCCGCTGCCACGCTCGACGGCGAGCACCACGAGGTCCAGGGTGTGCACCGGCTTCACCTTCACCCACGCCGATCCACGCCGGCCCGCGGCGTACGGGGCGTCGGTGGACTTCACGACGACCCCCTCCTGCCCTGCCGCGATGGCACCGGCGAGGAAGGCCCGGGCTGCCTCGGCGTCGTCGGTCAGCAGCCGCGGCACCCGCTGTGCGGTCGGCACCAACTCCTCCAGATGGCGCCACCGCTCGGAGGCGGGCGCGTCGAGGAGGTCGGCGTCGTCGCGAAGGAGGAGGTCGAAGAAGTAGGGCGTGATCGCGCCGGGCCGGGGAACGGCAGCCGCGGCGGTGGCACCCGTCGAGGTGAGCGATGCCGTCTCCTGGAACGGCCGTGGCCGGCCGTCCGGGCCCAGGGCGAGGGCCTCGCCGTCGAGCACGACGCGCTCGGCCGGCAGCGCCCGGACCACCGCGACCACGTCCGGCAGCCGGTCGGTGATGTCCTCCAGTGAGCGGGTCACGAGCAGCACTCGGTCGCCGTCCTTGTGCGCCTGGATCCGGATCCCATCGAGCTTGTGGTCCACCGCGAGCGGGGCCCGTCCGCCGCCCAGCTTCTCCCACGCCCCATCAAGGTCCGGTGCGCTGGAGGCGAGCATCGGCAGCACCGGCCGGCCCACCTGGAGCCGGAACTCCGCGAGCGCCGCGGCCCCGCCGCTGAGCGCCGCTACGGCAACCGGCAGCGTGGCGCCCGCGAACATGGCGGCCCGGCGCACCTGCGCCACGGTCACGCCAGCCGCAGCCGCCACGGCGTCCTGCACGAGAGCGTCGGAGGCGCCCTGCCGCAACTCACCGGTGATGGCGCCGCGCAGCCACGACTGTTCCTCCGCCGTCGCCCGCCCGAACAGTTCGGCCACGGCTGCTGACCGCGCCGCCTGGGACCCGGCCCCTGTGAACCGGGAGATCTCCTCGAGACGGTCGTGCACCTCGGCGACGCCGAGCGACGGCGACCCCGCCGGCTCCGGCAGCTCCATCAGCGAACGCCACCCGACGCCGACGCGCCGCTGCCGCAAGGCCCCGGACAGGTACGCCGTCACCGTCTCGATCTCGTCCGGCTCGGCGCGCGCCAAGGCTTGTGCAAGGGCGGCCACCTTCGCCTTCCGGGACCGGGTCGAGGCCACCACGGCCGACGTGGCCACCACCTCCGCGAGTCGCATCGGCCCATTGTGGCGCGTGCCACCGACAACCACGAGGATGCACCTACGCTCGTGCAATGCTCGACGAACCTGCGTCCGCCGCACCGGCACCGATGCGGATCATGACTTTCAACATCAAGTTCGACGACGCGGGCGATCCGCGAGCGGCTTGGGCGGGGCGTCGTGCCGCCGTCGCCGGTGTGATCAGGAACTCCGGCGCAGGCGTGGTCGCACTTCAGGAAGTGCTCGCCGGGCAGCGGGACGATCTGGCCGCGGACCTTCCTGACTACACGGTGCTGGGCGTAGGTCGTGACGACGGTGCACGAGCCGGGGAAGCCACCCCGCTGCTGATCCGCTCGGACCTGACCGTCCTGAACGCCGGCACGTTCTGGCTCTCCGCCACGCCCGAGGCACCGAGCAGGTACACCGACGGTGCGCTGCCCCGGATCTGCACCTGGGCGCGCGTGCGGGCACACGGTGCGCCGGCGGGGCCGGGACTGCACGTCTGGAACGTCCACCTCGACCATCTGGACGAGTCCCTCCGCAGGCGCCAGCTCGCCGTCGTGCACCAACGGGCGCAGACCGCGGCCCGAGCACCTGGCCCGGCCCAGGTCCTGCTCGGCGACTTCAACGCCGGTCCCGGCTCCGCCACGTTGACCGACACCCGGCGGGCCGGCTGGGAGGAAGCCCGCCGCGCCTCGCGGACCCGCCCCGCGGGACCGGCCGGCACGTTCCACGACTGGATCCCCGATGCGGCGCTGGCGGACGCGGACGCCCGGATCGACCACGTGTTCGTCCGGGGCGGCGTCACCGTGCACGCCCACGAGACCCTCCAGCCCACCTCGGCGGTCATCCCGAGTGACCACTTCCCCGTGGTCGTGGTCGTGGACGTGACCGTGCCGGCCTGAGAGAGCTCGGCGGCGGGCCGATCTCGGTCCCGGCCCATCGGCGTGGGTGACCGGTCGCGGTCCGCGGTACATAATCGTCACGTCCCATCCGGCTCGGCATCAACGGGAGCCCTCACATGCAGGCATGGCGCACGGACTCCGAACTGGCCGCGGCACGGCGCGACTTTGCCGCGACGATCCCGGGGTACGTCGCTCCGGCGTCCTACGGGATCGCGCGCGTGGACTCCGGAAAGCTGACGTTCGGCGCAGTCAATGCGGTCGGGAGCTCGCACCGGCTGCCCGCGGTGGTGCTGGCCTCGGTGTGCGGATACACCGACCGCACCGGCACCTACCCGCTGACCCGGGAGCAACTGGCGGCTGCCGCCGTGCTGCTCGCCCCGGCGGAGGCGGCCACGCACATGGACCACCCGAACCTGTGGTCCTGGCGCGCGCTCCTCACCGACGCCGGGCCGTCGAGCACGTTCGCGGCGTTCTTCGTCGCGACCGACGGCGATGAGCCCGTGGACGCCTACGACGCCGAGTTCCGGGCCCTGCTGCGCCGATCAGCGGGTGCGTAGCGCAGGCAGCACGTGCCGGGCCAGTAGCGGGGCCAGGTCCGCGGGCGAGGTCCCGATCGGCGTCCAGCGCAGTTCCGCGATCTCGCGGGCGGCATCGGGGACCCCGGACAGCTCGGCGGTGTAGATGGTGGCATCCACGTGGGTGTCCGGCTCGTTCGCGGCCTCCTCGCGGAACGTCCCGAGCGGCACCAGGTCGGCCTCGTCGAGCTCGATGCCCAACTCCTCGGCCACCTCCCGCACGGCCGCCTGCGCGGGCGACTCGCCGTCGTCGAGCTTGCCGCCCGGCAGCATGAAGCGGGAGGTGCCGCGCTTGCGGACGGTGAGCAGGTGGTCGTCGGCGGTGAAGCACACCGCGGAGATGGTCAGGGTGGTGGGCACCCGATCACGGTACGCCGCGGGCCGCTGCCGTCGCGGTCAGGCACGCGGGCCGGCCGGATCGCCGCGGTGCGCCGTTCTGGCCCGGCGGCGCAGCGCGAAGCCGACGGCCAGGAGCCCGAGGCCGGCGGCGCCCAGGATCGCTGCGGGGGAGCCGGTGGCTGCGAGACCGGCGCTGGAGCCGTCGGGCCGGGCCGCGGGAGGGGCGCTGGGCGTCTCGTTCGGCGCAGGTGGCGTGGTCGGCGCGGCGGTGGGCTCGGGATCCTCGAGGACGAGCCACGTGGTGCATGCCGCGGTCGTGGCGCCGTCGGCATCGGTGATTTCCACCCAGACGGCATACGGGTCGCCGGAGGCGAGCGTGAACTCCAGCTCGGCGGTGCCCGCCGAGGCGTCGAACTCCAGGGGGTTGGTGACGTCGGCCGGCCGGTCCGCGGGATCGACTGGCGGCGAGCACGTGGACTGCAGGTCCGCATAGACGCCCACCAGTGCCCCGAAGCCTGCCTCGCGGTCCGCCGCTGAGGGATCGTCGATGGTGATGGTGACGATGAACGGCTCGTTCAGTCCGACCGTCCCGGGTCCGGTGACCGTGACCGTCGGGGCCACGTTGACGATCGTGACGTCGGCGATGTCGGTGACCGTCAGTTCGCCGTCGGTGGCGGCAACCGCGAACGTCGCGGTCGCCGGGCCGTCGGCGAGGCCGAGTGCGGCGAGAGCGGTCGCGTCGAGGGTGGGTGAGGCGCCGGTCGCGTCGTCGAACCCGCCGTCGCCGTCGAGGTCCCAGCTCAGCGTGGCGCCCGGCAGGTCCGTCGTTGCGGCAAGGGTCAGCGGGCTGCCCTCGTCGACCGTGTACGGGCCACCGGCATCGAGACTCGCCGTGGTGATCGTGAGCGACCACGCCGCGATGGCGCCGATGTCGAACGCCGTGTCGTCGATGACGTACAGGTGCCAGGAACCGTTGGGATCGGTGCCACGGAACGCGTCCGCGAACGTCGTGTGCGCCGACGGAACGGGCCCGGGGGCGAAGATGTCCTCGATGGGCGCGATCTCGTCCACGTCCGTCGGCAGGTAGGACCCGGAGGGGTCGAGGATGTCGGGCACCGGCTCGGTAGCAGCGTCGGTGAGCGTGAACGTCAGGTCCGTTGCCTGGCCGAGGGTGTCGGAGAGCACCACGAGGTTGTCCCCGGACGGGCTCTCCAGCAGCACGTCCACGTCGCCGAAGAACTCATGGTTGATGCCGTGCAGCGTCACGCTGACGTCGAGGACCGGTCCGTCCATGCCGGTCACGGTGATCACGGACGGGTAGGGCGCCCCCGGCTGATTGTCGAGCTGCACCTCCGCCGCCGGCACCAGGATCGGGCCGTCCACGGACGTGAGGGTCGTCGGCCCGTCCGCCGCCGCGGGGCCCGCCGCGGCCGTGACTCCCGCGGCAGCAGTGAGTGCGACCAGAGCGACGGTGCGCAGAAACTGGTTCCGACCTGACACACGCATGGCGTCTCCTCAAGCAAGTGCACGCCCCGATGCGCGCGCCCGATCATCCCACGCGAAGCCTCAATCGGACGCAGCGTCCGAGGCATGCCGCCCGTGCCGGCGCAGCGCGCCGTCGTGCAGTTCGACCACCCGGTCCGCCCGCGCCATCAGCAGCGGGTCGTGCGTGGAGACCACGGCGGCCAGGCCGCGGGCGTGAGTGAGTTCGGAGAGGAGCTCCATGATCGTCGCGGCGGTACCGGAGTCGAGCTGACCGGTCGGCTCGTCCGCGATCAGGATCTTCGGCTCCGTCACCAGCGCCCGCGCGATACCGACGCGTTGCTGCTGCCCACCGGAGAGCTCGTAGGGGCGCTGATTGGCGTGCGCCCCGAGCCCCACGAGCTCCAGCGTGGCGGCGACCCGCTCGTCCCGCTCGGCCGGTTCGGTCTCGAGCAGCCGCAGTGGCACCTCGACGTTCTCCGCCGCGGACAGCACCGGGATCAGCCCGAACGACTGGAAGATGTAGGACAGCTCCCGGCGGCGCACGTCGAGGGCCTGCGCCTCCGGCATGGCGGTCAGTTCCCGCGTCCCCAGGTGCACGGTGCCCGACGTCGGGGCGTCCAGCCCGCCGAGGATGTTCAGCAGGGTCGTCTTGCCCGAGCCCGAGGGCCCGCGGACCACCAGCAGCTCACCGGAGTGCAGGTCGAGGCTGACGTCCTCCAGCGCCTGCACGTCCCCGGACGGGCTGGGGTAGACGCGGCTGATCCCGGTCGCGGTCAGCGCGGCGGTCGCGGTGGTCATCGGGTCTCCTCACCTGCGGGCGGTTCAGTTGGTCCGGTGCCGTCCGCGCCGCTCGTGCCGGCCTGGTCGTTCGAACCGCCCGACGGCGGGGCGTCGCCTTCCGGCGCCGGCTTCGGGTCGTTCGTCGCGTCCCGCCAGACCCCGACGTGGTCGGGTTCCAGGGCCAGGCGTACCCGGTCCTTCAGTTCGAGCGCGTCGACGAAGTCGTGTGGGAGCTGCATCCGGCCCACCCTGTCCAGCACCGCGAACTCCTCGGCGATGTGCTGTTCCTGACCGTGCTCGTCGGTCTCCCGGCGGCGCAGCACCTCGGTGGAGGTGCGCCCGTCCCGGATCTGCACGGTGCGGCGCACGTGCTCGGAGACCGTCGGGTCGTGCGTCACGATCAGGACGGTCACGCCGAGTTCGGCGTTCACGGCCCGCATCATCTCGAGGACCTCGACGCTGGTCGCCTCGTCGAGCTCACCGGTGGGCTCGTCGGCGAGGAGCACCTGTGGCGAGTTCGCGACGGCGACGGCGATCGCGACCCGCTGCTGCTCACCGCCGGACATCTCGGTGGGCGTGCGGTCGCGGCAGTGCTCCACGCCGAGCAGCCGGAGGAGCTGCTCGGCGTGCGGGACCGACGCGTTGCCGGCCAGTGACATCGGCAGGCACACATTCTCGAGCGCGGTGAGGTACGGCAGCAGGTTGCGTGAGGTCTGCTGCCAGACGAACCCGACCGTGTGCCGCTGGTAGTTCACCCGGGCACGCCCACGCATCGTGAGCAGGTCGGTGCCGGCCACGCTCGCCTTCCCGGCCGTGGGGGTGTCCAGGCCGGAGAGGATGGTCAGCAGGGTGGACTTGCCGGACCCGGAGGCGCCCACGATCGCGACCAGGTCCCCGGCCGCGACGTGCAGGTTGAGGCCCTGCAGCGCCTGCACCTCGATGCCGTCGGCGGAGAAGATCCGCACCACGTCCTCGCAGATGATCTCCCCGCCGCGCGGTGGCGCGTCGGCGCGGGGCGCCGGTGTGTCGGTGGTGGTCATTGGGCATCTCCGATCCGCAGCACGGACATGGACAGCCGGCGGGCGATCCCGCTGGCCAGTACGACGCAACCGGCCAGGATCGCTACGACTCCGGCGATCACTCCGACCAGGAGCAGGGGCTCATAGATGATCGTGGGCTGGGCGTCGTCCCCCGTGAAGGGTCGCAGGTCGACCGTGGCACCCACGAGTTGGGGCAGGGCCAGCCCGAGCGCGGTGCCGACCACGAGGGCCACGACCGTCAGCGGCGCCGTCTCCCAGGCCACCAGGCTGCGGGTCAGCCCGGGGCCCACCCCGAGGGTGCGCAGCACGGCCATCAGCCGGCCCCGCGCCGGTGCCGCGAGCACCAGGGTCATCACGAGCGCGACGATGCTCAGCAGCACCGAGACCACCAGTGCGATCACGAAGCCACGGATCATCGATCCAGCGCTGGGCGAGGCGAAGACATCGGCCGCATTCTGCGCGGGCGAGGTGACCTGGCCCTCGCCGCTCACGACGTCGTGCAGCGTCTCGGCGACGAGCGCGGGATCCGCATCGTCGGCGACGTCCACCAGCAGCAGCCGCGGGGCCAGGCGCTGGTCGGTGGCCTCGCGCAGCAGGCCGAGGTCCACCACCGCCCAGGACCGGCCCTCCGCGACACCCGATGCGGCCTCCGCCTGCCCGACGACGGTCACGGGGACCGCGTCCGAGAACACCAGTCCCAGGGGTACCTCGGTGTCCACCTCGTGGCCCGTGGACACCACGACCGGCATGGCGTCGCCGTCGGGAGTGGCCAGCTCGGAGACGTCCAGCGCGCCGGGGACGTCCGTCTGGATCCGGGCGAGGGCGGGGGAGTCGACGGCGTACAGGTCCAGTCGACGGATGGTGCCGTCCTCGCTGAGCGGCGTGTTCGGGATCGCGGTCACCGCCGCGACGTCCGTCACGCCGTCGGTCGCGGCGATCTGCGCGATCAACTCCTCGGAGTACACCGGGCCGGACATCCGGATGTCCGCACCCGCGTCCGCCAGGGCGCCGCTGTCCGTCCCCGAACGGAGCGTCGTGATCATCGTGGTGGAGAACACCGCGATCGAGATCCCCACGATGAGGGCGAGCATCGGCACCACACCGGCCGAGCCCTCACGGATCGCGCGCGCGGACCCGAGGAAGCCGCCGAGGCGCCGCCGGGACCGGGTCAGGGCGTGCACCATCCGGAGCGGGACCGGGTAGAGCCGGAGCGCGATCACACAGGCGGCCAGGGCCAGGAGCAGCGGAGTGGCCGTGGCGACCGGGTCCGCCTCGGCCGTCGCGTCCCCGACCCCGCGCTGGAGCATCAGGTAGACCGCTGCCGCTGCCAGGGCGAGCACCACCACCTCCACGACCCACCGCCAGCGGCTCGTGGACCTGGCGCTCAGGTCCGGCCGTGACGCCCGCAGGCTCGGCACCGGCGCCGCGGCCAGGAACACGGCCGGCGCGAGCCCGGCTGCGGCGGGCAGCAGGTAGTCGGTCCAGGTCGGCTGCGTACTGGGCACTGCGATCGTCGCGACCGCGGCGCCGAGCGCCGCCGCGGGCAGGCCGAGCACGAGGCCCTCGACTGCGAGCATCCCGCGGACCTGGGTGCCGGAACCGCCCCGCGCGCTGACCAGGGCCAGCGTGGTGCGGCGCCTGGACACGGCGAGCCGCGCACCGAGCGCGAGGATCGCGAAGGTGACGCCGGCCGGACCGGCCGCGACCATCGTCAGCACCGCGGCGGTGCCCTGCCAGCGGGCTGTGGCGCCCGAGAGCACGTCGGTCAGGCCGCTGCTGAACCGGATCTCGACCGGGGGCCCGTGGCTGGAGTAGTCGAGATTCTGCGGCGTCCCGGTGAAGGAGCGCAGGTCGGCGATCAGTGCGGGGGTGTCCGTCGTGGTCGGTTCGATGGGGATCCAGAACTCGGCGCTCATCACCGCCAGGCCGGTGGTGGTCAGCCAGCCGACCGTGTCCGGGTTCACGTATCCGGTCCCGGTGAGATGCAGGCCGGTGTTGGGATCGTCGATGATCAGGGGGCGCACCGTGTTCAGCTGAAACTCCCACTGGGGGTCGGCCGGATCCGCCGGCTCGAAGATCCCACTCAGCCGCAGCGGGATCTCCGTGCCACCACTGAAGCCCTGCGGCAGGCTGAGGACGTCCCCGACCGCGAGCCCGAGCCGCTCCGCGGTCTCGACCGAGAGGATGATGTCCGTGGCGGGGACGACACCGTCCAGGTACACCTCCCAACCCTCCGGCGTCTGCACCTCGTCGAGGAGGTCGTCCACAGGCGAAGGGGCCGGGAGATCTCCCTCGACCACCCGGATGTGCTCGGCGATGCCGGGATCCAACCGTAGCCGCAGGCCGGCGTCGGCCAGGTCCGGCGGCAGCCCGTTCGGCAGGGTCGGCAGGAGCGGCTCGTCCGAGGTGACCGAGTAGCGCGGGGTGCCCGCGCTCGCGGCGAGCGCAGGTCCGCCGGTCGCCACGGCGTCGGCCAGGGACGCATCGAGGCGGGACCACGCGTCGGGATCCTGGTCGAGGAACCAGCCGCTGTACCCGCCGGTCAGCGCGCGGACCGGTGCCGGGGTCTGCTCGATCTGGTAGTTGATCTCGTCGTTGAACGTGGTCTGTTGCAGGCGCGGCCATGCCGTGAACAGGCCGGCCGCAACCAGGACGATCAGCGCGAGCGCGATCGACGCGCCGGGGGAGCTGGCCGCCTGGCGGCGCAGCAGGGCGAGCCTCATCGGATCTCCTCCCGCCACGTCGTGTCGAGCGCCTGGGCACGCACGCGGCGGCCGTACCAGAACGCAACGCCGGCCACGGTCGCGACGATCACGCCGAGCAGGGCCAGGCCGAGCGGCAGGTCGAAACGCAGCCCGAGCGGCACGGCCCCGGAGATCTGGGGCGTGGTGGAGCGCACCAGGTCCACCATGACGAGCGACGAGACACCGGCCCCGGCCACGATGCCCGCCAGGACGGCGCCGAGTTCGAGCCCGAGCAGTTCCTGACGCCGGGACCTGGCCTGCTGCGCCGAACCGACCCCGACGGCGCGCAGCACCACCACCTCGCCCCGGCGGGCCGCCGCCTGGGTGAGCGCGACCGCGGCGACCGCCGGGACCGCGAGCAGCAGCGCACAGACCGCGGCCACCCAGTACACGGTGCGCGCGGGCGCGGCGATCGGGTCGGCGGAGCCGTCCGAGCCCAGCCGCACCTCGGCGCGCGCATCGGCGACCGCACGGGCCGCCGTCGCCACCTCGCCTGCCGCTCCGGGCGCTGCGTCCAGCCAGATCTCGGTGATCGCCGGAACGTTCTGGGTGGACCGCAGCATCACGTCGGTGAACGTCGGCAGATCCGCGAGGGCCGCGGCCGGGTCCGGGTTGCCGGGCACCACGGCGACCTCACCCGTGGCCTCCATGCGCACCGTGACGCCGTTGACGAGCACGTCGGTGCCACCGGGCAGGATCAATCCGTCCCAGGCGCCCGTGGTGACGACCGGCAGGGTGGGCTGCCCTTCGCCCGCGGGCATGAACCGGACCGGTTCGCTGCGTTCGGTCCGCCCGGCGAAGCCGATCTCGGGGCCGATGCTGATCACGGAGGCGGACAGCGGGCCGGCGTCGCCCGCCTGGATGACCGAGCTCTGATCGGCCAGCGGGAGTGTGCCGGGGTCCCAGGGCTCGCCCAGCTCCGCGACCAGGTCCGTCCCGCCCACGGTGAGCGCGTCCACGGACAGCTCGTAACTCGTGCTGTTCCAGCGCGATTCGACGACGGCGTCGACAGCCACCAGCCGCCAATCGCCGTCCGGCACCGGCAGGGACGCCGTGGCCGTCACCGGATCGCCCTGTCCGGGTGCCTCCACGTTCTCCAGCGCGCCGTCAACGAGCTCGACACTCCCTTCCGCGCGGGCCACGACGTCGGGCGTGACAAGGCGCACGAGCTCGGTGCCGTCGAAGAGCCAGACCACCACCGAGACCCGTCGGCCGGGTCGGTCGGAGACGTCATTGGAGCGGGCCGAGACGGTGGCGGTGACGGAGATCTCCTCGGCTCCCGTAGGAAGGGCCGGGCCCGGCAGGTGGTTCTGGCCTTCGGTGAGCTGCCCGGCCACCACCGCGGGATCGACCACGGTGGTCGGTGCGGACCCCACGCCAAGGCCCGCCGCCGGCATCACGGTGAGCTGCCCGTCGAGTTCCTCCTGCCGCATCGAGGTCTGCAGCACCCCGGTGGCCCCGACGACCCCCGGCAGGTCCAGATAGGCCTCGACCTCCCGAGGCGCAGCCCCTGCCACCCGGGAGCCGTAGACCACCCGGACGTCCGCGCCGTTGCCCACCTGGGCGGACATCGTGCGCAGTTGCGTCCAGGTGCCCGCATACCCGGCCGCGAGGGTGGTGATCGCGGTGGCGAGCACCACGAGGATCACCGGCACTGCGTTCAGGGAGATCCGCCGGGCGGTCTGACGCAGCGGCATCGTGGGGGAGTAGGACCGGCCACGTGCCGCCCGGATGGCGAGCCACGCCGTGATCGGACCTGCCAGCGCCACCGCCACGAGCGCCACCGCGAGCAGTCCGAGTGCCGGGCCGACCACGGCGAGCGGATCCGGGACGGCCGTGCCCGGCACGAGCGGGGAACCGTTCAGCGTGAACCGCCAGAGGGTGAACGCCGCGGCAAGGACCACCAGCACCAGCGCACCGCCGGCCATGATGGTCGAGGACCGGCCGCTCTCCGAGGTCGGCCGTAGACCGCGCAGGGTCGCGATGGTGCCCACTCCGGTCAGGATCAGTGCCGTGACCACGGCCACCGCTGCCGCGATCGCCACGATCGCCAGCGGGCGGGCCCCCGCGCGGGTGCCGAGGGACAGGAGCACGATCACGGCGCCGAGCGCCGCGCCGGGTACGGCCAGGAGCACGGCCTCGGCCGCGCCCATGCGGATCAGCTGGTCGTTCGCAGCGCCGCGAGAGAGCAGCACCCTGGTCTCACGCTCACGCAGGGCCGCGAGCAGCCGGGCGATCTGCCAGACGGCCACGAGCGAGACGAGCGCGACGATCACCAGCGGGATCGTGGTTGCCGCGTCCACCGCGGCCAGGCCGGACGCGGCGTCGTCGAGCGTGCTCGCCAGTCCGGCGGTGACCGTCAGCCCGCGGACGTCCACACCGGCGTCGTTCATGGCCTGCTCGAGCCCGGCGAGGCCGGAGCGCCACTCCGGCAGGTCCGCATCCGTCACCGTCGGGGGAGGCGTGATGGTCCACCTGACGTAGGGCACGGAACCGAGCTGGTCGAGGGCCGGCGCCGTGACGAGCAGGGGACCGAACTCACCGGTGATCGGGTCGGTGCCGCCGGCCACGAGTGCCTCGCCGGCCCAGTGCGGGTCCTCCGGGTCGGCGGCCCGCCACGTGCCCACGAGCGTCAGGGGCACCTGGGCGTCCTCGACGCCGAGGGCTATCACGTCACCGACCTCGAGGCCGAGGGTCTCGGCGGCCTCCGCCTGCAGCGCGGCCTCGGTGGGCTCGGTCGGCCACGCACCGGCGGTCAGGTCCGCGAACTCGGTGATCGACTCGTCGACGCCCAGCACCAGGTTCGCGTCGGACCCGCCGGCCGGGTCACCGTCGGCGTCCTCACCCGAACCGTCGGAGCCGTCGGACCCAGCACCTGAGGCGACCGGCACCCCGACGGTGCGCAGCGTACGCCAGGCGAGTGCGTCGCCTGGCAGGTCCGCCGCGATCACCGCACGGGCGGCCGCGTCCTGGTCGACCCCGTCGCCGTCGAGCCGTGTCTGCACCGTGGCCGTGGACCGGGCCCCGCCGGCGTCGGCCAGCACGGTCCGGACCGCCGCGGCGGACGCGGTGTCGAGGTAGGTGACCGTTCCGGCCAGTGCCGTCGTGACCAGCGCGGCCATCAGGAGCAGGACCGCCACGATCGCCGACCGGGCGCGCGTGCGCCGCAGCGCGTAGGTGTAACGCTGCATCCGCCGCCCCTCGTGGCCCCATAGTCACCGAAGTTGGCATAGTAGCGGTCCGCCCTGGGCGGCTCCGGCGTCGACGAGCCGGACGCGCCTCAGGCGCCCTTGCGTCGCCGTCCCGTGGCCGGGTCCAGCGGCGGCAGCGGCTTGCTCCAGAGCCAGGACGTGAAGAACTCCTCCAGGTCCACCCCGGTGCGCTCCTGGGCGAGATCCGTGAACAGCTGCGTGGTCACGCCGCCGTGCCGGTAGGTGATGGCCCAGGTCCGCAGCAGGTCGAAGAACGGCTCGTCGCCGATACGTAGCCGCAGCGCGTGCAGGGCGAGCGCGCCGCGCTTGTAGATCCGGTCGTCGAACATCAGCTCCGGGCCCGGGTCGGCGAGCACCAGGTCCTGGTCCAGTGCTGCCAGCCGCTTGGCCTGCCGGGCCGCGTGCTCGGCGGCGCTCGGGCCGCCGCCGGCCTCGGACCACAGCCACTCGCTGTAACAGGCGAAGCCCTCGTGCAGCCAGATGTCGCTCCAGTGCTGCAGCGTGAGGCTGTTCCCGAACCACTGGTGCGACATCTCGTGGGCGACCAGGCGCTGGGTCTCCCAGTCGGTGCTCAGGTGGTTCGCGCCGAAGATCGACAGGCCCTGTGCCTCGAGCGGGATCTCCAGGTCGTCCGGGGTGACCACCACGGTGTAGCCGCAGGCGAACGGGTACGGGCCGTAGAGCCGCTCGAACAACCTCATCATCTCGCGCTGGCGACCGAAGGTCGCCTTGACCTTGCCGTTCGACCCGGCGGGTTGCGCGATCCGCAGAGCCGGGGACCCGCCGTCGTCGGAGATCGTGTACCGCCCGATCTGCACGGTCGCCAGGTACGTGGCCATCGGTTCGGGCTGGTCGAACGTCCAGGTGGTGCGGCTGGACCGGCGCCGGCTGCCGGTGGACGTGCCGTTGGCGACCACCAGGTACTCGTTCGGGACGGTCACGGAGATCGCGTAGCTCGCCTTGTCCGAGGGCCGGTCGTTGCAGGGGAACCACGACGGCGCCCCGTGTGGCTGGGAGGCGATGATCGCGCCGTCCTCGAGCTCCTCGAAGCCGGCCTCGCCGTCGATGCCGGGCACGGTCTCCGGCGGACCGTCGTAATGCACCGTCACGGTGAAGGCGGTGCCCGCCGTGATCTGCTCCCGCGGCTTGATGACGAGCCGGCCGGACCGGTGTGTGTACTTCGCGTGCGCCGCGTCCAGGCGGACCTTCGTGACCCGCAGGGCGTGCAGGTCGAGCGCGAACCTGGTCAGGTCCGTCTCGGCGACGGCTGTGATGACCGCGGTGCCGGTGAGCTGGTGCACGCCCGGCCGGTACTCGATCTCAAGCTCGTACCGGTGCACCGAGTAGGAGGTGTCGCCGTGGCCCGGGACGTAGTGGTCGGCCCCCGCCGGCGCGCTCATCGAGCCGGCAGCCCGGGTTCGTCCGCGTCATCGTCGACCCACGGTCCGATCGGGTTGCCGATCCAGCGGGTCTTGTCCGGCACCGACTCGCCGCGCATCACCAGAGACATCGGTCCCACCGTAGCGTGCCGGCCGAGGGTCGCCGACGGCAGGATCACGCTGTGGGTGCCGAGCGTTGCGCCAACCCTCAGCGTGACCTGTTCGAGGGAGAGCACCCGGTCGTGGAACAGGTGGGTCTGCACCACGCAGCCCGGGTTCACGGTGACCCCGTCGCGGAGGTCGACCAGGTCCATCTCGGGCAGCCAGTAGCTCTCACACCAGACGCCGCGGCCCACCTTCGCCCCGAGCAGGCGCAGCCACACGTTCAGCACCGGCGTGCCGAGCGTCGCGCGAGCGAACCATGGCGCGGCGACCACCTCGGTGAAGGTGTCGGCGAGCTCGTTGCGCCACACGAACGTGCTCCACAGGGGGTGGTCGCCGACCCGCACCTTTCCGATCAGGAGCCACTTGGCGCCGGCCGTGACGCCGGCCGCCACGGCGCCACCGACGATCAGCACCAGCCCGGTGGTGAGCACCGGCAGCCACCAGGCGACCATCGCGAGGGCCTGCACGGCGACCACGACACCCAGCCCGATCGCGGCTGCGACCATCACCGGGATCACCCGGCACGCCTCCACCAGGGCGCGGGCCACGCGGAGCCGGGTGGGCGGGGCGTAGGTACGTTCCTCGCCACCCTCGGCAGCGGAGCGGCGCAGCTTGGTGGGCGGGCTGCCCAGCCAGGACGTCCCGGACTTGGCCTTGGTACGCCGCGGCGCAGCGGACAGCACCGCGACCAGACCGCGCTTGGGCACCTTCCGGCCGGGCGCCGTCATCCCGGAGTTCCCCACGAACGCGCGCTTGCCGATCTTCACGTGCTCCGCCCGCAGCCAGCCGCCGCCGAGCTCGTAACCGCCGAGCAGCGTGTCGTCGGCGAGGAACGCACCGTCGGCCACGGTGGTCAGCGACGGGACCAGCAGCACCGTGGAGGCCTCGACGTCCTTGCCGATCCGCGCCCCCAGCAGCCGCAGCCAGGTGGGCGTCAGCCAGCTCGCGTACAGCGGGAACAGCCAGGTGCGGGCCTCGTCCAACACCCGCAGCGTGCTCCAGACCTGCCACGCGATCCGGCCGTGGACCGGGTGCGGGCCCGGCCGCAGGCGGATCGAGAACGCCCGCACGGCGACCAGCACCAGCAGCGCCAGCGCCAACCCGGCGACCACGGTGGCCAGCGGCAGCCACGCGAGCGCCGTGAGTACGGCCTCGCCGAGGGACTGTGAACCTCGTACGGCCGGTGCGATGACCGCGATCGCGGCGCCGACGGCGAGTACGGGCATCGCGGAGAGCAGGACCGCGGTGAGCCCGTAGGCGAACTGCCAGCCGCGGTGCCGAGGGGGCTGCCGGTCCTCCCAGGGTCCGCGTGCCCTCCTGCGGCGGGTGGCGGGGGAGCCGGACCACTCCTCGCCGGCGGGGACCTCACCGGAGACGAGCGAACCCGCGCCGATCTCCGCGCCGGCACCGACCACGGACCCGGGCAGGAGCATGCTGCGCGCCCCGATCCGGGCCTTCGGCCCGACCTCGATCCGGCCGACGTACAGGGTGTGGCCGTCCAGCCAGTACCCGTTCAGGTCCACCTCTGCCTCGACCGAGGCTTCCGTGCGGAGCGTGAGCATCCCGGTGATCGGGGGGACGGTGTGCAGGTCCACGCCGCGTTCGACCGTGGCGCCGAGGGTCCGGGCGTACCAGGTCATCAACGGCGCGCCGGAGAGGTTGAGCACGCCGATCTCCTCGGCCACGCGTTCGGCGAGCCAGAGCCTCAGGTGCACCCTGCCGCCGCGCGGGTGGGTGCCGGGCGTGACCCCACGCAGGATGACCCGGGCGAGCGCGGCAGTGAGCAGGACCCGCCCGGGCGGGGTCAGGAACAGCAGCCACCCGACCAGTACCCACCACCAGGACAGCGTCGGCAGCCAGGCCACGTCCAGGGCTGCCGCGGCGAGGTTGTTCGCGGCAGCGATCCAGGTGAGCCAGCGCATCCCGCCGAGGGTGCGCAGTGCGAACGTGGCGAGCACCTGACCGACCTGGGTCTTCACCGGGACCGGGTGCACCGGTTCGTTCGTGCGCGCCGTGGGTGCGGCGAGGGCGTCCAGGTACGCGGCCAGGGAGGCGATCGTGGGCTGCTCGTACACGTCCGCGACGGTCGCCTCGGGGTATCGCTCGCGCAGTCGCGCGACGAGTTGCGCGGCGGTGAGGCTGGCGCCGCCGAGGTCGAAGAAGTCGTCGGCCGGCCCGGCCGAGTCGACGGCGAGGATGTCCGCCCACAGCTCGGCGACCCAGGCGGCGGTGCCCGTCAGCGCTGACGGTTCGGCCGCCGTCGACTTCGCGGTCGGCACCGGCCACGGCAGGGCGTCCCGGTCGATCTTGCCGGAGGTGCGGGTGGGTAGGGTGTCCACCGGGGCGAGCCTCGGCACGAGGGCGGCGGGCATGCTCTCGCGGAGCCGGGCCAGGGCCGCCGGGGCGTCGAAATCGGGGTCGACGGTGAGGTAGCCGACGAGCAGCTGGTTCCCGGAGGACGTCTTGCGCACGGCGGCCGCGGCACCGTTCACCCCAGGCAGGGCCATCAGCGCGGAGTCGATCTCGCCGAGTTCGATGCGCCGCCCGCCCAGCTTGATCTGGTCGTCGATGCGGCCGGCGAACAGCAGGCCCTCCTCCTCGAAGCGGACCAGGTCGCCGCTGCGGTAGGCGCGCTCCCACCCGAGGGAGGGCATCGGGGCGTACTTCTCCGCGTCCTTGGCGGGGTCGAGGTAGCGGGCCAGGCCGACCCCACCGATGATCAGCTCCCCGGTGCCGCCCGGTGGCACCGGCAGGCCCTGGTCGTCGACCACGGCGAGGTCCCAGCCCGCCAGCGGCAGCCCGATCCGGACCGGTGGCTCGCCGGTGAGCTGTGCGGCGCAGGAGACCACGGTCGCCTCCGTGGGCCCGTAGGTGTTCCACACCTCGCGGGTGGCCGTGGCGAACCGGGCCCCGAGCTCGGGCGGGCACGCCTCGCCGCCGACGATGAGCAGCCGGACGTCGTCGAGGGCCTGCGGTGGCCACAGCGAGACCAGGGTGGGCACGGTGGACACGACCGTGATCCGGTTCGCCACGAGCCACGGCCCGAGGTCCATGCCACTGCGGACCAGGGACCGGGGCGCGGGCACGAGGCAGGCGCCGTACCGCCAGGCGAGCCACATCTCCTCGCACGAGGCGTCGAAGGCGACGGAGAGCCCGGCCATGACCCGGTCCCCCGGGCGTAGTGGATCGTCCTGCAGGAACAGGTACGCCTCGGCGTCCACGAACGCCGCGGCGCTCCGGTGCGAGACGGCCACGCCCTTCGGCGTGCCGGTGGATCCGGACGTGAAGATGATCCAGGCGTCGTCGGTCAGGCCCGGGCCGCTGGTATCGACGGTGCCGGTGCTGCCGTCGGCGCCGACAGCGTCATCGCTGCTCCGGTGCGGCGTGACGACCAGGTCGTCACCGAGTACGGCCGCCACGGCGGCCTCGCCGAACACGGTCCGGGCGCGCTCCTCTGGATCGTCCACGTCCACCGGCACGTAGGCGGCCCCGGCGAACAGGATTCCGAGGATCCCCGTGTACAGGTCGGTGGTGCCGGACGTGATCCGCACACCCACGCGGTCCCCGCGCCCGACGCCGGC
The DNA here is from genome assembly GCF_019947135.1 of Occultella gossypii. Taxonomy (GTDB): domain Bacteria; phylum Actinomycetota; class Actinomycetes; order Actinomycetales; family Beutenbergiaceae; genus Occultella; species Occultella gossypii. The sequence goes on along the minus strand of NZ_JAGSHT010000020.1, from coordinate 182,043 downwards.
GTCCGCGAGGACCGCGGCGAGCGTCTCGGCGGCCTCGTTGAGGTCGGCGTAGGTGAGCATCTCAACGCCGTTGTCGATCGCGGGCGCCTCCGGGTACCTGGCCACGGCGTCGGAGAAGATGTCCACCAGCGTGCGTGGGTCGGGCGCCAGATCGGCGGCGAGCAGGCTCAAGGCAGGGTCCAGGGCGGCATGCCCGGATTATCGGTCATCGAGGTGAACGACTGGTGAACCCCGCGCCGGTCGCATGCGGCTCAGCGTGCGCTGATGCACCCCTCGAGGTGGTCGTCGACGTACCCGAGCGCCTGCATCGCCGCGTACGCGGTGGTGGGCCCGACGAACCGGAAGCCGCGCCGCTTGAGGTCCTTCGCCAGCGCCTTCGACTCCGGGGTGTTCGACGGCACCTGGTCGAACCCCGGCACCCGCCGGGCCCGGGTGGGCGGCCGGTGCGCCTCGAACACGTCCGCCAGCCGCTCGCCGCGCTCGTGAAGGTCCAGCAGCGCTCGGGCGTTCGCGATCGTCGAGTCGATCTTCGCCCGGTTCCGCACGATGCCGGCATCGGCCATGAGGCGAGCGACGTCGTCTTCGTCGAACGCCGCGACGGCGGCGGGATCGAACCCCGCGAACGCGGCCCGGAACCCCTCCCGCTTCCGCAGGATCGTGATCCAGGCCAGCCCGGACTGGAAGGCCTCGAGGCTCATCCGCTCGAACAGCTCGCTCTCATCGGGGCTGCTCGACGGCGGCACTCCCCATTCGGTGTCGTGGTAGGCCTCGTAGAGGGGATCGCCGGTCCCGAAGCAGCGGAACGTCTCCATGGGCGAGATCGTAGACGCGGCCGGGGACATCGCCGCATTCCTGGCGCAGGATGGTGCCGTGAGCACCTACGAGACCCAGCCGTCCGAAGCCGCCCTCGCCGCCCTGCGCAGCCTGCGCCAGTCCCGTCGGTTCCTCCGGACCCGATCGCCCGCGACGACCTCGAACAGCTGCTCGAGGTCGCCCGCTGGACCGGCAGTGCGAAGAACACCCAGCCCTGGCACCTGGTTGTCGTGACCGACCCCGAGGTCAACGCCGCGCTCGCCGGAGCCGGCGCGTTCACCGCGTTCCTCTCCGGCGTCGCCGCCTCGATCGTGGTCGCGCTCAAGGGCGAGGGCAGGTCGGTCGCGTACGACGACGGCCGTCTCGCCGAGCGCGTCATGCTCGCCGCCGGGGCCCTCGGGATCGGCAGCGGGACCGCGTGGTTCGGCACCCCGGAGAGCCGGCAGCAGGTCCGCGACCTCCTCGGCATCCCCGAGGACTTCGAGCCGTGGTCCGCGATCGGCCTCGGCTACACGGACACCACCCAGGCGCAGGCGTCGCCGAGTCTCTCCGGCCGCAAGCCGATCTCGGAGATCGCCAGTTGGGAGCGCTACGGCGCCCGACCATCCTGATGTCGCGGAGCACGGTTCCACTGACCCGAGCTGCGGGTCGGGTGAGGACAGATCGACGTTTCGGGACAGGGGAGCGGCGGGGGTGCGTGTTCCCATGGCCCGAGCTGCGGGTCGGAGGTCGATCGATCGACGTTTCGGGTCAGTGGAGTGCCGACGGAGTGTGAATCACGCGCCGTGCAGGACGGCCCCGGTCACCTCGAGCAGGCGGACCCGCAGCGCATCCGACCGCTCCGCGAACGCCCGTTGCGCCGCCACGTATGTCGCCTTGCCCGCCGCCGTCTCGATCGGCACCGGTTCGTAGCCCCAGTCCGTCAGGTCGTACGGCGAGGCGCGCATGTCCAGCTCGCGGATGTCCCACGCCAGCTCGAACGTGTCCAGCAGCAGCTCACCGGGCACCACCGGGCCGAGTTTCGTGGCCCACTTGAAGACGTCCATCCCGGCGTGGAGGCACCCCGGCTGCTCCCGGGCCGGCTGGTCGGCGCGGGAGAGCGGCTCGGCGTTGCGGCCGAGGGCCTCGGGAGTGAAGAACCGGTAGGCGTCGAAGTGGGTGCACCGCAGTTGGTGGGACTCGACCACCGAGTCCGTGCCCTCGGATCCCAGTCGCAACGGGGTGCTGCGGTGGCGTACCTGGGCAGGGTCCTGGCGGTACACCATGGCCCATTCGTGCAGTCCGAAGCAGCCGAACTGACCGGGTCGGGACCGGGTCGCGCCGAGCAGGTCGTGGACGTAGACGACGGTGTCGCGCCGCTGTTCGAGATAGACCGCGACGTCGACGACGGCGGAACCGGGCACGTGTCCGCGGGTGTACCAGCGAGCGCTCGCCCGCTCCGGCGCGTCCAGCAGCGTCACCCCGACGCCGGGGTGCCAGCGCCGCAGCTGCGCCGGCTTCGTCGGGTAGTACGTGAACAGGAAGTCCTGCACCGGGTGCGTCTCGTGGCGGGACCGGCGACGGCGGTGGTCGGCCGTGTACTCATCGGCCCGGCGGGCGTGGCTCGCCTCCAGCGCGCGCCACCGCAGCGGCGTCAGGGTGGTCGCGGCCGGGTTCGACGCGGCCAGGGTCGTGGAAGGTGCCGGCGTGGTCACGGTCGGAGCACTCATCGCGGCGGGGGAGCTGGCGGGTAGGGCGGTACCGGCGGCGGACCCGGGACCGGCTGCTGGCCCGACGGCGCAGGTCGGGTCGGTCCGGCCGGTGCGGCAGGTGCCGGCTGGTACGGCTGTCCGTACTGCGGGTGGGCGGGATGGCCGGTCTGAGGTAGCGCGGGCTGTCCGTTCTGCGGGTGGGCGGGATGGCCGGTCTGAGGTAGCGCGGGCTGTCCGTACTGCGGGTGGGCGGGATGGCCGGGCGGCGGCGGTGCGCCGTGCTGCGGTGCCTGGTGCTGCGGTGCCTGTCCGTACGGTCCAGCAGCCGGTGGACCGCCTTGACCGGGCGGACCGTACGGCCCGCCCGCCGGGACCGGGACATACGCGGGCTGCACTCCTGGGCCACCCGGGCCGGTCGGGGCGCCGGACCAGGCCGGGCCACCGGGACCCGCGGGCGGCCACTGCTGGGGTGCCTGAGGCTGCCTCGGCCGGATCATCCGGTTGATCAGTCGTTCCAGCGGCCCGCGCCCGAGGGTCAGCTGCCAGAGGGTGGCGAACACGAAGGTGCCGACGATCAGAGCGATCAGCGGCCAGTTCGACTGGGGGTACCAGACGGCCTCGTCGCCGAGGATCCGGATGTAGACGATGTGCAGGCTGTAGACGGTCAGGGACATCGCACCGGTCGCCGAGATCGGTGTGAGCAGCACCCGCAGCGCCTTCACCTGGGTGGTGACGAGCAGGCACAGGCCCAGCACGACCAGACCCACGCCGATGTTGCCGGCCATCTCGAACGTGGTGCCAGAGTGCGCCTCGACACTGGTCAGGCTCGCGGCCAGCCCGTTCTGGTCGTCCAGCCCGGACCACAGGACGTACCCCGCGCCGTAGCCGACCGCGGCCGCCGAGATACCCGCGCAGATGAGCGCGACCTGGACCTTGATCCGCTGCATCGGCAGCCGACCCACCCCGAGGCCCACCAGCAGGTACGCGGTCCAGCTCAACGCCGGGTAGTACCCGGTGAGCAGCTCGCCGATCGGCGGGACATCGAAGCGCGGCTCGGTGCTGGAGAACAGCACCCACCGGGTCAGCAGCACGACCTGCGGCATGACCAGGACGGCGGCGCCGGCCCAGGCGAACACCGCCGTCGGGCGTAGACGCAGGAACGGCAACGCGAGCAGGAACAGGAACGCATAGGAGGGCAGGATCACCGCCACCGGCGTGAGCAGGAACGTCAGGAACCAGCCGAACACGAACAGGATCGCGGAGCGTTTGATGATGCGGGTCCGCTGCACCCGCAGACCCGCGAGGTCGTCCGGGTAGGCACGGCGGGTCATGAATGCCAGCCCGATGCCTGCGAGCAGAGCGAACAGCGCCGAGGGGCGACCGTCCGCGACGAAGAACCAACCCGTCGGGGTGAAGAAGCCGACGTGCCGCTCCATGCCCAGGTGCGCGACGAACATGCCGAGCACGGCCAGGCCCCGCGCGGTGTCCACTCCCACGATTCGGTTCACCCGCTCAGGCTAACGAACGTGCCGTCCCCGCTTGCTGGGCCGGACGGGCAGTTCGCCCCTAAACTCGGTCCATGGAGCGCGCCGACACCTACACCCACGGGCATCACGAGAGCGTGTTGCGATCACATCGGTGGCGCACGGCGGAGAACTCGGCCGGATACCTCCTCCCCTACCTGGAGGAGGGCAACGACGTGCTCGACGTCGGCTGCGGCCCCGGCACCATCACGGTCGGGCTGGCCAAGCATGTCCGCCCGGGCCGGGTGCTCGGCATCGACCGTGCCACCGACGTCCTCATGAAGGCCTCGGAACTCGCCGAGGCCAGCGACGTGGACAACGTCCTCTTCGAGCAGGCCGACGTGTACAACCTGCCGTACGCGCGCGGTGCGTTCGACGTGGTGCACGCGCACCAGGTGCTGCAGCACCTGAGCGACCCGATCGCCGCCCTGAAGGAGATGGCGCGGGTGACCCGCCACGGCGGCCTGATCGCGATCCGCGACGCGGACTACGCCGCGATGTCCTGGTACCCGGCGAACGCCGGGCTGGACCGGTGGCAGGAGCTCTACCACCAGGTCACCGAGAAGAACAACGCCGAGGCTGATGCCGGACGGCGGCTGCTCGCCTGGGCGCGCGAGGCCGGCTTCGAAGACATCACCGCCACGTCCGGGACCTGGACCTATGCGGACGACGACTCGCGCACCTGGTGGTCGAACCTGTGGGCCGACCGGCTCGAGCAGTCCTCGCTCGGCCGGCAGATCCTCACCGGCGGGTTCGGTACCGAGACGGAGATCACCGAGGTGGCGCAGGCCTGGCGGGACTGGGGCCAGGAGGAGGACGGCTGGTTCGTGGTGGTGCACGGGGAGCTGATCATCCGCTTGTGAACGGCGGGCGGTGGGGCGCAGCCACCGAAGGGGCGCACCGGCACTAGATTTGCGAGCATGCAGATCGCGCGCTTCACCACTGGAGACGACCCGCACTACGCCCTCGTGGAGGGCTCCGACCTGGTGGTCCTCACCGGTGACCCCCTCTACACCCCGCTCACCCCCACGGGGCAGCGGGTCCCGATCGAGACGACCCGGCTGCTGGCGCCGGTGATCCCACGCTCGAAGGTGGTGGCATTCGGGCGCAACTACGCCGAGCACGCCGCCGAGCTCGGCAACGAGGTCCCCGAGCTGCCGCTCGTCTTCGTCAAGCCGAACACCACCGTGGTCGGCCCGGACGACCCGATCGTGCTGCCCTCCTACTCCCAGGACGTGCACCACGAGGCCGAGCTGGCCGTGGTGATCTCCCGGATCTGCAAGGACCTGCCGGCCGAGCGCGCGAACGAGGTCATCCTCGGCTACACCGCCGCCAACGACGTCACCGCCAGGGACGTGCAACGGACCGACAAGACCTGGACCCGCGGCAAGATGTTCGACACCTCCTGCCCGCTCGGGCCGGTCCTGGTCACCGACCTCGACGTCTCCGACCTGCGGATCCAGGCCCGGGTGGACGGTGAGCTCCGCCAGGACGGCTCCACCGCGCAGATGATCCACTCGGTGCCCGAACTGATCGCCTATGCCTCCACCCTGTTCACGCTGCTGCCGGGCGACGTCATCCTCACCGGGACCCCGGCCGGGGTCGGCCCGATCCTCGAGGGTCAGCGCGTCGAGGTGGAGATCGAGGGGATCGGCATCCTCGGCAACCCCGTGGTGCGCCGATAGGGCACGCTAGCCTCGACCCATGGGTGTCATGATCATGGTCCACCGGGTCCCCGAGGGGATCGACGACCCGTACACGCAGATGTTGTACAACGACGCCGGCGAGTACCTGCCGATGGGGGAGCCGGACGCTCTCGTGGCCGCGCTGAACGAGGCGCTCGCGGCCACCGGAGCCGAGGGGTTCGTCGACGAACGCACCGGGATGCTCGTACCGCACGGCGTCGACAGCGTCAGTTTCACGACGGACGGGGGTCAGGTACGGCTGATCTTCGTCAACAGGCCGACGGGCGAGGTCTTCGACGCACTGGCCGCCGTCGGCGGGCCGGACTGGGCCGTCCTCGACGCCGGAACGGGCGAGCGCTACAACTGACGGCGAGGAGTGGCACCGGCGAGCCGGCCCTTAGCCCGAGACTAGGCTGGGCGCCATCATGACTACCGCCGCCACGCCCACGGGTTCCGACATCCGCGTCCGCTTCTGCCCCTCGCCCACCGGCACCCCGCACGTCGGGCTGATCCGCACGGCGCTGTTCAACTGGGCCTACGCCCGTCACACCGGCGGCACGTTCGTGTTCCGAATCGAGGACACCGACACCGCGCGGGACAGCGAGGAGTCCTACCTGCAGCTGCTCGACGCGCTGCGCTGGCTCGGGCTGGACTGGGACGAGGGTGTGGAGGTCGGCGGGCCGCATGAGCCGTACCGGCAGTCGCAGCGGATGGACCTCTACGCCGACGTCGCCCGGCGTCTGCTCGAGGCCGGCCACGCCTACGAGTCCTTCTCCACCCCGGAGGAGGTCGAGGCGCGCCACCGGGCCGCCGGGCGGGACCCGAAGCTCGGCTACGACGGCTTCGACCGCGACCTCACCGCCGAGCAGATCTCCGCGTTCCGCGCGCAGGGCCGGGAGCCGGTGTTGCGGATCCGGATGCCCGAGGAGGAGGTGACCTTCACCGACCTGGTCCGCGGGGACGTCACCTTCAAGGCCGGCTCGGTGCCGGACTTCGTGATCGTGCGCGGGAACGGTCAGCCCCTCTACACCCTGGTCAACCCGGTCGACGACGCGCTCATGGGCATCACCCACGTGCTGCGCGGCGAGGATCTGCTCTCCTCCACACCCCGCCAGGTGGTGCTCTACCGGGCGCTGCTGGACGTCGGCGTGGCGACGGTGATGCCGGCCTTCGGGCACCTGCCGTACGTGATGGGCGAGGGCAACAAGAAGCTCTCCAAACGCGACCCCGAGTCGAACCTGTTCCTGCACCGCGAGCGGGGTTTCACCCCGGAGGGCCTGCTGAACTACCTGGCCCTGCTCGGTTGGGGCATCTCGGCCGACAACGACATCTTCTCCAGCGAGGAGATGGTCGCCGCATTCGACATCGCGGACGTCAATCCGAACCCGGCCCGGTTCGACCTCAAGAAGGCCGAGGCGATCAACGCCGCCCACCTGCGCCTGCTCGCGCCCGAGGACTTCCGGGGCCGGCTGGTGCCGTACCTGCACACCGCCGGCCTGGTGCCCGCGGACTCCTACGCCGACCTCTCGCCCGAGCACCGCGCCCTGCTCGACGCGGCCGCGCCGCTGGTCCAGGAGCGGATGACCCTCCTCGGTGAGGCGCCCGGCATGCTCGGCTTCCTGTTCACCCCCGATGAGGCCGTGGTGATCGAGGAGGACGCGCGCGGTGGGCTGCGCGAGGAGGCCCCAGCGGTGCTCGACGCCGCGATCGAGGTCCTGACGAACCTGGCCGACTTCTCGCCCGAGTCCCAGCAGGAGGCTCTCAAGGCAGCGCTCGTGGAGGGCATGGGCATCAAGGCCCGGTTCGCGTTCGCGCCGCTGCGCGTGGGCATCACCGGGCGGCGGGTGTCACCGCCGCTGTTCGAGTCCATGGAGATCCTCGGCCGGGACGCCTCGCTCGCGCGGCTGCGGGCGCTGCGCGCCACGCTCTGATGCCCGACGGCGGAGGTGACGCCTCCAGGAGCGTCATCCGGGGCGTCCTGTTCGATATCGACGACACCCTCGTGGACACTCGCTCGGCGTTCGCCGCGGCACTGGGGGAGGTGGCCGCCGAGTTCCTGCCCGGCATGTCCCCCGAGGACTATCCGCGACTGCTCGCGACCTGGCGCGCGGACACCGGGCGCTACTACCAGGCCTTCACCCGTGGCGAGATCGGCCACCTCGACCAGCGGCGCGCCCGGGTGGACCAGCTCCACGAGATCTACGACGGGGCCGCCTTCGACGACGCGACGTTCCTGCGCTGGAATGAGCGCTACGACGAGGCGTTCGAACGTGCCTGGACCGCGTTCGACGACGCCGTTCCCACGGTCACGGCGGCTCGGCGCGCGGGGCTCCGCACGGGCAGCCTCTCGAACGCGCTGGCCGCGATGCAGCGCGTCAAGCTCGCAGTGACCGGGCTCGACGACCTCGCCCCGCTGCTGGTCTCCCTGGACACGTTCGGGGTGGGCAAGCCCGACCCCCGGGTCTTCCTCGAGGCCTGCCGGCTGCTCGGCACGGCGCCCGAGGAGACGATCTACGTCGGTGACGAACTGGACACCGACGGCCGCGGCGCACAGCGCGCCGGGCTACGCGGCGTGTGGCTGGACCGCCCGGGCGGCCGCCGCGGTGGCCCGCATGACGAGAACCCCGAGGGCGCTGAGGCCGAGGGCATCGCGGTGATCAGCGGACTGGAGGAACTCCCGCCGCTCTGGGCATGAGCGGCGGACCCGCAGCCACGCCGGCACGGCACCGGCGTGGCACGGACGGGACCTCACCCGGCGGTCGGCCGCAAACCCTGTGTGCACGTGCTGCCGGGGTCGGACGCCGAATCGGCGCCGACCGAGGCGACCGTGCGCGTGCGCGGGCGGAGGCGGCTGCGCAGTGATGTCGCCACGCGGCGCACGGTCACGAGCCACGGCGCCGGCACCACGTGCTCGGGGTGTGCAGCCAAGAATCGCCGCCGCTCGACGTCGGCCACGATCTCGTCGTGGCGGATGGAGGCGATCAGCGCAAAGGGGTGCTGGGGGTGGTGGTCCATGGTTCTCCTCTCAGAGCAGCGGCAGCCCGGAGGCCTTCATCGCCGCCAGGGTGGTGGTGCGTTCCTCGGCTGCCTCGAGGTAGAGCCGGCGCTGGGCCTGGCCGCGGCGCCGTGCGCCGAAGGCCATCAGGGCCCGGCCGAACCGGACCATCGACGTGTTTCGAGGGCCGCGCGCGACGGCGCCGGCCCGGTTCGACTCGACCCGTGAGGGCAAGAACGTCTGTGCTTGAAACCCTGTGTACTGCGTCATCTCGGTCATCCTCTTCCGGCCCGTCCCCGTGGATCCTGCTGCTCTGCAAGTGTCTCTTCGAACACGGACAGTTCCCGTCCTAGATCTCGGGCTACGATGACGGCGTGATGTCCTCTACCGCCCGTCTGCTGCAGCTGCTCTCGCTGCTGCAGATCAGGCGCGAGTGGACCGGTGCGGCGCTCGCCGAACGCATGGGTGTCACGGACCGCACCGTGCGTCGCGACATCGACAAGTTGCGCGAACTCGGCTACCCGATCAGGGCCACCGCCGGGGTCGCCGGGGGCTACCAGCTCGGGCCCGGCGCGCAGCTGCCGCCGCTGCTGCTGGACAACGACGAGGCACTCGCCGTGGCGCTCGGTCTGGCCGCGGTGGCCGCCAGCCCGGTCGCGGGGGTGGCCGAGGGCTCCGTGCGCGCGCTGACCAAGCTCGAACAGGTGCTGCCGGCCCGGTTGCGCACCCGTTTCACCTCGCTCAAAGCGGCGGTGACCCGGCTCGGCGGGGCGGCCGACGCCGTCGACCCCTCCTACCTGACCGAGATCTCGGCGGCCATCTCCTCCAAGCGGCAGCTCTCGTTCGAGTACGAGCGGGCGGACGGCCAGCGGATCCGGCGCCTCGTCGAGCCGTACCAGCTCGTCGACGCCGGGCAGCGCTGGTACCTGGTCGCGTGGGACGCCGCCCGCACGGACTGGCGCACGTTCCGGGTGGACCGGATCCGCACCAAGCCGAGCGAGCGCACCCGGTACACGCCGCGGACGCTCCCAGCCGCCGACGCCGCGGCCTACGTGCAGGAGGCGATCACCCGCTCCCCGTACCGCTACGACGTGACCGTCCGCCTGCGGGGGAGTCCGGCCACGCTCGCCGGCCGGGTCGGGCCGACCGCCGGGCAGCTCGAGGGCGACCCCGAGCCGCCCGACGGCGCACAGGGGGACTGGAGCATCCTGCGCGCGGGCTGGGACGATGTGGACGACTTCCTCGGCTGGCTGCTCGGCCTGGACACCGAGTTCCACATCCTCGGGCCGCCCGAGTTCCTCGAGCGGTGCCGCGCGATCATCGGCAGGCTCGAGACCGCCGTCGGGCCGCGTCCCGCCGCAGACTGAACGCCCGCCTGCGTACCGACACGCCGAACACCCGCTGCTCGGAATCCGATGCAGGTCCTGGCTGAACCCGCGAGAACCCGGTCTCGCTGACCCGTGCAGCGGCCCCGGCGGCGGTCACCCTGCCCACTGCTAGCATCGCCGGAATGACGTGGTCGCTGCGGACTCTGTTGCTGCGGCGACCACCAAGAGACCTCGTTGCCGAACGGCTACGGCTGCTGCGCGTGCTACGGATGGGACGCGGTGCGACCGCGCTCCTGATCGCAACTCTGGCGATCGGTGCCCTCGCACCGGCCGCCCTCGCGTTGGCGACCGGTCAACTCGTCGCCGGCGCGGAGGTGGCGCTCGCCGGGGGCTCCGCCGCGGCGGCGTTTCCCGGGCTGATCGCACTGGCGGTGACCCTCCTGGTCAGCCAGCTCGCGCAGACCGCACGTGAGGGACTCTCGACCGAGGTCCGGCTCCGGGTCGATGGTTGGGTCCGGGGCGAGGTACGGGCGGCTGCGGCCGCACGGGTCAGCCTCGTGGATCTCGCTGATCCGGACTTCCAGAACGATGTGAATCGGGCCTCCGACCTCGGGCAGAACTGGAGGGTCCGTTCGGTCGGTGCCGCGGCCGTCGGCCAGGTGGCTCTGGTGGCAAGGATGGCGGGTGGGCTGGCGGTCGCGGTCGTGCTCGCTGAGTTCTCGGTGCTGCTCGCCGTCTCCGTGTTGGTTCTTTCGTTGCTCAACCGAGCCGTGCTCCGTCGCCAGTGGATGCACTTGGCGGGCTTCGATGACGGGCGGGCGCCGCTGCGCCGTCGTACGGCCTACTGGGGCGACCTGGCGACCGATCCTCGTGCTGCCGGCGAGGTCCGGCTCTTCGGGCTCGGGCCGTGGGTCGCGATGCGGCATCGCCGGGCCATGGTGGTCGAGCAGGAGCCGCTGCAGCGAGAACGCACGGCCGTCATGCGACAACAGGGCATCATCCTCGTGCTGACCTTTGCCGCGGCCGCACTGGGGATCCTGCCGCCGGCTCTGGCGGCGGCGGACGGGGAGATCACCACCGCCGCGCTCGTCACCTACCTCATGGCCACGATCGGCACGCTCGGCCTGTCCTCGATGGGCCACGAGGCGTTCGACATCGAGTACGGACGGTTCACGATCCAGGCCCTCGACCGGATGCGTGCCTCCGAGCCGCCTGCGTCGGACGACCGTATCGATGGGCAGGTCGGCGACCAGGGGTCACTGATCGAGATGCGCGACGTCGGATTCGGGTATCCCGGCCAGCGGGCGCCGGTCCTCAGCGACCTGAACCTGACCCTGCGAATCGGCGAGGTCGTCGGGATCGTCGGCCCGAACGGCGCCGGGAAGACGACGCTGGTCAAGTTGCTCGCCGGGCTGTTGGAACCCACGTCCGGCACGGTTGCCCGACCGGCCTCGGGGCCGCCACCGGCAGCCGCCGTCTTCCAGGAGCTCGTGCACTACCCGCTGAGCCTGCGCGACAACATCGCACTGTCCGCACCCGAGGTCCCGGCCACCGACGCCGACGTTCTGGCGGCCCTGAACCTCGCCGGCGGACAGGACTTCCTCGAGAAGCTGCCGGCGGGCTTGGACACCGTGCTGCAACGGGACGTCACCGGCGGTGCGGACCTCTCCGGTGGGCAGTGGCAGCGAGTCGCGATCGCTCGTGCCGTTTTCGCCGTCCACGCCGGACGAATACTGGTGATCCTGGACGAGCCGACCGCCAACCTGGACGTGCGCGCCGAGACCGCGTTCTACCAGGACGTGGTGCGTGCCCTACCGACGGCAACGATCGTCCTGATCTCACACCGTCTCTCCACCGTTCGCCTGGCCGACCGGATCATGCTGCTGAAGGGCGGGGCGATCTCCGAACAGGGCAGCCACGACGACCTCGTGCGACGCGACGGCGACTACGCCCGGCTGTTCGAGCTGCAGGCCGCCCGATTCCGGGGCGACGACCGGTGAAGCTACTGCGTTTCGCGGCCGACATGATGGCCCGGTGCTGGCGTGCCTCACCGGGCCGGACGCTCATCATCCTGATCGCGATCATCGTTCAGTTCAGTTCGAGCATCGTGCTCGCGGTCCTGCAGCGCACGATCGTGGACAAGGCCGGTTCGCACCTGCTCACTGTCGTCGCGGTGGCAGGTGTCGGACTCGCGCTCGCCATGACCGCCGACCACGCAGCGAACCGGATCCAGACGAACCTGCGAGCAACCGTCGACACCCGTGTTGCCTATGCGCTCGCCCACGACCTGGCCATCTGGGCGACCACGGACCCGCAGCTCGACCTCTACGACCGGCCGGACGTCCTGGACCGTATGCACCGCGTGCGCGCCCAGCACCGGTCGCTCGTCGGTCTCGGCTGGAGCGTCATCCTGACGGCTGCGGTCTCAGTCAATCTCGTGGCGAGCCTGGTCCTGTTGGCCCAGATCAGTCCGTGGCTGATCGGTGTCGCGATCCTCGCTGTTCCCCCGCTGATCCTCAGTCAGCGCAGCCGACGCCACCTCCAGAGCGCCATCGAGCGTTCCGCGCCCGCTGAGCGTCAAGAGGCTCGCTTGCACGCGCTGACCTCGAACCCGGAACAGGCTGCCGAGCTGCGGATCAGTCGGAACGAGGCAACGATCGACGATCGTTGCCGGACCTTGTGGCAGGACGCGCAGGGCATGCTGCGACAGGGACACCTGCGCGCCGGCGTGACCTCGTATGCCGGATCGCTGATCTTCACCGTCGGCTACCTCTGCTCGATCACGCTCACGCTGGTGCTGGTGATCGACGGCGAGGCCACCCTCGGTGACCTCGCGTTGGTCCTCGGCCTCGGTGAGACCCTGCGCTGGCGGGTCTTCGGCGTGGTCGCGAGTCTGTCCGCGGTCACGGACGGGGCCCGGGTCGCACGCGAGTACCTGCTGCTTCGCCAACAATACGAGCACGCTCTTCGGCCCGAGCGTGCAGCTGACCCACCGGATCGGCTGGCTGCCGGAATCGGGCTTCGCGGGGTGACCTACCGCTATCCCGATCATCAACGACCAGCAGTCGATTCGGTCACTGCCGACCTCCCCGCCGGCAGCGTCATCGCGTTGCTCGGCGAGAACGGGGCCGGGAAGACCACGCTCGTCAAGCTGCTGCTCGGTCAATACACGCCGCAGTCCGGACAGATCACCATCGATGGCATGGACCTGCAATCGATGGATCCGCGCGCCTGGGCCACTCGGTGCAGCGGACTCGTCCAGGACTTCGCGAAGCTCCAGGGCCCCGTCCGAGAGTCCGTTGCGGCCGCGGCGCTGAGACCCTTGAACCGGACAGAGATCCGAACTGCGATCGATGACGCCCACGCCGGGCCGATCATCGATGGTCTGCCTGATGGCCTGGACACCAGGCTGGGCCTTGCCTACGGCACCGCGAACCTTTCCCACGGCCAGTGGCAGCGGCTGGCCCTGGCACGTGGGCTCACCCGGACGACCCCGTTGCTGCTGGTTCTGGATGAACCGACCTCCGCGCTCGACCCGGAGGTCGAACACCAGCTCTTCGACTCGTTCTTCCGGCGGGCCCGTCAGGTTGCGACCACTCACGGCGCGATCGCGCTCGTGGTCTCCCACCGCCTCTCGACGACCCAGGACGCTGATCTCATCATCGTGATGGACCACGGTCACATCGTCGAGGTCGGCGACCATACCGCCTTGATCGACGCCGACGGCCGGTATGCCGAGCTCTTTCGACTGCAGAGCAACGCCTACCGATGAGGTGCTGACGCGCGGCTGCGGGTTCTCGCCGAGGCAGGTCATCAGCGATGAGTTCCGGCCCTCGACCCGGTCCACCATCGGGGGATGCTACGAGAGGAGCGGACCGCGGATGGCAGAACTCGAAGACGTTCGCCCGCTGGGCGCCGAGTTGGAGCGCTCGTACGAGGTGTACGTGCACGGCCGGCTGAAGTTCCGGGTCAAGCAGATCGTCTACGTGGCGTTCTCCCTCGACGAGGCGGTGATGGGCTTCGCCTTCCCCAGGGAGGAGCGGGCGGCACTCGTCGGGGGCGAGCCACACAAGTTCCAGCTGCCGTCGGAGTCGGACCTGCGCTTCAACTGGGTCCACGCCAGCCTCGCGGCACTGGACCCGACCGAGGCCCGTGAGTTCGTCGTCGAAGCCTGGCGCATGGTGGTACCGGCGAAGGTCTCGCGCGCCTACGACCTGACCCATCCCGACGGCCCGGGCTGAACCGGGGAGGGCCACGCCGTCAGCCGGTCACCGAACGGTGAAGTCGCGGTGGCCGGCTGGTGCCACCTCGTCGACCTCGACCGAGTCCACGTGCGCCTGCTCCGGACCGACGCGGGCCCAGGCGAGGACCTGCTCGACGGCGTCGGCCGGGCCTTCCACGTGCGCCTCGACCGACCCGTCGGGGCGGTTGCGGACCCAACCGGTCACGCCCGCGGCCGTGGCAGCGCGCACGCACCGGTACCGGAACCCGACACCCTGGACCCGGCCGTGGACCACGAACTGTCGCGCGATGGTGGAGTCCATGCGCCCATTCTCGCCCCGGCGCCGGACCACGTGCTCGCGGGCGCGCGCCCGTCAGCCCCGGGCCGTGACCGCTTCCCGACGGGCCGCGATCAGTGCGGCCGCCCCGAGCACCACGGCGCTGCCGAGCACCCAGATCAGGTGAACCCACGCCGGGCTGGTCCCAGCACCGGTCCAGTACACGACGTCCTCGGCGGGCATCACCACCGCGTAGGCGAGCTGGCCGTAATGGAACGTGGGCAGGAACCGGGCGATGTCACCGAGGATCGCAGGCAGCTCGCCGAGCGGCATGAAGAACCCGGACGCGAACGCGAGTGGCAGGAAGATCAGGTTCGCGATCACGGCCGCGGCCCGCGGGCGCACCAGGAACGCGATCGCGAACCCGAGCGGGGCGAACAGCAGCACACCGGCGATCATCAGGGCGCCGAGGGCAAGCCAGGTGCTGGGATCGAGTCGCACTCCGCCCGCCGTCGCGGCGAGCACGCCGATGGCGACCACGATCAGCGCGGCCAGGACGACCGCGCTGGCCACCTTGCCCGCCAGGTAGGTCCAGACCGGCACCGGCGTGGCCCGGAGCGTGCGCAGCCATCCCTGCCCACGGTCCTTGGCGACGTCCTCGCCGAACGTGAAGATCGCGAGCGAGACCACCCCGTACGCCATCATCGACACCACGAACGCGGTCGTCACCGGGGTGCCACCGGGCAGGACGGACGCGTTGGGCAGCCCGAACATGGCGTACAGCAGCACCGGGATCGCGACCGCCCCGATGGCGAACTCGGGCGTGCGCAGCTTCGATCTCACCTCGGTGATCGCGCTCAGGGTGACCAGTCCGAGGGGGCCGCCGTTGCGGACCTGCCCGACGGCGGAGCCCGGCTTGGTCGGTCGGGTGGTGGTCATCGGTCGTCTCCTTCGTCGGCGGCGGTGGAACTCTCGTTGGTGAGGGCGAGGAAGACCTCTTCGAGGTCGTCGTCGCCGTGGTGGGTGAGCGCGTCCGGCGTGGTGTCGGCGACCACGCGGCCGCCGGCGACCACCACGACCCGGTCGGCGACGGCGGCCGCCTCGGTCAGGTCATGCGTCGCGAACAGGATCGTGGCACCGTCGGCCACGCTGGCCCGGGCCTGCTCCCAGAAGGTGCGGCGGGAGGCCACGTCCATGGCCGCCGTCGGCTCGTCGAGCAGCAGTAGCTCGGGCGTGCCGACCAGTGCGAGCGCGAGGAGCAGGCGCTGCCGCTCGCCGCCGGAGAGCGACTTCACGGTCCGGGTGGCCCGCTTCGTCAGGGAGGTCCGGGCGAGCACCTCGTCCACCCGCACCGCGGTCGGGTACCCCCGCCCGATCAGCCGCACGAGCTCGCGGACCTGCAGCTGGTCCGGCAGGCCCGCGGCCTGCAGCATGGCGCCGATCCGGGTCCGTACCCGCCCACCCGGCTCCTGACCGAACACCCGCACGTCTCCGGACGTCGGCCGGATCAGCCCGAGCAGGAGTTCGAACGTTGTGGTCTTGCCGGCCCCGTTCGGTCCCAGGAGGGCGACGATCTCGCCTCGGGCGACGCTCACGTCGAGCCCGGCCAGGGCGTCCACCCCGGGGTAGGTCTTGCGCACGTCGCGCAGTTCCAGCACGGTCATTTCAGTCTCCTTCCGACTGATGAACCACGCTAGGAAGGCGGCGCGCGTGGCGGATGTGCCGGACGGCACCGATGCGACCCATGACCAATGGCACATCGCGCGCGGATGCCGCCTGGCTAGAGTTCGGAGCATGGCCCCTGGCACGTCGGAACGGATGAGCGCCGGCGCGGGGCTGCTCGCGACGCTCGCGGTCGGAGTCACGACGTTCGCGGCCGGTGCACTCGATGGCCCGTCGGCCGTCGTCTGGTGGGTCGCGTACGCCGTGTTCGCGCTCACGTTCGTCCTGGACACCGAGCTGTTCATCCGCGCCCTGCTGCCCGAGTCACTGGTGGTCGCGATCCTGGTGGTCAGCGGGATGACGGTCTGGCTCGCCGAACCACAGCTCGGCTGGAGTTCGGTCCTGCTCGTGGTGACGGCCGCCACCGCCGCCTACGTGCTCGAGCCGCGGTGGGTCGCGGCGGTGGTGGTGACGCAGACCATCGCCGTGTCCATCGGCAGCGCCCTGAGCGGAGCGACCGTTGCGAACGTCGTCCTCACCACGGTCACCTATTTCGCGTTCCAGGCGTTCGCGTCGCTGGTCATCGGGTCGGCGCGCAAGGAGGCGCGGGCCCGGGAGGAGCTCGCCGTCGCCCACGCCGAGCTGCGCGCCTCGGCCGCGGTGCTGGAGACGACCAGCCGGTCCGCCGAGCGGCTCCGGATCGCCCGGGAACTGCACGACGTGCTCGGCCACCAGTTGACCGCGCTGGCCCTCGAGCTCGAGGTGGCCGCCCACCGGACCACCGGCGACGGGCTCGAACACGTCACCCGGGCCCGTGGCATCGCCAAGGGGCTGCTCACCGATGTGCGTGCGACCGTCGGCGAGATGCGGGACGCGCCGGTCGGACTCGAGCCGACCCTGCGGGCGATCGTCTCCGACGTGCCGGGGCTCGCCGTCAGCCTGTCCGTCGCGGAGGTGCGCCCGCTCGACGAGGAGCGCACGCTGGTCGTGGTGCGCTGCGTCCAGGAGGCCCTCACGAACACCCTGCGGCATGCGCGGGCCACCCGGCTGCGGATCGACGTCCGCTCCGACGCCGACGGGCTGACCGTGCGGGCCGAGGACGACGGCCGGGGCACCGCCGCGATCGAACGGGGCAACGGGCTGCGCGGGATGGCCGAACGGGTGGAGGCGATCGGGGGCACCCTCACGCTGGCGTCCGAGCCCGGCCGCGGGTTCCGGTTGCTGCTCACGGTGGGACCGTCGTGACGGGCCGGCCCGACGGCGGCGGCTCCGACGGTGCGGCACCGGCCGGTGGGGCGCCGATCCGGGTGGCCGTGGTCGACGACCAGACCTTGGTCCGCCAGGGCATCCTCAGCCTGCTCTCGCTCAGCGACGAGGTCGCCGTGGTCGGCGAGGCGGCCGACGGCGACGAGGCGCTGGACCTGCTCGACGCCACCGGTGTGGACGTGCTGCTGCTCGACCTGCGGATGCCCCGCCGGGACGGCATCGCCACCCTGGAGGCGCTCGCCGAACGCGGCTCGGCCGTCCCGGTGCTCGTCCTGACCACGTTCGACGACGACGAACTCGTGCTGCGCGCTCTGCGCGCGGGCGCGAAGGGCTACCTCCTCAAGGACGTCACGCTGGCCCAGCTCGTCGGGGCCATCGGCACCCTCGCCGCCGGCGGCACCCTGCTCCAACCGGGCCTGACCGACCGGCTGTTCCGCGCCGTCGCCGGGCGCGAGGAGCAAGTGCGGGGCATCGAACGGCCGGAGTCGCTGACCGCCCGGGAGCTGGACGTGCTGCGGCTGGCCGCGGCCGGCTACTCCAACGCCGAGATCGGCACCGCCCTGCACCTGGCCGCCGGCACCGTGAAGAACCATCTGTCCAGCGTGTTCGCGAAGCTCGGCGTCCGGGACCGGACCCGCGCCGTCCTGCGCGCGCTCGACCTGGGTCTGCTCGAGGGCGACCGGTGAGCGGCCCGCCTGGCATCGGCGAACTGATGCTGAGCCAGGCCGACGCGGCGGCGATCGCGCGGCGCTACCGCCTCGGTCCGGTGGCAGCGCTGACCGGCCCCACCGCAACCGGGATGCAGGGTGCCGTCTGGCGCCTGAGCACCACCAAGGGCGAGTACGCGGTCAAGGTGCCGCTGCGCCGTCAGGATGAGCACGAGATGCGCGCCAACGCCGCGTTCGCCGACGCCTCGATCGACGCGGGCGTGTTCGCACCCGCCACCGTCCGCACCACCGAGGGTGATCTGCTCGCCGACCTGGCCGAGGGCCGCCCTGAGGGCGCGCCGACCCAGGTCCGGGTCTACGACTGGGTGGACCTGGACGATGCCGACCTCGGCATCGATCCGGGCGCCGTCGGGCACCTCCTCGGGGTGTTGCACCGGATCGGCGAACCGACCACGGCTCCCGTGGACCCCTGGTACACCGAGATCGTGGGGGAGCGGGCCTGGGCCGAGCTCGCCCGGGCGGCGGCCGACGGCGCGGCGCCGTTCGCCGTGGACCTCGCCGCCGTGACGGCATCGGTGAGCGACCTCGAGAAGGTGGTGCGGCCGCCGTCGGGCCTGCGGATCTGCCACCGGGACCTGTGGGCGGACAACGTGCGGACCACCCCGGGCGGGCGCGTCTGCGTGATCGACTGGGACAACGCGGGCCCGGCCGACCCGGCCGGAGAACTCGCGATGGTGCTGACCGAGTTCGCGACCGACGGCGTCGGGCGCGTCGATGCGGGCCGGGCCCGGCGGTTCCTCGACGGCTACCTGGCCGCGGGTGGACCCGCCCGGCTGCGCGCACCGGGGGACTTCTCGATGGTGCTCTGTGTGCTTGGCCACATCCTTGAACTGCACGTGCGGGCCTGGCTCGCCGGGGAGCACCTGGCCCGCAGCGAGGCCGGGGTGGCGGAGTTCCTGGACCGGCGTGTGACGGCGCGCACCATCGACGAGTTCCTCGCCGTCGCCGCGGCCGCGTCCTGAAGGGGCCGGATCGGCGTCGCTCGGCACGCCGGCGCCGGGATGTGACTTCGCCCACGGCCTCGGGTTTTGGTCAACGGGCCCGGCTCGGGTAGAGTTCCTCGCCGGTACGACGTTCACGTTTCGGGTGCGATTCGCCTGCATCCGGGCCGGACGTTATACCCCCATGGGGTATGGTGTAATTGGCAGCACGACTGGTTCTGGTCCAGTTAGTCTAGGTTCGAGTCCTGGTACCCCAGCGGTAGGCATGGCAGGCGCTCCTCGGAGCTTCCGCTATGATCTTCCAGTGCACGGCCCCGTCGTCTAGTGGCCTAGGACGCCGCCCTCTCACGGCGGTAGCGCCGGTTCGAATCCGGTCGGGGCTACAAACCGAAGGCCCCCGCTCACCGAGCGGGGGCCTTCGTCGTGTCTCCGCCGTCCGGTCCTGCGACCCAGGTTAGGCTCGTGCCGGCCCACGACGAGGAGTGCGACATGGCGGCAGGTTCGGTGCGGTTCGACCGGAAGATCGGGATCGGGCTGACCCTCGCCCTACTCGCCGGCGGACTCGCCGCCTGTACCGACACCGACCCGGACGGTGGGGACGACTCGCTCCCGCCGCAGGAGGCCGCCGCACTGGCCATCGCGCAGGCGCTGACCGCCGGAACCTTCGACGACGCGCCGCTGAGTGACGAGGACCGCGCGCTGGCGGTCGCTGACACCGAGGCCGTACTCGGCGCGCTCGCACCGGTTCCACGCGCCGTCGAGGTCTCCTGGGTGAGCAGCGTCTACGACGAGGGCGAGGGCCGTGCGGCCGACGCTGCGCTCGGTTGGACGTGGGACGTCGAGGGGACCGACGAGGACTGGTCGTACCCGGTCTCGGTGCACCTGGTCGAGTCCGACGACACCTGGACGGCCACCTGGCAACGCGACCTCCTCGGGGCCGACCTCGGCGAGACGGGCGTCTACGACCTCACCCGTACCCAGCCGGCCCGAGGTGAGGTGCTCGGCAGCGGCGGCGAGGTGATCGTGACCAACCGGAACGTCTTCCGGATCGGGATCGACAAGACGTTCATCGGTGCCGAGGAGTGGGAGCCCGCTGCGCTCGCCCTCGCCGAGGCGGTCGGACTGTCCGACCCGCAGGCCTATGCGGACCGGGTCCTCGGGGCCGGGCCGCGGGCCTATCTGGAGGCCGCAGTCGTGGCCCAGGAGGACCCGGGCAGCATCGACCTGGACGCGGTGCGCGCGCTGCCCGGGGTGAACATGCTCTCCGATGAGCGTCAGCTCGGGCCGACGGAGGGCTTCGCCGGGCCGATCCTGGGCCGGGTGGGGGAGGCCACCGCTGAGATCATCGCGGAGTCCGACGGCGTGATCGTCGAGGGCGACATGGTCGGGCGGTCCGGGCTGCAGCGCCTCTACGACGAGCAGTTGCGCGGTATCCGAGGCACCGTCATCTCGATCGTCGACGGCGAGAGCGTCACCGAGGTCTATGCCTCCGACGCCGTCCAGGGCACCGCCCTGTCCACCACCCTCGATGCAGGCCTGCAGATCCTCGCCGAGTCGCTCCTCGCCCCGATCGAGCCGGCCAGCGCGATCGTGGCGATCCGGCCATCGACCGGCGAGATCCTCGCGGCCGCCAGCGGTCCGGGCGGGGATGGGCTCTCGACGGCGACGGTCGGCCAGTACGCCCCGGGCTCGACCTTCAAGATCGTCACCCTGCTCGCCCTGCTGCGCTCCGGGATGGGCCTCGACGACACCGTGTCCTGCACCGAGACCGTCACCGTGGACGGACGTGAGTTCTCCAACTACCCCGGGTACCCGGCCGCCGCGCTCGGCGACATCACGCTGGAGACGGCGATCGCGCACTCGTGCAACACCGCGCTGATCGCCGAGTACCAGCGCGTCGGTGCCGCCGACATCGCCTCGGCGGCCGCCTCCCTCGGGCTCGCCGCGACCCCCGAGCTCGGCTTCCCGTACTACCTCGGGTCGGTGCCCAGCGAGGCTGCCGGCACGCTGCACGCCGCCGACCTGATCGGCCAGGGCCAGGTGCTCGCCTCGCCCCTGGCCATGGCCACGGTCGCGGCGTCCGTGGCCGCCGGGGCGCGCGTGGAGCCGTACCTGCTGTCCCTGCCCGAGGGGGAGCCGACCGACGCCGGGGCGACCGACGGCGCCACCGATGGGGCCACGGCGACCGCGGAGGCCACCGGTGACGCCGACGACACGGCGACCGACGACAGCACGGGCGACGCCGACGACACGGCGACCGACGCCACGGACACCGACGTCGTTGCGCTCACGAACGAGGAGGCGGCCCAGCTCCGGGCGGCGATGCGCGCCGTCGTCTCCTACGGCACGGCGTCGGCCCAGCTGACCGGCCTGGACGGGGACGACGTCGGGGCCAAGAGCGGCACCGCGGAGTTCGGCGACGCCGATCAGACCCACGCCTGGATGATCGCCTACGACGGCGACCTCGCCGTCGCCGCGTTCGTGGAGGTCGGGGACTACGGCTCGGCGACCTCGGGGCCGCTGATCCGCTCGTTCCTGGAGGTCGCTCGGCAGGGCTGAGCGGCCTCGTGCCAAGGGGGTTCGGCCCGCGGCCCGGCCCCCGACGGGCGCAAGCGACCCGCAGACGGCGAGGTGCGCCGTCGGGCGGTCAGCTCTCCTCGGTGGCGCGCAGCACGTCGGTGAGCCGGTTCGCGGCTGCCATCACGGCGTTCGCGTGCACGCGGCCGGGCTGACGGGTCATCCGCTCGATCGGTCCGGAGACGGAGACGGCGGCGATCACCCGGCCGGAGGGGCCACGCACCGGCGCGGACACCGAAGCGACACCGACCTCGCGCTCGCTGACGCTCTGCGCCCAGCCGCGCCGGCGTACACCGGACAGGATCGTGGCGGTGAACTTCGCGCCGTGCAGGCCGCGGTGCAGGCGGTCCGGCTCCTCCCAGGCGAGCAGGATCTGCGCGGCCGAACCGGCCATCATCGACAGGGTCGCGCCGACCGGGATCGAGTCGCGCAGGCCCATCTGCTTCTCGGCGGCGGCGACGCAGATGCGCTGGTCGCCCTGGCGGCGGAACAACTGGGCGCTCTCGCCGGTGTGGTCACGCAGGGCGAGCAGCACGGAGCCCGCGGCGGCGAGCAGCCGGTCCTCACCGGCGGCCGAGGCGAGCTCGGCCAGGCGCGGGCCGAGCACGAAGCGGCCCTGCATGTCACGGGAGACGAGGCGGTGGTGTTCGAGCGCCACCGCGAGGCGGTGCGCCGTGGGGCGGGCGAGATGGGTCGCCGCCACCAACTGGGCCAAGGTCGCGGGGCCCGCCTCGAGAGCACCCAGGACGATGGCCGCCTTGTCAAGAACGCCGACTCCGCTAGAGTTGTCCATAGGTCGATATTGCCGTCTCGCACCGTGAGACGCAAGTCCGGATGGCAACACAGCCCCAAACCCACGGGGTTGCAGAACGAAGAAGGTGACGTGACATGGCCGGAACTCTGGCTGAAAAGGTGTGGCAGGACCACGTGGTCCGCAAGGGCGCGGACGGCGTTCCGGACCTGCTGTACATCGATCTGCACCTGGTCCACGAGGTGACCAGTCCGCAGGCGTTCGAAGGACTGCGCCTCACCGGCCGGACGGTCCGACGCCCGGATCTGACGCTGGCGACCGAGGACCACAACACCCCCACGCTCGACATCGACCTGCCGATCGCGGACCTGACCAGCCGCACCCAGATCGACACCCTGCGCAACAACGCCAAGGAGTTCGGCGTGCGGCTGCACTCGCTCGGCGACGCGGACCAGGGCATCGTGCACCAGGTCGGCCCGCAGCTCGGCCTGACCATGCCCGGTCTGACGGTCGTCTGTGGGGACTCCCACACCTCCACGCACGGGGCCTTCGGCGCGCTCGCGTTCGGGATCGGCACCAGCGAGGTCGAGCACGTGCTGGCCACCCAGACGCTGCCGCTGGCGCCCTTCAAGACGATGGCGATCACGGTCGACGGCGACCTGCCGCCCGGCGCGACGTCGAAGGACATCATCCTGGCGATCATCGCCAAGATCGGCACCGGCGGCGGCCAGGGCTACGTGCTCGAGTACCGCGGCGAGGCGATCCGCAGGCTCTCCATGGAGGCGCGGATGACCATCTGCAACATGTCGATCGAGGCGGGTGCACGGGCCGGCATGATCGCGCCGGACCAGACCACCTTCGACTACCTCGAGGGTCGCCCGCACGCGCCGGAGGGCGCGGACTGGGACACCGCCGTCGAGTACTGGAAGACGCTGCGCTCCGACGACGACGCGACGTTCGACGCCGAGGTGGTGCTCCAGGCGTCCGACCTCGAGCCGTTCATCACCTGGGGCACGAACCCGGGCCAGGGCCTGCCGCTGTCCGCGAACGTGCCGGTTCCCGAGGAGATCGGCGACGACAACGAGCGCACCACCGCCGAGCGGGCCATCGAGTACATGGGCCTGGTGCCGGGTACGCCGCTGCGCGACATCCACGTGGACACCGTGTTCATCGGCTCCTGCACGAACGGGCGGATCGAGGACCTGCGTTCGGTGGCGAAGGTCGTCAAGGGCCGCAAGAAGGCCGACGACGTGCGCGTGCTGGTGGTGCCCGCCTCCGCACGGGTGCGCCTGCAGGCCGAGGCCGAGGGCCTGGACCGGATCTTCCTCGACTTCGGCGCCGAGTGGCGCAACGCCGGATGCTCGATGTGCCTGGGCATGAACCCGGACCAGCTGAAGCCGGGGGAGCGGGCCGCGTCCACCTCGAACCGGAACTTCGAGGGTCGCCAGGGCAAGGGCGGGCGGACCCACCTGGTGTCTCCGCTGGTGGCCGCGGCGACCGCGATCCGTGGCACCCTGTCCTCGCTCGCGGACCTCGATCTGGGTGAGGAGACCGACCTGACGTCCTTCGACGGCACGCCGCTCGCCCCGCTCGACCCGCGCCTGCAGGTCCAGGTCTGAGCCACCCCGACGAAACGAAGGAACCAGTCATGGAGAAGTTCACCACTCACACCGGCGTCGGGGTGCCGCTGCGCCGCAACAACGTCGACACCGACCAGATCATCCCGGCCGTCTACCTGAAGCGGGTCACCCGCACCGGGTTCGAGGATGCGCTGTTCGCCGCCTGGCGGGGCGACCCGTCGTTCGTACTGAACCAGGAGGCCTACTCCTCCGGTTCCGTGCTCGTCGCCGGCGCGGACTTCGGCACCGGGTCCTCACGGGAGCACGCCGTCTGGGCGCTCAAGGACTACGGCTTCAAGGCCGTGCTCGCACCCCGGTTCGCGGACATCTTCCGGGGGAACTCCGGCAAGCAGGGCCTGCTCGCGGCCCAGGTCGCCCAGGAGGACATCGAGCTCATCTGGAAGATCCTGGAGTCCGAGCCGGGCACCGAGGTGACTGTCGACCTCGAGGCACGCACCGTGATCTGCGGTGACGTCGTCGCCCAGTTCCAGATCGACGACTACACCCGCTGGCGCCTGATGGAGGGCCTGGACGACATCGGGCTCACCCTCGAGCACGAGTCCGAGATCTCCGACTTCGAGGCGCAGCGCCAGCCGTGGCGGCCGAAGACGCTCCCGGCCAAGCACCTGCCGGCCGTCGAGATCGAGGCCGCTCGGCCCGTCGGCTGACTCGCCGAAACGCGGAAGATCCCGCTCATGTCACTGGATATGAGCGGGATCTTCGGCATTGGCGTGCCCGAGCGCGCTCAGACGTCGCGGTAACGCAGGGCCAGGTATCCGACGCCGAGACCCGCGCCGGCCCACCCGGCCAGCACCGCCAGGGCGGTCGCCGAGCCATACGGATCGGCGGCGTCGGTCACCAGGACCCCGGCCGCCGTGCCGGGCAGGTAGGCCCCCAGGTCGGTGAGCCATCCCTGGCCGAAGATCGGCAGCACGCTGCTGAGGGCGTACAGGACCACGAACATGGTCAGGATGGTGCCGGCCGTGCTCCGCAGCGCTGCGGCGACACCGAGGACGAACACACTCGTCAGCGCCAGCGAGACCGCGGTGCCGAGCACAGCGTGCCCGAGCTGCGCGCCCGTGAAGGTGCCGTACTCCGCCGCGGCCGCCGAGGCCGCGAGCGTGCCGAGGAGGACCAGCGCGGAGCCGATGACGACCGACATCGCCGCGAGCACGACGGATTTCGCGATCAGCACGCGGCCGCGGCCCGGGACGCTCAGCAGCGTGGTCCGGATCGAACCGTTCGAGTACTCGGCGGTGAAGGCGAACACGGCCACGAGCAGCACCGCCACCTGGGTGAACGAGATCGTCTGGACCGCGAACAACGGAGCCGGCGCCGCCGTCGCGAATCCGTTCTCGCCGCTCGCCCGTGCGGACGCGCCGATCAGGAGCGTGCCGCCCAGGGTCAGCAGGGTGCCGGCCAGGACCAACCACAGGGTCGAGCGGACCCCGGTCAGCTTGGTCCACTCGAACGCGATCGCCGACCCCCAGCGGTGCGCCCGCCCTCGTTCGGAGGTCATCGCGGGCAGCCGGCCCGGGGCCGGCGCGGTGCGCGTGCTGCTCATGTGGGCTCCTCCGGCGACCCGACGGGTCTGCTCGTGTATTCAAGGTCCCCGCCGGTCAGGTCGAGATAGGCCTCCTCGAGGGACGGACGGCGGAACGAGAGCTCGTCCAAACGGTGACCGTGCTCGAAGGCAAGGGCGCCGATCTCCTCGAGGCCCTCGCCCGTCACGTGCAAGGCAGGCTCGGCGCCGGTCGTGACCGACATCCCGGCTCGCTCCAGCACTGCCGCGAAGGCCGGTCCCTGCGGTGTGCGGACGGTGGCCGCGCGGGCGCTTCGCTTCGCGAGCAGGGTGGCCATCGACTCGTCCGCCACCAACCGGCCCCGGCTGATGAGCACGAGGTGATCGGCGGTGTCCTGCATCTCCGAGAGCAGGTGGCTGGACACGAGCACGGTACGACCCTGCGCCGCGAGCGAACGCATGAGGCCACGGATCCAGAGCACCCCGTCCGGGTCGAGGCCGTTCACCGGCTCGTCCAGGAGCAGCACCGCGGGATCGCCCAGGAGCGCGCCGGCGATGCCGAGACGTTGGGTCATACCGAGCGAGAACGTGCCCAGCCGCTTGTTCGCGACCGCGCCGAGGCCGACGGTCTCGAGGACGGCGGGCACCCGGCCAGGGGCCAGCCCGTTGCTCCTGGCGATGCCGAGGAGGTGGCTCCGGGCGGACTGTCCGGGATGGCCGGCCCGGCCGTCGAGAACGGCTCCGACGGTTCGCAACGGGTCGACGAGGTCCACATAGCGTCGACCCGTGATCCGCGCGCGGCCGGCGGTCGGCCGGTCGAGGCCGAGGACCATGCGCATCGTCGTCGACTTCCCTGCGCCGTTCGGTCCCAGGAATCCCGTGACCATTCCGGGTCGGATATTCACGGTCAGATTGTCGACCGCCTTCTTCGAGCCATAGGCCTTGGTGAGGCCATCCAATTCGATCATATGATTGCTCCGGGCGTCATGGATCGACCTTATGGAACATGCGACAGGTATCGCCACGGCCGAAGGTCAGGAACCCCACCTGACGAAGGTCAGGGGTGGCGGGCCCGTTCCTCCGTCCCGCGACGGATATCGGCCGCAGCGTTGCGACTGTTAGCCTTTCCGGATGAGCAGCCACGGAACGGAGCGCCTCCTCGGGGTGGCGCTCGTGGTCGCCACGGTCCTGCTTCCCTTCGGCACCGGCAATGCGGGCCTTCTCGTCGTTCCGGTCCTGATTGCGCTCGCCTTCTTCGTGGGCCGCAGAATGTATTCCCTGAGAATGGCGCTCATCGCATTCGGGATCGGGACGCTCATCAATCTTTTCGCGACGTGGCTGCGGAGTCCCGACGCTTTTCTGTCCGAGTGGCTCGTTTCCGTCATCGCACAGTTCGCCGGGCTCATCCTGCCGTGGTGGATCGGACGGTCCCTGCGCCTGCGTGAGGAACAGCGGCTACGGCTGCGGGAGATCGTCTCAGACCAGGCCCGGCTGCGCGAGCGGGCGCGGATTGCGCAGGAGGTGCATGACACGATCGGGCACGACCTGGCGATGATCGCCCTCGGCAGCGGCGCGCTCGAGCTGGCCCCCGACGCCCCGGCCCGGGTGCGGGAGGCAGCTGCCGAGGTGCGCTCCCGGGCCGTGGCCGCGACGGACCGCCTGCACACCGTCGTCGAGCTGCTGCGTGAGGACGGGACGGCGGCCTCGAACGTGCCGGCGCACGAGAGCGTGGACGACCTGGTCGAGCGTGCCGAGCGGGCCGGCGCACCGGTGCGGTTGCGACGGGTCGGCGCGCTGCCGCCGTCCCTCGAGCGGGTGGCGTACCGGGTGGTGCAGGAGGCACTCACGAACGCGGCCCGGCACGCGCCCGGCGCGGCCGTGACGGTGACGATCGATGCCAGCGAGGACCCGGTGTCGGTCTCGGTCGTCAACGAGCCCAGCACCGCACAGCCGGTGGGCGAACCTCCGGCGCCACGCGCGGGGCAGGGACTCATCGGCCTGAGCGAGCGGGTCCGGCTCGCCGGCGGTCACCTCGACGCCGGCCCACGCGCGGCAGGTTTCGAGGTGATCGCCCACGTTCCCCGGTCCGCGTCCCAAGGGACGCCCGTTCCCGATGATGATCGGGCGACGGACCGGATCGTGGCACACGCCCGCCGCCAGGAACGGCGCCGCCAGTGGCAGACCGCGATGATCCCGCTGGCGCTCGGCTGCCTCCTGGCCGCGGCGCTCCTGGTGCTGCAGGTGCTCACCGTGCGCACCACAGGCCTCGCGCCGGAGGCGTACAGCCAGATCGAGACGGGCGACGAGCGCACGGAGATCGCCGACCTGCTCCCACCCCGAAGCATTCCGCCCGAGGGGGTACCGGTGCCGATCCCACCGGCGCCCGAGTCGAGCGAGTGCGAGTTCTACCTCGCTCGCAGCCACGCCCTCGATCTCGGCTCGGACGTCTTCCGGATCTGCTTCGACGAGGGTGTCGTCGTAGCCACCGACCGGCTCACCCCGGACGGCCCTCGATGACGGGCACCGATCCGGGTGGCACCGTGGACCGGGCGGTGCGGGTACTGATCGTCGATGACGAGGCCATGATCCGCGCGGGGATCCGGGCTGTGCTGGCCTCGGATCCCACGATCGAGGTCGTCGACGAAGCCGCCGACGGACGTGCCGCCGTCGACCTCACGCGCCGCATGCGACCGGACGTGGTCCTGATGGACATCCGGATGCCGCAGCTCGACGGGCTCGCGGCCTGTCGCGAGATCGTCGGACTCGGTCAGGGCGCCCGGGTGGTGATGCTGACCACGTTCGGCGAGGACTCCTACATCGCCGAGGCCCTCGAGGGCGGCGCGTCCGGCTTCCTGCTCAAGGCCTCCGACCCCCGCGAACTGGTGACGGCGGTGCACGCCGTCGCCGACGGCGCCGCGTACCTCTCACCGCGCGTGGCCCGACGGGTGATCGACCGGCTCCGCATCGCAGGGGCACCGGCCGCAGCCGACGACCGGGCCCGGGTGGCGGTCCTCACCGAGCGCGAGACCGACGTGCTGGCGCTGCTCGCAGCCGGTTCCTCCAACGCCCAGGTCGGT
Source organism: Occultella gossypii (assembly GCF_019947135.1). Classification (GTDB taxonomy): domain Bacteria; phylum Actinomycetota; class Actinomycetes; order Actinomycetales; family Beutenbergiaceae; genus Occultella; species Occultella gossypii. The sequence goes on along the minus strand of NZ_JAGSHT010000020.1, from coordinate 153,366 downwards.
CGCGAGCTGCACCTGACGGAGGGGACCGTCAAGGGGTACGTCAGCGCGATCCTGGTGAAGCTCGGTGTGGAGAACCGGGTGCAGGCGGCGATCCTCGCCCACCGCGCGGGCCTGGTACCGCACACCTGACCCCGGCCCGAGCGGCACCGACCTGCGTGCGGATCGTGCGTAGTCGCGCCGGGGCTGCCGGGCGCATCCGGGCACACGTCGTACCCTTGATCGGTTGCCCGCCGCACGGTGGGAGTGAGGTCGGGGTTCCGACGTGAGGATGAGTGGATGAATCAGCTTCGGGTGCATGGCGGGTCGCCGTTGTCGGGCGAGATCACGGTCCGTGGGGCGAAGAACTTCGTCTCCAAGGCGATGGTCGCGGCGCTGCTCGGCGAGGAACCGAGCGAGCTGCGCAACATCCCGGACATCAGCGATGTCAACGTCGTCAGCGGCCTGCTCAAGCTGCACGGGGTGATCGTCGAGCGCGACGTCAAGGGCGGCGTGATCCGCCTCGACCCGCGCAATGTCGAGTCTGCGCACAAGGCGGACATCGACACCCACGCCGGTTCCAGCCGGATCCCGATCCTGCTCTGTGGTCCTCTCGTGCACCGCCTCGGCGAGGCGTTCATCCCCGACCTCGGCGGCTGCCGGATCGGGGACCGGCCGATCGACTACCACTTGGGCATCCTGCGCCAGTTCGGCGCCCAGGTGGACAAGCTGGACACCGGCATCCTGATCACCGCGCCGCGCGGGCTGCACGGCACCAAGGTCGAGCTGCCCTACCCGAGCGTCGGGGCCACTGAGCAGCTGCTGCTCACCGCGGTCCGGGCCCAGGGTCTGACCGAGCTTCGCAACGCCGCCATCGAGCCCGAGATCATGGACCTGATCGCCGTGCTGCAGCGGATGGGCGCCATCATCTCCGTGGACACCGACCGGACCATCCGCGTGGAGGGGGTGGACCGTCTCGGCGGGTTCACCCACACCGCGCTGCCGGACCGGATCGAGGCTGCCTCGTGGGCGTCGGCGGCACTGGCCACCCGCGGCGACGTGTACGTGCGTGGTGCCCGGCAGGCGGACATGATGACGTTCCTGAACACGTTCCGGAAGGTCGGCGGCGCGTTCGACATCGACGACGGCGGGATCCGGTTCCGACACCCCGGCACCGACCTGCACTCGATCGTCCTGGAGACGGACGTGCACCCGGGGTTCATGACCGACTGGCAGCAGCCGCTCGTCGTTGCGCTGACCCAGGCCGCCGGCCTCTCGATCGTGCACGAGACGGTCTACGAGAAGCGGTTCGGGTTCACCGACGCACTGGTCCGGATGGGCGCGACCATCCAGGTCTACCGGGAGTGCCTGGGCGGCCTGCAGTGCCGCTTCGGCCAGCGGAACTTCCAGCACTCCGCGGTGATCTCGGGTCCGACCCCGCTGAAGGCGGCCGATATCGAGGTGCCGGACCTGCGCGGCGGCTTCTCCCACCTGATCGCGGCGCTCGCCGCCGAGGGCACCTCGCGGGTGCGGGGGATCGGGCTGATCAACCGCGGCTACGAGAACTTCACCGCCAAGCTCGAGGCGCTCGGCGCCAAGGTCGAGACGGACTAGCAGCCGCCGGGACCACCGATGAACTGGCAGGTGGGTACCAGCGGTTTCCCAGGGATCTCCCAGTCGCGTCGCGCACAGTAGGTCATGAGGCACCCACGGGTGCCGCGGGGTCGCCTGGACAACGACCCCGAGAGACCGTCACCCGGGACGTGATGCCCGGGTGGCCTGCGCGGCGCGACTTTCCCCCCGTGCCCGCGCGGGGCGCCGGTTCCCCTCCCCCGGGAGCCGGTGCCCCACCCATGACATTTCTCACGAGTGAGTGGTGCGCTTCGGCGCCGAGGCCGTGATGGCATGCACTGGGCCGGTCCTGGATCCGGCGGGAGTCTGGATCCATGGACTCCAACATCATCACGATCGACGGGCTGCGGCGCAGGTACCGTCCCTCCACACCCGGCGCCCCGGCGTTCGAGGCGGTCCGGGGCGTGGACCTGCGCGTGCGACGCGGCGAACTGTTCGCCCTGCTCGGCACGAACGGCGCCGGGAAGACCTCACTGATGGAGGTCGTGGAGGGGATCGCCCCCGCCACGGACGGCCAGGTGCGCGTCCTCGGGCACGACCCGTACACCGCCCGGGCCAAGGTGCGCCCGCACATCGGGATCATGCTCCAGGAGGCGGGCTTCCCGACCGACCTCCGGGTCGCCGAGATGGCCCGCACCTGGGCCGCCACCCTCCCGGCGCCGATGCCGCCGGAGGACGTGCTCGCCGCCGTCGGCCTCGCCCACCGCGCCGGCGTCGCGGTCAAGAGCCTGTCCGGCGGTGAGCGCCGCCGGCTGGACCTGGCCCTGGCCATCATGGGCAGGCCACAGGTGCTGTTCCTGGACGAGCCCACCACCGGCCTCGACCCGGAGAGCCGACGGGACGCCTGGGAGCTCGTGCGGTCCATGCTGGCCGACGGCGTGACGGTGGTCCTGACCACGCACTACCTCGAGGAGGCCGAGGACCTCGCCGACCGGATCGCCATCATGCACGAGGGTGTCGTGGTCGCCGAGGGCACGCCCGCCGAGATCGGCGCTGACGCTCCGGCCACCATCTCCTTCACTCTCGCCACCGGCCGACCACTGCCGCCCCTGCACGGACGCGACTCGGCCAATGAGTCCGCCCGCGGCGTCCGGCACCTGATCCGCACCCAGCACCTGGAGGCGGACCTGCGCATCCTGCTCGACTGGTCGCAGGCCCAGGACGTCACCCTCGACGGCCTGGACGCACGAGCGGCATCCCTCGAGCAGGCCTTCCTGACGATCGCCGCCGGCGGTCGTCCCACCCACGATCTCTCGGAGGTCCCCGCATGAGCACCGCGACCACCGCCGCCGTCCGCCCCGCCCCCGGCACCATCGCCCGGACCCGGGCCCTGACCCGGATGGAGATCACCCTCCTCGGACGCAACAGGACCACGCTCTTCAACGCGATCGCCCTCGCCCCCCTGATGGTGCTGCTCCTGATGGGCGTCATCGGCGACCGGACCGACGGGGCCGGCGCCGGCGTCTTCGGCGGCGCCCTGCTGACCACCCTGGTCGCGTTCGGCCTGCTGTTCGTGGCCTACTACAACCTCACCACCACCGCGGTCGCACGCCGCGAGGAACTCACGCTGAAGCGGCTGACCTCCGGCACGTCCAGCCGCAGGGAGGTCCTGTTCGCGATGAGCATGCCGGCCCTCATCATCGTGATCGCCCAGGCCGTGCTCGGGCTGGCCGCCGTGGTCGCGGTCATCGACGTGCCGCCGCTGACCAACCCGATCCTCGTGGTGCTCGCGCTCGGTCTCGGCTTCGCCATGTTCGCCGGACTGGCGTACGCGAGTTCCGGCCTCACCAAGACCGTCGAGGCCGCCCAGCTCACCACGTTGCCGGTCCTGATGGTCACCATGCTCTTCAGCGGGTTGACGCTCCCGCTCTCGGTGCTCCCGGAACCGGCGCAGGTGATCGCCGAGCTGACCCCGCTCTTCCCGGTGGTCACCCTGCTGAACCTGGGCCTGACCGGCCTCACGCCCGACGGCGGCCAGGTCACCTTCGTCGGTTCGCTCGCCGAGGCGGTGGTGCCGTTGATCGTCCTGATCGCCTGGACCGCGGTCGGAGTGCTCGCCACCCGTCGGTGGATGCGCTGGGAGCCGCGCCGGTGACTCCTGCCGGCCACCCGGTTGCGACAACGCCGGTCGCGGCGACCGCCGGTAGCGTGGGGACCGTGAACCGTGCTCCCGCGACGACCGGTGCCACCGGGCTGGCCGGCTGGTCCCGGGCCAGCAACCCACAGCGGTTCGAGACCTACAACCGCTGGACCCTGTACATCATCCTCGCCTTCGAGCCGTTCCTCGCGCTCGGCCTCCTCGCCGGCGCCACCGAGTACACGGGAGCCGGCGCACTGGCCTTCGTGGTGGTCTCGATCGTGCACTGCGGCGTGGCGATCGCGACCACCCGGAGCACCCTGGAGGTCTACCTCGGCCGAGCGGCAAGTGCACGGCGGGAGGTCTGGCTCCTCGGCGCTGTCACGATCGTCGCAACCGTCGTCGCGATCGCGTGGGCGAACGGGGGGCGCAACCCCGACCCGATCGTGACCGGGAACGTGGCGGCCATCGCCCCCGTGGTGGCGATCCTCGCGCTCTCGCCGCTGCTGACCACAGGAAGGCTGATGCTGGCCACACTGGCGGTGCCCCTGACCGCGGCCATTGCCGCGCTGGTGGCCGGCGGCACGCTCGTCCAGGCAACCGTGCCGGTGATCACGACGGCGCTCATCGCCGCCGGGGCCGCGCTCTCGTTCCGGGTCTCGGTGTGGATGATCGGCGTGGTCTGGGAGCAGGAGCAGCGCCGGGCGGTCGATGCCCGGCTCGCCGTCGCCGAGGAGCGCCTGCGGTTCTCCCGCGACCTGCATGACGTGTTCGGCCGCACCCTGTCCACGGTGGCGGTCAAGAGCGAACTCGCCGCCGAACTCGCCCGCCGGGGCGACGACCGGGCGCCGGAGCAGATGCTCGAGGTGCGTCGGATCGCCCAGGACGCCCTCCGGGAGGTCCGTGCCGTCGTGGACGGCTACCGCGCCGCGGACCTGCCCACCGAGCTCGCCGGTGCCCGCGAGATCCTCCGGTCGGCCGGGGTGGAGGTGCTCGTCGCGGGGGAGGCCACGGCCCTCCCACCCCGAGCGCAGGAGGCACTCGCGTGGGTGGTCCGGGAGGCGGTCACCAACGTGGTGCGGCACGCGGACGCCAAGCGGTGCGTGATCGAGCTGCGCGCCGGCGCGGGAGCCGCCACCCTGAGTATCAGCAACGACGGTGCCCGCACCGCCGCTGCGGCCCGGGCCGGTTCCGGGCTGAACGGACTGCGGGAGCGTCTCGCGACCGTCGGTGGCACGCTCGAGGTGCACCGGGACCAGGCCCAGTTCACGCTGACGGCCGCGGTGCCGCTCGACTCCGGCACCACCGCGTCGGCCCTCACCACCCAACCGACCCCTGGAGTCACCACGTGAGCATCCGGCTGCTGCTCGCCGACGACGAGAACCTCATCCGCGACGCCCTGGCCATGATGCTGGGCATGGAGGATGACCTCGAGGTGATCGCGCAGGCTGCCTCCGGACCCGAGGCCGTGGCCGCCGGTGCCCGGTTCACCCCGGACGTCGCGGTGCTGGACCTGCAGATGCCGGGACTCGACGGCATCGAGGTGGCCCAGCGCCTCGCCGTCGACGTGCCCGGGTGCCGGTGCATCATCGTCACCAGTCATGGGCGCCCCGGCTACCTGAAGAAGGCGCTCGAGGCGGGCGTGCGCGGCTTCCTGCCGAAGACCGCGTCCGCGAAGGTGCTCGCGGACGTGATCCGGCAGGTGCACGACGGCGGCCGGTACGTCGATCCGGAACTGGCCGCCGACGCCATCGCGGCGGGTGCGAGCCCACTGACCGCCCGCGAGGCCGACGTGCTCGAGCTCGCCGCCGACGGCGCACCGGTGGAGGAGATCGCCACCCGCGCCTCGCTGTCCCCGGGCACGGTGCGCAACTACCTGTCCGCAGCCGCCACCAAGCTGGGCGTCGGGAACCGGCACGAGGCCGCCCGCCTGGCGCGCGCCCGGGGCTGGATCTAGCCCGGCGAACCGGGCTGTGGGACCTGCTCGGCCAGCCGGGCCGGCGCCTGGATCCGGTAGGAGTCGGTGAGCATCTCGGCGAGCTCGTCCCAGTCGGTGCTGGAGTCCAGGAGCATGCCGACGACGTTGGGCCCCCAGTCCGTGCGGAAGTACGGCGGCCCCATGTGCTCCAGGGCGAACACCTCCTCCGGTTCGGCGCGGAACGTGATGCGGAACAGCCCGTCCTCGCCGCCGAACACGTGCGCGATCGTCGCCCCACCGACCCGCCACCGCATGCCCACCCAGGCCGACTCCAGGTGCGCGCGGGGAAGCCCCGCCATGATCCGGTCCAGTCGGTCGAGCCACTCGGCGGGTACGTCGGGTCGGTCTGCGGTCGCCACCTGGACAGCCTGCCACCGACCGCCGACATTGGTGCCCGCCCCGGCCACGGGCCGTGGCGACCGGCCTACGGGAGCCGGGCTCCGCCGTCGGGCAGGCACCCGGCCCAGCCCCTACGATCGGTGCGTGCCCCGACCCCCTGCGCCGACGTCCTACCGGGTCGCGGTCGCCATCGCCCGTCCGTTGGTGCGTGTGCTGACGAAGCCGACCCACCGCGGCACCGAACACCTGCCCGACGGCGGGTTCATCGCCGCCGCGAACCACGTCACGAACTTCGACCCGCTGACCCTCCTGGACTTCCTCACGAAGGCCGGCTGCTACCCGAAGGTGCTCTCGAAGGCGTCCCTGTTCCGGGTGCCGCTGCTCGGGCCACTGCTGCGCTCGGTCGGGTACATCCCGGTGCACCGCGGTACCGGCTCGGCCGCCGCGTCGCTGACGGCGGCCGCCTCGGCGCTCGCCGCGGGGGAGTGCGTGTCGGTGTTCCCCGAGGGCACCCTCACCCGGGACCCGGAGCTGTGGCCGATGCGCGCGAAGACCGGGGTGGCCAGGATGGCCCTGACCACCGGCGTGCCCGTGGTGCCGATCGCGCAGTGGGGCGCGCACGAGGTGATGGCCCGGCACGCGTCGATGATCCGGCCGGTGGTGCGCCGCCCGGTGCAGGTGGTGGCCGGCCCGCCCGTCGACCTCGGCGACCTGGCCGGGCGCGCCGAGGACCCCGCGGCCGTGCGCGAGGCGACGGACCGCATCATGGCCGCGATCACCGCACTGCTGGTGACCATCCGCGACGAGACCCCGCCCACGGAGCCGTTCGTCTGGCGCCCGGACCCGCAGGCCGGTTTCGCGCAATAGCCGGCCCTAGTCGTCGACGTGCTGCACGTCCAGGACCACGCGGACCGGGTCGGTGAGCGCGAACACCCGGAACGGTGCCCCCGCGGTGTCGACGCCCAGGACCACCTGGGTCTGACCCTCGAACGTCCCGGCGACGTGAACCTCTTCGACCTCCTCACCCTCCGGCTCGAACTGACGCGGGCCGTCGTAGTAGCCGGCCTCACCCTCGTTCGGGTAGCGGGTGTTGGTGACGAAGATCTGCAGGTCGGTGTCGCCCTCGAGGTCGATCGGGTTGCCGCTGCCGTCCTCGACCGCCTGGTCGGTGTAGGCGGCCGTCCACCCGGGGGTGCCGGTGCCGATGAACTCCAGGACCACACGGTCGAAGCCGTCGTGCTCGGCGGCCCGGACGTCGGCGAGCAGCAGGTCCGGCTCACCGGCGGGCTCGCCGGTGTCCTCGCTGGCGTCGGCCGGGAACGGCGGCGGGTCGTCGATGTCGTCGTCGGTGTGCCCGGGGGCGGTCGATCCGGTCTCGCTCGGGCTCGGTTCGGTGGCGGTCTCGGTGGCCGACGGCGTCTCTTCCGCGGTCGTGGCGGTGGGGGTCGGGTCGTCGTCGCCCGGGCCCGAGGTGCATCCGCCCAGGAGCGCGAGGGCCGCGCCGGCGGCCGCCAGGGTCAACAGGTGGCGGGTTCTCGTCATCGTGGCCTCCTGGTCCGGTCCGCTTGGTCACCCAGCGTACGTGGCGGCGACCGCCAGGGCCTGCTCCAGGTCTGCGAACAGGTCGTCGGCGTGTTCGATGCCGACGGAGAGCCGGAGCAGGTCCTCGGGCACGGTGGGCGCCTCGGCGCCGAGTCGACGGCGGCGCTCAAGTGAGGACTCGACCCCGCCGAGGCTCGTGGCCGGCACCCAGAGCCGCACCGCACGAGTGAGCGCATCGGCGCCCGCGGCACCGCCGACCGGCCGCAACGTCAGGATCGAGCCGAAGCCGTTCATCTGGATAGCGGCCCGCTCGTGCTGGGGGTGCGTGGTCAGACCGGGGTAGGAGACCGCCACGACGTGCGGATGCCCGGACAGGCGCTCGGCGAGATCCGCGGCCGTGGCCTGTGAGCGTTCGACCCGCAGGGCCAGGGTGCGCAGCCCGCGCAGGGCCAGCCACGCCTCGAACGGCCCGGCGATCGCACCGCCGAGGCTGCGCCGGTCCAGCAGCGCGCCGTGCAGCGCCGGATCGTCGGTGACGACCGCGCCGAGGACCACGTCGGAGTGGCCGGAGAGGTACTTCGTGACCGAGTGCACCACGACGTCCGCACCGTGGCTCAGCGGCCGCTGGCCGAGCGGGGTGGCGAACGTGTTGTCCACGAGCACCAGGCCGCCCACGTCATGGGTGGCAGCCACCAGAGCAGGCAGGTCCGCGACCTCGAGCATCGGGTTCGTGGGGGTCTCGAGCCAGAGCACTGGCCCCACCCGTCCGGCAGCGCCGGTGGGCACGGCGGCACCGGCGCCCTCGCCGGACAGGCGACGGGCGGCGGCCCGCACGGCGGCGACCGCGGCGCCGGTGTCCTCGATGGCGACCTCGGTGACCCGCACCCCGGAGCGCGCCGTCAGGTCACGTGCGGCCACGAGCGAGGCGTGGTAGCCGTGCCGGGGGACGATCAGCTCGCCGCCCACCGGCACCAGGCTCAGGGCCGCGGTGACGGCGGCCATCCCGGATCCGAACAGCAGCCCCGGCAACTCGGCGCCCTCCAGCTTCGCGATGGCCTCCTCGAACGGCAGCCACGTCTCGGTGCCGGAGCGGGCGTAGATCAGGTCACCCGGGCCGGGCTCCCCGGTGCTGATGTAGGTGGACGAGAGCACGATCGGCGGGTTGACCGGCGCCTGCTCGGTGCGCTGCGGCCGGCCCGCCGAGACGACCACCGTCTCGGGATGCAGGCCCTCGGGGTGGTCGGTGGGCTCGGGCGGGGTGGCGGATGCGTCGGTCACGGATTCAGGGTAGAACCATCACGGCCGCTCGCCGGCTCCGGGTCCGTCGCCGTTCGGTACCCGGACCGGCTGGACCCGGACCGGCTGGACCCGGACCGGCCGGACCCGGCCCGGCCGGACCCGGCCCGGCCCGGCCACCGACCGACCCGGCGCACGCAGACCACGGCGCGCTCCGCCGTCGGGCCCTTGGTACGCCTGTACCCTCGACGATGATGAATGAGCCGAGCCCCCGCGTCCGCGTCGCCGTCGTGTTCGGCGGCCGCAGCGACGAACACGCCATCAGTTGCGCGACCGCGGCGGGCGTCCTCGCCGCGATCGATCGCGAGCGCTTCGACGTGGTCCCGATCGGGATCACCCGGGCCGGGCAGTGGGTGATCGCCGCGGACGACCCGCAGCAGTGGGCGATCACCGAGGGCGTGGTCCCGGAGGTGGGCGCCCAGGCGACCGCCGGCGTCTCGATCCCGCTCGGCGACGAGCCGCGCGACCTGGTCGTCTCGAGCGCGGGGGAGGTTCCCGTCGCGCTGAACGCCGTCGACGTGGTGCTGCCGCTGCTACACGGCCCGTTCGGTGAGGACGGCACGGTCCAGGGCCTGTTCGAGCTGGCCGGGCTGCCCTACGTGGGCTCCGGCGTGTTCGCCTCCGCGGCCGGTATGGACAAGCACTACATGAAGGTGGTGCTCGCCGCGGCCGGCCTCCCGGTGGGCCCCTACGAGGTGATCACACCCCGGCAGTGGCGGGTCGCCCGCTCCGACGCCCTCGAGCGCGTGGCCGGGCTCGGCTGGCCGGTCTTCGTGAAGCCCACCCGGGCCGGATCCAGCATCGGGATCACCCGCGTGGATGGTCCGGAGGGGCTCGAGGCCGCGATCGCCGAGGCGCAGCGGCACGACCCCAAGGTGATCGTGGAGGCCGCGATCGACGGCCGGGAACTCGAGTGCGCGGTCCTCGAGGGCCGCGGCGACGCCCCGCCCCGGACCACCCAGCCGGGGGAGATCGTGGTCACCGGAACCTCCCACGGCTTCTACGACTACCAGGCGAAGTACTTCGATGCCGACGGCGTGACGCTGGCCTGGCCCGCGGACGTGCCGGCCGCGGTCGGCGAGCAGGTCCGCGAGCTGGCCGCTGCGACGTTCGAGGCGCTCGGGTGCGAGGGGCTGGGCCGGGTGGACTTCTTCTACACGCCCGCCGGCGAGCTGATCGTCAACGAGATCAACACCATGCCCGGGTTCACCCCGTTCTCGATGTACCCGATGATGTGGCAGCGCTCCGGCGTCGAGTACCCGGACCTGATCACCGAGCTGATCGAGCTCGCGCTGGAGCGGCCGACCGGCCTGCGCTGAGGCGTCAGGGCTCCGGGTCGAACAGGTCCTCGATCGAGGTGCCGAACTCGCGGGCGAGCCGGAACGCGAGCGGCAGGCTGGGGTCGAAGCGGCCCTTCTCGATCGAGATGATCGTCTGTCGCGAGACGCCGAGGCGCTCCGCGAGCTCCGCCTGGGACCAGCCGCGTTCGGCGCGGCGTTCGGTGAGGGAGTTGCGCACGGCTCAGCGCTCCCGGCGGGCGGTCACGACGTACCGGATCGCGACGTCGCACATGGCGACCACCACGGCCCCGAGGAGCAGGAGTTGCGGGTCCGGGGACCGGCCCGAGACCGAGACCACGGCCAGCGCGATCGAGAGCAGCACGAGCAGGTCCACGAACGCCGCGGACGCGGCCTTCTCCAGCCAGGTGTTCTCGACGTTGTCCTCGGCGTTGGGATCCGGTGTCACGGTCTTCGGGCTCACGAACAGGAACCAGCCGAGCGCACCGGCCGGGCCGAGAGTGGCTGCCGCGAAGACCAGCCCGGTGACCAGCGGCGCCTCCGGGTTGAACACCGAGGCGACCGCCCCGATGAGGGCCGCGACGACGAGCGCGAAGGCGATGGTGAGGGTCCAGCGAGCGAACATGGGGTCTCCCGACGTGCGATGTGTGAAGCATGCTTGACGTCAAGTGTGCTTCACGCGAGGAGGGCGTGTCAAGCGACCTTTACAGCAGGTCCTCGGATCCGATGCAGGCGCGCGTCTGCGGGATCACCGAGACCGCACCGTTGAGCGAGATGAGCACCGAGGTCGCGTCCTCACCCGCGTACTCGACGGGCACCACGACCTCGATCGCCGGGCTCCGCCCGTAGCTGGTGAACGTCCACGAGCCCGACTCCGAGCCGGTGTCGTCCTCGGCGAGCTCGGCGACCACCCAGTCGACCGTGGTGCCGTCCGCGGCCTCGGCCGTGATGCACCGGTCGGTGGTCGGTCCCGGCGGCGTGACGCCGCACCGGAGGGTGATCGCCGGGTCTCCCCACGCGCGCGAGGCCTGCGACGTGGTGGATCGGCGGTCGGCACCGGCCAGGGTGTCGGGGAGGGCGATCAGCACGTCCGCGCAGACCGGTTCGCTCGCGCTCGGAGCCGGCTCCACCGTCGCCGGGGTGGCGCACCCTGCGAGGAGCGCGGCACCGACCAGCGCCAGGGCCGCGGTCGAGCCGGCATCGCGAGCACCGCGAGGGCCCCGACGGGTGCGGCGCGGTGCGGAACCGCTGGGTGGGCGAGGGTGCGTCGAACTCACCCCCTCACGGTAGCCGCGTTCGGGTGCCCCACCCGCACCCGGCCGGAGCACCCCGATGCGGCCCGAGCGGCGCCGCCGGGCTAACCTCGCCTTCATGCGCGTGGGTGAGTTGTCCGAGGAACAGCTGCTCGCCCGGATCGTTCCCCGGCTCCCGGCCGGCACCGACACCCTGCTCGGCCCCGGCGACGACGCGGCCGTGATCCGCGCCGCCGACGGCCGCTTCGTGGTCAGCACCGACGTGCTCGTCGAGGAGCGCCACTTCATCCGTGCCTGGAGCACCGGGGCGGACGTCGGCTGGCGGGCCGCCATGCAGAACCTCGCCGACGTGGCCGCCATGGGTGCCCGGCCAACCTCCCTCGTGGTCTCGCTGGTGCTGCCCGACGACGTCGAGGTGGACTGGGTGCTCGACCTCGCCGACGGTCTCGCGCAGGCGTGCGGCCCACACGGAGTGGGTGTCGTCGGTGGTGACCTGTCCGGCGGGCCGGCGATCATCGCGGCCGTCACCGTGCACGGCGACCTGGCCGGCCGCGCGCCGGTGCTGCGCTCGGGCGCCCGGCCCGGCGACGTCGTGGTGCACTCCGGGGTGCTCGGGCACTCCGCGGCCGGCCTCGAACTGCTCCGCGGGCAGGGTCCGGCGGCGGGCGACGGCTCGGCCGAGCACGCCGCCTTCGTGCGCGCGTACCGGCGCCCCGACCCGCCGCTCACGGACGGCCCCGCGGCGGCCGCCGCCGGGGCGAACGCCATGATGGACGTCAGCGACGGGCTCCTGAAGGACCTCGGTCGGATCGCCCGTGCCTCCGGCGTGTCCGTCGACCTCCGCACCCGCGACCTCGGCCCGGCCCTGGACGAGCTCGACGTCGTCGCTCAGGCGTGCGATGCGAGTGCGCTCGACTGGGTGCTCACCGGGGGAGAGGACCACGGCCTGGTCGCGACGTTCCCGCCCGGGGCGTCGTATCCGGCGGGATTCCGCCGAATCGGCGTGGTCGGTCCGGCCGTGGACGGTGACGACGAGGGGATCTCCGGGGCAATGCCCGACGGCGGAGCCCGGGTCACGCTCGACGGCGCGGCTGCGCCGGTGGGCGGTTCCGGCTGGGACCACTTCGGGTCGTCCTGACGCCCGTGCGCACCCGTCGCCGGGTGACTCCGCTGCTCCACCATGTGAGCAACGTCACAACGGGCTATCGTGGAGTATGCGTATCTCAGAGGTGATTCGACGCAAGGGCGCGGCCGTGGTCACGATCCGGCCGGATGCCACCGTGGCCGACCTTCTCGCGCAGCTGGACGAGCACCACATCGGAGCCCTGGTGGTCTCCGAGGACGGCGGGCGCTCCGTGTCCGGCATCGTCACCGAGCGTGACGTGGTCCGCGAGCTGCACCACCGCGGCCCCGCCGTGCTGCAGGTGCAGGTCGCCGAGGTGATGACGGTCGAGGTGCAGACCTGCCTGCCCGAGGACCACCTGGAGGACCTCGCCCGCCGGATGACCGACCTGCGGATCCGGCACCTGCCCGTCGTCGTCGACGGCGAGCTCAAGGCCATCGTCTCCATCGGTGACATCGTGAAGAACCGCATCGACGAGCTCCAGGCCGAGCGGGACCACCTGGTCGACTACGTGCGCCGCTGACCGCGGACGGTAGCCTGACCCGCGTGCGAGCGGATCACGTCGCGACTGCGCCCGCGACCGTGGCCCGGATCTACCTCGCCGGCCAGGCGGTCGCCGGTGTCCTGTGGTGGGTCGCCGTGTTCGCCTCCGACACCGTGCGGGTGTGGACGCTCGGCGCCTGGGATCCGCGTCTGCTCGTCGGGCCGGACCTGCTGCTCTTCGTCGGCTGCTCCGCGCTCGCGGCGGCCCGCGGCAGTTGGCGGGTCGCCGCCGTCACCGCGGCCTGGTCGACGATGCTCACGATCGCGCTGCTCGGCCAGGGCCTGCTCGATCGTGCCGCAGGGTGGGGCGTGCTCCTCATGCTGGCCGCGACGGTCGGGTCCGTGGCCGCTGCCGGAACCCTGCGATTCGGCCGGATCCCGACGGCCTGGTACTTCGTCGGGCCGTTCCGGTTCCGGCCGGCCCGGGCCCGGTCCCGACTGCGGCACGTGGCCGCGAGCCTGATGCAGCTGGTCGTGTTCTGGGTCGGCTTCTTCGTCGTGGTCCCACTGTTGCTCGTCGCGTTCGAGCGCCGATTGCGGGTGGACTGGTCCGCGGTGGCGGCCGACCCGTGGCCCACGGTGGGCGCGGCGCTGTTCCTCGTGGCCAGTCCGCTCGGCCTCGCCTCGTGCCTCACGATGGCGATCGCCGGCGAGGGGACACCCCTGCCGGCGCAGACCGCCCGCAGGCTGGTCGTGGCCGGTCCCTACCGATGGGTGCGCAATCCGATGGCCACCGCCGGGGTGCTCCAGTGCATCGGGGCCGGCCTCTGGTTCGGCTCGTGGACGATGATCGTCGCGGCCGTGCTGGGGGCGCTGGCGTGGCACTTCGGCATCCGAGCCGCCGAGGAGGCGGACCTGCTGGCCCGCTTCGGCGAGCCCTACGAGCGGTATCGGGCGTCGGTGCGCGTGTGGGTGCCCAGGCTGCCCGGCCGGAGCGGCGACCGGTCGCCCGGCACCGGTCAGGTCACCGGGTCGCGCCGGTAGCGGACCTCGAGGATCTCGGTCCCGGCGACCTCGAACACGCTCGTCGCGCCGTCGGGGGTGAACCCCATCCGCTCGTAGAACCGGCGGGCGTTCGCGTTCGCCTCGAGGACCCAGAGGACGATGGTCCGGTCGGCGTCGAGGGTCGCGAGCGCGGCGTCGAACAAGGCTCGGCCGACGCCGCGGGACCAGTGGTCGGGATGCACGTAGATCGCGTAGATCTCGCCCCAGCAGGGGCCGTCCGCGGGCACGTCGTCCTCGCGGTACGGGCCGGCGTTCACGAACCCCAGCACGGCGCCGTCGGTGTCGTCGGAGCCGGTCGCCACGAGCGTCGGCACCGTCCCGGACACGGCGTCGGGACCGAACCGGCGGCTCAGCTGCTGGGCGCGCACGGACACGTCAAGGGAGTCGAGGTGATCCGCCGGCACGATGCCCGCGTAGGCACGCTGCCAGGCCCGCACGTGCACCTCGGCGATCCCGGGCACGTCGGCGGCGGTGGCGAGGCGGACGGATGGCGGTGGCGAGGTCGGCACGACCGCCATGCTAGACATTCCGATATCCCTTAGCGCTAAGGTATCTCCCATGACAGTTGCAGTGATCACGGGAGCAGGAAGTGGGATCGGCGCCGCGACGGCCGCACGGTTGGCCGGCGACGGGTACACCGTGGCCCTGTGCGGACGTCGGGCGGAGCGTCTCGAACGCACCCGCGCGGGCCTGCCGGGTGCGGGCCACTCGGTCCATCCGGGCGACCTCACCGACGTCGCCCAGGTGCGGCGCGTGGCCGCGGAGATCGCCGAACGGCACGACGGCGTCGACGTCCTCGTGCACGCCGCCGGCGGCCTCGTAGCGCTCGAGCCGGTCGACGACGGCGACGGGCTCGGCACGGTGGCGGCCGACCTGAGCTCCTCGTTCGCTGTGAACGTGCTCTCGACGGCGTTGCTCACCCATGCCCTGGGCCCGGCCCTCCGTGGCGGGCGCGGCCGGGTCGTCGCCGTCGGCTCGATCGCCGGGCAGCGTGGCGGCGGGCTCGGCTACGCGAGCGCCAAGGCGGCGCTGCACGGGTGGGCCTACGACCGGGCCCGCGCCCTCGGGCCGCGGGGCATCACCGTGAACGTGGTGGCGCCGGGCTACACGTCCGGCACCGAGTTCTTCGGTGACGCGATGACAGATGCGCGCCACGAGCGGCTCGTCGGCGAGACCCTCACCAAACGGGCCGGTGAACCGGGCGACATCGCCGCGACGATCGCGTTCCTGGCCTCCGCCGACGCCGGGCACCTGACCGCTCAGGTGATCGGCGTCAACGGTGGCGCGCTGCCCGGATGAGCGAGCGATGACCGACCCGTCGGCCGACGCCTCGACCGGACCGCCGATCGATCCCGTGGACGCCATCGAACGGGACTGGCACCGCGAACGCCCCGATCTGGACGTGTCCTCGATCGCGGTCATCACCCGGATCCGCCGCACTGCGAAACGGCTCCAGCAGCGCCGGTCCCGGCTCCTGCGAGAACTCGGCACGGACGACGCCACCCTCGATCTGCTCAGCACGATCCGCCGGTCCGGGCCGCCGTACGAGCTGACGCCGGGGCAGCTCGCCGAGCGCACCCTGATCACCAGCGGGGCCGTGTCCCAACGCCTCACCCGTGCCGAGGCTGCCGCCCTGGTGACCCGCCGGACCTCCGCCCGGGACTCCCGGTCGGTGGTCGTCGCGCTCACCCCGGCCGGGCTCGACCTGCTCGAGGCGACCGTCACCGCCCTGTTCGCCGACGAGGAGGCGACTCTGGCCGGCTTCGACGCGGCGGACCGGTCGGCGTTCGTCGACCTGTTGCGCCGCTACCTCGATTCGCTCGGCTCGCTGCAGGAGTAGACCCGGGTTCGAACCGGTGGTCACTACGCTGGGCCCGTGGAGGACGCCGACGTCGCGCTCGTGGTCATTCCTTTGCTGGCCGTCCTTGCGCCGCTGCTGACGCGAGGGCTCGGACGGTGGGTGCGCATCCCCGTCGTCGTGTTCGAGCTGGTGCTCGGCATCGTGGCCGGGCCGAGCCTGCTCGGGTGGGTGCAACCGAACGAGTTCATCGACCGACTCGCGGATCTCGGCCTCGCGATGCTGTTCTTCGTGGCAGGCACCGAGATCCAGACGTCCGCTCTGCGAGGGCGGACGGGCCGCAACGCAGGGCTCGGGTGGCTCGTGAGCCTCGTCGTCGGAGTGGGCCTCGGGTGGCTCATCGCGCCCGGCCAGGCCGCCGTGATCCTCGGTGTCGCGCTGGCCTCGACGGCGCTCGGGACGCTGCTGCCCATCCTGCGGGACGCCGGCGAACTCGACACGCCGTTCGGGCACAGCGTGAGCGCGCTCGGCGCGGTCGGCGAGTTCGGCCCGCTCATCGCGATCTCGATCCTCCTCGGGACCCGGTCGCCCGGGGCCGCGACGATCGTGCTGGCCGTGTTCGCGCTCGTCGCTGGGTTCGCGATCTGGTACGGGATCCGTGGCCCGCACGGCGCCCTCCACCGGGTGGTCAACGCGACGCTGCACACGTCGGGCCAGTTCGCGGTCCGCGTCGTGTTCCTCCTCCTCGCCGCGCTCCTGGTGCTCAGTCTCGCTCTCGACGTCGACTTCCTGCTCGGCGCCTTCGTCGCCGGCCTCGTCTGGCGCCTGCTCATCCGGGACGCGAAGCACGAGGACCAGGAGGCTGTCGAGAGCAAGATCGAGGCCATCGCGTTCGGCTTCCTGGTGCCGGTCTTCTTCATCAACACCGGGGTCTCCTTCGATCTCGCTGCGCTGCTGGCGGACCCGATGTTGCTTGGGGTGCTCGCCGTCGGCTTCGCCGCCCTGTTCGTCGTGCGCGGCATCCCGTCGATGCTCGCGGCACCTGTCGGCGCGTCGCGGCGGGAACGGATCTCCATCGGTCTCATGGGCGCGACAGGGCTGCCGATCATCGTCGCGGTGACAGCGATCGGCGTCGCCGAAGGTCTTCTCACGACCGGACTGGCAGCCGCGCTCGTCGGCGCCGGCATGCTGTCGGTGCTCGTCTTCCCACTCGTGGCGATGTCGCTGCGCGGGGCCGTGCCGCTGCTGACCGCGCTGGCGGACGACGACGCCTGACCTGCCGAGGAGCGCCACCCGGTGGACCGGGGACCACGTCGGCGGCCGGCCGCCGGATCTCTCAGCCGGCCGTCCCGGGTGCCCGGCCGTCACCGCCCGCCAGCAGCGCCGCGAGGTCCCCGACCGGCCCCAGGTGCGCGAGCTTGTCCGGGTTGATCTGATTCTGCAGACCCACCACCCGGCCACCGGCCACCTGCACGGACATCAGGGCCAGCCAGGCACCGTCGGCGCCCCGCGCCCGCAGGGCCGGCCCGCCGTTGGCCTCGATCACGTCGAGCTCGATCCCGAGAGGAGCGCCCCGCCGGGCCAGCCCCACCAGGAACCGGGCCACGGCCTCTGCCCCCTCGAGCGGCCGCGCGATCGCCGGCGCCCGGCCACCGCCGTCGGCGTGGAAACGAACATCCGCGGCGAGCAGTGCCTCCACGCGCGCCACGTCCTGACGGTGCAGAGCGTCCACCAGTGCCTCGGCGACGGACGCGCGGTCGGGACCGGCGCCGTCGGGCGGTGTGGCCGCGGCCAAGCGGCGACGCGCCCGCGAGTACAGCTGCCGGCAGGCCTGCGGGGACCGCTCCACGATCTCGCCGATCCGCGGGTAGTCGAGGCCGACCGCCTCGCGGAGCACGTACACGGCGCGCTCGACCGGCCCGAGCTCCTCCATCAGCATGAGCACGGCCACGGCCAGTGACTCCCGCCGCACCGCGACGTCGGCCGGGTCCGGTGCGGCCGACGTCCCGGACATGAGCGGGGCGCCCGACGTGACGAGCGGTTCGGGCAGCCACGACCCCACGTACCGCTCCCGGCGGACCCGGGCCGAGCGCAGCGCATCGATGGCCAGGCGCGTGGTGACCGTGGTCGCGTACGCCTCCACGGATTCGACGTCCCGTGCACCCTGCAGCCGGATGAACCCCTCCTGCACCACGTCCTCGGCCTCGGCGACGCTGCCGAGCATCCGGTAGGCGATCGCGAACATCAGCGGTCGCAGCCGGTCGTGTGTGGCTTCGACGTCCAGACCCACCACCCCATCGTGACACGTCCCGTCACAGCCTGGCCCTCTGCCTCGTCGGACGGGGTGGACGAGAGATGAGGAGAGCGACATGAGGATCTTCCTGGCCGGCGCGACCGGTGCGATCGGTCGGCCCCTGGTGCCGATGCTGGTGGCCGACGGGCACACGGTGATCGGCTCCAGCCGTGGCCATACCCACGACGATGCGCTGCGCAGCGTTGGCGCCGAACCGGTGGTGCTGAACGGGCTCGACCGTGCCCAGGTGCTGGACGTGGTCGGTGCCGCCGCGCCCGAGGTGGTCATCCACCAGATGAGCGGCCTGGCCGGCAGCGGCGGCGACCTGTTGCACTTCGACGACGAGTTCGCGGTGACGAACGAGCTCCGGGTCGCGGGCACGGACAACCTGATCGAGGCGGCCCGGGCGGCCGGCGCGAGGCGGTTCATCGCCGCCAGCTACACCGGGTGGCCGAACGCACGCACCGGGGCGGCGGTGCATGACGAGTCGGCACCGCTCGACGCCGACCCCGCGCCGGAGTCCCGCCGCACGCTCGCGGGCATCAAGCACACCGAGGCGGCCGTCACCGCCGCGACCGGCATCGACGCGCTCGCACTGCGGTACGGCACCTTCTACGGGCCCGGCACCGGCATCGGTCCGGGCGGCGACCAGCTCGCCATGGTCCGGGCCCGCAAGCTTCCGGTGGTCGGTGGGGGCGGCGGGGTCTGGTCGTTCGTGCATATCGCCGACGCCGCCCGGGCCACCGCCCTCGCGGTGGGCCGGGGCCGGCCGGGGATCTACAACATCACCGATTCCGACCCCGCGCCGGTCGGCGTGTGGCTGCCGTACCTGTACGAGGTGCTCGGCGTGCGCCCACCGCGGCGCGTCCCGGCCTGGCTGGCGCGGCCGCTGCTCGGCCGGCACGGACTGAACATGATGACGGCCGTGCGCGGGGCGGACAACACCCGGGCGCGCACCGAGCTGGGCTGGGAGCCGGACTACCCGAGCTGGCGCGACGGCTTCCGCACGCTGACCACCTGACTTCCGGCCGTGGAAGCACGAGAGCCGCCCACCTCGACGGTGGACGGCTCTCGGAGTCTGTTGGCGTCAGCCGGCGCGCAGGACCTTGCCAGCCTTGAGGCAGGAGGTGCACACGTTCACACGCTTGGGCGTGCCGTTCACGACGGCGCGAACCTTCTGGATGTTCGGGTTCCAGCGACGCTTGGTGCGACGGTGGGAGTGCGAGATGCTGTGGCCGAAGCTCGGGGCCTTGGCGCAGACGTCACACGTAGCAGCCACGGTGTGTCTCCTCTTAGGTCAGTGCTCGCCACAGGGTGAAGCGGCAAAGTTCGTTGGGGTCGGCCGTGGCGCAACGCCTGCCGTACCGTGCCCATGGTTGGGCAACCGGTCCAGAGTACTCCACGCGGGCCGTCTGGCCCAAACGCCAAGGCCCGACGGCGGTGCGTGGGCTTGGCCACATCCTCTCACCCTCCTGCTGTGGCCGGTTGGGCACGAATGGACCCGGTGCCGGGCGCAGCGCTGTCGGCGCCTGGCGATAGCATCGCGGAGGAGGGATGCAGATGGCCGAGAAGCCCACGCCGACCAAGGAGTTCAGCCGCCTGGTCGGTCCGGGTGCTGCCAAGGCACTGCTCACCCTCGGCATCAGCGACCAGCGCGGTCTGCTCTTCCACTTCCCGCGCCGCTACCTCAAGCGAGGCGAGTACACCACGCTGTCCGAACTGCGGGTGGGCGAGAACGTCACGGTCGCGGCCGAGGTGGTGGACTTCTCGTCCCGTCGCGCGCGCAGCGGGACGATGACCCTGGTGGACGTCACGGTCAGCGACGGACGTACCCGGCTGCCGATGCGCTTCTTCGCTCGGCACCAGGGCACCGTCCACGGGCTGGCGCACGCCTTGAAGATCGGCACCTCGGCGATCTTCTCCGGGGAGGTGGAGAACTTCAATGGCACCATTCAGCTCAAGCACCCCGAGTTCGAGCCGTTCGACACCGGCGACGTGCTCGACGACCTGCGCGCCGCCCACGAGGCCGAGCGGCCGGTCCCGGTCTACCCGGCGACGGCGAAGGTCAGCTCGCTTCTGATCAGGCGGGCGATGCGCATGGTCGTGGACCCGCTGCACGACGGCGAGGTCAACGACCCGGTGCCGCCCGAGATCGTCGCGCGCCGCGGCATGCTGGACGCGACCCAGGCGATGCGAATGATCCACCGGCCGCATGCCGAGGCCGACTATCGCCGTGCTCAGCACCGGTTCCGCTACACCGAGGCGTTCCTGCTGCAGACCGCCCTGGCCCGCCGGCGCGCGGACATCGCCGCCTACGAGGCCACGCCCCGCCCGCCGAGGCCCGGGGCCCTGCTGGACGCGCTCGACACGCAGCTGCCGTTCGCCCTGACCGCCGGGCAGCTCGAGGTGGCCGCGGAGATCTCCGCGGACCTGGCCGCCCCCAGCCCGATGCAGCGGCTCCTGCAGGGCGAGGTCGGCTCCGGCAAGACCGTGGTGGCGCTCCGGGCGATGATGCAGGTCATCGACGCCGGCGGGCAGGCGGCGCTGCTCGCACCCACGGAGGTGCTCGCCCAGCAGCACGCGCGGTCCATCCGGAACCTGCTCGGACCGCTCGGTGAGGCCGGCATGCTCGGCGGCGCCGACGACGGTACCCGGGTGGCGCTGCTGACCGGTTCGCTGAGCGCGTCCCAGCGGCGGCAGGCGCTCGCGGACGCGGCGTCCGGGGCGGCCGGCATCGTCATCGGCACACACTCGCTCCTGAACGAGAAGGTCCAGTTCGCCGACCTCGCGCTCACCGTGATCGACGAGCAGCACCGGTTCGGGGTGGAGCAGCGGGACGCGCTGCGGGCCAAGGGCCGAACCGTGCCGCACCAGCTCTACATGACCGCTACCCCGATCCCGCGGTCGGTCGCGATGACGTTCTTCGGGGACGTCGAGGTGTCCACCCTGCGGGAGGTGCCGGCCGGGCGCTCGCCGATCACCACGCACCTGGTGCCGGTGGACAAGCCGAAGTGGATCGCGCGTACCTGGGATCTGGTCGCCGAGGCGGTCGCCCGTGGCGAACGGGCCTACGTGGTGGCGCCCCGGATCACCGCGAACGGCGGCGACGACGGCGCGGACCTGCTCGACGCACCCGACGACAAGCGCCCACTGGCCACCGTCGAGGAGGTCGCCGACCTGCTCGCGGCCGAACCGGTGCTCTCCGGGATCGCCGTCGGCGTGATGCACGGTCGGCTCCCGAGCGACGAGAAGGACGCCGTGATGGAGGCGTTCTCCGCCGGCCGCACGCCCGTGCTGGTCACCACCACGGTCATCGAGGTGGGCGTGGACGTGCCCGAGGCGTCCGTGATGGTCGTCATGGACGCGGACCGGTTCGGGCTGTCCCAGCTGCACCAGCTCCGCGGCCGGGTGGGCCGGGGCAGCGCACCGGGCACCTGCCTGCTCGTCACCGGCGCCGGCGAGGACACCCCGGCGCTGCAGCGGCTCAAGGTCCTGACCGAGACCACCGACGGGTTCGTGCTCGCCGAGAAGGACCTCGAACAGCGCCGTGAGGGCGATGTGCTCGGCGCCGCGCAGTCCGGCCGCGGCAACTCCCTCAAGCTGCTCCGCGTGTTCACCGACCGGGGTGTGATCGAGGAGGCCCGCGAGGACGCGCGTAGGCTCATCGCCGAGGATCCCAACCTGGTCCACCACCCGGACCTGTTGGTGGCGATCACCCAGCTCGTCGACCCGGACCACGAGGAGTTCCTCGACCGTGCCTGAACGGCCCTACCACCTGGAGTTGCCCGACCGTGGCTAAGAAGCAGACGTCCGCCCCCATGATCCGCGCGGACAAGGTCAGCGTCGGCTACGGCTCGGACATCGCCAGCGCCGTGTGCCCCCCGATCTCGGTGAGCATGAAGCCCGGCGAAGGCCTGGCAGTGGTTGGCGCGAACGGCACCGGGAAGTCGACCTTCCTGCGCGCCGTGGCGGGCCTGCTCGACGTGCTCGGTGGGCAGATCGACGTGTTCGGGCGCCCCGTCGACGAGCGCACCCGCCGGTTCCGCGCCGACGTCGCGATCGTGCTGGACGAGGACTCCTATCTGCCCGCCCTCACCGTCCGCGAGCACCTCCTGCTGACCGCCCGCGGGCACGGCATGGAGCGCGTCTCGGAACTGGTCACCGGCATCATCGAGGAGTTCGGGCTCACGGCCCGCCAGCAGGCCGCACCCACGGCGCTGTCCTCCGGGCAGCGTCGCCGGCTGTTGCTCGCCTCCGCGTTCGTCCGGCCCCGCCGGCTGATGGTGCTCGACGAGCCCGAGCAACGCCTCGACTCCGGCATGCGCGACCGCCTCGCGGAGCGCCTGGCCGCCGAGCGCAAGACCGGCGGTGGCGTGGTCATGGCCACCCACGACCCGGTCCTGGTCCGGGTGGTCGCCACGCGTGCGGTCCTGCTCGGCGAGGACGAGGTCCGGGTCGTCAGCCCCGAGGTCGCGGCCCAGGCGATCGAGGCGATGTGAGCAGCACGGACACCGGCGACGACCTGCCGATCGACGAGAATGTCTCCGCCGACGACGCGTGGCCGACCGGGCGGCAACTGCGCTCGCTGACCAGGGACGCGACCGAGGCGCACACCGGCGGGAGCTTCTTCGAGGTGATCTCCGAGGTCTACTCGGTGGTCTTCAGCGCCGCCATCGCCCTGGCGGTCGCACTCGGCGCCGTGCAGGGACTGAACGCCACGATCACCACCGGGCCGGAGGTGCACACCCTGGACCCGACCTGGCTCGCCGTCGTCGCGGCGCTCATCGTGGCCGGCGCGGTCGTGGGGCTGGCAGGGCGGATCGGGCCCATCGGGATGGGCGGCGGTCAGGCCGTCTGGTGGCTACCGACTCCGGCGGACCGCCGCGGACTGCTGCGGCCCCGGTCGGTGCTGGTGCCGATCATGGGCGCCGTGGTCGGCGCCGCCGGTGGTCTCCTGATCGCGTTCCTGGCCCTGGGCGAGCCCGGGCCGGTGCTCGGGTCCATCGTCGCCCTGTGCACGCTCGGGGGCACGGCGCTCGCGCTCGCCGTGGCCGCCGGCCAGGTGCAACTCGGCAACAAGCGCGCAGCACGGGTGCGTCCGGCCGCCCTGATCGGGGACATCCTGATGGCCGCGGGCCCGCTGCTCGGGCTGCTCCTGGTGTTCGTGCGACCCTCTCCGCTGACCCTGCCGAGTGGCACCGTCGCCCTGATCGCGATCGCTGTGCTCGCGGTCCTGGTGGTGGCCCTGCTGGTCCGGGTGGACACCGGTCTGAATGCGATCTCAGGGCGGGAGCTGCGTGCCCGCGGGGCCGTCTCGGCGTACGCCGCGGGCGCGGTCACCTCGGTGGACACCCGCGAGCTCGGCCGGGCCCTGAGCGTGAGCACCGCCCCGGACCAGCGTCGCCGCTCGGCGCGGCTGCCCTGGGTGCGCGGTCCGATCAGTGCCATCGTCACCGGGGACGCCCTGGTGCTGGCCCGTTCTCCGCGGCATGTGATCCAGATCGGCGTGGCGGCGTCCGTGGCCCTGATGGCACTGCTCGCCGGGTGGCCCACCGGCGTGAACGTGGCGATGCTGCTGATCGGCGGCTACCTGGCTGCCATGGCGACGGCCGAGAGCGCCCGCCGCGCCGAGATGGCGCCGGTGCTGGACCGGTTCTTCCCGATCTCCGCGTTCGACGTGCGCCGGGTCCGGATCATCTTGCCGGGCGTGATCATGGTGCTCTGGTCCGCCGGGGTGTTCGCCGTCTGGGGCGCCACCCATGGCAGCCTGCCCGGCTGGATCCTGCTCGGCGTGATCGCGGCCCCCACGTTCGCCGCAGGTGTGGTCCGGGCGGCCTACCGGAAGCCCCCGGACTGGAGCAAGCCCCTGGTGACGGGCCCGATGGGTCCGGTACCGCCCGGTGTGCTGCTGGCGGTCGCCCGAGGACCGGACCTGGTGGTGCTCTGCCTGATCCCGACCCTCGTCGCACTGATCGCGTTCGGGCCGACCTTCGTGCTGGTCTGGTTGCAGGCCGCCACATCGGCGATCGCGTTCGCGATCGCGACCCATGTCAAGGACGAGAAGAAGCCGTCGATGATGGAGCGGGCCGCGGACGCACAGAAGGCGAGCGGGGCGCGATGACGAGGATCGTGGCCGGCACCGCAGGTGGCCGGACGCTCAAGGTGCCGCCCGCCGGGACCCGGCCCACCAGCGAGCGGGTCCGGGAGGCCCTGTTCTCCCGCCTCGACCATCTCGGGGTGGTCCGCGGCGCCCGCGTGCTGGACTTGTACGCCGGCTCGGGCGCGCTCGGTCTGGAGGCCGCGAGCCGCGGCGCTGCCGAGGTGGTCGCGGTCGAGGCCGCGAAGGCCGCCGCGGCGCTGTGCCGGTCCAACGCGGCACAGGTGGGCCTGGCGGACCGGGTGCGCGTGGTCGCGACCCGGGTGGAGCGCTACCTCGACGGCGGCCCGCCCGGCGCCCCGTTCGACCTCGTGCTGGTGGACCCGCCCTACGACGTCGGCGGACTCGACGAGGTCCTGGCCGCCCTCACCGGCCCCGGTTGGCTCGCTCCGGGCGCCCTGGTCGTGGTGGAGCAGGCCCGGCGATCGGGCGAACCCACCTGGCCCGAGGGCCTGGCCCCGGATGGCGAGAAGACCTACGGCGACACGACGTTGTGGTTCGCGACCACCGCCGGACTCACCCGCTGAGGTCGCCCGTGACTGTCTGACATCGCTCCCGCGTCACGGACTGGGCGACCAGCGACCGGACGAGCTCGTACGGGAGCCCGTGGGTCTGGTGCAGATACTCGAAGTCGTCGTGGTCGAGGGTCTTCTGGAAGCGGTCATGACTGAGGATCCGCCGGCCCCGTGCGAGCAGGTCGGTGAACCGGATCTCCTCGTCGACCAGCATCTGCTGCACCACCGGGACGCGCTCCCCCTGGTGGAAGTGGCGCAGCGTGTGCTCGAGCACCTCGAGCGGCAGATCCGACAGCGTCCTGGACCGATCGGAGCCCCACAGGAGGGTCAGCACCCGCCGGATCAGCCGGCGCAGCACGTATCCACGGCCGGTGTTCGACGGGCGGACGCCGTCGCCGATGATGACGATGCTCGAGCGGAGGTGGTCGATCACGATCCGTTCGGACACCTCGTCCAACGTCCACAGTTCCGGGAGGAGGCGCATCCACGGCTCGAACAGCTCGGTCTCGTAGACCGAGCTCTTTCCCTCGAGCAGCATGCTGAGCCGCTCCAGGCCGAGACCGGTGTCCACGTTGCGTTGCGGCAGTGGTTCGAGCGACCCGTCCTCGTGGCGGCGGAAGCGCACCATGACGTGGTTCCACACCTCCATCCACCGGTCGTCGGTGGTCGGCGTGCCCTCCGGTGAGCCGTCGCCGGTCCACAGGAAGATCTCCGAGTCCGGGCCGCACGGACCGGTCGGCCCGTTCGACCACCAGTTCTCGTCGGTGGTCAGTTCTACCGGGACACCGAGGCTGCGCCAGGTACGCAGCGATTCCCGGTCGAGCTCGACCCGGTCGTCACCACCGAAGACGGTGACATGCATCCGCACCGGGTCGATGCCGAACCCG
Source organism: Occultella gossypii (assembly GCF_019947135.1). Lineage (GTDB taxonomy): Bacteria > Actinomycetota > Actinomycetes > Actinomycetales > Beutenbergiaceae > Occultella > Occultella gossypii. Next base: position 127,654 of record NZ_JAGSHT010000020.1, on the reverse strand, counting down.
TCCCGGAGCAGCTCGTATCCCCACCGCAGGCTCTGCTGGCTGCCGTAGTCGCCCAAGGACCAGGAGCCGAGCATCTCGAACACGGTCAGATGGGTCGGATCACCGATCTCATCGAGGTCGGTCGTGCGCAGACATCGCTGGACGCCGACGAGCCGTCGTCCGAGTGGATGGGGCTCACCCTCCAGGAAGGGCGTCAGCGGATGCATGCCGGCGGTGGTGAAGAGGACGGGGTCGCCGGGTCGTGGGATCAGCGAGGATCCCGTGGTCGGGATGTGACCGCGCTGGACGAAGAAGTCGATGAAGGTCTTCTCGACGCTCATGGGAGTGGTCCTTTCGGGGGAAGACCGGAAAGGGCCGCTGGCCAGGTGCGGACAGCACAACACCGGCGGACCGTTTCCGGTCGCCGGTGTGGGAGAGATGGATGTCAGGCAGCGGCAGCCGGCGAGCGAGGAGCTCGTGCGGCGGCGGCGAAGCGCGACATCTGATGCATGTCGTCAACGGTACCCCAACGATCCCGGCCGGCCGAGTGCGCGGAGCGGGTCGGCGTGCTCGCTATGGTGAAACTCGTGGCTCAAGAGATCTCGTTCCGGTCCGATGTGTCCGTCGAACTCGTCCGCTCGAGCGCGTCGGATTCCGACGTCCTCTTCGCCGCCCGGGTGTCGACGCAGGGCGAGCAGACCCTCGGCTCCGCCCAGGACACGAGTCTCGACGCCTCCCGCTCGAAGGGCCTGATCAACTACCTCATGCGCGACCGTCACGGATCGCCGTTCGAGCACAACTCGATGACGTTCTACGTGCAGGCGCCGATCTTCGTCTTCCGCGAGTTCATGCGTCACCGCATCGCCTCCTACAACGAGGAGAGCGGACGGTACCGGGAGCTGAACCCGGTCTTCTACGTGCCCGGCCCCGAGCGCAATCTCGTGCAGGTGGGCAAGGCCGGTGCCTACGACTTCCTCCCGGGGACGGCCGAGCAGACCGACCTCGTCTCCGCCGAGGTCCGCGCCGTCTGCACCGAGGCCTTCGGCTCCTACCAGCGGATGCTGGACGCCGGTGTCGCCCGCGAGGTCGCTCGCATCGTCCTCCCGGTCACGATCTACTCCTCGATGTACGTGACGATGAACGCCCGCGCGCTCATGAACTTCGTCTCCCTGCGCACGAAGAGCGAGGGCAGCCGATTCCCGTCGTTCCCACAGCGTGAGATCGAGATGGTGGCGGAGCAGATGGAAGCCTTCTGGGCCGGCCTCATGCCGCTCACCCACGAGGCCTTCAACGAGAACGGACGGGTGGCACCCTAGGGAGCGCGCGTTATCCCTGCCTGCTCTTGGGGCGGGCCCGCACGTGGATGCGTTCGCCCTGCGGTCCGAAGATGCTCAGCAGTTCCGTCGTCCCGCGGCCGGGGTTGCCGAACCAGTGCGGAGTGCGGCAGTTGAACTCGGCCACCTCACCCTCGGTCAGCACCACGTCGTGCTCGCCGAGGACCAGGCGCAGCCGCCCGCTCAGGACGTACAGCCACTCGTAGCCTTCGTGGGTCTGCAGGTCCGGCGGCGTGACGACGTCGACCGGCGGCAGGATCAGTTTCGCCGCGAGCTGTCCGCCGACCCGCCGGGTGAGCGGCACGTGAGTCACACCGTGGTGGACGACGGGCCGGATGTGGACGCGTGGGTCCGCGGTCTCGGGCGCGCCGACGAGGTCGTCGAGGGTCACCTGATAGGCGCGGGCGAGCGGCAGCAGGAGCTCCAGCGTCGGGCGCCGCTGTCCGGTCTCCAGGCGGGACAGGGTGCTCACGGAGATCCCGGTGGTCCGCGACAACTCGCTGAGGCTGGTGCCGCGGCGGGTGCGCAGGGAGCGCAACCGCGGGCCGACGGCGTCCAGCACGTCGCCGAGTTCGGTGGCTGTTGAGGTCATGGGTCGAGTTTGCCAGACCGGCAAAGATCGTTGGCGCTCGCGGCGGTGTGGTGTGAACTACTAAACGAGATCAGTTCTCAACAGTGCCGGATGTCCCGGCCGACCGACGCCAGGAGCCCTTCATGCAGACGAATCCGAACCCAGACCCGACGCCCGGCCCGAGCCCGGCACCCGACGCGCCCGGACTGCGCAGCCGCTACGACGTGGTGGTGATCGGCGGCGCGGCAGCGGGTCTGAGCGCCGCCCTGACCCTCTCCCGCGCTCGTCGCAGCGTCCTCGTCGTCGACGCCGGGCAACCGCGCAACACGCCCGCGGACGGCGTCCACAACTACCTCGGCCGTGAGGGCACGCCACCGGGCGAACTACTGGCCATCGGCCGCGCCGAGGTGAGCGGCTACGGCGGCGAGATCACCGCCGGGGCGGTCACCGCCGTCGGGCGGGCCGAGACGGAAGGCTTCGAGATCACCCTCGCCGACGGCCGCCGCACCGGCGCCCGGCAGGTACTGCTCGCCGCCGGTGCCCGCGATGAGCTGCCCGACGTCCCGGGCCTGGCGGAGCGCTTCGGACGGGACGTGCTGCACTGCCCGTACTGCCACGGCTGGGAGGTCCGGGACCTTCCGATCGGGGTGCTCGCGTCCTCGCCGATGGCGATGCACCAGGTGCTGCTGCTGCGGCAGTGGAGCGCGGACGTGACGCTGTTCCTCAACGATGTGCTCGAGCCGACGGAGACCGAGTGGGAGCAGCTGACGGCGCGGGGCATCGCGGTCGTCGACGGCGCCGTCGCCGCGGTGGAGAGCGCCGACGACCGGCTCACCGGGGTTCGGCTGGCGTCCGGCGCGTTCGTGCCCAGGTCGGCCCTCGCCGTGCAGACCCGGGTGTTCGCGCCGGTCGGTCCGCTCGAGGGCCTCGGGCTGAGCGCCGAGGAGTTCCGGATGGGCGAGGCCCTGTTCGGGACGTACCTGCCCACCGACGCGAAGGGCGAGACGTCGGTGCCGGGGATCTGGGCGGCCGGGAACGTGGCCGACGTGAGCACGCAGGTGATCACGGCGGCTGCGGCCGGGATGCGGGCCGGTGCACAGATCAACGCCGCCCTGGTGACGCAGGACACCGCGGCGGCGGTCGAGTCGGCGCGGCTCGCGCCGGCCTGAGTCAACGGCGCGGCGGTCCTCGGCCTGCGGGCGGTCGGCCCTCGCCGATCAGGTCGAGGGCTGCTGCGAACCGGTCGGGGAGCTGCTCCTGGCCCACGGCGCCCCGAGCTCGGTGAATGTCGCATACTCGCTCGCGACGCGCTCGCACCACTGCTCGACGTCGGTCACCACCGGGTGGCGGCCGTGCTCGTCGTCGCGCCACTGCACGAACTCGGCGGGGATCGGCGCGGGGTCCGGCGCGGTGCGGACCGCCTCGAGCACGCGGATGAACGCCCCGGTGTGCCGGGCGTCGGCAAGCAGGGGCGCTCCGGTGGTGATGTGGTCGACGAGGTTGCGCTGCAGACTGGTCCGGTCGAATCTCTCGGTGCGCTCGCCGTCGGGCGTGCGGACGGTCAGGACGTCGTCGGTGTAGCGGAACTCGGCCGTACCGCGGGTGCCGCGCACGATCAGCCTCGCCGCGCTCTGGGTCGCAGACGTCAGGGAGAGCCCGAGCGCGACCGGGATGCCGCTCATGGTGCGCAACCGCACGGCCGACGTGTCATCGGCCTCGATGTCGTGCGCGCGGTACAGGTCCACGACCACCTCGGCGACGTCCGCCGAGGTGGTCGCGCCCGCGATCCGCAGCGCGGTGGCCACGGCGTGCGCGAGCGGGTTCGTGACGGCGCCGTCGACCACCGCCACACCGTCAAGGGTGCGCCGCCCGGCCCAGCGGGAGCGGGCGTAGTACCGCGTGTCCCGCAGCCAGGTACCCACGCCGCCGACGCCGACGAGTTCGCCGATCTCGCCGCCGGCGATGAGCGCGTCGATGGCCGGCAGCGCATGCGACCCGAAGCTCTGGAAGCCGACCTGCACCGACAAGCCGGTCTCGGCCGAGACCGCGATCAGTTCGTCGAGCTCGGCGAGGGACGCCGTCGTCGGCTTCTCCAGGAGCACGTGGGAGCCGGCCCGCAGTGCCTCGACGGCGAGCGGAAGGTGCGTGTGGATCGGCGTCGCGATGATCACGACGTCCGGGCTCTCGGCCGCGAGCAGTGCGGTCAGATCCGGGTAGGCACGGGCCGTCGCGGGCACGTTCTCGGCGCCCTCGGCGCCGCGCGGGTCGGCGACGGCGATGACCTCGGCGAGGCCGTCCGCGGTCAGCCCGACGAGCTCACGCAGGTGGTGGCTGCCGAACCCGTGGATGCCGACGACGGCGAAGGTGGCGGTCATGGCAGTCGCTCCAGCCGGTCGCAGTGGGCCTGGGCGGTCTCGGGCGACAGGCTGCCGTCCACGAGCAGCGCCCACAGGTGCAGGTCCAGGCTCGTCCCGGCGGCGATGGTCCGGGGCGCGTCCCAGGCGATGGCCGGTCCCGCACCGACGTACCCGTCCGTTCGCACGAACCACGGCAGCACCTGCCCGGAGGGCTGCGCCAGCAACAGGGAGACCGGACCCCTCTCGCGCGCCTGGGTGAGCAGGAGCCAGGGCGACGTCGAGCCCAGGGCAGGGTCGCCGTCGGCCGTGGTTGCCGTGGTGGCGATCGATGCGGCCGAGAGCCGCCAGAACAGCCCGCCGTACCCGGCGCCGGTGCGCCCGCGGGTCGCCGGAGAGCCGAGCTCGAGGTCACCGGCGTCGGCATGCAGCGTGCTGTGCCAGCGCAGCGCCCAGGCCGGGTGCTCCGGGAGCAGGTCCGCGGTGACCTCGCGGTCCTCGGTGAGGACGTGCTCGCCGTCGCTGCCGAGCCACTCAAGCGTCTGGGTGATGCGGTGGTCGGTGGTGTCGATGCTGCGCGGCACCTGGCGGCCGTGGTTCTCGAGCAGCTCGTAGCCGGTCGGATGCACGTAGGACCCGCCGCCCCAGAACATGTGCCCGTTCACCTCGACGACGGCGTTGCTCACCCCATGGTGGTGAGGGTGGTCCTCCGGTTCGACCTCGGTGAGCACGGTGCCCTCGAGCGTCGTCACCGGGTGCAGGTAGGGCCGTGGGGAGAGGTGCTGGGCCAGGTCCTGGCCGTCGTTGTAGGTGGCGACGGCGCGCGCACCGATGTGCAGTGCGGTCACGGAACTCCTTCGGTTGCCTCGGGTCCGCGTCCTGGACGAGGTGCGGGTACGGCTGACGCGGACATGCTACCGGAAACCGCTTACCGAGTCGCCCTTGGGCCGGTGGGTCAAGGTGGGGGCCACCGGGAATCCTGGGCACCGATAGGTTCGTGCGAGATGCCGCACTGGTCCGCCGAACTCGACGAGACCACCAGCAGGACCCGGAGGGCGACCGATGAGCACCGACCAGAACCCACGCACCGCCGTCGTGCTCACCGGGGTGGGGCGCTACGCCGACCCGTGGCATGACTTCGCGGGCACCTCGGCCGAGATCGTGAAGCGACTCGGGGAGCTGGGCCTGTCCGCCACGATCAGCGGCACCGACGAGGCGACCTTCTCGTTCGACGACGTGTCCCTGCTCGTGGTCGATGCCGGTGGGGGCAGCACGCCCGCACCCGACCTGGCGGAAGGGCATGCGCGTGAGGCGGTGCTCGGGTTCGCTCGCGCCGGCCGGCCGGTCCTGGCCACGCACGCGGCATCCAACACCTTCTTCGAGACGCCCGAGTGGGCCGAGGTCCTCGGTGGCCGATGGGTGCCGGGTATCTCGATGCACCCGCCCCTGGACACCACCGTGGTGCGGGTGACCGGCGCCGACCACCCGATCGCCGCGGGTCTTGGCGACTTCGAGGTCACCGACGAGCGGTACTCCTACCTCGAGACCGCGCCGGACGTGACCGTCCTCGTCACCCACACCCACGACGAGCAGGACCATCCGCTCGTCTGGGCGCGCGAGCATGGCGACGCCCGCGTGGTCTACGACGCTTTCGGCCATGACCCACGGGCCTACGCCCAAGCCGGGCGTATCGAACTCCTGCGTCGCGAGGTGGACTGGCTGCTGCGCCGGACCGGATGACGCAACTCCACCCGCGGGTCAGGTGACGGCGCCGACGTGCCAGGGGATGAACTCCTCCTGGCCGATGTCGAGGTCCTCGCTGACGGTCTGCTCACCGGAGGCCACCGCGATGATCTTCTCGAAGATCTCCCGGCCCACGTCCTCCAAGGAAGCCGTGCCGTCGACGATCCGGCCGCAGTTGATGTCCATGTCCTCGGACATCCGGTCGAACATCTCGGTGTTCGTGGCGAGCTTGATCGACGGCGTCGGCTTGCATCCGAACACCGAGCCACGGCCGGTGGTGAAGCAGACCACCGTCGCGCCACCGGCCACCAGCCCGGTCACCGAGACCGGGTCGTAGCCGGGGGTGTCCATGAACGTGAATCCCTTGTCCGTGATGGGCTCCGCGTACTCGTAGACCGCCGTCATCTCGGCCGTGCCGCCCTTGGCGACCGCGCCGAGGGACTTCTCCAGGATCGTGGTGAGCCCGCCGGCCTTGTTGCCCGGGGACGGATTGTTGTCGAGGGTGCCCTCGCCGGCCTCGGTGTAGGCCTTCCACCACTCGATCCGGTCCAGCAGCTTCTGACCCACCTCGGGGGTCGTGGCCCGGCGGGTGAGCAGGTGCTCGGCGCCGTACACCTCGGGGGTCTCGGCGAGCACGGACGTCGCACCGGCCGCCACGAGCATGTCCGAGGCCACGCCGAGCGCCGGGTTCGCGGTGATCCCGGAGTAGCCGTCGGAGCCGCCGCAGTTCAGGCCGAGGACCAGGTGGGAGATGTCCGCGGGGGCGCGGGTGGCCTCGTTGACCCGGGGCAGCATCTCCTTGATCTTCTCGACGCCGGCCCGCACCGTGGCGCGCACGCCGCCGCTGTCCTGGATGGTCATGGTCTCCACGAGCAGCCCTTCGGGCAGGTCCAGGCCCTCCGCGAGGGAGGAGACCGGGATCATCTCGCAGCCGAGGCCGAGGACCAGCAGCCCGCCGAAGTTCGGGTGCTGGGCGTACCCGCGCAGGGTCCGCAGCAGCATCTGCCCGCCCTCGGAGGCGGGCACCAGGCCGCAGCCGCTCTGGTGGGTGATGGCCATGACGCCGTCGACGTTCGGGTAGGCGTCCATGGCCACGCCACGGAACTGGTCCGCGATCATCTTGGCCGCGCTCGCCGAGCAGTTCACCGACGTGATCACGCCGATGAAGTTGCGGGTGGCCACGCGTCCGTCCGCGCGGTGATAGCCGAGGAACGTCCGGGGCAGGTCCGCCGGTGCCTCGGGCGTGACCCGGGCGGTGCCGAACTCGTGTTCGCGCTCGGTGGCATCCATGCCCAGGTTGTGGGAGTGGATGTGCTCGCCGGCCGCGATCGGCGCGGTCGCGCGGCCGATGGACTGCCCGTACTTGAGAACCTGTCCGCCCTCGGCCACGTCCCGGACGGCGACCTTGTGCCCCCGGGGCACGTCCACCAGGACGGTCAACGGTGCGCCGTCGGCCAGCGTCAGGGAGGTTCCGGTGGCGAGGTCGCGGGTGGCGACGGCCACGGAGTCGTCGGGGCGCAGCAACAGGGCGACGTCGCGCAGGGGCAGGGGCAGGTCGGTCATCGTGAGCCTTTGCAGACGAGGGACGGCAAACGTGCCGCAACCGTTCCCACCATATATGAGAAACCGCTTCCCGATGACGGGTCAGGCCTCGGCGGTGGGCGGCGGGGCCCGGCAGAAGTGGCCAGGGCCCGCGGTGGCGGTACGTTAACGGGGTGACGTCTCGAATCGCCGTGTGCCCGGGTTCCTTCGACCCGGTGACCCTGGGACACCTCGACATCGTGCGCCGGGCGCTCACCCTCTTCGACGAGGTCGTGGTGGTCATCGGCATCAACGCCGCCAAGACCACCCTGCTCACTGTGGACCAGCGCCGGGATCTGTTCTCCGCGGCCGTCACGGATCTGCCCGGCGCGCGGGTGCTCACCGCGCCCGGCCTGATCGCGGACGTGTGCCGGGACCTGGGTGCGTCGGCCATCGTCAAGGGCCTGCGAGGCGGCGCGGACTTCGACTCCGAGCAGCCGATGTCACTGATGAACCGGCACCTGGCCGGTGTCGAGACCGTCTACCTGAGCAGCGAGGCGACCCTCGCGCACATCTCCTCCTCCATGGTGAAGGAGGTGGCCCGTTACGGCGGGGAGATCACCGACCTCGTCCCACCCGGCGTGGCCGACGCCGTATACACCGCGCTGGGCACCGTCCCGAGCGCACGCCTGACCGAGAGCAAGGAAGACCCCAGATGAGTACTGCAGCCGAGCACGGGGAGTCGCTCGTCGCGATCCTCGACGAGCTCTCCGACCTGGTCGCCTCGGCGCGGTCGATGCCGATGTCCGCGTCCGCGCTGGTGAACCGGGCCGAGGTCCTGGAGCTGGTCGAGTCCGCCAAGGCGGTCCTGCCGAGCCAGATCTCCCAGGCCGACACCGTCGTCGCGGACGCCGACGCCGTCCTGGAGCGTGCCCGCTCCGAGGCCGGACGGATCGTCGAGAAGGCCAAGGAGCGCGCCGCGGACCTCGTCTCCAAGGAGAGCGTGGTGAAGGACGCGAACGCCAAGGCGGAGCAGATCATCGCCGACGCGAAGGCCTCCGCGGAGAGGCTGTCCCGCGAGGCCGACGACTACTGCGACCGTCAGCTCGCCCAGTTCGAGATCGACCTGAACGCGATCAACACCCAGGTCGCGGCCGGCCGGGCCCGACTCGTGGAGCGCAACCGCAGCCGCGCGGTGCGTGAGGACGCCGCCGACGATCAGGGTCCCACCCGCGTCGGCCCCGCCAACCCACCCCGCCGGCTCGCGACGAAGGACCGCGCGGGCAACCACCAGGGTCCGCGCGGCGGTCAGGAGAAGTCATGAGCCACACCCCGCAGAGCCCGTTCGTGATCAGCACGCACGACCTCGGCAGGCGCCCCGGATCGATGCGCGAGCTGAACCTGACCGTTCCGGCCGCGGAGCTGATGGGCACCGAGGTCATCGGCGTCCAGGCCGGCAACCCCATCGAGCTCGACCTGCGTCTCGAGGCCGTGATGGAGGGCGTGCTGGTCACCGGCACCGCTGAGACCGAGGCGACCGGTGAGTGCGTGCGCTGCCTGCGCGACATCATCCACGACGTCGAGGTGGACCTGACCGAACTGTTCGCCTACGCCGGCGGGCGCCACCCGAAGATCGAGGAGGAGGACGGGGAGGCGGAGCCGCTCAAGGAGATGAACGGCGAACTGCTCGACCTCGAGGAGACGGTGACGGACGCCGTCGTGCTGTCCCTGCCGTTCCAGCCGCTGTGCCGCCCGGACTGCCCGGGCCTGTGCCCCGAGTGCGGGATCCGACTCGAGGACGCCGAGCCCGGGCACGCCCACGAGATCCTGGACCCGCGCTGGGCCGCGCTGAGCGGTCTGACCGCCGCCGAGGACTCCGCAGAAGCCGCAGCGAGCGACCGACCCAAGCCCGGCCCGGGCCCGGAGGCGCGCGGATGAACGCCGCGGACGACCAGGCGGTCGACGTCTCCGCCCCGAGCGCGACGAGGCTGATGGCGTCCCTGGGCATCGAGCTCGATCCCGAGCTCCTCGTCCTCGCCCTGACCCACCGCTCGTTCGCCCACGAGGCCGGCGGGATCCCGACGAACGAACGGCTGGAGTTCCTCGGCGACGCGGTCCTCGGTGTCGTGGTGACCGAGCACCTCTACCGGGCCCACCCGGACCTGTCCGAGGGCGACCTGGCCAAGATGCGTGCCGCGACCGTCTCCCAGCGGGCGCTCGCGGCGACCGCCCGCGGCATCGACCTGGGCGACTACCTCCTGCTCGGCAAGGGCGAGACCGGCACCGGCGGCCGGGACAAGGACTCGATCCTGTCCGACACGCTCGAGGCCGTGATCGGTGCCGTCTACCTGTGCCACGGGCTCGAACTCACCCGGGCGATGGTGCAGCGCCTCGTCGGACCCACCCTGCAGGCCGCGGCGGACCTCGGGGCCGGTCTGGACTGGAAGACCAGCGTGCAGGAGCTGGCAGCCAACCGTGGCCTCGGCGCCCCCGTGTACGACGTCTCCGGCACCGGGCCCGACCACGAGCGCTCGTTCACCGCCCGGCTGCTCCTCGGCGACGTCGCCTGGGGCGAGGGTGAGGGATCCTCGAAGAAGATCGCCGAGCAGAACGCGGCCGAGCAGGCGTACCGCGCATTGGCCGCCGAGCGGGACTGAGGGTGCCCGAACTCCCCGAGGTCGAGACCGTCCGGGCCGGCCTCGCCGACCACGTACTCGGCCGCCGCATCACCGCCGTCGAGGTGCTCCGGGACCGCGCCGTGCGGCATCAGGAGGGCGGCGCCGACGAACTCACCGCGATGCTGACCGACCGGACGCTCAGCGCCGCCGTGCGCCGCGGCAAGTTCCTCTGGCTCACCCTGGACGGCCCTGACGGCGTCGCCGAGGACCACGCCCTCCTGGCCCACCTCGGCATGAGCGGCCAGCTGCTCGTCTCGGGTGCGAGCGCGCCCGGCGCCGATCGCAACCCGCACCTGCGCGCGCGCGTCGGCTTCGCCGACGGCTCCGAACTGCACTTCGTGGACCAGCGCACCTTCGGCTACCTCACCGTGGTGCCGCTCGTGCCCACGCCCGACGGCGGCCCCGGCGGTTTCGCAGGCACGTCGCCCGATCGGGCGTACCTGCCGGCGCCCGTGGCGCACATCGCGAGGGACCTGCTCGACCCACTGCTGACCGCCCTCGACGCAACCCCGACGCCGGCTCGGAGGGCACTGAACCGGCGGATCCGCTCCGGGTCGCGCGGCATCAAGCGCGTGCTGCTGGACCAGGAGACGGTCTCCGGCGTCGGCAACATCTATGCCGACGAGGCACTCTGGCGGGCCCGGCTGCACTACGCCCGGCCCACGGACCGGCTCCGTGCCGGCCAGGTCGCGGAGGTCCTGGACGCCGCCACCGAGGTGATGACCGAGGCACTCGTGGCCGGCGGCACCAGCTTCGACGCCCTGTACGTCAACGTGAACGGGGCGAGCGGCTACTTCGACCGGTCCCTGGCCGTGTACGGGCGGGAGGGTGAGCCGTGCCCGCGGTGCGGCACCGCCATCGTGCGGGAGGCCTTCATGAACCGGTCCTCGTACTTCTGCCCGCGCTGCCAGCGGCGGCCCCGAGAACGCTCGGCCGGCCACTGAGCGAGCGGGTGGTGCCACCCGAGAAGCGGGAGCCGGCCAGCCATCACGGTCCCGTCACCGCAGGCAGGCCCAACACTCCTCGCGCAGCACGCTCCGCGAGCTCGACATCGTGTGGAGGCTGGCCACCTCCATGGATGCCGACGGCTTCGAGCACGGCGAGGAAGGCGGACGCGGTGCTGTGCGCCGGGGGACCGTCCGGAATCCGGCCGGTGGCCCGGCCCTGCGTGATGAGTTCGGCGCACCAGGTCTCGAGGTCTCCGACCGCGTCGGCAACAGCCGTGCCAACCGGATGATCCTGTCCGAGGAACTCGATGCGAAGCGTCAGCATCACTTGTGCGATGGGGCGGCGGCAGAAGAGCGCATGCGCTCTTGCGACCGCGAGCAGGGCTTCGTCGGGCTCGCTCTGGTCCTTGCCGCACCGCCCTACTTCGGCATCCCAGAGTCCGGCGACCCATTCCACGACCGCCAGTGCGAGCTCGTCCTTGCCCGCGAACTGGTGGTACACCGCTCCGCGTGTGTAGCCCGCGTCGCGCGCGACCTGCTCGAGGACGAGCCCGGCGTAGCCGGCAGCCGAGAGTCGGATCGCGGCCGCCTCGATGAGCGCGCTCCGGGACAGCGCCCGGCGCTCCACCTGCGTACGCCGGACCGGGAGCTCCTCGGTCATGAGACCGCTCCGCCCTGTGCTTGCGATCGAGCACGGCGCGGAGCCAGCGCGACCGCGAACGCGATCGTGGCGACGGTGAACGTCACCAGCGGCGGCCCCGGGATCAGCACCACGGCGACGGCAAGCAGTGCGGCGCTGCTGACCAGCGCCACGACGCCGAACCGAAGACCGCGCTCGGGCCCGGACCGGACGAGATCCGCGATCATCCACAGCAGGACACCCACGACGATCATCGTCAGGCCCATGGCCAGGCTCACGCCACGGTTCAACAGCTCGGCATTGAGCGTCGCGGGCCCCACCTGGATGTTGGAAGCCCGCATCGCCGCCGTCAGCTCAGGATCCACGGGGAGTACGAACTCCAGGATGTCGTGCGCCACGCCGGTGAACACCCATGCGATCGCGCCGACCCGGAACGCCGTCCACCTCATCCCGGCTCTCCCGGAAGGTGCGGCCGGCCCTGCGTATCCGTGCTCTGCCTTGGGGGCCGCACGATTCGCCTGCACACCACTCATCGTCTTCACCTCATATCCACGGCGACGGTCGCCTGCTTCCACCATACATACATGCGTGTCTGTATGTAAGTGAGGCGAACGTCCGGTCGCAGTGATCCAGGTCATCCGGGCTGGGTTGACGTATTGAACGTTCGGATGGTCTCGATCCTCAGGGAGCGGCTCAGGCCACCCGAGATGCCAGCAGCGCCGCGACCCGGTCCAGCTGGCTCGGGTCCTCCAGGGCGGACCCGAGCGAGACCACGCGGGCGCCGGCGTCCAGGTACTCGGCCGCGTTCGCTGCGTTGATGCCGCCTGTGGCCACGATCTTGACGCCCGGGAACGGGGCCAGGACTGCCTTGATCCAGGCCGGGCCGAGCACGGACGCGGGGAACGCCTTCACCCAGGCCAGGCCGAGCTTGCCCGCCTGCTGGATCTCCGACGACGTCGACACCCCCGGCACGTGCGGCACCCCGAGCTCCATGCTGCGAGCGATGACCTCCGGGTCGAAGCCCGGCGCCACCGTGAAAACGGCGCCGACCTGGTGTGCGAGGTCCACCTGCTCGACCGTGATGACGGTGCCTGCGCCGACCTCCGCGCCGCGCTCGCGTGCCGCCGCCACGGCCGCCTCGAGCGAGGGCACGGCGTCGGGGGTCTGGATCGGGACCTCCACCTGGGTCAGGCCGAGGTCCCACGCGCGGGTGCACAGCTCGACGGTGCGCGCGGGGGAGTAGCCACGCAGGATCGCCATCACCGGCACCGCCGCGTAGGCGGCGTCGAAGTAGGCGGTGAACGGGTGCACGGTGGGCGTGGTCACGTCAGGCTCCTGGGTGGGTTCGAGGGATGGGGACCGGTGGTCACCGCGCCACGTCCTCGGCGGCGGCGAACGCGGCCAGCTCGTGCCGGTAGGGCAGGTGCTCGCAGTCGCCGGGCACGGTGACGGCGTAGGCGCCGGTGCGGGCGGCCGTGGTCAGGCACTGGGCGGGGTCGGCGCCGGCGAGCAGGTCGGCGAGGTAGCCGCCGACGAACGCATCGCCCGCGCCGACCGGGTCCACCGCGTGCACCGGCACCGGGGGAGCGACGTGCTCGACTCCGTCGACCATGGCGACGGCGCCGCGGGGGCCGTCCTTGATGATCACCGCGGTCGGCCCGAGGGCGACCACCGCGCGAGCCAGGGTCAGCGGGTCCGCGTCATCGTTCGGTGCGTCGAGCACCAGGCGGGCCTCCTCCGGTCCGGCGAACACGAGGTCCGCGCGGGCGACGAGGTCGCGCAGCACCGGCGCCGCTTCCTGCGCCGACCAGAGTTTCGCGCGGTGGTTGACGTCCACCGACACCAGCACGCCGGCGGCGCGGGCGACGTCGACGGCGTAGAACGTCGCCTCCCGTGCGCCCGCGCTCAGGGCCGGGGTGATGCCGGTGACATGCAGCACGCCTGCGCCGGCGATCAGGTCCTGGGGCAGGTCCGAAGGGCGCAGCCGGGATCCGGCGCTGCCGGCCCGGTGGTAGTCCACCCGAACCCCGGCGCTGGTGCGCCGCGAGGAGATCATGAGACCGGTGAACGCGGCGTCGCGCAGCGCCCGCGTCGCCACCCCCTCGGCACGCAACCGTCGCTCGATGAGGTCACCGACGCCGTCGGGTCCCACCCGGCCCACCCAGGTGACGTCGGCGCCGAGGCGGGCGGCCGCGATGGCGACGTTGCTCTCGGCTCCGGCGAGCTTCAGGGAGAGCGGACGGACGCCGTCGAGCAGGCCGATGCCCTCGGCGTCGAGGCGGCCCATCGTCTCGCCGAACGTGAGCAGGGTGCGGCTGTGCATGGATCCTGAGCGTACTTGTGGATCCGCTGCCGGCCGCACCCTGGTCACCTGATGGAACGCGTCAGCGGTCGACGCGGGCGCTCCCGCCGCCGGCGAGCTTGAGCACCTCGGCCTTGGTGACCATGGTGGTGTCGCCCGGGGTGGTCATGGCGAGCGCCCCGTGGGCGGCGCCGTACTCGACGGCGGTGCTCAGCGGCTCGCCCTCGAGGAGACCGAAGATCAGGCCGGAGGCGAAGGAGTCCCCACCGCCGACACGGTCCAGGATCTCCAGGTGCGGCCGGTGCGTGGCCTGGGCGAAGCCCTCCTCCTTGCTCCACGCGATCGCGCCCCAGTCGTTGTCCGAGGCGGAGTGCACGGTGCGCAGGGTGTTCCCGATGACCTGGAAGTTCGGGTAGGCGGCCGAGGCGGTCGCGATCATCGACTGGAACTTCGAGATATCCAGGTCGGAGAGGTTCTCGTCGACGCCCTCGACCTCGAAGCCGAGCGAGGCCGTGAAGTCCTCCTCGTTGCCGATCATGACGTCGATGTGCCCCGCGATCGCCTTGTTGACCTCCTGTGCCTTGGCCTGGCCGCCGATCGACTTCCACAGGCTCGGCCGGTAGTTGAGGTCGTAGGAGACCACGGTGCCGTGCTTCTTGGCGGCGGTCACGGCCTCCACGACCACCTCGGCGGTGGACTCGCTCAGCGCGGCGAAGATCCCGCCGGTGTGCAGCCAGCGGACGCCGAGCTCACCGAACAGGTGGTCCCAGTCGATGTCGCCCGGCTTCAGCTGGCTGGTGGCGGTGTTGCCGCGGTCGGAGACCCCGACGGCGCCGCGCACGCCGAAGCCGCGCTCGGTGAAGTTCAGGCCGTTGCGGACCTCGCGACCGATGCCGTCGTAGGGCACCCACTTGATGAACTGGGTGTCGACGCCGCCCTGGAGGATGAAGTCCTCCACGAGGCGGCCCACCTCGTTCTCGGCGAGCGCGGTGACAACGGCGGCGCGCAGCCCGAACGCGCGGCGCAGGCCGCGGGCGACGTTGTACTCGCCGCCGCCCTCCCAGGCGCGGAACTGGCGGGTGGTGCGGATGCGTCCCTCGCCC
Source organism: Occultella gossypii (assembly GCF_019947135.1). Classification (GTDB taxonomy): domain Bacteria; phylum Actinomycetota; class Actinomycetes; order Actinomycetales; family Beutenbergiaceae; genus Occultella; species Occultella gossypii. Next base: position 112,482 of record NZ_JAGSHT010000020.1, on the reverse strand, counting down.
GGGTCGAGTCGCAGCATCACCTCACCGAGGGAGACGATGTCGTAGCGGCACTCGGCGGCGGGGCGGATGGTCAGGCTCATGGCTGGGGGTCCTCCGTGGACGGTTGCGGGTTCGTGGGGAGCGGGCGCGGCTCAGCCGCGGACGAGGGCGACGGCCTCGGCGGTCAGGGCGGTGATCTCGTCGAAGGCGCCGGCGGCGACCTTGTCCCGGGGGACCATCCAGCTGCCGCCGATGGCCAGCACCGCGGAGACGGCCGTGTACTCGGCAACGTTCTTCGGGCCGATGCCGCCGGTCGGGACGAACTTCAGACCGGCGAACGGGGCGGACAGCGCCTTGATCGCGGCGGCGCCGCCGGAGGTCTCGGCGGGGAAGAACTTCACGGCGGTCAGGCCCTCGGCGAGAGCGGCCTGCACCTCGGTGGCGGTGACCGCGCCGGGCAGGGCGAGTACACCCCGCTCCTTGGCGCGGCGCACGACGGCGGTGGACAGCCCGGGGGAGACGATGTAGCTGGCCCCGGCGTCCACGGCGGCGTCGACCTGCTCGGCGGTCAGGACGGTGCCGGCGCCGACGAGCATGCCGTCGATGGCGGACATCGCCTTGATCGACGCCACGGCGGCGTCGGTGCGGAACGTCACCTCGGCCACGGGCAGGCCGCCGGCGATCAGCGCGTGCGCCAGCGGAGCGGCGTCCTTGGCGTCGTCGAGGACGACGACCGGCACGAGCCGGGCGGCGGCGATCTGGTCGAGCAGTTCGGTCATGGGAGAGAGCCTTCCGCGAATCAAAACGTTTTCAGGATTGGTCTTGACCAGCGACGCTAGCACGGTAAGGATGGGGCGACAAGGGTGGATGTAAACGTTTGTGGCGATCGGTCGGAGGTGCGAATGGCGGAGGGTGTGGTCACGATCCACGACGTCGCGCGGGAGGCCGGCGTCTCCATTGCGACGGTGTCGCGTGCCCTCGCCGGCTCCACCACCGTGGCCGCGGCCACCGCGGACCGGGTCCGCCGGGCGGCCGCCGCGCTCGGCTACGAACCGAACCGGGCCGCCCGCGCGCTCGTCACCGGCCGGGGCCAGTCCGTGGGCCTGGTCATCCCCGACCTGGAGAACCCGTTCTACTCCTCGGTGGCCAAGGGCATGCAGAACCGGGTTCGGGCAGCCGGTCTGACCGCGATCATCGCCGACACCGACGAGGACGTCGACCGCGAGCGGGAGGTCCTCGGGCAGCTCGCCGCGGACGTGGACCGGATGATCCTGGCCTCCCCGCGCGCCGCCGACGCCGACCTGCTCGCGCTCGCCGCGCGCAGCCGCATCGTGCTGATCAACCGGTCGCTGCCCGGGGTCCCGGCCGTCACCGCGGACAACGCCGACGGCATCCGGCAGGCCGTGGGGCACCTGCTCGCCCTCGGCCACACCCGGATCGGGTACGCCGGCGGGCCGGCGACGTCGTGGTCGGACGCCGAGCGGCGCGCCGGCCTGACCGTCGCGGTGGATGCCTGGCGGGCCCAAGACCGGGACGTGACGATCGTGGACCTCGGCGCGTTCCGACCGGGGCCGGCCGGCGGCGTGGCGGCCGCGGACCTGGCCATCGCCGAGGGCGTCACGGCGGTCCTGGTGTTCAACGACCAGCTCGCCCTCGGGCTGCTCGGGCGCCTCGGCGAACGTGGCGTCGGCGTCCCGGAGGCGATGAGCGTCGTCGGCTTCGACGACGTACCGGTCGCCCGCCTGCTCGCCCCGGCCCTGACCACGGTGGCGGTCCCGGCGCAGCGGATGGGTGCGGCGGCCGTGGACCTGCTCCTTGCCGAGGTGCCGCCGGAGGGCGCAGCGGCGCGCGTGCCGGAGCCCGGCCCGCGCGTGGTGCCGGTGGAGCTGCAGGTGCGGCGCTCCACTGCGCAGGTTCCGCGAGGCTGACTCGGCCCCGCGCCGCTCGCCGAGAAGGGCTGCTGCGTGCCGTTCCGCTCGCCCGGTCCGCACTCTCCGGGCGTCGCCGGGCCGATAGGCTCGCAGCCATGACGGATCCGGTGCGCGTGATGATTGTCGATGACCACGAGGTGGTGCGGCGGGGCATCGCCGAGGTGATCGAGCGTTCGGAGGGGCTGACCGTGGTCGGCGAGGCGTCCTCGGTCGCCGAGGCGCATCGCCGCGTGCCGCTGGTCCGCCCGGATGTGCTGCTCGTGGACCTGCAGCTTCCGGACGGCACCGGGCTGGACATCATCACCGAGGCCGCGCGGGTGCTGCCGGAAGCGCGGGCGGTGGTACTGACCTCCTTCGACGACGACGACGCGGTCGCCGCGGCCCTGGCCGCCGGGGCGAAGGCGTTCGTGCTCAAGTCCGTGCGCGGCGCCGAGATCGCGGACGTGATCCGGGCCGTCGCAGCCGGACGGACGCTGCTCGACGACCGGACCGTGACCCGCCGCCAGGACGCCCACCCGGACCCGACGGCGGACCTGACCCCGAGCGAGCTGAAGGTGCTCGACCTGATCGGGGAGGGCCTGTCGAACCGCGAGATCGCGGACCGGCTCGGGGTGGCCGAGAAGACCGTCAAGAACCACATCACGTCGCTGCTCGCGAAGATGGGCCTGCAGCGACGCACCCAGGTGGCCGCCTGGGTGGCCGCCCACCGTGGTGGCCGGTGGCGGGCACCGAGCGAGGGGCAGCACTGATGACCACCGACGAGACTGCGACCGCGGGCCCGGGCTCGGCGGATTCCGACCTGCGCGCGCGGGTCGCGGACCTGATGCCCCAGGCGCTGACCGATCTCGCCGAACTGGTGGCCTACCGGTCGGTCGCCGACCCCGCCGTCGAGGATCCCGAGCAGTGCCGGCTGGCCGCACAGTGGGTCGCGGACGCGTTCGCCGGACTCGGCCTGGCCGACGCCGCCCTGGTGCGCACCCCGGACGGCACGGACGCCGTGATCGCGCACCACGAGGGACCGGCCGGCGGGCCCCGGGTACTCCTCTACGCCCACTACGACGTGCAGCCCGCGTCCAACACGCAGGACTGGGCCACCGACCCGTTCACCCTCACCGAGCGGGACGGTCGGTTCTACGGGCGCGGCGCCGCGGACTGCAAGGGCAGCATCATCGCCCACCTGACCGCGCTGCGCGCGCTCCGGTACGACGGCGAGTACCCGGTCTCCCTGACCGTTGTCATCGAGGGGTCGGAGGAGCAGGGCACGGGCGGCCTCGAGCAGTACGTGCAGGCCCACCCCGAGGAGTTCGCCGCCGACGTGATCCTGATCCAGGACACCGGTAACGTGACGGTCGGGCAACCGACCCTGACCGTCTCGCTGCGCGGCGTGGTGGACGTCATCGTCCGGGTCGAGGCGGTTGCCGGGGAACTGCATTCCGGTGCCTTCGGCGGTGCCGCGCCGGACGCGCTCGCCGCCCTCATCGCGATCCTGGCGACCCTGCGTGACGCCGACGGCAACACCACCGTCCGCGGGCTGGCCAGCGACGGGGTCTGGGACGGTGTCCCGTACCCCGAGGACGCCTTCCGCGCCGAGGCCGGCATCCTGCCCGGCGGACGCCGGCTCGGCTCGGGCACCGTGGCCGATCAGGTCTGGTCCCGCCCCGCCCTCACCGTGATCGGCCTGGATGCCCCCGCCGTCGTCGGGTCCGTCGCCGCGATCCAGCCCCGCGCCGCCGCGCGTCTGAACCTGCGGGTCCCGCCCGGCGTGGACCCCGACGAGGCGGAACGGTTGCTGCGGGCCCACCTGGCCGATGTCGCCCCGTGGGGCGTGCAGGTGACCACCGAGTCCGGCGGCAACGGGCGTCCCTACCGCGCGGACACCAACACGTCCACGTTCGCGGCGCTGCACGAGGCGCTCGGCGACTCCTTCGGCAAGCCCACCGTGACCTCCGGCCAGGGCGGCTCGATCCCGCTGACCGCGGCCCTGGCCGCCGCCCAGCCGGACGCCTCCATCGTGATGCTCGGCCTTGCCGATCCCGCGAGCCTCATGCACGCCCCGAACGAGAGCGTGCACCCCGGCGAGATCGAGCACACCGCCCTCGGCGTGGCCATGTTCCTGCGCCGCCTGGGTCTCGCGGGGGCCGGTGAGGCCCATCCTCGGGCAACCGGGGACCTCGACCCCACCGGGTGAGTCCTGCCGCACGGCGCGGGTCTGGCATCTTGGCCACCGCCGCGGCGACGGTCGCGCGCAATCGGAGCATCTACCTGCGCACGACCGTGGCACTCCAGGCTGCGACCGTGCTCGTCGTGGTACCGATCGCCGCGCTGCTCCTTCGTGCGGCGCTCACGGCGGCCGGACTGACGGCGTTGACGGAGGCCTCGGCCGTCCGGCTGCTCACCCACCCGGTCTCGTTCCTGCTGCTGTTGCTGCTCGCCGCCGTGGCGAGCGTCGCCGTCCTGATCGGGCAGGGCGTCCTGATCCTGATCGGCACCCGGTTGCGGGATGAGGCCATCCTGCATCCGCGAGCCATCGGCGCCGAGCTGGCGGCCGTGAGCCGGCGCCTCCTCGGCCCACAACTCCTGGTGTTCGTCGCGTACGCGTTCCTGCTCGTGCCACTGGGCGGCCTCGAGGTCGGCGCCTTCCTGACCCGCGGCGTCGAACTCCCGCCGTTCATCGCCAGTGAACTGCGCAAGACGGTCGTCGGCACGCTCCTCTGGATGCTGGGCGCCGTGATCGTGCTCTACCTCAACCTGCGGCTGGTCCTGGTCCCGACGGTGCTGCTCACGAGCCGGGTGTCCGTGCTCGCGGCCCTCGCGAGCAGCTGGCGAATGACCCGTGGTCAGAGCGCCCGGGTGGTCGGCCTGTTCGCCGGTGCCTGGACCGTCTTCGCCGTGGTCCTCGGTGGCCTGGTGGTGCTGATCCTGTTCGCCGTGCGGCTGGCCGACGCCGTGTGGCCGCCGGCCTCCCCACTGGTCGCGGGATTGACCTTCACCGTCGCGCAGGTGGCCGTGCTGGTCGTCAGCGGTCTCATCGTCGCGGTGCTGACCCAGGCCCTGGTGGTCCTGGCGGCCCAGCGTCGTGAGCACGGCGGCGACATCGACTGGTTGACCACTGCCCCGCTCGGCGCGACACCCGCACATCCTCGGCGCGGGGCGTCCCGTGCCGCAGGATGGGTACCCCGGTGGGCCGGGATGCCCGGTGGTAGGGCCACGGCGGTGGCGGTGCTCGGCGCCGTCCTCGCCGTGGCGATCACCGTCAACACCACGGTCATGATCGCCGTCCGCGACGACGTGACGACGGCGGTCATCGCGCACCGGGGGGTGACGGACGACGCGGTCGAGAACACCCTCGACGCCCTCGAAGCGGCGGCGGCCCTGGGTGCGGACTACGTGGAGCTCGACGTGCAGCAGGCCGCCGACGGCGGGCTGGTGGTCGTGCATGACACCAACCTGCGTCGTATCGCCGGCATCAACAGGTCGGTGTTCGAGATGACGACGGCGGAGCTGACCGGGACCACGGTCAGGCAGGGCGGGCACACCGCGACCATCCCCACCTTCGAGGAGTTCGTGACCCGAGCCGCCGAACTGGACATCGCGGTCCTGGTGGAACTGAAGATCCACGGGCGCGAACAGGGGGACTACGTCGGTGACGTCGTGGCCGTGCTGGTGGCCCACGGCCTGGTCGAGACCGCCCGCGTCCAGTCTTTCGACATCGCGCTGGTGAACGAGATCGAGGACAGGTTCGGGGAGGTCACGACCGGCTGGGTGGTGGCCTTCCACCGGGGCCGCCTGGACCCCGGGCGCGCGGACTTCGTCGCCCTCGAGGAGTCCTCGTACACACCGCGGATCCTGAGTGAGGCCCACGCCGCCGGCGCGCAACTGCTGTTGTGGACGGTCACCGACCCGGCCGCGATGCGCCGATTCGTGCGCGATGGTGTCGACGGACTGATCACCAGCGATCCCGCCGGCGCCCTGGATCAGCGCGCCGCGGTCGCCGCGGACACCTCACTCGCACGCCGCCTCGAGGACGAGTTGCACAAGCTCGTCGGCTGGTGGTGAGTTGTCGCGCCAGGTCTGACCGGGTCCCGCACAGCTTCGGCGCGCACCGCGCCAGAGGTCAACCGATCAGGGCGCGTAGCGCGGTGATGTCTGCCGGCACGTGGACAGGATCAAGGATGCTGTCGGGCAATTGGCCGAGGCGTTCGCCGTCAAGCAGCAGGCGGCCGGTCGGGCCGCCGTTGATGAGGTACTGGCCAGGCGCGAACTCGGTCAGGAACATCACGTAGTCAGCCTCGGGCTGCAGCATCGGATCGCCGTCGACGACGTATCGGTCGCATGCCACGTCACCGCCGGTCTGGCGAACGATGATCTCCTCGTCCGCCTGCCCCGTGAGGATTCGGGTGACTCGCGCCGAGAAGTCGGTGAAGGGCACTGAACTGACGTCGGAATCGATGAGACCGGTATCGGCGACCCCGGTGACTCTCACCTCGACGACGACGTCCGCAGCCTCGACCATCTCGTCGATCGTCGGGTAGGCGTCGGCCCAACTCGCCGCCATGACGACCTGATCACCGCCACCACAGCAGGCCGACCCACCCAGCGCGAGACTCGCCGTCGCGAACAGTGCCGTGACCCATCGCCACATACCTTCCCAGTGTGCCGAACCGACCGTCTGTTGCGAGAACCCTCAGCTAGACCGTGCCGTCCAGACCAACGACGTCCCGCCGTCGGGCCCCGGCCCCAGCCGGAACTCGCCGCCGTGCCGGCGGGCCCGGGTGGCGAGGTTGTCGAGCCCGGACGAGCGGGTGCGCTCGGGGTCGATCCCGACGCCGTCGTCGGTGACCACCACCTCGATGTCCTCCGGACCGACCGCCAGTCGCACGTGCACCGACGCGGCCCGGGCGTGCCGGGCCGCGTTCGCGAGCCCCTCCCGGACCACCGCGACGATGTCGTCGGCGAGGTCGGCGTCCACGTGCGCGTCCAGGTCGTCGGCCGCCTGGTCCGACGGCTGCGGCACCCCGGTCACGGGATCGGTGGCCTCCAGCACCAGGGACGGGGCGAACCCGAGGCCCGTGCGGGCCAGCGAGGTCTCCCGGCGGAGCCGCTCCAGGAGCGGCGCGTTCTCGTTCGGGGAGCGCAGGTTCTGCACGATCGCGCGGATCTGGCGCACCGAGTCGTCGACGCCGTCGAGCGCCGTGGCGAGCACCTGACGCAGTTCGTCACGTTCGGCCGGCACCTGCTCGCGTGCGTGGGTCAGCTGCAGTCCCGTGGCGAACAGCTGCTGGATGGCCATGTCGTGCAGGTCCCGGGCGATCCGCGCGCGCTCCTCGACGAGCCCGGCGAGGTCCTGGGCCTGGCGCGCCTCGGCGAGCTTCAGCGCCAGCGCGGCCTGCCGGGCGATGGACTCGGCCACGTTCAGGTCGCTCTCGGTGAACTCGGGGGCGTGCTTGTTCCGGAGCAGGATGATCACGCCCATGCTCTGCCCCTCGGCGACGAGCGGCGCGTACAGCGACGGCCCGTACCGGCCGAACTCGGGCACCCGCAGGTTACGCGCGCGGGCGAAGGAATCGACGATGATCCCCTCCTTCTCGGCCAGCACCGACATCGCCCGCCCGTCCGGCGGCATCACGATCCCGACCAGGTCACCGACCGGGTCCCCGTCTGCGAACTCGATCAGCCAGGAGTCGTCGACGCCCGGCAGCACCACCACGGCGGTGTCCGCGTCCGCCACCTTGCGCACCTTTCGGGCGATGAGGGCGAGGGCGTCCTCGACCTCGAGCCCGGACAGCAGCGCCGTGGTGATCTCCTGCCCGACGGCGAGCCACCGTTCCCGGGTCTGCGCCGCCTTGTACAGGCGCGAGTTCTGCACCGCGATCGCGGCCGCCGCGGCGAGCATCCGGATGTTCTCGGCGTCGGCCTCGGTGAAGTCGCCGCCCGCCTTCTCGGACAGGTAGAGCCGGCCGTAGACCTGGTCGGCCACCCGCACCGGGACCCCGAGGAACGAGCGCATCATCGGGTGCCCCTCGGGGAATCCCTGGAACCGTGGGTGGGTGGTCAGGTCGGACAGCATCAGCACCCCGTCGGTCGGGATCTCGGCGAGGATCCCGCGCCCGTGCGGGTGCTCCAGCGCCGCCTGGGTGACCGGGTCCACCCCATGCTGGACGAACGTCTCCGTCTCCCCGGCCGCGTCCAGGACGCCGATCGCGGCGTACTTCGCGCCGGTCAGGTCCGCGGCGGCCCGCACGAAGTTTGCGAGCATGTCGTCCAGATGCAGGTGCGAGGTGACGGACAGGACTGCGTCGATGAACTTCGTCATGGCCGGCGGCCGAGCGCGAGGGTCTCCATGTCCCCAGTGTGGCCGCTGGCCGGGGGCTCCGGCGAGGGACCGAAGCCCCGAGCGCCGAGGTCGATCACCTGGTCGGCCCGGTCCAGTCCGGCCAGGCGGTGGGTCACCACGAGGACACCGCGCTCGCGACCGACGCCGAGGATGTCGGCGATGAGGGCATCCGCGGTGGCCGGGTCGAGGTGTTCGCCGGGCTCGTCCAGGAGCATCAGCGGAGCCGGGTGCAGGAGGGCCCGGGCGAGCAGGAGCCGGCGGCGTTCCCCGCCTGAGAGCGTCGTGGCATCCGGCCCGAGCATCGTGTCCAGGCCGTCCGGCAGCCGGTCCAGCAGGTCACCGAGTCCCGCCCGGGTGAGGGCCTCGGTCGCCTGGCTCGGCGTGACGTCGCCGCGGGCCACCCGTAGGTTCTCCAACACCGTGGTGGCGAACACGTGCGCGTCCTCGGCCGTGACGGCGACGGTCGCGGACGGGTGCGCACGGCCCTCGGTGCCGCCGATGCGGAGCTCGCCCGCGACGGGTTCGAGCAGGCCGGCGAGGGTGAGCAGCAGGGTGGTCTTGCCGATCCCGCTCGGCCCGATCACGACGACGGCGCGGCCGGCCTCCAAGTGCAGATCCAGGCCGGTCAGCACGGGCGGGTGGCCCGGGTAGCCGCAGGCGAGGCCGGTCGCGACGATCGTCGGGTCGACGGCGGTGGTTGGCCCGGCCGTGACGCTCGCCCGGGCGGGGCTCGCCAGGGTGGTCGAGGGGTCGACGGCGGCGCTCGCCCCGGCGGGGGTCGTCGCCGTGGTCGTGTTGTCGTTGTCGTTGTCGTTGTCGTTGTCGTTGTCGTTGTCGTTGTCGTTGTCGTTGTCGGCGGCCGGCCAGGCGCCGGCCCGGTCCAGCAGGTCCACGAGCCGGCGCGCGGCGCCGCCGGACCGGATCACCTGCAGCGCGGCCGCGGGCAGCGCCCCGGCTGCCTCGAACGCGGCCAGCGGGGTGAGCACCACGACCGCGAGCTCCACCGGTGCCAGGGTCCCGGCGGTGGTCGCCGGGATCCCGACGAGCATCGCCCCGACCACGGCCAACCCGGTCGCGAGGATGCCGAGCCCCTGCGCGAGCGCCGCGGGCCGGGCGGCGGCGTCCCGGGCGGCGGCCACCCGCGCCTCGGCGCGGCGCAGATCCGCGACCGCGGCGGCCAGGCGACCGGACACGCGCAGCTCCGTGGCGCCGTCGAGGATCAGCATGGCCGCGGCCGCCACGTCAGCGCGGGCCTGCACACCGGCCAGCTCGCTGCGCCGCGCCGCGGCCGCGGCGAGAGCCGGAGCGCCGATCCCGGCGATCAGCAGGGCGAGGGTCAGGATGCCCGCGGCGGCGGGCGAGAAGGCGGCCACGAGGCCGACGGTGCCGGCTGAGACCACGACCGCGACCGCCGTCGGGATGAGTGCCCGGACCACCACGTCACCGACCGCGTCCACGTCGGCGCCGACCCGGGCGAGGACGTCGCCGCGGCGCATCCCCGCGGTCGCCTCCGGGTGCCCGCCGGCGAGGATCCGGTACACGTTCGTGCGCAGGTCCACCACGCCGCGCAACGCCACCTCGTGCGCGGACAGCCGCTCCAGGTAGCGGAACACCCCACGGGAGATGCCGAGCGCCCGCACCGCCACCACGGCCACACCGAGGTGCATGACCGGCGGCATCTCGGACGCCCGGGCGATGAGCCACGCCGACGCCGCCGCGAGCCCGACGGCGCTCCCCAGGGCGAGGGTGCCGCACAGGATCGCGACCAGCACGCGGCGCGGCTCGACCCGCAGCAGCGGGAGGACCCGGCGCAGCGCGGCCAGGCCCCCGGGGTCACGGCGGTCGGCTCGGGAGAAGTTGCTGGCGGTCCCGGCGGTGGACGTGGAGGAGGTCACCGGGTCACCGCCGGGCGATCGGTCTGTTCGGCGTGATGGGCCTGCTCGGCGTCTTCGGAGCTGCGGTGGTCATCCGTGCGGCCCGCCCCGCCGGCGCGCTCGGGCAGCGCACCCGCGCGTACCTCGAGGACGTGGTCCGCGGCCGCGATGAGCTCGGGCCGGTGCGCGATCACGAGCACCGCCTTCCCGGCGTCGGCGGCGGCGCGCAGGGCGGTGAGCACCTGCGCCTCGCTCGCCGCGTCCAGGTGCGCGGTCGGCTCGTCCAGCACCAGCATCCGGCCCGGGTGCACCAGGGCCCGGGTCAGGGCGAGGCGCTGCCGCTGCCCGAGGGACAGGCCAACGCCACCCCGCCCGATCGGCGTGTCCCACCCGAGGGGAAGTCCGGCCAGCACGTCGTCGAACCCGGTCGCCGCGGCCGCCGCCGAGAGTGCTGAATGGGCTGCCACTTCAGCTCTTTCACCGCCGCCCGGCGAGGTGGGCGATGCCGAGAGTGCTGAATGGGCTGCCACTTCGGCACTCTCACCGCCGCCCGGCGAGGCGGGCGATGCTCCCGTGACGTACTCGCGCAGCGTGCCCGGCTCGATCACCGGCCGCTGCGGCACCCAGGTGACCTGCGCCCACCACGAGGCCGGCGCCACCTCGGCGAGCGGCACCACGCCGTCGCCGGTGTGCAGCAGGACCCGACCTTCGTCGGGGGACTGGACGCCGAGCGCGGTCATCGCCGCGGTGGTCTTGCCGGCGCCGCTCGGGCCGACGAGCGCGGTGATCGCCCCCGGGCGGGCCACGCCGCTCAGACCCACCGGTGCCGCGTAGCCGCGGTCCCCGGCGCGCACGCCGACGCCGTCCCACTCGAGCGCGGTCACGGCGCCGACCGGGCGGGTGCCGGCGGCAGCCGGGTTGTCGGGGCCGGGCAGGGGCGTGTCCAGGATCGTGTGGACCTGGTCGGCTGCCGCCACGCCGTCGGCGGCGGCGTGGAAGTGCACGCCAACCTGCCGCAGCGGCAGCAGCACCTCGGGGGCCAGGATCAGGACGGCAAGACCCGTGGTCAGGTCGAGCTCGCCGTAGACGAGCCGCAGCCCGACCCCGACGGCGACCATCGCCACCGACAGCGAGGCGAGCAGTTCCAGCACGGCACCGGACAGGAACGCCACCCGCAGCGTCGCCATCGTGGTGCGACGGGTCGCATCGGCCAGTTCCCGGACCCGGCGCACCGGGCCGAGCGCCCGCCCGAACGCCTGCAGCGTGGGCAGCCCGGCGATCAGGTCCAGGAGCTGGCTGCCCAGGCGGGACAGCGCCGCCAACCGGTCCGCCGCGTACTTCTGGGTCGCCACACCGACGAGCCACATGAACAGCGGGATCAACGGGATCGTGACCCCGATCGTGATCGCGGAGACCACGTCCAGCCCTGCGATGACGGCCAGCACCGCCGGGGTGAGCACCGCCGTCAGCAGCAGCTGCGGCAGGTACCGCACGAAGTAGGGCTCGAGGGCCTCGATGCCGCGCGTGGCCAGGGTGGCGGTATCGGCGGCGTACGTCGCGAGCCAGCGTGGCCCGAGGCTCGCCGAGTGGACCAGCACCTGCTCCCGCAGTTCGGTGATCACCCGCACGGCGCTGCGGTGCGCGACCGACTCCGAGACCGCAGACAGACCCGCGCGCACCACGAACAGCGCACCCACCCAGGCGATCTGTGGCAGGACCTGCCCGAGCGTGGCCGCCCCGGTGACCACCGGGGCCACCGCGCGGGCGAGCAGGATCGCGCCGGCCACCACGCACGCCGTCATCGCCACGGTCAGCACCGCCGTGAGGAGCACGTAGGTGCGGGCGGCGTGGGCCCGGCGGAGCAGGCGCGGATCGAAGGGCTTGCTCACGAGCTGGCCGGGTCCTTCGCGGGGTCCCGGCGTGGCAGTCCGATGTGGGCGGGGATGGCGCCCGCGGTCAGGCGCTTGCGGAACACCCAGTACGTCCAGCCCTGGTAGGCGAGGATCAGCGGGGTCAGGCACGCCGCCACCCACGTCATGATCGTCAGCGTGTAGTCCGTGGACGAGGCGTTGGAGATGGTCAGCGAGTTCGCCGGGTCGTTGATCGCGGGCAGCACGTTCGGGTACAGCGAGCCGAAGATGAACACGACCACGGCGGCGATCGTGAGCGCGCTGAGCGTGAACGCCCAGCCCTCCCGGCGGGCCCGGGTCGCGAACACGACCGCCACCAGTGCCACCGCGGCCACGCCCACCGGCACCCACGTCCAGGTGTGCGCCGAGTGCGCCACCTGCGCCCAGACCGCGAACGCCCCCGCCACCACGAGGGTCGGCACCGCGAGCACGGCGGCCGTGCGCCCGGCGCGCTCGCGCATCTCACCATCGGTCTTGAGGCTGATGAAGATCGCACCGTGCAGCGCGAACAGCAGTGCGGTGGTGGCGCCGCCGAGCAGCGCGAACGGGGACAGCAGCTCGAAGAACCCGGAGACCATCTGGTGGTCGGCGTCCAGGCGCACCCCGCGCACGAAGTTCGCGAACGCGACGCCCCAGAGGACCGCCGGCACCCAGGACCCGATCGTGATGGCCCAGTCCCACCGGGCCCGCCAGGCGTCGTCGTTGATCTTGCCGCGGTACTCGAACGCGACGCCGCGGATGATCAGTGCCGCCAGGATCGCCAGCAGCGGCAGGTAGAACCCGGAGAACATCGTGGCGTACCACTCCGGGAACGCCGCGAAGGTGGCGGCACCGGCCACGATCAGCCACACCTCGTTGCCGTCCCAGACCGGGCCGATGGTGTTGATGATCAGGCGGCGGTCGGTGTCGCCCTTGGAGAGCGGGCGCATCAGCATGCCGACGCCGAAGTCGAAGCCCTCCAGGACGAGGTAGCCCATCCAGAAGAAGGCGATGATCAAGAACCAGAGCAGGGGCAGATCCATGGCTTCCTCGACTCAGTACGCGAACGAGAGGGGTTGGGACTCGGTGCCGCCGGGATCACCGGGCCCGTCGCCGGCGCCGGGATCGTCCGACGAACCCGTCGCGGCGGTGGCGCCCGCGGCCGGTGCCACGCCGTTCGCGGCGTACCGGCGCATCAGCGTGAACCAGACCACCGCGAGCACCGTGTACAGCACGGTGAACGTGATCAGGGAGGCGAGCACCTCCCCGACGGGCACGGTCGTGGACAGGCCGTCCGCGGTGAGCATCCAGACCAGGTCCACGCCGGTCGGGTTCGGGGCCACCACCCAGGGCTGGCGGCCGGTCTCGGTGAAGATCCACCCGAACGAGGCGGCGATGAACGGCATCGGGATGGCCACCAGGCACAGTCGCCCGAACCACTTCGAGTCCGTGATCCGGCCGCGCCGCAGCAGCCACAGCCCCACCAGGGCCAGCGCCGCCGACCCCGCCGCGAAACCGATCATGAGCCGGAAGGACCAGTACGTCAGGGCCAGGTTCGGGCGGTAGTCGACGCCCTCGCCGTACTGCTCGGCATACTGCTCCTGGAGGTCCTCCACGCCGGGCAGGTACCCGTCGAAGTCGCCGGTACCGAGGTAGCTCGTCACGCCGGGGATGGTGAGGATGTGCTGGACGCCCTCGCAGCTGTTGGACAGGTCCCCGATGGTGAGCAGGGAGAAGTCCGCGCCGTTCTCGCCCTCACACAGGGCCTCCGCCGAGGACATCTTCATCGGTTGCTGCTCGTACATGAGCTTGCCCTGATAGTCCCCGCTGACGACCACCCCGGCGCCGGCGATCACGATGGTGGCCAGCCCGAGCAGCGCGGCCGGCCGGTACACGGTTCGGGCCAGATCCTTCTCGGAGTTCCTGGCGGCGCGTACCAGTAGCCAGCCTGCCACGCCTGCGACGAACGTCCCGGCCACCAGCAACGACGTCGCGACGGTGTGCGAGTACGCGGCGACCAGGGTGTTGTTGGTCAGCACCGCCCCGAAGTCGACCATCTCGGCGCGCCCGGTCTCCTCATTGAAGATCGCGCCCACGGGGTGCTGCATCCACGAGTTGGCGGCGAGGATGAAGAACGCGGAGGCGTTCGTCGCGATCGCCACCGCCCAGATGCAGGCCAGGTGGACCTTCTTCGGCAGCCGGTCCCAGCCGAAGATCCACAGGCCCAGGAACGTGGATTCCACGAAGAACGCGGCCAGGCCCTCGATGGCCAGTGGCGCCCCGAAAACGTCGCCGACGAACCGGGAGTACTCGCTCCAGTTCATGCCGAACTGGAACTCCTGGACGATCCCGGTGACCACGCCGATCGCGAAGTTGATCAGCAGGAGCTTGCCGAAGAACTTCGTGAGCCGGTACCAGTTCTCCTTGCCGGTGAACGTCCAGATCGTCTGCATGATCGCCACCAGGGGCGCCAGACCGATCGTCAGCGGCACGAAGATGAAGTGGTAGACGGTCACGATGCCGAACTGCCAACGGGCTACGTCGAGTGCTTCCACCGGTGTGGCCATCCTTCTGGGGAGCGAGGTGCGCGGTAGACATGACGCTAGGCGCGGCCCTGCCGCCGACCTGGGACCAAGGTCCCGTGTGGTGACGGCGTGTCACCTCCGCCCGTCCGGGGCCTGTGCGATACTTGGCGCGGTGAGCCGGTCAGTCCCATACCTGCCGGTGAGCCCGACGACATCGGCAAAGGTAGTTGGGGTTGTGGAACACGCGCCGCCACCAGGCAAGGCGCGGGCCAGGACCGACCACCCGGAGAACGTGCCCACATGGTGCGTGATGGAATCGGCGGACGGTCGACGCGAGAACTCGCGAGGCCCGAGGCACACACGACTTTCTTACGGCCACCCCGCGGGGTGACGCCGACGAACCGCCCAAGGGCGCCAGGCGGGTATGGCTGGGGCACCGGGCACCGGGAGCACCACCCGTGACCGAGAACGACAGCAACAGCAACAGCAACGAACAGACCACGGCAACGGAGCCGACCGAGGTCGCCACCACCGAGGAGCCGCGCCGGCGCCGCTCGCGCCGCGCCACCCGGCCGGTCATGACCCCCGAGGAGCACGCCGCGGCCGCGGCGGCGCAGGCCGCACAGACGGCGGACGGCGGCGCGAAGGTCGCGCAGGCATCCTCCGACAGTGCGGGGTCGCCCGCGCCGGAGACCGCCGACGGCGGGGGCTCGCTCCCGAACGACGGCACCGAACGCGCTGGGGGCACCGAAGGCACCGCCGGCACCGAAGGCACGGCCGGCACCGAAGGCACCGCCGGCGCCACGGCCGAGGCGGACGCCCCGGCGAAGGTGGTGCGCAAGCGCAGCCCGCGCAAGAAGAAGGTCGCCGAGGAGGCCCCGGCAGCCGAGACTGCGAACGAGGCGACCGTCGCCCAGGGTGACGCACCCGCTGACGCCGGTACGCCGTCGGACGCCGGTGCGCCGTCGGACGAGGAACCGGCTCCGAAGAAGCGCAGGTCGGCCGGCTCCCGGTCGAGGAAGAAGGCCGGCACCGACTCCGACGCCACCGAGGCGGCCGGCGGTTCCGAGCAGGCCGACACCGCGGCGGCGCAGGCCACCGAGGTCGCGGCCACCGACGCCGTCCAGGCGGCGGCACCTGCTGCCGAGGCCACCCGTACCGAGACCCAGTCCGAGGCGCCCAAGCGGGCCCGACGCTCACGCCGGGCCGGGGCCGCGGCGGGCGCGCCCGCACCCGCGCCCACCCTTGACGTGTTCGCTGCCTTCGGCGTGGACCGCGAGGATGCCGACGCCGACGAGGCGGCCTCCCCGGAGTTGGCCCGGGTCGACATCGACCTGCCCGAGCGGGACCGTCACGCCGGCGTGGGCATCGAGGACACCGACGACGAGGACGAGACCGACGTCGACGACGAGCTGGCCGACGACGAGTTGGCCGACGGCGACGAGTCGGACGACGAGTCCCCGCGCCTGCCCGCCACCGCACTGCTGTTCCAGGCTCCGGACGTCGCCCGCCGCAGCCGCCGTGCCGCAGCCCCGGCCGGCCCACCGGAACCCCGCGAGGAGCGGCCCGCACGCACCCGCCGCGCCGTGGACGAACCGGCCGCACCGGTCGAGGACGAGTCCGGCGATACCGAAGAGACCGACAGCGCCGGGGACGCCTCCGGTGACGAGGGCGGTGCGCCGAACCGCCGCCGGCGCCGCCGCGGGGGGCGGGGTCGCCGTCGACCGGCGAACTCCGACTCCGACTCCGGCGACGACGGTTCCGACGACGATGACGCCGCCACCGGCGAGGAGCCGGAGGACGACGGCGCCAAGGACGAGGCGTCCAAGGACACCGACGCCGACGCCAGGCAGGACGCCGACCTGGGTTCCGATGACTCCGACGGTGGCGATGGCTCCGACGGCGGTTCGCGCCGCCGGCGCCGGCGCCGCAGCCGTGGCGGCAACGGCAGCGGCAGCAGCGGCGGCTCCCGTTCGGATGACGGCGCCCGCGCCGCCCGCGACGAGGTCACCGCGCTGAAGGGTTCCACCCGGCTGGAGGCGAAGCGCCAGCGGCGCCGCGACGGTCGCGACTCGAACCGGCGTCGCTCGATCATCACCGAGGCCGAGTTCCTGGCCCGCCGGGAGTCCGTCGAGCGCGCCATGGTGGTGCGTGAGCGGGACGGCCGCACCCAGATCGCGGTGCTCGAGGACAACGTCCTGGTGGAGCACTACGTGGCCCGCAAGACCCAGACCTCGATGGTCGGCAACGTCTACCTCGGCCGCGTCCAGAACGTGCTGCCGTCGATGGAGGCCGCCTTCATCGACCTCGGCAAGGGCCGCAACGCCGTGCTCTACGCCGGCGAGGTGAACTGGGACGCCGCCGGACTCGAGGGCCAGCCGCGCCGGATCGAGCAGGCACTGTCCTCCGGCGACTCGGTGCTCGTGCAGGTCACCAAGGACCCGATCGGGCACAAGGGCGCCCGGCTGACCTCACAGATCACCCTCGCGGGCCGGTATCTGGTGCTCGTGCCGTCCGGAGCGATGACGGGGATCTCCCGCAAGCTCCCGGACACGGAGCGGGCGCGCCTGAAGAAGCTCCTCAAGGAGATCGTCCCCGACGGGCAGGGCGTCATCGTGCGCACCGCGGCCGAGGGCGCCAGCGAGGAGGAGCTGCGCAACGACGTGGAGCGGCTCACCAAGCAGTGGGCGGACATCGAGACGAAGACCTCGCGCAAGTCGGTCACGGCGCCGGTGCTGCTCAAGGGCGAGCCCGAGCTGGCCACGCGTGTGGTCCGGGACGTGTTCAACGAGGACTTCGCCTCGCTGACGGTCTCCGGCGCCGAGGCGTGGTCGACCATCTCGGAGTACGTCTCCTCGGTGGCCCCGGATCTGGCGCCACGCCTGCACCACTGGGTCGAGAACAAGGACGTGTTCGCGGCGCACCGCATCGACGAGCAGCTCGCCAAGGGCATGGACCGCAAGGTGTACCTGCCCTCCGGCGGGTCCCTGGTGATCGACCGCACCGAGGCGATGACCGTGGTGGACGTCAACACCGGGAAGTTCACGGGCTCCGGCGGCACCCTCGAGGAGACCGTCACCCGGAACAACCTCGAGGCGGCCGAGGAGGTCGTGCGTCAGCTCCGGCTGCGTGACATCGGCGGCATCATCGTGATCGACTTCATCGACATGGTCCTCGAGGCGAACCGGGACCTGGTGCTGCGACGCCTGACCGAGTGCCTCGGCCGTGACCGCACCCGCCACCAGGTGGCCGAGGTGACGTCGCTCGGCCTGGTCCAGATGACCCGGAAGCGGGTCGGCCAGGGCCTGGTCGAGGCGTTCAGCGAGACCTGCGAGCACTGCAACGGCCGCGGGTTCATCGTCCACGCCGAACCGGTCGAGAACGACGGGCCGAGCGAGCCGGAGCCCGAGGAGAGCCGCGGCGGTCGCCGTCGGGGCAACCGCCGCAGCGGCGGCGCCGGTGGCGACGGTCGTCAGCCGGCCCCGGCACCCGCCCCGGAGCCGGAGGTGGACCCGGAGCAGCGCGCCGCGGTACGGGCCACCCTGGCCACCATCGCAGCAGCGGCGGCCCACGCCCACGACCAGGAGCACGGCCACCCGCAGGACCACGACGGCGACGAGCCGCACGCGCCCGTCCTCGACGGCGCGCCCGAGGCGGAGGTCGACGCGGCTTCGGCGGAGACCGCCGGGCACGACACCGGTGCGAGCCTCGGCCTGCTCCCGCGTCTGCCGATCCCGGACCGCACGGTCGGGGAGCGGCTCGACGCCCTGGCCCGCGGGATCGGCCGGAACTCCTCGGACTCGGCGCAGTTCGAGGCGGCGGCCGCCGACGCGGCCTCCGTGGACGGCGCCCTGCTCGGCAACGGCAGCGACGAGCCCGTCCAGGTGCGGTTGGTCGAGGGCAGCTACGGCGTGCTCGCGGCGCCGACCCACCTACCGCAGGATGAGTCCCAGGCTGACGACGACTCCGCGACGGACGGTCCCGACGCCGGCTGAGCACGGATTCCAGAGACGACCGTGGAGCCTCGATCTGGGGCCCCACGGTCGTCTCCGTCCGGGTAGCGTGCCAGCGCGGAGGGCAGGGGCCTCAGGCCCCGGTGTTCGCGGTACCCATCTGTAGTGGCTCGGTGGTCCGCGGGTCCGCACGGGCGCCCTTGGGCGCGGGGCGTCGGTCCAGCCACCGGTTCCACACGTAGCGCAGGAACGTGGGCGTCAGCGCGATCGCGGCCACCAGGAACAGCATGAACGTGGCGGTGCGGGCACCGAGCAGGGTCAGCGGGGCCACGGAGAGCGCGTAGATCCCGAGCATCACCATGCCGCGGGTCCGCGGTCCCTTCGACCGGGTCGCCGCGAACGCCGACGACTCGTCCAGCGGGTCGTTCGTCACCGGGAACGGCGCGGCGGTCGTGTCCCCGAGTTCCAGGCCGGCGGTCTGGGCGAAGCCGGCCAGGCCGCCGAGGTCGCCGCTGGGTGCCCAGTCCCGCGCCGGCAGCACGGCGCGCCAGTGCCCCCAGCGGTCGGTGAGCGCGAAGGCCCAGGCCTGCCCCTCGTGCATCAGCCGCTGGATGGAGACCAGCCCGAGGTCGGAGTCGGAGGATGCAGCGAGCCAGGCCTCATGGCCGGTGGCGCTGCGGATGCCGACGTTCGCGCCGTCGTACAGCAGGGCCGCCCGCCGTGCGAACCGCAGGGTCTTGCCCGGTGCGGACCCGGGCCGGTACACGGCCTTCATCCGGCGGAGGTCGTGGTCACGGAACCAGGCCCAGAGCCACCAGAGCCAGGGCTCGAGCACGGCCGCGAACATCAGGACGACGCAGGCGCGCACCCACCAGGTGTTCGCGAGCAGGTATGCCGACCCGAGGCCGCCGATGATGATCGCGGCCAGCGCGGGCCATCGGATGATCCCGTTCAGCGGGGACGCCGGGCCGGTGTCCTTGTTCAGGGTGTTGCCGCGCTTGGCGCGGCGGCGGTAGGCATCGGCCGGCCGGGCACCAGTGCCGCGGTAGGGGAGCAGGTGCGGCGCCGGGCGGATCACGTCCGCCACCACGTCGATCGGAGTGGCGGCCGGGTTGGTCGGCGTCGCCAGTCCGGTGGTGCCGCTCTTCGCCTTGGGCCGGACGCGGTCCGGGTCGGCCATCGGTGGGTGCGCCACGCCGCGCCGGATCGGCACGCGCAGGGTGGCCGCTCCGGCGGTGACCCCGGTCGCCTGCAGCGCCCAGACCAGGCGGGCGTGGGCCCGCAGGTACTCGGCGCCGGGAGCCATCGACCAGGGCTGGGCCACCGTGACCTCGGGCTGCACGAGCCAGTCCGCGACCGCGATCGCGCCCATGCTGTGGCCGGCGTCGTTGCAGAAGTGCACCGCGCCGAGGGCGTCGTAGAGCGGCACCTGCGCGTACCGCTCGGCCGGGTCGTAGGGGGCCAGCACATCCACCGGTGACGGTGGCGCGACATGCAGCAGGTACGCGATCGGGGTGTCCGTGCCGATCACTCGCCGACCCTGCGCCGTGGTGAACTCGACCCGGTCCGCCACGAACATCACCCGGGCGTACCTGGCCCAGCGGGTCTGCGGCCGCGCGCGGGGCGACGCGCGTAGCTCGATGCGCCCGGAGCGGGCCGGCAGCGTCGGCATGGCCGGCCGCTCGTAGTCCCACATCGCCGCGGTGAACATCGCGGCCAGATGCTCGACGCCGGCCGCTGCGGTGGCCACGTTGCCCGCGAGCAGGAACCGGCGCGAGGAGCCGATCTGCGCGCCGAACTGCGCGAGCGCGTCCGTGGCGGACTTCAGCGCCCCGCCGACGTGCCCCAGCACCGCGTTGAAGCCGTACACCGGCTCTGCCTGGGTGTCCGGGTTGACCGGTGTCCGGCCGGCCGGTGCGCCCGCCAGCGTCGCGTACTCACCCCAGGTGGGTGGCGTCACGGAACCGAGGACCTGCTGCTCGGTCAGCATCAGTCGCCAGTCGGCGAGCATCCGGCGGTCCGCTTCGAGCATCGAGACGATCGTGGTGAACCGCTGCCGCAACTGCTCCTGCTCCTGCGGCAGGAAGCCGAGGAGCTCGCTGGCGGCGCCGAGCGCCGAGGCCACCGTGGCGCGGGCGTGGTCGAACGGGTCGCCGCCGGCGGCCAGCAGCAACTGGCTCGGTGTGCGGGGAGCCGCGGGCTGCACACGCCGCTTCGGGGGCACCGGGGCGGTCGGGGACTGGAGAGTCATCGCGTCCCAGGCTAGTCGCCCGGCACCGGCCGCCGGCCGGGGCGGATGGGCAGGTCTGTCCCGGTGAGCGCCCCCGGTCCCGCCGGCCGGTCAGCCGGCCAGCAGCCGCGGTTCGATGCGATCCTCGCGGACGCGGCCGTCGGCCTCGCGCCGCACCACGTACGCGCCCTTGCCGGGTGCCTCGGTGACCGCCTCGACGAGGCGGGTCCCCGAATAGACCAGACCGACGCCGTCGTCCGTGCAGTGGGTCTCGCCGAGCGTGCCGTCCGCCACGAGGGCGTGCACGAGGGGACGACGGCGGGACTCGCCGTCGTAGTGCACGCCGTTGCCGTAGGGGAGCAGTCCGAGACCGTCGGTCACCGCGCGTAGCTCGGGGCCGAAGGAGTCCGTGGTGCCGCCGGCGTACCAGCAGATCGAGCCGGCGCTCACCCCGGCGAGCACCACCCCGGCGGCCCATGCCTTGCGCATGATCTCGTCCAGGCCGTGCACGCGCCAGACCGCGAGCAGGTTCGCGACCGACCCGCCGTCCACCCAGACCACGTCGGCCTCGAGCAGGTGACCCTCGACGTCGTCCAGGTTCGGCATGGTGAACAGCCGCACGGTGGTGAGGTCGAAGCCGGCCACCCGCGCCGCGTCATGCATGCTCGCGGCCCGCCAGTCCTGGTCGCCCCCGGCCGTGCCCAGATAGCTGACCCTGGGCGCGCGGCCGGATGCGCCGGAGAGGTCGACGGCGTGGTGCACCAGGGCGCCGAACTCAAGGCGGACCCGGTGCCCCGGACGGTAGCCACCGGACGTGGCCAGGATCGTGGGAGAATCGGCGGGCATGGGTGGGCTCCGGTTTCGGATCGGCGGGCGGATGCGGCTCGGGCGCGGTGACATCCTGCCGTATCCGGGTCATGGCGAAACTCACACGCCGGTGGTTTGCTCCCAGGGCTCCTCTCGCGTAATCTTGAGCGTCGGTGCTTGTGCACCGTGTCCCGTGGTGCGCGCCTCTCGCGGCGTGAGCATGCGAGCAGCGGACGTCTTCGCTGGCCAGTTGGCCCGAGATGGCTGCCCGGCGCGGGAACCCAGACATGTTGTGACGACAGAGATGAGCAGGAAACGTGGTGTACGCGATCGTCAAGGCCGGCGGCCGACAGGAGAAGGTGTCCGTCGGTGACGTCGTCGTCGTGGACCGTCTCAAGGGGGCCGAGGGCGACTCGGTCGAACTCGAGCCCATCCTGCTCGTCGACGGGGACAAGGTGACCTCCGAGGCCACCGACCTGAAGAAGATCACAGTGACGGCGGAGATCGTTCGGGACGAGAAGGGTCCGAAGATCACCATCCTCAAGTTCAAGAACAAGACCGGTTACCGCCGTCGCCTGGGGCACCGTCAGCGGTTGACGCGCCTCAAGGTCACCGGCATCAAGTAACCCCTCCCACCCGTAGAGCTTCAAGAGAGCAGGTTCGTCATGGCACACAAGAAGGGCGCAAGCTCCTCCCGCAACGGGCGCGACTCCAACGCTCAGCGTCTGGGCGTCAAGCGCTTCGGTGGCGAGGTCGTCAAGGCCGGCGAGATCATCGTCCGCCAGCGTGGCACCCACTTCCACCCGGGCAACAACGTCGGCCGCGGCAAGGACGACACCCTGTTCGCCCTCGAGCCGGGTTCGGTGCTGTTCGGTAGCCGCCGGGGCCGCAAGGTCATCGACGTCGTCGCCGCCGAGGCCTGAGCGGGCCACGCACTCCACGAACGTCCGGCGGGGGGGGGGGGGGGGGGGGGGGCGGGGGGCGGCCCCCCCCCCGCCCCGGCGGGCGCCCCCCCCCCCCCCCCCGGGGGGGGGGGGGGGGGCGGCCCCGCCCCCCCCCCCCCCCCCGCCGTCTTGTTTCAGCCAGTCCGTTCCACCCCAAGCAATGAGGAGGTAGCCAGTCATGGCGAACTTCGTGGACCGTGTGGTCCTGCACACGCGTGGCGGTGACGGCGGCAACGGTTGCGTTTCCGTGCACCGGGAGAAGTTCAAGCCTCTTGGCGGGCCCGACGGCGCCAACGGTGGCTCCGGTGGTGACGTGATCCTCGAGGTGGACCCGCAGACCACCACCCTGCTCGACTACCACCACTCGCCGCACCGGCGGGCCGAGAACGGCACCCAGGGCGCCGGTGACATGCGCACCGGCAAGCGCGGCGAGGACCTGGTGCTGTACGTGCCGGACGGGACCGTCGTGAAGGACCCCAACGGCGTGCTGCTCGCCGACCTAGTCGGAGCCGGCACCCGGTACGTGGCCGCTCGGGGCGGCCAGGGCGGGCTCGGCAACGCCGCGCTCTCCTCGCAGAAGCGCAAGGCCCCCGGCTTCGCCCTGCTCGGAGAGCCGGGCTGGGAGGAGGACCTCGTCCTCGAGGTCAAGACCGTCGCGGACGTGGCCCTGGTCGGGTTCCCGAGCGCCGGCAAGTCCTCCCTGGTGGCGGCGATGTCCGCCGCCCGGCCGAAGATCGCCGACTACCCGTTCACCACCCTGGTGCCGAACCTCGGGGTGGTGCAGGCCGGTCAGGCCCGCTTCACCATGGCCGACGTGCCCGGGCTGATCCCCGGCGCCAGCCAGGGCAAGGGCCTCGGCCTGGAGTTCCTGCGGCACATCGAGCGCTGCGCCGTCATCGTGCACGTCCTCGACTGCGCCACCCTCGACCCGGGCCGGGACCCGATCACCGACCTCGACGTGATCGATGCGGAACTGGCCACCTACGCCGGCGACGTCGGCATCGAGGGCGGCCGGACCCCGCTGACCGAGCGGCCCCGGCTGGTGGTCCTGAACAAGATCGACGTGCCCGAGGCGCGGGATCTGGCCGAGCTGGTCCGGCCCGAGCTTGAGGCTCGCGGACTGCGCGTGTTCGAGATCTCCACCGCCTCCCACGAGGGTCTGCGGCAGTTGTCGTTCGCGCTCGCGGAGATCGTGCAGCAGGCACGTGACGCAGCCCCCGCCCCGGAGCCCACGCGCACGGTGCTGCGTCCCCGCGCCGTCAACGAGTCCGGCTTCACGGTCACCCGCCGGCAGACCGACCACGTCTACTACCTCGTCCGCGGCGACAAGCCGGAGCGATGGGTGCGTCAGACCGACTTCGCGAACGACGAGGCCGTCGGGTACCTCGCGGACCGGCTCGCCCGGCTGGGCGTCGAGGACGGCCTGTTCAAGGCCGGAGCAGTGGCCGGTGACGAGGTCGTGATCGGCGACGGTCCCCGCGGCGTCGTGTTCGACTGGGAGCCGACCCTGCTCACCGGACCGGAACTGCTCGCCTCCCCGCGGGGCACGGACCTCCGCCTCGAGGACCGGAGCAGGCCCACCCGCGCCGAGAAGCGGGAGGAGTTCCACGGCCGGATGGACGCCAAGGCTGCGGCCCGCGCCGAACTGTGGACCGATCGCGACGACGACGAATGACGCCGGAGCTCACCGACCGGGCGGCGTTCGCCGACCCCGCCCGGGCCCAGCGGCTCGTGGTGAAGGTCGGGTCGTCGTCCCTCACCGATGACGCCGGGCGTCTCGACGTAGACCGCCTGCGGGCGCTCACCGACGTGCTTGCCGCCCGGGTGGCGGCCGGGGGACAGGTGATCCTGGTCTCCTCCGGAGCGATCGCGTCCGCGCTCACCGTCCTCGGACTGAGCTCCCGCCCGAAGGACCTCGCCACCGCACAGGCGGCGGCGAGCGTGGGTCAGGGCTTGCTCATGGCGCACTACACCCGGGCGTTCGCGGCACACCAGCGCACCGTCGGGCAGGTGCTGCTCACCGTCGAGGACGTGATCCGGCGCAGCCACTACCGCAACGCCCAGCGGGCCCTGGTGCGCCTGCTCGCGCTCGGTGTGGTCCCGATCGTGAACGAGAACGACGCCGTCGCCACCCACGAGATCCGGTTCGGCGACAACGACCGCCTCGCCGCGCTGGTCACCCACCTGGTCCGCGCCGACGGCCTGCTCCTTCTCTCGGACGTCGACGCGCTCTACGACGGCCCGCCGAGCCGGCCCGGCTCGAGCCGGGTCGCCCGCGTGGACTCGCCGGCGGACCTCGACGGCATCGAGCTGACCGCCAAGGGCTCGCACGTGGGCACCGGCGGCATGGTGACGAAGATCGAGGCGGCCCAGATCGCCGTCGGCTCCGGTGTGCCGGTCATCCTGACCAGCGCCGCGAACGCTGCCGCCGCACTCGCCGGCGAGGACGTCGGCACCTGGTTCTCGACCACCGGGCGCCGGATCCAGACGCGGCGCCTGTGGCTGGCGCACGCCGCCCACACCAGCGGCCGGCTCATCATCGACGACGGCGCGGTCCGCGCGCTCACGGTCGGGAAGAAATCCCTGCTCGCCGCGGGCCTGATCGGCGTCGAGGGCACCTTCGAGGCAGGGGACCCGGTGGAGATCGCCGCCGCGGACGGCACCGTGGTGGCCCGGGGACTGGTCGCTTACTCCGCCGACGAGCTGCCCGAGCGGATGGGTGCCACGTCGGTGCAACTGCGGGAACGGTTCGGGGACGGCAACGCCCGCGCGGTGGTCCACCGCGACGACCTGGTGCAGGTGCGCCCGTACCGCGGAACCTGACCCCGTCGCCGCCGGGGGCCATTAGGCTGAGCCGTCGATGGATCGCCGGAGGGGTGCATGAGCCAGAGGTCGGAGCCGAGTGTGCGCCCGCCGGGCATCCTGCGTGATGAGGACCTCTCGGGTGTGGTCGCCGCCGCCGACGAGGTGGCCGTCAGGTCCCAGACCACGTTCGTGCGCGGTATGCGGGTGCACTACACACTGCTGGTCCTGGCCGCCCTGTGCGGGACGTTCTCCATCCCACTGCCGGGCTCGGGTGCCGACATCGTCGCCGTCCTCGGTGCCGTCTGCTTCGGCGCCAGCCTGCTGCTGCGCGTGTACCTGAACACCAAGGACTCCGAGTCCCACTGGCTGCGGGCCCGCTCCGTGGCGGAGTCGGCGAAGGCGGACAGCTGGCGCTTCGCGGTGCGGGGCGCCCCGTTCGGTCCGGAGCTCGACGGACCACGGGCGCGGCGGATGTTCCTGGCTGCGCAGAACGACGAGATCGCCGACCTGGGCGTGACACTGGCCACCCACGGCCAGAACCTCGAGTACGTCACACGTGCCATGTCGGACCTGCGCGAGGCCGACTTCACCACGCGCCGGGACGCGTACGTCACCGGGCGCATCGTTGACCAGATGACCTGGTACGCCCGCAAGAGCCGCCGGCACGGCGTGCTCGCGGACCGTTGGTTCCTCGCGATGCTGCTCGCCGAGGCCGCGGGTCTGGCCGCCGCGGTGCTCAAGGCCGCGAACATCATCGACCTCGACCTGCTCGGCGTGTTCGGTGCCCTGGCTGCCGTGTTCGGCGCTTGGAACCAGATGCGCCAGCACCGTAAGACGCACGAGATCTACGGCCGCACCGCGAGCCACCTGGCCACCCTGGTCGCCTGGACCCGCGAGGGGATCACCGAGGACGAGTGGACCACGTTCGTGGCGCGCGCCGAGGCGGTGCTCGCCGACGAGCTGACCACCTGGCAGTCGCTGCGCACCGCCGAGCCGGGCCGAACCCCGGACGAGTCGGTCGGATGAGCGCCAGGATCGCCGTCACGGGCCACCGGAACTACGACGACGCCGCCCGGGACGTGATCGCTCGGGGCGTGCGGGCCGTCCTCGCCCCGTACGCCGTCGACGAGGTCGGCGGCACGGACGACGGCAACGCCGTCGGCCGCGATGAGGACCGGGCGGGCCGGGCCGGTGGGCCGGCCCACCTGGTCAGCAGCCTGGCCGAGGGGGCCGACCAGTTGGCGGCCGGGATCGCGCTGTCGCTCGGCCTGCGTCTGGACGTGGTGTTGCCCGCCGACGGCTACGCCGAGACCCTCCTGGCCGACTACCAGGCCCCGTTCGAGGCCCTGCTGGCTCGGGCCGCCTCGGTCCGTGTGCTCGACTATCCCGAGCCGTCCCCGGACGCCTATCTGGCGGCCGGGCTGGCCGTGCTCGAGGGGGCCGACCTGCTGCTCGCCGTCTGGGACGGGCAGCGCGAGCGCGGCACCGGCGGTACGGCGCAGATCGTCGACGCCGCCCGCGCAGGCGGCATCGAGGTCGCCGTCGTCTGGCCGGACGGCTACGCGAGGCCGGCGTGACGTCCCTTGCCTCGGTGCGCCCGGCCCGGCGCGTGGTGCTCGGCCTTGCCATCGCCCTGGTGGCCGTGCTCCTCGGAACGTTCGGTGCGCCGTCGGCCTCCGCGGCCCCGGCCGGGGACCCACCATGGGCACCCGGCGACGACTGGTTCCTGCTCACGTCCGCCGTCGACGAGAGCGTCGGGGATGCGCCAGGTTGCGGCACCGCGCAGCAGTGGCGCTGGCAGGGGCCCGGCGCGGGCGAGGAGCTGACCCTCTGGTACGTCGTCTGTGACGACGACGACGAGGCCATCGGCCTGGCCGAGTGGCGGGGGATCCCCGGCGAGCCGGTGACCGGGGTCGAGGTGCTCGACGGCGAGGAGCGGGTCCGGTGGAACGGGGGCGACTCCGAACTCAGGTCGCAGTGGATCACCACGGCGGAGGACTCGACCGCGCTGGTCGAGCTGCGGCTGCCGTGTGCTGCCGAACCGCGAGCGTGCGCCGGGCAGATCGGGCCGTTCGCCCTTGACCTGCAGGACACCCTGGCCGCGGACGGGTACACCCGGGTCAACACCCCCGGCTACAACCTCAGCGACGTGCTCCTGCAGACGATCGTCTTCGTCGTGTTCATGTGGCTGCTCGTCGTCGGACCCTTCCGGCTGATCGCCTTCGCGCGCCGCCCCCGGTACCGGTCCGGCTCGACCTCACCCCGGTACCACGACCTGACCCGGGTGGTGCTGGGCGCCCGGTGGAAGCGGCGGATCCGGATGGCCGTCTGGTTCTTCGCAGGCTTCCTGACCCTCGTCGAACTGAACGCGGTCATCGCCGGGGACACCTCGGCGGCACTCGGCCTGTTGCTCGGCCTCGCGGTCCTGGTCGGGTTCGTCGCCCTGATGTACCGCCTCATCCCACCGCACCCGGTGGAGGACGTCCGGCCCGCCCGGCTCGGCAGCCTCAGCATGCGGGGCGGCGTCGGCATGGCTCTGAGCACCATCGCCTACGGACTGCTCCCGGTGATCCTGGTCGTCTTCGTACTGCTGAACTGGTACGCGGGCGCCAGCGGTGGCTGGCCGGTCGACTCCGCCGCCGGGCTCTCCGGGCGCTGGGAGCCGCTCGCGGGGCCGCTCTACCCGATCGCTCGGGCCTTCGCCGGCAACCAGCGGATCTGGCTGGTGCCGGTCCTGCTCGTGGCCATCGCCCTGCTCGTCGCCCTCGACGAGTTCGGTCGGCGGATCCGGGCGGCCTCGGTGGCGGATGCCCTCGCCCAGGACACCCGCCCGCACTACCTGTACTTGCGCAGCTTCGACGAGGACTCGCTGAAACTGCCCGGCCTGCTGCGCCGCAGGGGCCTGTTCGGTGCGCTCAGCCTGTTCCGCCAGGTGCGGTTCGAGGAGGTGCTGGTGCAGCAGCTCTCGATGTCCGGGCCGGTGATCGCGATCGCGCCGCCCGGTGCCCGGATCGCCCCGATCGGCGCTGCCCGGGCCAGCTTCAGCAACGACGAGTGGCAGCAGCACGTGGCCCGGTACGCGCAGACGGCCCGGGCGGTGGTGCTCAGTGCGACCCCCCTCGAGGTCCGGCAGGGGTTCGCGTGGGAGATCGAGCTCGTGGCGAACTACCTGCAGCACCGCCGGGTCATGGTGGTCCTCGGCCCGTGGAGGCGCAGCCAGATCGCCCGGCGCTGGGCGACCTTCATCGGTGCGGTCGGAGCGATCCCGTTCTTCTCGCCGATCGCGGGACCGTGGGTGCCGGACGGCGTCACCGTCCTCGCGCACAGCGAGCGGCAGGGCTGGCAGGCGTGGGGCTCCACCCGACGCACCGACTGGACGTACTCGATCGCGATCGATGCCGCCACGAAGGCGTACCTGCCGGACTGGTCCTGACCGTCCGGTCCGCCGGCTCCGGTGGAGCGGTTCGGTCGTGATCAGGCCAGCCGGCTGTGCCCGCCGATCTGGTGGTAGCTGCGGTCGTGGTAGACCAGAGGCGAGCCGGTCCTGGGAATCTGGGCGCTGAGCGCCCGCAGGGTGACCAGGTAACTGTCTCCGGCCGGGATCCGCTGCACCACGCGGCCCCGGACCCGGGCGCACGCCTCGGTCAGCGTGGGTTCACCGGTGGGGAGCCGGTGCCAGGGGGCATCGGCGAACCGGTCGATTCCACTCGTCGCGAAGGTGGTGGACAGGTGCGCGGACGGACCGTCGAGGAAGTTCACGACCACGGTCCCGGTCTGGCTCAACGCCGGCCAGGACGAGGACGTCGACGCGATCGAGAACGCGAGCAACGGGGGAGCGGCCGAGACCGAGATCACCGACGTCGCGGTGAAGCCGACCGGCACCGGGCCCGCAGCCTCCGCGCCCGGACCGTTGAACGTCACGACAGCGACCCCGGCGGGATGCTGACGGAAGACCCGCTTGTACTCGTCGGCGTTCAGCTGGGGCTCGTCCTGCTCGGCGAGCAGGCGCTCCAGGTCGCTCAGCGTCTCGGCGCTCATGCCGCCGCCTCCGCACCGGCCCGGGCGGTGACCGCGCCACGCAGAAGCGCGCCGTGGTCGGCGAACCAGGCATCCAGCACGTCGTCGATCGTGCCCAGCTGGGATTCGACCACCCCGAGGCCGCGGGTGGGGACGCTCGCGCCGAGCTCCACCAGCAACGACCGCAGGTGGATGTCGGTGGAGAGCAGGTGGGCCGGGTTGCCGCTGACCACGACGGGCAGTGCGACGACCCCGCGCAACCCGTTCGCACCGTAGAGATCGAGGAAGGACTTGAGCAGTCCGGTGTAACTGGCCTTGTAGACCGGCGTCGCCACGACGAGGACGTCGGAACCGGCCACCCGGGCCAGCGCTGCGTCCGCCTCGGGGTGCTCCGGGGCGAACAGCTGCCCGGCGAGGTCGGCGAGCTCGATCACGCGGTCGTCGACCGGGGCGGATCCGCCCACCAGGCCGGCGATCCGGGTGGCGGCAGCCTCGGCGACGGCGAGGGTGCGAGAGCCCCGACGCGGGTTGCCGCTCAGGGTGGTGAGAGTGGTGGTCATCGTTCCCGTCCGAACTCGGCGATCTGACTGGTCGGGTGCCTGGCGCGTGCTCCCGTGACCCGACGCTACCGTCGGGTCACCACCCGGCTCCGGGACGTCCGGGGAATCCCGAATGGCGAGATGGCCCGTCCGCCGATGGTGTCGCGGCGCGCCGGTCGCGGAGTGCGCCAGACTGGCTCCGGGCCACCTCGGCCCACGCGGGTGCCGGCGCACGACCGGCGGGGTCGGGGAGCGCCGTGACCGCAGGGACAGAGCAGGCACGCCGATGGCGCCCCCTGGATCCGCGGCCGACGCCGCCCGCCGTGGCCGGGGTCGTCGGAGGACTGATGGTGCTGCTCGGGGTGACGCTCACCACGGTCGCGGCCGGCGCCGGTATCCACCTGCTGTTGGGCCTGGTGGCGGCCGGCCTCGTGCTCGCCGGCGTGGCCCGGTACCTGCAAGCGGGTGCGTCCTCGATCGCTCGGGTGGACGTCATCCTCGCCGTGCTCCTGGTCGGCCTGGGCGGGTTCGTCGCGTTGTGGCGCGGCCTCACGCTGCCGGGGCTGGTCACCGTCCTGTCCGTGGCGTTGGTGGCGAGCGGGGTCGCGGGCATCGTCGGGGCGATCCGGGGCACCCGGACCGCGCGGGCCGGTGCCACGTTCGGGGGAGTCGCGGCGCTGCTGTTCGCCCCGCTCGCCCAGGCCTGGCCGGTCCTGACCGTGCTTGCCGTGGGCGCGATCTTCGGTGCCTTCCTCGTCTACGCGGGCCTGGTCCTCGCGATCCCCGCCGCGCTGTCGATGTTGCGGCGCGTGAGCGGCTCGGCCGGCTCCGGCGCGGCACCCTCGCCGCGGCCGGCCGGGCGGTTCCGGCGGGGGAGTGCGCTCGCCGTCGGGATCGCCGCACTGCTGGTCGCGGTGCTCATGGCCGGCGGCACCTACTGGCTGCGGGCCGGCGGGCCCGAGGTGGTACCGGACGGGTTCTACACCCCACCGGTCGCGGTCCCGGCGGAACCGGGGCAGTTGCTGCGGACCGAACCGCTCTCGACCGGGGTTCCGGCCGGCGCCGACGGGTGGCGCATCCTGTACACGACGACCCATGCGGACGGTTCGCCGGCCGTTGCCAGCGGCACCGTGATCGCCCCGGCCGAGCGCACCGGGGATGCGTTGCCGGTGGTCTCGGTGGCCCATGGCACCACCGGGATCGTGCCGCGCTGCGCCCCCTCGCTGGCGCCGGCCCCGTTCGGAAACGGTGCGGGCGCCGCGCTGGAGGACATGGTCGCGCAGGGCTGGGCCGGGGTCCTCACCGACTACGTCGGCCTCGGCACCGCGGGACCGCACCCGTACCTGGTCGGTGAGGAGGCCGGCCGGGACGTGCTGGACGCACTCCGTGCGGCCCACCAGATCGAAGGGCTGGCGCTCTCGGACACGACGGCGGTCTGGGGCCACTCACAGGGCGGTCACGGTGCGCTGTGGACGGCGATCGTCGCCCCCGAGTACGCACCGGAGTTCACCATCGTCGGGGTCGCGGCGATGGCGCCGGCCACCGACCTGTACCGCCTTGCGGCCGGCATCAAGGACGAGGTCGCTGGAAAGGTCGTGTCGGCGTACATCGCCGCCTCGTGGGCGCAGTACTACCCGGAACTCGGCGTCGACGACGTCCTCACCCCGGGCACCGAACCCGTGGTGGACCGGATCGGTGCCCTGTGTTTCGACGGCCGGGACGCCCTCGCCGCCGGCGTCGCGGCGTCCCAGCTGTTCGAGCCCGTGTTCGTCGACGAAGCCCTCGACTCCAGCCTGGGGGCCACGCTGCGGGACAACAGCCCGACCGACCTCATCGACGTGCCGGTGCTCGTCGCACAGGGGGACGCCGACACACTTGTGCTGCCGTCGATGCAGCGGACCTGGATGAGCGCGCAGTGCGCCGCCGGGCAGTCCCTCGACTACCGGGAGTACGCCGGTCTCGACCACCTGAGCCTGGTCGCCGCGGACTCACCGCTCACGGAGGAGCTGGTCGACTGGACCACGGCCCGCCTGGCCGGCGCCGATCCCACTCCGACCTGTTGAGTCGTGCGGACCCCGAGGTTTGGTTGACACGTCATCAAAGGGTCTCCTAGACTCACCTCCAAGGTCTTGAGTGTCAGCGCAAAAGCCCCGGCTTGCTGACCGGCAACCCTCCAACTGCGGTGGGGTGCCCCGGGTGACGACCTGGTTCCGGTCATTCGATGCGGAGCAAGCGCACGGCGCCGCAGGCGCTCGAGAAGAGGGAAACACCGCACATGGGCATCATCACCAGGGAACGAGCGACCACGCCGCTGCAGATCTCCCTCGCCATGTGCTGTTGTTCGATGTCGGCCCTGCCGGTCCAGGCCTGAGCCGACCCTCATCCGATGCCCCGGGCGCTCCGCCCCTCGGCATCACCCCTCATCCGAGGCGGCCCGCAGGCCGGCACGAGTGACACGTGCCGCGCGGGCGAACCGGACGGGGCTTCCTCTCGAACATGAAGGCGTGAACACCCATGTCGCAGTCTCCGCGTACCCGTAACTCCACCCTGATCGCCCTCGACCTCTCCGGCGCCGGTGCGCCCCGCGAGTGGCGCCGTACCGAGGACACCGAGGCCGAGTCCTTCATCATGGGCCGGCTTGCGGGCCTCGCGTCCCTGGCGGACAAGGGTGGCATCGACCTGCTCAGCCTCGACGAGACGTTCCGCGTCGGCGGGCCCCGACGTCGGGACGCCTGGCTCGACGGCGCGGTGGCTGCCTCCCGCCTGGCCCGGCACACCCACACCGCGACGCTCGTGGCCACCGTGCCGCTCGGTGTGGCCCGCCCCGAGCACGTGGCCGGCGCGATCTCCAGCGTTCACCGCGCCAGCGCCGAGCGCGCCGGCTGGCAGCTCGAGGCAGCCCCGGTCAACGGGACCAGCGCCCGCGCCGTGGACGCCGTCATCAACACCTGGGCCACGCCGGAGCGCCGCACCCGCAGCAAGGCGTCGAGCGGATCCTCGGCCCCGGCCGACTCCGAGCGTCGCACCCCGATCGTGGTGATCGGAGTCCGCAACGCCGTCGACCTCGAGCTGGCGGCGGCCCGCGCCGACGTGGCGCGACTGTCCGTGGCGACCCTGGAGGAGGCCCGCACGGCCCGCACCGCGATCCGGCGCGCGGCCACCGAGTGGGGCCGAAACCCGGACGACATCACGGTCCTCGTCGACATCCACGTCGTGATCTCCGCGGACCGGCCCAGCGCGCTGGCTCGCTGGGACCTGCTCAACTCCCTCGAGACGGCCCCCCGGAGCGCCCCGCTGCGCTCCATCGGCACCGCAACGGACCTGGTGGACCTGTGGGCCGAGTGGGTGCACGCCGGAGCAGCCGACGGATTCACGGTGATTCCTGCGTCGGTGCCCACCGATGTGCTGGCCCTGGTGCAGGACGTCGTGCCCGCCCTGACCGCTCGAGGCCTGCGAACCGGGCCCGCCGCCCCGGCGCGTACCGGTGCGACCGTGCCCGCCGAGGCCCCGAGCCCCGCGGGGGCACGTACCGCGCGTCGCCGGGCGGCGGCAGATGCCTGAGTGGTCCCGGCACCGGCCCTCGTGGACCGGGCCGGTCGGGGCCACCCACCGGACCCGACCCGGTGACCGAGCGAACCCGGCCTATCCTTGATCCCATGAGCGTCCAGAGCGAAGCCGGCGTCGCCACCACCCGCGAGGCGCCCGAGGCGACCGACGGCGAAGCGCAGGCACCCACGGTGGCGCGCACCGCCGTCGTCCAGGCCGCCCAGCGGGCGAAGGTCGCGGCGCGTGCGCTCGCGGGCGCGACCCGTGGCACCAAGGACGAGGCCCTGCGGGTACTCGCCGACGCCCTCGTCGCCGCGCAGGCCGAGATCATCGCCGCCAACGCCGAGGATGTCGAGCGGGAGCAGGCGAACGGGATGAGCCCGGGCCTGGTCGACCGACTCCGCCTCGACGTCGGCCGCATCGAGGCCATCGCCGGCGCGCTGCGGGACCTCGCCGCCCTGCCCGACCCGGTCGGCGAGGTGGTTCGCGGATCCACCCTGCCGAACGGCCTCACCGTGCGTCAGGTGCGGGTGCCGATGGGCGTCGTCGGGATGATCTACGAGGCCCGCCCGAACGTGACGGTGGACGCCGCCGGGCTCGCCCTCAAGAGCGGCAACGCGGTGATCCTGCGCGGCGGTTCGGCGGCGGCGCGCAGCAACGAGGTGATCGTCCGGGTGCTCTCGCACGCGCTCACAGGAGTCGGACTGCCCGGGGACGCGATCCAGTCGATCGACGCATACGGCCGAGAGGGTGCCCGCGAGCTCATGCGGGCCCGGGGCCTGGTCGACGTGCTCGTGCCCCGCGGCGGCGCCAGCCTGATCCAGACCGTCGTGACCGAGTCCACGGTTCCCGTGATCGAGACCGGCGTCGGGAACTGTCACCTGTTCGTGGACGCAGGAGCGGACGTGGCGAAGGCCATCGCGATCCTCCTGAACTCCAAGACCCAGCGGGTGGGCGTGTGCAACGCCCTGGAGACCCTGCTCGTGCACGAGGCGATCGCCGCCGAGTTCCTGCCCGGTGCGCTGAGCGCCCTCGGCGCGGCGGGGGTGCGGATCCACGGGGACGAGGCCACCGCGACCCATATCGGCGAGGGTGTCGAGTTCGAACCCGCGACCGACGAGGATTGGGCCACCGAGTACCTGAGCCTGGATCTGGCGGTGCGCGTGGTGCCGGACCTGGACACCGCCATCGAGCACATCCGTACCTGGACCTCCGGCCACACGGAGGCGATCTGCACGGCCGATGTGACGTCGGTGCAGCGGTTCACCGCAGAGCTCGACTCCGCCGCGATCATGGTGAACGCCTCCACCCGGTTCACCGATGGCGGACAGCTCGGTCTGGGCGCGGAGATCGGCATCTCCACCCAGAAGCTGCACGCCCGTGGACCGATGGGACTGGCCGAACTGACGACCACGACGTGGATCGTGCAGGGCGACGGGCACGTGCGGTCATGATCACGACCGTGGCGTCTCGGAGTTGGCTGCCGGACGTGCGAGACTTGTCCCTTGAGCGTTGTGGAACCGAGGAGGACCCGGGTCGATGAGTAACTCACTGCTGACATTCGCCGTCGAGCACGGCGAGGAAGCCAGTTCCGGGCTGCCGCCGATCGGATTCGGCCTGGTTGCGTTCGTCATCTTCGTGTTCCTGCTGTTGGTGGTTCTCGCATTCCGCAGCGTGGGCACGCGCCACCGCTGATCGTGGGTCTTGCCGGCTTCCGGGCCACGCCCCGGCGGAACGGATCGTGATCGCAGCAAGCCCGGTGCCCCTGCGGGTGGGCATCATGGGCGGCACGTTCGACCCGATCCACCACGGCCACCTCGTCGCGGCCAGTGAGGTCGCCGACGAGTTCGGTCTCGACGAGGTCGTCTTCGTCCCCACCGGGGCGCAGCCGTTCAAGTTGGACCGCGACGTCTCGGTCGCGGAGCATCGCTACCTGATGGCGGTGGTCGCGACCGCGTCGAACCCGCGGTTCACCGTGTCCCGGGTGGATATCGACCGGCCCGGGGTCACCTACACGATCGACACGTTGCGCGATCTGCACGCCGCGTATCCCGGCGCCGAACTGTTCTTCATCACCGGCGCCGACGCACTCAGCCAGATCATGCAGTGGAAGGACGTCGCGGAACTGTTGAAGCTGGCCCATTTCGTGGGCGTCACCAGGCCCGGGCACGACCTGACCGCGGAGGAACTGCCCCCCGGGGAGTACTCGCTGCTGGAGATCCCGGCCATGGCGATCTCCTCCACGGACTGCCGGCAACGGGTGATCGCCGACAAGCCGGTGTGGTACCTGGTGCCGGACGGTGTGGTGCAGTACATCGGTAAGCACCGGCTCTACAAGGACGTGTCGACGATCACCGAGAGGCTGGCACCAGCAGTGCGGGAGGAGGAGCTGTGAGCGAGGAGGAGGACACCTCGACCGCCGGCCTCGGCGAACGTCGGCGGCGCCGGGAGGCCGAGCGTGCTCGCGCGCGTGCCGCCGGGCTCGAGCGACCGCTGAGCCGCCGCGAGTTGCGGGCCCGGGACGAAGCACTCGCCAGCGGCGCGCTGCAACTGGGCCCTGACGGCCCCGTGCCGACCCCGATGTCCGCGACGAGCGCCCTGAGCGCGCACACCGCGCCCTCTGCGGCCACACCCGCCAGCGGCGGTAGGCGACGTGCCGGGACCGACGCGCGCGCCGCCGTCGTCCCCTCGACCACGGACGCCGAGACCGACGGTGGGGCGAGCGCCGAGCCGGCGACCACAGACCCCGCGACCGACGGTGCGGCGAGCGCCGAGTCGCCGACCACACACCCCGCGACCGAGGGTAGGGCGAGCGCCGAGCCGGCGACCGGTGCGTCGGACCCGAGCCCCGCGGACCAGAGCCAGGCCGCTCAGGTCCCGGCCGACCCTGCCCCGGCACCCACCCCGGGCGCAGGCGCGGCGGACGAGGCACCGGCTGCGCCCGCCGCCACGGCCTCCGCGGCCGACGCCGCGTCCAGCGACGACTCGACGACCGGTGCCGCCCCGGCCGACGACTCCGCCGCCGGCGTGCCCCGGGCCGGTGCGCCGTCAGCGGAGTCCGCTGCGACGACCGGCGAGTTCGGCGCGGTGTCACGGCGGTCGCTGCGCGCCAAGCAGGCGAACGCGGACGCCGACCCGGCCGCCCCGGAGGCCCCCAGCGAGCGGACCAGCACCGGGCGCCGTCCCGTGGTACGCCCACCCGCGGCGGCGCGAGCCACCCGTGGACTGGACGAGACCGGGGGACTGACGCCGATCCAGCGTGCCGTGCGAGACCTCAATGCCGCACCCGACGCAGCGCCGGAGCCGCCCCGTGCCGAGATCGTGGCCGAGCGTTCGTCCGCGGCCACGCCGGGGCCGCTGCCCACCACGGACGCGGCGTCCGTCTGGGGATCCGACGCGCCGGACGAGACGGCTGTCCTGCCGGTGCAGTCCGGCGAACCGGCAAAGGCTGAGGCCGACCTGCTGTACGACGGCGGACCGTTGCCCTCCACGCGACGCTCCCGGCGGGACTTCGAGGCTCCCGCGGCCGCTGCCGACGTGCCCGCCGGGAAGCAGGATGCCGTCCCTCCTGCCGCCCCGGTGACGGCGGCGGAGCACGAGGAGGCCGAGGACGAGGACGATGCGTTCGACATGCGGCCGAGGTGGGCGAGTGTCATCTCCGGCGAACCCGAGCCAGAGGGGGACGAGCAGCCGCAGGCTGTCGCGGCCGCCGGCGCACGGGAGGAGTTGTTCGACGACGACTTCGATGACGACGACTACGACGATGACGAGGAGGACGAGGACGACGAGCGCACGCCCGGGTGGCTGCGTGCGCTCCAGATCATCGTGCTGATCCTCGTCGGTCTGGTGCTCGGACTGCTCGTCTGGCAGGTCGCCAGCGGCAACGTGTTCGGCGGCGACGGGCTCGCTGCTCTGGCCTCGGGCATCGGCTCGGCTGTTGGGACCGGAGCCGGTGGCCCACCAGCCGCATAGACTGGCCGAGGAGGCGAGTTGCCCCGACGGGGCGATGGACCGTCTTCGACGTACTGCCTGACCGATATCGAGGAGCACCGTGCCCGCTGATGACCGCGCCATCCACCTGGCGATCGCCGCCGCCCGCGCCGCCGCCGACCTGTTGGCCCGCGAGATCATCGCGCTCGACGTCTCCGAGCGACTGGTCCTGACGGACGTCTTCGTCGTGGCCTCCGGCTCCAGCGAACGCCAGGTGAAGGCGATCGTCGACGCCGTGGAGGACGCCCTCGCGAAGGAGGGCGCCAAGACCGTCCGGAAGGAGGGGGTCGCCGAGGGACGCTGGGTGTTGCTCGACTTCGGGGACATCGTCGTGCACGTCCAGCATGACGAGGACCGGGAGTTCTACGCCCTGGAACGACTCTGGAAGGACTGTCCCGTGGTCGAGCTGCCGGCGGACGTCCACGGTCACAGCGCGGACGAGGTGCAGGCAGGTCCAGCCGGCGAGCAGGCATGAGCGCCGGCACCATCCTGCTCTGGCGGCATGGGCAGACGGACTACAACGCGACCGGACGGCTGCAGGGTCAGGTCGACATCGCTCTCAACGAACGCGGGCAGGCGCAGGCCGCCGCCGCGGCGCCCGTGCTCGCCCAACTGCGGCCCGCTCGGATCGTCGCCTCCGACCTCGTGCGAGCCCACGAGACCGCACGGGCCCTCGCCGAGATCGTCGAGGCCGACGTGAGCACCGACGTCAGACTGCGCGAGCGCAGCTTCGGTGACTGGGAAGGCCTGACCCACCCCGAGATCGAGGCCGGCTGGCCCGACGCGTTCGCGGCATGGAACGCCGGCGACCACCCCGCAGGCGTCAACGCCGAGACCCGGCGTGAGGTCGGTCACAGGTTCGGCGAGGCCGTGCTCGCCGCGGCGGAGTCGCTGGGCGCGCACGAGATCCTCGTGATCGTCTCCCACGGAGCGGCCATCAGTGCGGGGATCACGGCCCTGATCGGCCAGGATCCCGAGGTTTGGCGAGGCATCACCGGGATCGGCAACTGCCACTGGTCGGTGCTGCGCACGAACGACGGGCAGCGACCGAGCTGGCGACTGTCCGCACACAACGTCGGAGTGCGCGAAGCCGATTTCGCAGTTGCGGCCCGCATCGTCTAAACTAGCAACGCCCTCCGGGGCTCCCCACACGGGGCTATGGCGCAGTTGGTAGCGCGCTTCCATGGCATGGAAGAGGTCAGGGGTTCGAATCCCCTTAGCTCCACGAGACACCCGAACCCCGCCAACCGTTGGTTTGGCGGGGTTTCGCTCAATAGTGTGGACGCGAGATAGTTCGAACCCGTTCCGAAGTCGAGCGAGGACTCCGGCGCTTACGGTGATGCCGGGATCGTTGATATTCCGGGCTCAGAGCCTAGGCGCGGCCCGTGCCCGCCCGGCAGCGCCAGAGCGCAGGTGCCCGCTAACATCCGACTCAGGCTCCTGCAGAACTGGCACATACCTGACACACACACCGGGCCGACGCGGAGCCTGACTCGTGTTGCGGTGGTGTATCTCGTCTGCGGAGACGCGACGCGTTGGGCACCAAGGTGTTGCGGTTGGGTAGACGCGCTGGTTCGCGCTGGCGCGGTCTGAACTGAACCGCCCCGGGGTGTCCGGACACTTCTGGTGGTGTCTCATCCGGTTGGGGCGAGACGGTTTCTCATAGCGTAGTGCGCGTGCTCGACCTCGATAGGGGTGAGGTCGTCGACGGAATCGTGGGTGCGTTCGTGGTTGAACCAGTGGACCCAGTCCAGGGTCTCCATCTCGACGTGATCGACACTGCGCCAGGGGCCTTCGGGGCGGATTAGTTCGGTCTTGTAGGCCCCGATCTGGGACTCGGCCATCGCGTTGTCGTAAGCGTCTCCGACCGACCCGACCGAGGGGTCCACGCCGGCGTCGATGAGCCGGTTCGTGAACGCGAATGAGGTGCATTGGGCAGGTTCAACCGGTCGATGCAACACCGGGTTGTTGAAGGGAGCGTAGTTGCTCCTCGAAGACCTCAGCTGGTGTCCTCCAGCCGAGGATCTTGCGTGGCCGGTTGTTGAGCGCGTGAGCGACGGCCTCGAGGTCCTCGGCGGACCAGCGCGACAGGTCGGTGCCCTTGGGAAAGTACTGACGCAGTAGGCCGTTGGTGTTCTCGTTGCTCGGACGCTGCCACGGCGAGTGTGGGTCGGCAAAGAACACCTTCGTCCCGGTCTCCAACGCGAACAGCGCGTGGCCCGACAGTTCTTTGCCGCGATCCCACGTCAGGGTCACGCGCAACTGCTCAGGCAGCTTGATCATCGACGCCGTCAGCGCTGCGTTCATCGCGATGGCCCCGTAGCCGCCGAGCGACGGCCCGTTCTTCACGTGCGGCTTCTCGCCCCAGCCCTCCGCCCGCGGCAGGTGGACCAAGATCGTTGAGCGACTGCTGCGCTCAACGATCGTGCCGATCGCTGAGCGGCCCGTCCCAATGATCAGGTCGCCTTCCCAGTGGCCAGGAACGGCGCGGTCCTCGGCCTCAGCGGGGCGCTCACTGAGGACGACGTCAGCGCTCACGTGTCCCTGCGCCTTGTTCCTCGACCTGGCCCGCGGCTCCCGCAACGCGCGGCCTGTGCGCAGACACGTCACCAGCTCACGCTTGAGCGCACCACGGCCTTCGATAAATAGCGACTGGTAGATCGCCTCGTGGCTGATGCGCATGGACTCATCATCAGGGAACTCCACCTTCAACCGCTGCGCGATCTGCTCCGGGCTCCACGCAGTCGACCACCGCCTGTCCTGCCGATGCGGCTTGTTCAGCCCCTTCCACGGCGGCGTCTTCGGCCCCGACACCACCGTGCCGTCAGGACGCCGGACGTTCCCGGCGAGCCGATCCTGCACGTACTCGCGAAGCCGGTCGTTCTGTACCAGCTTCGCCGTCTTCGGCCGCTTCGCTGCTTGCTGCGCCTTCCAATGCGCCACCACGGCGCGATAGACCGGCTTGCCGCCCCTGGTCGCCGCGTTGCGCTGCAGTTCACGCGACACCGTGCCCGGGTCACGACCGATCTCGCGAGCTATCTCACGCACACCGTTGTCCTGAGCCTTGAGCAGCGCGATCTCCTCGCGCTCCTCGAAGGCCAGGTAGCGCCTCGTGGGCTCGGTCAGTGACAGCGGTGGCATGCCGCCAGCGTGACGAAACCAGCGCGTCCCGACTGGCACAGACACGCCCACCCTCAGCGCCGCCTCGGCTGAGGTGATGCCCGTGGCGATCAACCGCCAGAACTGCCGCTGCACCGCCCGCGATGGATAGGCCGCCCAGGCGATCGCATCGGCGGACGCAACGCCCGATCCGCACGCCACTGCCGACGCGCACCCTCGGGCAAATCGCTGGCCTTCTTGTTCCAGTCCGCCGTCGCCACCTTTGAACACCTCCGATATCAGGAGGCGTTGCGACGACCAGTTGAATTCGCCTTGGCTGCCGGCATCGTTGTGATGGACCAGCCCTGCCAGGTCCACGATGCCGTCCTGGCGGCGGGACCAGATCGCGTGCTCAAGGGTATCCAGGACGAGATCCGTGGTCATTCGTGTCGCGGCCCTCCAGCCGACGATCCGGCGCGAGAACACATCGAAGATGAACGCGACGTAGACCGTCCCGGACCAGGTCGCGACATAGGTGAAGTCCGCGACCCAGAGCTGATTCGGGGCAGTCGCGGTGAAGTCCCGATCGACCAGATCCGCAGCACGCGCGTCGTCGAGGTTGGGGATCGTGGTCCGCACTTGCTTGCCGCGCAGTGCCCCTTCCCACCCGTTCTGTGTCATCAACCGTTCGACGGTGCACCGAGCGACGTCGTGCCCACGCCGACGCAGATACAACCACATCTTCCGCGCGCCCAGACGGGCGACGAACCGCTTGCCTCTGGCCGCTCGGATGACCTCGACAATCTCGGCGTCCCGGATCGCGCGCTTGGACGGCGCTCGACTGCGGGCCTCGTAGTACGTCGACGGGGCGATCCGGATGCCACTATCAGTCAGCACCCGGCAGATCGGCTCGACCCCGAACTCCTCACGGTGTTCCTCGACGAACTGGTTCAGAACCTGGACGGGCGGTCGAACTCCGCCGCGAAGAAAGCCGACGCCGACTTCAGAATCTCATTCGCCCGACGCAACTCGGCAACCTCACGCTTCAACTCACGGATCTCGGCGAGTTCCTGCGTGGTCTTGCCCGGACGGGACCCTCCATCGACCTCGGCCTGTCGGACCCACTTACGCAGTGTCTCCGGGGACCCGATCCCGAGCTTCGAAGAGATCGAACGGATCGCTTCGAACTCACTCGGATACCTGCCCTCGGCGACAGACTCCACGACCGCGCGCACAGCGCGCTCGCGCAACTCACGCGGATACTTACTCGGACGTGCCATGACTTCATCCTCCAACTAATGAAGCCTCCGGACACCCCGGGGCGGTTCAGAACCGTCCTGACTCTCCCGGAGGGGTGTGGTGTGTCCTGGGTTCCACGGAGTCGGGATTTCGTGGTTCTGATGCCACCGTGATGATGCGGTTGCGTTCGTACTCTATGGGTGTGCGCCACCCGAGTTGGCCGTGGCGGCGTTGCCGGTTGTGCCAGATCTCGAGATAGATGAACATCGCGTTCGCGTTCGCGTTCGCGAGCTCGATGCGGGTGTCCCAGGTCTGGGTGTCGAGCAGTTCGACCTGCATCCGGGACCAGAACGCCTCGATCATTCCGTTGTCGTAGCAGTCCCCGATCGAGCCCATCGAGGGCAGCAGCCCGGCCTGCTTGGCGCTGGTGGTGAATGCCCAGGACCCGAACTGGACACACTGGTCGGAGTGGATCACCGTCCCAGGGGTCAGCTGACCGCCGAGGCGGGTCTCGATGGCCATCCCGAGCGCGTTCGTCGCCAGCGCCGCGGTGGGCAAGGAGTCGATCGACCAGCCCACGACCCGGCGGGAGAATGTGTCCAGCACGACGCAGCAGCAGACCTTGCCCTCGCGGGTGCGGTGCTCGGTGATGTCGGTGACCCAGAGCTGGTTCGGTTCGGACCGGGCGAAGTTGCGTTCGACGAGGTCGGTGGTGACCTGGTCGGGGATGATCCGCTTCCACTTGCGCCGACCGGCCAGGCCTTGCAGCCCGGCCCGTCGCATCAGCAGCTCGACCTGCTGATGCCCCACGACCACACCGCGGGCCATCGTCAGCTCGGCGTGCACTCGACGGGCGCCGTAGCGGCCGTGCGCGCCGGCGTGGACTTGGGTGATCAGATCCGTCAACCAGGCGTGCCGCACCGCCCGCTCTGAGGGTGGCCGGGTGCGTTGCTCGTAGACCCGGACTCGGCGACCCCCAGCACTCGGCACGCGACCTGCACCGGGAGCCCCGCGGCGGCGATCAGCTCGACCGCCGCGTACCGCCTTTTGGGTCCGCCTCGGCCCTGAGTGCCTCCACCGCCTTGGTGGCCACCGCCAGTTGTGTCTCCAGCTGGGCGATCTTCTTCCGCGCCGCCGCCAGTTCCGCCTTCTCCGGACTGGTGAGCCCGGCGGCTTCGCCACGGTCGATGCGCTCCTGCTGGTGCCAGCCGTAGATCGTTTGATCGCTGATCCTCAGACCCGCCGCGACGCTCGCCACGCTACGACCCGACGCGAGCAGGTCCAGCACCCGCCGTCTGAACTCGGCCGGGTAACCCCGTCGTCCCATCTCGTCCTCCAGTACTCAAGCAGCACCAGAATCCAAGAAATCCGCACTCCGTGGAACCCAGGACACACCACACCCTCCGAAAGAGTCAGGACGGTTCATTGAAACGTCTGCGGAGAAAAAGAAGGCCCTACGATATTGCGATCGACAGCACCGGCACGCCGTATGTGGTTGACCATGGCAACGGCCCAGTTCGCAAGATCCGATGACAACGCGACCTATACAACGTCGGAGAGCTGGCTCCGAACCCTGTAACTCACATCGAGGCGAAGGGTGTCCAGGACCGTTTGCGCCGCCCGGCTTCGCGGGCCGCCCTCGGAGGCTCTCGCGATTGCTGCCGCTAGGGCGACCCGCACAGCAACGTCGGAGTCGTTTGCCAGCCGTAGACCGGTCGCAGTGCTGGCGGCGTTGCTACGTACCCAAGCTCGTGCGGCAACGACGCGTAGGTGAGTCACCTGTTGGCTCGCCAGGAGCGCGACATCCTGGATGTTGGGAAGTTCGCCAAACGCATCCGACAGGAGTTCGCCACTCTGCCCAGTCCACGGCAGCATGCTCAGGCACATCTGTTCGGCCGCCCGAATCTCCTCGGCGGATGTGGCCAATCGCGCTGTGAGAGCCGCCGCAGCTGATCGCGGATCACGTTCTAGGCCGAGGCGCATCGTAGAGAGGACCGAGTCCCCGAAAAGGCCGTCTACGTCTGAAGGCTTGGATCCTTCCGCGATCGCCAACGATCGCTCAAACAGATCCGGTGCGGAGCCTAAGTTGCTGGCCAGGTTGAAAGCTGCGACGAGGAAGGCCGGCCATTGGGTTGCCTTGATGTCAGGCTCTTCCTCGACGCGGCGAAGCAATGCCGCGACACCCGTGCGCCGTTGCGACGCCTCGAGATCGCGAAGCAGAAGCGACTGCGAGACCACGTCGGTGCCGAGGTACCCGATGCGGGCATCCAGGTCCGGCTCTGCGAGGACTGCCTGTAACGCAGCCTTGACTGAGTCTGAGTTCTCATCGAGGCCCACGTCAGGCGAGAGCCGCGCGATCATGGCGTCAGCGTTGGAGGACCCGCCGGCGGATGCCTCGCGCAGCAGCGGCAGCGCAGTCTCCTCCGCAGCTTGGAGGAGGGGGACCGCGTGACGACGGACGTCCATACAGGTGTCGTCATCGAGCAACATGAACGCCACGACGCCCCTAACGATTGGTGCCGCTAAGTCGCTATGACCGCGGCCCACGCCGTTGAGAATGCGGAGGACCTGGTCGTCGGTCGTGTAACGGTGGCCCGGCTCGCGGTCCAATACGGGTAGGAAGAGTTCGACGAGCCTCTCGGCATCTGCGCGCTCGGTGCGATGTGCCAGGCTGGCCAGCGTCTTGAGAGCGGAGAGGTATCTGCTGTGATGATCGGGCCGGACCGCCCCGGCGGCGACGGCTTCCTCGACGAACTGCATCGTTGTGTCGACGATGTCCGCGACTCGGTCATCCGGGATGAGGTCTGCTTGGTGGCTGAGGGCGACGAGCGCTGCGCTCACTACGACAGGCGACGCGTGGTGCACGAAGTTGGTGACGTCGAGAAAGACCTGCTGGTGGGCGTCAACAAGGTCGGCAGCATCCTTGCCTGCGGCGGCAGAAACGTGAAGTTGCAGCGCTAGCAACGGTTCGGAACTTCGCACGTAGGCGCGCGCCAGTGAGTTCGACGCGTTCAGCACTTGGCG
Source organism: Occultella gossypii (assembly GCF_019947135.1). Taxonomy (GTDB): domain Bacteria; phylum Actinomycetota; class Actinomycetes; order Actinomycetales; family Beutenbergiaceae; genus Occultella; species Occultella gossypii. Next base: position 67,757 of record NZ_JAGSHT010000020.1, on the reverse strand, counting down.
CCAGCTGCCAGAGACGTAGGCGAGGCGCAGGTATGCGCGCCCGTTGAGGACTGCACCGAGGTGCTTGTCTTCGATCGTCGCATCGGCGACCTTCGCAGCCGCGCGACGGATGGCGGACTGTCGAATGCCACCTCCCAGGTGTTGAAGCGCGGCGGCGAGGCGCTGGTCCTCGAATATCTCCGGGTAGGCGTGGAATCCGCCGCCAGCCAGCACCTGTCTGACGTTGCGTCGTGCGTAGACCCATTCGGCAGCGTCGTCATTGTGACCATCGAGGCACGCTCCCTCGATGGCGTCTTGCCACATGCGGTCAGCGTCCTCAAAGTGGCCTCGGTTGACAGCGGCCAGTGCGGCTCGTGCCTGCACGGTGGTCCGCTCAGGGCGCGTCATGGCTCGGCGCCCTACCTCAGAGAGAAGGGACGCCCATCCGTCGAGCTCGGCAAGAACCATTTGCAAGCGCCCTCGAACGAACAACTCGGCGGGGGTGGGGCTGTCGCCCAGAGCCGCAACCGCCTCGCGGAGCACCTCGGCGTTGGAGATCACCCAATCGTCCGTTGGGTGCGAAATGGCGGTCTCGCCTACGAAAGCAAGTAGTCGAGCTGCGGACTCGAGGCACCCAGCGCCCTGTGCCCGCCGCAGTACGTCGGCGAGATCGACCGTGGCGAGTGGATCGCCGACGGTGGCGACCGGATGGCGAATGACGGCGCTGCCGATCTCCGCGAGCTCGCGATACGTAACTGTTGCTGACGACGAGTCCGTAAGCGGGTCTGCGCCGGGTTCTGCTGTCTCCGGAGCGTCGCCGGCCTCGGGTGCGGCGTCGCTGGAAGCCGACGGAATCGTCGAGAGGCGGTGACTAGCGGCGTTGGCGTCGTCAAGGTTGCCGTCGTCGACCGCATCCCAGAATGCGTTTGAGGCGAGCCGCGCAGCCTCAGTGTGTTGACCCGACGCGATAAGCGCCTGCGCCCTCGCTTCGTCGAACATGCGTGCGTGTGCCACGAATCCGCTGTCGACAAGCAGTAGCTGTGCCTCGTCGTACGCGCTGGCCGCAGCGTCGAACGCCTTTGCGTCGGCCTGCTCAGCTGCGCGGGTCAACGCTTGCGCGATGTCCGGGTTGCTCGTTGGGCCGCGCATGACCATCTCGGCGATCGCCGATTGTTGTGGCGCGACGGGTGGTGTGACCGGCGGCCGGTAGCCGCAGAATTCTTCGCACGCCATGGCACCGAAGAATTCGGTAACGATGTCACCACGGTCGCGCAACAGATCGTCGAGTTTGCCGGCGTTCCAGAACTCGAGTTTGAGGTCGCTCCCCGCAGCGGCAAGCTCGTCCTGACGTGTAGAGAGAAGGTCGACGATCTGTGCGCGAACACCCTCAGCGGCCGTGACCACGATGAGTCGCTTGATCCCCTTAACAGGCAGGCCGTCAGCGTCGAACGCATCGAGGGCTTTCCGGAGGTCGCTCTCGTCGAACGTCTCGTACCGTTTCGTCTGGATCGTCCCGCGGCTCCCGTCGGGCTGGCGACCGACGACATCGATCCCGTATTGCTTTTGGCCACGCTTGCCGTAGGTGTGAACGTCCGACCAACCGAGCACGCGATGCGCAATTCGATGCAACAACCGCTCAAAGTTCTCCCACCCGGAAACCGCGTACGGCAACGTGTCTGCAAGCCCTCGCACGTACTTCGGAGGCGGTCCCACGGCATTCAACGTCGGAGGATCGATCTGCTCTATTGATACGTCGACGTCCGCCTGAAGGTCCGTATCGGGCTCCTTGTTAGGGGCTATCTCGACGTCCATCCCAAGCGGTCCTTTCTAGGGGAGGGTGTTACGTAGGTTACGGGGTGTATGCGGACAACGCCGGCCGGTCACGCATCTCACTCGACCTGCCGGATGATCGCTCGCACCGTCTCGACATGGATCCCGTAGGCCCGAGCGAGCTCCTTCTTGAACGCGCGACGCGGTGTCGCTGCGCCAGCTCAGCCTGCTGTTGTCTGGACAGGCGAACCTGCGTATGCCGACCGTCTGATGCGGTTCCGGTGGCAAACCCCGGCTGACCTGCGACTTCTTGCCATCGAGCATCCGCTGCAACGCGGGGGAGGGGTTCGATAGTTGTCCACTCAGGTCCGTAGCCCCCTTCGTCCACATGCTGGATCCTGAACCCCTGGGGTCAAGCCGAGGTCAATCGCGGTGCCCGAGGGGGACCTGAAAGTCGGCCGACAGGCCTCGCGAGACTCCGTGCGTCAGCTGTTTCGTGTGGGGACGCGCGATTGACGCTCGGTGAGCCTGCCGGCGATGTCGTCGCGCGTGGGGCTGGGCCGGTCGTTCAGGATGGCGTCCTTGTGGGCGTCTTCGAGCGCAGCATTGATGTCAGCGAAGGTGAGGCCGGCGGCGTTGGCGACGAGAGCCTCCGTCGGCTTCATTCGCCAAGGGCGCAGGAGGCGGGTGAGCAGTTGTCGACGCTGCTCGTCAGTCGGCGCGGGGAGTTCCAGTACGTCATCGAACCGGCGGAAGAGTGCCGTATCGAGGTCATGCCCGGTGTTCGTCGCCGCGATCAAGACGCTGTCGCTGTGGTCCGCATCGAGCAGTTGTAGGAAGGTGGTGACGACCCGCTTGATTTCTCCGACCTCGGAGTCGTCGAGGCGGGTCCGTCCGAGCGCGTCGAACTCATCGAAGAGATAGACCCCCCGGACGCGGGCTGCCTCCGCGAATACATCTCCTAGGGTGCTGGCTGTTTCGCCGAGGTACTTGCTGAACACGACTTCAAGACGAACGCGGATCAGTGGCAACTTGAGTTCGCCGGCTAGTGCTGCTGCGGTCATTGTCTTGCCGCAGCCGGGCGGGCCATGGAGGAGAAGTCGGCGGCGTGGCTTGAGTCCGTGATCAGCGAGCGCCTGTGCGCGCCGCTGTTCCAGTACGTATCGCTCGAGGGAGTCGCGCGTGGAGGGAGTCAGGACCAGGTCGGCAAGCTTCGTTTCGCTGTAGCCAACGGACAGGATCTGCTCGAGGTTACGCGGAGCCCGCGCAATCGGAGTGGCTCGGGCCGATGCGTCGGGGCGGGTCCCTTCGATGCGTAGTTCCCTCAGACGTTCAGCGAGGTGCGCATGACCAGCGCGGGACTCGGCCGCGATGACCTGGTTGAGGAGGTTCGAGAACCGTCGGTCGTCGCCGCTGTAGTGCGCACGGACCAACTCGGTCAAGTACTCGGCGTTCGCCATGGTTCACCTCCTCGGGAGTAGCGTACGTCCTAGCTCGGACAGGTATTAATTTACCACTAGACTGTACGGATGCAGCACCCCGGCAGGCCGACGCGCGAGGCGCGTTCGCGGGAGGAACTTGCGCGGTCAGTGGTGGCCAGACTGAGAGAGGCTCGCGAAAGCGCGGGTATGACCCGTCGGCGGCTCTCAGAGCTGAGTGGTGTTTCTGGGCACACGATCGCGAAGATCGAGCAGGCGGCCGTCACCGACCCGGGCTTCGCGGTCGTCGCTGCGATCGCAGGCGCGCTTGAGCTCCCCTTGGACGACCTGCTGCGTCGCGCAAGACGTACATCGGGAGCTGGCGTGCGTGTCCGGTCCTCGTAGGTGAACTCGACCGACATAATCAGTGGGTGATTGTCAGCGGTCTACCCCTGCTCGCGTTGCGTCAAGCCGAACGCGAGCAGTTCGTGACGCGCCGCTCCGGCCGGACGTCCGAGGTACCCGTACGTGATCGTGCCCAGCAGGCTGCGATCGTCCTGTCGCAGATCGATGACGTCGCCGAGCAGATCGCCGTCGTCCGCGCCGAGCGGGAACGGGCTGAACCTTCAGCGCTCGTGACTGCTGCGGGGCCAGGGCTGGGCGACCCATTGGTGGCTCGCAAGCTGGTACCGGCGAGTTCCGAGAACGAGTTGCTCGTCAGCGACGAAGGCAGGATCACGTTCCGCGTCACCGACGATCTCGTGGGGCTGCGGGCCAAGGCGGTGGCATACGCCGAGGAAGACACCCCGAAGGGCAATCCGCGTTTCACCGACCCGATCGCTCGCATTGATGAGATCGCCTTGGCGACCATCACGGACCTCAGCCTCGGCGAGATTGACAACGACATCGCCGACGAGGAGCGCCTGTGGGTTGAGATCTGGACCCGTGGAGGAGCGCGACTGAGTCCGAATGAGCATCGCACGATCGACGCGGCTGTCGCACAGTTCGCTGCCCTGACAAACGACGGCCCGGAGGCGATCCCGGTCTTCCGCGGACCAGAGCGAGACGTGCACGTCGTGCTGGCGAGCGGAGCCGCGCTGAAAGCGCTGCCGCTGCTCCTCCCCGACGCAGCTGAAGTGCACCTTGCGCCGACGGTATTCCCGATCGTCCTCGCCGAGGCCCAGGACGCAGCAGGCGAGTTGGCGGACGTTGATCCGCCGCCCGAAGACGCGATCGTCGTCGCGGTTCACGACAGCGGTGTCGACTCAACCCACCCGTATGTCAGTCCCATCCTTCTCGGCGCGGAGAGTGTCGTGCCTGGTGTGCTTGGGTCAGCCGATACCGATGGCCACGGAACTCAGATGGCCGGTGTTGCTGCCTACTCCGGGCTCGCGGACGGCATCGCCGGGGGACTCGTCCACGCGGACGCATGGCTCGTCGCGATGCGGCTTCTCGAGACGGCAGCTGATGCCGGGGGAGACCCCGAGCGGGGCGTCATGTGGGCTGAGCGGACCGTTGAGTCCGTTGACGTCGCCGAGTCCGTTGCCGGTGACCGTCCGGTCGTCCACAACCTCAGTATCGGCGCAGACAATCCCACGGTTGGAAAGACTGATCGCACTTCGTGGTCGGTCGCCGCCGATGTACTCGCGTGGAACGGTGGTCGCGGACGGCTTCTGGTCGTCGCCGGTGGTAACGCCGAGACCATCACTGATCCGGCTGACTATCCCTACATCAACCTCGGGCCGCTGCACTTGCAGCAGCCTGGCCAGGCGTGGAACGTCCTCACTGTCGGCGGGTACACCGCCCAAGAGTTGTTGACGGCCGAGGACACAGCCACGGGGTATCCCGCGCCCTTGGCGGCCGCTGGCCAGCTGAGCCCCCACAGCCGCACTGCCGTCGTCGCCAACAACCCGATCAAGCCCGACATCGTGATGGAGGCAGGGAACACGGCCCCCGGAGGCGGACTTGAGAATCCTGATGCGCAGGGCCTCAGCATCCTCACACTTCGGTCAACCGCCGGAGGATCGGGAAGTCTCCTGCGGAGGACCTACAAGACAAGTCCGGCTGCCGCCGCAGCATCGAACGCACTTGCGCAGGTTGCGGCGATGCACCCTTCCCTCTCGCCCGCGACCTGGCGAGCATTGCTCGTGCACACCGCCCGTTGGCCGGATGCCGCGGTCGCACAGTTTCCAGACCAGCGCGACCTGCTGCGGTCGTTCGGCTACGGCGTTCCAAGGGTCGAGCTGGCGATGGCGAGCGATTCCAACCGTCCGGTCATGACCTACGAAGGCTCCTTGAAGCCGAGTCAGCGGACAGGTTCGAAGTCCGACCGCCGGGCCGACTTCATCGAGATCCCGTTCCCCGAGGAGGAGCTGCACGCCATCGGGGAAGCGGATGTCGAACTCGCCGTGACCCTCTCGTACTTCGCCGAGCCGACGGACAACCTGACGCGCCGCGCATATGCGGGAGGACGCCTCCGATGGGATCTCCAGGGGCCGACGGAGACGGCCGACGGATTCCGGGCCCGCATCAACCGCGTCGTACACGAGCAAGGTGTCGCTCCGGGAGCCGGTTCCTACCCATGGAGGATCCCCGCCGACACGCGCTCACGCGGGACGCTTCAACACGACCACACTTCGGTCCCGGCAGCAGACATTGCCGGCAGCCGACTCCTTGCTGTCTACCCGGTGCTTGGCTGGTGGGAGGACGCGCGGGAGGGATGGGATAAGGACCTTCCCTACTCCGTGGTCGTCAGCGTTGACCTCGGTGAGGTCGACCTCGACGTCCACACCCTCGTGGCCGCGGCACTTCTTCCTGTCACAGTTCCCATTCGCCATTCGCGCTGAGCTGGTCGCGCTTTGGCGGCAATCGCGGGCAAGTGCGCTGGCCGTCCTTGGCGCGGACTAGGAGCGCCACTCCCGCGGGTTTTCAGAGTTGGTCCGATGGTCGCGGACCGGCTGCGAGCAGGGCCAAGGAGACCCGTGCTCGGCGCCTCTGGGTGGCGGGCACGTAGGAGCAGGCAGGGTGGTCGTCTGGGAGCGCTTGTGCGAGGTTGCGGATCCTGCCGACGTCTGAGCCGGTCCACATCTCGGGTGACTGACTCGAGAAGGGCGTCGGCGTCTTCGACAGTCGCGGCGAGCATCGCGCCGTCGAGAAGGGGCCCACCGATGACGATCTCGAGATCGAAGCGGCCGAGATCCTTGCGTTGGTCCAGAAAGAGGGCCAGCCCAAGGAGTCTGGCGGTGGCGCTCAGTGAATGCGCGATGCGACGAGGTCGATGCCATTGTCCGGCAGGTCAGCGCGACCGCTCAAACGCTGTCACACCACTGGCACAGGTAACTCTGAGATGGCATCACTGCAGGTGCGGGCGACTGTGAGTCGATTCCCCTTAGCTCCACAATTGAAGACGTACTAGAACACCTGACATCGGCAGATGTCGATGCTGGTGCGAGGGCGGCGAAGGGCTCAGCGAGTCGGATCGTCGCCCTTTCGTCTTCGCTGATGTCGATGCCGTTGGTGAGCGCTTGGTTCGCAGGTGCTTGCCCTGCTCGTTGGTGCGGGTGCAGAGAACCGCGCAGTCGACCAGCAGACTCAGGGCAGTGCTGAGTTGCTTGCGTGCTCCCGTGTGGTTGTCGTGTTCGCTGGCCGGCCTGCGGTCGATGTGGGCCAAGCCGGTGCGGATGCGGTCTTGGTGGCGCTTCAAGGTCTGGTCAAGCCCCGGGTGGTGGTGTAGTGCGGTGTCCTTCGTTTCGGTGATTGGTTAGGCGCTGAGTTCGAGTAGGGGGTCGGGGGTCACCTCTTCGGCTCGGGAGTGGACGAGGGTGAGGCGGCTCTTGGCGAGGATGTCGAGGCCGAGGTAGCGGCGTCCTTCGTCCCATTCGTCGGTCTGCTCGGCCAGGACCGCGCCGACGAGGCGGATGATCGCGTCGCGGTTGGGGAAGATGCCGACGCTGTCGGTGCGGCGACGGATCTCGCGGTTGAGTCGCTCGTTGGGGTTGTTGGACCAGATCTGCTGCCAGAGCCCTTCGGGGAAGCCGGTGAAGGCGAGGATGTCGACGCGGGCAGTGTCGAGGTGGTCATGGGCGTCGGGGAGTTTGCCGTCGACGTAGTCCAGGAGCCGGTCGAACTGGGCGTGCACGGCGCCCGCGTCGGGCTGGTCGTAGACCGAGTGCAGCATCGCTTTCACTGCCGGCCACATGCTCTTGGGGGTGACGCTCATCAAGTTGACGGCGTAGTGCGTGCGGCATCGTTGCCAGGCGGCGCCGGGCAAGTTCGCTGCGATGGCTTCCACGAGCCCGGCGTGGGCGTCGGAGGTGACCAGGCGCACTCCGGTCAGGCCGCGGGCGACGAGGTCGGCGAGGAAGCTGTTCCAGGCTGCCCCGGTCTCGCTCGTGGCCACCCGTAGGCCCAGCACTTCGCGGCGTCCGTCGGCGTTGACCCCGGTCGCGACCAGCACCACCGCGTTGATCACCCGGCCGCCCTCACGGACCTTCATCGTCAGGGCGTCGGCGGCGACGAAAGTGAACGGCCCCGCCTCGCCGAGCGGGCGGTGGCGGAACGCCTCGACCTGTTCGTCGAGGTCGGCCGCCATCCGCGAGACCTGTGACTTTGACAGCGAGTGGATCCCGAGGGTCTTGACCAGCTTGTCCATTCGGCGGGTCGAGACCCCGGCGAGATAGCAGTCCGCGACCACGGTGATCAGCGCGGACTCGGCGCGCTTGCGTCGCTCGAGCAGCCACTCCGGGAAGTAGGTGCCGGTGCGCAGTTTCGGGATCGCGACGTCGACGGTCCCGACCCGAGTATCCAGGTCGCGGTGGCGGTAACCATTGCGCTGGGCCGTACGGTCGGGGCTGGGCTTGCCCCACTCCGCGCCCACGACCGCGTCAGCGTCCGCGGACAACAGCGCGTTGATCATGGTCTGCAGCAACCGCCGCATCAGATCCGGAGACGCTTCAGCCAGGGCTTCACCAAGCACGCCAGCAGGGTCGACAATATGAGGAGCGGTCATCGTGATGATGCCTTTCGAGTGGGATGTGAGAGTTTCCTCGAAGGATCACACGGTGACCGCGTCCACGTCATGAACGACGAGCCCGGGGCCACCGCGCACTACACCACTATCCGGGACTCCACTCAAGGTCTCCAGGTCGATGGCGTCGGCGAAGTGAGGCTTGCGTCGGTAGGCGCAGCGGACGCCTTGCTTGTGCGCGGGGTGGTCTAGCTGCCTTCGCGACCCGCAGGAGCAGCACAACAAGGAACCCCGAGCGTGCCACCGGCCCGGAGGGGCGTTTCGGTGTGGGAACGGTGGTCAGGCCGCGTGCGGTGCCTTCGGCGAGGAGGCCGACGACGGCGGACTACGTCAGTTCTGGGTGATTCCCAGCAGTGAATGGACGCGTCGCCAGAACTCCTCGACGAGGGCTTCGTCGAATGCCTGCTTGTTCGTCTGCCGCCTGGAGGCCAGCCTGGTCTGGGAGTAGAAGCGACCTGCCTGCCAGTCGACGCCGGGCTTGCCGGTGAGGAAGAAGGCGAGGTTGGCGCCTCCCTTCTCCGGCGCGATCAGCGCTAGCTTCGACACCGGTGTCCGGTAGAGCAAGCGGGTGAGGAAGCCGTTGTTCTCCGCGCCGAAGTTGGTGCGGACATTTCCTGGGTCGAAGGCGGCCGCGTTGATTCCCTGGTCGCGGTAGTGACGGTCCAGGCCGAGCGCGAACAGGATGTTCGCGAGCTTCGCGTCGCCGTACGCACGCATCGGGGCATAGGTCCGCTCATGGTTGAGGTCGTCGATGTCGACCCTACCGACGATCCGCGCCGAGGCACTGGACGTGTTGATCACCCCGCCCTCCCCGGCACGGAGTGGGTCAAGGAGGAGGTGGGTGAGCAGGAAGGGGGCGAGCAGATTGACCTGAAGGGTCTTCTCGTTCCCGTCCACCGTCACGGTCCGCTCGCCGAACACGCCCCCAGCGTTGTTCGCGAGCACATCGATGCGGTCGGCTACAGATCGGATGTCCGCGGCGACTCGACGCACCTCATCGAGTCGCGTGTAGTCCGCAAGGAAGTGGTCCGCACCCACCTCGCGCGCAACGGCCGCGGTCTTCTGCGGGGACCTTCCCACGAGGATCAATCGGATCGACGGCTGCGATCGCCTCAGCTGTCGCGCGGCCTCCGCTCCGATCCCATCCGATCCTCCCGTGATCACGATCGCCCGCTCGCTCATTGCCGCCGCCTCCCAAGATGGGTCACTGTTATGTCGAATATGACACTACAGTGCCACATTCGACTCTGCAAGGTACCGTAGGGTCGTGAGCACCACGGGAGAGAGCCTGAGGCAGCGGACCCGCCGCGCGGTGCGTGCCGAGATCGTCGAGGCCGCAATGGAGTTGTTTCTCAGCAGAGGGTTCGACGAGACCACGGTCGAGGAGATTGCCCAATCTGCGGGGATATCCCGACGCAGTTACTTCCGGTATTTCGCCAGCAAAGACGAAGTGCTCGCGGGTGGGCTCGCCTCGATCGGCGCCGCGATCGCACAGTCGCTCGAAGCGCGTCCCGACACGGAGAGCGCCTGGCTCGCGCTGCGACGTGCTTTTGACCCCATCGTTCGGCAGGCGGATGCCGATCCGCGCGCCGAAGCCCTCGGAAGGCTGATGCTCCAGCACCCTGGTCTGCAGCGCGAGAAGGACTCCACCTGGGCGAACACGATCGCGAAGGCGCTCGCGCTACGACTGCCCAGCGACCATCGCACCACGATCCAGGTCGATGCACTCGTGGCTTCCGCGATCGCGTGCCTGCACGTCGCGCAAGAACACTGGCTCAGACCAGGCGAGCGCGTCTCCCTGAGTGCGCTCCTCGACAAGACGATGAAGGCCGTTCGGCCCTTCGAATAGAGCCTCACGATGTCCCCTCGGCGCCGTGGGCGCACTCAGCGGCGATGCCGGGACGGTCGTAGCCTCCGAACAGAGAGCCGACTCTGAATGGGCTGCCGTGGACGTCGGCATCGAGCGTGGGGACTCCACATGACGGGTGCTCCCCGGTCGCACTCCGTGCCGGATGTCGCTATCGGGTTGATCAACGGCCAAGGGACCGAACGCCCGGACCGCGAACGCTCCCACTGGTCGCTCCGTGCACTACGTCGAAGCGCTGCCCCGTCCGAGGGCGGGCGGCTTCGTGTCCGGACTCACCTCGTTCCGGACGTCTCCGGGTGACGCGCGTACCGGCCACACCATCGCGTTCCGTCAGGGTGCGCGAACGCGGTCCAGCACACGCGGGTCCGCGCCGAGGGCCTGGAGGCGCTCGACGATGGCGCGTTCCGCGCGCCGGTACGGTTCGCTGCGCTCGTGCAGGGTCGACTCGGCGTTGGCATGGGACAACAGTGCCTCGAGCTCGAATCCGAGCTGAGTGGCGTCGTCCAGCAGGGGAAGCGCCCCGTCCGCGATCGACAGCGCGATCTGGTGTTCCAGGTACGAGCGCCAGAGGTCCATCGCCTCGGTGATGGCGTCGCGCACGGCGCCAGGGTGCGCAGCGAACTCTGCCGACGCGGCGAGGAAGAAGCACCCGCCACGAAACGTGCGGCCCGACGAGTAGCCGATCCAGGTCCGCACGAGCGCGCACAGCCGATCGAGGCCAGGGGCTTCGGTGCGGGCCGGCTGGACGACGACGTCGGTGAAGACGCGCTTGGCCTCGCCGACGATCGCGACCTGCAGATTCTCCTTCGAGCCGAACAAGGCAGCCACGCCGCTCTTGCTCGAGGAGGTCTCTACCGCGAGTCGTGCGATGGAGACACCGGTCAGCCCGTCCGTGCTTGCGAGCTGCGTCGCCACAGAGAGCACGGCGTTGCGTGATCGATCCCCTCGCGCACGGCGCCCGTCGATGACTATTGGCATCTCCCGAGAATAACAGTACAGTCGTCCACATATCTATCAGAACGACCGTCCGTACTGTTTGGAGATCCCTATGTCTGCTTCAGGTCTTCCCGCGTGGCGACCGGTGCACGCCCTCGACCGGATGTCGCCCTGGCTCGCGGCGGCGGTGACCTACCCGTTCTTCATCCGGGTGGGTGCGCGCCGCCGCGTCCGCGAATACGAACGTGCCACACATGAGGAGGCGCGACGGGCGATCATCCGCGTGGGCAACCGACGGGTGGTCACGTACGAATGGGGCAAGGGGGAGCGGACGGTGCTCCTCGTGCACGGATTGCGAGGACGCGCCTCCCAGTTCGCCGCACTCGTCAGGGACCTGCGCTTCGAGGGATTCCGAGTCGTCTCCTTCGACGCCCCTGGATGCGGAGAATCACCGGGCCGGGGCACCAACATCGGTGACTACCACGCCATCGTCACGGCCCTCGCGGCGCGTGAGCCCGCCCCGTTCCATGCGGTCGTGGGACATTCGGTCGGCTCGCTTGCGGCGCTCACCGCAGCCACCGAGAGCGACGTCACCAGACACCTAGTCGCCATCGCGGCGGTCACTCGGTTCCGGTACCTCAACGAGGCATTCGCCAGAACGCTCGGACTCGGCGAGCGAGCTCGGGCGCTGCACGAGGAGTGGTACGCGCACCGCCTGCGTCATGCGGCCCCCGACGTCTACGACCGTTTCGACACCACCGTTCTCGATCTGTCTCCCGACCTGCAACTCACCTACGTCCACGATCGCGCGGACGGCTGGGCGGACATCGAGGAGGTCAGGCAAATCGCGTCACATCGTGACGGTCAGGTTCGGCTGATCGAGACAGAAGGGTTCGGCCACAGTCGCATCCTCAGTGCCGACCGCACCCTCGACGCCGTCCTGGCCGCAGTCGCGAACGAGAGCCTCAGCGAGCTTCGCGGGTGAGCCGGCCTCGACGGCTCACCCGGAGCTTGCGTCACCGCCCCGCCGGTGGCCGGGAGGCGAACAGGTTCAGCCCCAGAGCGCTGGAGAGGAAGTGGGCCGCACGCTGACCGCGCACCGAGTTGCCGGCGGGATCCAGCGGTGGGGAGAAGGAGCCGAGGGCGCCCTTGCCGGGTGAGATGGTGACCAACCCGCCGGACACCCCGCTCTTGCCGGGCATGCCGATCTCATAGAGCCAGTCGCCCGATCGCTCGTACAGGCCGGACGCGGCGAGCGCGGCGAGGGTATCGCGGCACACCGACGGCTCGACCAGCCGCTGACCCGTTCGAGGGTTGACGCCACCACGGGCCAGGGTCGCACCCATGATGGCCAGGTCCTCGGCGGTCACGTTCACTGAGCACTGCCGGGTGTACAGGTCGACCGTCTCACGCGGGTCCGCGGCCAGAGTGCCGTACGAGCGCAACAGGCCGGCGATCGATATGTTCCGGCCGTTGCTCGCGGTCTCGGAGCGATAGACCTCCGCATCGACGTCGAGGTCCCGGCCCGCGAACGAGGACAGACCGCCGATGATGAACTCCCACCGCTCGTCGGCGGTGCCACCCGGGACGAGTCCGGTCGTCGCGATCGCGCCCGCGTTCACCATCGCGTTCATGGGCCGGCCGGCATTGAGCTCGATCGCCATCACCGAGTCGAACGGCAGACCGGTGTTGTTGACGCCCACCGCCCGCCGCACCGTCTCGTGGCCGAGTTCGGAATCGACGAGCGCGAACAGGAACGCCTTGGAGATCGACTGGAGCGAGAATTCGACCGCCGCGTCGCCCACCGAGTGGACGGCTCCGTCCACCCCGCCCAGACTCAGGCCGAACAGGTCGGGGTCGGCGGCCGCGAGTGCCGGGATGTAGTCCGCGACGGCGCCCCGCCGGTCCTCCCGGTACCGCTCGTGGGCCTCGGCCAGAAGGCCCTGTATGTCGGCCGGCGCAGGCAGTGAGCCCGTGGAGACCGCGGCATCCTGCACGCCCGCCGGGGCGGCGTCCTCGTCATTGTGCAGGGTCTCCACCAGGCGGCTCCCGCTGGACAGAAGGGACAGGATGACGATCGTAGCGTCGGAACGCAGCCCCTAGGCCGCGGGCTCGAAGTAGCCGGCGAACTCCTGCGGGTCCAGACCCTTCTTCCGGCACCAGGCGTCGTCATGACAGGTCTCGAGTAGTGCGGATGGGCGTCGGCGATGAACGTCACGATGATCTCGGGACCGGTGGCCCGGCGCGCGTGGCGCAGGGCCGCCGACAGGCTCGCGCCACTCGAGGCACCCACGGGCTTGCCGACGAGCGCGCGCAGGCGTCGGGCTCCCGCGACGCTGGCGGCGTCGGGCGCCCGGACGACGAGGTCGACGGTGTCCGGGTCGAACGAGTCCGGTAGCACCGGTCTGCCGATCCCTTCGACCCGGCTTGGCATCCCGGTGCCAAAGCCGTCGACGGCGTAGAGCCAGCCGCGTAGGTAGGCCGAGTTCTCGGCGTCGACGCCCACGATCCGAGCCGTGCTCCCGCGGGCCTGGTGGGCGGGCGGTGCCGGGGTGCCGCGACCCGACGCGGCACCGGTTGTGACTAGATCTCGTGGACGCGGAACACCGGATGGTCGGGCGCGATCCGGGCGAACTCGGTCAGAGGTGCCCCGGGCCGCGCCACCAGGTGTGGCCGGGCACCCGGGGCGACAGCGAGGTAGCGCCGCAAGATCGGCGCCCGCTCGGCGACCGGCACGGGCGTGAGCCGCACGCGCAGGTTGCGGCCTCGCCGACGCAGTGTGGCCAGCCCGTCGGCGGCCTCGACATTGCGCACCCAGTTCGCACCGGGGCCGAGCATCGAGACGAGGTAGTCGGCGCCGTCGACGTCGGCGATCGCGACGGGAACCGAGCGCACACGGCCCGACCGTCGCCCCGGGACCTCAAGCACCGCGGCCCGTCGGGGGATCGCCCAGCCCCGGGAATACAGCGCTGCGTCGAGGCGGTTCCACAGGCGCATCACGCCGATCGGGTGGCCGCCCCGGTACAGCGCGCGCTTGAGCGCCCGGGCGCGGCCCGCCACGGCCCGACCGAAGTCGGACACGGCGGCCCGCAGCCAGGACGCGGTGGTGCTCACCCGGGACTGGACGGCACTCACCTCGGGCTCGACGATGCCGAGCGGCGCCGGGTCCAGAGCAGCACGACGGCCACCAGTCCGGGCACGGTTGGCAGCATCAGGAGCCAACCCATCAGCGGTGCGAGGCCGACCTCGCCCGAGGTGTCCAGCGTGGTCAGGCCCACGGCAGCGACCCCGACGGCGGCGACGAGCAGCGCCGTCGCGAACCAGACGGTCCAGCCCTTGCCGCTGCGCGCGGCCCAGATCGTGGCGAGCCAGCCGACGGTGCCGAGGCCGGTGAGCCCGAGCAGGATCGACACGTACGTGGTCACGCCCGCCTGGACCTCCTGCTCGCCGAACGCGGGGTACGTGGCCCGGAGGTGGTCGGCGAGCACGTGTGTCGTCGAGCCGTCGAGCAGCGCATACGCGCCGACCCCGGCCGTGAATAGGAGCCCGAGCCAGAGGGCCGGCAGGGCAGCCCGCTGGCCGGGGCCTGCGAGAGACGTGGTCGTTGCGGTCATTCGGTTCTCCATTCGACTCAGCTGCGAAACTGTTCAGACAGTGACTGTCTGAACGAGAGCCACTGTGACATTCCGATTCCGAGAGAGTCAACTCCATTGAGAAAGTCACTGTCACGAACTGCTAGCATCGGTGGATGCCGGGACTCCGAGAACAGTGGCGCCGCGCCGCGATGCACACCATCACCGAGCGCGCGCTCGATCTCTTCGACGAGCGCGGGTTCGATGCCGTCACCATCGAGCAGATCGCTGCGGCTGCGGAGGTCTCGCCTTCGTCGGTATATCGGTACTTCGGCACCAAGGAGGGTCTTCTCGTCGCCGATGACTTCGACGGCCTGAGCGACGAGGACCTTGCGACGTTGGTCGATCCGGCCGACCCGGTCGGGAGCCTGCTCGGCTCGGTGCTGAGCTACGAGGCGGGGTCGGACGGCACCACCGCTCCGGCCGAAACGGGAGCCGAGCCGACCTCCAGGCGGCGGGTCCGCTACTTCTTCAGCGAGGCGTCGGTGCGGATGGCCGCCCTCGCCACGCTCGATCGGGCGGCGAAACGAATAGCACCGTTCTTGGCCCCGGAGCGAGGCCTGAGCCCGACGCAGGCGCACGTGGTCGCGAACGCGCTCGCGTTCGGGTACTTCGCCGCCCTGGAACGCTGGTTCACCGACGGCGGCACGCGCCCGATCGCCGAGTACGTCGAGGAGGGGATGCGGCCCCTACGCGCGATCTGGGTGACCGACTGACAGCCGCCGTAGAGCACCGGCGGAGACCGGGGTTCCGTTGCGAGCCGCCGCGTCTGGGCCAGGCGACGCCGTCGCGATCCCGCCCGCGAGCACACGGTCTACCTCGGCAGGTTCGCCGCGGACACCCCGTTCTCCGAGTCGGTCTCTGCCGGCCGAGTGCGGCCGCGCACGAGCAGGGCGGCCGCGGCGGTCAGGAGGACGGCCGTGATCGCGGTCAGCGCCCAGAGCGTGCCCGGTCCCAGGTCATCGACGTTGGAGATCAGGTTCAGGGCGGAGAGCGGCACGGCATGGGCGAACACCGCCGGCCAGACGCTGCGGAAGCGCAGCACCGCGGCACTCAGGAACAGGCCAAGCGGGAACAGGCCGATGGTCGACGTCGCGGCGATGAGCCAATCGATCGTGCCCTGGATGGCCATGGCCCCGTGCAGCGGCACATGGAAGGCGACCCAGACACCGGCGATCGTGGCCGATGCGCGCCAGAACCCCCACTCGGCCAGGGTCTGTTGCAGGAAGCCACGCCAACCCACCTCCTCGCCGAACGTGCTGAGGGAGAACACAAGGATCGTCGGGATCAGCAGGATCGCCACCTGCGCCAGAGCGGAACCGGGTTGAGGTTCGGCTGGTCCGAAGGCCACGATCGGCAGCACGCTCAGGGCGTAGACCGCGATCAGAGCGACCACCGCGACTGCGCAGCCACCGAGGAGCCGCCGCCAGCCTCCGGGTCGCAGGGCCCACCATCGGGCCAGCCCGCCGGGCAGCACGACCAGGCGCAGCACCACGAGCGAGACGAGGGCCGGCAACCAGCGACCGACGACGACGAACCACTCCGGGATGGTGGCGCCGACGGCGAGGAAGGTGGCGCAGATCGCGGTGATCGCGCCAAGGGCGATGCTCACGAAGACGCGCGCCGCGCGTACTTCGTTGGAATTTGTTCGCTGCACAAATAGGAACGCTAGCATGGTCCGATGACGACAGTGAGACACCGGCGGGGGCCGCGGGGGGACATCAGCGCCGAGGACATCCTGCGCGCGGCCGAGCGGCTGCTGGACACCGGCGGCGCCGCTGCCCTCACCCTCCGTGCGGTCGCTTCCGAGGCGGGTGTCACCCCGACCGCCGTCTACACGTACTTCGGGGACATGGCGGACCTGCGCAATCGCCTCGGTGACGACTTCCTCGGCCGACTCGACCTCGGCCTGCTCGGTGTTCGTCCACCGGCGCAGGCCCTGCACCGGTTCCTGCGCCACGTGCTCGAGGTGGCCGAGGCGGCGCCCGGCCACGTGCAGGTGCTGGCCACGCAGCGGGTGGCAGGCCCGCACAGCCTGGCGCTGAACGAAGCGTTCCTGGAGTACTTCAGCGACGCCGTCGGGCATCCGCCGAACCGGGCCGCGGGCCTGACCACCCTGGTGACCGAGTGGCTGCACGGCCGATTGCTGCTGTCACCGTCGAACGCAGCCTCGGCGGCTTTCACCACGGCGCTGGCCACGGTGGACCTCGCCGACTACCCGCGTTCGCAGCAGATGCTGGCCACGAACGACGATGGGTCCGCGCTGGACCTGCTCGTGTCTGCGATCACCAGGATGGGGCTGCCACCTGCCGAGGCCACCGGGGTGGCTCAGACCGTGGGTTCGTAGATCCGCTGGTCGTCGCGGACGCCGCCGAACCGGAACGGCGCGGGGGTCTGCCGGGCGGTCTCATAGTTCGAGGGATCCCGGCGGCGGGCGGCGTGCTGCAGCGCCAGGTAGGTGGCGTCGTCCACGGGCACCCGGTCGGCGAGCCGCCGCTCGTTCTCGGCGGCGCGCAACGCCGTCCGGTAGTTCGCCGGCACCGTGCCGGTGAGGAACTCCGCGACGGCTCCGGAGCCGTAGCTGGCGATCGCAACCCGCTTGCCGGCCAGGTCCTCGTCACCGTCCAGCAGCGCGAGCAGGGCCAGGTAGACCGAGGCCGTGTAGCTGTTCCCGATCCGCCGGTTGTAGCCGGTCGTCGGCTCGATCCGGGCGGCGACGGCGGCCGGGTCGGAGGCGGACCCGGCGCGGTCGGCCAGGTGGCGGTGGGCCTTGACGGCCATCTTCGTGAACGGCTGGTGGTAGCAGAACCAGTCGATGGCGTGGAAGGGCGCGCCGCCGCGGGTCAGGTAGTCGTCGAACGCCCCGGCGACGGCGTCCAGGTACGCGGTGATCGACGTCTTGCCGTCCACGATCGCCGTCGTGGAGTGGTTCGGCCGCCAGAAGTCCATGACGTCCTCGGTGTAGACGCCGTTCGCCGGCTCGAGTTCGAGCAGCGCCGGGTTCGCCGTGACCGTGAACGCCACCGCTCCGGCGCCCTGCGTCGGTTCCGCGGCCGTGTCCAGCTCGTAGCGCGCGATGTCGCTCGCGATCACGAGCACCTTCTCGCTGGGGTCCCGCGCGACGAGTGCCGCCGCGAACTGCATCGCCGCCGTCGCCGAGTAGCAGGCCTGCTTCAGCTCCACCACGCGCACGTTCGGACCGAGGCCGAGCAGCCGGTGCACGTAGACGCCCGCCGACTTCGACTGGTCGATGCCGGTCTCGGTCGCGAACATCAGGGTGCGCACTCCGTCGGCGCCACCGCGGGCGAGGATCTGCTGCGCCGCCGCGGCGCCCAGCGTGACGACGTCCTCGTCCTCGGCCACGACGCTCATCTCGGATTGCCCGAGCCCGCGGTAGTACTTCGCCGGATCGGCGCCGAGCCGCTCGGCCAGGACCGCGAGGTCGATGCGGAAGGAGCCTGTGGCGAAGGCGAGGTCATCGATGCCGATTGCGGAAGAAATGTCTCACTCCTGGTTCGAGGTGTTCAGATCTGCATTGTGGCCAGCGGAGCGCTCGATGGCCACGTGAGCGGCCATCAGTTCGCCGGGATTGGTCTGCGCCGCGAGCAGGGAGAGCTCGCCGCACCACACCGACGCCGCGCACAGGGCGGCGAGGCGGTGGGCGTTCTCGCCCGGTTCACGTTCCTCGCGGCACCCGAGCCGCTGCAGGTTCTCCTCGACGAAGGGCAGACCCTTGCCGTTGCCCACGGTGCCGACGATCAGGTTCGGCAGCGTGCAGGAGAAGTACAGGTCGCCGCCGTCGACCTCGGCCTGGGTGATGCCCTGCGAACCTTCCACGATGTTCGCCGCGTCCTGCCCGGTGGCCAGGTAGAAGCCCAGCAGCATGTTCGCGTAGTGGGCGTTGGCCGAGCGCAGCCCGCCGGCGAGGATCGTGCCCACCAGGTTCTTGTTCGTGTTCAGCCGGGCGATCTGCTCCGGGGTGGACCGCAACCGCTTCTCGACGACGGCGCGCGGGATGAGCGCCTCGGTCACCACGTGCTTGCCGCGCCCGAGGATCCCGTTGACGGCGGTCGCCTTCTTGTCCGAGCAGTAGTTCCCGGAGATCGAGCCGTACCGCAGCTGCGGCCACGTTGCCATCAGGTGGGACATCAGCCGTTCTGCCGCGAGCGTGGCCATGTTGTGTCCCGAGGCATCGCCGGTGAGGAACTCGAAACGCAGGAACAGCAGGCGACCGGCGATCTCGCTGTGGAGGTCGATGAGCTGGGCGAACCGGCTGCTCGCGGCCACGACGTCCTGGAGCTCGGCGAACCGGTCGGTGATCTCGGCGAGGGCGCGGACGGAGACACCGGCGCCGTCGGTCTCGAAATACACGGAGCGGCTCATCCGCTCCGAGACCAGCGTCGTGGCGATGCCGCCGTCGACCATCCGCGAGATCCGGGCGCCACGGCCCACCGACGGCCACAGCGGCGTCTCGTACGTGGCCAGCGGCACCTCCTGCTCGCCGGTCAGCACGTTCCCGCTGATGCGGATCGGACCGACCCAGCGCATGGGCACGGCTGCCACGGATTCGCTCATTGCCCCATTCTCTGTCATCGCGCACCCACAAGCGGCTCCGGCGGGGCCACGGCGAGCGTGAGCCTGCGCACGCCGGCCAGCTCCCAGCCCTTGAGCATCGGCGTCAGGTCGGTGCCGCGGCGGGCCAGCACGATGCCGCAGTCGCCGCCGCCGGCACCTGAGGACTTCGCCGCGGCTCCGATGGCCTCGGCCTCGTCGCAGAGCCGCGTCAGCGCCGGTGTCTCGATCTCGACGCCGAGGCCCGTGCCGAGCCCGACCAGCAGGCGCCGCGCCGCGCGCACGGCCGCCAGGACCCGCTCGGGGTCACCATCGGCAAGGCCTGCCGTCAGGTCCGCGACGCGGGCGCGGCTCGCGGTCAGGAAGTCCTCGTACGGCAGCGCCGTGCCCGCTGCCCGGCCCGCACCTGCGGCAGCGTGCACGTCATCGACGAGCCGCGCCGTCGACGCCGCGGCGCCGGTCCAGCCGACCACGAACTCGAGCGCGTCCGGGGACGGCAGCGGGGTGACCGACAGCGACGGCCAGGGCGCCCGGAACGCAGCGAGTACCCCGTCGCGGGCACGCAGCTCGGCCAGTGCGGCACGGTCGGGGGAGCGGTAGGAGATCCAGCCGCCGAAGCTGCTCGCCGCGACGTCGCCACCGGATGACGTCGGTGCCACCTCGATGATCGCGAGCAGGGCCAGCCGGAACTGCTCCAGGGGTGTCAGGTGCAGTCCGTAGAACTCGTCGAGTGCCCGGATCGTGGCGACCGTGACCGCCCCGCTGGAGCCGAGGCCGTACTTGCGGCCGTCGGCATCGTCGAGGTCGCTGGAGATCCGCAGGGCGTGGTTGCGGGGGTCGATACCGAGGCCGGCCACGAACTCCTCGACGGTCCGGATGGCCGAGAGCACGTGGTCGAGGCCCCGGCCGTCGTCGGCCACCACGCCGGTGGCGTCCCGCGACCAGGTCAGCGGCAACCAGCCGGGCTGGTCGGAGTCGACCGTGCCGCGGTCCCGCGCCGGACCCAGTTGCACGCGGACGTGCCGGTCGACGGCCACGACGACGGCGTCCCCGCCGGGTTCGACGACGGCGTACTCGCCGGCGACGAAGAGTTTTCCGGGTGCGCGGGCGGTGATCATGCGGCCGGTCCGACGATCCGCACGCCCGGGCCGGATCCCGAGACCAGCAGGTCCACGTCGGCGAACGCGGCCCGGAGCCGGTCGGCGACGGCGGTGGTCGCCTCCGGTCGGCAGAGCACCTTCACGTTCGGTCCGGCGTCGATGGTCGCGTACGCCTCGACGCCGTCGCGCCGGCACTGGGCCACGACGTCGAGGGCCGCGACCGTATCCGCATTCCAGTACCGCACCGGGGGGACGGCGCCGAGCATGGTCGCGTGCATCCGCATCGCGTTGGCTTCGGTCAGCTCGCCGACGGCGGTGAGATCGGCCCGGGCGATCGCGGCGCGCATCGCGTCCAGCTCGCCGGGCACACTCGCGACCCAGGCGCCGAAGAACGGGGAGGTCGCCACGGTGCGCCGCATCGCTTCGCGGCTACCGATCGCCTTGCGCCCGGGTGCCAGGACCGCCACCACGAGTGCGAGATCGAGCCCGGGAGCGTCGATCGGCTCCGCGAACGATCCCTCGTCGTCGCCGGCGTGCCACTGGACGAGCCCGCCGAAGACCGAGCGGGCCGCCGACCCGGATCCGCGTCGGGCGAGCCGGGACAGGTCGCGGGGGGAGAGGGCGAGGCCGTAGGCGGCGCTCGCGGCCGCCGCCAGTGCGGCGAAGCCTGCGGCAGATGAGGCCAGTCCCGCGCCGGTGGGGATCTCGTTGGCGGTCTCGACGACGGCTCGGGTCCGGCTGCCGGCCCGTTCGGCGACCAGGTCCAGGAACGCGCTCACCCGCTCCAGTTCGCTCCCGGTCATCGGCTCGCCGCTCCAGGACGCGACGTGCTGGTCCGCGCTGGGGTCCAGCGTCACGGTCGTGCGGGTCGGAGCGATGTCGAGGGTGAGCGAGAGGCTGCCGGTGGCCGGCAGCGAGAGCCGCTCGTCGGCCTTGCCCCAGTACTTGATCAGCGCGATGTTGGGGTGCGCGACGGCGGTGACGCTCACCGGCCACCCGCCGTGACGACCCAGCCACCGACCGCGCCGACATCGCGCATCGCCGTCACGATCTCGGCGGCACGCTCGGGGGAGTCCGCGACCGCGATCACGCAGCCGCCGCGCCCGGCGCCGGTGAGCTTGGCACCGGCCGCGCCGGCCGCCCGGGCCGCCGCGAGGAGTCGGTCGATGGCGGGGTGGCCGACGCCCAGGGCGTCGAGCGCCTCCTGGGCGGCGTCGAGGTGTGCGCCGAGGTCCTCGATGTGGCCCGCGCCCAGATCCCGACCCGCTGCCCGGGTCAGCGCGGCGAGCCGCTCGAGGAGCTCGCTGCCACGGTCGGGCTCGGCTTCGACGAACCTGCGGACCCCCGCCACGGCGTCCCGGGTCGGGGAGCGGACACCGGTGTCGGCGACCGCGAACGAGAACGAGCCGCCGAGGTCGACGTCGGAGGTGACACCGCCGGTGAACGCCACCGGTGTGCGAGCCCGGGTGGCCCGGGCGTCCAGTCCGCTGGGGTTGCCGTGGGCCACCCGCTCGGCGGTCTGCACGAGTTCGAACCGGGCCTCCTCGTCGAGGTCCTGACCGGCGTGCACCCGCACGGCCTCGACGATGGCGTGCGCGGACGCGGCGCTGGCGCCCAGGCCGGCACCCGGTGGGATGTCGCTGTCCAGTTCGATCTCGAGGTCGTCGCCGGGCAGTCCGAAGTGGGCCAGCGCGGCCGTGACGGCGACGCCGACCGGCGCGAACGCCTCGGGCAGGTCCTCCACGCGGACCCGCTGGTCCCCGTGCCGGGCGCTGAGCGGGCCGGGCACCGTGCGCAGCCTCGCTGTGGTGCGCAACGGGATGAGGGGCAGGGCGATGGCCGGGTGCCCGTAGACGACGGCGTGCTCCCCGATCAGGATCGCCTTGGCGTGGGCCGTGCCCGTCGCGACCGGCCCGACGCCGTCGACATCGCCGTCTCGGCCTGCGCCCACGAGCGGAGTCGACGCCACCATCACGAGGCCTCGACCCGGGGGCACCGGGCGGGACGGTTTCGTGGCATCGCGGGGCTTTCGTGAGTAGGTCGACATCTCGGGCTGGCCGCCCGCGGCACCGATCACCGCGGGGCGGAACGGGCTACATCCTAGTGACTCGGCCGGCCGCGGAATGCGCGTGCGGGCCGTGGCGCGGTAGGTGTGGCGGAGGTGTCGTGGGGGAGTCGTGGCGGTCTCGCGCAGGCCCGGCGGGCAGCGGCGGTGACCGGTGCAGGTTCAACCGGTTCGGAAGCCCCACTCGGTCAGGTGCGGCCGAGCCACGCCCCAGACGTCGTCGAACCAGGCCGTGAACGGCTCCGCCGCGCGCAGCGCGGCCAACTCCGGTCCGGTGACGTACACGACCTCGGCGATCTCCTCGGGATCCTGGGCCACGGCCCCCGCGTCCACCCGGCCCGCGAAGACGTGGTTGTACTCACGCTCGTACAGGCCGGTCGCGCCGTCATGCACGTGGTACTGCACGATGCCGAGCTCGGTCAGGCCGGTCACCGGCGTGCCCAGCTCCTCGGCGGCGCGGCGAGCGACCGCCGTGACCGGGGCCTCGCCCGGGAACGGGTGACCGCAGGCGCTGTTGGTGAGCATCAGCGGGGAGTGGTACTTGCCGGCGGCGCGACGCTGCAGCAGGAGTCGCCCCGCGCCGTCGAACGCGAACAGCGAGAACGCCCGGTGCAGGACGCCGGGTTCGCGGTGGGCCTCGAGCTTCTCGGCGACGCCGGTGGCCCGCCCGTGCTCGTCGACCGTCTCGACCAGGATCTCTTCGCCACCCGGCATCTGTGACCGCCTCTCCTCGGGTGCTGCTCCAACGGTCCAGCCTAAGCGGCGATCGGCACTACTCGGTCCCGAGGCCCGCGACCCACTCGGCCCACCGGTCCTTCCACCGCTCGGCCGCATCGGCGTCGGGCAGCTTCTCGTGCGTGAGGGTCAGCCGGACGCGCTCCGCGAGCGGGTCGAGCGCGACAGCGACGATTCCGAGCGGGTCAGTGCCGTCGGCCAGGTCGAAGCGCAGACTTCGCGCGTCCGGCTTCGAGCGCAGCGTCGTGGACAGCGGCGCGAAGAGCGCGGCTCGGGCGCCGTCGTCGAGCAGCCGGGCCCGCCAGCTGTCCGCGTCGGCATCGAGGATGCGCGACCGCGACACCGTGAAGCTGCCGTCCGCCCGCTGGCCGGGCAGCCGGATCCCGACGATCCGTTCGTAGCCGACGACGACGCTCTGTGCCCACCAGCCGTCGACGCCGTGCTCCTCGCGCACCCAGCGGGCCTGTTCGGTGTGGCCGGCATCGCGGCCGGGACCGGCATCGAGGAGGCGGACCCACTCCTGCCAGCCGCGTCCGGTGTTCGCGCGGACGAGATCGTCGTCGTGTACGGGCTGTGCTACCCAGTCCTCGCTCATGTCCATGGCTCCCAGGTCGGCTGTGATCGCTGGCTCCGACGGTACGGTGGCGAGGCCGGCCGGGCAATCGACGTGGGCCGGCGATCCGGTAGCGACGAAGGAGTGGACCGATGACCGCCGAGGCCGATGCCGACCGGACCAGGACGCTGCACTACCGGGACCCGCTGCCCCATGTGGCCGGCTCGTTCGAACGAACCGGGCTGGAGCAGTTGCAGGCGGTGATCGACGGCACCGTCCCGGCGCCCCCGATCGCCGCACACGTGGGCATGGACTTCGTCTCCGTGTCCGAGGGCGACGTGGTGCTCACCGGCATCCCGGACGACTCCCACTACAACCCGATCGGATCCGTCCACGCAGGGTTCGCCGCGACCCTGCTGGACTCGGCCTGTGGTTGCGCGGTCCACTCGACGCTGCCCGCCGGCGTCGGGTACACGACCCTGGAGATCAAGATCTCGCTGCTGCGTCCGATCTCGGCCGAGACCGGGCCGGTGACGGTGCATGGCTGGGTCACCAAGCCCGGTCGCCGGGCCGCCTTCGCGGAGGCGGATCTGCGCGACGCCCAGGGTCGGGTCCTCGCCACCGCCTCGAGCTCCTGCCTGATCATCGCGCCCTGATGGAGGGGGCGTGAGAGGCTCGGGCATGCCCACCGCAACGGCCCCGGACATCGTCCACGGAGTGCATTCGGAGGTCGGCCGGTTGCGGACCGTGCTGGTCTGCCGGCCCGGTCTCGCCCACCAGCGGCTCACGCCCAGCAACAGCGCCGCCCTGCTCTTCGACGATGTGATGTGGGTGGAGAACGCCCAGCGTGACCACGCCGACTTCGTCGCGCAGATGGTCGACCGGGGCGTGCATGTGCTGGAGCTCCATGACCTCCTGGCCGAGACCATGGCGATCCCGGCAGCGCGCGCCTGGCTCCTCGACCGCAAGATCGTGCCGAACGAGGTGGGCCTCGGGGTCATCGTCGACACCCGCGCCTACCTGGACACGCTCGACGCGGCCACGCTTGCGGAATACCTCATCGGCGGCCTCGCGACCGGGGATCTTCCGGCGCAGTTCCGGTCCGCGGCACTGACGATGGCCCGCGAGTCCCGAGGCGCGCAGGAGTTCCTGATGCCGCCGCTGCCGAACACCCTCTACACCCGTGACACCACGTGCTGGCTGTACGGCGGGCTCACCATGAACCCGTTGTTCTGGCCGGCCCGGCGCGGCGAGACGCTACTGATGAAGGCGATCTACGAGTTCCACCCCTCGTTCGCGGGCGCACAGGTGTGGTGGGGCGACCCGGAGGCGGACTGGGGTCAGGCCACGTTCGAGGGCGGTGACATCATGCCGGTCGGCAACGGGGTGGTGCTCATGGGGATGAGCGAGCGCACGTCCCGACAGGCCATCACCCAGGTCGCGGCGAACCTGTTCGCGCAGGGTGCCGCCGAGCGTGTGGTGGTGGCCGGCCTGCCGAAGCTGCGCGCGGCCATGCACCTGGACACCGTGTTCACGTTCGCCGACCGGGACGTGGTGACGCTCTACCCGCGGATCATGGACGGGGTGCACACGTTCACCCTGCTGCCGAGCGACGCGCCCGGGGGACTCGACGTCATCGACGAGGGGGAGGGCACGTTCGTCAAGGTGGTCACCGATGCCCTCGGGCTGTCCGGGATGCGGGTCATCGAGACCGGCGGGGACTCCTATGCCTCCGAGCGTCAGCAGTGGGACAGCGGCAACAACGCCGTCGCTCTCGAGCCCGGCGTGGTGATCACCTACGACCGGAACACGCTGACGAACGCGCTGCTGCGGGACGCAGGCATCGAGGTGGTCGAGATCGTCGGGGCCGAACTGGGCCGGGGCCGCGGCGGCGGGCATTGCATGACCTGCCCGATCGCCCGCGACCCCGTCGACTTCTAGGTACTCGAGCCGGTCGGGCCGCTCAGTAGCCCGGCTGGTACCCACCCGCGGGCGGCTGCTGGTAGCCACCGGCCGGCGGCGGGCCCTGCTGGCCGGGCTGCTGACCGTAACCGCCGGGCTGCTGACCGTAGCCACCGGGCTGCCCGGGCTGCTGACCGTAGCCACCCTGGGGCTGCCCGGACGCGCCGCCGTACCCGGCGGCCTGCGGCTGGCCGGGGTTCGGCGCCGGCGCCGGCGCCACGTTGGCCGGGTTCTTGGCCTGCTCGACCGACTGCTTGGTGTGCCCCGGCTCGTCCTCGCCGATCGGGGTGGCGTACACGGCGGTGCCGTAGGCGCAGACCTCGCTGAACGCCTGCGCGATGTCGCCGGTGTCGAACCGCATGCCGATCACGGCGTTCGCGCCGCGCCGCTGGGCCTCGACGGTCATCCGGTTCATGACCTCCTGGCGGCTCTCGTAGACGAGGCGGGTGTACTCGGTGACCTCCCCTCCGCCGATCGAGCGGAAGGATGCGACGAAGTTCTGCCCGATGTTCGCGGAGCGGACGGTCAGACCCATCACCTCCCCCATGACGGCGTCGATGCGGTAGCCGGGGATCTCATTCGTGGTCACAACGATCATGGGGCACATCTTGGCACCTATCCCCGGGATGCGGCACGGGCAGACCGTGCGCCGGGGCTGTCGGCCCACAGTGGCAACAGGCGGCAACAGGTAGGCGCCGGGGGTGGCCCCGCCTAGCCTCAAGGCAACGGCAGCGATGCACCCACTCGAACGACTTCAGGAGACTCCAACGTGGCAGACAAGGTCAGACTTGGCATCATCGGGCTCGGGACCCAGGGCGGCATGTACGCCAAGATGATCGACGAGGGCCTGGTGCCCAACATGGTGATCGGGGCGATCACCGACCGCGACCCGGCCAAGCGCGAGTTCGCCCAGAGCACCTACGCGGGTGTGCCGGTCTATGAGGACTACCTCGAGATGCTGGAGAGCGGCGACGTCGACGCCGTCGTCACCACCGTGCCGCACTTCCTGCACCCGGAGATGGGCATCGCCGCCCTGTCCCGTGGCATCCACGCGCTCGTGGAGAAGCCCGCTGGGGTCTACACCAAGCAGGTCAAGGAACTCAACGAGTTCGCCGCGACCAAGCCCGAGCTGACCTTCGGGATCATGTTCAACCAGCGCAACAACCCGCTCTACCAGCGCATCAAGGAGATCGTCGAGTCCGGCGAGATCGGCAAGATCCGCCGCACGAACTGGCTGATCACCACCTGGTGGCGTCCGCAGGGCTACTACGACCAGAGCGCCTGGCGCGCCACCTGGGGTGGCGAGGGCGGGGGCGTCCTGGTCAACCAGGTGCCCCACCAGCTCGACCTGTTGCAGTGGATCTGCGGTGTGCCCCAGTCGGTCTTCGCGAAGGTGGCGTACGGCTTCCGGCGCAACATCGCCGTCGAGGACGAGGTGACCGTGGTGCTCGACTACGGCGACGGCGCCACCGGCGTGCTCGTCACCGCCACCCACGACATCATCGGCACCGATCGGTTCGAGATCCTCGGCGACAAGGGCAAGATCATCGTCGACGACTCCAAGACCGCCACCGTGCACCGCCTGGTCCGGGACGAGCGCGAGATCAGCGACTCCATGTCGATGGAAGAGGTCAAGCAGCTGTTCATGGGCAAGCAGGACACGGCGGCGCTGTACACGACCGAGACGATCGAGTACACCCGCCCCTGGGGCGCCCAGCACTCCGGGGTCCTGGAGAACTTCGCCGCGAACATCCTCGACGGCACCCCGCTCCTCGCGCCGGGCTCCGACGGCATCAACGGGGTCCGCCTCGCGAACGCGATCCACCTGTCCAGCTGGATGGGGCAGGAGGTCCCCCTCGACCTCGACGAGGACCGCTACCTCGAGGAGCTGAACAAGCGGATCCGCGCCGAGGGCAAGTTCCCCGAGCGCGCCTGACCCTGAGCCACACCCTCGCCCCCGATCGGCACCGTGCCCGGTCGGGGGCGAGTGCTGTTTCCAACGCCGGTGACCGGGCGAGCGCCTACCGGATGAGCAGCTCGATCTCGGCGAGCACGCCTGCCTCGAGCAGGACGAGCCGGAGCGGCCCCACCGGGATCGGCTCGGCGAGGGCGAACGGGCGCAACTGGCCCGGCCAGGGAAACCGTTCGGACGACCGCTCGTCGACGACGGTCCACGCATCGCCGAGGAGGACCTCGACCCGCCACGCGGACGGGGCGTCGCGGCCGTCGAGGGCGCTCGTGAGCGTATAGGCGACCAGGTCGCCGGCG
Organism: Occultella gossypii; assembly: GCF_019947135.1. Lineage (GTDB taxonomy): Bacteria > Actinomycetota > Actinomycetes > Actinomycetales > Beutenbergiaceae > Occultella > Occultella gossypii. The sequence continues at coordinate 39,874 of NZ_JAGSHT010000020.1, read as the reverse complement.
CTCGCGTGCTCACCGGGACGCCACTCCAGCGCGCCGGGCGGGAGGTCGACGGCGTCGGCGTGGTCGTCATCGGCCAGTGCGGTGAGGTCCGGGCCGGCCCGCCTGCCCGCGGCCTGCCAGCGACCGCCGCCACTCACGTCGCACCACGGGCGGGGCCGCTCGCCAGGGAAGGTCCGTGCCGCGTCGCGGCCCCACGCCCCGGGCTCGTCCGAGACCTCGAAGCGCAGCGTCGCCGTGCCCTCGAGGTCGGCGTGCTCGACCACCGGGGCGGCCAGTGCCCGCCCGCCGACCGTGACGCCGTGGACGTACGGGGTGGTGGCGGAGTTGCCGGGAGCCTCGACCACGAGGTCTCCGCCCGGGCGGTGAACCACCGCCCGTGGGAACAGGGGCGAGCCGACCGCCCAGCGTGAGGACCCGATCTCCAACGGATACAGGCCGAGCGCCGAGAGCAGCCACCAGGCGGACATCTCACCGTTGTCCTCGTCGCCGAGGTAGCCCTGACCGATCGTGTTGCCGGTCCACAGGCGCGCAAGGATCGTGCGCACCGTCTCCTGGGCGCGGTCCGGCCGGCCGGCCGCGAGCCAGGTGTAGGGGATGTGGTGCGAGACCTGGTTGGACATCCCGAGCTGTCCCATCCGGACGTCCCGGGCCTCGACCATCTCGTGGATGATCGAGGTGTAGGTCCCGGGCCGGTCGGCCCGTTCCGGCCGCGCGAAGAACCGTTCCAGGAGTTGCTCCAGGCCGTCGGGTCCGCCGTGCAGCCGGGCCAGCGCGGCGCCGTCGTGCGGCACGTGGAAGGCGAAGTTCCAGGCGTTGGACTCGGTGTAGTCACCGCCCCAGGAATCCGGGTCGAAGTCCGCGGCGAACGCACCACCGCGGCCGCGGCCGCGGAAGAAGCCGGTCTCCGCGTCGTACAGGTGCAGGTACCCGGACGCGCGCTGGTCGAGGTAGGCGGCCTCGTCGAGGAGCCGACGGCGTTCGGCGCCCTCGGCGTCCGCCGCGAGTCCGCGGGCCATGGCGGCGAGGGCCGCGTCGTTGATGTACCCCTCCAGGCTCCACGACACTGACTCGGCCACCTCGTCCGGCACCCAGCCCCGGTAGGTGGCGTGCGCGAGCGCCTTCCGGCCGGCCCCGTCCGGGCCCGGCGCCGCCGTCGCGTTCCGCAGGCCCGCGGCATACGTGCCGGCCGGGTCCGGGAGGGCCACGCCCCGCAGGAACAGGTCGGCGAACGCGACGTCGGAGGACGTGCCGGTCATGAGGTCGGCGTACCCGGGGGAGGACCAGCGGGCGATCCAGCCGCCCTCCCGGTACTGCTGCACGAACCCGTCGGCCAGCCGCCCGGCCAGGTGTGGGTAGAGCAGCGCGTACGCCGGCCAGCAGGTGCGGTAGGTGTCCCAGAAGCCGTGGTTGACGTAGATCTCACCGGGGCGGACCGGTGCGCCGGTGCGATCCGCGGTGGAGGGTCCGGCTTCGAGGACGGGCGAGGCGTGGATGGGTTCCGGTGCGTCGGCGGTGCCGGCGTTCTCCCATTGCGAGGACGGGTAGAGGTTGAGCCGGTAGAGGTTGCCGTACAGGGTGGCCGTCTCCTCCGCGCTGGCGTCGGCGACCTCCAGCACGCGAAGTCGCTCCTGCCACGCCTCGCGGGCCGCGTCCTCGACCTGCTCGAAGGTCCGGCCGGCCAGTTCGAGGTCGTAGGTGTGCCACGCCTGCGCGGTGCTGACGAACGACGTGGCCAACCGCACCTCAACGCTGGACCCGGTGCCGAGGTCCACGGTGGCGTAGCGGGCGTGCCGGCGGTCGCCGTCCGCAGCGCCGTGCCGCAGCACCGGGCGGTCGAGCCGGCCGACCACGAACATCCGGCTGCGCCCCACCGAGAGAGCGCTCCCGTGGTCCACCCAGCCGACCAGCCGGCCATCGCCGTCGATCCGGACGTCGCAGGGTCCGTCCGGGCCCGCGCCCTCGGTGCTGACGGCGTCGACGAGCACGTGCCCCGTGCTCGCACCCGGCGGGAAGGTCAGACGGATCACGCCGCCGTGGTCGGTCGGTGTCATGTCCACCCGGTGGCCACGCTCGAGCGCGACGCCGTACCGGTGCGGGTGCGCCTCCTCGGTGGCGTGGTCGAAGGCAAGGCCGCGCCCGGGCAGGGAGGCGTCCGGGGTGTCGCCGCCGTCGCCGGCCAGCTGGATCGCGAGCTGGTTGCGGTCGCCCATCCACGGGCTGGGGATGTGGGAGAGCCCGACGGCCTCCAGGCGTGGGAGGTTGTCCTCGCCGTTGTGTGCGGCCCACGAGTACATCCACCGGTGCGAGGTGGCGTCCGTGAGCGGCACCAGGAACCCGAAGCCGTTCGGCAGCGCCGCCGCGGGCACGGTGTTGCCGCGGGAGTAGGCACCGGACGAGTGAGTGCCACGGCGGGTATCGACCAGGTCGGCGAGCCCGGTCGGTGTGCTCGGGGCCGGGCGCGGGCCGACGGACACGTCGTCGAACCAGACCTCGGCCGGGCCGGGTCCGACGTCGGGCGGCCCGGCGACGACGACGGCGACGGCATCGATGCGCCGGCCGGCCGCGATGTCGAGTCCGATCCGGACCAGGTTCCAGTGATCCGGCACGAGGAACCTCGCGCCACCCTGCCCCGAAGCCGTGGCGGGTGCGCCGTACTGGTCGACCGCCTCGAGATCGGAGAGCCAGGTGCCGTCGTCGAAGCGGCAGTCCAGGGCCGTCCAGGTGGCCCGGTAGGTGTGCTCCGGGTCGAGCACTGGGACGACGGCGTAACTCAGGTCGGTGCCGGAGCTCACCGGCACGTCCAGCCCGTCCAGGAGCACGACGCGCCCGGGCGCGCCGGAACGGACCCGCAGCGAGCGCCGACCGGTCAGGCCTACGTTCGGCGGGCCCGCGGGCACGTGGGCGGGGCCACCCGCCACGTCGATGGACCAGCCGAGGGGCGCCGCAGCGGTCGGGAGCGGATCGCCGATCTCGAAGGACGTGCGGAAGGACGTGTCTGGCATGGGTGGCTCCTCGGATTCGGGGCAGCAGAGCGAGGCATCAACTATGTCAGCGCCGTCGCTGCCACGTCCGGGTGACCTCAGCGGCCGAACCGGACGAGTATGCCGCAGCGCCGCGCGCTCGCCACGTGCCCGGGTAGGTTTGCCCTCATGTGCCCGTGCCCCAGCCGCCGCCAGGTCCTGCTTGCCTCCGGGGGCGGGGTGACACTCGCGGGTCTTGCCGCGTGCAGTGCGCAGCCCGAGGTCGAGGAGCCGACGGCGGGGGAGACCCTGGTCGCGCTCGCGGACGTGCCGGTGGGTGGCTCGCTCGTCGTCACCACGGCCGACGGTGTGGAACTGGTCGTCGCGCAGCCGACCGAGGGTGAGGTGGTCGCGTTCAGCGCGATCTGCACCCACCAGGGCTGCAGCGTGCGGGTGCGTGAGGAGCTGCTGCACTGCCCGTGCCACGGGTCGGAGTTCGAGCAGTTCACCGGAGAGGTCGTGTCCGGGCCGGCCGACGAGCCGCTGCCCGAGGTCGCGGTGCAGGTCCAGGAGGGCAACGTCGTCACCGCCTAGGTGTACCCGGCCGGTACCGACGCGCCCGCTCGGTCAGGCCCCGCTCAGTCCTGGAACGCCGACCTCGGCACCAACAGCAGGCACACGGCGGCCACGAGTGCGGTGACAGCGCACACCGCCCACACGGTGAGGTAGCCGGACAGCGGCGCGTGCCCGGCCGCCGGCCCCGCCAGGGAACCGGTGGAGGCCAGCGCGATGGCGAACACCGAGGATGCGATCGCTCCGCCCAACGTCTTCGTCGCGTTCGTCATCCCGGTCGCGAACCCGGTGCGCTCGGGCGGTGCTGCGGCGGCCGCCGCAGCCGGGAGGGAGGCGACCAGGGCGCCGGAGCCGAGGCCGGCCACCATCATGTTCGCCATCGTCTGCCAGGTGGTGTCGTGGAACGGCAGGAACAACGCGTAGCCTCCTGCGACCAACAGGGCCGCGACCACGAGGCTGAGGCGCGGCCCGACCAGCCTCGCCAGCACCGGCACGAGCAGGGCACCGCCCGCCATGGAGATCACGTACAGCCCCACCAGCGTGGAGACGAACCCGGCGCTCGCACCCAGGCCGAACCCCGCCGTCGCCGGGTCCGTTCGGGCGAACGTGGACAGCGGGATCTGCGCCCCGAGCACGGACATCCCGAACAGGAACGCCGTCAGCTGGACCGGCCACTGCGCCGGCTGCATCAGTACCCGGACGTCGATGAGCGGCTCGGCCCGGGCACGTTCGATCCGCACGAACGGGAGTACCAGGACCAGCCCGGCGAGGATCAGCGCCCACGCCAGGGGGCTCGCAGGTCCCTGCAGCCGGATCGTGATCAGCCCGGCCATGATGAGTCCGATGACGGCGGTGATCATGCCCAGCCCGGGCCAGTCGATGCCGCCGGCGGAGGTCCCCGGGACGTTCTCGACGCCGAACCAGATCACGGCGAAGCAGACGGTGACGGCAATGGCCGGCAGCATCAGCAGGACCGTCATCGAGGTCGCCTCGACCAGCGCCCCGGAGGTCAGCGCGCCGATGATCACCCCGATCTCCAGCCCGGCCACCAGGAACCCGGAGGCCCGCCGGGTGAGCCGGGCCTGCTGTCCGCTCGCGGCCGTGCGCCGATGGATGATCGCGACCTCCAGCGGCAGCCAGACCACGTAGGCGCCCTGCAGGGCCCAGCCGATCAGGAACGTGGAGAACGTGGGGGAGAACGCCAGCATCCAGGAGCCGAGCGCCGTGATGGCCGTCGCGAGCAGCAACACCTTGCGGTGCCCGATCACGTCCCCGAGCCGGGCCAGCAGCGGCACGCAGAGCGCGGACACGATCAACTGCGCGGCCTCGAACCAGTTCACGTCGGCGTCCTGGATACCCAGGTGCACCGCGATGTCGGAGAAGATCGGGGTGTAGAAGCCCTGGAGGATCCCGGAGGCGATCTCCACGCAGATGAGGAAGCCGACGACGGCCCACAGACCCTGCTTCAGGCTGATGGTGGCGGCCGGCGTGGTGGTCACCGGGTCGGTGGCGGTGCCCGTCGACGGCGGGGTCGACGGCGTCCGGTCGTCCATCAGGCGACCCGTTCGATCAGGTGGGCGTAGAAGCCGATGCCGTCGAGGAAGTCGCGCACACCGATCCGCTCGTCATAGGCGTGCACCGAGGCCCGCTGCTCCTTGCTCATCCGGAACGGGGCGAAGCGGTACACCCGCGGGCAGATGGTCGTGAAGAACCGGGCGTCGGTGCCGCCCATCATCACGTACGGCGTGGGGATGGCGTCCGGGTGGGAGTCGGTGATCGCCGCCTCGATCAGCCGGAACGCGTCGTCGTCCCACGGTGACACCGGGGATGGCTCGTTCGCGTCGCCGACGGTGATCTGCACGCGGTCGTCCCCGATCACCCTGCGGATCCGCTCGACCGTGCCGGCAACCGTGTCACCGACCATGATCCGCAGGTTGACGCCGGCGCGAGCCACCGACGCGAGCACGTTGTGCCCGGGTGAGCCGGACAGGGTGGTGACCACCGCCGTCGTCCGGGTCATGGCAGCCGACTCGGGCCCGGCGACCTGCAGCGCCTTGGTGATCGCCGCGCCGAACCGCCCGGTGCGGGAGAGCACCGGGCGCATCGCAGGCGCCGCGTGCGGGGCCAGGCGGGTGAGCATCTCGATCGTGGGGGCCGGCAGCGAACCGGGGAAGGTGTGGTTGTCCAGTCGCACGATGGCCCGGGCCAGCCGGGCGACGGCGTCCCCGCGGGCCGGCGTGGACGAGTGGCCCCCGCGACCGGCCACGGTGAGCTCGATCGTGGTGGTGCCCTTCTCGGCGACCCCGATGACGGCGAGCGGCTTCGCGACGCCCGGGAACGCCCGGGCCGCGACGGCGCCACCCTCGTCGAGCACGAACCAGGGCCGCACGCCGGCGGTGCGCAGGTGCTCGACGGCGGCCGACGCAGCGGCGCCGGACACCTCCTCGCTGTTGCCGAAGCTGAGCCAGATGTCCTGGGCCGGCGTGATGCCGCGCGCGAGCAGCCGCTCCACGGCGATGCACAGCGCGGTCAGGGAGCCCTTGTCGTCGAGCGTGCCGCGACCCCAGATCTCACCGTTGGTGATCTCTGCGGAGAATGCCGGGTGCCGCCACGGGTCGGCGCTCTCGACGCCGACGACGTCCAGGTGTGCCATCAGCACGACGGGTCGCTCGCTCGACGCGCCGCGCCAGTGGAACAGCATCGCCGTGCCCTCGAGCAGGGTCAGTGCCAGCCGCGCGTGCATCAGCGGGAAGCGGCGGGCGTGCTCGATGAGGAACTCCGTGAAGGGCGCTCCGGTGGAGGGTTCGCCGGCGACCGAGACGGTCGGGATCCGGACCAGGGCCACCAGGGCGGCCACGGCGTCGTCGTCGGTGGGGGAGTCCGGGGTGACGTCGTTGCTCACCCGCAGAGGGTACGCCGGTCAGGGCCCTTCCGATGGCGCGTTCGCCTCGAGGAACGCGTACACCTCGGCGTCGTCCACGCCCGGGAACGTGCCCGATGGCAGCGGCGCGAGGATCTGCGTGTGGAGTGCCGCGCTCGGCCAGGAGTGCTCCTGCCACCGCTGGCTCAGGTCGGTGGCCGGACGCCGGCAGCAGGACTCGTCGGGGCAGCCGGAGGCCGCCCGGCGGGCGGTCTCGCGGCCGCGGAACCACTTCGCGTGATTGAACGGCACGCCGACCGTGATCGAGAACTCCCCGGCGTCGGAACGTCCGGTCTGCGTCGAGCACCAGAATGTGCCGGCCGGGGTGTCGGTGTACTGGTGGAACTCGGTGGTGCGGGTGCGTCGTTCGAACGCAGCCCGAGCGGCCCAGTGCCGGCACACGTACTGGCCCTCGATGGCTCCGTGCACGTCCGCGGGCAGGCCGACCCCGTCGTTCTCGTAGCCCTTGTACAGCGCGCCGTCGTCGGACACCCGCAGGAAGTGCAGGGGCAGGTCCAGATGTGAGGTGGCCAGGTTCGTGAATCGGAGTGCGGCCGCCTCGTGGGTCACCCCGAACGCGTCCCGGAAGTCCTCGATCGCCAGGTCCCGGCTCCGCTTGCGTTCGGAGAGGTAGTCGACGGCGGCGCTGCGGGGGATCAGGCAGGTGGCGGCGAAGTAGGTGATCTCCAGGCGCTGGCGCAGGAAGTCCGCGTAACTCACCGGCCGGGTGTGCCCGAGCACCCGGTGGGCGATCGCCTGCAGGGCCAGGGAGCGCAGCCCGTGCCCGCCGGGGATGGACGCCGGCGGCAGGTAGATCCGCCCGTTCGCGAGGTCCGTCACGGTGCGGGTCGAGTGGGGCAGGTCCGGCACATGGATGATCTCGAAGCCGAGCGTCCGGGCCATCTCCGAGACGGTGCTGTGGGTCAGGGCGCCGGAGGTGTACCCGGCCCGGCGGATCAGGTCCTCGCCGAGTTCCTCGATCTCGGGCAGGTAGTTGTCCCGGGTCCGCATGATCATCCGGATCTCGGTGTTCGCCCGGCGAGCCTCCTCGGGGGTGGCGATCGCCTCGGCCGCCCGCCGGGCCAGCTCGGTGTGCAGCGCGACCAGGGACTCGAGCACGTTCAGCGGCATGGTGCGCCCCGGCCGGACCGGGGCGACGCCCAGCCCCGCGTACAGGGAGCTTCGTTGCGCCCGATCGAGCGCGATCTCGAGCTCGGCCCGACGGTCCGGTGGCGGCCCCGGTTCCAGGAGCTCCGCCACGCTGACCCCGAGCTCGGCCGCGATGGCGGTGATCAGGGACAGCCGCGGCTCCCGGTTGCCGTTCTCGACGTGGGAGAGCTGGCTCGTGGTCGAGTCCACCCGGCCGGCGAGTTCGGAGAGAGTGAGGCCCTGCCGGTTGCGGAAGTGCCGGATCCGGCGGCCGAGGGTGAGGCCGTCCGGGGCGGTCGAGGCGGCGTCGGCCACCGGCTCTCCCGGGAGCGGGATCACCGGCACGGTGAGGACCGGCCGGGGTGGCTGCTCGCTCGTGTGGCGCATGAGTTGACCATAAGGCAACTTCAGCGAAAGTTGCATGGAATTGCTTCCGAGAATCGCATGCGAGTCGCGTCAGTGTGGAGTCACACCCCTCCCGGCAGCGACGAAAGGTCACCCCGATGTTCCTCTCCGCCATCGACGAACCCGAGGGAGACGTCCTCGACGTCCCGGTCCTGTTCGGCGCCGAACGGCCGACCCGCCGACTCTCGGCCGACAACGCCGGGCCCGCGAGCACCGTGCCCGCGACGCGACCCGGACCGCTCGCCGAGGTGACCGCCTGGGTCGACCGGATCGCCGCCCTGACCCAGCCGGACGACGTGCAGTGGTGTGACGGGTCCGACGCGGAGAACGACCGGATCATCGAGACCCTGGTGCGCGCCGGCACGCTGATCCGGCTCAACCCGGAGCTACGCCCGAACTCCTACCTGGCTCGGTCCGCCCCCTCCGACGTGGCGCGCGTCGAATCCGCCACCTACATCTGTTCCGAGCAGGAGGTCGACGCCGGTCCCACGAACAACTGGATGGCCCCCGCGCAGATGCGTGAGGTCCTCGACGGTGTGTTCGCCGGCAGTATGCGCGGGCGCACGATGTATGTGGTGCCGTTCTCCATGGGTCCGGTCGGCGGTCCGATCTCCCAGGTCGGTATCGAGATCACGGACTCGCCCTATGTCGTCGCCAGCATGCGGATCATGACGCGGGTGGGCACGGCGGCCCTGAACGAGATCGCGGGCGGGGCGTCCTGGGTGCCGGCGGTGCACTCGGTCGGCATGCCCCTCACCGGCGACGCGGGCGAGACGATCCCCGACGTGCCGTGGCCGTGCAGCGACACGAAGTACATCACCCACTTCCCCGAGACCCGCGAGATCTGGTCGTTCGGCTCCGGGTACGGCGGGAACGCCCTGCTCGGGAAGAAGTGCTTCGCGCTGCGGGTCGCGTCGGCCATCGCCCGCGACGAGGGCTGGCTCGCCGAGCACATGCTGTTGATCCGCCTCACCGACGACTCGGGCCGTGCCTTCCACGTCGCCGCCGCATTCCCGAGCGCCTGCGGCAAGACGAACCTGGCCATGCTGCGGCCCTCCATCCCCGGCTGGAAGGTGACGACGCTCGGCGACGACATCGTCTGGATGCGGCCCGGGCCGGACGGTCGCCTGCGGGCGATCAACCCGGAGGCGGGCTTCTTCGGCGTCGCCCCCGGCACCGGGATCACCACGAACCCGACGGCGATCGAGACCCTCAGCCACGACGTCATCTTCACGAACGTCGCGCTGACGGACGACGGGGACGTCTGGTGGGAGGGTCTCACGCCGGACGCGCCGGAGCACCTGATCGACTGGCAGGGCCGGGACTGGACCCCCGACCTCGGCGCGGCGCACGGCCGGCCCGCCGCGCACCCCAACTCACGGTTCACGGTGGCCGCGGACCAGTGCCCGGTGATCGACGAGCGCTGGGACGATCCGGACGGCGTCCCGGTCGACGCGATCCTGTTCGGCGGGCGCCGCGCCACCAACGTGCCGCTGGTGATGCAGTCGCAGGACTGGGAGCACGGGGTGTTCTACGGCGCCACGGTGTCCTCCGAGCAGACCGCGGCGGCCGAGGGCACCGTCGGGCAGTTGCGCCGGGACCCGTTCGCGATGCTCCCGTTCTGCGGCTACAACATGGCCGACTACTGGGGCCACTGGCTGCGGATGGGGGAGGTCCTCGGTGCTGACGCGCCGAAGATCTTCGCCGTGAACTGGTTCCGCAAGGGCGCCGACGGGGGGTTCCTGTGGCCCGGGTTCTCGGAGAACTCCCGCGTCCTGGACTGGGTCCTGCGCCGCATCGCCGGCGAGGTCTCCGGCCGGCCGAGCCCGTTGGGGACGCTCCCGGCCGAGGGCGAACTGAACCTGGCCGGGCTCGAACTGCCCGACGGCGCACTGGCGGCACTGTTCGACGTCGACGCTCGGGCGTGGCTCGCCGAGGCGGACCTCACCGAGGACTACTTCGAGCAGTTCGGTGACCGGCTACCGCCGGCCATGCCGGCTCAGCTCGCCGCGTTGCGGGAGCGGCTCACCCGCTCGGCCGCGGGCTCCGCCCCCGCGCGGGCGGCCGCAACGTCCTGAGGAACGTGACACACGCCGTCGGGCCCGCACCAGCCGACCGCCTCGAGATCCGGCAGCCCGGGGATCGCGGCGAGGCCGAGCGGGCCCGCCGGTGCCGTCAGGCCGGGTGCCGCAGTCGACCGTGCCACGGCCAACGGGGTCTCAGGCAGCGATGCGTCACTCAACGCGGGCTCCCTCGCGAGCCTCGTCGGCGGCCACGTGCTCGAGCACCTGGGTGAACGTCTCCGGGCTCTGCGCCCCGGACACGCCGTACTTGCCGTCGATGACGAAGAAGGGCACCCCGGAGATCCCGAGCGCGAGGGCTCGGTCGAGGTCGGCCTGGACGTCGTCGGCGTACGTCTGTGACTCGAGGGCGGCGAGCAATTCGGCCCGGTCCAGCCCGACGTCGGCACCGAGGTCGGCGAGTTCCTCGGCGCGGCCCAGGTGGCGACCCTGCTCGAAGTACGCGGCGAACAGCCGCTCCAGGAGCTCGTGCTGCTTGCCGTTGGCCTTCGCGAAATGGAGGGCCTGGTGGGCGAGCAGGGTGTTCGTGTGGCGGAGCGTGTCGAAGTCGTAGTCCAGACCGACCTCGGCGGCGATCGACGTCACCCGGTCGAGCATCTGCTGGACCTGACCGGCCGGCATGCCCTTGTGGGTGGCGAGGAAGTCCACTTCGCTGCCCTCGAAGTCGACCGGCGTGTCCGGCGCGAGCTCGAACGAGTGGTAGCGCACCTCGACCTCACCGTCGTAGGCGCGGCGGCCCTCCTCGAACTTCCGCTTGCCGATGTAGCACCACGGGCACGCGATGTCGGACCAGATGTCTACGGTCAGGGTCGGCTTCGTCATATGGGTGGCAACAGGCCCGCGCCGCGGTGCATTCCCACCAGCGGTGCGCCTGGGCTCACTGGCCGATGCCCCAGTCCCGACCGCCCAACGGGGTCGAGGTGACGGCGGTCAGCACGAACGCGGAATCCTCCACCGCACGGACGCCGTGACGTGCCTGCGGGATCGAGATCACGCCGCCGGCGGCCACCTCGTCCTCGGCGTCGGTGCTCCAGAGCACGATCCGTCCGGTGAGTACCTGCAGGCTCGCGGCCGGTGGCGCATTGTGCTCGGGCAGTTCGGAGCCGGCGACGATCGCGACCATCGTCTGGCGCAGCGGCCCGTCGTGGACGAACAGGTGCGCGCTGCGTCCGTGCGGGGACTCGGCAGCAAGGGCAAGGTGTTCGCGGGCCAGGCCTTCCAGGTCCGTGACCCCTGCGCGGACCTCATGGCTGGTCATGATCGCTCCTTCGCGTGCCGGCGGTGTGTTGCTGTCCGACCCATCCTGCCTGACTGCGCCGCCCCGCGACAGTCGATCAGCCGAGTCCCGCGTAGTGCTCGCTCAAGGCAGGGAAGTACGCGGACCAGACGGGCATCGGCGCGCCGGTCCGGGAGGCGACCAAGCGGTCCAGATAGAAGTCCCAGCCAGGGCCGATACTCGTGATGTCCTGGCCCTGGTCCAGCAGCTGCGAGAACTCGAGCGTCGTGACGCCGTCGACCTCGCGCAGGTCGGCCTCCAGGTGCCAGACGCCGGCCTCGCTGGCGAACTCCACCTGGAGCCGGCTCGGTGCCTGGCATTCCAGGATCGCGACGTCCTCCGGCTCGGCGCTCTCCTCGGCGGTCATCGTGAACGAGACGGCGCCACCTTCTCGGGCGTCCCCGGTCCAGGTGCCGATCCACGCGGCGGTGCCCTCGGAGGTGGTCAGCGCGGACCAGATCTCGGCGATGGGTGCCTCGAAGGTTCGTTCGAAGACGAGTTCGAGGCCGCTGTTGTCCTCCCGCAGGAAGCCGGTGGCGGTGACGTCGCGCACGGGGTTCTCCTCTTCGATCGTGCCGGGGTGCTCGGGCGCACCCGACGGCGGGCGATCCGTCCCCGACCGTACTGAGCGGCGGTTGCCGGGCACAAGGCCGAGCCGGCGAAGACCCTCCCGGCGACGCAGGGCCGGGTCGGGGGTCCGACGGGTAGGACTGCCCACCCGCCTCCCGGGGGCCGGTCGCGTTTGGGCCTAAGGTGACTGATCGTGGGCGACGGATGCCCGCGACCGACCACGCACTCCCGAGGGGTTACAGACACATGAGCCAGTACCAGCCACCGCAGTCGCCGCAGGGTGTCCCCGGCCAGTACGGCACACAGCAGAACCCGTCGGGCGAATACGGACAGGCGAGTCAGGCGCCGGGCTCCTACGGTCAGGCCAGCCAGGCGGCCTACGGCCAGGCGAGCCAGGCACCGGCCCAGGCGGATCAGTACGCCCAGGCCGGCGGCTACGGCCAGCCGCAGCCGGGTCAGGCCCAGCAGCCCGGCCAGTTCGGCCAGCCTGGCTTCGGCGGCCAGTACGGCGGCGCCCCCTACCCGACGGCGCCCGGTGGCCCGGGTCTCTTCGACACCGAGTTCGCCACGCCCTCGACGCTGAAGACCGCGAAGCTCGCCTACATCGCGATCATCATCCTCGCGATCGTGCTCGCCGTGGGTGGCGTGTTCACCGCGATCGGACAGTTCTCGTTCATCGGCGCCTACGGCAGCTTGGGGAGCCTGTTCGGCGGGCTCGTCGCGCTGATCAGCGGCGCGGCCATCGGGTTCGTGGTGCTGACCGTGGGGCGCCTTTTCGTCGACTACTTCGTGCAGCAGGCCAAGGCGCTCGAGTCCAAGGACTGAGTCCTCGATCGACCGGCCCGGGCGCGACGCGCCCGGGCCGTCGTGCGTCCGGGGGCGCCCGCGAACGGTCGGCGGGCGGCGATGGCGTCGGCCCTGATCGGTCCGGCCCGCCACGCACGCCTCAGCGGCGGGCGGGCGCCAGCGGATCGGCGCCGCTGCTCAGGATCGCGGCCGTCAATGCGGCGACCGGTGCGACTGGCGCTTGTGGGTTCGCGACCAGCGTCAGGTCGACGTCGCCCAGCGCCGGAAGGCCCGAGGCCGCCGGCGGGATCGAGAGGTCCTGGGGGATCAGGCTCTGCGCCAGCGGGGTCACGCCGAGGCCGGCCCGCACCGCGGCGAGCACGCCGTTGATCTCCCGCGTGGTGCAGGTCACCCGCCAGGTGCGCCCCGCGTCCTCGAGTGCGCGGACCGCGGTCAGCCGGCTCAGGCTGGGGTTCGGATACGTGATCAGCGGCACCACGTCGCCGGGGTCGATCCGGGTGCTCGGCAGACCGGCCCAGACCAACCTGTCCCGACGGACCAGCTGGCCCTCCGTCTCGCCCGGGTTCTCCTTGATGAACACCAGGTCCAGGTGCCCGGCGAGCAGCCGGCGGTGGAGCAGGCCGGACTGGGCCACCGTCAGCTCGAGGCTGATCTGCGGGTGGAGCTGACGGAAATCGCGCAGGATTCGGGGCAGCTGGGTCAGCGCAAGATCGTCCGCCGCGCCGAACCGGAGCCGCCCGCTCATCGCCGACCCTGTGAAGTACGCCACGGCCTGGTCGTGGGCCGCAAGAATGGTGCGGGCAAAGCCGGCCATCGCCTCGCCGTTGTCCGTCAGCGTGACCGCTCGGGTGTCCCGCAGCACGAGGGAACGGCCCGCGGCCCGCTCCAGTCTGCCGACGTGCTGGCTCACCGTCGGCTGGGAGATGCCCAGCCGCTCGGCCGTCCGGGTGAAGCTCAACGTGTCGCTCAGTACCAGGAAGGTACGCAGCAGGGTGGGATCGAACAAAGGCCGCACCTCGTCGTCGTAACGATTCGATCATGTCATTGACAGTCATTGCGATAGGCAATGGCACTTATAGGATGTATGGCTTCGACTTATGGGTCAAGCCTGCCTAGGCTTGGTGCTACCGCCTCACTTCCGAGGTATCGACCCGATGCTCGCGGCACCGCCTCGATGCCCCCGGTGCCGCCTCGATACCCGTCGTTCGGTCCGACTCCGACTCACTTATTCGCGCACTTCTCTAAGGACCTCTGTGCCTTCGGCCCGCCTCACCAGGCTCCCGTCCCCGCTCGCCCTCCGACCACTCCGCTCGCCGGCCGCCGGCTCTGGCATCCTCGACGCCCTGCGCGTGCGGAACTACCGGTTCTACGTCTCCTCGCAGGTGCTCACCAGCACATGCGGCTGGGCCGCCCGGGTCGCCCAGGACTGGCTGGTGCTGGAACTCAGCGGCTCCGCCGCCCTGGTTGGCCTGACCGTCGCGCTGCAGTTCGCGCCGATGCTGCTGTTCGGCCTGTTCGGAGGCGTCATCGCCGACCGGTACAACCGCCAGCGGATCCTCACCGTCACCCAGACGCTGTTCGGCACGTTCACGCTCGTGGTCGGCATCCTGACGCTGCTCGGCGTGGTCGAGGTGTGGCACGTGCTCGCCTCGGCTCTGCTCGGCGGCATGGCGATCGTGGTGGACAACCCGGCCCGGCAGGCGTTCATCCACGAGATCGCGGGCCCGAAGCTGCTCCGCCGCGCGATCAGCCTGAACACCTCCGTGTTCCAGCTCGGCGCGCTGATCGGCCCCGCCTTCGCCGCCGCTCTGATCGCCCTGGTCGGCAACGGGTGGGCATTCGTCGCGAACGCGATCGCCTGCTGGGTCGCCGCGCTCCTGATCTTCCGGATGCGACGATCGGAGATGCACCTCGCACCGGTCGTGGCCCGCGCCAAGGGACAGCTCCGCGAGGGCCTGGCCCACGTGCGGAGCAAGCCCGAGATCCTCTGGGCTTGCGTGCTGGTCGGGTTCGTCGCGATCACCGGGGTGAACATGGCCACGGTGCTCGCGCAGTACGCCAACGAGGTGGTCGGGGCCGGCGCCAGCGGATACGGCCTGCTCACCTCGACGCTCGCGGCCGGTGCCTGCACCGGCGCGATCTTCGCCGGCCGCGCCCGCACGCTGCGACTGCGGACCCTCGTCGGTGGTGCCGCCGCCCTCGGGGTCCTGCTCCTGGTGGCCTCCGTGCTGTCCGTGTTCTGGCTGTTCCTGGTGGCGCTCTTCGGCGTCGGGCTGAGCTGCCTGCTCTACCTGACCCGCAGCAACACCCTGGTGCAGACGAGCGCCGACCCGGCGATGCGCGGCCGGGTGCTGTCCCTGTACGTGCTCATCAACATGGGCGCGCAGGCCTTCTCCGGCCTGCTGATCGGCTGGGTGGCCGAGCACTACGGCGCCCACGCCGGCCTCGCTGCCTGCGCCGTCGGCCCGCTGCTCGGCGTGGCCGTGGTCGGCACCATCCTCGCCCGCCGCGGCGACCTCAAGCCGGTGCTCCGCCTGCGCGACCGGCCGGGCCGCGGCTTCGTCTACGTGGTGCCGCGCACCCACGGCGCCGCGATGCCGGTCGTGCCGGTTGCGACGCCGGAGGTCGCGCTCGAGGTCGTCCCGACCCGCACGGACGAGTCCGTCGAGGCGATGCCCGCTCCGCGCCCGACGGCGGAAGAGCAGTCGGTCGTCCTCGTCGCCGAACGTGGGGCGCACGTCGAGACGAAGCCGGGGCCGGACCCGTCGGCTCCGGCCCCGGCGGAGGACCCGGTAGAGCGGGCATCGGTCACCGATCCCGTGCCGATGCTCGAGTCCGAGGTGAAGTCGCTCGCGGACCGCTCGGTGCGTGCGGACGTCGCGGAGGTCGACCCTGCGCCGCAGTCCGACCCTGCGCCGCAGCCAGACTCCGAGCACGTCACCGACCCAGAGCCGTATCCCGACCTGGTGCTGCTGGACGAGCCCGCGCACGTCCGCGGCTCTCGACGCAAGCGGGTCCCGGCGACTCTCTGAGTCGGTCAAACCCAGCGCGGGGCGCGGACAGTTGTCGCCATGAAGGTGACCGGAGTGACGTCAGCGCTGCGGGGACCGATGAGTTCCCGCGTCCCGGACGTCCACACCGCATGAGCCAATATCTGCTGTCCGTTCCGCACAACTCCGACGAGGAGCCGACCATGGAGACCATGGACCCGGCCGAGCTCGAGGCGGCCATGGCTGCCACCGGTGCGATCCTCGAGGAACTCACGTCGACCGGCGCGTTCGTCTTCGCTGGCGGGCTGATGCCGCCCTCGAGCGCGATCACGGTCGACAACACCGGCGAGTCACTGAGCACGGTCAACGGCCCCTTCGTCGAGGCTCCCGAGTACCTCGGAGGCTTCTGGGTGATCGACGTGGCCGACGAGCAGACCGCCCTTGACTGGGCCGCGCGCGCATCGAAGGCCCTCGGCGGCCGGATCGAGGTCAGTGCCTTCCAGGTACCGCCAGGCGACTGAGTTCACCTGGCGAGAGAGACTCGGACTGGCCCTGTTTGCGGCCCGTCCGCTCGTCGACGATGCCTGCGTTCGTCACACACGCTGAAGCGGCGGGCTGGGTCACTTCTCTGGCCCGGCAATTACGGGCGCGCGGCAGGAGGGAGCCCTCGCGGCTCTGCAGGGTCCCGATGCCTCAGGCCAACACCTTCCGAGGGTCGTCAGACGCCGGCGACGTAAGCGGTGAGGAAGTGGACGCCGTGGCGATCGAGGTTGCCACGGGCTCGGTCGTAGTGCTCCGTGGTTCTCGGATCAGCGTGGCGGGCCAGGATCTGCGCGTCGCGAAGGGGTACGCCTGCGTCCAAGGCGTTAGTGATGGCGGCGTGACGCAGCGAGTGAGGACTGATGTGCCGAGGGAACCGGGCGGCCTGCGCGATGCGTTGCACCATCCGGTAGACATCGCGCCGGTCGATCGGATTGCCCGAGACTGGGCGCAGCACGAGTGGTCCGGCGGTGCGGTCGCCGCGGCAGGCCTCCAGCACCCGCAGAACCGGCACGGTGAGCGGCATGGTCGCGGGCTTGTTGCCCTTGCCGATCACGTGCAGCACTCGATGTCCGCGCAAGAGGTCCGCGTAGTCCTCAATCCGCACGGCAGCGGCCTCCGAGGCCCGCAATGCGTTGATTCCGAGTAGGTAGGCCAAGGCGCCGTGGTGGACCGTGATGGTCTGTGCAACCTGCAGGAACCGGATCAGCTCCAGGCGGTCCAGGCCTTGGGTGCGAGACTCGTCGCGGTGCACCTTCGGTAGTCGGGCATACACGGCCGGGTCGGCTGGGATGGTGCCGTCGATGTGTGCGAAACGGAAGTAGCCCCGGACGGCGTGCATCATCGTGTTCACCGAGGAGTCCATCAGCCCGTCTTCGCCGAGGTGGCGGATGTAGAGCTCGACGTGGGCGCGTTGGATCCCGACCAGTGGGTCGAGGCCATTGGCGTCGCACCATCCGAACCACCGCCGCAGCTGCGCTGCATACAAGTCGTGGGTTGCCCCGGTGTAGCGAGCGAGGTAGGAGACAGCCGACAGCTGCGCGGGACTCATGGAGGACGGCTGGAACGGCAGTACGGTCGTCGAGCTGGCTGTAGTGGACATGATCGCCTTCACACGGCGACTGGAAGTGGCCTCGCCGTGCTCGCCGTCAACGCGACGAGGCTCCGAACCTCGCGACACTACGCTCGTGCTCACCGCAGGCGTATTCCTTTGCGGCTACTAGACGCACCTCAAGAACTCCCGACTCGCGGCAGTAGCGAGCGTCGATGCTCGGGTGGAGGTTCAGTGCCCGGCCTCGGATGTGACGGGAGTCCACAGCCGGTCGATGGGCATGACGTGGAGGCGGTCGGAGTAGGTGTAGGAGCGAGTTCCTGTCGTGAGGATGATCCCGCCGGCGAACCGTGGTCCAAGGGCGTCGCGCAGTTGGGTTAGGCCGCGGAAATCGGCGCCGGGCGCGCGTTCGCTGGCCTTGACCTCGAATGCGAGGACTGCGCCGTCGTCGTACTCGATGACTAGGTCGACCTCCGCACCATCGCTCGTCCGCCAGTGGCCCAGCGTGACCGGCTCATCGAGCCAGGAGGTCTGCTTGCGGATCTCTCCGATGACGAAGGTTTCCAGGAGGTGCCCGAAGTCGGACAGTGATGCCGGGTCGAGTCCCGCCAGCTTGTCGGGCGTGAGCCGGAGCAGTCGGGCGGCCAGTCCGGAGTCGACGACGTGGGCCTTGGGCTTGACGCTGACTCGTGAGCGCAGGGTCTTGCCCCACGCCGGCAGTCGCACCACTAGGAAGAGGTCCTCGAGCAGCCGCAGATGATTCTCGGTGGTGGCTCGGCTGACGCCGAGCTTGTCCGCGGCGGCGGAGGTGTTCAGCAGCTGCCCTGTTTGCGCGGCAACCAGGCCGAGCAGGTCGGTCATGGCTTGTCGTTCACGGATCCGGCTCAACTCGAGAGCATCCCGTTCGACCGATGCCCGTACGAAGTCGTCGAACCAGCGTGCTCGGGCAGGGCCGGAACGTCGCAGAGCCAAGGGCAACCCGCCTGCGCAGACGCGTTCCAGGTAGTCCTGGCGGGTTGTCTTGGAGGAGGGGACCTGGCTGACCACGCCGTCAGGGTCGGTTCTCAGTGCCTGGAGCAGGTTCTCCCGGACTCTGGCGATCTCTCCTTGGGACAGCGGCCAGATGGTCAGCGAGTGCAGGCGTCCGGTGAGGGCCTGCGCTGTGGCGGGCAACGCGTCCTGTCGGGTCGAGCCGGTGATGACGGCAGTCCCGGGGAGGCTGCCCTCCCGGTTCAGCCGGGCTTTGAGTGCATCCAGGATGTCGGGCACACGCTGGTACTCGTCGACACACACCGGTGCCGGGCCAGCGACGACCGATGCCAGATTCCCGACGACCGCCTCACGAACTTCGACGTCGTCCAGGTCGAGAACCGTCCCCTCGGCATCGGCAGCGAACCTTCCCAGCACCGTGGACTTGCCTACCGACCGCGGCCCGTGCAGAGCGATCACCGGTTCCACCTTGACCAGGTCCACGAGGAGCTCACTGACCCTACGCGGCACGAGCGAATCGAGGATCATGACGCTAACCTAGCAGACATGATGCCGTGAACTACGCATATGTGAACGTATTAACTTAGCAAACGTGAGGAGCGGCGCTGTGCAATCGTGAACAACGGTCCGGCGGACGGTGCGCGCCCCAGCGGCGTAGTCAGACCCGGCGCTGGGGCGCCAGCTCCGTTCGGCGCAGTCACGCAGTGGCACCACCTCGCGGACGAGATCGCGCTAGTCACCGATCACACCTCTGTGCCGGTCAACAACGCCGGGATCGGCTTTGGTGACCCCGACGGCACCGCCGCCTGTGGCGAAGCTCTGAACGCCACAAAACCACGCCGACCGGACAACTGGTCCGATCGCGGCGGAATGACGCGCCGTCCTTGAAGCACTTGCGGGTTCGAGTGGAGGCGACAAGGCTGCGATGGCTGCCACCTGGGCGGCCCACGGCCCGGTTCATCGGCAGGCCCGACGCCTGATTGCAGAGTGGATGGCTACAAGCGCTCCAGTGGAGATGATGGGCCGCGGGCGGGACCTACTGCTGGTTGCGGGGTCCTCAGGAGAGTTGAAGTTCCCCTGGCCACATCCGCAGGTACTGGGTTGCTGTGGGGGCATCCTTGACGAGCGCGGTGCGCCAGGGGATGACTTCGTCGCGCTGGAGACGTCCGACAACCACGATCGGGTGTACTCCGACGAGATCGGCGGCTTCCTCGACCCACTCCTTCGTGATGCGTGACGGGTTGGATGGAAGAGCTTCGGGGAGCACCCAGTTCGCGGCGACCTCGTTCGCTCGGTCCTCATCACCCAGTGTGTGGTCGTCCTCGTCGATGACCGGCTCGCCGCTTTCGGTGTCGCCGCGAACGATGTGGGCTGCCTCGTGAAGCAGGGTGAACAGGACTTTGTCGAGGCGCTGCCCTCGGCCGGAAAGCGCGATCACTGGACCGTGCTCGTCCTGATAGGAAGCACCCGAGATCTTGCTCGACGGGAAGGCCTCGAAGAAGACCAGGCGCACCCCGGCGGCGGCGTACTCGTCCGGTAGGTCGAGGAACCCCTCGGGCTCCCTCACAAGCCGGCTCGTGCGCGCTGCGACATCGTCAAGGCTCGCGCGCGAGTAGTGCTTCACCGGGAGTGTTTCGGCGATCCGACGGACGCACGCGAACCACGCATTCTGGGTCGGTGTGAGAGCCTCCTCCCCGTTGCTGCGTCGCGCGGCGAAGCGCCGTGCAGGCTGATCGTCAAGGTTCGAGGTGCCCATCAGATGCCGCAACTGCTTGGCCTGCTCGGCCGTAGTCGTCGCCGTGATTACGCCCCGCTTTCGAAGGGCAGCCATAGGGGCCAGGTCGTTCAGTTTCGCGCGTGTCGCAACCTCGTTCAGCTCCTCGCGTGCCTGCGGGTCCTGGCGCTGCTGCCAGAGAAAGTAGGAGTCCTGAAGGTTGAGCCAGAACTCTGCGCTTGTGCCGAGGGCCGCTGCGATCTGCGCTGCGGACTCGCGCGTGATCTCTTTCTTGCCCTGGATGATCTCGGAGACGAACTGGGTCGGTCGTCCGAGGATCTCGGCGAACTCAACCTGGGTCCATCCGCGGGCCTCAAGTTCGTCAGATAGGTGCTCCCCGGCAGGGAACACCTCTGCAAGCGTGGTGTTCATCGGAGCTCCTTCAGTGGTAGTCAACAAGTTCGATCACGACAGCCACACGCTCGCCGTCGGTCTTGAAGGTCACGATCAGTCGGTACTGGTCGTTCAGACGCATCGAGTGGGTCCCAGCCCGATCGCCATGTAGTTGTTTGAGGCGAAGCCCGCGCAGGGCGTACAGGTCGCGCTCGTCAGGGGCAGCCGCGAGCTTCTGGATGATCTTTCGGTACGCCCTGACGACATCGCGACTCAAGCCCTTCGCCACGTAGGTGCCATCGATTGCCAGGCGCTGTAGTTCGTCGTCCTGGTACTCGATCCGCAACCCGACTCCATCCGATCACCCCTGGGCTGAAGCCTGGGATGCTCCGGAGCCTAGCCCTGATCGGGGTGGAGAACCCGGTGCCGCGCTGTTCGCTTGTATGCGTACATGCATTCACCCCATAGGTGAAGTATGCTAGACATGCAGTCAGACGGCAACCTGCCGATCGCCAGCCGCCCTGTCCCGGGGCAAGGAGGGAGCGCCATGAGCGCCACCACGACCATCTACGTCAACACCCGCCCCGTTGAGGTGACTGAGCGCAAGATCGGCTACGACGAGCTGATCGCACTCGCGTACCCCGGCGAGGCGGTGACCCCCGACATGACGTTCACCATC
Organism: Occultella gossypii; assembly: GCF_019947135.1. GTDB lineage: Bacteria > Actinomycetota > Actinomycetes > Actinomycetales > Beutenbergiaceae > Occultella > Occultella gossypii. The sequence continues at coordinate 18,776 of NZ_JAGSHT010000020.1, read as the reverse complement.
ACCTACTCACGCGGCGCGGACGGCCACGGCTCGGGCTCGCTGACCGTCGGCGCGGAGGTTCCGGTCAAGAAGGGGATGGTCTTCGATGTCTACCGGACCATTCGCTCGTAGTACGGACCTCAAGCGTCTGCGGGACGAGGGGTACACGGTCGAGATCCTCGGCTCGTACCTCGTTCTGCGAGACGTCCCGTACGCGACTCCGGAGGGCCAGGTCGTCTACGGGGTCCTGGCGGCTCCGGTGACGTTCGCCGGCGGTGACGTGTCGGGCATGAACGACCACACCGTGCACTTTCAGGGGCAGACGCCCAGCGACGCATCCGGCAAGCCGCTCAGCCACCTCATTAACTCTCTCGTCCAGCAGGAGATCTACCCGGGCCTGACGGTGAACTTTTACTTCTCGCAGAAGCCGCGCACCGGCGCGTACCGCGACAACTACGCGAAGTTCACGACCTACGTGAGGCTGCTCGGGGTCCACGCCTCCGACATCGACACGACGGCGACAGCCAAGCAGTACCGCCCGGTCGTCGCTGATGACGACCCGTCGCCGTTCCTGTACCGGGACTCGGCGTCGAGCCGGGCGGGTGTCGACAGCGACAACGAGGTGTTCCGTGGTCATCGTGTGGCCATCGTCGGCGTCGGCGGCACCGGGTCGTACATCCTCGATCTTGTCGCGAAGACGCCCGTCGATGAGATTCACCTGTTCGATGCCGACGAGTTCGTCAACCACAACGCGTTCCGTGCCCCCGGCGCTTCGCCGCTGGAGGTCCTCGAAACCAGGCCGAAAAAGGTCGACTACTTCGCGGGCGAGTACTCCCGCATGCGGACCGGCATCGTGCCCCACCCCGTTCACGTCACTGCTGAAACGGTCGGCCAACTGGCCGGCATGACGTGGGTCTTCCTCGCCGCGGACGAGCCGGCCGCCAAGCGGGAGATCATTGACTACCTCGAGGTGCACGACATCCCCTTCATCGACGTCGGCATGGGCATCGAGAAGCACGACGCGGGACTGAGCGGCACCCTGCGGGTCACGACCAGCCTGCCCGGCAGCCGCGACAACGCACGAACTGCCATTCCCTCAGGCCATGCGGCACCCGGAGGTGAGTACGCCAGCAACATCCAGATCGCTGACCTCAACCTGCTCAACGCCGGTCTTGCCGTCGTTCGGTGGAAGCGTGCCCTGCGCTTCTACGCCGACCACGGGCGAGAGTGGAACGCCACCTACAGCCTGTTCACCAACTCCATCGTGAACGAGGGACCCGATGCCGAGAACGAGGGATCCGAGTGACCCGCCTCGAGTTCGAGTTCTGCGAGAGCTTCCCGGAGAAGCCCACGCCCGGCGTCCTGTACATCAGCACGACGTTCGCCACCTCTATGCACATCTGCTGCTGCGGATGTGGCCACCAAGCCGTCACCCCGCTCAGGCCGAACCGCTGGAGCATCACCTTCGACGGGGAGGCAGTCAGCCTGGCTCCGTCAGTGGGGAGCGCAGGACTCGCGTGCCGTTCGCACTACTTCATCCGACGAAACGAGGTCGTCTGGTGCCGAGACCTCAGCCTCGATGAGGTGACGCGAGGCCAGGTTCGGGACGGATGGCAGCAGGCTGAGACGAGCAAGGACGCCCCTCCTCCCCGGCGGCCGTGGAGCCGACTGCGCAGCCTCTTCAGGTGACCACCGCGCCGTCACCACCCCTGTCGGTAGCGCCAGAAAATGTTGTCGGCTGTTTGCCGGTCGAGGTCGGGTGGCGGTAGCGCCTCGCACCGCTTCTACTCCCGCGTGACGGCCTTCGCCGCCACGATGGACAAACCCATCTCCTGGAGTTTCTCGAACGTGCTGAACGAAGCGACAATGACGCGTCGACATTTGAGCACATCGGCTGCATGAGCGAGCGGATTTCCGCCACCGAGGAGCGCGTCATAGTGCGCGCCTTGACGCGGCGGAAAGACTCACCTCTAGGACGCGCGGACAGCGGCTATGAGCCCTCCGATCAACACGGACCGACCGTAGTCAGAGCCTCGGGGCGCTCAGACCTTCGATGAGACGCCGAGCGTTATCGATTGCGTCATGGGCATCGCCGCTGGTGGATCGCAACCGCTGGCCGACTCGCAACTTGCTGCTTGGCACCTGACGCAAGTACTTGTGGTCAACGACGCCGTCCGCGTGCGTGTGAATGTGCCGAGCCGCCCACGTGGCCTCAAGCATCGGCCACACCTCTGCGAGGTGGACACGCACATCGGCACCTACGTGGTCGCGGTACAGGTCGGCCAAATCGTTGAGGCGCTGGAAGATCTTGCCCTTGCCGTACAGAACGGCGTCCGCCCCTGGAACACAGTCGCGAAACGTCCTCTCCGCGAAGGCCTCGACGATGCCGACCACATTCTCGATAGTGTCGGCATAGGTTCGGTCCAGAACACCGCCCTCGCGCAATGAGGCCAATGTGTCACGACCCACCTCGCCGAGGACTCGAATCCGGACCTCGTCGGCACTGAGAGCGTCGAGCGCGACCGTCTTGGCAGCCAGGGGCCCGCAAACGGGGCAGAATCTGTGCTCGCCGAACACCCCGTATCGCACGCGGCATCCGTCGCATGTACGCTGTCGAACGAGGTCCTCCTGGTCGATTGCCGGCAACGGTTCTGGATAAACGGCTTCGATCGATAGGTGACTCGGACGAACTTGCTTCGCCTGCTGCGGCGAGCCATCGAACCAAACGAGTCGTCGAGCATCGTGCCGATAAGCTGACTCCCGTAGTCCTGCGCGACTCGGTGCAACCGGTCGACCTGCGCCTGGGTATAGAACTGGTCGGTCTCATCCTGATGGCCGCAGTAGACGCACCAAAGCCTGGTATCATCGGCTAGCGCGGAATAGTCCTCGTTCTGGATGCGGAACTGCTGCTTGCACCCCGGGCACTCGCGGCCCAGATGACCCGAACTGTCGAGCGGGATGGACACCCTCATCTGGGCGCCGTCGGGAGTTTCACCGTCGAACTCGACGCCGTCGGGGAAGCGGAAGTCTCCACCCGACGAACCATGATTGCTCATCTCCTCATTGTGACCCACAATCACTCTGAAGGCGTCGCCCAATGGTCGTGGTGGCGTGGCGTGAGCACCGCAACCGCGTAGCCCATCGCCCCGGAGGCACGAACTACTCACGTTCTGCGCTTTCCCCGACTCGTCCGGCTCATCCGCTCCTCGTCATTCTGGGCGCCTTGACGCGGCGGAATGACGCACACTCAACGCGTCATGAGCGTGCGCCGTGCCCACCAGCTGTTGCGGGGCAGGACGACTCGTTGGGTTGAGCTTCGGACGTGAACCTTTTTCGCCGGCCACATCCCCTTACCGGGCCGGTCGAACGTGCCAAGGTGGAAGTCGTGGACACACTCCCGATCACTGAGCGGCGCCCCAATGAGTGGAAAATTGTGCCCCAAGATCTGTACGAAGCCGTCCGGGAGCGGACGCTCGCGGCGTTGGAGTTCCAGTCCGCGGCGGTACACCTGGCCTGGTACTACGATCGTGAGGGGAACTTCGCGGGGTCGACATTCAGCGCGCTGGAGCCGATCGTCCGCGACGACATCACGGTGGCAGACCTGCTCGCCACCCAGTTGCTGTTCACTCGAGTCGGCCCACGGTCTACCCGTCGGCTCCTCGAACACGGAACCCACCGCGAGGACGTACTAGCCGCGCTGCGGGACTAGGCCTTGAACGTCGAACTGCAGGTCGCCGGTCCGGAGACGCTCAGTGCGATGGGTCAGCTACAGGAGGCAGTCAAGTTCGCGCTTTCCAGCCCGTCGGCAAAGCTTTCCGCGCCGTGGGTGACCGCGGCGAAACTCTGCGCCCGCAAGCGTCCGGCCCTGTTCCCAGTTCGGGACAACTTGGTCCGGAAATACCTCGGGCTCCACAAATTCCGCTCATACCAAATCGAGTACCAGTTGTACCGACGGCTGATCGGAGACACTGATGTCGTCGAAGGTTTGGCCCAGGCGATGGCGTACGCGCCATCGATCGAGCCGGGCCGAGTCCGTGACCCGGTTATTACCGAGCCGATTTTGCGCGTCCTGGACGTGGCCTTGTGGACGCACGCGAAGTACGGGAATTCCAAGCCCAGCGAGGTCGCGCCCGTTCCAGTCGATCGGGTGGACCAGGTTGGACAGTGGCGCACTCGGCAGGTTCTTCAGCGATGTCCATGGTCCGACAGAACGGACGCCGTCCGGGTCAACCTCTCGGGTGGACTGTGCAATGCGCTCCTGGAACTCAGCCAGCAACAACGATGGGGCGACGGCCCCAACGCGGCGGCATGACGCAGGTTTCCACCCGCGCGGATCGCGGCTATGTCCCGGCGTCCCGCGCCGACAGCGGCACGAGCACCCTGCACGAGTTAGTCGAGTTCTAGTGCAAGCAACGTCCAATCTCTGATGTAGAACGCCGCTCCCTCCGGGTGGTCGGTGAACTCGAAACCCAATGTGACCAGCCAATCCGCGAACAGGTCCGCGAGGTCGGACGCCAGAGATTCGAGTTCCGCGCGTGGAATCCGCTCATCCCCGCCGGGGACCCTCGCAAGCAGAAGCGTGAACTCCTCCCAGTGCGGCTCAATCATGGCTGTCCAGAGTTCGTCCTCCGCCACGACCGTGGGCAGGCCGTCTCGCGCCTCCAGCTGTTCTGCCGCGGCGTACCCGAGCAACTTCCAGACGGTGTGGCTCTCCTGCAGGATGTCGTACGCCAGCCTTCCGACGTCCAAATGGGACTGGTACTCCACTGTGGCGATGCGCTGAAGATCCCCGAGCCAGGTCTTTGCCGACGAGACCAGATCTTCGGTGTTCCATCCCGAGGGGCCGACGACCTGACAGGCGACGAGTTCGGCGCGATACTCCTCGATTACTTGGTCAGCCGCGATCAGGAGGTTCCGTCTCGCCCAAGGCGTTGCCTCGAGCTCCCCGCTGGCCTCACCATGCTGGGCGATGACCACGTGCTGGGCTTCGTGCACCACGGTGTGCAGCGCGGAACCGGCCACGGCGGCGGCATCCTCGGCATGATTGAGCGGGACGAACATCACCGCTTGCAGGAGTACGTCGACGGTCGAGTCTGGGAGCGGAATCGTCTTGCCCCCCACCATCCCGGTGTTGCGCTGGGTGTTGTAGTTCTCGTGGTATTCCGAGCCAGGTTCGCCGCGATCTTGCACTGAGCGCACAAAGTCCCCAGTGATCACGAGCCGTGTCTTCGCCGTGTCCACCCCGCACGCGACGAGCATGCCTGCACATCCTTGAAGGAGTGGCGGGAAGTCACCGGCCTCGAGATTCATCCCGAGCAGAGAAGGGTCGACATACTCGAAGACGAGCGCGACCGACGCTGCTCGCTCCTCGGGGCCATCTGTCATGCACGGTAGGCTAACCTTCCGACCCGCTGTAGTACGCCGAACCGCTCGCTCGGGCGTCCGCTCATCAGATGCCTGCGTCCCCCGCGGCGGAATGACGTGTCGAGCGGCGCTTAACCGCGCGTCAAGTCGTTCACTGCAGACTGGAGTTGATCTGCTTAAGATTCGCCCACAGGTAGCGCTTGTCGTACTCGTGCATGTCGCCCGGGTCTCCGCGCAGTTGGTGATGGTGCTGCCGCTGCGGGTACCGCCTGTAGAAGAGCCAGGTCTGGCGTGATGGCCACCGAGCTCGACGAGCATGTCAACGAGTTCCGCACCCGACGCCTGGCCGATGCCGGCTCGTTCACGTTCGTGGCCGACGCTCTCGTGCTGAAGGTCCGTGAGGGCGGCCGAGTGGTGCCGGTCCACGTGCGCCTCGCGACCGGCGTCAACGCCGACGGACACCGCGAAAATCGTGGGTGTCCATGTCACCAGCAGCGAGGACGGCGCCGTGTGGCTGGTGTTCTTCCGAGACCTCACCGCCTGCGGCCCACTCGGAGAGTGGTCGCGGCCTGAGCGGAGGCGGGGCGACTCGAACTGCTCGGGTCGTCCCTCGTCGAGTCGAGTACGACACCGCAATTCTGGGGCTGGAGGGACCGCCACCCCGTGTGCCACGCCAAGTAGCAACCACGCAGCTCAGGTGCCTGGCTCACCCCTTGCTGCTGGCTGCTCGCCGAGTCGCACCTGGCGACGCACCTGTGCGATGTGCTGGCGTCGGCTATTGATCAGGTCACCGTCTGGATGCTGCCGAGGGCGAAAGCCACCGAAGGTGGATCTGCCTGCTGGCCGCTCCTTGTCCAAAGTGGAGCGCGCGTCAGACAGATGCTCAAGGAGGTTGTAGACCGCGATCTCGTATTGGAAGAGATCAATCGGATCCTCGTCAACGACGAGCACGCCCAGTTCCGGATCGAAGCGCCGCAAGGTCACATGCTGCAAGTTCAGTCCTGGCTCCGCGTTACGGCTGACGAGGCCGTCGACCCAGAGCCCTCGAGTGATATACCAATCGCTTACAGAGTTGATCCGGGCCGACACGATGGCGTCGATCCGCTCGTCAACGTGCTCAAGCGAGTGGCGGGTTGTGGCCACACTCAACAGCGGGGACTCTTCGGGTACGGAGAGCAGCGTGCGCAGTCGGCGACCACGCTCTTCTGCTTGCTGTTGAGCGGCTCCTCGGGGCATGGCTGGACGGTCTCGTACACCGGTTGGCTTCAGAAGCCTCTGCAAGATGATCGCGGCCATGACTGCCCCTTGGAGATCCGCCCAGACGGCAAGTTCATCGAACCCGGTTCGCCAGATCGCCGCGCCGCCATGTCCTTGCTCGAGCGCCCACACGCGGTTGAGGTGGTGAAGCGCGATCCGGGCTTGATGCTCGCAAGCTGTCAGGTAAAGCGGCCAGGGGTATGGAGCCGGCCCGTCCGGTGTCTCGATCATCAGGGACATGAGCGGTAGAACTCCGCTCAAGTCGTTCCTTTTCGGCATGGTCTCAGTGTGCACCGGCGCCTGAGTCCTTCTCGCTCGATCCAGGCGGTGGCAGTCCTGGAGGACACGGGCTCGCACCTCGGTGCGCGCCGCGCTCACCCGCTCCTCAGTTCCGCAACGCAACTGGATTAGGGTGGCGTCACGTCGGTCACGCCTGCGGCCGATGTCGGGAGCATGGTGAAGCGCCCCAGGTTTGATGCCGCATCCTTCTGGGCGGAATGCAGCGGGTCTCACTCGTCTCACTGGGCGAGGGAGCCGTCGCGCCGATGGGCCCGCGTGGACTCCCGTCTCAGTGTCCGCCGCGGAGCACGTCCCAGGTCGTTCGTATGCTGCACCGTCTCGGACTCGCTCACTGCTGACAGCCGCGGGCGGGGGACCCGCGCGGTCAGCTGTCGCGGCGTACGACGGCCGGATCGATGTCCGGTCGCCAGCCGCGCCAGCGGGGGTGACGCAGCCGACCCGTCGGCGTCCACTCGCCGAACGCCACCTCGCCGACTTGGGTCGGCTCGATCCAGTGCGCGTCCCGGGCATCCAGGGCGGGCACGTCCGCGAACGGGCTCCGGGCCAGGGTCAGGGGCGCGAACTCGCGCACCCACGCCACCGTTTCGGCCGCGCTGAATCCCGATCCGACGCGGCCCACGTACCGCAGGGTGCCGTCGTCGTCGAACACCCCGGCCAGGAGTGAGCCGACCTGCCCGGTGCGGCCGCCCTGCCCGGGTCGCCAGCCACCGATGACCACGTCCTGGGTGCGGGTGTGCTTGATCTTCACCCACCCGGACGCGCGCCGGCCGGGCAGGTAGCGCGAGTCGCGCCGCTTGGCCACGACGCCCTCCAGGTTCCAGGCCAGGGAGGCCGCGATGGCGGCGTCGAGGTCGCCGTCGAACACCGGGGGTACCTGCACGAGGCCGCCTTCCGTCGCCTCGATGAGGGTCTCGAGTACCTTCCGGCGGTCGTCGTAGCGCTGGTCCAGGAGTTCGGTGCCGTCCAGCTCGAGGATGTCGAAGAGCATCAGGTGGACCGGTCGACGGGCCGCCGCCGCGGCGATCTCCCGCGCGTTGGTGGCCTGCATCCGGGGCTGCAGCTCGGCGAAGTCCGGGCGGCCGCCGGCGTCCAGGGCGACGATCTCGCCGTCGAGCACCACGCGTTCCACGGCCACGGAGTCGGCCAGCACCGCCAGCTCGGGAAACGTCGCCGTGATGTCGCGCCCGCTCCGGGCCCACAGCCGCACGACCGGGTCCGCGTCTCGGTCCACGACCGCGACCACCCGCATGCCGTCCCACTTCATTTCGAGCGCCCAGCCGGTCCCGTCTGGAACGTCCAGTGGCGACCCGAGGGTGGCGAGCATGGGCGTGGGTGGGGGGACGATCGGTCGGCGCGGGGCGGTGGCGTCGGCCCGTCCGGAGGAAGCTGTGGGCCGGCCGCCCGGACCGCTGGCGTCGACGGGCGTTTTGTCCCGGGTGTCGGCCGTGCTGCCGGGGCGCGCGACGGCGGCGGTGCGATGGCTTCGGGGTGAGCGCGCGGGGGAGGCGGGCGCACCGCTGCCGGCCGGCTTCATGAGATGGATCAGCCAGTGGTTCTCGTCGCCGTCGCGCCGGCCGGTGCGGATCAGCGCGAACCGCGCGCTGCGCCCGACCGACCCGGCCAGCCCACCGCCGTCGGCCCCGGTCAGGGTGACGATGACCTCCTTGCCCTCACGCCACTTCTCCAGCTCGTAGGTGCCGGTGTCCCAGATCGTCATCTCCCCGGCGCCGTACTCACCCTTCGGGATCGACCCGTGAAACGTCAGGTACTCCATCGGGTGGTCCTCGGTCTGCACGGCGAGGTGGTTGCCGGCCGGGTCCGTCGGCACCCCCTTCGGCAGCGCCCAGCTCACCAGAACGCCGTCGTGCGCGAGCCGCAGGTCCCAGTGCAGCCGGCTCGCGTGGTGCTCCTGGATCACGAACACCGGCTCGGTGACGTCCGGCGGCGGCGCGTGCGGCACCGGCTCCGGGGTCCTGGCCGCGTCCCGCTTGGCGCGGTAGGTGGTCAAGCGGTCCGGGCCGTGGCCGCCGGCGGTGTCCATGGCGTGGGCGAGGCTCTCCAGGGCAGCCATCGGGTCACCGCGCTCGGCGACGAGCGTCGGCACCTCGGTCAGATCCAGGTGCCGCAGCTCCGGGTCGGCCAGCTCGTCCCAGGTGCGGGGCACGGCGACGGTCGGGTGGCTGCGCCCGCGCAGGGAGTACGGGGCCACGGTGGTCTTGTTCGAGTGGTTCTGGCTCCAGTCGATGAACACCTTGCCGACGCGCTTGGCCTTCGCCATCTCCGAGACCACCAGGTCCGGGTGGTCGGCCTCCAGGCTCCGGGCGAGTTCCTTGGCGAGGTCGCTGATCTGGCTGGAGGGGTGCGCGCCGGGCAGGGCCGCGTAGACGTGGATGCCCTTGGAACCGCTGGTCACCGGGACCGCGTCCATCCCCATCCCGGCCAGTACCTCGCGTACGAAGCCCGCCACCTGCGCCACCTGCGGCAGCTCGATGCCGGGGCCGGGGTCGAGGTCGAAGACGATCCGGTCCGGGTTGCGTGGACGCCCGGCGGAGTCGAACCGCCACTGCGGCACGTGGATCTCGAGCGCGGCCATCTGGGCGAGCCAGACCAGGGTGGCCCGGTCGTCGACGAGCGGGTAGACGTTCGTGTGGTCGCTGTGCACCAGCTCGGCACGGACCACCCAGTCCGGCGTGCCCGAGTCGAGGTTCTTCGTGAAGAACACCTGGCCGGGCTCGTCCTCGGTGCCCACCCCGTTCACCCAGCGCTTGCGGGTGGCCGGCCGCCCCGAGCAGTGCGGCAGCATCACCGGGGCGATCTCGGAGTAGTACGCGATCACCTCGGCCTTCGTGGTGCCGGTCGCGGGGTAGAGGACCTTGTCCAGATTCGTCAGGCGCACCCGGCGGCCGTCCACCACCACGGACGTCTCGGAGCTGCGGGCCATCCCCACATGGTGACAGGCGGACGACGGCGCCGGTACGGGACGGCCCGCACCTCACCCGTGGCCGGCGGCGCCGGCCCGCTGTGCGAGGACCGCCGCCGCGAGCTCGTTCAGGAGGAGGTTGTCGCGTCCGCGACCCCGGTCGACGGCGGCCGGTTGCCTGCTCGAGGTCCAGCTGCGGCCGGAGAACCGACCGTCGGCGTGCCGGGCGCGCTCGAGGATGTCCACGGCGTCGGACGCGCGTGGGTCGCCGAGCCGCCCGACGGCGGCCAGCAGCCGCAGACCGATCAGCACGTCGTAGTGCCAGTAGGACGGGTAGTGCAGCACGATCCACGACGGGTGGATGGCCTCGTGGGTCGAGGTCGACCGGAACAGCCGGTGCTCGAGCAGCAGCTCCGCGGTGCGCTCGGCGGCGCGGCGAGCGGCCGTCGCCCCGGTGGCCGCCGCGTAACTGGCCAGGCCCAGTGCCGGGATGGCCGACTCGTGGAACGACGAGCGCCAGGCCCCGGGGTGCCGGTCACAGTTCCAACCACCATCCGGCCACTGCCAGTCGAGCAGGGCATCGACGAGCCGACTGGTCCGGTCATCGCTCGCGTATCCGAGCCGGGACAGCGCATACACCGCGTTGCCCTCGATCGACCCGTGCCGACGGGCTCGCCCGGCCACCCGGAGCACCCGGCCCGGTGCCAGACCGGGCAGCAGCCAGGTCAGCTCCGACTCCACGCCCCGCTCGAGCCGGGACCTCGGTACCGGGACGCCGGAGTCGGCGATCTCGACCAGCCGCCAGTGGGTTCCGTTCCACTTCGCATACGGATGACCCGGCGGGAAGTCGAGCAGTGCCGCGACGAGATCCTCCTTCGATCGCATCCCGTCAGTTTCCGCCGTCCGGCCCCTCGGGACAACGGTCCGGCGGCCGTCTTGCAGCCACCCCGGCCCGACGGCGTCCGCTCGTTCCGGAGCCGTCGTGGACGGAGCGGGGAGGTTGCGTGGGCGTGCTGGGCGAGTGTTGCGGATCGCGCGCCGTGGGCGCGCGGCTGGGCGGGCGCCGCTGGCACGCTCGTGCCCGTGACCCACGGAACGCTCGCCCTGGCCGCCGCTCCCTCGAGAAGGGCGGCAGCCGCCGTCGGGCAGTTGCTGCGGTTCGGCTGGCTGCAGGTGCAGTGCTGCCTGTTCGCGGCGGCGATCTTCGCCGGGCTTGCGGCGAGCTCGGTGGTGCCGCTGCCGATCGCACGGTACGACGCGCTGGTGCTGTACGGCCTGGCGGTCACGGTCGTGTTCTACCTGCTCCGCCTCGAGACCTGGCGCGAGGTGGCCGTGATCGGGGCGTTCCACCTGATCGGGCTCGCGCTCGAGGTGTACAAGGTGAACGCCGGATCCTGGTCCTACCCCGAGGACGCGTGGGCGATGATCGGCGGCGTCCCGTTGTACTCGGGCTTCATGTACGCGGCCGTCGGGTCCTACCTGTGCCAGGCGTTCCGCCGGTTCGACCTGCGCGTGACGAACTTCCGCTGGGTGCCGGCCGTGCTGCTGGCCGTGGCGGTGTACGCGAACTTCTACACCCACCACGTGCTTCCCGACGTGCGGTGGCTGATCGCGGCCGGCTTCGTGGTGGCGCTGTGGCGCAGCCGGGTGTTCTACACCGTCGGGTCCCGCCGGTACGCGATGCCGCTGACCGTCTCGTTCGTGCTGATCGGCTTCTTCCTGTGGGTCGCCGAGAACGCCGCGACGTTCCTCGGTGCCTGGCAGTACCCCGATCAGGCCGAGATCTGGCGGATGGTGCACACCGGGAAGTGGGGTTCCTGGGCGCTCCTGGTCTCGTTGAGCTTCGTGCTCGTCGCTGCCGTGAAGGCACGCGAGGGCCGCTTCTACGGTGCGGCGGGGGCGCAGCCGCAGGTGGAGCTCGCCCGGCTCGACGAACGGGCCGGCTGACGGCGCGGACGCCGCGTACTCTGGCGCTCGGTCCCCAGGACGTGTGTACTGGGAACCCCATAGCAAGAGGTGTCGAGGAGAGGCAGGGCCAATGCGGTCGATCTGGAAGGGTGCCATCACGTTCGGGCTCGTGAACGTGCCGGTCTCGGTCTACTCGGCCACGGAGAGCCACGACGTGAAGCTGCACCAGGTCCACGACGCCGACGGCGGCCGGATCCGGTACCAGCGCAAGTGCGAGGTGTGCGGCGAGGTGGTGCCGTACGAGCACATCGACAAGGCCTACACCGACGGTGAACAGACGGTGGTCCTGACCGACGAGGACCTGCAGACCCTGCCGGCCGAGCGCAGCCGGGAGATCGACGTGCTCGAGTTCGTACCGAGCGAGCAGGTCGAGCCGATCATGCTCGACTCCTCGTACTACCTCGCCCCGACGTCCGCCTCGACGAAGTCCTATGTGCTGCTGCGCCGCACGCTCGAGGAGTCCGAGCGCACCGCGATCGTGTCCTTCACGCTCCGGCAGAAGACCCGGCTCGCGGCGCTTCGCGTGCGCGGGGACGTGCTCCTGCTGCAGACGCTGCTCTGGTCCGACGAGGTGCGCGAGGCGGATTTCCCGAGCCTGGCCGACGACGTGAAGGTCTCCGCGAAGGAGCTCCAGATGTCCGCCGCGCTGGTGAGCAGCTACGAGTCCGACTTCGCGCCGGGGGAGTTCACCGACGACTACCAGGCGCAGATGAAGCGCCTCATCGAGGCCAAGCTCGAGAAGGGCGAGGCGTTCGAGAACGAGGCGCCGGAGGAGGCCGAGGAGGGCGGCGAGGTGCTCGACCTGATGGAGGCCCTGCGCCGCAGCGTCGAGGCCTCCCGGGCGAAGCGTGGCGGCGCGGCCGACGCCGGCTCAGACGCCGGCGACGAGGCCGAGGCTGCGCCGTCGAAGGCTCGGTCGACCCGCGCGAAGAGCGGCGGGAAGTCGGATACCGCGAAGACCGGATCCGCCAAGGCGAAGGCCGAGGACGCCGACGCCGACACCGAAACGGACGCTGAGACCGCCAAGCGTCCGACCCGGCGCCGCACCAAGAAGACCGCCTGAACCTCCGCCGTCGCCGTCCCACGGAGCGAAACGCCGCGGTCCGCTCGGGCCGTGACCGCCTCTCAAGCCCGACGACGGCGCCCGGTCCCGCCGCGTTGCCACGGCCGCGGGCCGTCCGACGGGCGGTAGTTGACGCCCATCGCGTCGAGCCGCCGCAGGTGGTGAGGGATCCGCTCCGGCAGGGCCACCGCGCCTCGGCGCTCCGCAGACGTCCACCCCGCCTCGGCGATCGCTGCAAGCCGCGGAAACGCCATGTACTCGACCTCGCGCGGCGTCGGCATGTATTCCGTCCAGAGCTGTCCCTGCACCCCGAGGATCCGACCGGCCAGGCCGTCCGCCTCGGGCGGCACCGGCTCCCAGGCGGCGATGTCCTCGAGAGTGATCGTCCGGCGCGGCGCGAGCGGTTCGTCGTCGTCGTCCGACGAGGCGTAGTCGAGGTACGTCGTCCACTTCGGGCCCATGACGACGTCGTGGCCGCGCTCCAAGGCGAGCAGTCCCGGCTCGACGCCGCGCCAGGACATGATGACGGTGTCGCTCGGCATCCCGCCGTCCTCGAGCACCTCGTCCCATCCCACGACCCGGCGCCGGTGGGCGGTCACATGCCCGTGGATCTCCCGCAGGAACCAGCTCTGCAGCTCGTCCACGGACGCCAGCCCGAGCGCCGTGGCGCGTTCGGCGGCCGCCCGGCTCGCCCGCCACTCGTTGCGGGGCACCTCGTCGCCGCCGACGTGCACCCACGGACCGGGGAAGAGGTCGGCGATGACGTCGAGCACGTCACGTGCGAACCCCAGCGCCTCGTCGGTAGGCGCGAGCACGTGGTCCGAGATGCCCCACGTGGTCCGCACGTCGACCGGGTCGCCCGTGTTGCCGAGCTCCGGGTAGGCAGCGAGCACGGACTGCACATGACCGGGGAGGTCCACCTCCGGGACGATCGTGATATGGCGCCGCCGCGCGAACTCGACGATCTCCCGGACGTCGTCGGCCGTGTAGAACCCGCCGTGCGGCGTCCCGTCGAACCCTGAGTCGCGGCCGTGGCGGCCGACCACCGTCTCGGTGCGCCACGAGGAGCGTTCGGCGAGGAGGGGCCACGACGGCACGTCGATCCGCCAGCCCTGGTCGTCGGTGAGGTGGAGGTGCACGACATTGAGCCGGTGGAGGGCGGCGAGGTCGATGAGCCGCAGCACGAACTCCACGGGCATGAAATGCCGTGCGACGTCGAGATGCACGCCGCGCCACCCGAACCGGGGTTCGTCCTCGACGACGCAGCATGCGAGAGCCACCCGGTCGGCCACGGGTGCGCGACGCAGCGCCGCCGGCGGCAGCAGCTGCCGGAGGGTCTGGACCCCGCGCGCGAGGCCGTCCCCGGACGCACCGACGAGCTCGGCGTGCTCGGGCGTCACCGTGAGGCGGTAGCCCTCGAGGTTCGCGGACACAGCGGGATCGATGCGGAGGACGATCGTCGCGGCCGGAGCGTCGGCGCCCAGCACCGGGGCCCGAACGCCGGCACCGGCGAGGTAATCCGCCAGGAGCCACGCGTGCTCTTGCGCGAGACCGTCCGCTCCGAGGGTGGTTTCCGGCCCGAGCACGAGGGAGCCGGGACGCCGTTCGTGCACGAGGGGCAGGGGCAGCAGCTCGGAGGCGGTGTGCTGCTCAGGCACTCTCGCCTCCCGGCGTGCCGTTGACGACGACGAAGCTCGCCCGAGTGCTGATCGGTGCGTCCGGCTGCGAGATGTACTGCATGACACGGAAGTCGTTCGTGAGGCTGTCCGGCGTCATCGTGACGCGGGAGTACCCGCGCTGGAAGTTGCAGAACTTCATGTGCGGGTTCGCCGCGAGATAGGCCTCGCCGACGGGCAGCATGTCGGCGCCGTCTCGGTTGCTGGCGATCGAGGTCCCGACGATCTCGGTGCCGACGACTGGCGAGTCGGGGTTGGTGTAGTCGGCCTTGAGGTCCATGAAGTAGTTGCTGTGCCGGTCGCCGGTGACGACGACGAGGTTGTCCACGCCGCGTTCGTGCGCCTCGGACAGCACTTGCTCGCGTTCGATGTTGTAGTTGTCCCAGGCCGCGGCGAAGGTCTGGACGTCCGGGTCGGGGTTGCTGTCGAGTTCGGCCATCGGCTGCTGGTTGCCGATGATCTGCCAACGGGCCTGCGACGAGGAGAAACCCTCGACGAGCCAGTCGCGCTGTGCCCCGCCGAGCATCGTGGCATCGGGGTCGTCACGGCCGCGTTCGGACCGGTACTGGCGGGAGTCGAGCATCGTGAAGTCCGCGAGCGCGCCGTAGCCGATGCGCCGGTGGATCCGGATGTTCGGGCCGGACGGCATCTGCGTGTGGCGAAGTGGCTGGTTCTCGTACATCGCCTGGAACGCGTCGGCCTTGCGCTGCGCGAAGACGGCGGGGTCCTGATCCGGCTCGTCGTCCACCTCGGAACGGCCGCTGAGCCAGTTGTTCTCGACCTCGTGATCGTCGAAGGTGACCAGCCAGGGGCATGCGGCGTGCGCCGCCTGGAGGTGCGGGTCGCTCTTGTACAGGGCGTACTGCAGCCGGTACCGGTTCAGGTCGAAGCACTCGGTCCGCAGGTAGTCCGGCATCGGCGTGCCATCGTGAAGGATCGGTTCCGGGACGTACGACTCCTCGTAGATGTAGTCGCCGAGGTGGACCACGAGGTCGAGGTCCTCCTGCGCCATGTGCTGGAATCCGGTGTAGTAGCCCGCCTCGTAGCTCTGGCAGGACACGATCGCGAACGAGGCGGAGGCCGGCATCTCACCGGGCGCCGGAGCGGTGCGGGTGCGCCCGACCGGCGAGACCTCGTTGCCGACCCGGAACCGGTACCAGTACTCACGGTCGGGACGCAGCCCTCCGACCTCCGGGTGGACCGAGTGCCCGAGCTCCGGTGTCGCGAATGCCACTCCGGCGCTCACAACCCGGCGGAATCGCTCGTCCTCCGCCACCTGGTACTGCACGGGGACCTGCCTGTCCGGCATCCCGCCCCGGCCGTCCGGCGCCAACGGCTCGACCGCCAGGCGCGTCCACAGCACGACGCCGTCTGGTAGCGGGTCGCCGGATGCGACGCCTAGCGTGAACGGATACCCGCGCACGTGTGCTGAGGCCTCGGCGTCCTGAAGCGCGCCGGTCCCGAGCAGGACTGCGGCCGCTCCTGCGCCGGAGTACCCGAGGAACCTGCGGCGGCTGACGCGTCGTGGACTGGTGCCCGACATGGCGATTCTCCTTCGTCATGCCGACCCCGTCGATCGGCTACGGGGAACCCTTCCGAGGGGGCCGGGCGGCTGTCAATGATCTAATTCAAATTAGTTTGGTGAATTCGTAGTAAACGGTGAAAACCACTCTTGACGCCGCCAACCCATGTGCCTACTGTGACGATCTAATTCGAATTGGAAGGAGCGCATTGATGGGCGTGAGGCCACGACAACGCGACATCGCCAAGCTTGCAGGCGTCTCCCAGACGACCGTCTCGCTCGCGCTCAACGGCAAGACGGCCGACTACGGCATCAACGCCGAGACCGAGCAGAAGATCATGGACGCGGCGCGTGAACTCGGCTACGTCCCGAACATCACCGCCCGAGCCCTTCGGGGCGGTCGCAACCGACTGATCGGTGTCCATGCCTTCGAGCCGTTGTTCCCGACGGGTCGGGAGTCGTACTACGGCGAGATCCTCGTCGGGATCGAGCAGGGGGCGATCGTGGCGGGCCAGGACCTCGTGCTCTTCACGTCGATCCACCAGCACACCGGTCAGGCGAACATCTTCCACGAGGGCCGGAACCGCCTGCGGATCGCTGACGGCGCAGTCATCCTCGGGTTCGAGCAGCACGACGACGAGCTCGTCCGGCTCGCGGACGAGGGCTTCCGGTTCGTCTTCGTCGGCCGCCGCGAGCGGGCGGCCGCGCTCGGGCCGTACGTGTCCGCCGAGTACGCCGCCGCCGTCCGGGACATCACGAGCCGCGTCCACGCCCTCGGTCACCGCAAGGTCGCCTATCTCGGACTTCGCGACCGTGCAGAGCCGCGGGTCGAGCGCCTCGAAGGGTTCCGGACCGGCTCCGCCGAGCTGGGCATGACCGTGGTAGCGGAGACGTGGGCAGGCGCTGGCGAGGTGGGCGCGTCCTGGATCCGGCAGGTCATGGATGGCGGGGCGACGGCGTTGCTGGTCGAGAGCACGGGGATGCTGGAGGAGGTCGCCGAAGGCGTCGCCGAGCTCGGCATCAACATGCCCGGCGATCTCTCCGTCATCGGACTCGACTCGATCACCGATCCGAGCGCTGCGTCACACGACTGGACCCATCTCCTGGTCCCGCGCAGAGAGATGGGGGCCCGCGCCGTCGAGCTGCTCCTGGAGGTCCTCGACGGCCACCAGGAGCCCACCCACCACGAACTACTGACCTGCACGTTCTGGCCGGGCAGCACGCTCGGTGCACCGGCGCAGGAGGTGTGACTGGCTCCGACGTCGGCGCAATGACGATCGCTTCATCACCATCACGAGAGGAAGAGCATATGAGACGCACTGGACGAGTGTCCGTACGCACGTGGGCCGGCATCGTGGCCGGTGTCGCGGCAGTATCCCTGGTGGCCGGGTGCGGCAGCGGGGGCGCCGGCGAAAGCGGGGAGGACGGCGACAGCGGTGAGGCCTCGGGCGAGTCGCTGGTCGTGTGGTTCCCCGGCAAGAGCGAGTCCGAGATGGCCCTGATCAACGACACGATCGTGCCCGCGTTCGAGGAGGAGACCGGCGCCCAGGTCGAGGTCACGTTCGTGGACTGGCCCGACCTGTCGCCCAAGCTGAGCGCGGCGTTCGCGGCCGGCACCGCGCCCGACGTCATCGGCCACGGCGTGGCGGCCACGGCGGACCTCGCCGCGAACGAGCGCGTCCTCGACCTCTCGTCCTACATCGACGAGATGGACCCGGAGCTGCGCGACGACATCTCGGTGGCGCTCGAGGGCGGCGAGGTGGGTGGGACGCCCTACATGGTCCCGCTCATCATGACCGCGAGGATGCTCGTCTACTCGGGTGCGGACTTCACCGAGGCGGGCCTCGACCCGGAGGCACCTCCTGCGACCTGGGAGGAGGTCCACGAGGTGGCCGAACAACTCACGGTGAGGGACGGCGATCAGATCACGCGGTCCGGCCTCCTGCTCGGGAGCCAGCCGATCGCCAATCAGCAGTCGTTCGCCACGCTGCTGTGGTCGAACGGCGGCGACTTCCTGAACGAGGACGACACGGAGGCCGTGATGAACTCGCCGGAGGGGGTCGAGGCACTCCAGTACTTCGTCGACCTCTACCAGGGCGAGAACCCCGTCGACGGGATGCTCGGCGTCGAGTGGTCGGCGCTGCCCGTGGGCGAGCAGCCGGTCATCGCCGGTACCGCGTCCATGCAACTCGTCAGCGCGGGTGCGATCGTCGACTACCAGGCGGCTGCTCCGGATCGCGACCTCCGGCTCATGCCGCCGCCGGCGTTCGAGGGGTCCGAGCCAGGGACGTTCGGCGGGCCGGGCAACGGCCTCATGATCAACGCTGACAGCGAGGTTCCCGACCTGGCGTGGGAGTTCATCGCCTCGATGGTCGAGCCCGAGACCAACCTGACGTACGCCCAGGAGCTCGGCCAGCTCCCGATCCACGCCTCGGCGATCGAGTCCGACTACATCACGTCCAACCCGGAGCTCGTGACGGCCGTCGAGGCGCTTCCGTACACCTCTGGGAACCCGAACGTGCCCGGCTGGGTCCAGATGCGCGATGCCATGGGCCAGCACCTCGAGCGCGCCCTGCACGGCGAGGCCGACCCTGCCGACGCGCTGGACCAGTCGGCCTCGGAAGTGGACGAGATCATTGCCTCAGGATCTTGAGGCCCCCGCGGGGCCGCCCGGGGCCCCCGCCCGCGCCGGGCCCGCGCCCCGCCGCCGCCGCAGGGAGCCCCCCC
>NZ_JAGSHT010000019.1 GCF_019947135.1 Occultella gossypii | reverse complement strand
CCTCCTCCCCCCGCCCCCGCCGGCCCCCCCCCCCCCCCCCCCGGGCCCCCCCCCCCCCCCCCCCCCCCCCCCCCCCCCCCCCCCCCCGCGGCCGGCGCAGCGCAAGCGCAGCAGGCTCCACAGCCCCATGGCCCGGATGGGGATGCTGTTCGTCATCCCCGCCGCGTTGTACGTCGTCATCTTCCAGCTCGGCCCGGTCGTGTACGGCCTCGTGCTCAGCTTCAGCGCCTACTCACCCCTGGACAGAGGCGGTCCGGAGTTCGTCGGCTGGGACAACTACACGTCGATCTTCACGGACGCGTCGTTCGCCCGTGCGATGGGCATCACCGGGCGGTACGTACTCCAGGTGCTTCCGTTCACCGTCGCGATAGCGCTCGGCCTCGCGCTGCTGTCCAACCGTGTGTTCCGGGGTGTCGGACTGTTCCGGACCGGCCTGTACGTGCCGCATGTCGTCTCGCTGACGGCCGTCAGCATGGTGTGGCTCTGGATCTACTCCGACACCGGGCTCGTGAACCAGGTGCTGGACTTCCTGGGACTCGCGCCCCAACGGTGGCTCACGACTCAGGACGCCGCTCTCAACGCGGTCTCGGCAATGCGCATCTGGAAGGCGCTCGGGAGCAACATGGTGCTCCTGCTCGCCGGGCTCCAGACAGTGCCGAAGGACCTGTACGAAGCAGCCAAGATGGACGGCGCGAACACCTGGCAGCAATTCCGCGCCGTCACGCTGCCCGGGCTCCGGCCGATGCTGACCTACGTCGTCGCGATGGACATCATCTTCCTCGCCCAGGGATTCCCCGAGATCTTCGTGCTCACCCAGGGCGGGCCGTACGGGAGCACAACGACCGTCAACTACCTCATCTACACCGAGGCCTTCCAGTACAACCAAATGGGCAGCGCCTCGGCGATGGCTTTCGTGCTGTTCGCGTTCATCGCGGCCTTCACGATCGTCGCGATCCGCGTCGGACAAGGAAGGCGGACCTGAGATGGCCCTCAGACCTGGAGTACCAGCGGCATCACAGGTCGTCCCTGTTCGCCGTCGCCGGAGGAACCCCGTGTGGCCGCGCGCGCTCACCCTGGGGCTGGTCACGCTGGCCGTACTCTTCCCGTTCTGGTGGATGATCAGCCTCGCGTTCACTCCCGAGGGACAGCCGGTCAGCCTGATCCCCGCGGAACCTACGGTCGAGAACTTCCAGATCGCCGTCCAAGCCGCGAACCTCGACACGGCGTTCAAGAACTCCACGATCGTCACAGTGGTGGCGGTGCTCACGAACTGCATCGTCCCCGTGATCGCAGGCTACGCCTTCGCGCACCTACCGTTCCGCGGGAGTTCGATCGTCTTCTACGGGCTGCTGTCCACCGTTGCGATCCCGGGTTCCGTGACGCTCATCCCGCTCTTCCTCATGGCGAAGAACTTCCCGCTCGCGGGTGGCAACGACATCCTCGGAAGTGGCGGGAGCGGCCTCCTGGACTCGGTCGGCGGCCTCATGCTGCCCTACCTCGTCGGGACCATGAACATCTTCCTGTCGCGGCAGTACTTCGCGTCGATGGACCGCGACTTCGCGGAGGCGGCCCGAATCGACGGCGCCGGCGAGCTGCGGATCTTCGCACAGATCTACCTGCCGATGGCCAAACCGCTCCTCGCGCTCGTCGCCGTGTTCTCGTTCACCGGCGTGTGGGACGACTTCCTCTGGCCGCTCGTCGTCTCCACGTCCGAGCGCAGCACGACCGTCCAGCTCGCGATCACGACGTTCGCGTCGAGCGGGGACGTCAAGTACGGCGCGCTCATGGCCGCCACGATCCTGGTCACGATCCCGGTGCTGGTGGTGTTCCTCGTGAACCAGCGAGGCTTCATCTCCGGTCTCGCCGAGGGCGGGATCAAGGGCTGACGCCGCGTCGCCCCGACCTCATTCCCAGCCTGACCTCCGAACGGAAAGCGAGACCCTTCACGTGCCCCACCACAGCGCAGACGTCCTGATCATCGGTGGCGGATTGGGCGGTGTGGCCGCGGCCCGTGCCGCCCTCACCCTCGGAGCCTCCGTCATCCTCACCGAGGCGGAGGAGTGGCTCGGTGGCCAGCTCACCTCGCAGGCGGTGCCGCCGGACGAGAACCCGTGGATCGAGGACTTCTCCTCGGCGGGCTACCGGGAGCTGCGCGATCGGATCCGCGAGCACTACCGGAGCCACTACCCCTTGACGCCCGAGGCACGGGCCGACGAGCGCCTCAACCCGGGCGCCGGGTTCGTCTCCGCGCTGTGCCACGAGCCGCGCGTGGCTGCGGCGGTCCTGGACGACATGCTCGCGGAATGGCTCGCCAACGGTCGCCTCACGGTGCTGCGGCGGCACGAGCCGGCCTCGGTCACCCGATCGGAAGACCGGGTGACCTCGGTGACCGTGCGAGACCTCGCGACGGGCGAGCGGCGGGTGCTCGCGGGCTCGATCGTGCTGGACGCGACCGAGCTCGGCGATCTTCTCGAGCTGGGAGGTGTGCCACACGTCATCGGCGCGGAGTCGCGCTCCCAGACCGGCGAGCTGCACGCCCCCGAGATCGCCGACCCGATGGACCAGCAGGCCATCACCTGGTGCGCCGCGCTCGAGTACCGCGCCGGCGAGTCGCACGTCATCGACGAGCCTGCCGGCTACGCGCACTGGCGCGACACGGTGGACCCGCGCTGGCCGGGCCCGCAACTGTCCTGGAGCGACATCCACCCGATCACCCTTGAGGAACGGTACCGGCCGCTTTTCACCAGCACTCCCGAGGCCGCTGTCCACGAGGCCGACCGCGACCTCTGGCACTACCGACGCATCGTGGCCCGCCAGCACCTCGAGCCGGACTATCCCGGTGGCGAGATCACGCTCGTCAACTGGCCGCACGTCGACTACTGGGAGCTGCCGCTCCTGGGCGTGCCCCCCCAGACGCGCCAGCAGGCGGAGCTCGCGGCGCGCGACCTCACGCTTTCATTCGTGCACTGGGTGCAGACCGCGGCGCCCCGGTCGGACGGCGGGCACGGCTACCCGGAGCTGCGGCTCGCCGGTGAGGTCCTGGGCACTGACGACGGGCTGGCGCGGGCCGCCTACATCCGCGAGTCCCGGCGCATCAGGGCGATCTTCACAGTGACGGAGGAGCACATCGGCTGCGAGATGCGCGGCGTCGCCGAGGGCTCCGAGGTCTTCACCGACACTGTCGGCATCGGGCACTATCGGATCGACCTGCACCCGTCGACGTCGGGTCGGACGTACGTCGATATCGCGTCATTCCCGTTCCAGATCCCGCTCGGTGCCCTCATCCCGGTCGGGACCGCGAACCTCCTGGCGGCGAACAAGAACATCGGGACGACGCACATCACGAACGGGGCGTACCGGCTCCATCCCGTGGAGTGGTCGATCGGGGAGGCAGCGGGCGCGCTGGCCGCGCAGTGTCTCGCCACCGGTTCGGCGCCGGCGACGGTCCGGGCCCGCGCGGAGGAGCTGCGCGCGTTCCAGGGGTTGCTCGCGGGTGAGCTCGGTGTGCCGCTCGCCTGGCCGGACGAGATCCGGCGGACGGGACGCCCCGACGCCGTCCCGGCACCGGCCCGAACCGCGGGATCCGCTTCGTGAGGCCGGCCGAGCGAGGACTGTGGGGCGAGGAACGAGCGCAGGAGGATCACGACCGATGAGACCGGACACCCGCCCGAACGTGCTACTGATCATGGCTGACCAGTGGCGTGGCGACTGCCTCTCGGTCGCGGGGCATCCGACGGTGAGCACGCCGTTCCTCGACCGCCTCGCGCGCGATGGCACGCGCTACACGAAGGCGTACTCCGCGACACCGACGTGCACCCCGGCGCGGGCGTCGCTGATGACAGGGCTGCGTCCGGCCACGCACCGGCGCGTCGGGTACGAGGACCACGTGCCGTGGGACTATCCGACGACGCTGGCCGGCGAGTTCACGCGCAACGGCTACCAGACGCAGGCCGTCGGCAAGATGCACGTGTTCCCGGAGCGCGCACAGCTGGGATTCCAGAACGTCATCCTGCACTCACCGCTGGGTATCGTCCGGTCTGCGCGCCGGCGCGGCCTGGATCCGGATCTCATCGATGACTACCTGCCGTGGCTCAGGCTCCGGCTCGGCCGGGACGCGACATTCTTCGACCACGGGCTCGACTCCAACTCGTGGGTGGCCCGGCCTTGGGACAAGCCCGAGCACCTCCACCCGACGAACTTCGTCGCGAGCGAGTCGGCCGACTTCCTGCGGCGGCGAGACGCCATGAAGCCGTTCTTCCTGTTCGCCTCGTTCAACGCCCCGCACCCGCCGTACGACCCTCCGGCGTGGGCATTCGAGCAGTACATCGACGCGAAGATGCCCGATCCGCCGGTCGGGGACTGGGCGGCCAGGCTCGGCGAGTGGGCCAAGCCCTGGGATCCGACGGCGCTCGTCGGCGAGGTCCCCGACGAGGCGCTCCGGAGAGCGCGGGCCGGGTACTACGGGCACATGAGCCACGTGGACGCTCAGATCAACTTCCTGCTCGAAGAACTGGCGCACCGCGGCCTACGGGAGAACACGGTGGTCTGCTTCCTCGCCGACCACGGCGAGATGATCGGCGACCACCACCTGTTCCGTAAGGGGTTCCCCTACGAGGGGTCGGCGCGGATCCCGATGATCCTTCAGGGCCCGGGCATCCCCGGCGGCGAGGTGCGCGACGACGTCGTCGAGTTGGGTGACGTCATGCCGACTCTGCTGGAGGCCGCCGGTCTCGCCGTCCCGGAGACGGTCGAGGGGCGCAGTTTCCTGCCCTCGACCCTCGCCACCGCCGATCCGCGGCCGTGGCTCCACGGCGAGCACACGCTCCTCGGACAGTCCTTCCAATGGCTCACCGACGGCCACGAGAAGTACATCTGGTGGAGCGGGACGGGCCACGAGCAGTTGTTCGACCTCGACGCCGACCCGACCGAGTCCCACGACCTCGCCTCCTCACCGGGTGCGGAGGCACGCGTCGCGCGGTGGCGCGACGTGCTCGTCGGGGAGCTCCGAGGTCGCGAGGAGGGCTTCTCGTCCGACGGTCACCTGGTGCCCGGACGACCTGTCCGACCGACCCTCCGCCGTCCGGCCGCATCGACCTCGCCCCGGCCCTGAGCAACGAGGGGGCGCACGTTGATATATTTCCGATTTTGAGGGGTCCATCCAACACGGATTCGACGGGTTGGATTGGCAATGATGTAGACGAATGACAGTAATGTTCACCCGTGGACCCGTACAGAAGGGTTGCCGTCGGGTAATTGCTGGCGACCCACGCGTTGTTGGCCGCCCGGGCGGCTGTCGAGATTTCGGCTAGCGATCGCACCGTAACGCTAGTGCCATCTGGGCTCGTCACCGTCGCCATCGTGCCCAGTTCAGCCAGAGTGCCACTATTCACCCCAAAGCCCAGCACTCTCTCGAACTGCTCAGGTGCCTCAAGCTGATCGACGCTTGTGTCCCTGAGGGCGAGCAGCGTCTGTTTGGTCAGCAGACAGGGTAGTGGTGTGTCCACTGATCGCCATGGTGGCGAGCCTCCAGGTCATACTGGTCGTACGCCGCTATCGCGTCATATTTCGCTTCAGCCGCCGCAGCGACATCCGTCCGTTTCAGAATTTCTTCAAACGCCGGGAAGTTCTGGACAAGTTGCGTTCGACGAGCTTGCTGCTGGTCACGGCAGTAGATGCCCCGAGTCTGGGCGGTGTCGCCGACGCAGGGCCGCCGACGAGCCGCGCACCGAACGCCTCCCGGTGGCGCACCCGCCAGAGTGCCTCGGCCTCCGACTGCCGCATGCCGGCGGTGCCGCCGAAGACGCGGTCGAGCCGGGTGCGGGCCACCACCGATGATGGTCCGCACGCCGCGGCTGGGCTCGCCGACGAGGTGTCCCACGGTCCCGTCGAACTCGACCTCGCTCCAGCCGTTCGACCGCTTCCCGAGCTTGTCCTTGAGTCAGGCCACGTCGGTGCCGCCCCGGAGGTGCGGGCAACCACCAGGAACGCGTCCGACATCGGTGCCGAGCAGAACCGCGTGGATCTGTGGCGACGATCGGAGTAGTGTTGAGGTAACCGCCGTATCTCCCGCCGACTGCGCCCGTCGGACGGCCGATGCGGAAGTCACCAACGACCTGCACCCTCGGAGGTCAGAGCTCTGCCATGCCGTCACTAAAGGTTCGAACACCCCAGACGCACTCGTGAAGTCCCGCCCAGCGACCTCCTCGGCGGACACGCCGATCGTCGCCACCCTTGCCCGGCTCTACCCGTTCGTCAAGCCGGCCCTACCCCGCCTGATCGCCGGCATGGTCTGCGCCCTCGGTGCCAGCCTCTGCGCGCTCGCGATCCCGCAGGTCCTCGAGTTCGCCGTCAACGGTCCGCTGCTCGGGTCCGTCGACGAAGGTGACACCTCCGGGGTCTGGTTCGCCGTCCTGCTCGTTCTCGGTCTCGGGATCCTCGAGGCCGGCCTGATCGCCGCTCGTCGGGCATTCATCCTGATCCCGGGCACCCGCGTGGAGGCGGGCCTGCGGATGTCACTGTTCCGGCACCTGCAGGACCTGCCGGTCTCGTTCCACGACCAGTGGCCGGGCGGACAGCTGCTGTCCCGGTCCATGAGCGACCTGTCCAGCCTGCGCCGCTGGCTCTCCTTCGGGATCGTGATGCTCGTGGTGAACTCGACCACGATCATCGTCGGGATCGTGCTCATGATCCAGATGTCAGGCCCGCTCGGGATCGCGTACCTGATCGGCGCCCTGCCCGTGGTGATCTTCTCCTACCGGTTCTCACGCAGGTTCCGCCGCATCTCCCGGCAGAGCCAGGACCAGGCCGGCGACCTCGCGACCACCGTCGAGGAGTCCGTGCACGGCATCCGGGTGCTCAAGGCGTTCGGTCGTGGTCGCGAGGCCTACAAGAACTTCTCCACCCAGGCCGACGAGCTGCGCGGCACGGAGCTGCGCAAGGCCCGCGCCCTGTCTGCGTTCTCGTTCGCGATCATGACGATCTCGGAGGTCGTGCTCGGCCTGTGCGTGTTCCTCGGGATCTGGCTCGTCGTTGACGGGCAGATGACCGTCGGCGCCCTGGTCGCGTTCTTCGCCACCGCCGGCGTCGTCAACGGGCCGGTGGAGCGACTCGGTGAGCTCGTGTCCATGACCCTGTACGCCAAGACCGCGGTGGACCGGTACTTCGAGGTCCTCGACAGCGAGAACGCCGTGACCGACCCGGCCGAGCCGGTCCGGGTGACCGCGCCGCGCGGCGAGGTGAGCTTCGACGGCGTGCACTTCCACTACGCGGATGCCCCGCCGATCGACCTCATCCCGGCCGAAACCTCCATACCGAGCGAGGCCCCGCGCGAGGAGGTCCTGTCCGGGGTGGACCTGCACGTCCGCGCCGGCGAGACCATGGCCCTGGTGGGCCTGACCGGATCCGGCAAGACCACCATGGCCGCGCTGGTGCCGCGCCTGTTCGACGTCACCGCGGGTTCGCTGCGGATCGACGGCGTGGACGTGCGCGACATGACCCGCCGGGACCTGCGCACGCTCGTCTCGATCGCGTTCGAGGACGCCACCCTGTTCTCGGCGTCCGTGCGCGAGAACGTGTTGTTCGGGGCGCCACCCGGCCAGGACGACGAGGCGGACCTGGACCGGGCGGTCACGGTCGCGCAGGCCCAGTTCGTCTACGACCTGCCCGACGGCGTCGAGACCCTGATCGGCGAGGAGGGGATGAGCCTGTCCGGCGGTCAGCGGCAGCGTCTCGCGCTCGCGCGGGCCGTCGCCGCCCGCCCGCACGTGCTCGTCCTGGACGACCCGTTGTCCGCCCTCGACGTGACCACCGAGGAGGCCGTCACCGAGCAGCTGCGCGCCGAGCTCGAGCGCACCACCACCCTGATCGTGGCGCACCGTCCCTCGACGGTGGCGCTCGCCGACCGGGTCGCCGTGCTCCAGGACGGCAGGGTGACCGGGGTCGGCACCCACTCCGAGCTGCTCGTCAGCCATGACCACTACCGGTTCGTGATCTCGAGCCTGATCGAGGAAGAGGAGAGCGAGCTCGTGGGGAAGGTGCGCTCATGAGGGGGACCCCGGCGCCCACGTCCGTGCCCATCGGGGTGGCGGACGAGGAGAACAGCGTGCTCGGCCGCGAGCACAGCAAGATCGTCCGACGGCGGTCGCTGCGGTTGCTCGGCTCGACGCTCGCTCCGCTGCGGGGCGTCTTCATCGTCACGGTGGTGCTCGTAGTGGTCGCGCAGGCCACCCGGGTGGCAGGTCCGGCGCTGATCGCGCTCGCCGTCGACACCGCGCTGCCGCAGGCGCAGGCCGGCAACTGGGGTCCGGCCATCTGGATCAGCGGCGGGTACGTGCTTGCCGCGATCGTGGCCGGCGCCACCACGGCGGCGTTCATCCGGCTCGCCGCGCGGGTCAGTCAGACCGTGCTGCTGGACCTGCGTCAGCGGGTGTTCGGGCAGACGCAGCGGCTCAGCCTCGAGTTCCACGAGTCCTACACCTCGGGTCGGATCATCTCGCGGCAGACCTCGGACCTGGAAGCGCTGCGCGAGCTCCTCGACTCCGGCGTGACGTCGCTCGCGTCCGGCTTCCTGTACATGGTGTTCACCGCCATCTC
Organism: Occultella gossypii; assembly: GCF_019947135.1. GTDB lineage: Bacteria > Actinomycetota > Actinomycetes > Actinomycetales > Beutenbergiaceae > Occultella > Occultella gossypii. Next base: position 19,893 of record NZ_JAGSHT010000019.1, on the reverse strand, counting down.
GCTGTTCCTGCTGGACGTCCAGGCGGGCCTGGTGCTCCTCGTCGCGGCGATTCCGGTGTGGCTGATCACCCGCTGGTTCCAGAAGCGCTCCCAGGTGCTCTACCGGATCTCCCGGGTGGCCTCCGCGCGACTGATCGTGAACTTCGTCGAGAACATGACCGGGATCCGAGCCGTGCAGGCGTTCCGCCGCGAGGACGCCAACAACGAGCGCTACGGCGACCTCACCGAGGACTACCGCGCCAACACCGCCCGGACCATGGGCCTGAACGGCATCTACGACCCGGCGCTGCAGCTCACCGGGAACGTCACGGTCGCCGTGGCGCTCGCGATCGGCGGGTTCCGGGTGCTCGACGGTTCGCTCGAGGTGGGTGTGCTGATCGCGACGCTGCTGTACACGAAGCGGTTCTTCCAGCCGGTCCAGCAGATGGCGATGTTCTACAACTCGTTCCAGTCCGCGTCGGCCGCGCTCGAGAAGATCTCCGGGCTGCTCGAGGAGGTCCCGACCGTCCGTCAGACCGCCGAGCCCGTGCCGCTGCCGAACGCCAAGGGCGCCCTGAAGTTCACGGACGTGACCTTCGGGTACGGCGCCGGCAAGGTGGTGCTGCCGGACCTTGACCTGGACATCCCGGCCGGGCAGACCATCGCACTGGTCGGGCAGACCGGTGCCGGCAAGTCGACCGTCGCCAAGCTCGTGGCCAGGTTCTACGACGTGACCGGTGGCTCCCTGACCCTCGACGGCGTCGACCTGCGGGAGCTCTCCTCGAAGGACCTGCGTCGCGCCATCGTGATGGTCACGCAGGAGGCCTACCTGTTCTCCGGCACGGTGCGGGACAACATCGCCCTGGCCAAGCCGGAGGCGACCGATGCGGAGGTCGAGGCTGCCGCCCGCGCGGTCGGTGCACATGACTTCATCCTCGCGCTGCCGGACGGCTACGACACGGACGTGAACAAGCGCGGTGGGCGGGTGTCCGCCGGCCAGCGCCAGCTGATCTCGTTCGCGCGGGCGTTCCTGGCCGATCCGGCCGTGCTCATCCTCGACGAGGCGACCAGCTCCCTGGACATCCCCGGGGAGCGGCTGGTGCAGCGCGGCCTGCAGACGTTGCTCGCCGACCGGACCGCGCTGATCATCGCGCACCGGCTGTCCACGGTCGCGATCGCCGACCGGGTGCTCGTGATGAGCGAGGGCCGTGTCGTCGAGGACGGCACCCCGGAGGAACTGATCGCTGGGGACGGCCGGTTCGCGGCGCTGCACCACGCGTGGGAGGACTCGCTGGTCTGAGGGTCACAGCCCGGAGTGCCGGGGATGCGGCGCGGGCCCAGCCTGACAAGATGGCCGCATGAGCCCACGATCAGCCCGGGACGCGAACCCACCCGAGAACGAGGGTGGGGACGCGGGACGGGCCGCCAAGCCCGGACGCGATGCCACGATCGGAGCGAAGGCCGCCATGCCCGCGTGGTTGCGGTGGCCGACCATCGTGCTCGCGGCCGTGGCCGTGCTGGTGGTGCTGTACCTGATCGGCAGTGCCGTGCTGCCCCTCTGGTGGGCGCAGCTCATCGGCGACCAGGTCGACAGCGTCAGCAGTGCCGGGATCCTGCTCGGCCTGGTGGTCGGCTTCGCGTTCACAGCGGTGCCCATCGCGCTCGGTGTGTGGGCGATCCGGGCGAAATACGCGGTCCGGACCCGGCTGATCATCGGCGGGATCGCGGTCCTGCTCACGGCGCCGAACGTGCTGACCCTGGCGGTGGCGGTCGGCGGGCTGGAGAGCACCCAGGCGGCCCGGATCGAGATGCTTATCGCAGCCGAGCAGTTCCCGATCTGGAGCCTCGTCGGCGTTATCGTCGCCGTGCTGCTCGCAGTGGCGATCTGGTACCTGGTCTGGAACTCGCGGCGCCGCAAGCGCGAGCTCGAGGAACTGCGGGGCAAGGTCGCCTCCGGGCAGATCTCGAAGACAGGGCCGGACGAGGACGCCGTGGCGAATGAGCCGGCCGCGCGGAAGCAGAAGGGCTCGCGGAAGCAGCAGCCCGGAGCGGACGCGGAGGCCGAACGGGATCCGGCCGCCGCGGGAACTCTCGGCGCCGGTACCGCCGGCCGGCTCGATGCGGCAGCGTCGCCGTCCTTCGATGACGGCTCGGCGGGAGCCGCGTCGGCGCCGGAACAGGCCGCAGCTGCGCCGCCGTCGGAACAGGACCCCGCCGCTCCTGCGGACGAGGACCCGACGGCGACGCGGGACACCCCGCGCAGCGCCTCCCGGGCCCGTTCGCTCGAATGGCCTGTGTCGCTCGAGGAGGTCGACGGGCTCGAGTCGGACGCTCCTGGTGAGGGCGGGACGGCCGGTCGCTCCGGTGGCGGGACCGACGCCGGTCCCGGCCCGGCCGGGACGGGCACCGAACCCCCACGATGATGACTGCGGCCGAGGCGCCGCCGGGGGAGTGGGCCGACGCGCCCCTGCCGCGCTGGCGCGAGGAACTCGTCCGGAACGTCCACTCCGGCGACCCGTTCGCGCATGTGCCCGGCTTCCTGCACCTGCTGCACGAGGCGAACGGCCCAGTGCGCCTGCTGCACCTGCGCAGGCCCGGCCGAGTGGTCGCGTTCAGCAGGCGCGACGCGCTGCATCCCGGATACCCGGCCGCCGTCGAGATCGCCCGCGCGGCGGGCTTCCGGCCCGTCCTGCGGCCGGTCGGCGGGGCCTTCGCGCCGCTGCACCCCGGCAGCCTCGTGGTGGAGCAGTACGGCGCCGACGCCCGGACGCGGATCGAGACCCGGGACCGCTTCGCCGCCCATGCCGACGCGCTGGTCGCGGTGTTCGCCGGGCTCGGCATCGACGCCCGGGTGGGACCGGTGCCCGCCGAGTACTGCCCGGGTGAGTTCAGCGTGAACGCCCGCGGGGCCGTCAAGATCAGCGGCACCGCGCAGCGGGTCTCCCGTAGTGCCTGGCAGGTCAGCTCCGTGATCCAGGTCGGCGACACCGCGCCGCTCGCCGAGGTCACGGCTGCGTGCGCGGCCGCTCTCGGCCAGGATGTCGACCCCGCCGTGACCTCTTCGGTGGCCGCCGAGACCAGGGTCTCGGACCTCGCCACCGTGGCGCGCGCCGTGACGGCCACCTTCGTCGGCCGCGGGTTGGTCCCCGCCGACGGCGTGCTCGGACTCGCGGAGTAGGCGGCGGTAGAGCCCGGGGTTGCCAGATGTGGGTAGATTACGCGTAATCGATTACCGGCACTGGAGGCGGCGTGACTCGCTCTGAGGAGTTCACCGGGATACCCGGGGTGGCCCCGCGCACCGACGCGGCCACAGGGCGCAGCGTGCCGTCCCACGGCTCCGGCCGTACGGAGGCCGACGCGCCCGGAACCGCCCGCGCAGGGACCGACGCCCACGGAACCACCCGCCGCGGTGCCGGACGCCCCGACACCCAGCCCCCGCCGTCGGACTTCTTCGCGGTCGCCGCCGTCACCTACGCGGCCACCGTCTCCTCGCCCAGCGACGGGGACCTCTGGCCGAGCGCGTGGGCCGACGACGGTGGCCTGTATGCCGCGTGCGGAGACGGGCTCGGATTCTCCGACGGGCCCTGGTCGGACATCGTCATCAACCGCATCGACGGCGACCCGGCCACCGGCCTGACCGGGCAGCGGCTGGCCTCCGGGCGTGACGTCGCGCCGGTCTGGACCGACCCGGCCCGGTTCAACAGCAAGCCGACCGGCATGGTCGCCGTCGACGGCGACGGTGACGGGCACGACGAGCTCTACCTGGCCGTGCAGGACCTGCGCTGCGGCGCCTCGCCGGACACGTTCAACACGGCGCCCGCGGCCGGCATCGTCTGCTCCCGCGACTACGGCCGCACCTGGACCGCACCTGAGCGTGCCATGTTCACCGACGAGTTCACCACGGTGATGTTCCTCGACTTCGGACAGAGCAACACCGGTGCCGCCGTACTGCGCGACGCCGTCGCCCCGGGCGACCCGGACCCGGCCGGCTACGTGTACGCCTACGGCCTCGACCACAACTGGCGCACCTCCTACTCGAACGTCGTGCCGGACCCGCAGGACCTGTACCTGGCCAGGGTCCCCGCGGCCTCGGTCCTGGACCGCGCCACCTGGGAGTTCTTCACCGGCCTCACGCCCGACGGCGTCCCCTCCTGGTCTCCTCGTCTCACCGATCGCGTCGCCGTCCTCACCGACACCCGTCGGGTCGGCACCGCGGCGCCGGTCCCGATGGCGCCGCCGCCGGTGCCCGGGTCGGTGCTCGCCCAGGGTGGGGTCGTCTACAACCCGGGTCTGGCCCGGTACCTGTACACGTCCTGGACCGAGTACACGTTCGAGTTCTATGAGGCACCCGCACCGTGGGGACCGTGGCGGCCGTTCCTGAGCCACGACTTCGGCCCGTTCCCGTGGGCCGGCCCGCGCTCCGCCGAGCCCCGTCACGGCGGCTACGCCACCACCATCCCGAGCAAGTTCCTCAGCGCGGACGGCCGGGACGTGTGGGTCCAGTCCAACTGGTTCGTGGGCGCCTCGACCTACGGCGGCTCGAGCTACCACTTCTCGTTGCGGCCGCTGCGTCTGGACCCGATGCCGGCGGCGGGCGCTGCGGAGCCGGCGCACTCCGTCGAGACCGCCGACGGCAATCTGGCCGCCGCGCCCGGGACCCGCGCGATCGCCACCGCCTGCCGGAGCGGGCGCCTCGAGGTCCTCAACGACGGCCGCACCGACCGGGCCGAGGACTCCTGGAACGGACTCCGCAAGGACACCGAGTACTGGGGCTACACCTGGCCCGTTCCGGTCCGTTTCGAACGCCTGGAGTTCACCTCCGGCCCGCACGACTACGGGTCGGGCTGGTTCGACGCGCCACCGCAGGTGCAGGTCCGCCGCGGCGCGGACTGGACCGTCGTGCCGGCCACCGTGGACCCGCCCTACCCCGCGGACTGGACGGCCACGGGAAGGAGGACCTACACGTTCACGGTGCCGCCACAGGTCAGCACCGGGGTCCGGTTGGTCGGTCGCGCCGGAGGGTGGGCCGGGTACACGTCGGTGTCCGAACTGGCGGTGTTCGGCGCACCGCCGGGGACCGGCGACGGCGAGAGGATGACACAGTGAGCGGGCAGCAGCGTGCGGCACGGATCACGGACGTCGCCCGGGAAGCCGGGGTATCGACGGCGACCGTGTCCCGGGTCCTGAACGGGCTCGGCACCGTCGACCCGGAGCTGGCCGTGCGGGTCCGCCGGGCCGCCGAGGTCACCCGGTACGTGCCGAACCCGAACGGCCGGGCCCTGCGGCGCCAGCGCGCGGACGTCTGGGCCGCGATCGTCTCCGACGTGCAGAACCCGTTCTTCACGTCCTTGGTGACCGCGGTCGAGCACGTCGCGGTCCGCTCCGGCATCGCGGTGATGCTCTGCAACACCGACGAGCAGCTCGACCGCGAACGCTCCTACCTGGCCACGGCCGTGGCACAGCGGATGGCGGGCGTGGTGGTCTCGGTGACCTCGGAGGCGGAGTCCGACCTGAGTGCGCTGCTGACCGCGCAGGTGCCCACCGTGGTCGTCGACCGGCGGGTCCACGACTTCAGCGGGGACACGATCCTGCTGGACAACGTCGAGGCCGGGCGGCTCGCCACCGAGCACCTGCTCGCGCTCGGCCACCGCGACATCATGTGCCTCGCCGGGCCGTCCGGGGTGAGCACCACCGAGGACCGGCTCCAGGGCGTCCGGATGGCGCTCACCGACGCCGGGCTGAGCCTCGATCCGGCCCGGATGGTGCGGACCGACCTCAAGATCGACGACGCCGAGACGGCCGTGCGGGCGGCGCTCGCGAACCAGCGGAACCACCCGGACGCGATCTTCGCGATGAACGGTCCGCTGACCACCGGCGCCTACCGCGGCGTACAGGCCAGCGGGCTGCGGATGCCGGACGAGATCTCCCTCGTGGGCGTCGACGACGACCGGTGGACCCAGATGGTCAGTCCGGCCGTGACGCTCGTCGCCCAGCCCGTCGACGAGATGGGCACCCGGGCCGCCGAGCGGCTCGTGGCCCGGGCCGAGGACCCAGAGATCGAACCCATCCATCTGCTCCTGCCCCCGCGATTGCAGATCCGCGGCACCACCGCCACCGCCTGACTCGCCCGACCGCTTCCGACACAGATGTGAGACCTCATGTTCAACAACGACCTCGCCGCGCTCCGTGACGTACGGACCCGCTCGATCAGCCCGGAGAACCCCGACGGCGCCAAGGGCGGGGGAGGGCGGGCCACCACGGGCACCGGCGCCGAGGCCGCCCGGGACCTTGGCGTCGGCTGGAAGGTCTCCCCGAGCGTGCGCATCGAGCCCGGGCAGACCTACGACCTGGCCCGGATCCTCGGTGCCGGACGGATCACCCACATCTGGCTGACCACGCACACCGACAACTGGCGCCGGCTGTTGCTGCGGGGCTACTGGGACTCCTCGAGCGAACCCGCGATCGAGGTTCCGGTCGGGGACTTCTTCGGTCAGGGCTGGGGCGCCTTCGCCCAGCTCAGCTCAGCGATGGTCGCGGTGAACCCCCATGGCGGGTTCAACTCCTACTGGCCGATGCCGTTCTCCGACGGCGCCCACCTGACCATCTCCAACCTCGGTCCCGAGCCCGTGGTCGTGTACTTCCAGATCACCTACGAGGAGGGCGGGGACGTGGCCGGCACCGGCCGGCTGCACGCGCAGTGGCGGCGCAGCAACCCGCTGCCGGACGCGACCACCCACGTGCTGCTCGACGGCGTCCGTGGCCGCGGCCAGTACGTCGGCACGTATCTCGCCTGGGGTGTGAACTCGACCGGGTGGTGGGGCGAGGGCGAGATCAAGTTCTACCTGGACGGGGACGCCTCGGCGGCCGACCGGTACCCGACCATCGCCGGCACCGGCACCGAGGACTACTTCGGAGGTGCGTGGAACTTCGACGTGCCCGGCCAGGGCTACACGGAGTTCACGACGCCGTACCTGGGCCTGCACCAGGTGCTGCGTCCCGACGGGCTGTACGCCTCCCAGCAGCGGTTCGGCATGTACCGCTGGCACGTGCCGGACCCGATCCACTTCGAGACCGACCTCACCGTGGACATCCAGGCCCTCGGCTGGCGCAGCGGCGGCCGCTACCTCCCGCTGCACGACGACATCGCCTCGACCGCGTTCTTCTACCTGGACGCGCCGAACACGACCCGGCCGCCCGTCCCGGACGCGGATCGGCTCGAGATCCTCTGACGGGTCGGGCCACGGTCGGGCCCGGCCAGGGCCCGGCCCGGCCGGCCCGGCCCGGCCACGGCCAGCCAGGTCACGGTTCGGCCCGTCGAACGCGGGATTGTTGGCTCCTGACCGCCCGCAGAAGCCAACAACCTCGCGTTCGCCGGGGCGTGAGGGTGGGCGGAGGGCGTGACGGCGGGCGGAGGGCGTGACGGCGGGCGGCGGCACGTGACAGCGGCGGGGACGTGCCTGGTCCGGGCGGCCCGTCGCAACCCGTCGGTCGTAGGCCGTTGACATCCGCGCGTGCCGCACCTACTCTCAAGTAATCGATTTCCAGTAATCGATTACCAGCACGTAACGCTCATGCACCGACGCACTGAGAGGGGCACCGTGGCCACCCTTGCGGACGCGATCTCCGCCGCCCATGCCGCCATGCTCGTCGAGTCCCGCTCGATCGCCCGCACCGCGGACCGGGTCCAGCCCGCCCTGGCGGAGGCGATCACCCTGATCCGTGCCTCCAGCGGTCGGGTCCTGGTCTCCGGGCTGGGCAAGTCCGGCCACATCGCCCACAAGATCGCGGCCACGCTCGCCAGCACCGGCACCCCGGCGCAGTTCGTCCACGCCGGCGAGGCCCTGCACGGCGACTCCGGCGCGGCCACCGCGGCGGACGTCGCGATCCTGATCTCGAACTCCGGTGAGACGGCCGAGGTGTGCCAGTTCGCGCACATGCTCACCGGATGGGATGTGCCGATCATCGCGATGACCCGCAACCCGGACTCGCCGCTGGCCTTCTTCGCCCGCGTGGTGCTGGACATCTCCGTGGACGGCGAGGCCGATCCCCTCGGGCTCGCCCCGACGGCGTCGACGGCGTCGACGCTCGCGGTGGGCGACGCCCTCGCCATCGCGCTGATGACGCTCTCCGGCTTCACCCCGGCGCAGTTCGCCGAACGGCACCCGGGCGGGGCGCTCGGCCACCAGCTGCTCGGGGCCGCGCCGCGGCAGGTGTCCTCCGCACCGCGGCAGGTGACCCCATGAACGCCGGTCCGCTGATGGGCCGCGGCGGTGTCTGCGTGCTCGCCTCCTTCATGTACGACCTGGTCGCCACCGCCCCGCGCCGGCCCGGCCCGGGTGAGACCCTGATCGGCTCGCACTTCGCCACCTTCGTGGGCGGCAAGGGCTTCAACCAGGCGGTCGCCGCGGCCCGGGTCGGGGCCGCCACCACGGTGATCGGCCGCCTCGGCGAGGACCTCTTCGGCACGGAGTTCCGCGAGTTCCTCGCGGGCGAGGGGATCGGGGCCGTGGACCTGCGCACCGATCCCGAGCACGGCACCGGGGTGGGCCTGCCCGTGCTGGACCCGGCCGGCCAGAACTCGATCATCGTGATCCCACGGGCGAACCTGGCCGTCACGGTCGCCGACGTCGAGGCCGCGCGCGACCGGATCGAGTCCGCGGCGGTGCTGCTGCTCCAGCTCGAACTGCCCATGGACGCCACCGTGCACGCGGCCCGGATCGCCCGGGCCGCCGGTGTACGCGTCCTGCTCAACCCCGCACCCGCCGCGACGGTGCCCACGGACCTCATGGACGCCGTCGACGTGCTCATCCCCAACGAGGGCGAACTACGCCAGCTCACCGGCGCCGGCCCGGACGAACCGGTCCTCGACGTGGCCCGGCGGGCCGCGGCGGGCCGGACCCACGCCCTGATCGTCACCCTGGGACCGGACGGCGCGCTCGTGCTCGAGCCGGGCCGTCCGGAGGTGCACGTGCCCGGGCACCGGGTCGACGTGGTGGACACGATCGGCGCCGGGGACGCCTTCTGCGGCAGCCTCGGCGCCCGCCTGGCGGCCGGTGACGCACTCACCGAGGCGGTGGCGTTCGCGAACGCTGCGGCCGCCGTCGCCGTGACCCGGCGTGGCGGCGCGCCGGCCGCGCCGACCCGGGCCGAGGTGCTCGAACTCGCCGGCGCGCCGGTAGGGACCTGAGCGAGACGGACATGACCGCGGAGATGGAGAGGATCGAGATGGCAACAGCGCTGGGGGGCTACGGCCCGCACGGCAGCAGCCTGCGGGACCTGCCGCGGCTTCGCACGCACCGGCGCCTGCGCGCGTCCAGCTGGGACCGGTCCGGGGGCAACGAGGACCGACTCACGCTGCACCCCGGCGAGACCGTGGAGCTCGCCGACCTGCGCGGCGCCGGGTCGATCAACCACATCTGGATGACCGTGGCGCCTCGGGATGCGCCGACGCCGGACAGCGCCGACCGGGACTTCCTGCGCAAGCTGGTGCTCGCCGTCTACTGGGACGACTCGCCGCACCCGTCGGTGCTCGTGCCGCTCGGGGACTTCTTCGGGGTGGGGCACGGGCGCACCGTGAACTACGCGTCGGCGCCGCTGCAGATGAGCCCGCAGGACGGCAAGGCGCTGAACTCGTTCTTCCATATGCCGTTCGCGACCCGGGCCCGGTTCGAGATCATCAGCGAGTGCACCGAAGAGGTGCTCTGGTTCTACTACTACATCGACTACGACTCCTTCGACGCCCTCGAGGACGGCCTCGGCCGGTTCCACGCGTCCTGGAACCGGGAGAACCCGACGACCGGCCTGGACGAGAGGGCCGCGGCGGGCCTCACGAACTCCCAGCTGCTGTTCGAGGGCCCGAACCTGACCGGGGACGGCAACTACACGATCCTGGAGACCGCCGGCCGCGGGCACTACGTCGGCTGCGTCCTGAACGTGACGAACCTGCGCCATACCGCCGAGTGGAACTGGTACGGCGAGGGCGACGACATGATCTTCGTCGACGGCGAGGCGTGGCCACCGAGCCTGCACGGCACCGGCACCGAGGACTACTTCAACACCGCCTGGTGCCCGTCGGAGAGCTACAGCGCGCCGTACCACGGCATCACGCTGCCCGGCGGTGAGAACTGGTCCGGGCAGGTCTCGACCTACCGGTTCCACATCGAGGACCCGGTGCCGTTCACCACGTCGATCCGGGTCACCATCGAGCACGGTCATGCGAACCGCCGCAGCGATGACCTCTCCTCCACCGCCTACTGGTACCAGGAGACCCCGGCCGAGCACCTGAGGCTCGCGCCGGTGGGCCAGCGGCTGCCGAGACTGGGATGAGGCGGGCGACGATGGCGACGATCTCGGCGACGGCCGCCACGGCGGCGCTGGTCGCGTGCGGCTCGACCGGAGGAGGACCCGACGTGAACACCGACCCCGACCGCCCGTTCGTGCTCGACGGCGTCGCGAACGTCACCCGGATCGCCCAGCTCACCGGGCCGGACAGCACCCTCAACGACACCGCTACGGTGGCCGTGGCCGGCACCGACCTCGGCTCGATGTTCAACGTCGGCGACACGACCTACCTCGTGTTCGGGGACACGTTCGGCACCCGCGAAAGCGACGCCGTCGGGGGTCAGGGCGGCAACTGGCGCTCGAACGCGGTGGCCTACACCACCGACGACGACCCGACCGACGGCCTGGAGTTCGACGGCTGGCTGCTCGACGACATCGGGCTCGCCCTCGAGGTGGTGCCCGGCGAGCACGACGGCAACGACGCCGGGGGAGAGGTGACGAAGATCCCCACCCACGGCTTCGCCGTCGGGGAGACGCTCTACCTGCAGTACATGTCGGTGCGGCACTGGGGCGACCCGGGCCAGTGGGACGCCAACCACGCGGGCCTGGCCCGCAGCACCGACGGCGGCGCAAGCTGGGAGACGCTGCCAGCCCCCCAGTGGCCCGGCGACTCGAACTTCGTCCAGGTCTCGGTGGCCGAGGTGACCGAGGACGGGGAGGACTTCCTGTACTTCTGGTCCATCCCGTCCGGTCGGTTCGGCGGGGTACAGCTGATGAAGGTCCCGGCCAGCACCGAGGCCGTCGAGGACCTGGGCGCGTACCGGTACTTCGCCGGCACCGACGATGACGGGAAGCCGGTCTGGTCGGAGTCGATGGCGGACGCGCAGACCGTCCTCGACGGAACCATCGGTGAACTCTCCGTCGTCTACAGCCCCACCCTGGAACGGTGGCTGATGACCTACTCCACGGACGGGGATGCGGTGCTCGCCGAGGGCATCACCCCCTGGGGTCCGTGGAGCGAGCCGCACGTACTCACCACCCAGGCGGAGACGCCGGGGCTGTACAGCCCGTACCTGAATCCCCGCTACGTCAGCGATGACGGCCTCACGATCTACTTCACGCTCTCGATCTGGGGTCCCTACAACGTGTTCTGGTACAGCGCCGAGCTCGTGCCAGCGCCCGCGTGAAACCAACCGAGGCTCCACGGGAGCCGATCATCAAGGAGGATGAGATGCGTTCGACACGCAGATTGACCGGCGGCCTCGGTGTCGTGGCCGCCACCGCTCTGGTGCTTGCGGCCTGCAGCGGAACGCCCGACGGCGGGACTGACGGTTCCGCTGGTGGCGAGGAGGTTCCCGAGGGGGTCACCGAGGTGACGTTCTGGCAACAGTCGTTCACCGACGAGGAGAACGAGTGGTACGAATCCGTCGTGGACTCCTACAACGAGTCCCAGGACGAGGTGCACGTGACCCTCACCGCGGTGCCCGGCGATGCCTGGGAGCAGCGGATGACGGCCGCGCAGGCCGCCGGGAACGCCCCGGACATCCGCACCATGAACTACGGCGGGGTCCGCAACGCCGCGCTCACCAGCCAGATCACCCCGCTCTCGGACCTGATCAGCGCCGAGGCCTGGGACGACCTGCAGGAGAACGTGCGCGGCTCGGTCACGGTCGACGGCGAGGAGTACGCCTACCCGATGCTCGTGGAGCCGTCCGCGATCCTCTGGTACCGCACCGACCTGTTCGAGGCGGCCGGGATCGACGGGCCGCCGACCACCTGGGACGAACTGGTCGCGGACGCGGAACTGCTCACGAACGACGAGGTGTTCGGGATGCGGCTGGCCCAGAACGCGCCGGACCTGTCCTGGTCCACCTGGGGCTACCAGTGGAACGTGGCCGGCCACCTGCCGATCAGTGACGACTGGTCCGAGGGTATGGCCACCGAGGACTACGCACCGCTGCTGCAGGCGTTCCAGGACCTGTTCGCGAGCGGGGCGCTGCCGCCGGCGGACGGCGTGGGCTACCCGGACGCGTCCACGTTCGGTGACGGGCAGTACGCCATGATGGCGAACGGCTCCTGGGCGGCCAGCCAGCTGCTCAACGACTACCCCGACCTGGTCCCGAACGTGGCGGTCGCCCCGATGCCCTCCTTCGACGGGCAGAGCGGCCAGACCACGGCGACCCTCGGCGGCTGGACCTGGGCCGTCGACGGCAACACCGAGGTGGCCGAGGAGGCTGCCGCCTTCATCGAGTGGGCGCTCGGCGGTGACACCGAGAACGTGGTCCCGTTCTTCGAGGCCACCCAGTTCTCCAAGGTCTCGCCGCGGGTGTCCGTGGCCGAGGCGATCAGCGCGCTTCCGGACGTGGACAGCGTGAACCCGTGGAACGCGGTCATCCAGGAGGAGATCGTGCCGTTCGCGCAGCCGGAGCCGGGCTACCCCTGGAACGTCAGCCTGGCGATGGGGGAGGCCATCGAGGCCGCCATGCAGGGCACCCCGGTGTCCGAGGCCCTGGCCGCGGCGAACGACAAGATCAACACCGAGATCGCGAACTCCCAACTGGCCGGTACGGGGAGCTGACGCAGGAAGGGTGGGTGGGGCCGGTGCGGCCCACCCACCCGGCCTCGGACTCCTCCGACCCGTGACTCTTCGAAGGTGATGAGATGACGACAATCCAGGCGCAGGCGCCACCGGCACAGGGCCGGGCGCGCCGCCGCCCCAAGCCGGCCCACCGCGACAACCGGATCGCGTTCCTGATGCTGGCCCCGGCACTGGTCCTGCTCGGGATCTTCGTGCTGTGGCCGCTCGTCTACGCGTGGTACGTGAGTTTCTTCAACTGGAGCTTCTACACGGAGTCGGTGTTCGTCGGGCTCCGCAACTTCCGCCTGGTGCTCGCCGACCCCGTGTTCTGGGCGTCGATCGGCCGGGGCCTGCGGTTCTCGGTGATCGTGGTCCCGGCGATCCTGATCCTCGCGTTCGTGTTCGCGAACCTCGTCAAGACGATGGGGCAGAGGATGGGGACGCTGCTCAAGGTGAGCATCTACATCCCGACGGTGATCTCGGGTGTGATCGCCTCGATCGTGTTCGTGCTCATCTACGAGTACCGGCAGGGGCTGCTCAACTGGCTCATCAGTCTGGTCGGGTTCGAGAACCAGCCGTGGCTGGGCAGTGCGAGCACGGCCCTGCTCGCGCTGACCGCGCCCGCGATCTGGCTCGGCCTCGGGCTCGCGTCGCTGATCATGCTCGCCGGGCTCCTGGACATCCCGGAGAGCTACTACGAGTCGGCCGAGCTGGATGGGGCGAACTGGTGGCAGCGGACCGTGTTCATCACGATCCCGCTGATGCGCAACATCGGCCTGTACCTGCTCGTCACCTGCTTCGTGGCCACGATCCAGCAGTACGAGCTGCCGCTGATCATGACCTCGGGCGGCCCGGTGCAGTCCACCCTGCTGCCGAACCTGCACATCTTCCTACGCTTCACCAACGACGACACCGTCGGCTACTCGATCGCCGCGGCACTGCTGCTGTTCCTGGTGCTGGGCGGCCTGTCCGCGGTGATCTTCAGGGTGATCAACTCCGAGAAGGCGGTGGATGCCTGATGGCTGCGTCCGCACCGATCATCGTCACTGAACCCGACCCTGCCCTGTCGGCCGGGGCACGCGATGCCGTGCACCGGCGCCGGCGGTCTGCTCGCGCCGGCGGCCGGGGCTGGGCCGTGCTGCGGTACGTGTACGCGGCTGTCATCTTCCTCGCCGCGCTGTTCCCGCTGGCCTGGATGGCGATCTCCGGCTTCAAGGCCCGCAACGAGGTGGTCAGCTCCCCGTTCCAGTTCTTCCCGGACGTCTGGCAACCGCAGAACTACGTCGACATCGCGTCCGACCCGCAGTTCCTGCGGGCGGTCGGGGTGTCCTTCGGCGGGGCGCTGCTGTTCGCGGCGCTGAGCCTTGCCGTGAACTCGATGGCCGCGTACGCGTTCGCGCGGCTGGAGTTCGCGTTCAAACGGACCATCTGGGTGGTCGTCCTGATGACCATGTTCATCCCGGGCATGGCGATCCTGCTCACCTCCTACATCGTGGTGACCCGGATGGGGCTGCTGAACACGCTCGCGGTCCTGGTGGTCCCGGGCGCGGCCGCGGCGGTGCACATCTTCTTCATCCGGCAGTTCTACCTGGGCATCCCGACGTCGATCGAGGAGGCGGCCCTCATCGACGGCGCGGACCGGTGGCGGATCTTCACGGCGATCTTCCTGCCGATGTCCAAGCCGGTGTTCGTGGTGGTCGGGATCACCTCGTTCCTGGCATTCTGGAACGCGTACGTGTGGCCGATCATGACGATCACCGAACCGGACTCCGCGCTGACCCAGATCCAGCAGTACCTGGCCACGTTCCGGTCGGAGCGACGCGTCGAGTACGGGCTGCTGCTGGCCGGGTCCACCCTGGCCGCGACGCCGGTGATCGTGCTGTTCCTGATCTTCCAGCGCTACATCATCAGCGGCATCCGGATCTCCGGGATCAAGTGACCCCACGACGAACGGCACCGATGACTGACTCCCGCCCGACCACGGAGGCGACCTCCGCCGTCGCCCGCTCCATCGACCACACGCAGGGCCGGCACGTGGCGATGCCGCTCGGCGGCATCGGCACCGGGAACCTCGCGATCGGCGCCGACGGCGGCCTGCGGCAGTGGCAGCTGCACAACATCGGCAACCACCGTGGCGACCTGCCGTACTCCTTCTTCGCCGTCCGGATCGCACAGTGGGAGCCGCCGTTCAACGCGGTGCGCGTGCTCCAGGCGCCGCCGGCGGACCCGGCCACCACGCGGACCCCGATGGTCAGCGACGACGAGGTGCCGCAGTGGCAGCGGGACCTGCTCGCCGAGGTCGACGGCGTCCAGGGCACGACCTTCACCGGCACCTACCCGTTCGGTCGGGTCGACTACCACGACGAGGAGCTCCCGGTCCGGATCAGCCTCGAGGCGTTCACCCCGATGGTGCCGCTGGACCTCGAGCGCAGCAGCCTGCCGACGGCGATGTTCACCTTCACGATCACGAACACCGACGTCACGCCGGTGCACGGGTGGCTGGGCGGGGCGGTGCAGAACGCCGTCGGCTCCGACGGGACGCTGGCGCCCGACGGCGTCCGGGCGCCCGGGTACGGGGGCAACACCAACCGGATCCGGCGCCGGGACGGATGGACCGACCTGATCTTGGAGAACCACACGCTTGCTCCCGAGGACCCGGGCGCCGGGCAGATGGTGCTCACCGCGGACGCCCCGTACACCTCGGCGCTGCCCCAGTGGACCCACCCGCGGCAGTTCCTGGACTTCCTGCGGGCGCGGCACCCGTTCGGGGCGCAGGACTGGGCGCACCTGCCGCCGACGATCGCGGACCCGCAGCCGAGCGGCAGCTGGGCCGCCTCCGGTGCCAGCCCCGAGGGCAGCACCTGGAACGGTGGCCTGGCCGCCCAGTTCTCCGTCGAACCGGGCGAGAGCGTCACCGTGCGGTTCGCGCTGACCTGGCACTTCCCGAACCGGTACATGAACTTCGTCCAGTTCGGCGGGATCCGACCCGAGTGGGGGCCGACCCGGTTCTGGCTCGGCAACCACTACACGACCGTGCACCCCGACGCGGAGGCGGTCGCCACGCGGGTCCGCAGCGACTGGGCGGAGCTGGAGGCCGACTCCCGGGCGTGGACCACGATGCTGCGCGGGACGGCACTGGCGAGCGACGCCGTCGAGCATCTCGCGGCGCAGGCCGCGATCGTGCGCAGTCCGACGTTCTTCCGGACGGCGGACGGGCATTTCTTCGGGTTCGAGGGGGTGCAGGGCGCCTCGACCACGATGTGGGGCGGCGCGGTCGGCGGCTCCTGCCCGCTGAACTGCACCCACGTGTACAACTACGCCCAGGGGATCGCGCGGCTGTTCCCGCAGATCGAGAGGGACATGCGCGAGTGCGAGTTCGACGTGATGCAGGCACCGGAGGGTTTCATCCCGCACCGTGTGATCTCGCCGACGTATCTGCCGCAGCTGTGGGACCGGGTGATCGGCGGGCCGGAGGAGCCGGCGTTGGACGGGATGCTCGGCACGGTGCTGAAGACGTACCGGGAGGTGCGCGGCGGCGCGGGGCAGGAGTGGCTGGAGCGGTACTGGCCGAATGTGGAGCGGCTGGTCGAGTACGTGGCGGCGAAGTGGGACGCCGGCGGGACCGGGATGCTGCACGGGATCCAGCCGTCCACCCATGATATCGACCTGGCCGGGCTCAACCCGTTCATGGGAACGCTGTGGCTCGCGGCGCTGCGGGCGGGGGAGGAGTTGGCGCGGCTCGTCGGCCGCGAGGACGTGGCGCGGCGGTGGCGTGGGTGGTTCGAGCGGGGCAGCGCCGCCTACGACGAGGCCCTGTTCACCGGCGAGTACTACGTGCAGGTGCTCGAGGACGGCGACCCGCGGGAGTTCCAGTGGGAGTCCGGGTGCCTCAGCGACCAGCTGATCGGGCAGTGGTGGGCTCACCTGCTGGGCCTCGGGCACATCCTGCCGGCCGAGCACGTGCGCACGGCGCTGCGGTCGGTGGTGCGCCACAACCTGCGCACCGGCTTCACCGACTTCGTCAACGGGTACCGCGTGTTCGCCGACGGCGACGAGACCGGGCTCCTGATGTGCACCTGGCCCAGCGGTGGGCGGCCCGAAGTGCCGACCCGGTACTGCGACGAGGTGTGGACGGGCTCCGAGGGGCAGCTCGCGGCCCACTTGATCATGGAGGGCCTCACCACTGAGGCGGACGCCGTGCTGCGTGGGCTGCGCGGCCGATACGACGGGCGCCGCCGGAACCCGTACAACCAGGTGGAGTGCGGTGACCACTACGTGCGCGCGCTCTCCGGTTGGAGCGTGCTGGACGCCGTCACCGGGCACCGCTGGGACGCGACCAGCGGCACGCTCGCGTTGGACGTGCCGCCGGTCGGTGGTGGCTGGCCGGTGCTGACCGACGGGGGCTGGGGTGAGCTACGTGAGTACGACGGCGGGTACGAGTTGCGTTGTCTGGGCGGAGAGCTCGTCGTGGAAACCTTGGTGCTCGGCGGCGATCGGATCGACGCCGGGTTGCGACTGGGGGCCGGGCAGGTCCGGCGGATGGGCGGATCCGGCGGGTCCGGGCAGGTAGCCGGGTAGGAGGTCCCGCCGGACGCTCAGATCCATTGCGTACAGTGGTGCTGCCCCGCGTTCCGGGGCTGTCAGTGGGTCGAGATCTGGGTGGGGAGATCCCTTGCGTCATCGTTCGCGCGCGTTGTTCGCCGTTGTGGCGGCTGCGCTTCTGGTCGTGGCCGGCTGCGACGGGAACGTGAACCTCGATCCCGATCCGTCCGATCCGACGACGTCTCAGGGACCGCGGCCCGCCGCTGTCACGCAGGCTCCGGCCGAACCGACGACGCTGTTCGCGTCCAGCGACGCGAGTGAGCTGGCCATGATGGCGAGCCAGACGTTCTTCGAGTCCGCCCAGGTCGTCGTGGTCGCGCCGGCGGCCGATGTGCACGCCAGCGCCCGGGCGGCTTCCATCGCCGCGGCGCTCGGTGCGCCCGTGCTGCTCACCGGCGTGGATGACCTCGGCGTGGAGCAGGAATGGATCCGCCTGGGGGTCGGCACCGTGGTGACCGTCGGCGGGGTCGTCCTCGAGTCGATCGACATCACCGGACTGAACATCCAGCCCGCACCGGGCGACGTGGGCGACCTCGGCGAGCTGCTCGGCCTCGATCTCACCGAGGCGGAGGTGCCGGCTGCAGGTGGCGAGGTCGCCGCACTGGCGGCGCTCGCGACCGACCAGGTGTTTCCGGAGGTCGCTGCGGACGATCCGACCGAGGCTCCCGCGACCACGGATCCGGCTGCGACCGACCCTGCTGACGGTGCGGCGGAGCCCAGCGAATCGGAAGCTGGTGAGGAGGTCGCGAGCGACGCGAGCTCGGCGGCCGATGCGGGCGACGCGGCCGATGCGGGCGACGCCGGCTCGACCGACGGAGCCGACTCGACCGAGCCCGCTGAACCCACCGACTCCGGCGACCCGGCCGATCCCGACCCGAGCGACGCCGTCGACCCGGATCAGGCGCCGGATGCGGTCGGCGAGATGCCGGAGTTCGAGCCCACCGAGCGGCTCGAGGGCGTCGTCGCGCTCGCGGACGGTGACCCGGTCCAGGCGGCCGCGGTGGGCACGGTGCGCGCCGCCGGCGGCACGGTGCTTGCGATCCCGGGCGACCCGCGGGCCTCGGCGGAGGCGATGGCTGCGCTCGCCTCGGCGACGTCCGTCGTGGGCATCGGAACCACCTACGGTGACCTGACCCAGTTCACCTGGCAGAGCGAGACCGCAGCGACCGGGACGGAGTTGCCCGGTGGTGGGCAGCTCGTGTTCTCCGGCAAGCGGTACGTCGCCCTGTACGGGAGTCCGCACACCGCATCTCTCGGTCTGCTCGGTGAGCAGGACACACCCGCGACCGTTCAACGGGCCGCCGATGTCGCGGCCACGTACCAACCGCTCACCACAGACACCGTGGTGCCGGCGCTCGAGATCATCGTCACCGTCGCGTCCGGTAGTGCCGGGGATGACGGGAACTACTCGAACGAGTGGGCCGCCGACGGCTTCGTGCCGTTGATCGAGGCCGCCCAGGCCGCCGGCCAGTACGTGGTGCTGGACTTCCAGCCCGGCCGGACCAGCTTCCTCGACCAGATCCAGCAGTACGAGTCGCTGTTGCAGTACCCGAACGTGGGCATCGCGCTCGACCCGGAGTGGCGCCTCGGTGCCGACCAGGTGCACCTGCGCCAGATCGGGCGCGTC
Source organism: Occultella gossypii (assembly GCF_019947135.1). Classification (GTDB taxonomy): domain Bacteria; phylum Actinomycetota; class Actinomycetes; order Actinomycetales; family Beutenbergiaceae; genus Occultella; species Occultella gossypii. Next base: position 826 of record NZ_JAGSHT010000019.1, on the reverse strand, counting down.
GGAATCGACGAGGTCAACTCGGTGGTGAACTACCTCGCCGACTTCGTCCAGACGAACCGGCTGCCGCAGAAGTTGATCGTGCTGCACCAGTTCAGCCTCTCGATGATCGAGGGCCGCGAGAACCTCGACACGACCCGCTCCGAGGTGTCCCTGCTCATCCACGCCGACGGACAGGGCACCCAGGCCGCGAAGGCCGGAACCTGGGCCGCACTCCACGTGAACGCCCCGGCAGGGGTCTACTGGGGCTGGAAGAACTTCATCGACGAGGATCACCCGATGCTGACCCCGGCCGAGACCTACGCGGTGACCCCGACGCCGGACTTCGTGAGCTACCAATAGGCGCCTGCGGCGTGTGCGGGCACCCGCGGGGGCGCCGGTGCCTCTGCAGGGTCCTGCCCAGCACTACGCCGTCGGCGCGCTGGTGAGAGTCCCAGCAGCCGCGGATGCCGGGACCCACGCCGACCTTGACGCCCGTGGCCGTCCGGACTCATCAGCCGAGGCGACGAGACCGCGGTCGCGCCACGACCGATCCGGAGCCTGTCGCGCGCCCGCTCATCAGAGCGCGCGCCGAAGGCGCCTCCCGTCATCGGTAGCGTCGGGGACGGCCGGCCACCGGACGGCGACCTCGATCGGGAGAAGCAGATGGACACGAAACAGTGGGATCGTCGGAGCGTCCTTCGCCTCGGAGCAGTGAGTGGGCTAGTGCCGCGTGTCGTTAGTTCTTGAACGCTTTGGTTCTTGAAATGATGGGGGCATGGCGAATCGTCCTGCCCCGGCCTTGGAGTTGCGTGATGGTGACCGGGAGAAGTTGGAGTCCTGGCTGCGG
>NZ_JAGSHT010000018.1 GCF_019947135.1 Occultella gossypii | reverse complement strand
CAACGGCAAGCTCCGCGCCTACATCGAGGGCTGGAACAAACGCGCCCACCCATTCGTGTGGACCAAGACCGCAGACGAGATCCTCAAGAAGGCCAACCGTCCAACAACTTCAAATCCGCGCCACTAGGCGCGACCTTCGCGATTGGCGAGTAGATAAGGCTCCCGAGCTGACGCACCCTCCTAGCACTCACTTCGAGATGTTCCTCGGCGCCTGTGGCATCACGTTGGGTGAGTGCTGCGGCGATGAACCCGAGATCGGGTACGAGGTGGACCGGGCTCACCGGGGGATGGGATTCGGCCGCGAGGCGGCCGCTCGACTGCCACCTGCGAACGGCCGGTGCCGAATCCCAGAGTCGGGGCCAGGGTCGGAACCGACGGAACTCATGAACTCTTCCGAATCGTCGCAACAGGGCGCCGCCAAGGTTGCTCGTGGTCACGAACGAGACCGTGGCCAGGTGGAGCCTTGAGAGCGGGTCGGCATTGCGTTGCTGCGGCGGGCGGGAGCTCTCGGCAGACGGGTTGGAGCGGCGCTGTCTCGGCCTCTCCGAGCAAGCATGAGAAGCCGGGGCCAGAGAGGGCCCAGGACTTCCCGCGCGAAGGGCGACGCGCCCGACCTGGGTCAGCCAGAGGCCGTGGCCCGACCGATGCCGACGGCTCGCGCGATCCGGGACATCGTGCGCGATGCCTTCGACGGGAAGGAGTCGGGCTGAGGGACGGTGATCGGCCGGACCCTGCCATTGTGCAACGCCGCGATCCGCCAGCCGTTGTCCCCGTGCACCGCGACCAGAGTCTGTCGAGACAGGCGCCGCTTGGGTAGCGAACTGCGCCACGGCATCAGGACCGACCCTGTGGCATGCACCACCGCCACTTCGTTACCCACATAGCGGATCGACTCGATCTCCCCGACCAGCGCGGACCCGGCCAGCACGCCACGGAACAGCTTGTGGTGCGCGTCGACCATGGGCTGCCTACCTTCGGCACGTGTCCCGTCGTACGAGACGTAGTCGGAGTCTTCGGTGAAGCACGCGCCGTACCCGGGTGCATCGCCCCTGGTCCACGCCGCGAGCATGCCGTCGAACAGGTTCTGGATCTGGATGTCGTCGGTGGTCATGGCTCTCCTTGGGTCTTCCTGGTGCGGCCGCCACGGCCGAGCACCTCGGCGCGCAGCACGGCCGCACGTTCGCGGGCGAACTCGGTGGATCTGGTCAGGAACGTTGCGATGGCTTCCAACTGCTGGTCGTCGAAACCGTCGAGCAGGCCGGCCGCGGAGACCGCGATGCCCTTGAAGAGCCGCTCCGCCTCACCGAACCGCTCCGGCACCGGCCTGAGCAACTGCCGACGCCCATCCTCTGGGTCCGGCTCGCGCCGGATGTAGCCGGCCTGCTCGAGCCGGTTCACCACGCCGGTGACCGCACCGGACGTCAGCCCGGTCATCGCGGCCAGCTCGCTGCCGGTGACCGTCTGGTGCTCGACGACCAGGTCGAGGCACTTGTGGTCCGTGGGTCCGAGCCCGAGCCGCTCGGCCACCGCGTGATGGAACAGCACGGTTGCGGTGCTGTGGCGGCGCGCCAATGTACCCAGGATCCGCTCCGTCAACTCGTCCCGCCCGCTCATCGAATACCCCTTAGTAGGTTCCTTAGTTGCTAAGGTATATGCCTCGGTGTCGTAGGTCAACTGTGATCGAGATCCACACGGTGCTCATAAGGCCTGCGCCGTCGAGAGTGCCACCGACCTCGTTGCCTCGACCGGCTCGGCGTCGCGCGATGTTCACGAAACGCGGAGCTCCTCCGCTAGTTCCGCATGCCCGGCGTGCGCGGCCCAGTCCGATGGGGTGCCGGAGAAACGTTCGTCCTCGGCGGTCCGGTCAGCGCCATGGTCGACGAGCCACCGACATGCCACTGAATCGCCGCGGAGAGCGGCCTCGTGCAGTGCCGTGGCGCCCCACTGGCCGCGTGCGCTGACGTCGTACCCGAGGTCGATCAATCGGGCCAGGGCGGCGATCCCGTGCTGCGCGGCGGCCAGACGCATGGCGTCAGGCCGCCTCTCCGGTAGATCTGGCAACCGTCTGACCCTGTGCGTGTCACCGGCGAACGCCGCGGCCAGGGCCAGGTCGTAGTCGTCGAGTCGGTCGCTGCGGCCGCCCGCCGCCGCAAGGAGCTCGGCCGCCTCGCGGTGACCGTTGCGCACCGCGATCTCGTAGGCGGTCTGGTCTCCGAGGCTCGGGTGGTAGCCGACGGTGTTGGGGTCGACGCCGTGCTTCAGCAGCAGACGGACCCGTTCGGTGTAGCCGCGCTCAGCTGCCCTGCGCAGGTGCTCACCGACCATCTGCTCGGGCGTCGGGTAGGCCGCGCCGAGACGGTCGCGCCACACGCTTGGATGAGGGTGTCCGGCGCCGTGGGACAGCAGAGGTGGCAGATGGGAGTCGTCGCGGGTGAACATCCTGTTGTAGAACGCCTGGTTGTCGTTGGGGTCGGCACCCGCATCGAGCAGTGTCTTCGCCAGTGCGACGGCTGCCTGGTGTGGCGGCTCGCCGCGCTCACCGCCTCCGAGCACGCCGGTGAGCGCCGTGAACGGCGACGGGAACCGGCGCCACAGGAACCCGGCGTTGGGCTCGGCGCCGGCGTCGAGCAGCACCTGCACCGTCCGCACGGCATCGCCGGTCCCGAGCCGTGAGTAGCACGCGTACAGCAGCGGCTCCCAGCGGTGTGGCCCGCCCTGGCGGTCGACCTGTGCTGGGTCATCGCGCAACAGGTCTGCGAGTTCGTCAGCGCTCCCGCACGCGGCCATCGTGTACACGGAAGCCACGGCCAGGGTTGGATCCTCGGCCAACAACGCTCGGGCATCGGAGCCGTCGGACCATTGGCTGTAGTTCAGTGTGCCGAGGCGCAGCAGCCGGTCCTCGGGGCTGTCGTCCTCGGAGGTTGCTGCCATCGGTCGCCCGAACGTGGTCAGCGTCTCGAGGTGCTCACGCAGCCGTGACCATCCCGGGAAGCCGAACGCACGAGCGAGCACGCGTTGAGCCCGCGAGAGCTGGATGGCCTCGGTCGGCGGGCCCGGATCGAAGGCGTCGACGAGCTCAACGGCCAGAGCGTGTTCGTCGGCGTCTGGATTGCCGAACGCGCGGCGCAACTGCTTGGCCCGGGACTTGAGCCACTCCAGGCTCGGATCGTCGGGCAGATTCCATCGGACTTCGGGCATCACGCCCTCCTTCGCGTCGATCCCGATGTCCGCGCCGTCGGGGCGAAAGAGGCTAGGTGCTGCTCAGGTCTTGCAGATCAGGTGGGCTGTGCCCTGCCCGCGGACCGGAGGCGCCCTGAGCGCACTCCGACCGTACCCTCGGCCGGCGGTGTCCCGCTAGCCGTTGTCCCGGAGGGTTGGGTAGCGGGTCGGGCGAAGTGTCCATGTCCCGGCCGGGAATACTCTGCCAGCGGACATAGTTGAGCCATACAGACTCAAGTCTTGCCACTCTGGTTTGACAACCTCGGGCCGGCGAGGAAACTTGAGTGCGGAAGACTCAAGCAGATGTGGTCGTACCCACGGGGGGCGGCCCGGAAGGAGCACACGAACATGGCACGATCGGTCGGTATCGACCTGGGCACCACCAACTCCGTGGTCGCCGTTCTGGAGGGTGGCGAGCCCACCGTCATCGCCAACGCCGAGGGTGCGCGCACCACGCCCTCCGTCGTGGCGTTCAGCAAGACCGGCGAGGTACTCGTCGGCGAGGTGGCCAAGCGCCAGGCCGTCACCAACGTGGACCGCACGGTCGCCTCGGTGAAGCGGCACATGGGCACGGACTGGTCCGTCTCCATCGACGACAAGAAGTACACCGCGCAGGAGATCTCCGCGCGGGTGCTCGGCAAGCTCAAGAAGGACGCCGAGGCCTACCTCGGCGAGCCCGTCACCGACGCCGTGATCACGGTGCCCGCGTACTTCAACGACGCCGAGCGCCAGGCCACCAAGGACGCCGGGCAGATCGCCGGCCTGAACGTGCAGCGCATCATCAACGAGCCCACCGCGGCCGCGCTCGCCTACGGCCTGGAGAAGGGCAAGGAGGACGAGCTCATCCTGGTCTTCGACCTCGGTGGTGGCACGTTCGACGTGTCCCTGCTCGAGGTGGGCAAGGACGACGACGACTTCTCCACCATCCAGGTCCGCGCCACCAACGGCGACAACCGTCTCGGTGGTGACGACTGGGACCAGCGGATCGTCGACTGGCTGGTGACGCAGGTCAAGAACAGCTCCGGCGTGGACCTGGCCAAGGACAAGATCGCCGTCCAGCGCCTGCGTGAGGCCTCCGAGCAGGCCAAGAAGGAACTCTCCTCGGCCACCAGCACGAACATCTCCCTGCAGTACCTGTCGATGTCCGAGAACGGTCCGATCCACCTGGACGAGAAGCTCACCCGGGCCCAGTTCCAGCAGATGACCTCGGACCTGCTCGACCGCACCAAGGAGCCGTTCCACAACGTCATCAAGGACGCCGGCATCAGCCTGTCCGAGATCGACCACGTGGTGCTCGTCGGTGGTTCCACCCGGATGCCCGCCGTGACCGAGGTGGTCAAGGAGCTGACCGGTGGCAAGGAGCCCAACAAGGGCGTCAACCCGGACGAGGTCGTCGCCGTCGGCGCCGCGCTGCAGGCCGGCGTGCTCCAGGGCGAGCGCACGGACGTGCTGCTCATCGACGTCACCCCGCTGTCCCTCGGCATCGAGACCAAGGGCGGCGTGATGACGAACATGATCGAGCGCAACACGGCGATCCCGACCAAGGGCTCCGCGGTGTTCTCCACAGCCGAGGACAATCAGCCGAGCGTGCTCATCCAGGTGTTCCAGGGCGAGCGTGACTTCGTCAAGGACAACAAGCCGCTGGGCACCTTCGAGCTGACCGGGATCGCTCCGGCCCCCCGCGGCGTCCCGCAGATCGAGGTCACCTTCGACATCGACGCGAACGGCATCGTGCACGTGTCCGCCAAGGACCGCGGCACGAACGCTGAACAGTCGATGACGATCACCGGTGGGTCCGCCCTCCCCAAGGATGAGATCGACCGCATGATCAAGGAGGCCGAGGCGCACGCGGCCGAGGACGCCGCCCGGCGCGAGGAGGCCGAGACCCGCAACACCGCGGAACAGCTCGCCTACTCGACCGAGAAGCTCCTCACCGACAACGCCGACAAGCTGCCTGAGGACGTCGCCACCGAGGTGCGCGCCGCCGTCGACAAGCTCAAGACCGCGCTCGCGGGTGAGGACATCGAGGCCGTGAAGACGGCCCAGACCGAGCTCGCTGCCGTGAGCCAGAAGATCGGCGAGGCGCTCTACGCCCAGCCCGATGCCGCCCCCGCCTCGGGCGAGGGTGCGCCGGCTGCCGAGGAGACGGCCCCGGCCGCCGACGAGGACGACATCGTCGACGCCGAGATCGTGGATGAGGAAGAGAACAAGTGACGCCCGAGAACGAGTCCGAACCGGTCATCCGCGACAAGCGGCGACTCGACCCGAACACGGGCGAGGTCCGTAGCGAGGGAGGCGCCGCCGTCGAGCCCGACGGCGGTGCCTCCCGGGCGGACGCCTCGCCCGTCGAGCCGGTCGCCGAGGGCGACGCTGCGCCGTCGGTCGATGACGAACTCGCCAAGGCGAAGGCCGAGGCGTTGGACCTCGCCGACCAGGTGGCCCGCGGCAAGGCGGACCTGTACAACCTGGACCAGCGGTTCAACAACTTCGTCAAGCGGTCTCGCGCCGAGGCCGAGGCCGAGAAGACCCGCGGGGCGCACTCCGTCGTCGAGGCACTGATCCCGGTGCTCGACGACATCGCCGCGGCCCGTCAGCACCAGGCGCTCGAGGGTCCGTTCGCGTCCATCGCGGACAAACTCGAGACCACGCTGACCACCCGGTTCGGGGTGGAGCGGTTCGGCGCGGAGGGGGAGGAGTTCGACCCCAACGTGCACGAGGCCCTCATGCACAACCAGAGCCCGGACGTCACGGTGGACACCATCACCACCGTGCTCCAGCCGGGCTACCGTGCCGGTGACGTGGTCATCCGCCCCGCGCGGGTAGGGGTCACCGGCCCAGAATGACAGCACACGATCGAGGAGGTGAGGCATGACCGGACAGGACTGGCTCGAGAAGGACTTCTACAAGATGCTCGGCGTGTCCAAGGATGCCGACGCCGCCGAGGTCAAGAAGGCCTACCGCAAGCTCGCCCGCACCTGGCACCCGGACCAGAACCCCGGTGACGCCAAGGCCGAAGCGAAGTTCAAGGAGATCGGCGAGGCCTACGGTGTGCTCTCCGACGCCGAGCAGCGCAAGCAGTACGACGCGCTGCGGGCCATGGCCGGAGGCGGACCGCGGTTCGCCTCCGGCACCGGGGGCGCGAACACCGGCGGCTTCGAGGATCTCTTCGGGGGCATGTTCAACCAGGGCGCTCCTGGTGGCGGCACCCGGGTGAGGTACTCGACCGACGGTGGCGGCATGCCCGGCGGCGGCTTCGAGGACATCCTCGGTGGCCTGTTCGGCGGCGGCATGCCGGGCGGTGCGGGCGCCGGTTTCCGAGCCCCGCAGAAGGGTGGGGACATCACCACGTCCGCCACGCTGCCGTTCCGAACGGCGGTGCAGGGCGCCACGGTGTCCCTGACCATCGACGGTGGCAAGTCGATGAACGTGCGGATCCCCGCGGGTGTCACCGACGGCCAGAAGATCCGTCTGGCCGGCAAGGGGCAGGCCTCCATCAACGGCGGCAGCCCCGGTGACCTGGTGGTGACCGTGCGCGTCGAGCCGCACCCGGTGTTCGGCATCAACGGGCGCAACCTGACCATCACGGTGCCGATCACGTTCCCGGAGGCCGTCAACGGAGCCACCATCTCGGTGCCCACACTTGACGGGTCCTCCGTGAAGCTGAAGGTCCCGGCGGGCACCCAGTCCGGCGCGCGGCTGCGCGCCAAGGGCAAGGGTGTGGCCACGAAGAATGGCACCGGTGACCTGATCGTCACCCTCGAGGTCGCCGTCCCGCGCAACCTCAACAAGGACGCCCGGGCCGCCCTCGAACAGTTCGAGGCGGCCAGCGACGGTACCGACCCGAGGGCCGGGCTCGCCGCAGCAGCCAGGAGTTGATAGGTCATGGCCGCGACGTATGACGCACCGGTACTGGCGATCTCGATCGCGGCCGAGGCCGCCGGGATGCACCCGCAGACGTTGCGTCAGTACGACCGACTGGGGCTGGTGGTCCCGCGCCGCACGAGCGGGCGGGGCCGCCGGTACTCCCAGCGCGACGTCGACGTGCTGCGTGAGGTGCAGCGCCTCTCCCAGGAGGAGGGCATCAACCTCGCCGGCATCAAGCGGATCCTCGAGCTCGCTGCGGAGAACGAGCGGCTCGAGGCCGAGGTCGACCGCCTCAACCAGCTCCTCGGCGGCGGCCGCCGCGTGTTCCACGCCAGCCCCGGTGGCGACGTGGTCGCGGTGCCGCTGGGCACCCGGCTGCGCCGCGTGCGCTCGTCCGCGGGCGCACTCGTGGTCTGGCAGCCGCCCCGCCGCTGAGTCCGGGATCGCCCGGCTCGAGCGGCGGACTCACCGGCGGTTGGCTAGCGTGAGTCCCCGACGCAACCGATCCGCGGTCAGTCGATCAGATGGGGACTCAGATGACGCAGCAACCGCCGAGTGGATATGAACAGCCCGACCAGGAGCCGGAAGCCCGGTCCGGGCCGGGTGGCCAGCAATCGCCGCAGGGCTCGGCCGCAGGAGGCCAGGAGCAGCCGTACGGCCAACAGCCGCCGCAGGCGCCGGCCGGAGGCGGCCAGGAGCAGCGCTACGGCCAGCAGCCGCCGTACGGACAGCCCGCACCGTCAGGTCAGGCCGGCCAGCAGTTCCCGCCGACGCCACCCGCGGCGCCCGGCGGCCAAGCGGGTGCCTACGGTCAGGGCCAGGGGTACGGCCAGGGACAGGCGTACGGCCAGACCCAAGCCGCGGCCCAGTGGGGCGCACCGCAGCAGCGTGATCCAGGATTCTTCGCCTCGCTGTTCGACCTGAGCTTCTCCCACTACATCACCCTCCGCTTCGCGAAGGTCCTGTTCATCCTCGCGATCATCTTCGTCGCGCTCGGCTGGCTGGGTGCCGTGGTGTCCGCCTTCAACTTCGACCCGTACGGCGGCTTCTACGACGACGACGGCGGCGCCGGAGCGGTCCTCGGCGTGCTCACGTTGCTGTTCGGCTGGATCCCCGGGTTCATCACCCTGCTGCTGGTGCGGGTGGGCCTGGAGTTCGCGGTCGCGACGATCAAGACCGCCCAGAACACCTCCAAGCTGGCTGATCGCTCCTGACCCTGCCCGTAGGGCACGTCGGGCACCGGGCACCGCGCTATCGTCAAATGGCCGCGGTGCCCGTGTCCTGGCTGAGGGGGGTGATGGTGCCCGATGGTGGAGAAGACCCCGACGGTCTACGACGTCGCCGAGATGGCGGGCGTGTCCATCGCGACCGTCTCGCGCTACTTCCGCAACCCCGCCGCCGTCCGGGAGACCACCCGCGAACGCGTCCGGGAGGTGGTCCGGGAGCTCGGCTACGTGCCCTCGGGCAGCGCCCGCGGCCTGGCCGCCCGGCGCACCGGCACCATCGGCGTGTGCTTCCCCAGCTTCGACGACGTCGCCCAGATCGACGCCCGCCGGCTCGAGGGCGGACCGCCGGTCCAGGTGCGGGTGGACGCCGATGCCCACGTGGACACCGGCAGTGACCTGTACATCGCTGAGGTGGTCCGCGGCACCGAGATCGAAGCGTGGCGGCACGGGTTCGCGGTGATGATCGCGGTCCCGCGGGGTGCCGCCGCGCACAACGTCGTGGAAGGACTGGCCGGACGGGTTGACGGTCTCGTCACCCTCGCCCGAGCGATCGATGCCGACCAACTCGCGCACATCGCCCGCCGGCTCCCGGTGGTCGTGGTCGCCGGGCCACGCGAGGGTGACGTCTACGACCACGTCACCGCGAACAACCACGGCGGCATGGTCGCGCTCACCGACCATCTGATCGACGATCACCGGCTCACGCGGCTGGAGTTCGTCGGCGGGCCCGAGGACTCACCCGACGCCCAGACCCGGTTCGAGGGCTTCACCGAGGCAATGCTGCTCGCGGGGCTCGGTGTCCCGGAACGCCCGATCGCACGGTGCGACTTCACCCGTGCCGGCGGCCGCGAGACCGGCCGGCGGCTGCTCGCCGAGGGACTGCTCGACGACCTCGACGGACTCGTCTGCGCGAACGACCAGAGCGCGCTCGGCGTCCTCGACGAGCTCACGGCAGCCGGCGTGCGGGTGCCCCAGGACCTGGCCGTCACCGGGTTCGACGGGATCGAGGCGAGCAACGTCGCCACCCCGCGGCTGACCACCGTTCGGCAGCCGATGGTCGAGCTCGGACGGCTCGCGGTGGCGCAGGTCCTGCACCGACTGAACGAGCCGATGACGGAGCCGACCACCCGGGTCCTGCCCGTCGAGGTTCTGCTCCGGGACAGCTGCGGCCCCCACGCGGGCGACGTCGCCTGACCCATCGCCTGACCATCGGCTACTCCGGCCCGGCCTCTCGAACGTGCACCTACCCCGGGTCGGCTCGGAGTTGGAACGTGGCAAGTGCGCGTTCGTCGAGTGCAGACCGGGCCGGAGGGGTACTGGCCGGAGCCAGGGGCCACGGCCGGGTCGGGCGGGGCGTGCGGCCGCTTCGGGTTGCGGACCGAAATGTATGCGCATACAGTCGAACCCGGCGGCTGGGTGCCCGCCCGCCACGTGACGATGAAGACACGAAGGAGACCACCATGCAACGCCGACGCAGGTCCCGCTGGCCACTGTTCGGATCGGCCCTCGGGGTGGCAGCGCTGCTCGCCACGAGTGCCTGCACCGTGGACGTGCCGACCGAGGACGACAACAACGACGGCGGCGGGGCGGACGGCACGTCGATGCTGCTCGCCGCGGACAACGGCTCACCCACGTTCGACCGCAACTTCAACCCGTACTCGCCGGGCAAGCGGACCACCACCACGCTGATCTACGAGCCGCTGTTCGTCACGAACACCCTCGACGGCACCGAGACGCCGTTCCTGGCCAGCGAGAAGGAACAGCCGGACCCGGCCACGGTGATCTTCACCATTCGTGAGGACGTCACCTGGTCCGACGGCGAGGCGTTCACCCCCGACGACGTGGTCTTCACCTTCGACCTGCTCAAGGAGTTCCCCGCCCTGGACACGAACGGCGTCTGGGCCCTGATCGAGTCCATCGAGGTGGACGGCCAGGACGTGGTCATCCACCTCACCGGTGACAACGTGCCCGCCGCGGCGATCATCCAGAAGACGATCATCGTCCCGGAGCACCTGTGGGCCGACGTCGAGGATCCCACCACGTACACGAACGAGGATCCGGTCGGCACCGGACCCTACGCGCTCGGCGAGTTCACCCCGAACGAGTACACCCTCGAGCGCAACGAGGAGTACTGGCAGGTCGAGAACGTGGCCGCTCAGGAACTGATCCTGCCCGCCTCGAACACCCAGCTGGACGTCGTCAACAACGGATACGACTGGGCCTACGCGTTCATGTCCGACGTCGAGAACACCTGGGTAGCCGCGGCCGAGGGCAATACGTTCTGGTTCCCGCCGGGCGGCACCATCGCCCTGTTCCCGAACCTGACCATGGCGCCGTTCGACAACCCGGAGTTCCGGCTCGGCCTCTCGGCCGCACTGGACCGGGACCGGATCGCCGACGTCGCCGAGGAGGGCTACGTGGACGCGGCCGGGATGTCCGGCCTGCTGCTGCCGAACCAGGAGGCCTTCCTGAACCCGGACCTGCCCGACGGCGGCGCCGTCGCCCAGGACGTCGACGCCGCCCTGACACACTTCGAGGCCGCCGGGTACACGATGTCCGGCGACCAGCTCGTCGACTCCGCCGGCACGCCGCTCGCGCTGACCCTGACCACTCCGAACGGCTGGACGGACTGGCTGCGCGGCGCCACCGAGGTGCAGACCCAGCTCGCCGCGGTCGGCATCGAGGTCACCCTCAACCAGCCGCAGCCGGCCGCGTACCAGCAGGAACTCCAGAACGGGAACTTCCAGCTCTCGATGGGCTCCTTCGGTGGCACCGGCTCGATCTACGAGGACTTCAGCCGGCTGCTCTCCAGCGAGTTCCTGCAGCCCGTCGGCACCACCACCACGGCGAACTTCCAGCGCTACTCCGACCCGGACACCGATGCGCTGCTGGCCGAGCTCCGCGTCACCCTGGACGAGGCCCGACAGCTGGAGATCGCGCAGGAGCTGCAGACCGTCATGTTCGAGCAGGCGCCGGTGATCTCGATGTTCTACGGCGGCCTGTGGGGCCTGTTCAGCGAGGCCAACTTCACCGGCTGGCCCAGCGAGGAGGACCCGTACGCCTCGCCGGCCACCTGGGACGCGAACCCGCTCCTGGTACTGACGAACATCGAAGCCGCGGGCTGACCCCGGGGCCGTTCGGATGCGGTCCCGGGACGCCCGCCGGGGCCCGCATCCGCCCACCCCGGCCACGGCCCGGGCCGGGACGACCCGCAGCACCCACGTTCCGCCGTCGACCACCGAAGGAGGTGACCCATGCGCTACGTGCTCCGCAAGATCGGCCTGCTCCTGCTGACCCTGTGGGCGGCGGTGACCCTGAACTTCTTCCTGCCCCGGATGATGCCCGGCTCGCCCACCGACGCCGCGATCGCGAAGCTCGCTCAGAACGGCCCGGTGAGCCCGGCCACCCGCGCCGCGATCGAGGCCCAGCTCGGGGTGCCGACCGGCAACATCTGGGACCAGTACGTCACCTACCTCGGCAACGTGCTCACCCTGGACTTCGGCGTCTCGTACACGTTCTTCCCGCAGTCCGTCTCCGACCTGGTGCTCACCGCGCTGCCGTGGACGCTGGTGATGGTCGGCGTGGTCACGATCGTCGCGTTCGTGCTCGGGACCCTGCTCGGCGTGCTCGCCGCCTGGAAGCGGGGCACGTTCCTGGACTCGCTGCCGACGCTCACCGGCACGTTCACCTCCGCGTTCCCGTACTTCTGGACGGCGCTGCTGCTGCTGTTCTTCCTCGGCTACGTGCTGCAGTGGTTCCCGACCTCGGGCGCCTACTCCGCGCGCGCCACCCCGAACCTGTCCGCGGCGTTCATCGCCGACGCCGCGTACCACGCGGTGCTGCCGGCCGTGACGATCCTGATCACCTCCCTGGGCGGGTGGATCCTCGGCATGCGCAACACGATGATCAACACCCTCGGCGACGACTATGTGACCTTCGCCGAGGCCAACGGGCTCAAGCCAAGGGCCGTGGCGCTGAAGTACGCCGCCCGGAACGCGATCCTGCCGAACCTCACCGGCTTCGGGCTCGCCCTCGGTGGCGTGGTCGGCGGGTCCCTGCTCGTGGAGCGGGTGTTCAACTACCCGGGCGTCGGGTACCTGCTCTACAACGCGGTCACGAACCAGGACTTCCCACTGATGCAGGCGCTCTTCCTGATGATCACCGTCAGCGTGCTCGTCGCGAACTTCATCGTCGACGTGCTCTACGGCTACCTGGACCCGAGGACGCGGCGATGACCGAGAAGGAGGCCACCGCCCAGGGCGAGGCGCCCGAACCGACCCAGCCCCCGCCGTCGGGTCGGAAGAACGCCTACAACACCACGGTCGACGGCGGAGGTGGCCTCGTGCGGGTCGGCGCACCTCCCAGCCCGCTCACCGTGCTCGGCCGTGCGGCCGGCACGATCTGGTCGGTGCCGAAGGCGCGGGTCGGGCTGATCCTGCTCGCCGTGTTCGTCCTGGCCGCCGTGTTCGCACCGCTGCTCGCGCCGTACGCGCCCACGGACAACAGTTTCGCCCGCGCCGAGGGCGGCAGCCCCGCGCACCCGCTCGGCACCACGACCGCGGGTGAGGACGTGCTCTCCCAACTGATCTACGGGTCCCGGGTGTCGGTGCTCGTCGGCATGGTCGCGGGCTTCGGGGCAACCCTGATCGCGGTGCTGCTCGGGATGTCCTGGGGGTACACGCGCGGGTTCGCGGCGGACGTCATCAACTTCTTCGTGAACCTGTTCCTGGTCATCCCCGGGCTGCCGCTGATGATCGTGCTGGCCGCGTACCTGCAGGGCGGCGGGCTGGCGATGATCATCTTCGTCGTGGTGATCACCGGCTGGGCCTGGGGTGCGCGGGTGCTGCGCTCGCAGACCCAGTCGCTGCGCAGCCGCGACTTCATCACCGCCGCGCAGTTCAGCGGCGAGTCCTCGTTCCGGATCGTGTTCCGGGAGATCCTGCCGAACATGACCTCCCTGATCACCGGGAGCTTCTTCGGGGCAGCCACCGCGGCCATCCTCGCCGAGTCGGGCCTGTCCTTCCTGGGCCTGGGCGATACCGCCATGGTCAGCTGGGGCTCGATGCTGTTCTGGGCGCAGAACTCCAACGCGATCCTCACCGGCCAGTGGGTGCTGCTGTTCGCGCCCGGGCTGTGCATCGCGCTCCTGGCCACCTCCCTGACACTGATCAACTTCGGGGTGGACGGGCTGTCCAACCCGCGCCTGAGGGAGGGCAAGGGCCGATGACGCTGCTCGACGTGCAGGACCTGTCCATCGTCTACGAACCCCACGGGGCCGAGCCGGTCACCGCCGTCCGCGGCGCCACGTTCCGCCTGGAGCAGGGCGAGTTCGTCGGGCTCGTCGGCGAGTCCGGGTCGGGCAAGTCGACCCTCGGGTTCGCGCTCACCGGGCTCGCGAGGGCACCGGCCCGGATCAGCTCCGGGCGGATCGCGTTCGACGGCACCGACATCGCCCACCTCGACGGCGAGGATCTGCGCCGGCAGCGCCGCGGCGGGTTCGCGATGGTGCTCCAGTCCGGCATGAACGCGCTAAACCCGGTGCGCACCATCGGCAACCACTTCGCGGACATCTTCGCCGCGCACGAGCACGTGCCGCGGGGCCGGCGCCGCGACCGTGCGGTCGAACTCGTGGAGAAGGTCAAGCTGCCCGCCTCGGTACTGGACCGGTACCCGGGCGAGCTCTCCGGCGGCATGCGGCAGCGGGTCGCGATCGCGCTGGCGATGTCCCTCGACCCGCGGCTGCTGGTCTTCGACGAGCCCACCACCGCCCTGGACGTGCTCGTCCAGCGGGCCGTGATGGAGACGATCATCGAGTTGCAGCGGGAGGAGAACTTCACCGCGATCCTGGTCAGCCACGACCTCGGCGTGGTCCTGGAGTCCACCGCACGCGTGCTCGTGATGCACGAGGGTGTCATCGTCGAGGACGGTCCGGCGGCCCGGATCCTGCAGGACCCGCAGGACGACTACACGAAGATGCTGCTCAGCCACTACGCGGACCCGCGTGCCGAGGTCGTGGAACTGCCCGGGCTGCGCGTGGCCGGTTCGCAGATCAGCACCACCGGCGAAGGGCCGGCCGGGCCCGGGACCGACGCTGCGCCGTCGGGCGGTGCGAAAGCCCGGACCGGGCGCACCCGCGAGGCCGTGGTGCTCGAGGGGGTCGGCAAGGTCTACCCGCCGCCGCGCCGCGGCGAGGACCCGGTGGTCGCCGTCGACGACGTCTCGTTCACGATCGAGCCCGGCGACGCGCTGGCCCTGGTCGGCGCGAGCGGGTCCGGGAAGTCGACCATCGCGAAGCTGATCACCGGCGTCGAGAGGCCCACCGCCGGCACCGTGCGCCTGGGGGAGACCGACGTCGGGTCGCTGCGCCGGGCCGGGCTGCGCCGGCTGCGCCGCGACGTGCAGATGGTCTTCCAGGACCCGTACTCGGCGCTGAACCCGCTGCACAGCGTCGAGTACACGCTGATGCGGCCGGTCGTGAACTTCGGTGGGCTGCGTGGGCTGGAGGCCCGACGGCGGGTGCTGGATCTGCTGGACATCGTCGGCCTGACGCCGGTGGAACAGTTCGCGGCGAAACTGCCGCACCAGCTCTCGGGTGGGCAGCGTCAGCGCGTCGTGATCGCGCGCGCCCTGGCCTGCGACCCGCAGGTGATCATCGCCGACGAGCCGGTCTCGATGCTGGACGTGTCCCTGCGCGCCGGGGTGCTCGCGCTGATCGAGGGTCTGCGTGAGCAGTGGGGCGTGAGCCTGCTGTTCATCACCCACGACCTGCTCAGCGCGCGTCTGGTCACGGACAAGATCCTCGTGCTCAACCGTGGCCGGGTGGTCGAACGCGGCGAGACCGCGCAGGTGCTGCGGTTCCCGGAGGACGCCTACACCGTCGAACTGCTCGACGCCGTACCGCAGCCCGGCCGGGCCGCCGACTGACCCGCGCCACTCGTCGATCCTGGAGGCCGAAGACCATGACCGCAGCCGAAACCACCCCGCCGCTGGTGTTCCCCGAGGGGTTCCGCTGGGGTGCGGCCACCGCCGCCCACCAGATCGAGGGCAACAACATCAACAACGACTGGTGGCCGCGCGAGCACGCCCCGGGCACCTCGATCGCCGAACCCAGTGGGGATGCGTGCGACTCCTACCACCGCTACGGGGAGGACATCACGCTGCTCGCCGAACTCGGCCTGGACACCTACCGGTTCTCCATCGAGTGGAGCCGGATCGAACCCGAGGAGGGGTTCGTCTCCCGTGCCGAGATCGCGCACTACCGGCGCATGGTCGAGGCCTGCCAGGCGGCCGGGCTGACCCCGATGGTCTCGCTCATGCACTTCACCGTGCCGCGCTGGTTCGCCGACGACGGCGGGTGGCGCTCAGCGAAGGCGGTGGACCGGTTCCGGCGGTTCACCGAGTTGGCGCTTCCGATCGTGGCCGACGGGGTCCCGTGGGTGTGCACGATCAACGAACCGAACATCGCGGCCATGATCGCCGGTGGCGAGGACCCGGCGAACCTGGTCGCCTACGGGCTGCCGGCACCGGACCTGGCCGTCGCGGACACCCTGCTCGCGTGCCACCGGGCCTCCCGCGAGGTGCTCGCCGAGCACACCTCGGTCGCGTCCGGGTGGACCGTGGCGACCCAGGCGTTCCAACCCGAGCCGGGCTGCGAGGACGTCGCCCGCGAGTACGGCCACCAGCGCGACGACTGGTACCTGGAGGCCGTCCGCGGCGACGACTGGGTGGGCGTGCAGGCCTACACCCGCACCATCATCGGACCGGACGGGCCCCGGCAGGTGCCCGACGGCGTCGAGACGACCCTGACCGGGTGGGAGTACTACCCGCCCGCGCTCGAGATCGGGGTCCGCTCCGCCTGGGAGCTCACCGGCGGGGTGCCGGTTTTCGTCACCGAGAACGGCATCGCCACTGCCGACGACACCCGCCGCATCGACTACACCGCCGGCGCGCTCGCCGGCCTGCACGCCGCCATGGCCGACGGCGTCGACGTCTGGGGCTACCTGCACTGGAGCGCCCTGGACAACTACGAGTGGGCCAGCGGCTTCCGGCCCACGTTCGGGCTCATCGGGGTGGACCGGCAGACCTTCGAGCGCACCCCGAAGCCGAGCGCCGCCTGGCTGGGGGAGGTGGCCCGCACCAACACGCTGAGCACGCCACCGCAGTGATGGCAGCTGATGCATCGAGATGGGAGAGAACGCATGCGAAAGCGACTACTCGCCGCAGTCACCGGCGTGGTCCTCGTGGCCACCCCGGCCGCCGTGGCCACCGCGGCACCGCAGCCGACCGGACCAACGGGACCTGCGCCGTCGGGCATCGACGCCGACCTGACCCGCGCGGACCGCCAGGAGCTACGCCGCTGGGCCGCGGACACCTGGGCCTCGTTCGAGGCCATGACGGATGAGACCACCGGCCTGCCGGCGGACAACATCGAGGGCGACCTCGACCCGGCCACCCGCTCCGGGTACACGTCGCCGACGAACATCGGCGCGTACCTGTGGAGCACCGTCGCCGCCCGGGACATCGGCCTGATCTCCCGGACCGAGGCGCGCGACCGGATGGCGCAGACTCTCGACACGCTCGCCGGGATGGAGCGCCACGAACCCAGTGGCATGTTCTACAACTGGTACGACGAGGCCACCGGCGCCAAGCTCATCGAGTTCCCCGGCAGCGGCGAGGTGATCAACCCGTTCGTGTCCACGGTGGACAACGGCTGGTTCGCCGCGGCGCTGATGGTGGTCCGCAGCGCCGAGCCGCGGCTGCGCGCCCAGGCGCAGGACCTCCTGGACGGGATGGACTTCGCGTTCTTCCACAACCCGGACGCGCGCGGGGGAGACCTGCCTGGCTGGAACCGGGGCGGGTTCTGGGTCGATGAGCCCCCGGCGGAGCAGTGCAACGTGCCCGGCAACTACGGCGACCCGCAGGAGCCGCTGTACTACACCTGCCACCACTACGACCTGCTGAACTCCGAGACCCGGATCGCGGTCTACGTCGGCATCGCGCTCGGCCAGATCCCGCAGGAGGCCTACTACTCGCTGTGGCGGACGTTCCCGGACACCTGCGACTGGGACTGGGCGGAGCAGCAGCCCATCGGGACCACCCGCAGCTACCTCGGTATCGAGGTCTACGAGGGCACGTTCGCCTACGAGGACCTGCACATGGTGCCCACCTGGGGCGGGTCCATGTTCGAGGAGCTGATGCCGGACCTGTTCGTCCCCGAGCAGCGATGGGCGCCGGACAGCTGGGGCGCCAACCACCCGCTCGCCGTGCAGGCGCACATCCGGCACGGGCTGGACGAGGCCGGCTACGGGTACTGGGGCTTCTCGCCCGCGTCGAACCCGTTCGGTGGGTACAACGCCTACGGCGTGGACGTGATCGGGATGCAGTCGGACGGCTACTTCTCCGACGTCGAGGGCACCGACGTGGACGGCGGCTTCGGCGACTGCCGGGAGGGCACCAACCCCGAGCCGGAGTTCGGCGACGGCGTGGTCACCCCGCACGCGGCCTTCCTCGCCATCCCGTACGCACCGCGGGAAGCGGTGGACAACCTCGCCGGCATCGAGGACGAGCTCGGTGCCTACGGGCCGGGCGGGTTCTTCGATTCCGTCGCCGTGAGCGGGACCGCCGCCGAGCGGTACCTCTCGCTCGACCAGGGCATGATCCTGGGCGCCCTCGGCAACGTGCTCGGCCACGACGCCCTGCACCGGTACTTCGCCCGCGGCGAGGTGCAGCACGTGATCCGGCCCCTGATCGGGATGGAGGAGTTCTCCTCAGGAGTGTTCTGACCCGGCCGAGCGCGACATTGTTGGTCCCTCGCGCGACGATGGGGCCAACAATGTCGCGTTCGCGGCGGGGCTGCCGTGGCTGGGTCAGGCGCGGGCCCGACGGCGGAGGTCAGGCCGGCAGGGCGGGCTCGCTTCCGCGGAACGTGCGCCGGTAGGCGCTCGGGGAGACACCGAGGCTGGCATGCAGGTGTGCGCGCAGCGACGTGGCGGTGCCGAACCCGGCGGCGCCGGCGATCCGGTCGACCGGCAGGTCGCTGTGCTCGAGCAGGTGCCGGGCGTGCTCGAGGCGCTGTCGGGTCACCCACTGGCCGGGGGAGAGGCCGAACTCGGCCCGGAAGGCTCGGGTCAGGGTTCGCACGCTCACGGCCGAGCGCTCGGCGAGCTCGGCCAGCGTCAGCGGCTGGTCAAGGTTGGTCAGCGCCCAGTCCCGTGCGCCGCTCGTGACCGATCGGGGGCCGACCGGGACCGGTCGCTCGATGAACTGGGCCTGGCCGCCGTCGCGGTGCGGTGGGACCACGAGGTGCCGCGCGGCGGTGTTCGCGACCGCGACGCCATGGTCACGGCGGACCAGGTGCAGGCACAGGTCCAGCCCGGACGCCTCGCCCGCGGACGTGAGCACGTCCCCGCTTTCGACGTAGAGCACGTTGGGGTCCAGGTCGACGGCCGGGAACCACGCCCGGAACTGCGCCGCCGACTTCCAGTGCGTGGTGGCCTTGCGCCCGTCCAGCAGTCCGGCCGCCGCGAGGACGAACGAGCCCGTGCAGATCGAGGCGATCCGGGTGCCCGGGCGGATCCGGGCCAGCGCGGCGGCGAGCTCCGGCCCGAGGCGGCCGGTGCTGTCCGTCTCGGCAGGGGAGTGGGACGCCGGCACGATCACCGTGTCCGCCCACTCGAGGGCGGCCGGACCATGGGCCACCGTGATCGGGAAGTCGGCGTCCGTGCGGACCTCGCCGGGAACCGGGGCGAGGGTGCGGACCTCGTAGAGCGCCTCGCCGTCAGGGGTCTTCGCCTCGGCGAACACCTGGTGCACGAGGCCGAGTTCCATGGGGAGCACACCGTCGCGGACGAGCACGGCGACGCGATGGCGGGCACGAGTAGTCATGGCCCGATTCTTGCGCATATCGTCCAAAAGGTCACTGGTGCCTGTCCGAGCGAACCGGCAACGTGGGTGGTCCGCAACGAAAGGGACCGACCAGATGAACGTGCTGTGGGTACTCGCCCATCCGGAACAACGCTCGCTCGCGGGCGCGCTGCACGCCGACGGCGTGGCCACGCTGCGGGCCGCCGGCCATGCCGTGGAGGTGGACGACCTGTACGCGATGAAGTGGAAGGCGGTTCTGGACGCGGAGGACTACCCGGAGGTCGAGCCGGGACCAGTGCTGGAGGCGTCCGGCGAGGCCTACGCGCGCGGCCTGCTCAGCCCGGACATCCTCGCCGAGCACGAGAAGATCGCGCGGGCGGATGCGATCGTGCTGCAGTTCCCGCTCTGGTGGTTCGGCATGGCCGCGATCCTGAAGGGCTGGTTCGACCGGGTCTTCGTGCGTGGCTACGCCTACGACATGCCCGACCCCGACCGGCCCGGCCACACGATGCGCTACGGCCGCGGGAACCTGGCCGGCAAACGTGCGCTCGTGGTCGTGACCACGGGCGCGGGGACCGGGCCGTTCGGTCCGCGCGGCATCCACGGCGACCTCGACGAGGTGCTCTTCCCGCTCCTGCACGGCACCCTCTGGTACGCGGGGATCTCCGCGCTGCCGCCCGTCGCGATCCACGGCACCTCGGCCTTCAGCGAGTCCGACCACGCCGCCGCGGTCGAGCTCCTGCGGGGCCGGCTCGACGATCTGGCGACGATCGAGCCGATCCCGTACCGGTTCCAGGGCCCCGAGGACTACGACCGCGACCTCGCGCTCCGGCCCGAGCTCGCTCCCGGCCGGACCGGGCTGGGTGTCCACCGACACTGACCGCCCACCGTCCACCCGCGGCACGAGCGCGACATTGTTGGCACCACCCGCGACGACGGAGCCAACGATGTCGCGTTCGTGTGTCGGCCCAGCCCTTGTGACCATACCTAGAGGTAGGTAGGGTGCCCCTTATGGGCATCCCGAACGAGAGTCGCGAACGTCTCGTCGCCGCCGCCCGCGACCTCTACGCGAGCCAGGGCGTCGGCGCGACCAGTCCCCGCCAGGTCCTCGCGGCCAGCGGTGTCGGCCAGGGCAGCCTCTACCACCACTTCCCGGCCAAGCACGATCTTGCCCTTGCCGCGATCTCGGCCACCGTCGCCGACTCGCTGGCCGCCGCTGCCGGCGAGCTCCGCGGCGACCGGCCGGCCCTGGACCGGTTGCGCGCCTACCTCGAACGTCCGCGGGACACGACGAACGGATGCCGCATCGGCAGGCTCACCAGCGATCAGGCCGTGATGTCCGACGCCGAGCTGGCCGCCGAGGTCGGGTCCTACTTCTCGGGCTTGGTGGAGCGCCTCACCGAGGTCTTCGGCGAGGCAGGACTGCCCGACGGCGCAGCGTCCGATCGCGCGTACGCCGCCCTGGCCATCGTGCAGGGCGGGTACGTGCTCTCGCGCGCGCTCGCCGACCCGACCGCGATGCAGCGCGCCGTGCGCGGCTTCGTTTCCATGCTCAGCCCGGCCCTCGAGGAGAGGCAATGATCGCCGACCCGACCGACCTGCGCACCTGGCTGCGCGGCCTGCCCAGCTTCGAACGCGACCGGCTGCCGCCGTTCGACCCCGACGACGCCCCGGCGGACCCGGCCGACCTGTTCCTGGCTTGGCTCCGCGACGCCGTCGGGGCCGGCTCCACGGCGCCGCACGCGATGAACCTCGCCACCGCGGACGCGTCCGGTGCCGTGGCCGCGCGGACGCTCATCCTCAAGGACCTGGACGCCCGCGGCTGGCATTTCGCCACCGGTTCGCACAGCCCCAAGGCCGCTGCCCTCGCGCAGAACCCGAACGCCGCGATGACGTCGTTCTGGCCGGCGCTCGGACGTCAGGTCCGGCTCGCCGGGACCGTGCAGGACCTCGGCGAGGAGGCGGGCACGGCGGACTTCCTGGCCCGGCCGCCCCCTTCGCGGGCTGCTGCCCTGGTGGGCCGGCAGAGCGAACCGTTGGAAGACCGCCAGGACTACTGGGACGCCTACGCCGCTGCCCTGGCCCGGGTCGAGGCGGACATCGACGGCGTCCTGATCGCCCCTGAGTGGCGCGTCTACGCGCTGGCGCCGCACACCGTCGAGTTCTGGGCGGCCACGCCCGATGCCGGTCAGATCCGGCTGCGCTACCGACGATCCACGGACCAAGCCTGGACGAAGGGACTGATCTGGCCATGATCGACCCCACGCAGGACCCGAAGGAGGTGGCCGTCCTTGCGGCGACCGAGGGCGGCGACGCACTCACTCGGGTGATCGATGCCCTGGCGACCTTGGATGACCAGGCCGTCCGAGCGCCGTCGGCCCTTCCGGACTGGACCCGCGGCCACCTGCTCGCGCACCTGGACGGCGTCGGCAACGCGTTCGCCCGCCAGCTCGAGTTCGCCGCGCGCGGCGAGCTGATCGAGGTGTACGAGGGCGGCCGGCCGGGTCGCAACGCCCGCATCGAGCAGCTCTCGGTGCGCTCCCGTGATGAGCACCTGGTGGGGCTGGGGTCGTTGCGCGACCGGTTGGCGGCGGCGTGGCCCGCCCCGGGATCGCCGGGCTGGGATGCGTCCGTCACCTACTACGACGGCACGGTCGTGGACGTCGCGCTCGCCTGGTGGCGCGAGGCCGGGGTCCATCAGGTGGACCTGGTCGCCGGGATCGGCGTCGAGTCCTGGTCCGTCGCCCTGTGCGAGCACCTCCTGGACTTCCTGGGCGTGCGCCTGCCCGAGGGGGAGCCGGTGGTCATCAACGCCGACGACGAGGGCCTGCGGTACGCCGTCGGCCCCGGACTCGACGAGTTGGACGTCGAGGGCGGCGGCACGGGTGCGGATGACGAGACGGCCGTCGAGGTGACCGGTGCCCTGCGTGACATCACGTCCTGGCTCGCCGGCCGTGCCCCCGCCGTGGCGCCCGTCGCGACCAGGGCCGGCGCCGCCGTCGACCTCCAGGAGCTCGGCCCGTGGCCCTCGCCGCCCACGTCGGACCCGCCGCGCAGCTGACCGGCGCTCAGCCGGGCGGCGACCACCCCGGATCGCGACCGGCAAGCCCGAGCACGCGGTCGAAGAGCGGCGCGTCGGAGGGCACGGACACCGGCGGCCCGAACATGCCCTCGCGCTCGGCGGCGGCGACCTGCGGGTCCGGGTCCGGCGTGACGATCGGCAGCACCGCCTCCGCCTCGGCATCGGTGGGCCGGTAGTTCTGACCGGTGGCCCGGGCGAGGTCCCAGCCATGCAACAGCACCTCGTCGAGGGCGACCAGCCCGCACGCCTGTGCGGGGAACCGGACCGAGCCGGCCATCGTCATCCCGTCCCAGGCGGCCGGGTCCTGCCAAGCCACGGCGAGTTGCCCCAGCTGACCGGTGAGACTCTCGCGCCAGTCCTCGGGCAACGGGTCCAGGATCGGGGCGGGCGGTGTGGACGTCGTGGGTCCTTCGATCTTCGCGGCGGCGTCCCGGAACGCCACGGTCAGGCCGAGGAGATGGTTCAGCAGCTGCAGCACCGGCATGCCGATCGGCGTCGTCACGTCTAGGTGCTCATCACGTACGGCGGGGATCAGTGCGGCCACGCGAGTCGTGCTCGGGGTGAGATCGATCATCGGGCTCTCCTGGCTCGGGGTCATAGCACCGGTACCGACCTCCCCCGCCGCCGGAATTCATCGGTCGAGCAGGTCCACAGACGTGACGCGTCCGTGTCGCACGTGGATGGCACGATGGTCCGATGACCAGGACCGGCGCGTGGGCGCAGGCCGCCACGTGGTGCCACGGAGTGTGCCTCGACCTGCCGTCGGCCACGCTCGACCACCCGTTCGGCCCGGACTCGGACGTGCTGCGCGTGCACGGCAAGATGTTCGCTCTGGTCATGGGTGTGCCACACATCAGCGAGCACCTGCTGGTCAACCTCAAGGCCGATCCGGTCGAGGTCCCGCTGCTGATCGGCACCCACGACTACGTGCTTCCGGCCTATCACATGAACAAGAAGCACTGGATCAGTGTGGCCCTCGCCCCGGACGCTGACCGGGACCTCGTGGCCGGTCTGATCGAGGACTCCTACGACACCGTGGTCTCCAAGCTGCCGGCGCAGGCGCGGCAGTCCCTGAACTGGGCGCGGGACCGCGCGTGAGCCCGGGGGCCGAACCCGCTGACCTCGACTCGGCGGCGGCGATGACCCGGTCGGCGTGCAGAATGGGCCCTCGTGAGCACGCAGCGACCGGACCCGGGCACCCCGATGATCTTCCATTGGCGCAAATGGGACGGCACGCCACACTGGCGCCACGAGTGCGTCTACCTCGGCTCCGACGAGTGGGGCGACTGGATCGGCCAGCCGGTCGGCTGGCACAGCGCGCGTCCGGGTGCGGAGTTCCATGCGGAGGGACCGAACGTCGCGCTCCTGCCTGCGGGCGGCCCCGCCGCGGACTTCGCGCTCACGGTGAACCGTCACCACCCGCGCGGGCTGCGCATCTACATCGATCTCGGCTGGGACGTGCGCTGGACGAGCGACCCGCTGCTGGCCACGGGCATCGACATGGATCTGGACGTGGTCCGCGTCGAGGGTCCGCGTGGCACCTGGGTCGACGACCGCGACGAGTGGGCCGAGCACTGCGAGCAGTTCGGCTACCCGGTCGAGGTGGTCACCCGTCTGGAACTACTGGCACTCGACCTGGAGCAGCGCGTGCGTGCGCAGGTCCCGCCGTTCGACGACGCCACCCCCGATCTGTGGCTGGACCGACTGGAGGCCTTCGGGCTGCACCGCTGAGGGCGTTGGGTGAGGCCCCGGCTCGATGTTCTCGTGGTGGTCGCGTCCTTGGTCGGGTGCCATGGTTCGAACCTACTCGCCGGGATCAGTCCAGGATCCCGAAGTTGCCCCGGATGATCCCGTCGGGGTCGCGGTCTTCTTTCAGCTGGCGAAGGCGTCGCATCGAGGCGTCCGGCAGCGCGTCGGACAGGCGTTCTCCCGGGTTCAGGAACGTGATCGGCTTGCGCCCGCTGGTCGGCAGGGCGTCGGCGAGCGCTGCCTGCTTTCCTGCGATCGACTCCGCCACCTGAGCGGTTGCCGGAACCCCGAACATATACACGGCGTACGGCTCCGCGA
Organism: Occultella gossypii; assembly: GCF_019947135.1. GTDB lineage: Bacteria > Actinomycetota > Actinomycetes > Actinomycetales > Beutenbergiaceae > Occultella > Occultella gossypii. The sequence goes on along the minus strand of NZ_JAGSHT010000018.1, from coordinate 210,623 downwards.
GTGCGCCGTGCGGACTGTCGCTGGGCTGGGCCAGGGCGCCTCCGAGGTGCCGGATCTGCACCGTCATCAACGGCGCGATCGGATCGTCGACCAGTGCAGCCAGCGCGCTGTCGTCGAGGTGGGTGAGGAGTTCCCCGCGTGAGGCGCCAGGTCCAGGGTCCGTGGGTTCTGCGGTGATGGTGCCGAGGTCGGCGACGCTGATCGGTGCTCGGGTGTCGGACAGCGGCACCGGCAGCAGGCTGGTCTCGTGCATGAGGTTGCGGGCGGTCGCCTCGTCGCCGAGGAAGGTCGAGTCGATCGCGACCAGCGGTTCGGCTCCGGGGAAACTGAGCAGTTCGAGCCACAGGGTGAGCGCGCCTGGCGCCGTCTCGGTCATCGACCGGAAGACGGCCGCGACCTGGCCCGCGTGTGTCGCAGGCCAGAGCTGGCGGCCGCCGAAGACGCTGGGCGCCGGGCGCAGCTGCAGCTCCAGAGCGGTGACGATGGCGAGGTCGCCTCCGCCGCCGCGCAGGGCCCAGAACAGTTCGGGGTCGATAGCGGGGGTGACGCGCTGGGTGGTGCCGTCTGCTGCGACGATCTCGGCGGCGAGGATGCTGTCGGCCATCCACCCGAACGCTCTTCCGAACCAGCTCAGGCCACCGCCGAGCGCGGCGCCGGTCACGGTCACGGCGGGGGAACTGCCCGGGAGGGCGGTGAGGCCGTGCGCGGCGGCGGCGCGTTGCAGTTCACCGGAACGCACACCGGCGCCGATCCTCGCCGTCATCCGGATGGGGTCGATGTCGATGGTGTCGAGGCCGGCGGTGCGCAGCAGGATGGCATCGCTCGCGCGTCCGGTCGCGCCGTGGCCGCTCGGCTGGGTGGCGACCGGGATGTTCCGCTCCGAGGCGAATCGCACGAGCCGGGAGACGTCCGCGGCGTCGGCGACCTCCACGACGGCGCGCACGCGCTGTTCGATGGCGAGATTCCAGGGGCGGTGCACCTCGTCGAAGCCGGCATCGGCGGGCAGCCAGACGCGCCCACGGACACTGGCGCGAAGTTCTTCGGTGGTGGTCTGCGGGAGAATGGTCACAGTGACTCCTTCACTTTGGTGATGCGGGGGAGACGGGCCGGAACGTCCGTCTCACCCATGAGTCGGATCTGTGGACCGAAACGTGACCAGCGCTCGCCTGGAAGGAGTCCCGTGCTACCGCTACCGCCAACCCGCACCCTCGACGACGTGGCGGAGCAGTTCGTCACCCATCGCCCGAAGCTGTACGCGATCGCACACCGTGCCCTGGGGTCGCCGTGGGGCGCCGACGACGCCGTCCAGGAGGCCTGGCTCCGACTGCAGCGCACCGACATCGCCACCATCAAGAACCTCGAGGCCTGGCTGACGACGGTCATCTCCCGCGTCTGCATCGACATGATCCGGCAGCAGGCGAGCCGGCGCGAGGATCTGGACCGTGACTCCACCCCGGAGGCGGAATCTTCGGTCCGAACGCCTGCCGACGGCGACCCATCGGACAGCCTGATGCGCATCGACGATCTCGGTCTGGCGATGCAGGTCGTGCTGGACAGCCTCGGACCGCTCGAACGCCTCGCGCTCGTGCTGCACGACGTCTTCGCCCTGTCCTATGACGACATCGCCCCCATCGTCGAACGCACCCCCACTGCCGCCCGCCAACTCGCATCCCGCGCCCGAGCCCGGCTGCGAGCCGTCGACGTCGGCGGCATCCGCGAGCGACAGGACGCCGCGATCGGCGCGTTCCTCGACGCGGCCAGGAACGGCGACTTCGGCGGGCTCCTGCAACTCCTCGACCCAGAGATCGAGCTGCGCAGCGATGGCGCGGCCGTCGAGCTCGCCACCGCAGGCGCCGACCACGGTGCCCCGCTCCTCGAAGACAGCATCCGTGGCGTCGACGCGGTGGCGAGAGTGTTCGCCGGGCGCGCCGAGCTCACCCGCCTCGTGTCCATCGACGGCGCCCCCGCGGCCGCGTACGTCGCCGACGGCACGGTGCACGCGGTCTACCTGATCACCTTCGTCGACGACCGGATCGCCACCCTGGATGTCCTCGCTGACGCCGAACGACTGGCAAGCCTTCAGACGGTCATCTGAGCAGGGCTCAGACCCGCGCGAACGCCTCCAGCAGCCGTACGCATCGCGGCGGATCCTCGGTGAGACCGTGCGCGAGGCCCCAGAGCAGGTAGTCGAACGAGCGGTACACGATCCACGCCTGCGCGCGCTCGGCCTCCAGCCCGGCGGCGGCGATGACCCGGTCGGCGTGCCGGTGCATCGCGGCCGCGTCGTCCATCTCGTCCACCCGTGTCCACAGCACCCGGGCCAGGTCGTAGCAGGCATCCCCGCGCAGCAGCGCCGGGTCGAACAAGAGCCACGGCTCCCGGGTGGCGCGGTGCACCTGCGCGCCGTGCAGGTCCCCGTCGACGGCGGTGCTCGCCTCGGTCCGCCCGCACACCTCGGCCGCGGCGAGCGCCGCGCGCAGGAACTCCTCGCCGACGACTCGTCCGAGCCGGTCCCACTCGCCGGGGAACTCGGTGGCCCGGTGCCGCGCGATCTCGTCCGTGCGCGGCACATCCGGCGGCGCCGGGACCGCGAGGCGGCGCATGAGGTCGCCCGTCACGGTGGCCGCCTCGTCCAGCGGCACGGAATCGAGCGGCTCTCCGAAGAGCCGCTCCAGGAGCGTGACCCGGCGCGGCACGTCCGCCTCGAACAGGCGGACCACACCGCGTCCGTCCCAGAACGTCAGCGCCCGGACCTCGGCGGCGACGTCGTCACCCGGCGGCGCGAGCCGCAGGATGAGTTGCTCGCCGCCCCGGTGCACCGGCACGGCGAGCGCGTTCGACCCATGGCGAGCACCGCCGTCGGGTTCCAGACCCCACGCCGTGCACGCCTGCGCGACCAGACGCGGCAACTCGTCGAGCCACTGCACCAGCGGCGGCTCGCGGTTCCAGAACCGCGGCATCGACCGCAGCGAGGAGACCGCTGGGGCGACACCGTCGGGTTCCGGCATGGTTCAGGTGAGGCGCTCGGACAGGAACCGGTACGCGAGCGACGTCATGTGCGCCTGCTGCCCGTTCGTCGCGGCCCCGCCGTGACCGCCCTCGATGTTCTCGTAGTAGGTGACGTCCTTGCCGGCCGCGATCATCTGCGCAGCCATCTTCCGCGCGTGCCCAGGGTGCACCCGGTCGTCCCGCGTGGACGTGGTGAACAGGACCGGCGGGTAGTCGGCGTCGGCGTCGAACAGGTGATAGGGCGAGAAGTGCTGGATGTACTCCCACTGCGCCGGGTCGTCCGGATCGCCGTACTCGGCCATCCAGGACGCGCCGGCGAGCAGGTGCGAGTACCGCTTCATGTCCAGCAGCGGCACCTGGATCACCACCGCCCCGAACAGGTCCGGGTACTGGGTGAGCATGTTCCCGGTGAGCAACCCACCGTTCGAACCGCCCTGCACCCCCAGGTGCGCGCTGGCGGTGATGCCCCGCTCCACGAGGTCCTTGGCGACTGCGGCCATGTCCTCGTACGCCCGGTGCCGGTTCTCCTTCAGCGCAAGCTGGTGCCAGCGCGGGCCGTACTCGCCGCCACCCCGGATGTTCGCGAGCGCGTACACCCCGCCCTGCTCCAGCCAGGCACTGCCGAGCACCCCGGAGTAGGTGGGGGTCAGCGAGATCTCGAACCCGCCGTACCCGTACAGCAGGGTGGGCGCGGTGCCGTCGAAGGCGAGGTCCTCGCGGTGGATGAGGAAGTACGGGACCCGGGTGCCGTCGTCGGAGGTGACGAAGTGCTGCTCGGCGACGAGGCCGGCGGCGTCGAAGAAGACCGGCATCGACTTCAGCGGCTCAGGGGCCGAACCGATCTCCGCGATCGAGAGGGTGGTGGGGGACAGGAAGTCGGTCGCGTACAGCCAGACGGCGTCCGAGAGCCGCGAGTCGACGGCGCCGACGGCGACCGTGCCGACCTGGGCCGCACCCACGAACGCCGACCGCTCGAAGGTGCCGTGCGCCGTCGGCGTCAACACCTCGAGGCGGTTCTTGACGTCCTCGAGGATGTTCAGGACGAGGTGCGAGCGGGTCCACGTGGCCGAGGCGAGAGAGCTCGTCTCGGTGGGGGTGTAGAGCGCCTGCAGGTCACGCGAGCCGGCGAGGAACTCCTCGAGCCGGATCGCGAGCAGGGCACCGGCCGGGTAGGTGACGTTTGCGGGCGTCCACTCCTCACGCAGCTCCACGGTCAGCCACTCCCGCTTGATGTCCGGTTCGGCGGAGTTCGGTACGTCGATGCGGGTGAGCTCGTCGCCCGCGCCGAGCAGGTACAGCTCGCTGTTGTAGAACGCGATGGAACGGCTCACGAAGTCCCGCTCGAACCCCGGCGTGGAGTCGTGGTACGCGGCGATGTACATGTCCTCCGCGGCGCCCTCGTACACGGTCTCCGCCGCCTCGAGCGGGGTGCCGCGGTGCCAGCGCTTGGCGATCCGCGGGTAGCCCGACGGGGTCATCGTGCCCTCGCCGAAGTCGGTGAACACGAACAGGGTGTCCGCGTCGATCCAGGACGTCCCGCCCTTGGACTCGGGCCGGAAGAACCCGCCCTCCACGAAGGACCTCGTCTGCAGATCGAACTCGCGGGAGACGTCGGCGTCCGCGCCGCCGCGGGACAGGTCGATGATCGCGAGCCGGTACTCCTCGTCGCCGCGGAGCACACTCGCGCCGTGCCAGACCCAGTTCTCGCCCTCGGCCTCGTTGAGCGCGTCCAGGTCGAGGACGGTCTCCCACTCCGGTTCGGCGGTGCGGTATGACTCCAGCGTGGTGCGCCGCCACAGGCCGCGCTCGTGGTCGGCGTCCCTCCAGAAGTTGTAGTAGAAGTCCCCGATCTTGGAGACGTCCGGGATCTTCTCCTCGGAGTCGAGGATCCCGAGCGTGCGTGCCTTCATGGCTGCGAACTCGGGTGTGCCGGCCAGGGTGGCGGCCTGTTCGGAGTTGCGGGCGCGGACCCAGTCGAGTTGCTGCTCGCCCTCGACGTCCTCCAGCCAGGCGTACGGGTCCTCGTGGCTCACGCGCGTTCCTTCCGTTCGTAGGTGTGCCAAAGAACCCTAACCCGGCAAAAGCCTCGACGGCGGGGGCCGGGTCGACCATCGTGGTCGCCATGACCTCACGTCTGTCCCACACCAGCGTCGACGCGCGCGACGCGTACGCACAGGCCGCGTTCTGGGCCCAGGTCCTCGGCTACACGGGGGACCCCGACGACCCGGACGAGCCCGGCGACGAGGAATGCCTGATCGTCTCGCCCGACGGCCGCACCAAGATCCTGTTCATCGAGGTTCCCGAGGGCAAGAGTGTGAAGAACCGCCTGCACCTCGACCTCGTCCCGACCGACCTGACCCGCGACGACGAGGTCGCCAGGCTCCTCGGTCTGGGCGCCACCGTGGTCGCGGACCGGCGCGTCGCCGAGGGTAAGGGCTGGTTCACCCTGGCGGACCCGGAGGGCAACGAGTTCTGCGTGCTTCGCGGCGACCTCGAACGGCCCGACCCGTGGGCGCACCTGATCCGCACCTGATCCCGCGGCCGAGCCGCGACTGGCCAGGGGTCCGTGCTGTTGCGGGGCCCCCGCGACCGGTCCACCATGGCAGGGCTGCATCGGCAGCGGATCGACTTCAACGAGGAGGACGAACATGACCGCATCTGTCGCACGGGTCACCACGATCACCGCCCGCTCGGACACCAGCTTCGATGACGCCGTGAAGGCGGGCGTGGAGCGTTCCGCGAAGACCCTGCGCAACGTCTCCGGAGCCTGGGTCAAGGACCAGAAGGTCGAGCTCACCGACGGTGTGGTGACGGCGTGGCAGGTCGTGCTCGAGGTCACGTTCGTCCTCGACGACTGAGAACTGCCCGACGGCGGCGCTCGGCCGAGCGCGTGTGACGGCCTTGCGTCGGGCGCGGCTCCCGGGTGAGGGTGGGGTGGGTGCCGGGCGGGCAGTTCGCCCGGCGCCCGGGCGGTGCGAGCCGCTATGACAACTCAACGGATAGGAGAAGACCGATGACTGCCGCAGACGTGCAGAACAGAATCGACGCCTACCCCACCCGGAACAACGGTGAGGTCAAGGTCATACCCCGAGGAGCCCCGGTGGTCTGGGGGACGGCCGCCACGGGTCCGATGGACCAGGCGACCCTCGACGGTTTCGACACCAAGGGGTACCTGTCGATCGACCAGCTGGTCGGGGCGGACGAGGTCGCCGCGTTCCATCGTGAGCTCGAGCGGCTCTCGAGCGACCCCGACGTCCGGGCCGACGAGCGGTGCGTCATCGAGGCGAGCAGCCAGGAGGTTCGCTCGATCTTCGACGTCCACCGGATCAGTCCGGTGTTCGCGAAGATCGCCAACGACCCCCGCGTGGTGGACCGAGCCCGCCAGTTGCTCGGGTCGGACGTCTACATCCACCAGTCGCGCGTGAACTTCAAGCCGGGCTTCGAGGGCAAGGAGTTCATGTGGCACTCGGACTTCGAGACCTGGCACGCCGAGGACGGCATGCCGCGGATGCGCGCCGTGAGCATCTCGATCTCGATGACTGACAACCACTCCTACAACGGCCCGCTGATGATCATGCCCGGGTCGCACCGGGAGTACATCTCCTGTGACGGCGCCACCCCGGAGGACAACTACCGGAAGTCCCTGGTCATGCAGGGGGCCGGCACCCCGAGCAAGGAGGTCCTGCGGGACTTCTACGACCGCTACGGGATCGACGTGCTCGAGGGGAAGGCCGGCGGTGCCGTGATGTTCGACAGCAACTGCATGCATGCCTCCAACGGCAACGTCACGCCGACGCCGCGCTCGAACGTGTTCATCGTGTACAACTCCGTGGAGAACACCCTCGAGGAGCCGTTCTCCGCACCGAGGCCGCGCCCGGAGTTCGCCGGCTCGACGGACTTCACGCCCGCCGGCCGGGTGTAGAAATACTGATCGCGGCTCCGACGTCTCCTGTGACGGGCCCGCACCGAGGCCCCGATGAGAAGGAGAAGTCATGAAGTACGTCATCCTGATCCACTCGAACCCGCAGCCGTGGGGTCACCCGACCGGTGACTTCATCGCCGAGAGCCAGGCTCAGCCGGCCGCGCAGCGCGAGCAGCAGAACGCCGAGTTCGAGGCCGTCCTCACCGAGATGCAGGAGTCGGGCGAACTCGTCACGGGCGAGGCGCTGGGCGATCCGAGCACGTCCCGCCTGTTCCGGTGGAACGCGGGGGCCCCGGTCGTCACCGACGGCCCGTACTCGGAGTTCAAGGAGCACCTCGCCGGGTTCTTCCTGATCGACGTGGTGGACCAGGCCCGGGCCGAGGAGATCACCTCGAAGTTCTCCGGCCCAGGCGAGACCGTCGAACTGCGGCCCGCGATGTGGCCCGGCGGTGACGATCAGTGAGCCGTTCGAGGACGTGTGGCGCCGCGAGGTGCCGCACGTCCTCGGGGCGCTGGTACGCCGCTACGGCGACTTCGCGGCCTGCGAGGATGCCGTCCAGGAGGCCCTCCTGGCGGCGTCGCAACAGTGGCAGCCCGGGGCGGGGCCCGACAGCCCGCGTGGCTGGCTGCTGCGGGTCGCCTCCCGGCGGCTGATCGACGCCCACCGGTCCGAGACCGCCCGCACGGCGCGCGAGATGCGCGCGGCCGTCCGGGACCGTGTCGACACCGAACACGCTCCGGCCGCCGATCAGGAGATGACCGGCCCCGTTGCCGGGATCGCACTCGGCGCCGGGACGGCGGAGGACGACCAGGCGGGTGGGACCGGTCCGGAGGGTCACGATCCCGAGACCCTCCACCTGCTCCTGCTCTGCGCGCACCCGGCCCTGACCCCCACGGCGCAGGCCGCGCTCACCCTGCGGGCCGTCGGCGGGCTCACCACCGACCAGATCGCCTCGGCGTTCCTGGTTCCGTCGGCCACCATGGGCCAACGCATCAGCCGCGCGAAGGCGACGCTCGCGGCGGCGGGCGCGCGGTTCGCCGCACCCACGGCGAGCGACCTGCCGGACCGCCTCACCGCCGTCGGGCAGGTGCTCTACCTGATCTTCAACGAGGGCTACACCGCCAGCTCGGGCGAGCGGCTCATGGACGTCGCGCTCGCGAGCGAGGCGATCCGGCTCACTCGCGAGCTGCGCGCCGTGGTCCCCGACCACGCCGAAACTGCCGGGTTGCTCGCGCTGATGCTGCTCACGCAGTCCCGGGCGGCCACGCGCGTCGACGCCGGCGGCGACCTGGTGCCGCTCGAACACCAGGACAGGTCCCGGTGGGACCGCACCATGATCGCCGAGGCGACGTCGATCCTGGAGGTCGTGCTGCCACACGCCACCGTGGGGCCCTACCAGCTCCAGGCCGCGATCGCCGCCGTGCACGCCGAGGCGCCCACGTGGGCGGACACGGACTGGCTGCAGATTGTGATCCTCTACCGGATGCTCGACGGGATCGCGCCCGGCCCGACGGTCCGGCTGAATCTGGCCGTCGCCGTCGGGATGGCGCACGACCCGGCCGCGGGACTTGAGGTGCTCGAGCCGCTGCGGGATGATCCCGCCCTCCGGCGCGGCCACCGGATCCACGCGGTGCGCGCGCACCTGCTGGAGATGGTCGGGGACCGCCGGGCGGCGCGCGAGGAGTACCTCACGGCGGCCCGGATGAGCACGAGCGTGCCCGAGCAGCGGTACCTGAACGCACGCGCCCACCGCCTGATCTGACCGCCGGGGGCCGGGGCTCAGGCAGTGGCGGCGGCGCGGGCGGCCACGAACGCGGCCACACAGGTCTCCACGTCCTCGGGGCTGTGTGCCGCGGACAGCTGGACGCGGATCCGGGCCTTCTCGCGCGGTACCACCGGGAAGCTGAACGCGGTGACGTAGACGCCGTGGTCGAGCATCAGCGCGGCGACCCGGGAGGCGAGCACGGCATCGCCGAACATCACCGGCACGATCGGGTGCTCGCCGTCGAGCAGGTCGAAGCCCTCCTCGGTCATCCGGCGCCGGAACGCCTCGGCGTTGGCGAACAGGCGCGTCCGCAGGTCCGCGCTGCCGGCCACCAGGTCCAGCGCGCGCAGCGTCGCGGCCACGATCGACGGCGCCAGCGAGTTCGAGAACAGGTACGGGCGCGCGCGCTGGCGGAGCAGGTCCACGATCTCGGCGCGGCCGGAGACGTACCCGCCGGACGCGCCGCCGAGGGCCTTGCCGAACGTGCCGGTGTAGATGTCGATCCGGCTCCCGACGCCCGCGTGCTCGGGGGTGCCGGCGCCGGTGGCGCCCATGAACCCGACGGCGTGGGAGTCGTCGACCATGACCAGCGCGCCGTAGGCGTCGGCGAGGTCGCAGATCGCGGCGAGCGGGGCGAGGTAACCATCCATGGAGAACACGCCGTCGGTGACGATGATGGTCCGGCGTGCCCCGCCGTCACCCTGGGCCCTGGCCGCCCGGAGCTGGGCCTCGAGGTCGGCCATGTCACGGTTGCGGTAGCGGTACCGGACCGCCTTGGACAGGCGGATCCCGTCGATGATCGAGGCGTGGTTCAGCTCATCGGAGATGATCGCGTCCTGTGGCCCGAAGAGGGACTCGAACACGCCGCCGTTGGCGTCGAAGCAGGATGAGAACAGGATTGTGGCGTCGGTGCCGAGGAACTCCGAGACCCGGCGCTCCAGGGTGAGGTGGGTGTCCTGGGTGCCGCAGATGAACCGCACGGACGCCATCCCGAAGCCGCGATCGTCCAGTGCCTGCTTCGCGGCGGCGATGATCTCCGGGTGGTCGGCCAGGCCCAGGTAGTTGTTCGCGCAGAAGTTCAGCACGTCACGCGGGGGTCCGCCGGCCGCGGCGCTGATGTGCGCGGACTGCGGGCTGGTGATCTCCCGCTCCTGCTTGTACAGGCCGGCCTCGCGGAGCTCGGCGAGCTCGCCGGTCAGATCGCTGGAGAACGTGAACATGGTGCCTCCTACCTGGAAGGTGTCTGTGCGGGTGTCCGACGTGCCTAGTCGAACACGGTCCAGTCGAGCACGACCTTGCCCGAGGTGCCGCCGGCGGCGACCTCGAAGCCGTGCTCCCACCGGGTCGCGGGCAGCCGGTCGGTGATCACGCTGGAGATCGCGTTGTGCAGCCGCGGGCTCGAGGAGAGCATCGCGGCCATCGTGTTCCACGTCTCGAACATCTCCCGGCCGTAGATGCCCTGGAGCGTGAGCATGTGCGTGACCACGATGGACCAGTCGATGTCGATCGGGGTGCTCGGCAGCCCGAGCATCGCGATCCGGCCACCGTGGTTCATGTTCCGGATCATCTCCGGCAGGGCTGCGGCGTGCCCGGACATCTCCAGGCCGACGTCGAAGCCCTCCTTCAGGCGCAGCTGGCGCTGGGCGTCGGCGATCGGCGTGGTGGCCACGTTGAGGGCCAGGTCGACGCCCATGTGCCGGGCCAGTTCCAGGCGCGGCTCGGACACGTCGGTGATCGCGATGTACCGGGCCCCGACGTGCCTGACCACGGCCGCAGCCATCAGCCCGATCGGCCCGGCGCCGGTGATCAGCACGTCCTCGCCGACCACCGAGAACTTCAGGGCTGTGTGCACGGCGTTGCCGAACGGGTCGAAGATCGCGCCGAGGTCCGGGCCGATCACCTCGGGTCCCGGGTGCACCCAGACGTTCTCCTCGGGGATCACCACGTACTGAGCGAACGCACCGTTGCGCTGGACCCCGACGCTGGCCGTGTGGATGCAGAGCTGGCGCCGGCCGGCTCGGCAGTTGCGACAGATCCCGCACACCACGTGACCCTCGCCGGACACCCGGTCACCCGGGCGGACCTCGCGGACGTCGGCACCGACCTCGACCACCTCGCCGTAGAACTCGTGGCCCGGGATCAGTGGGGCGGCGACGGCGCCGGCGGCCCAGGTGTCCCAGTTCAGGATGTGCAGGTCGGTGCCGCAGATCCCGGTGGTCAGTACCCGGATCTTCACGTCCCGCGAACCGGGCTCCGGCTCGGGTGCATCGACCAGGTCCAGGCCCGCGTGTGGGCCGGCCTTGAGCAGCGCCTTCATCTGCACCGATCCCTTCGGTTCTCGTCTCGGATGGTGGAACGGTAACAGGGGAACGGGCTCCGGTAGGTTCGGCCCCATGACGCTGCAGGGGGCCGGCGGGCCGGGCGCTCACGGGCACTACCCGGCGCCCACCGTGAAGACCTCGACCAAGGGGCCGAAGATCCTCACGGTCGCCGGGATCGGCTGCCTCGCGATCGTGATAGCGATCGTGTGTGTCGTCGTCTTCGCATTCACGTGGAACCAGTCGGTGCTGTCCACCAACGGGTCCCCGGGGCCGACCGTCACGCTGGCGGTCGACGCGCCCGGTGAAGGGCTGGCGGAGGTGACCACCACCGATCGGCAGCGGGTCTACCTCACCTATCCCACGGGTGACCCGGCGCCCGGGCTGGACGGTGAGATCGTCGTCCACGCCCCGACCGGGCAGACCGTCGAGGTCCTGGTGCCCGATGGCGGCAGCGAGGTGAGCGAGGGCGGCACGACCGCCCACCTCATCGGCCTCTTCGACCCGACCGCCCCCGGCGAGTACCGGATCGAGGTTCCCGCTACCGCAGACGGCTCCGCGGCCACCGTGCTCATACAACCCACCACCAGCGACTACGAGGGTTTCGGCCAGGTCGTCTTCGCCGTGATCGCGATCCCGGTCGCGATCTTCCTTGGCGCGGTCGGTGTCGTGATGAGCATCTGCGGCGGCATCTGGTGGAACCGGCGTGCGGTCGCACGCCGACACCTCAGCGGCGGCGGCTCCGGCCGGCATCCCTGAGCCATTTCAGAACGACCGGGAATCACCGCCGCCTACGCTGGGCGCCATGAGCACGCCCCCGGTCAAGACAGCCGTACGCGGTCCCATCATCCTGACGGTGACCGGCGCGGTCGTGCTGATCGCCGCCATCGTCATCGGGGTGATCGTGGTGCGGCTGTTCCTGTCCGTGCTGCCGCTCGGTCTCGTGGGCTCCGACGGTGGTCCCGGCCCGGATGCGGCCGGCGGCGCCGAGGTGCCCGGGACCCTCACCCTCGACCTCGAGGCGGACTCCACGTACGTGGTCCTGCTCAGCTACCCGAGCAACGCGCCGGAGCCCGAACTCAGCGACTCGGTCACGGTCATCGGTCCCGATGGCGAGCCGGCGGCTCCCGCAGCCGGCGCGTCCCTGACGGTCACCACCGGTGGTGTCAGCGCGCGTGACATCGAGTACGTCCAGACCGGTGCGGCCGGGCCGTACACGATCGAGGTGCCCCCGCTCGCCGACCCGGCTGCCACGCCCTGGGCCCGCATCGTCGTTGCCGAGGTGGACGCGCTGCCCGGCTTCTTCGCGGGGGTCGCCGGCAGCATCGCGGGGGTCTTCCTGGTGTTCGGGCTCGGGATCGCCGGCGTCGCGATGGTCATCGGGGGCGCGGTGTGGTGGTCCAGCCGGGCCCGGGCCGGTCGCGCGCAGGCTGCCGGGCCGGGCCAGGGCGGATACCCGTCGGGTAGGTTCGGCCCATGACACAGCCGTGGCAGGGCCCGTACACCCCGGAGCCCTACCGTCCGCTGCCGGTGAACACCTCGACAACCGGACCGAAGGTCGTCACCTTCATCGGGATCGGCTGCCTGGTGCTCACGATCGCGATCGTGGCGCTCATGGTGTGGGCGTTCGCGAGCCTCTCGTCCAACGGCGACACCGAGTTCTACTGGTGGCTCGGCATCTCCGGTGCCGCGTTCGCGATCCCGGCCGCCATCCTGCTCGGAATCACCGGGCTCGGCCTGAGCATCGGCGGGGGCATCATGTGGGCAGTCCGGGCACAGGCCCGGCAGGCCTACGGCACCCAGGCGGACCACCCCGGCCCGCCGCCGGGCGGATACCCGCCCTTGTAGAGGTTCGCCGATACGCTCGCTCTCATGGCCGACCTGCATGATCTGACCGCACTCGAACTGGCCGCCGCGATCCGGTCCGGCCAGACGTCGCCGACCGAGGTCCTCGACCACACGCTGGACCGGATGGCCGCGCTCGACGAGACGGTCGGGGCGTTCATCACCCGCACCCCCGACCTCGCTCGCGAGCAGGCCCGCGCGGCGGAAGGACTCCTGGCCGCGGGCCGCGACGATCCCGGCACGCTGCCGCCGCTGCTCGGGGTGCCCTGCCCGATCAAGGACCTGAACCTGGTGGCCGGGGTACCGACCAGCTTCGGAAGCGCCGCGCTCGCCGGCTACCTCCCGGACGTCGATGACGGCGTCGTGATCCGGCTGCGCGAGGCCGGCACCATCATGGTCGGCAAGACCAACACCCCGGAGATCGGCCTGCCCAGCTACACCCAGCCGGACATCGCGCCGCCCGCGCGCACCCCGTGGGACCTGACCCGCTCCGCGGGCGGGTCGTCCGGCGGGGCGGCTGCGGCCGTCGCCTCCCGGATCGTGCCGATGGCCCAAGGGTCCGACGGCGGAGGCTCGATCCGTATTCCGGCTGCGGCGTGCGGGCTGGTCGGGTTGAAGCCCAGCCGGGGCCGGATCAGCACTGGTCCGTACGGCGTGCCCGGCCCGGGCCTGGGGACGAACGGCGTCCTCACCCGGGATGTCCGGGACACCGCGGCCGCGCTCGACGTGCTCGCCGTCGGCTGGCCGGGCGACACCTACTCCCTGCCACTGCCCGACGGCGGCTTCCTCGCCGCGTGCGACGCGGACCCGGGTGCCCTACGGATCGGTGTGCTCACCCAGCCGATCATCACCCCGGACGCACCGGTGCACGCCGAGGCGATCCGCGCCGTCGACCACGCCGTCCGGGTCCTGGAAGGGCTCGGACACCACGTGGACACCGCGCCCGTGCCGTTCCCCGCCGAGAAGTGGGAGCCGTTCCGGGACTTGTGGTCGGTGCTCGCGGCGAGCGCCCCGATCCCGCCCGAGCGCGAGCACCTGCTCGTCCCGTTGAGCCGCTGGATGCGCGAGCGGGGCCGCGGGGTCAGCGGCATCACGTACGCGAACGCCGTCAGTGCCGGCCAGCAGCTCACCCGCGATGCCGCCCGTACCTGGGCCGAGTTCGACGTGATCCTGATGCCGTCCCTGGCCCAGCCCGCGGAACTGGTGGGCAGTTCCCGCAACGACGACGACCCGGCCGCCGACTTCGAGGCGCAGATGGCGTTCACCCCGTGGACGAGCACCTGGAACATCATCGGGGCGCCGGCGATCTCGGTGCCGCTGCACTGGGCACCGGTGGAACCGGACGGACCGGTGCTGCCGTTCGGCGTCACGCTCGGCGCCCGCACCGGGCGCGAGGACCTGCTGCTCGCGCTCGCGGCCACGATCGAGCGCGCCGAGCCGTGGCTCGACCGCGTGCCCCCGATGGGCTGAGCGGCACCGCCGAACCCACGCTCCGCCGTCGGGCAGTAGTGCCCATACCCACGCACCCGGCTTTTCCAATTGATTGGTAAACTCCGGACAAACATCCGTCCTAAACCAGCAAGGCAGCGCACATGCTCGTATTCCTGATCATCGGCGGGGTCGGTATCGCCCTGCTCGTGGTCTCGCTCCTCCTCGGTGAGGTTCTCGACGGGCTCTTCGACGGGATCGGCGGGGACCTGTTCTCCGGGGCCGCGCTGGCCGGGTTCCTCGGCGTGTTCGGGTTCGCCGGTGCGCTCACGCTCAGCCTGACCGATTCGGTGGGTCTGTCGATCCTGTTCGGCCTGCTCGCGGGCGGTGTCGTCGGGTCGTTGACGGGCTGGGCGACCCTCAAACTCAGGGAGGGTGGCGACGAGGCGAACGTCCGCACGGGTGATCTCGTGGGGTCGAAGGCGTCCGTGGTCACCGCGATCCCGGAGGGCGGATACGGCGAGATCACGCTGGTGGTCGCCGGCCACATCACCCGCCTGAACGCTCGGGCACCTGGACCGGTCCGGTCCGGGGCCGCGGTCACCATCACCGCGGTGCTCTCCGCGACCGCCGTGATGGTCGAGGCGGACCTGCCCACCAACCCCTATCCGTATCCGTAGTCCGAAGCACCCCAGCAAAACGTAGTTCCGACCAGTACATCCATCGGGCCGGGCGAAACAGACGCGCCGGTCCCACGCCAGACGACCCGAAGGAAGATTCGCATGGACTTTGCTTCCCCAATCGTGCTCGTGATCGCCATCGTGGTGGTGATCGTGCTCATCGGTGGCCTCATCAGCTCGCGGTACAAGGTCGCCGGACCGGACCAGGCCTTCATCGTCACCGGCCGCAAGGGCAAGGCCGTCAAGAACCCCGAGACCGGAGTCATCTCCACCGACCTGTCCGGCCAGAAGGTCGTCATGGGTGGCGGTGTCTTCGTCTGGCCGTTCGTGCAGCGGATCCACACCCTCGACCTGTCCAGCCGCCGCATCATGGTCCAGATCCGGGGCGCGGTCTCCGGTCAGGGCATCAAGCTGAACCTCGACGGCGTCGCGATCGTCAAGGTCGGCGGCAACGTGGACTCCATCCGTGCCGGCGCGCAGCGCTTCCTGAGCCAGCAGAACGAGATCGACATCTTCACGCAGGAGACCCTCGCGGGTTCGCTGCGGTCGATCGTCGGCTCGCTCTCCGTTGAACAGATCATCCGCGACCGCGCGGCGTTCGCGCAGCGGGTCGCCGACGAGGCCGAGTCCTCCCTCACCGGGCAGGGCCTGGTGCTGGACACGTTCCAGATCCAGGACATCACCGACGACGGCTCCTACCTCGCCGACCTCGGTCGCCCCGAGTCCGCCAAGCTCCAGCGCATCGCCTCCGTGGCCGAGGCGGAGGCCCGCCAGGCCGCCGAGCAGGCCCGGATCAAGGCCGAGGAGGAGATCGCGATCGCGCAGCGGACCCTGGCCCTGAAGCAGGCCGAGATCCGCTCCGAGACCGACGCCGCGCAGGCGCAGGCCGCCGCGTCCGGCCCGCTCGCCCAGGCCGACCGGGACCAGGCCATCCTCGCCGAGCAGGAGAAGGTGGCCGTGCGGCAGGCGGCGCTGAAGGAGCGCCAGCTCGACACCGAGGTCCGCAAGCCGGCCGACGCCGAGCGGTACCGGGTGGAGACGGCCGCCGAGGCGAACCGCAACGCGGAGATCTTCGAGGCCGAGGCGAACAAGGCAGCGGCCATCGCCGCCGCCGAGGCCGAGTCCGAGAAGTCCCGCCTGGTCGGTGTCGGTGAGAAGTCCCGCCGGTCCGCCCTGGCCGAGGCCGAGGCGATCGAGGGTCAGAACCGCGGTGCGGCCGAGAAGGCGCGCCGTGTGGCAGAGGCCGAGGCGACCCGCGCAGAGGGTGACGCCGAGGCGGCCGCGATCCTGGCCAAGGGTCACGCCGAGGCCGAGGCGATGGACAAGCGTGCCGACGCGTTCGCCCGATACAACGACGCGGCCGTGCTGCAGATGCTGGTGGAGGTGCTCCCGCAGATCGCCCACGAGGTGGCCGCGCCGATGGCCAACATCGACAAGCTCACGGTGGTCTCCACCGACGGCGCCGGCGCGCTGCCGAAGCAGGTCACGAACAACATGGTCCAGACCATGGAGCTGCTGAAGAACACCACGGGCATCGACATCAACGCGCTCCTGGAGTCGTTCGCCGTCAAGATCACCCCGGACGGTGTGGAGCCGACCGACGAGGAACCCGCACGGGGCATCGTCCGGCAGGTTCCCACGGAGACCGACGGCGTCGGATCCCTCTGATCGGCCCGACCGGTCCGGTCACCGGCTGACGCGAAGGGCGGGCACCGACACGGTGCCCGCCCTTCGTGCGTCCGCGCTCGGCCGGATCTAGTCCTCGGTGTCGGGCGTCGCGGTCCGCTTCGGCTTGGCGTCGGTCTTGCCGGACCCGCCGAGCATGCTCTCGACGTCCGTGCTGGAGGGTTCCCGCGCGGCCTCACGGCGGGCCCGGAACCCGGCAGTGCGCCCCGCGGCCTCATCGGCCCGGCGCCGGCGCCGGCTCAGCCAGGTCAGGAGCACCGCGGCCGCGATGATCACGATGAGGGCCGGCACGATGAACCCGATCCGTTGCAGGAGCGGCGTGGTGGGGGCCGGGCCGACGGCGTGCATCGAGGTGGTGCCGGGCCCCAGTTCCCAGGTGACGGTATCGCCCGAGAGGGTGCCGTCGTGCTCGGTCACGCCACGGGGGAACGTCACGGACATGCGCACCGACCACGGGACCTCACCGGCCTCCTCACCGAGCACGGTGGGATCCAGTTCGGAGAAGTCACCGGTGACCACGTAGGTGCTGCCCACCCGTTCGATCCGGAGTGCATCGGAGGTGGCGGACCGGACCCGCTCGATCGGCACGTCCGTCAGCGTCATGCGGACCCCGGCGAACTCGCCGTCGTCGTAGCGCTCCCCGCTCACGCCGGAGTCGGGCGCCGCGGCCAGTTCCTCCTCGATCGAGTCGACCAGGCCCTCGGGGTCCTGACCGCTCGAGATCGCCCACGCGGTGCTGAACGCCACGAGGACCTCCCCGGAGACGGTGTCGCCGTCGTTGATCTGGAGGTCGCCGTCGATCTTCAGACAGCCCGTCAGCAGGGCCAGGCCGCCGAGGGCCACGAGCAGGCGCAGGAGGGTCTTCGTCACCGTACGAGTCTGGCATCGAAACCTGGTGAGTGACGTTCTGCAAAGGCTTGTGATGATCTCGTCGACGAGATCCAGCACCGTGAACCGACGGGTTGCCACCGATCGCATCCGGCCGATGCGCGACCCAGGCACGTTTTGACCTGGTGATCGCGCCGATCGCCGACACGCCGCGCGGAGCCGTCGGTTCGGTTCAGCCCGGGCAGGCCATCACCGCGCGCAACCGCTGCGCGTGGGCCGCGGCATCGCCGTCGTCGGCGTACTTCGTCCGGGGCCAGAAGAACCCGCGCAGCCCGTCGCCCTTGGTGCGCGGCACCACGTGGGCGTGCAGGTGCGGCACGGACTGGCTGACCACGTTGTTCATCGCCACGAACGTGCCCTGCGCGCCGAATGCGGCCGGCACCGCGGCGGCGACCCGTTGCACCGCCGTCAGGAACGGCTCGGCCAACGCCGTCGGGAGGTCCGTCAGGGTGACCACGTGCCGGGTCGGGACCACGAGCGTGTGCCCCTTGAACAACGGGCGGATGTCGAGGAACGCGACCGTGTCCTCGGTGCGGGCGACGACGTGCGCGTCCTCGGTGCCGGCGACGATGCGGCAGAACAGGCAGCCACCGGCGTCCGGCGCGCCGGCGGACCGATCCGCGCCGGTCTGCGCGGGGCTCATCGGGCTCGCCACTCCTCGGCCAGCAGGGCGTAGCCATAGCCGTCCATCCAGCCGCCGGTGCGGTGCAACGAGTCACCCACGTTGTGACTCTCGCGGCGCATCCCGACCCGCTCCATCAGCCGCCAGGACGGCGCGTTCTCCGCGAAGCAGAGCGCGACGACCCGCCGCAGGCCGAGCCCTTCGAAACAGATCCGGATCAGCGCGGTCACGGCCTCGGTGGCGTAGCCGTGGCCCTGGTGGGCCGGGTCCATGCTCCAGCCGAGCTCCGCCTGGACCTCCTTGGCGTCGGCGGCCACCTCGGTCTGGGCCCAGGCGTCCTCAGGGGCGAGCATCAGGTCGCCGATGACCTGCCCGTCACGCTCGATCATGAGGGTCTTGGCGAGGCGGCTGGGTTCGGTGAAGGACGCGGTGAAGCCCTCCTCGTCGGCGTGCAGCGTGGTCATCCAGCGGGCTACCTCCTCAAGGCGCCGGTACGCCCAGGCGCTCGGGGCATCCGCGGCGGTGGCCGGCCTGATGAGCAGGTGCTCCGTCCGGACCGGCCAGGTGAGGTTGTGGAGTGGGGAACTCATGGCGGCCATCCTGCCGTACCTAGCTCGGGTCGGACTGGAGCATTTCGGCGACCGCGCGGCCTTGGACCGGCGTGATCTCGTGCGGGCCGAGCAGCGTCTCGTAGCGCACATGGCGACGGTTGCGACGCGCGATCGCCTTCAGGTTCCGCTTGATCACGAACACATCGAGACGCCCGTAGACGAGCAGGGTGGGCACGGGCAGCCCCATCAGGTCGCGGTAGGTGCGCGTCTGCATGATCGTGTGCTGCAGGCTGGACCGGAACGCCGGCCAGGTCTCCTCGGTGATCTCCATCCCCTTCACCAGTGGCGCGAACACGTCGAGCCCCTTCGCGGCGGTGATCGTCAGGTCCGGGCTGTCGGCGATGGCGTTGAAGATCGCCGAGTAGCGGTCCTCGGCGACCCGGCTGCGGAAGCGACGCCGGGTGCGCCGGATCCGGCGGAACGTCGGTGCCCCGAGCAGCACCAGGCGGCTGACGAGATCGGGGCGCTTGCGGGCCACCTCAGCCGCGACGATGCAGCCCATCGAGTGGCCCGCGACCACGGCCGTGCTCACGCCGAGCTCGTCGAGGGTGGCGATCACGGCATCCGCGTGCTGCCCTGGCGTGTAGTCGACCTGTGGCTTCGGTGCGTCGCCGAAGCCGAGCAGATCCGGCGCGATGATGCGGTTGCGGCTCTCGTCGATCTCCCGGAGCACGTACGTCCAGCTCTCGTGGTTGTTGCCGAGGCCATGCAGCAGCACGAGCGCCGGCCCATTGCCCCGGTCGACCTTCACTGGGAGCGTGGGAGCAGTCATCACGGGCCTTCTCGGTCGGACCGCGCGGCGGCGGACGCAGGGAGCAGTTCGCCGCTCATCGTAAGGGGCCGCCCGGTGACGCCGCCGCTGCCGCCCCGGATGCTCGCCGTGCGGTGTTGCCCGACGAGACCGCCGAAGCGCCGCGGAGCACAGGCCCCGGTTACGCTGGGACCGTCGGGTGATGGCGCCCGGGCAGGGGGTGGATCGTGGATCGAAGCGCATGGGCCGCGTGGCCGAGCGGTTCCGACCCGATCGAGTTGGAGCGGGACGTGCACCGCGCCCGGGAGGTCTTCCTGACCACCGGTGCTCCCACCCCCGGCGTGCGCCGGCTCGTCCTGGAGTCCTGGCGCCGGTCCCTGCGCTCCGGGGTGGACCCGGACCGGGCCCTGCCGCGGGCGGACATCGCCGGTGCGGATCTGGCGGGCTACCGGCGCGAGCACCGGCTCTCCCTTGCGATCCCGGTGATCCGCCGGCTGCTGATGGACGGGCTCGGCTCCGACGGGATGGTCGTCGCTCTCGGGGACACCCGTGGGCGGCTGCTGTGGATCGAGGGGGACCGGGCGGCCCGCGCGGCGCTGGAGGGGATCGGCTTCGCGGAGGGCGCGAACTGGGCCGAGAACGCCACCGGAACCTCGGCGCCGGGGATCGCCCTGGCCCTGGACCACGAGGTGCAGGTGTTCGGCGCCGAGCACTTCGCGACGTCGATCCAGCCGTGGAGCTGCACGGCCGCACCGGTGCACGACCCGCGCACCGGGCAGCCCCTCGGGCTCCTGGACATCACCGGCGGCCCTTCGGTGGCAGCGCCGCACATGCTCGCGCTGATCCGGGCCACGATCGCCGCGATCGAGGTGGAGCTGCTGGCCGCACCGCTTCGTGAGCCGGCCGTCCGCGAGGTCGACCTGCGCGTGCTCGGGCGCCGCCGGGCCGGCCTGCGCCGCGGGCACGAGTGGGTGGACCTGTCCGCCCGGCACGGCGAGATCGTCCTGGTCCTCAGCGAGTCCACGGAGCCGCTCGGCGCCGCGGAGCTGGCGGCCGCGGTGTACGTCGAGGACACCGCGGAGGTCACCGTGCGGGCCGAGATCTCCCGGCTGCGCCGGGCGCTGCCCGGACTGCTGGCCGACGGCGGACCGTACCGGCTGCGCACGTCGTCCCGTTCCGATGTGGGACAGGTCCGTGACGCGATCCGCGCGGGGGACCTGACCGGGGCCCTCGCCGCCCACGGTGGGCCGGTGCTGCCCACGTCGGTCGCCCCCGCCGTTGAGGAGCTCCGCGCGGACCTGACCGGGCAGATTCGGTCCGCGGTGCTCGCGAGCTCCGACGCGGCGGCCGTGGAGCGGTGGACCTCGGACGCGTCCGGCCGCGACGACTGGGAGGCCTGGGCGCGCCTACGCGACCTCGTCCCGGCCGGCAGCGCGACCTGCCTGCGCGCGGACCTGCGCCTGGCGGCGCTCGACCTCGAGTTCGGGATCTGACCCGCCCGGGCTGATACCGCCGGCACCCCTGCCCTGGAACCACCCGAGCCTCCCCACCCAGCCCTACCCGTTGCGGTGTGGTTCCGACGTGCCGGGGACGTCGCAATCGCACCATTGACGCACAGGGGGCTGCCCGAGCGGCGTCGGTGCGTTGCAACGTGAATGCAACGCACCCGTTCGTAACGTGGCTCCCACGACCACCCGATGGCGGGTGGCGACCAGAACGCAAGGAGGCGCAGAGGTGACCGTCTACAGCGCACCGGGTCGTGAGGGCAGCCTGATGAGCTACCGCGACCGTTATGACCACTGGATCGGTGGCGAGTACGTACCGCCCGTTGGTGGCGAGTACTTCGAGAACGTGACGCCGGTGACCGGGCAGCCGTTCACCCAGGTGGCCCGCGGCACCGCGGAGGACATCGAGAAGGCCCTCGACGCGGCACACGCGGCCGCCAGGACCTGGAACAGGACCACGGCCGCCGAGCGCGCCGCGGTGCTGAACGCGATCGCGGACCGGATGGAGGAGAACCTCGAGAAGATCGCCGTCGCCGAGACCTGGGAGAACGGCAAGCCGGTCCGGGAGACCCTGGCCGCGGACATCCCGCTCGCGATCGACCATTTCCGCTACTTCGCGGCCGCCATCCGGGCCCAGGAGGAGCACGCCACCCAGATCGACAACGACACGGTGGCCTACCACTTCAAGGAACCCCTCGGCGTGGTCGGGCAGATCATCCCGTGGAACTTCCCGATCCTGATGGCCGTGTGGAAGCTCGCCCCGGCGCTCGCGGCCGGCAACACCGTGGTGCTCAAGCCCGCGGAGCAGACCCCCACCTCGATCCTGTACCTGATCGAGCTGCTCGGCGAGATTCTGCCCAAGGGCGTCATCAACGTCGTGAACGGGTTCGGCGCCGAGGCCGGCAAGCCGCTCGCGTCCAACCCGCGGATCGCGAAGATCGCATTCACGGGCGAGACCACCACCGGCCGGCTGATCATGCAGTACGCCAGCCAGAACCTGATCCCGGTCACCCTCGAACTCGGCGGCAAGAGCCCGAACGTGTTCTTCGAGGACGTCGCCGCCAAGACCGACGACGCGTACTACGACAAGGCGCTCGAGGGCTTCACCCTGTTCGCGCTGAACCAGGGCGAGGTCTGCACCTGCCCGTCCCGGGCGCTCATCCAGGAGTCCATCTACGACTCCTTCCTCGGCGACGCCATCGCGCGGACCGAGGCGATCGTGGCCGGCAACCCGCTGGACACCACCACGATGATCGGCGCGCAGGCCTCCAACGACCAACTCGAGAAGATCCTGTCCTACATCGACATCGGCAAGGCGGAGGGCGCGAAGCTGCTCACCGGAGGCGGCCGGGCGGACCTCGGCGGAGAACTGAGTGGCGGCTACTACGTGCAGCCGACCATCTTCGAGGGCAAGAACTCGATGCGGATCTTCCAGGAGGAGATCTTCGGGCCGGTGGTGTCGGTGACCTCGTTCGCCGACTACGACGACGCGATCGCAACCGCGAACGACACCCTGTACGGCCTCGGCGCCGGCGTCTGGAGCCGCAGCGGCAACGTCGCCTACCGGGCCGGCCGGGACATCCAGGCCGGCCGGGTCTGGACGAACAACTACCACGCCTACCCCGCGGGGGCCGCGTTCGGTGGTTACAAGAACTCGGGCATCGGGCGGGAGAACCACCAGATGATGCTCGACCATTACCAGCAGACGAAGAACCTGCTGGTGTCCTACAGCGAGAACAAGCTCGGATTCTTCTGAGCGGACCCGCTGCGCCCCACGTCCGGGCACCGGTGGTCCCGTCCCCACCGGTGTCCGGACGGCTCGCATCCAAGGAGAGGCGTCGATGACCGAGACGACCGGGCCCGCCGAACGGGTGGCCCTGACCCCCGCGGCCGGCGAGTTGCTCACGTCCCTGCGCCGACGCCACGGCGAGTTGATGTTCCACCAGTCCGGCGGGTGCTGCGACGGGTCCTCCCCGATGTGCTTCGCCGATGGCGACTTCATCACCTCCGACGCCGACGTGCGCCTCGGCGACCTCACCGTGACCGCCCCGGACGGCGAATTCACCGTCCCGGTGTGGATGAGCCGGTTCCAGTTCGACTACTGGAAGCACACCCACCTGACCATCGACGTCGTCCCCGGGCGCGGCGCGGGCTTCTCGCTCGAAGCCCCCGAGGGCGTGCGGTTCCTGATCCGGTCCCGGCTGCTCACCGACGACGAGCTGGAGCGGCTCGAGGCCGCTCAGTTGTGAGACTCGGTCCGGGCGCCCTCGTGATGGGGAACCATCCACTCCGCGTCCATGGCCGCCGCCGGTGACCGCCGGCCGATCTCCGCTGTCACGGACGCGATGAACGCCGCCACCCCGAGGGTGGTGCGAGCACCGGATCCCGGTGCGGTGACGGTCAGGGAGTCGGCCGCCACCTCGCTGTCGCCGAGCACTGCGAGGTAGGGCTCGCGGCGTTCCCGGGCGGCGCGGATACGCGCACCGAGGGAGGAGGCCAGGGAGACCTCGGCCCGGATCCCGGCGTTTCGCATCCGGTCCATCACGCGCGCCGCAGCCGGCCCGTGGGCGTGTTCGGCGACCGGCAACAGGCGCACCTGGACCGGAGCCAGCCAGGTGGGCAGGCGACCGTCATGCCGTTCCAGCAGCAGCGCGGTCATCCGCTCCATCGAGCTGAGCAGACCGCGGTGGATCAGCACCGGGCGGTGCTTGCGACCGTCCGGCCCGATGTAGGTCAGGTCGAAGCGTTCCGGGAGGTTGTGGTCCACCTGCACGGTGGAGAGGGTCTCCTCCCGCCCGGCTGCGTCGCGGACCTGGACGTCGACCTTCGGGCCGTAGAACGCGGCCTCCCCGATGCCGACCTCGTACTCCAGGCCCTCCGCGTCCAGGGCCTCACGCAGCTGGGCCTCGGCACGCTCCCACTGCGCATCGTCACCGAGGTAGGCGCCGGCCGGCCCGCGCACGGACATGCGCAGGTGGTCGATCTCGATGCCGAGGACGTCGTAGCAGCGCCGGATCGCCGCCAGCGCCACCCGTACCTGTTCGCCCACCTGATCGGGCCGGGCGAACACGTGCGCGTCGTCGAGGTTGATCTGGCGCACCCGGCTGAGCCCACCGAGCACGCCGGACAGCTCGCTGCGGAACATTGAGCCGAGCTCGGCGTAGCCCACCGGCAGGTCCCGGTAGCTGTGTTCCCGGGCGGCGAACACCTGGGCGTGGTGGGGGCAGTTCGCGGGCCGCAGCACGAAGCTCTCGCCACCCACGATCATCTCCGGGAACATGTCGGCGGAGAACTTGCCCCAGTGCCCGGACCGTTCGAACAGCTCACGTTTGGCGAGCACCGGGGTGTAGATGCGCCGGCACCCGGAGGCGAGCGCCTCCTCCAGGGCGAACGCCTCCAGCTCGCCGCGGATCACGGCGCCGTCCGGCAGCCAGAGCGGGAGCCCGGCGCCGACGGCGGGGGTGGTGTCGAACAGGTCGAGCCGGCGTCCGAGGACGCGGTGGTCGTGCGACATGCTGTCTCCTTCGTGGGTTGGGGAGCGCCCACGGAACGAGAAAGCCCCGGGGTGTTCTCCCCGGGGCTGGTGCGCTGACGGCTACGCGACGATCCGGAGAGTCTCCGGCGTCGTGGTGAGCTGTGCCTGGCGCATGGACCCACCCTAGGCCGCACCGACCCGTGGACGCGAGCAGATTTCCCTGGGCCTCGCGACCGCTGTCACAGTGGGCGGGCCCGGCGTACCCTGGAGGACGACAGAGTGGTCTGGAACTTCCCGTGAGGTGCGCCATGAAGCGTCAACTCGTCTCTCTCCTGTCCGTGGCCGCCCTCGGCGCGTCCACGATCGCGTTCGCCTTCCCAGCTGTCGCGGCCGACGGTGGGCGCCCGATCCTGGTGGAGCTGACCGGTGCGGCCGAGCGGCCCGGTCCCGGCGACCCCGACGGTACGGGCATGGCATCCTTCCAGGTCAACCCGGGCCAGGGCCGGGTCTGCTACACGCTCTCCGTCGAGAACATCGATGCCGCCACGGCCGCGCACATCCACGTGGCGGGCACGGACGTACCGGGACCGGTGGTGGTGCCGCTGGCGGCGCCCACCGACGGATCCTCCTCGGGCTGCGCGGACGTCTCACGCGAGCTGGCGAAGGATCTCGTCCAGCATCCCGAGGACTACTACGTCAACGTGCACAACGTCCTGTTCCCCGGCGGGGCCGTGCGCGGGCAGTTGGGCTGACCGCGGCGCACCACCCCCGGGGCCCTCATCCGCGGGCGGCCCGCACTGCCTCCTCCAGCAGTTGGCGCAACACGTCACCGTCCACCTCCGCCAACCGCTTGATGTACAGGCAGCCCTTGCCGGTGCTGTGCGGGCCGAGCTCGGCGAGCAGGTCCGCGGACGAGTCCAGGACCGCGTCCAGGTAGAGGGTGGTGGCCGCCTTCCGAGGGGAGAAGCCGACCTCGAAGTAGTCGATCTCCCGCCCGCTGGAATAGACGAGGTGGCGCTCGCCGAAGCCGATGATGCTGGGGCCCCAGAGCACGGGCTCGGTGCCGCTGACCGAGCGCATCAGCTCGACGAGACGCTCGGCGTCGGCGCGGCGGACGGGATCCGGCACGGACGCGATGAACGCATTCACGTCACCCGGACCGGGGCGGGTCTTCAACTCGGCCATGCGTGGATCCTGCCACCGCGGACCGACTTCCGCGCGGGATCCGCCCGGGCCGGGATCACACAGCACAACGGCCGGCCCCGTCCGGGACCGACCGTCGTTCGGACCAGCGGTCAGGCGTTCTCGTCGCCGACCTTGCCGTCCGCGAAGTCACGCCCCTGCTGGATCTTGTCGTCGTACTTGCCGCCGGTCCTCTCGTTGGCGAAGTTCGCTGCCTGGTCGAGGGCGTTGTCCGTCTGCTCCTCGTTGCCGAGCAACTCGCTGGCCTTCTTCCTCAACTCGTCGAAACCCATGAGCCTGCCCTCCCGATCGCCGAGCCGGGCAATCGCCCGGTCGGCCCCGATTCTGGTCCGGTTCGGCAGCGGGCGCACCCCGAGACGGCGCCGCGGTGTTGACGGAGTGTGACCGGTCGCGTGCGCGCAACCGGACCCTCACGCGCGCGGACGCGGGGTTCGTCGGACCGGACGACGTCGGTGTCCAGCGGCCACGGCACTCACCTCCCCGCGAGGAACAGGCGGCTCGCGGAGCCGGCCCGAGGGGTTGCCACTGCGGTGAGAGCGAGCGCGGTACCGGCGATGCCGGAGAGCAGACCGGGGCCGCCGTCGTCCCCCTGGTCCGGTGCCGCAGCGTCGTGCGCGGCGAGGGCCTCGTGCGCCAGGTCGACGGCGGCGCTGCGGTATTCCTGAGCGTCCAGACCGACTGCGGTCGAGGCGAGCAGGTCCCAGGTGCCTGCGGCGCCGCGGCCGAGGCTCAAGTCCGTGGTGGCCCGCGCGGCGCGGGTGCCCGCGCGCACCGCGGCGTGGACGTCGGCCACCAGGTTGGTCCGTGGCGTTGCCAGGTCGAGTCCCTGATCGCGCAGGGCGAGCAGGCGCAAGCGGGTCAGCCCGATGCCCACCGGCCCGGTCCACGGGTCGCCGGCCGCCTGCGCGTCGCGCTCGCCGGGTCCTGCCGACCCGCCCGACGGTCCTGACCCGGACGTGGCCCAGGCGTCGGTCTCCGGCTCGAACCAGGCCGACTCCCAGCGCAGGCCCCCGTCGATGAGCGGCACCAGGTCGGTGGCCAGCACGGGGTGGCGGGCGGCCGCCTCGGCCAGGGCGAGGATGACGCCGGAGGTCCCGTGGGCGAGTCCGGTCCGCGCCCGACCGTCGGCGTCCGGCCAGCAGACGGTGTCCACGCTCAGGTGTCGGGCTGCGGCACGCAACCGGCGGGTGGCCGCCGAGACGGCGGCGGCCGGGGCCTCGCAGACCAGCAGTCCGAGCAGGTGCCCGGCCGTGCCCGCGGCGAGGTCGTGCCGCCGCACATCGGTCCGTACGGAGGCCACGGCTCGGCGGGCCCGCTGCCGCAGCTCGGGGGAGGCCGCGGCCGACCCGATCCGGTGGGCGGCGCAGGCGACGCCGGCAAGACCGGTGAGCAGGCCCGGTCCACCACCCCGGACCGCGCCGTCCAGGGTGCGGTTCGAGGCGTCCACGGCCAGGTCGAGCAGTTCGGACCGGTCGAGTGTGCGGCCGAGCTCGGCCAGCGCCCAGGCGATCCCGGCGTCACCGTCCTCGACGGCGTGCGGCGAGCGGCCGCGGCCGGTGCGCCCCCGGGACGAGCGATCGCGCCAGGTCGGCCCGGTGCCGCCGCGCACCACGCCGGCGTGGAGTTCGTCCGCGAGATCGCCGGCGTAGGCCAGCAGGTCCGGTTCGGCGAGTGCTGTCACAGCCATGGTGCATCCCAATCCTGGGTGTCCCGGACCCGGTGGGGCCGGCGGGCGTCGATGCCCTCACGGGCGAACGCGGTTCGTGTGCGTCGGGTGAGTTCCGCGGTGGGCGGGAACGGGTCAGCCATGAGCGTCTGCGCCAGGAGGTGGCAGCGGAGTTCGCCGAACGTGGGTCCGGTGGCCGCCGACTGGCCGACGCCGACGCCGGGGCCGAGCCGCAGCGTCAGCGCCGGTACGGCCGGCCGGAGCAACGGGGTGAGGACGTCCACGAGTTCGCGGAGGAGGTCGGTGCCACGCATGAACGCGCCGACCGGGAGGATCAGGTGGGTGGCGTCCGGACGTGCGGTCGCCGACCGGTCGGTCGGGGCGTCCAGGGCCCACGGCTCGTCCCAGGTGCTCGTGCGGAGGGTGACGGCCCGCACCAGTTCGGGCAGGTTGTCCGCCGGGCAGTTCAGGTGGATCCGGAGCAGGTTCGTGCCCGAGCCCTGCAGCCGGGGCACCCAGCCGGACCCCCAGGTGCGCCAGCGCCCGCCCGCGGCCCGGGTTGCCAGCTCGCGTATCTCGACCCGGTCGGTGGGCGCCAGGTCGTCGTGGGCACCAGCACCCACGATGTTCGCGGCGACGGTGGTCCGGGGCCGGCCGCCCTCGGCGTGCCGCCAGGCATGGCCGGCGGACGTCGTGCGCCATCCGCTGGACGTCTCCCACCGCTCGAAGCCCGCGTGTGCGACGCGCAGCAGACCGGCCAACGGAGACTCCGCGGGATCGGCCGGCGGGACGGGGGTCGCCGGCGCGTACCAGTCCCGGAGCAGCTGCCCGGTGAGCTCGGCGGCGCTGCGCACCCGGCCGAGGATCAGCGTCCGGCGGACCAGCGTGATGGCAGCCTCGACCTCGTCCGCAGCGGTGGTCCGCGGCATCACGTCCGTGGTGTGCATCGCGTGCTCCCCTCGGGCCCCGGGTGGGACCGATGCCTAGCGATGAGGCACGCGACGTGGTCCTGATACACACCCTTCCGGCAACACCCCTCGGGCGCCTCGATCCCGGAAGATCCATGCCCGACGACGTGTATCAGGACACCGTGGTGCACCTCTTCGGCCATGAAGGTCCAGAGCCCGCTCAGACCCTGGTCGGCCACCCGGTGCCGCACTAGGCTCGAACTGCGAGCGTCCCCGGACCGCGGAAGACCCTGCCCGTCGCACCGCCCGTCGAAACAACAGGAGAACAAGGACGTGAGTCAGAACACCCCAGGCGAGGCCAACGTTCCGCTGGTATCGGAACCACCGATCGGTCTGCCGAACGCATCCTGGGAGCGCTACCGTGCCCGCGTCCTGGACCCCTCCAGCGCGGTCCAGCGAGCCGAGGAGGTGGCCCTGCACCCGACCGTCTACTCGGTGGACTCGGTCCTGATCCGCGGCGGCGCCGTCGAGGGGGCCCTGAAGGCCCTTGGCAGCATCGCCAGGGAGCTGGGCCTCGGCCTGGTCGAGGACGACGAGGCGAGGGCCGAACGTGAGTTCCTCGGCCGGCCCGAGTTCGGGCCCGAGGAGCGCGGCCTGATCGAGGAGAACTGGGTGGAGAGCGCCCGGGTGGTCCGACTGGACCCTGCCGCCCCCGCGGAACCCGTGGACGCGTGGCGCCTGGTGCAGGCGTACCGGGCCGCGACCGGCCGCGCCGATGAGGTGTCACTGGACCACCTCGTGTTCTCCGCGACGGACATCGGCGGCACGCCCTATACGATCCCGCACGTCGCCGGCGGCGCGCCGCACGACATCTCCTCCAGCGGCGGCGGCACGCCCTACACGATCCCCCACTCCAACAACGGGCTCTCGACCTATGCGATGCCGGGTTCCGGCGGACGCCAGCCGGTGGCCTGGCTCGGTCCCGAGCCCGCACCGCGCAACGATCCGAAGGTGCGCCGGCCGGTCGTGGCCGTGCTCGACACCGGGGTCGGCGAGCACCCCTGGCTCGGCTCGGACGTCGTCATCCGCGACCCCGAGGTCCTCGGTCTGCCCCTCGGTCTGCCCCGGCTCGTGCCGGACACCGAGGAGACCGGCACCGCGAACCCGCTCGTCGGCGGGCTCGAGGCGGACGCCGGGCACGGCACCTTCATCGCCGGGCTGATCCGCCAACAGTCCGCGGATGCGCGGATCCTCTCGGTCCGGGTGTTCCGGGGCGACGGCGTGGTGGCCGAGTCCCAGCTGGTGCGCTCGCTGCGCCGGCTGGTGCTGTGGCAGGTGGTCGCCATGGCGGCCGGCGACCCGGAGATGCCGCCCGTCGACGTGTTGTCCCTGTCTCTCGGCTATTACCACGAGCAGCCGGCGGACCTCGCTTTCGACCCGCTCCTGTGGCTGCCGCTGAAGGCGCTCGGAGCCCTCGGCGTGACGGTCGTGGCGGCCTCGGGCAACGACGCCACCACCCGGGAGATGTTCCCCGCCGCGTTCGCCGACTACCCGGGCGGCCCCCCGCGCACGGCACCGGAGGCGCTACCGCTGCAGGCCGTCGGTGCCCTGAACCCGAACGGCAGCACGGTTGCACTCTTCTCGAACGAGGGCCCCTGGGTGCTGCACCGCCGGGTCGGGGCCGGGCTGGTCAGCACCTTCCCGACCACGATCAACACCTCGCTGAACCCGGTGGCGTCGTTGGCCCACGAGGGCAGGACCAGGGCCAGCATCGACCCCGACGACTTCGCGTCCGGGTTCGCCACCTGGAGCGGTACGTCCTTCGCTGCGCCGGTGTTCGCCGGCGAGGTCGCGGCCGCCCTGGCCGACCTGTACGCGGGTGGCGCCGACTCGACCAAGGCGGCCGACGCCGTCGAGCGGGGTCGTAAAGCCCTCGCGAACCTGCCCGGGGCGCGCGCGGCGGACGGCGGGGGTTCGCGATGATCGAGGCCAGTCCGGGCGAGACCCTCGTGGTCCGAGCCAGCGCGGCGTTCGAGCGGTTCCGTGGTGGCGACCGGACGGCGTTCGACGACCTGGTCGGCATGCTCACCCCGTTGCTGTGGCACACGGCGCGCGGGCAGGGGCTCGACCGCACGGAGGCCGAGGACGTGCTGCAGACGGTCTGGTTGAGCCTGGTCCGCAGCGCGGCGTCGGTGCGAGACCCACGCACCGTCGTGAAGTGGCTGCTGGTGACCACCAAGCGGGAGTCCTGGCGGGTCTCCCGGGCGCGTGGCAACGAGCTGGCGCACACCTCGACGCCGCGGCCGGACGCCGAGACGGACGAGCTCGACCGGATCGCGGTGCCTGCCGAGGACCTGCCCGAGCACGTCGCCGTCCGCAACGAACGCGACCTGCGGCTGTGGGACCACGTCCGCGAGCTCTCCGACCGATGCCGTGAGCTTCTGCGCGTGATCGCCTTCGCCGACCGGCCCGACTATGCCGCGATCGCCGAGGCGCTGGGCATGCCGGTCGGCAGTATCGGACCGACGCGCGGCCGGTGCCTGGCCCGGCTGCGCGCGAAGCTCTCGACCGACCCGGGGTGGGCATCATGACCGACAAGGAACGCTGGACCGCCGCGGAGGTGGCCTCGGCCGCCGAACCACTCGACGACCGGGACGCGGCGATGCTCGCCGGCCTGCGCCGGTTCTACGAGGAGCAGGACCCGGTCCCGGACGGGCTCGTGGACCGGCTCAAGTTCGCCGTCGCGCTCTCCGAACTGATGACCGAGGTGGCGGAACTGACCAGGGTGCCCACCGTCGGAGCCGGGGTCCGCTCGGAGATGGCGGTGACCCGCACGCACACACTGACGTTCTCGGCCGAGTCCCTGACGGCGATGGTCACCGTGGGCCACAGCGGTACCAGTGCCCGCCTCGATGGGTGGATCGCGCCGCCGCGCGAGCTGGCGGTGCGTCTGCGGATGGACGGTCGCGAGCTGAGCACCCGGAGCGAGCCCACGGGCCGGTTCGTCTTCGACAACGTCCCCGAGGGCTTCGTGCAGCTCGTATTCGAGATCGGCACCACTACGGTGGTGACACCGCTCTTCGAACTGTAGGAGCCGAACCCCTCCGGAGGCCCGCAGGTGCTCGACCTGGACCTGGCTGAGCAACGACTCGCGGAGGGGCTCAGGCGCAACGCCGAGGGCCACTCCGCGGCTGCCGCGCGGATGCTCCGGGAGCTGGTCCGCACGGTCGAGACAGCCGCGGACGGGCGACCGGGTGCCGAGCTCGTGCTCGCCCGCGCGTACGTCGGCCTGGCCACCTCCACGTTCGACACCGATGCCGACCTGTCCGCGGCCCAACAGCACCTGCGCCGGGCCGCCGAGCATGCCGAGGCGGCTGGCGCGGACGCCGTGCGGGCCGCGATCCGTGGACAGCAGGCGCTGCTGCTGATGCGTTCCGGGCGGCTGGCCGATGCCTCTGACGCCTTCGGGCACGCGATGGAACTCATCGACGTCGCGCTCCCCCGGGATCAGGTCCGGATCCTGGTCAACAGGGGCACGCTCGCCCTCGAGTTCGGCCGGCTGGACCAGGCTCGCACGGATCTGCGCGCCGGCGTGGAGATCGCCGCCGCCGAGGGTGACGTGCTCGTCGAGTCGATGGCCCGCCACAACCTCGGCTACACCGACTTCCTCGCCGGGAACCTCCCGCGGGCGCTGGCGGAGATGTCCGCCGCGGCGGACATCGCGCCGGGCGGGCGCAACCCGGTGTTCTACCTGGACCGTGCCCGGGTGCTCCGGGAGGCCGGCCTGGTCCGCGACGCGGACGTCGCCCTCACCTCCGCGGCGGAGGAGTTCCGGGCGGACCGGCGCGGCCAGGAGCTGGCCGAGGTGGAACTGCTGCGCGCCGAGTGTGCGCTGGTCGAGGGGGCCCCCGACCGGGGCCGCACCCTTGCCCTGGGGGCAGCCCGGCGGTTCCGGCGCCGGGGCAACGTCATGTGGCAGCGGCGCAGCGAGTTCGTGGCGCTGCGCTGTGAGCGTGGGCTCGCCGCCGAGTCCCCGGCCCGGCTGTCCCGCCTGGCGACCCGGATCACGGAGTTCGTCGAGACGGTCGCCGGGGAGGGCCGGCAGGACCTCGCCGATGCCGGCGGGCTGCTGCTGGCCGGCACCCTGCTCGCCGCGGGCGAGGACCCGGCCGGTGGCGGGTCCGAGAGGCCTGCGGGGACCGCGGGGGTGCCGTCGCTCGACGCGGTGCTCCGGCTGCGCCCGGATGACACGTTCCGGACGCGTATCGAGCGGCGTGAGGTGCGGGCCCAGCTCGCCCTCGCGCGTCACGATGCCACGCGGGCGCGGCGTGAGGTGCGGGTGGGCCTGGCCGAGCTGACCGACCACCGGGCCAGGTTCGACTCCCTCGACCTGCGCACCGCGGCGGCCGTGCACGGGTCCCGCCTGGCCGGCCTCGGCACGGCCCTGGCCCTGGCCGATGGCGGCGCGGCACGACTGTTCGACAGCCTTGAGCGGGCCCGGTCGGTCCTGGTCCGGGTGCCGGGCGTGAGCGGGCCGGCGGACCCGGAGGGCGCCGAGCTCCTCGGAGCGCTGCGGCGCGCGGAGGAGGAGTCCCGGGACCTCATCGGCGAACCCGAGCACGCCACCCAGCGGGCCCGGCTGCGCGAGCGGGTCGCCGACCTGCAGCGGCAGATCCGGTCCCGGGCCTGGGAGCGCGACGGCGCGGCACCGGTCGACACCGACGTCGTCACCCTCGGCCGGGTCCGCGAGGTGCTGCGGACCGACCCCGGCGCCACGCTCGTGAACTTCGGCGCGTACGGCGGGCGGTGGTACGCCGTCGAGGTGTCCGCGGGCCGGTCCCGGGTCCGCGAGCTCGGGCCCACCGTGCGGGTGGCCGAGCTGATGCGGCGGGTGCGGGCCGACCTCGACGCGTTGGCGCTGCCAGTGCTGCCCGAGCCGATCGCGAGCACGGTCCGGACCGCGCTCGCTGACGAGCTGGCACAGCTGGACGAGATCCTGCTCGCCGGCTCCGGGGCCGGCGGCCCTCTCGTGCTCGCCACCGGTGGGAATCTCGCGGCGGTGCCGTGGACGCTGCTGCCGTCCCGGCGCGGCCTGCCGACCGTCGTCGCCCCGAGCGCGACGATGTGGTGGCGGGCCTGGCGGGCCGGGGTACGCCCGGACCGGCCGACGGTGCTGGCCGTCGCCGGGCCCGGCCTGGACCGGGCCGAGAACGAGGTCGCCCGGGTCGGCGCGGCCTGGCCCGGTGCCGAGGTCCTCGGTGGTGTCGGCGCCACCGCCGGCCGGGTGCGCACGGCCCTGGCCGATCACGACGTGGTGCACGTGGCCGCCCACGGGGTGCACCAGTCCCAGAGCCCGCTGTTCTCCTCGCTGCGGCTGGCGGACGGCCCGTTGTTCGCGCACGAGCTCGAGGACCAGCACCTGCGCGGCGGCTGCGTCCTCATCTCGGCCTGCGAGGCAGGCCTGGTCAGCGTCCGGCCCGGCGACCAGCCGATCGGCCTTGCGAGCGTGCTGCTGCAGTTGGGCACCCGCGCCGTGGTCGCAGGGGTGGCGAACGTGAACGACCGCGCCGCGGCGGACGTGATGGCGGACGTGCACACGCGCCTCGCGGCCGGTGCGGACTCCGCCACCGCGCTCGCCGCGGCCCTTGCCGAACACGACGGTCCGCCCGCCCCCTTCGTCTGCTACGGCAGCGCCTGGTAGCCGGCAGGCCGCCCCCTCACCACGGCACCACGCCGTGGCGGTCCGTGAACGTTCCGGTCACCCCGGGTCGGACCTGAGCCGCAGCCACGATGGCGTCGGTGCCCTCCATGACGGTCTGGGTGCCCTCGGGGCTCATGTCGGTCGCCGTGTACCCGGGGTCCACCAGATTGAACTGCACCTGCTCGATGGCGCGGGCGTACTGGGTGGTCACCATGTTCAGCGCCGCCTTGGACGAGGTATAGGCGAGCGCCTGGATCGCGTGCTCCATGCGCTCGGGGTCGGACGTGATCGCGATCGAACCCAGGCCGCTGGAGACCATGACCACCCGGGGGTGCCGGGCGGCGCGCAGCAGCGGCAGGAAGGCCTGGGTCACCCGGACCGGCCCGAGCACGTTCACGCCATAGGGGGCGAGGAAGTCCGCGGCGGTGGTCCGCGCCGGGTCGCCGATCGCACCGAGGACGCCCGCGTTGTTGATCAGGACGTCGAGGTGATCGTGGCTCCCACGCACCTGCTCGACGGCGGCCAGCACCGAGTCCTGAGATGTCACGTCGATCGCGACTGCGCTCACGTCGAGGCCCGTGGCAGCCAGGTCCGCCGCAGCGGCCTCGCCCCGGCCGGCGTCGCGGGCGCCGAGCAGGACCCGCCAGCCCAACTCGCCGAGGCGGCGGGCGGTGGTGAGCCCGAGGCCTCGGTTGGCGCCGGTGATCAGCACGGTGGTCGGCTCGTGCGCGGAGTCGCCCGCGCCCGTTTCATGGTCGACGGCGGAGGTCGGGTCGGTCGGTCGGCTTGCGGTGTTCGATTCGGTGGTTGTCATGGCTCCACGGTGGCTCCAGGTGCCAGGTCCTTCCAGGTAGAGCGGACCCTGGGACCCGCGATACCAGGATCCGCGGCCGCCGACCCTCGCGGCGGTGGCCGCCGGAGGGCATGCTGGAGGGCGTGAACCGCAATGAGTTGGCTGCCCTGCTGCGCCGAGCGCGAGAACGGGTGCGCCCCGAGGACGTCGGCCTGCCTGCCGGATCCCGGCGCCGGGTGCCGGGCCTGCGCCGGGAGGAGGTCGCACAGCTCGCCGGCCTGAGCGTGGAGTACATCGTCCGGCTGGAGCAGGGCCGAGGGCCACACCCCTCCACGCAGGTGCTGCAGGCGCTCTCCCGTGCCCTACGGCTGCCCGATCCTGAGCGCGATCAGTTGTACGTGCTCGCGGATGCGGCGCCGCCTCGACCGGGACAGATCCAGATGACCGTGCGTCCCGGCCTGCTCCGGCTGCTCGACCGGCTCACGGACCTACCCGGCCTCGTTCTCTCCGCGAAGAGCGACGTACTGGCCTGGAACCCGATGGCCACTGCGCTGCTCGGAGACCTGTCCCGGTGGCCCGACCGGGAGCGCAATATCATCTGGCAGCGGTTCATGGGCGCCGAGGCCGGCCGGGTCGCGATGGCCCCGGAGGAACTGGAGGCGGTGAAGGTCACGTCCGTGGCGACGCTTCGCACGGCGATGGCTCGCTATCCCGAGGACCTGCCACTGCATCGCCTCATCAAGGGCCTGCGCCGCGGCAGTGCGGAGTTCGAACGGCTGTGGGGCGAGGGACACACCTGCGACTGGCAGTCGCTGACGACCACGGTGGACCACCCGGACCTCGGCCGGATCGTGCTCGACAGCGACACCGTGTCCATGCCCTGCGCAGACCAGAGCATGGTGATCTACTCCGCGACCCCCGGCACGCCCGCGGCCCAGGCGCTCGCACTGCTGCGGGTGACCGGATCCCAGGACCTCGCGCCGACCGGTGCCTCGTACGGAACCCACTGATCAGGTTCAGAGTTGAGTGGAATAGACTCAACCTTGGGTGGCGTTGTCACTATCAGACACAGCACTGATATCCGGAGGTTCCCTTGGACACCAAACTCACCACGAAGTCGCAGGAGGCGGTCGCCGCTGCCCTGCAGGCCGCGACCGCTGCCGGCAACCCGCAACTGGAGCCCGCACACCTGCTCCAGGCATTGATCGAGCAGGAGGGTGGCGTCGCCGCGGCACTGCTCGACGCCGTCGGCGTGGACCGGGCCGCGGTCGCCGACCGCGTGCGCGCCATCGTGGTGGCCCTGCCGGCGGCATCCGGTTCGTCGGTGAACCAGCCCCAGATGTCCCGCTCCCTCGCGACTGCCGTCAAGGCGGCCGGTGACGAGGCGACCGCGCTCGGGGACGCCTACGTGTCCACCGAGCACCTGCTGCTCGGCCTCGCGAAGGACACCGGTGCCGTCGGGGATCTGCTCCGCTCCGCGGGTGCCGACCGGGACCGGCTGCTGGACGCCCTGCCGCGGGTGCGCGGCAGCGCGAAGGTCACCTCGGCGGACCCGGAGGGCACCTACCAGGCCCTGGAGAAGTACGGTCAGGACCTCACCCAGGCGGCCCGGGAGGGCAAGATCGACCCGATCATCGGCCGGGACGCGGAGATCCGCCGGGTGGTCCAGGTGCTGTCCCGGCGCACCAAGAACAACCCGGTCCTGATCGGCGAGCCCGGCGTCGGCAAGACGGCCGTCGTCGAGGGCCTGGCCCAGCGGATCGTGGACGGTGACGTGCCGGACTCGCTGCGGGACAAGCGGCTGATCGCCCTCGACCTGGCCGCGATGGTCGCCGGCGCGAAGTACCGGGGCGAGTTCGAGGAGCGACTCAAGGCCGTCCTCGACGAGATCAAGGACTCCGACGGCGAAGTGGTCACCTTCATCGACGAGCTGCACACCGTGGTTGGTGCGGGCGCGTCCGAGGGGTCCATGGACGCCGGCAACATGCTCAAGCCGATGCTTGCCCGCGGCGAGCTGCGGATGGTCGGCGCGACCACGCTCGACGAGTTCCGTGAGCACATCGAGTCCGACCCGGCGCTGGAGCGCCGGTTCCAGCAGGTGTTCGTGGGGGAGCCGTCCGTGGCGGACACGGTTGCGATCCTGCGTGGCATCGCACCCAAGTACGAGGCGCACCACCAGGTGACGATCTCCGACGGCGCCCTCGTGGCGGCCGCGCAGCTGTCCGACCGGTACATCCCGGGTCGGCAGCTGCCGGACAAGGCGATCGACCTGATCGACGAGTCCGCCTCCCGGCTGCGCATGGAGCTCGACTCCTCGCCGATCGAGATCGACGAGCTCCGCCGCGCCGTCGACCGCTTGAAGATGGAGGAGTCCTACCTCTCCGAGTCCGACGACGAGGCCTCCCAGGCACGGCTGGAGAAGCTCCGCGCGGACCTCGCCGACCGCTCCGAGGAGCTCGCCGCGCTGAACGCCCGGTGGGAGGCCGAGAAGGAGGGGCACAACCGCGTCGGTGACCTGAAGTCGCGCCTGGACACCCTCCGCACCGAGGCTGAACGGGCCCAGCGGGAGGGTGACCTGGAGAACGCCTCCCGGTTGCTCTACGGAGAGATCCCCGCAGTCCAGCGGGACATCGCCGCGGCCGAGGCGGCCGAGGCGAACGCCTCCGCCACCGCCGCCGAGCCGATGATCGCGGACCGCGTCGGCCCCGAGGAGATCGCCGAGGTGGTCGCCGCCTGGACCGGTATCCCGACCGGGCGGCTGCTCGAGGGCGAGACCCAGAAGCTCCTGCACATGGAGGACGTCGTGGGGGAGCGGCTGATCGGTCAGCGGGACGCCGTCCGCGCCGTCTCCGATGCCGTTCGGCGCTCGCGGGCCGGTATCTCCGACCCGGACCGGCCCACCGGCTCGTTCCTGTTCCTCGGGCCCACGGGGGTCGGCAAGACGGAGCTGGCGAAGTCCCTGGCGGACTTCCTCTTCGACGACGAGCGCGCCATCGTGCGCGTGGACATGAGCGAGTACTCCGAGAAGCACTCCGTGGCCAGGCTGGTCGGTGCCCCGCCCGGGTACGTCGGCTACGAGGAGGGTGGCCAGCTCACCGAGGCGGTGCGCCGGCGGCCGTACTCGGTGGTGCTCCTGGACGAGGTGGAGAAGGCGCACCCGGAGGTGTTCGACATCCTTCTGCAGGTGCTCGACGACGGCCGGCTGACCGATGGCCAGGGCCGCACCGTGGACTTCCGCAACGTGATCATGGTGCTCACCTCGAACCTCGGCTCGCAGTTCCTCGTGGACCCGGGCATGTCCGAGGAGGCCAAGCGCGAGGGCGTCATGGCCGCCGTGCGCGCCTCGTTCAAGCCGGAGTTCCTGAACCGGCTCGACGAGGTGGTCATCTTCGATGCGCTCACCGTCGCCGAACTCGGCGAGATCGTCGACCTGCAGGTCGCCCGGCTCGCGGACCGGCTCGCCGAACGCAGGCTCGCTCTCGAGGTGAGCCCGGCCGCGCGCGAGTGGCTGGCCCTGGACGGGTTCGACCCGGCCTATGGGGCGCGTCCGTTGCGCCGGCTCATCCAGCGGCAGATCGGCGACCCGCTCGCCCGGATGCTCCTGTCCGGGGAGGTCGCCGACGGCGATCGCGTCCTCGTGGACGTCTCCGACGATCCCGAGGCGCCGGGTCTGGTGCTGACCGCGGCCTGAGCGGAGCGAGACCGCACGGCCGCGCAACACGCGAACGCCGGTGGGTCGGCACTGCCGACCCACCGGCGTTCGGTGGTTCTGGGAGCGGGAGCGCTCAGCCGATCGCGGCATCCCCGGCGATGAAGCTGCCGGTGAACTCGAGCCCGTCCGTGGCCGAGGCCAGGCAGGTCAGCTTGCGGTCCCCGGCGTCCCAGGTGTCCTGGGACGGGTAGAACGTGTGATAGCCGACGTGCTCGGTGTCGAACTCGCTGGGGATGATCTCGCGGAGGGAGTCGTAGCAGAACTCGTCCGCGCGGTCCGGGAACTCATCGGAGAACTCGGTGTCGTCGACGACCTGCTCGGCGACGACCTCGAAACCGTGCACGTCCGCGCACGGGACCTGGTCCAGGAGGCGGTTGTCGTTGTAGTCCAGCGTCGCCAGGCAGTTGCCGGGGAGCAGGTCGACGTCGGCGATCTCGGTCGGCTCGGAGACGTCGTTCGGGTTCGCCTCGGTGCCACCACCGCTGTTCAGGCCCCGCACCACGAAGAAGCCGATCACCAGCAGGACCACGACGCCGATCGCGATACCGACGATCGCACCGGTGTTCCGGGCCGGCGGCGTCGGCCCGCCGTAGTAGTTGCCGGACCCGCCGGGCTGGCTGAAGTTGCCGAAACTCGGTTGGGAGGCCTGCCCGTAACCGGTCTGGGGCTGTTGCCCGTAACCGGGCTGGGATGCCTGTCCGTAGCCGCCGGCCTGGGGCTGTTGTCCGTAGGCACCGGGCGTGGGTTGTTGTCCATAGCCGCCCGGTTGGGGCGGCTGCCCGTAGCCTCCCTGCTGCGGGTGCTGGCCGTAGCCGGGTTGTTGCCCGTACCCGGGCTGCTGACCCTGCTGCTGGTAGGGGTCCCACGAGGTGCTCATGTTGCGAATTTTAGGGCTTCCGCGCTGATGCGTCATACGCGTTCCATGGGCACTTCGGCCCATTCGGGGCCGGCCGGCTCACGGGCGCCTCAGCCGTTGACCAGATCCCCCTCGACGGGTCCGGTCGCGCCACGCACCAGGCACACCACGGTGGTGTTGCCCTGTTCCCAGCCCTCCGCGCTCGGGGCCAGGTGCCAAGGCGTCACGTCCAGATCACCGGCGTCGATCCCGGCCGCGTCCGCGTCGCACATCTCGGTCGCCTGGGCCGCCACCTCCTCCGCGCCCGGGAAGTCCCCGGTGAGCTCGTGCGTGGAGATCACCTGCGCGATGTGGCTCTCCGCGCAGGGTACGAGGCGCACCTCGCCCACGGACTGCGCCGGCGGAAGGGTGTAGATGCAGTTGCCCTGGGCCAGGTTCGCGGCGGCAACGCTGCGCGCCGAGTCCACGTCGCCGGCGACCGGACGCTCGGTGGCCCGGGCGATCGTCCCGTTCAGGGTGAGCGTGACGGCGACCAGGATCCACGCGACGGTGAACGCGCCGCCGAGGACGATCCCGGCCCAGGCCAGGTTCATGCTGCGGCGGCGGGTGCGCCGTACCCGGGGCCGCGCGAGCAGTCCCAGCACCAGGCCGACGGGTCCGAGTGGGGAGGTCGCGACGGCGGCCACCGCCATCGGCTCGAGCTTCTGCTTCTCGAAGGCCGGGAACGTGAACTGGCCGTAACCGCCGGTCCCGGTCGGCTGCTGCTGGCCGGGTGCTCCCGGGGCCGGCCGGCTGCCGTACGGGCTCTGACCACGAGGCTGGGCCGGTGCCTGCGGACCCGCCTGCGGGATGGCCGGGATCGCATGGTCGGCGCCTGGCCCCGCGGGAACGCCGCCGGGCTGGGGGATGTAGTAACCGCCCTGCTGGGCAGTGCCGCCTGGTTGCTGTGGTGCGTAGCCGCCTTCTTGGGGCGTGCCGCCTGGCTGCTGCGCGTAACCGCTCTGTTGGGGCGTGCCGCCTGGCTGCTGCGCGTAACCGCTCTGTTGGGGCGTGCCGCCTGGCTGCTGCGGTGCGTAGCCGCCCTGTGGTGCGGATCCGCCTTGCGGCGTATACCCACCTTGCAGTGCGTACCCACGTTGCTGCGGCGCATAGCCGCCCTGCTGTGGCGCGGAACCGCCGGCCGGCGCGGCCGATGGCCCGCCCGGGTTACCCCAACCCGAACCAGGCTCCGCCCACCCGCTCGGCTGCGCCGTCGGGCTCTGCGGGCTCGACTGCGCCGGTGGGCCCTGCGGGTCTGGTTGCACCGCCGGATCGGGGGCGGCCGGCTGGGTGCCGTCGGGCCACGGCGGTGTCTGCGTCATGGACCGACTTTAACCGCCCCTCCCGGTGGTCTTCCCACCCGATGGCGGTGCTACTAGCGTCGGGTGTGCCCGGGGCCGGGCCGATCGTCGGCAGCAAGCCGACCGTACAGAGGGGTGCCATGACGGCTGTGACGAGCGAGACCCTGTTCCGCAATGTCCGAGTATTCGACGGGGTGTCCGCCCAGGTGTCGGAGCCTTCCGACGTCCTCGTCCGCGACGGCGTGATCGAGGCGGTCTCCAGGTCGCCGGTGGCGGCAGTGGCAGACGGCGCAACGCGAGCCGAGCTCGACGGCGGCGGTCGGGTGCTTATGCCGGGCCTCATCGACGCCCACTGGCACTCGATGTTCGCGACCCTGCCGCTGCAGGCCCTCACCACCGCGGACGTCGGCTATGTGAACATCGTGGCCGCGCGGGAGGCCGAGGCGACCCTCCAGCGCGGGTTCACGACGGTCCGGGAGGCTGGCGGGCCGGTCTTCGGGCTGAAGCTGGCGATCGACCAGGCCCTGGTGGCGGGGCCCCGGATCTACCCGGCTGGGGCGATGATCTCCCAGACCTCCGGCCACGGCGACTTCCGGTTCCCGTTCGAGCTCCCGCGCGGGGTCTGCGGCAATCTGGCCCACACCGAACGGATCGGTGCGGCTGTGATCGCGGACGGCGTCGCCGAGGTGTTGCGCGGGGTGCGTGAGCAGTTGCGGCTCGGGGCCACTCAGATCAAGGTCATGGCCGGGGGCGGGGTCGCCTCGTCCTACGACCCGATCGACGTCACCCAGTACACCGAGGCCGAACTGCGGGCGGCCGTCGACGCCGCCTCGGACTGGGGCACGTACGTGATGGTGCACGCCTACACGCCGGCTGCGGTCCAGCGTGCCCTGCGTGCAGGTGTGCGCTCGATCGAACACGGCCATCTCCTCGACTCCGAGACGGTCGCGATGATCGCCGAGCGCGATGCGTGGTGGTGCCCGCAACCCTTCCTCGACGACGAGGACAAGGTGTCGGTGCCGCCGACGAGCGAGTGGAAGCTGGAGCGGATCCTCGAGGGGACCGAACGCGCCTACGGCCTGGCCCGCACGCACGGCGTCAACCTTGCCTGGGGCAGTGACACCCTCTTCGACGCCCGGCTCACGACCCGCCAGGGCGCGCAGCTGGCGAAGCTCACCCGGTGGTTCGGGGCCGCGGAGGTGCTCACCCTGGCGACGTCGGCGAACGCGCAGCTGTGTGCGCTGAGCGGCGAGCGCAACCCCTATCCCGGCGTGCTGGGGGAGGTCCGGGCCGGCGCGATCGCCGACCTCCTGCTCGTGGACGGCGACCCCGTCGCCGACATCGACCTGCTCGCGGACCCGGCCGCCAACCTGGTGGCCATCATGAAGGGCGGCGTGATCCACAAGAACACGCTCGCCTGACCGGCCGGCACGAGGTTCCCGCGGCTTCGGTGGATACAACCGGACTCGCGCGCCTACCGTAGGCGGCATGCTGCGCGCCGGGATCGCCCTCGAATCGTCTCCAATGCTCGACATCGGCGAGGTCACGGCGCTCTATCGAGCGGTCGGCTGGACGGCGTACGCCGACGATGTCGCGACGCTCGAGGCTGCTCTGGCTGGTTCATCCCGCGTGGTGGCGGCTCGGCGCGATGGCCGCCTCGTCGGACTGGCGCGAGTGATCTCCGACGGCGCCACGATCTGCTACCTGCAGGACGTGCTGGTCCACCCCGACGCGCAGCGGGCGGGGGTGGGCCGAGCCCTCATCCTCAGCGCGTTGGAGCCCTACGCGGCCGTTCGCCAGAAGGTGCTCCTCACCGATGACGAGCCGGGCCAGCGGGCCTTCTACGAGTCGCTGGGATACCGCGAGACTCGAGATTACGACGCCGGCTCCCTGCGGGCGTTCGTTCGGTTCGACACCTGAGCGCCCGGGGGGTCAGGCCGGCGGGGCGTCCACCTCGAGCACCACGGGCACGTGGTCGGAGGCGCCCTTGCCCTTGCGCTCGTTCCGGTCCACGGCGACGCCGCGCACCCGCTCCGCCAACGCCGTCGACGTGAGCGCGAAGTCGATCCGCATGCCCTCGTTCCGGGGAAACCGGAGCCGCTGATAGTCCCAGTACGTGTACACCTGCGGCAGGTGCGAGCGGGTGACCTCGGCGAACCCGGCCGCCTCGATGGCGGCGAACGCAGCCCGCTCGGGCGCGGAGACGTGGGTGGCGCCCTGGAACACGGCCATGTCCCACACGTCCTCGTCGTGGGGCGCGATGTTCCAGTCCCCGAGCAGCGCGATGGGCGCCGTCGGGTCGGTGGCCAGCCAGTCCGTGCCCGCCTCGCGCAGTGCGGCCAGCCAGGCCAGCTTGTACTCGTAGTGGGGATCCCCGAGCGTGCGCCCGTTCGGGATGTACAGGCTCCAGATCCGCAGTCCGGCGCAGGTGGCTCCGATGGCCCTTGCCTCGACCGTGGGCGGATCCGCCCAGCCGGGCTGGCCGGGGAACGAGCGTTGCACGTCGGTCAGCCCGACCCGCGACGCGATCGCGACCCCGTTCCACTGGTTCAGTCCGTGGTGGGCCACCTCGTAGCCGAGGGCCTCGAACGGCAGGTACGGGAACTTGTCGTCGGCGCACTTGGTCTCCTGCATGGCCAGCACATCGGTGCCGGTGCGCTCGAGCCAGTCGGTGACCCGGTCCACGCGGGCCCGGATCGAGTTCACATTCCACGTCGCCACTCGCACGCCTCCCACCGTATCCGGCGGGGACCACCGGTCGGCGCGCCGATACACTCACGCCCGTGACCACCGAGACCACACCCCTGCAGCGACTGGCCGAACTCATCAACGAACTGGCCGTGGTGCACGGCCGGGTCACCCTGAGCAGCGGCCGCGAGGCCGACTACTACGTCGACATGCGCCGGGCCACCCTGCATCACGAGGCAGCACCCCTGATCGGACACCTGCTCCTGGACAAGCTCGAGGAGGCCGGCTTTGGGCCCGGCGAGATCGACGCCGTCGGCGGCCTGACGCTCGGCGCGGACCCGGTGGTGTGCGCGGTCCAGCACGCCGCGGCGAGCCGCGGGCTGGACCTGGACGCGTTCCTGGTGCGCAAGGAGGCCAAGGGGCACGGCATGAAGCGGCAGGTCGAAGGGCCGGACGTCGCCGGGCGCCGCGTCGTGGTCCTGGAGGACACCTCGACCACCGGGGGCAGTGCCCTCACCGCGGTGGCCGCGGCCCGGGCGGCCGGTGCCGAGGTGGTGGCCGTGGCGTCGATCGTGGACCGGGACACCGGGGCCCGCGAGGCGGTGCTGGGGGCAGAACTGCCCTATCTCTGGGTGCTCTCCGCAGCCGATCTCGGCCTCGCTCCCCAGTAGTATCGAACGCACGGGGGCCGCACAGGTACCTCGCCGCGGAAGGGGTCGGACCCCCTCCGGCATCGACGAGTACAGGAGGTGAGCGCCATGGATGCAGGCTTGATCGTCATCCTCATCGTGGTCGTCCTGGTTCTGATCGTGGTCTTCTGGGCCGTAGGCACCTACAACGGCTTCGTGAAGCTGCGGAACCTGGTGCAGGAGGCCTGGCGTCAGATCGACGTCGAGCTGCACCGGCGCTATGACCTGATCCCGAACCTGATCGAGACCGTCAAGGGCTACGCCGCGCATGAGCGCAGCGTCTTCGACGAGGTCACTCGGGCCCGCGCCGCGGCCGCTACGCCGGGCGCCACGCCGGCCCAGCAGGCCATCCAGGAGGACCAGCTCTCGAACGCGATCGGCCGGCTGTTCGCCGTCGCCGAGGCCTACCCGCAGCTGCGCGCGGCCGAGAACTTCACCCAGCTCCAGAACGAGCTGACGAACACCGAGGACCGGATCGCCGCAGGTCGCAGGTTCTACAACGCGAACGTGCGGGACCTGAACACCAAGGTGGAGACGTTCCCGCCGAACATCATCGCGAACATGTTCAAGTTCTCCCGCGCCGAGTACTTCGAGGTCACCGACCCGGCCGTGCGGACCGCGCCGCGGGTGTCCTTCCAGGACAACCAGGGCAATGTGGGCCACTACAACCAGAACACCCCGGCCGCG
Source organism: Occultella gossypii (assembly GCF_019947135.1). GTDB lineage: Bacteria > Actinomycetota > Actinomycetes > Actinomycetales > Beutenbergiaceae > Occultella > Occultella gossypii. The sequence continues at coordinate 165,874 of NZ_JAGSHT010000018.1, read as the reverse complement.
CAGCCGCGCCCCACGGACTCGCCGGTGCAGCCGGGGACCCAGCCTGGCGGCCCGGGCGGCTACCAGCCGAACAGCTACCAGCCCGGCCAGCCGTTCCAGCAGGGCCCCGGTCAGGGTGGCCAGTACCCCGGTCAGGGTGGCCAGTACCCCGGTCAGGGTGGTCAGCCCCCGCAGCAGTGACCCGATAGCAGTCCGAACGCCCCAGCACCCGCGCGGTGCTGGGGCGTTCGCTGCCTCCGGACCTCCCGCCGTGACCCAGTACCTCCCGCCCGAAGCAGGACTCTAGAATGTCCTTCCTCAGGCGTAGGGGACTTGATCACGGGCGAGTGGGCGCCGCACCCGCCCGTGTGCGGTCGGCGCAGGGCAACTGCCGCGGGCTCTAGAGCAGGCCGATCAGGTCGGCGATGCCGTCGTGCACCTCGCTCGGTTGGAACGGGTAGCCCTCCACGTCGGCGCGCTTCGTGGACCCGGTGAGCACCAGGTACGTCCGCAGGCCCGCCTCCATACCGGCCACGATGTCGGTGTCCATCCGGTCACCGATCATCGCCGTGTGCTCGGAGTGGGCCTCGATCCGGTTCATCGCGGTCCGGATCATCACCGGGTTCGGCTTGCCGACGAAGTAGGGCTTGCGGCCGGTGGCGGCCGTGATCATCGCGGCCACGGACCCGGTGGCCGGCAGCGGGCCCTCGGCCGAAGGGCCGGTCACGTCCGGGTTCGTGGCGATGAACCTGGCCCCGGCGGAGACCAGCCGGATGGCTCGCGTGATCGCCGAGAACGAGTACGTGCGGGTCTCCCCGAGCACCACGTAGTCCGGGTCGGTGTCGGTGAGGGTGTAGCCACGCTCGTACAGGGCCGTGGTCAGGCCCGCCTCCCCGATCACATAGGCGCTGCCGCCCGGGATCTGATCGGCCAGGAACGTCGCCGTCGCGAGGGCGGAGGTCCAGATCGAGGCCTCCTCCACCTCGATCCCGGACACACGCAGCCGGGCCGCGAGGTCCCGCGGCGTGAAGATCGAGTTGTTCGTGAGGATCTGGAACGGGATCTGCTTCTGGCGCAGCGTCGCGATGAACTCGGCAGCGCCCGGCAGAGCCGACTCCTCGTGCACGAGCACGCCGTCCATGTCGGTGAGCCAGGTGGTGATCTGTTCGGTCATCTCGGTCTCCTCGGCGCGCAGGGGCGGACGGCCTCAGCCTAGGCGTAGCCGCCCGGCTCCCGAGCCGTCCGGCCGTCGCCCTGTCCCGTCGCCGAGTCGGGTCGTCGCACGCCGAGGCCGAACCCTTCGCGCTCGTGCAGGACCTCCGGCCCGATAGCGGGCGTTCTGGAGGGACTGTGCGTGCTCCAAAGCCTCGCCCGCTCCATCAGTTCCGCGATCAGCGGCGCCTTGCCCGCCCGGTACCGAACCCGGTCGCGGTGGTCTGCGGCGGCAAGTTCCCTCTTCAACTCGGCGTATCGCCTCGCCGCCTCGACGTTGGTCCGGAGGTAGTCGCGGAACAGCAGCCAGTCGCGCCAGGCGCTGGAGTTGCGCTCGACGACATGCAGGTGGTGCGTGCGATGCTCGGCCGTCGGGAAGCAGGCGGACCACTTGCGCAGGTCTTCGTCACCGGGCTCCGGCGCCACGACCCAGTGCACCTGTTCGAGCTCCTGGCGTGCAGGCCCGAATGTGTCGTAGTCGTCGATCAAGGCGAGCATGTCAATGATCGGTTTGGCGGGAAGCCCTGGTACCGATGTTGATCCGATGTGTTCTACCCGGGCGACCAGCCAGCTTGCGAGTGCACCTTCGACTGCGGCCCGCTGCGTCTCGAATGCCTGTCCCCACTCAGGGTCGTGGGACTGGATGACGATCAGGTCCTGGCGCACCTCCGCAGCCTTTCACGTCATCGGTCGTCGAGCATGGCGTCGAAGGCGCTGCGTGGGCAGCCGGGGCGGTCGTGGCCCGGGGGATACTGCCTCACGTGGAGGACAACGAGGCGGTCGGGGTCGGGCCGTGGCCCGGCGACCCGGCGGAGTGGCCGGACGACCCGCGGCTGGACCCGGAGCTGCTGGCCGCGGGCGACGCTCGCAATGTGGTGGACGCCTACCGGTACTGGCGGCTGGAGGCGATCGTCGCGGACCTTGACACCCGCCGGCACCCGTTCCACGTGGCGATCGAGAACTGGGGCCGCGACTTCAACATCGGGTCCGTGGTCCGCACCGCGAACGCCTTCGCCGCCGCGCAGGTGCACATCATCGGACGACGGCGGTGGAACCGTCGCGGGGCGATGGTCACCGACCGCTACCAGCACCTGCGCCACCACGAGGACGTCGGGGCGTTCGCCGCGTGGGCGGCCGCCGAGGCGCTCCCGATAGTCGGGGTGGACAACATCGAGGGGTCGGTCCCGATCGAAGGGCGGCCCCTGCCGCCCGCGTGCGTCCTGCTCTTCGGTGAGGAGTCGCAGGGGCTGACGCCGGCCGCGCAGGAGGCCAGCGAGGTCATCGTCCACATCACCCAGTACGGCTCCACCCGGTCCATCAACGCCGGCGCCGCGGCGGCGATCGCGATGCATCAGTGGATCGTCCAGCACGCACACTGACGGCCCTCCCGAGCACGCGCCCGGGCGGGCGTCCACGGGAAGGGCGCGACCGCCGTCGGGCATGGGATCCGTGGGAGACTTCAGCGACAGCAGAAATCAAGACACAGGAGAGACCATGGGTATCGCCACCCCCGAGGTATACGCCGAGATGATCGATCGGGCGAAGGCCGGCAAGTTCGCCTACCCCGCCGTGAACGTCACCTCCTCCCAGACCCTCACCGCCGCGCTGCAGGGCTTCGCCGAGGCCGAGAGTGACGGCATCATCCAGGTGTCCGTCGGCGGTGCCGAGTACGCCTCCGGCTCCACCATCAAGGACCGCATCGCCGGCTCGCTCGCGCTGACCGCCTACGCCGCCGAGGTCGCGAAGAACTACCCGGTGACCGTCGCGCTGCACACCGACCACTGCGCCGAGGGCAACCTGGACAGCTGGGTCCGCCCGCTCCTGGCCATCGAGGCCGAGCAGGTCAAGTCCGGCAAGCTGCCCTCCTTCCAGTCGCACATGTGGGACGGCTCCGCCGTGCCGCTGGACGAGAACCTGGTCATCGCCGAGGAGCTGCTCGAGCTCTCCCAGGCCGCCCGCACCATCCTCGAGATCGAGGTCGGCGTGGTCGGTGGCGAGGAGGACGGCGTCTCCCACGAGATCAACGACAAGCTCTACACGACGGTCGAGGACGGCCTGGCCACGGTCCGCGCCCTCGGCACCGGTGAGAAGGGTCGCTACCTGACCGCTCTCACCTTCGGCAACGTGCACGGCGTCTACAAGCCGGGCGCCGTGAAGCTCCGCCCGGAGATCCTCGGCGAGATCCAGCGGGCCGTCGGCGCCGAGGTCGGCAAGGAGAACCCGTTCGACCTGGTGTTCCACGGTGGCTCCGGCTCCAGCGCCGACGAGATCGCACTCGCCGTTGACAACGGTGTCATCAAGATGAACATCGACACCGACACCCAGTACGCGTTCACCCGCCCCGTGGTCGGCCACATCTTCAGCAACTACGACGGTGTGCTGAAGGTCGACGGCGAGGTCGGCAACAAGAAGGCCTACGACCCGCGCGCCTGGGGCAAGCTGGGCGAGGCCGGCATGGCGGCCCGGATCGTCGAGGCGGCGCAGCAGCTGCGCTCGGCGGGCCAGAAGCTGAGCTGACCGCTCACGTCGACCCGCGATCCCTCGTCGATCCACCGGTTCGGTGGATCGGCGAGGGATCTCGTGCTTCCCGGCCCGACGGCGGAACTGGCCCGGTCCGGACCTGTGCGTCGGGCGGTGGCTCAGGCCGGGTCCGGCGGCGTCGCCGCCGAGGCCGGCACGGGCTCGTCGGTGTCGATGACGTCCACCATCTCCCCGATCCGGGTCACCTCGAGCAGGAACCGGACCACGTCCGGCGGCTTGATCAGGACGAGCCGGCCCGGGGTGCGGCTCGCCAGCCTGGCCAGCAGGGCGATCCCGGACGAGTCCATGAACGTGACGTGCCGTGCATCGACCTGCACCGGCAAGCCGGCCGCCTCCGCGTCGGCGACCGCCTCGGTCAGTTCGGCGTTCAGGGTCAGGTCGATCTCCCCGGAGAGCACCAGGCGGGTGCAACCGGACTCGAGCAGCGCATGCACCGATCCACTGTGATCGGGCACGGCAGGCGGGCGAGAGTCGCTGCTGTTAGCGTCTGCCACACGTGCCTCCTCAGGCCGAATTAGGACGCGCCCGTGCGCGCTCCTCCCAACAGGTCACACCGTAGACGATGGAGGATCCACGTGACGAACATCCCGGCGCCTTCCGCGGGTGTGGCTGCCGGGGCGACGGGCCCGGCCTCGATCTCCAAGGGCATGGTCCCGGCCGAGCGGGAGGCCGCGGCGGCGGCGGCCGAGGTACTCCTGACCGGCGACGTTGCGGTCGTCGTGCTGAACGTGACCAGCGTCGGCCCCGTGTTCACCTGGGGCAACGCGGCGTTCGAGCGAGCGAGCGGCTACACCCTGGCGCAGGCGCGGGAGCGGTACGGGCAGATCCTGAGCCCCGGCTACCAGCCGGTGGTGCGGGCCCAGTTCGCCGAGCACGCGATCGACGGCCAGCCGTTCACCATGACGCTGCCGCTGGTGCGCCGCGACGGCAGCGAGATCTCCGTGCCGGTGACCATCACACCGATGCGGGACGAGACCGGCACCCTGGTCCGGTTCGTCGCGGTGCAACAGGGCGGCCTCGAGCCGGTCGCGACGCCACCACCGGACCTCGGATATCACTCGCGCAACGCGCTGGAGACCGTGGCCCGCGTCTCGGACATCCTCGCCGAGGTCAATGACGAGCAGGCACTGGACGCGATCGTCCGCCTGCTCACCCGGCACCTGTACACGTGGTGCGGCTTCTTCGCCGACGACGGCGTGCTCAAGCCGATCGGCGGCCTCACCGCGGTCGGTCGTGGCGCGAAGCAAGGACCCCGGGGGCGTTCCGCAGCCGATCCCGAGGACCCGGTGGGGCGGCTGTTCGCCGCGACCTCGATGCGTCGGGCACGGATCGCGATGGACGCGGTCGAGGTCCCCGGCAGCGCGAGCGCCCAGCTCGTCGACCACGTGCGCACGCAGATGGGCGCCTCGCTGAAGCCGGGCGGCGAGCTGCTGGTGCTGCCGCTGCTGGTCCGGGGTCGTGCGCTCGGGCTGTTGGCCGTGCTGGTCGGGGGACTCGACGACGCGGAGGGCTCGGAGGCGGTCCTCGAGCTGGTCGCCCGGCGGGTCGGTCAGGCCATGGACCACCGTCAGCTCTACGAGGCCGAGCACCGGGTGGCCGAGGCCCTGCAACGGGCGATGCTGCCGGAGCAGGACCAGATCGAGGGCCTGGACGTGTGGACCTACTACGCGCCGAACGCCGAGCACGCCCAGGTGGGCGGGGACTGGTACGACGTGGTGCACCTCGACGACCGCACCGTCGGGACCGTGGTGGGGGACGTCGTCGGGCATGACGTGGAGGCGGCCGCCGCGATGGGGCAGCTGCGTTCGGTGGTGCGGGCGTTCGCGACCGAGCTCGTCGACCCAGGGCGGGTACTGACGAAGGTGGACCGGATCCTGGAGAACATGCGGATGCGCCGCCCGGCCTCCCTGGTCTACGCCAGCCTCACCCCGTGCGACGAGGACGCGGGCACCTGGTCCCTCGCCTACAGCCGGGCCGGCCACCTGCCCGGGCTGTGGATCAGCGACGGCGAGGTCCGCGAGCTCGACGGTGCGCCCGGGCGGCTGATGGGGTTCGGGATCGAGGAGCGCCAGACCGCGACGGTCCGGGTCAAGCCGGGCGACGCGGTGATGTTCTACACGGACGGGCTCGTCGAGCGTCGCTCCCGCACGATCCAGGAAGGCGTGGGTCTGGTCCGGGAGATCCTGGTGGACGTGGTCGCAGCCTCGTCCTCGGCCACGACGGCGGCGGACGTGGGCGAGGCGTTGCTGAGCCGGCTGTCCGAGCCGCCCGAGGACGACATCGCCGTCGTCATCATCCGGTTCCCGCAGCCTGCCGGGCAGGACGGCGCCGACGTGCCCCGGGAGGCCTACTGGCGGCTTGCGGCGGACGTCGACTCGGTGCGGATGGCCCGGCGCCTCACGGTGAGCACGTGCGAGGTGTGGGGTCTGGCGAACACGATGGCGGCCGAACTGGTGGTGGCCGAGCTGATCACCAACGCCGTCGTGTACGGGTGGGGCTCGGTGGGTCTGACGCTCAAGGACGCCGGTGACGGCCTCCGGATCGAGGTGCAGGACAACAACCCGGTGCCGCCCACGCCGCTCGAGGTGCATCCGGCGCGGGTCGGCGGTTACGGCATGCACATCGTCACCCGGCTAGCCGACTGGGGCTGGCGACCGTCCGGGGTCGGCAAGGTGGTCTGGGCGCGGATGCGCCCGGAGATCCCGCAGGATCTCGTCTAGACCCGTCCCGACCGGTCGCGTCGCCGTACCGTCTCCCACCGACATCTCCGCCAGCCGTCCGGGCACCCTGTGGATTGGCTGTCATCGGGGTGTCCCAGAGGCCTGGTTTGGGTGGTTGGGGATTGGCTGATGTCCCTGTATCCACAACGGAAATCGGGGTTCTTGCGCTGTCGGTGGGGCGTCCTAGAGTGGAGGTCAAGCAGGCGAACATACGTACGAAGCGGTAGGCGTTTCGGACCCGGGACTTCGATGGGGAGGTGAGCACACGTGGACGACACCACCACGACCACCGGCGGCCCCGGCAGCCCGAGCGGCGCCGGCAGCAGCGGTGGTGGCGCGGGTAGCGGTGGCGGGGGTGTGGCGCTCGCGTCCCGGATGCATCTGTCTCTGGCGGAGTTGATGTCGGGGTCGTTGGACCAGCTCATCGCGATCGATGCCCTGACCTGTTCGATCGCTGCCGGTGATCCGATCACCGAGTCCGACCGGTACGGGACCGCGTTCCTGGGCCAGGCGGCGCTGCGTGCGCACGTGTTCGCCGAACGCCTCACCGGGGCGAAGCTGGACTGGATGGGCATCGAGGAAGAGGCCGGTGCCTGGGATACCAGCAAGGGGTTCCGTACCTACGCCAATTACGTGGCCAAAACCCACGGCATCTCCGCCGCCAATGCCCGCCGCCAGGTGAACCTCGCCAAAGGGCTGCGTAACAGTCTGCCCGCGACCCGGACGTGGTTGCGGACCGGGCAGATCGGCCTCGACCAGGCCCAGATCCTGCTCAAGGCCACCACCACCCAAGCCGCCGTCGACGGCCTCCAGTACCCCGCCACCCCCACCGCCCCCGCCGGGGACAGCGGGACTTCCGAGGTCACCGAGGCCGAGGGCGGCACGGGCGGCACGGACGGCACCGAGGGCACGGACGGCACGGACGGCACGGACGGCACGGACGGCGATGGTGCTGCCGGCGCGGGTGGTGGGCGGGTGCAGACGGTGGAGGAGTTCCTCCTGAGTAATGCCGCCACGCGGTCTCCGGAGGACCTGCGCAGGCTGGTCGATCACTTCGTCGCGATCGCCGACCCCCGACGCCACCGACAAGACTCATCGGGCTGCGGCCGACCGTGAGTTCTTGAACATCGACCGGACCATGGACGGCTACCACGTGGCCGGGTTCCTCACCATCGAACACGGCCAATACATCCGTACCGCCCTCGAAGCGATCATGGGCAAGCCCGCCGCCGGTGAGACCCGCACCTCCGGTCAGCGCCGCGCCCAAGCCCTCAGCGACCTCGCCCACATGATGTTGGACCAAGGCAAGGTCGGCACCTCCGCCTCCGTCCGCCCCCACCTCGGCGTCCTGATCAGCTACCCCGAATTCCTCGACGCCATCAAGACGACCGAAACAGCAGCTGGCGACAATGCAGCGGAAGCCGCACCGGGCAACTCAGCGAGCGACCCTGCACCGGTCGCGACCCTCGAGCCGGTCACCGAGCTGCTGCCCGGCCTGGACACCACCAACGACCCGGCCGAGCGCAGCCCTCGCAGCAGCGGCGCGCCGACCACAGCGGACCAAGAGGCCGACCCCGCTAACTCGACCGGCGCTTGTGCGGAAGCGCCGGTCCCGTCGAGCCCCATCACCCCGCGGGACCTGGCGAATGAACGCGGCGCCGCGACGGAGGCGCGCACCCCGTCGAGCGCAGCGGCACCAGGAACCGGGGCAAGGGAGCCGGACCCGTCCGCGCAAGCGCCCATCTCGTCGAGCGCTCCGACCGGAGCCACCACCGGAGCGGCGCCCAACACGAGCGCTTCCGCGCAAGCACCCACCCCGTCGAGCACGCCGGACAGGGCCGGTCTGCCCGGCTGCCAGTCGCGGGCAGTCGGACCACTCGGCCAATCCACCACCGGCACTGCCCTGCCCGGGGCCAACGGCACCGCCCTGCCCGGTGCGACCGGCACCGCTGGGCCCGGTGCGACCGGCACCGCTGGGCCCGGTGCGACCGGCACCGCTGGGCCCGGTGCCAACGGCACTGCCCTGCCCAGCGGCACCGGCACTGCCCTGCCCGGTGCCCACGGCACCGCTGTGCCCGGTGTCAACGGGACCGCTCTGCCCAGCACCGGACGGGACTGGGCCGCGCTCCTCGCCGCGGGACCGGCGACCTTCATCGACAACACCGGCCCCGTCCCCCGCGACCTGCTCGACCGGATCATCGGCTGCGCCGGCGAGATCTACCGCATCATCTTCGGACCCGACAACGAAATCCTCAACCACGGCCGCGCCCACCGCCTCTTCACCGCCGCCCAACGCCGAGCCCACGTCGCCCGCGACCGCCACTGCGTCCACCCCGACTGCACCGTCCCACCCGAACGCTGAGAATCACACCACAGCACCCACTGGGCCAACGGCGGCAACACCGACCTCCACGACGCAGCCCTGCTCTGCTACTACCACCACGACTGGATCCACACCCACAACATCACCATGACCAGACGCCACGGGAAATGGCACTTCTACAAGCCAGACGGCACCGAGATCCTCCCCACCAACTCACCCTGGAACTGAGCAGGACCGGGCGCGCCGCCAGATGTGGGCCCGGACCATGTGCTGGGAGCCGACTGCCCGACGCGCATCCCTGGTCGGTGGACAGATGTATCGCGCGGCCGAACGGGCCCTAGCACCGGTGCGTCGTGTCGATCTCGAACAGGTCGAGCGCCCCTGCGACCTTGAGCACGAACAGGTCCCGTGCGCTCGCGCCGCGGAGCACGACAGTGCCGCCCCGGCGTCCTATCTCGTCGGCCAGGGTGATCAGCCAGGTAGCGCCGCTGGAGTCCATGAAACCCATGGCGCAGACGTCGAGGACGAGGCGGTCCTGCTTGAGATGGCTGACCTGTCGGAGCGCGACCGGTGCGCTGTCGCTCACGGACAGGTCGAGGTCGCCAGTCACCGTGACGAGGACCTCGGACACCGAGGTCGACACATCGATCACGCCGGACCTCCCGTCCCGCTCTCGTGCGAGGCTAGTGGCGGTACTGGTGACCCGCATGTCGAGCCGGCCCCACGCCGTCGGGCCTGAGCCCGGCTCGAGGGTGCGAGACTGGCACCATGGCCGAGAACCTTCTGGGTGGCCCCGCGCCCACCCTCCTGCCCGCCGACCACCCCGACGTCGCCGCGCGCGCCGCCCTCGCCGGCGGCGAGGACCTGCGCACCGTCGCCGCACGACTGCCCGCCGCCAGCTACGCGTGGGGCCTGCTGGCCCGCGAGGCCCTCGCCGGCAACGACCCGGTCGCCGCGTACGCGTTCGCCCGGACCGGCTACCACCGCGGTCTGGACGCGCTGCGCCGTGCCGGCTGGAAGGGCCACGGCCCGATCCCGGCCGACCACGAGCCGAACCAGGGATTCCTGATCGCACTGCTCTCGCTCGCGGACGCCGCCGAGGCGATCGGGGAGGCCGAGGAGGCCCAGCGCTGCCGCACGTTCGCCGACGATTCGGACCCGGCGGCACGCAACCTCTGATCCCAGTAAACTCGGGCGGGGCCCGACACGTGGTTCCGCTACGAAAGGGACGCTTCGATGCCAGCGGTGGTGGTCCTCGGTGCCCAGTGGGGCGACGAAGGCAAGGGCAAGGCAACCGACCAGCTCGGTTCGCGGGTGGATTACGTCGTCAAGTTCAACGGCGGTAACAACGCCGGCCACACCGTGGTGGTGGGGGACGAGAAGTACGCCCTGCACCTGCTGCCCTCCGGGATCCTGTCGCCCGGCTGCGTGCCGGTGATCGGCAACGGCGTGGTCGTGGACCTGGAGGTCCTCTTCGAGGAGCTGGACGCGCTCACCTCGCGGGGTGTGGACGTGTCCCGGCTGCTCATCTCCTCCAGCGCGCACATCATCCCCAGCTACAACCGCACCCTCGACAAGGTCACCGAGCGGTTCCTGGGCAAGCGCCAGATCGGCACCACCGGACGCGGCATCGGGCCCACCTACGCGGACAAGATGAACCGCGTCGGGATCCGTATCTCGGACCTCTTCGACGAGAAGATCCTGCGGGAGAAGGTCGAAGGGGCCCTGACGCAGAAGAACCAGGTCCTGGTCAAGATCTACAACCGCCGGGCCGCGGACATCGACGCCGTCACCGCCGAGTTGCTCGCCTACGCCGACCGGGTCCGACCGATGGTCGCCGACACCTCGCTCGTGCTCAACCAGGCGCTCGACGCCGGTAAGACGCTCGTGTTCGAGGCCGGCCAGGCCACCATGCTCGACGTGGACCACGGCACCTACCCGTTCGTCACCTCCTCCTCGGCCACGGCCGGTGGGGTGTGCACCGGCGCCGGTATCGGCCCCAGCCGGGTGGACCGGGTGGTCGGCGTCATCAAGGCCTACACCACGCGCGTCGGCGAGGGCCCGTTCCCGACCGAGCTGCTCGACGACATGGGCGAGCACCTGCGCAAGACCGGCGGCGAGTACGGCGTCACCACCGGCCGCCCGCGCCGCACCGGCTGGTACGACGCCGTCATCGCCCGGTACTCCGGCCGCATCAACGGCCTCACCGACCTGGTCCTGACGAAGCTCGATGTGCTCACCGGCCTGGAGAAGGTCCCGGTCTGCGTGGCCTACGACGTCGACGGCGTGCGTCACGACGAGATGCCCGTGGACCAGAGCGCATTCCACCACGCCAAGCCGATCTACGAAGAGTTCGACGGCTGGTGGGAGGACATCTCGCACTGCCGCACGTTCGAGGAACTGCCGGTCAACGCCCAGCGCTACGTGCTCGCCCTCGAGGAGATGTCCGGTACCCGGATCTCCGCCATCGGTGTCGGCCCCGACCGTGAAGCCACCATCGTCCGGCACGACCTGTTGGACTGAGCAGGTCCGGCTGGGCCGAGCAGGTCCGGCGCGCGTTCGGCTGAACGGAGCGCGGGAGGCTACCCGTTCGCGGGCTGGTGCCGGCGCCAGAACGCGAGGTGGTGCTCGGCGGCCACGTCCACGGCTTCGATTGCGCCGGGCGCCAGCGACTGCACATAGGGCGTGCTCGCCGCGCCGTCGAACGTCGGCCACACCGGTCCGTCGGCCGCTCCCGGGTCACCGGTGGCGGCGAAGGCCGCCCAGTAGTCGATCATCTGGTCCGAGAGCTGCTGCTGCTCCGCGGTGAAGGTCGGCTCCTCGCCACTCAGCGCGAAGAAGGACCACAGATCCGAGGTGTGGTAGGCCCCCATCGTCATCGGAGCCGGGCTGCTGAACGGCGGGGCCGGGTCCGAGAACTCGTACTGGTGGACGGGCACGAACCTCGACAACGCCAGCGACGTCTCGTACTGGCCCGACGCCCACTTGGAGTCGGTGGCGATGGCGGCCCACGCGGCCGCACCGGATTCGTACTCGCTCCTCGGGTAGACCTCCTCGACCGCCGCCCGGTCGTCGCCGAACGTCTCGGTCATCACCTCCTGGTAGGTCTGCTCGCTCATCGGGGCGGCGCCGCCCTCGTAGGTGACCACCTCCAGCGTGGACTCGTCGCGCGTGTGCCCGGAGAGCACCGGGACCCGGTTGAACGCCCCGGTGGCGAACGCCTCGCTCGGTTCGACGGGGAGCAGGTCGGTGCCGTACGCGGGCTGGATGAATCCGTCCATCACCTGTTTGAGGGTCTCGACCGGGAGGGCACGCAGGCACTCGAGGACCGCGGCCTGGTCATCGCTCACGCAGCCGAGATCCGTGGCGAGCGCCCGGCCTCGCTCCTGGATGGTCTCCACCGGGAGCAGGATGTTGTCCGCCGGCTGGCCCTTGTAGACGGTGTTGGCCAGCCAGGCCAGGTCGCAGGAACCACTCTGCATGATCGCCCGGTCGAAGAGACCCGCGGCGCCGGGTGAGGCGAGCTGCGCGCAGGTGCTGACGGCGCCCGCGGATTGCCCGGCGAGCGTGACGTTGTCCGGGTCGCCACCGAACGCCGCGGCGTTGCGCTGGACCCACGCCATCGCGGCCTGCTGGTCGGCGAGCCCGAAGGTGCCCGAGTCCGCGAGCCCGGGCAGGCCGAGGAACCCGAACATCCCGAGGCGGTAGTTGATCGTGACGACGACGGCGTCGCCCCGGGTTGCGAGTCGGCTCGGGTCGTAGTTGTGGCCGGCTCCCATGAAGAAGCCGCCGCCGTGCAGCCACACGATCACCGGCCGCGGTTCGTCGGTGGGTGTGGCCGGGGTGGTCACGTTCAGGTAGAGGCAGTCCTCACTGGCGCTGCCCTCGGGCAGTTCGCCCTCGTTCTGGGCGCAGGCGGGACCTGGGGTGGTGGCATCACGGACCCCGCGCCACGGGTCGGCGGGCTCCGGGTTGCGCCAGCGCAACTCACCCACGGGTGGGGCCGCGTACGGGATGCCCTGGAACGTCCGGGTGGCGCCGTGGTCGAGTGTGCCCCGGACCAGACCGACGTCGGTCTGCACCACGGTCCGGCCCGGGCCGGCCGTCGCGGGCGCGGCCACGCCCACCGCGGCGGCGACCGCCAGCACAAGGGCCATGATGGTCATCATCGAGAACGCCGGGCCTCGGCTCGGCGTGTGGATCGGCTGCGGGGTCGTCATCGGATGCGAGAGCTCCTCGGTCGGTGGCGCGCCCGGAGCGCGCCGTGGACCGTCAGTCCATCGGTCCGGTCGGTGCGGGACCAGCGGCCGAACGTCGTGAGCGCTACCGCCGAAGGTGGGTACCTTCGTACGCGGCAGGGAAGGCCACGGTCCATCTGGTCGCAGAGACTGATCGAAATGCCCGACGGCGTGGCGCGGGTCGGCGCGGGCGCGCATCCGCCGTCGAGGTGCTGGCCGCAGGGTCTGCGGATAACCTGCAGGGACGTTCTGAAGTGATCCTGAGCAAGCCGTCGAGGGGGACGTGCCCATGCAGCCGACCGAGTCCGGCGTCGCGCCGGACGACGCGCCCCCACCGGGTCCGCCGTCGGACCAGCCGCGCCTGCACTGGTACGAATCCATCCACCCGTCGGTCTTCTGGCCCGCCCTGATCATCGTGGTCTCGTTCGTGGTCATCGCGATCGCGGGCGGCGACGCCGTCACTGAGGCGATCGGGACGCTCCAGTCCGGGGTGGTGGGTGGCTTCGGCTGGTACTACACGGTCATCGTGACCGGGTTCGTGGTGTTCGCGCTGTGGTGCGGGTTCGGCCACTTCGGCGACATCAAGCTCGCCAAGGGTGACGAGGAGCCCGAGTTCACCATCGGGAGTTGGCTGGCGATGTTGTTCGCCGCGGGTATGGGAATCGGCCTCGTGTTCTGGGGGGTCGCGGAACCGCTGCACCACTTCGCCGGGATCCCGAACCGGGCGTCCGGCGTGGGGGCCATGGACGAGCAGGGTATGGAGGACTCCCTCGTCATCACGTTCCTGCACTGGGGTCTGCACCCGTGGGCGATCTACGTCGTGGTGGGACTGGCGGTCGCCTACGCCGTCCACGTCAAGCGCCGGCCGATCTCGATCAGGTGGACCCTGGAACCCCTCTTCGGCGGGCGGGTCAAGGGCTGGCTCGGCGACGTGATCGACATCGCGGCGATCGTCGGCACACTGTTCGGGGTGGCCACCTCGCTCGGCATCGGTGTCGCGCAGATCGCCGGCGGGCTGGAGTTCCTCGAGATCATAGGCACTCCGTCCAATCTCACCCTGGCCATCCTGATCGGCTCGATCACGCTGCTGGCGGTCATCTCCGTGGTCACCGGTGTGAAGAAGGGGATGAAGTGGCTCTCGAACATCAACATGGTCATGGCGATCGGCCTGCTCGTGTTCGTGCTGATCGCCGGGCCCACGCTGTTCCTGCTGCGTGAGTACATCCAGGCGACCGGGGCCTACCTGTGGGACCTCATCCGACTGAGTTTCTCGACCTCGGCGCTGGCCGTCACCGACGGCGCGGGCGTGGAGTGGCAGGGCTGGTGGACGGCCTTCTACTGGGGCTGGTGGATCTCCTGGGCGCCGTTCGTGGGCATCTTCATCGCGCGGATCTCCCGAGGCCGGACGATCCGGGAGTTCGTCCTCGGCGTGCTGTTCGTCCCGACGGTCTTCAGCCTCCTGTGGTTCACGGTCCTCGGGGGCACCGCGATGTACCGGGAGGTGTTCGGGGAGGGCGGCCTGATCCAGACCGACGCCGCGGGAGGAAACGTCGTGCACGAGTCGAACACGCTCTTCGGGATGCTCCAAGGGCTCCCCGGCGGGACCGTCGTCGCCGGCGCCTCGATCATCCTCATCGTGCTGTTCTTCGTGACCTCCTCCGACTCCGGGTCCCTCGTGGTGGACATGCTCGCCTCCGGCGGCGACCCGGATCCGCCGACGTGGAGCCGCGTGCTCTGGGGCGTGCTCGAGGGCGCCGTCGCGCTGGCGCTGGTGTTCGCGGGTGGTCTGATGGCGCTGCGCGGCGTCGCGATCGCCATCGCACTGCCGTTCAGCGTGGTGATGATCCTGATGTGCTTCGCCTGCCTGAAACAGTTCCGTCAGGAGCGGAAGCAGATGGTCGCCGTCCAACGGGCCCTGGTGCGGGACCGGTTGACCCAGCACGTCTCCCGGACCCTGATCGACGAAGGCCTCGTCGAGGAACGTCCGAAGCGGAAGTAGCCGACCTGATCGATCGAGTGCCGCGATCGGCTCACCGCGGCGCGTGCGACTCGAGGAAGGCGTACACCTCGGCGTCGTCGACACCGGGAAAGGTCCCGGACGGCAGCGCGCCGAGGATGTGCGTGTGCAGTTTCGCGCTCGGCCAGGCGGCGCCGCGCCACTTGGCGCTCAGGTCCGCGGACGGCTCCCGGCAGCAGGTCGGGTCCGGGCACCGGGACACCGAGCGGGACGTGGTCTCCCGGCCCCGGAACCACTTGGCGGCCGTGAACGGGACGCCGAGCGTGACCGAGAAGTCGCCGTCGGCGCCCTGGCCGGTCTGGGCGCTGCACCAGTACGTGCCCGACGGCGTGTCCGTGTACTGGTGGAACTCGCCGGCCAGGTCGTTGTGGTCGAACACGGTGCGCGAGGTCCAGTGCCGGCACACCGTCTGCCCCTCGATCGCGCCGGTGACGTCCGTCGGGAAGTCCACGTCGTCGTTCTCGTACCCCTTGAACAGCGTCCCGTCGCGGCCCACCCGCGCGAAGTGCACGGTGATGCCGAGCTGGGAGGTGGCCAGGTTCGTGAACCGGTGCGCCGCGCTCTCGTGGGTCACCCCGAACGCGTCCCGCAGGTCCTCCACGGCAAGGTCCCGGTTCCGCTTCGCGGCGAGCAGGAACTCGGTCGCCGCGTGCCGCGGCATCAGCACGCACGCGGCGAAGTAGCTGATCTCCAGGCGCTGGCGCAGGAAGTCGGCGTACGTGCCGGGGTGGGTGTGCCCGAGGACCCGGTGCGCGACCGCCTGCAGTGCGAGGGAGCGCAGCCCGTGCCCGCCGGGCAGGGATGCCGGCGGCAGGTAGATCCGGCCGTGCTCGAGGTCCGTGACCGTGCGGGTGGAGGAGGGCAGGTCGCGGGCGTGATGCAGGCTGAACCCGAGGTGGGAGACGATCTGCTCGACGGTGCGGTGCGTCAGCGGGCCGGAGGAGTACCCGACCGTGCCGAGCAGTTCCTCGGCGGCGTCCTCGATCTCCTCGAGGTAGTTGTCCCGGGCCCGCATCGCCCGGCGGAGCTCGGTGTTCGCGCGCCGTGCCTCCTCGGGGGTGGCACTGGCCTCGCTCGAGCGCCGGGCCAGCTCGGCGTGCAGGCCGACCAGTGCCTCCAGTGCCTCGGTCGGCAGCCGCTTGCCGGCCCGGACCCGCGGTAGCCCGAGCGTCGCATAGAGCGGCCCGCGCTGGGCGGTGTCCAGTGCGATCTCGAGGCCGTCGCGGCGGCTCGGCGGCTCGGCGTCCAGAAGGGCGGCGAGGTCGACGTCGAGGGCGGCCGCGATCGCCTGCAACAGGGTGAGCCGGGGCTCGCGGTGCCCGTTCTCGATCAGCGAGAGCTGGCTCGGTGCGGTGCCGACCTGGGAGGCCAGGTCGTCCAACGTCATCCCGGCGGCGGCACGGAAGTGCCGGATCCGCCGCCCGATGGTCAGGACTGTGGTCTCCGGATCGGTGATCTCGGTGCTCATTCCTTCACGGTAGCGAAAGAACAGCGAATCTTTCCAGTGATCGGCCGTGGAAGGCGGCTAGTTCTTACAGCAGAGTCGTCAACACCGCCGCACACCCGAGGCGGCCACCGAGTACCGAGCGACGCATCTGAGAAGGAGTGAATGACCGTGACGACCACGACCCACCAGTCCCCGAACCCGTCCACCCAGCACAGCGAGGAGGGCCGGGCCGTCCGGCTCGACCCGGCCGAGCAACTGCGCCGCGACTGGGCCACCGCCCCGCGTTGGAGCGGCATCGAGCGCAGCTACACCGCGGAGGACGTGGTGAGCCTGCGCGGCCGCGTCGGCGAGGAGCACACGCTCGCCCGCCGCGGCGCTGAAAGGCTCTGGGACCTGATCCACACCCGCGACTACGTGAACGCCCTCGGTGCCCTCACCGGCAACCAGGCCGTGCAGATGGTCAAGGCCGGGCTGGCGGCGATCTACCTCTCCGGGTGGCAGGTGGCCGCGGACGCGAACCTGGCCGGCCAGACCTACCCGGACCAGTCCCTCTACCCGGCGAACTCGGTGCCGGCCGTGGTGCGTCGTATCAACAACGCTCTGCTGCGGGCGGACCAGATCTCCTACAGCGAGGGCGAGGGTGACACCGACTTCCTTGCCCCGATCGTCGCCGACGCGGAGGCCGGCTTCGGTGGCCCGCTGAACGCCTTCGAACTCATGAAGGCGATGATCGCGTCCGGCGCGGCCGGCGTGCACTGGGAGGACCAGCTCGCCTCCGAGAAGAAGTGCGGGCACATGGGCGGCAAGGTGCTCATCCCGACCGCGCAGCACATCCGCACTCTGAACGCGGCCCGGCTCGCGGCCGACATCTCCGGTGTGCCCACCCTGATCATCGCCCGCACCGACTCCCTCGGCGCGAACCTGCTCACCACCGACACAGACGAGCGGGACCGCCCGTTCGTCACCGGCGAGCGCACCACCGAGGGCTTCTACCGGATCACCCCCGGCCCCGAGGCGGCGATCGCGCGCGGCCTGGCCTACGCGCCGTACTGCGACCTGATCTGGGTGGAGACCGGGAAGCCGGACCTGGGCTTCGCACGGGAGTTCGCGGAGGCGATCCACGCGCGGTTCCCGGGCAAGAAGCTCGCCTACAACTGCTCGCCGTCCTTCAACTGGGCGGCCGCGCTCGATGCGGACACCATCGCGCGGTTCCAGCGCGAGCTCGGCGCGATGGGGTACGCGTTCCAGTTCATCACCCTGGCCGGCTTCCACGCCCTGAACCACTCGATGTTCGAGCTGGCGCACGGTTACGCCCGCACCGGGATGAGCGCGTACGTGCAGCTCCAGCAGGCCGAGTTCGCCTCCGCGGATCGCGGCTACACGGCCGTCAAACACCAGGCGGAGGTGGGCACCGGGTATTTCGACCGGGTGGCCACGGCGCTGAACCCGACGTCCGGGACGCTCGCGCTCACGGGCTCGACGGAAGAGGAGCAGTTCTGATGACCACGCTCACGCAGCCACGCACCGACCGTTCCGACCAAACCTACGCAGGCGAGCCGACGCCGTCGGCCGCTTCGGAGAACCCGACCACCGACCCGGCCGAGCCGAACCGCACCAGGCTCCCTGCGCCGTCGGGCATGACGATCACCGCACGGCGGGTGCCGGGCGATGACGCCGTCCTCACCCCGGGCGCGCTCGCCACGGTGGTCGAGCTGCACCACCGTTTCGATGCCCGACGGCGGTGCCTCCTCGGGCGTCGAGCGCAGCGTCAGGCGTGGCCCGCCGAGGGCAACGAGCTCGGGCTGCTCGAGGAGACCGCGGACGTCCGCGCCGACCCCACCTGGCAGGTGGCGCCGCCGGCGCCCGGGCTGAGCCGGCGCACGGTCGAGATCACCGGGCCGGCGAGCCGCGCGATGGCGGTGAACGCGCTGAACTCCGGCGCGGACGTGTGGATGGCGGACCTCGAGGACGCGACCAGCCCCACCTGGGCGAACCTGATCGAGGCGCAGCAGAACCTGATCCGGTTCACCCGCGACGAGCTGGACTTCACCGGCCCCGGCGGCAAGGAGTACACCGTCGGCGCGCACACCCCCACGGTTCTGATGCGCCCCAGGGGCTGGCACCTGCCGGAGCAGAACCTGCTGATCGGCGGGCGGGAGACGTCGGCCTCGCTGACCGATGTGGCGCTGTACTTCCACCACTGCGCGACGGCCCTGATCGAACGCGGGCAGGGGCCGTACTTCTACCTGCCCAAGCTCGAGTCGCACCTGGAGGCCCGGCTCTGGAACGACGTGTTCTGCTACCTGCAGGACCGGTACTCGATCCCACGCGGCACGGTGCGGGCGACGGTGCTCATCGAGACGCTGCCGGCCGCGTTCGAGATGGAGGAGATCCTCTACGAGCTGCGCGAGCACTCGGCCGGGCTGAACGCCGGGCGGTGGGACTACCTGTTCTCGCTGATCAAGACGCTGCGGCACACCGGGGCGACCCTGCCGGACCGCGACTCGCTCACCATGACCGTCCCGTTCATGCGTGCCTACACCGAGCGTCTGGTGGCCACCTGTCACCGTCGCGGCGCCCACGCGATCGGCGGGATGGCCGCCTTCGTGCCGAACCGGGCCGACGAGCGGGCCACCGAGAACGCGCTGCGGCGGATCCGGGCGGACAAGGACCGGGATGCCGAGGACGGCTTCGACGGCTCGTGGGTGGCGCACCCCGGGCTGGTGGAGGTGGCGCGGTCCGCGTTCACCGGCGTGCTGCGCGGGCGGGACCACCAGCTCGAGCGGCAGCGGCACGACCTGCTTGACCCGGCGGACCTGCTCGAGGTGGACTCGGCCGGCTCCGGGGCCAGCCTGGTGGGGCTGCGCACCAACATCGCGGTCTCGTTGCGCTACCTCGAGGCGTGGCTGCGCGGCCAGGGGGCGGTCGCCATCAACAACCTGATGGAGGACGCCGCCACCGTCGAGATCTCCCGGTCCCAGGTGTGGCAGTGGCGTCAGGCCGGTGTGGTCCTCGAGGAGGGCATCGCGGTCACCGAGCCCCTGGTGCGCCGCCTCGTGGCGGAGGAGGCGGAGCGGATCCACTCGGGTGCCGAACCCGGTGGGCACCCGCTGCTCGCCGACGCCGTCCGGCTGTTCTGCGACGTCGCCCTCGGCGAGGAGTTCGAGGAGTTCTTCACCCTGCGCGGCTACCGCGAGCACCTGCGCGGCTGAGGAGCCCAGGCAGGAGTGCGCGCGATCACAGCACCCGTGATCGCGCGCACTCGCGTGCCGGGGTGGGCCGGTAGGCTCGCTGTCCGTGAAGATCCTGCTGATCGGCTCCGGTGCTCGTGAGCACGCCCTGGCCCGTTCGCTCGCCTCGGACCCCGCGACGACCACGCTGACCGTGGCCCCGGGCAACCCCGGCACGGCCGAGCTCGCGACCAACCGGGACGTCGACGCGAACGATCCGGCCGCCGTCGCCGCGCTCGCCCGCGAGGTCGACGCCGACCTCGTCGTGGTCGGGCCCGAGGCGCCGCTGGTCGCCGGGGTCGCGGACGCGGTGCGCGCCGCCGGGATCCCCGTGTTCGGACCGAACGGCGACGCGGCGACGCTCGAGGGGTCGAAGGCGTTCGCGAAGGACGTCATGGCCGCGGCGAGCGTCCCGACCGCGATGGCGCACGTGTGCCGCACCGTCGAGGAGGCCGAGGCCGCGCTGGACGCGTTCGGCCCTCCGTACGTGGTCAAGGACGACGGTCTGGCCGCCGGCAAGGGCGTGGTGGTCACGCAGGACCGGGCCGCCGCGCTCGCCCACGCCGCCGAGTGCGTGAACCGCAGCCGCCGCGCCACCGTGGTCATCGAGGAGTTCCTCGACGGCCCCGAGATCTCACTGTTCTGCCTCTGCGACGGTGAGAACGTGGTCCCGCTCGCACCTGCCCAGGACTTCAAGCGCCTCAGCGACGGCGACGCCGGCCCGAACACCGGCGGGATGGGCGCCTACTCGCCGCTGCCCTGGGCGCCCGAGGACCTCGTCGAGCAGGTCGTCGACCGGGTCGCACTGCCCACCGTGCGCGAACTCGCCCGCCGCGGCACCCCGTTCGTCGGCCTGCTCTACTGCGGCCTCGCGCTCACCTCGAGGGGACTGCGCGTGATCGAGTTCAACGCCAGGTTCGGGGACCCCGAGACCCAGGTGGTGCTCGCCCGTCTCGAGTCCTCCCTCGCCACCGCACTACACGCCGCCGCCACCGGGACCCTCGACCAGTTGCCGGACCTGCGCTGGTCCGACGGCGCCGCCGTCACCGTCGTCATCGCCGCCCACGGCTACCCCGCGCAGGTCCGCTCCGGCGACCCGATCACCGGCGTCGACGCCGCCGAGGCGCTCGCCGACGTGCACGTGCTGCACGCGGGAACGGCCATGGTCGACGGCGGCCTGGTCACCGCGGGTGGTCGGGTGCTGTCCGTGGTGGGTACCGGCGCCGACCTGCCGGCCGCCCGCGCGGCCGCTTACGCGGGCGTCGAGCGGATCGGGATCGACGGGGGCCAGCACCGCAGCGACATCGCCGCCGCACTCTGACGCTCCCGACGGGCGCTCCCGACGGGCGACGAACGCTCCCGACGTCACCGGTGGCCCGGCCGCCGTTCGTGGCAGGTCGAGGCCCAGTGGTCACCGGACGTTCACCGACGACCCCCCTGTGCAGGTGGGGCCGACCTGAGTAGTGTCGTCGCGGTCCGCCCCCCGACGGACGCCCCACCCCGGCGGCCCACGAGGCCGCCGGCGATTCGACGAGGAGTCCCCATGGCCCACAAGCCCACCCCCACCTCCGACGCGAAGTCCGCGCACGCCGCCCTCCTCGATTCGGAGGTGTCCCGGCGTCGCCTGCTCGGGATGGCCGCCGTCGGCACCGCCGGCGCCGCGGCCGCCGGCATCATCGGTGCCGATGCCGCCCACGCCGGCAACAACGGCAACCGTGGTCCCGGGCGCAACGACGCGCACCGGCGCCGCCTGACCGTGCTCGGCACCACCGACCTGCACGGCAACGTGTTCAACTGGGACTACTTCAAGGACGACGAGTACACCGACTCGGCGGGCAACGACATCGGCCTGGCGAAGATCTCCACGCTGGTCAGCGCGATGCGGGCCGAGCGTGGTGAGCGCACCACGCTGCTGCTGGACGCCGGTGACACGATCCAGGGCACCCCGCTCGCGTACTACTACGCCAAGATCGACCCGATCACCGGCGGGCACGTGCACCCGATGGCCGCGGCCATGAACGCGATCGGCTACGACGCCGCCGCGATGGGCAACCACGAGTTCAACTACGGCCTCGACACCCTGGCCACGTTCGTCGACCAGCTGGACTTCCCGCTGCTGTGCGCGAACGCCGTCGATGATTTCACGGGCGAACCCGCCTACGAGCCCTATGTCATCCACACGGTCCGCCCACGCGGGGCCCGCCCGATCAAGGTCGGCATCCTCGGCCTGGTCACCCCGGGCGTGGCGATCTGGGACAAGGCGAACGTGGAGGGCATCCTGCACTTCCCGGGCCTCGTCGAGCAGGCGCAGGTGTTCGTGCCCCAGATGAAGGCCCGGGGTGCGGACATCGTCATCGTCTCCGCACACTCCGGCGCGGACACGTCCAGCTCGTACGGCGACGCCCTGCCCTACCCGGAGAACGCCGCCACCCTGGTCGCCGAACAGGTGCCGGACATCGACGCGATCCTCGTCGGTCACGCGCACTCCGAGATCATCGAGCGGTTCGTCACCAACACCGCCACCGGCAAGCAGGTGCTGCTCACCGAACCGCTGCGCTGGGGCATGCGGCTGAGCGTCATGGACCTGGACCTGGTTCAGGAGCGCGGCCGCTGGCACGTGGAGTCCGCGCACTCCCACCTGCTGAACGCCAACTCGGTGCCGGAGGACCCGGCGATCGTCGAGATCCTCACCGCCGACCACGAGACCGTCCGCGACTACGTGAACTCGGTGGTCGGCACGAATCTGACCGCGATGTCCGCGCAGACCTCCCGGTACGAGGACACCGCGGCCATGGACTTCATCAACCACGTCCAGTCGGACGCGGTCACCCGGGCCCTGGCCGGCACGCCCGAGGCGGACCTGCCGGTGCTGTCCATCGCGGCACCGTTCAACCGGGATGCGTCCATCCCCGCGGGCGACGTGACGGTGCGGGACGTGGCCGGCATGTACATCTTCGACAACACCCTGTTGGCGATCACGCTGACCGGCGCCGAGGTGCTCGCCTATCTGGAGCAGTCCGCGGCCTACTTCAAGCAGGTCACCGGCACCGGCCCGTTCGCCCCGGACGACGTCACCAACGCCGTCACCCCGACGGCGCCGAACGGCACGCCCGACTACAACTACGACATCATGGGCGGCTTCACCGCACCGCTCACGTACGACATCGACATCGCGCAGGCCCCCGGATCCCGGATCGTCGGCCTGAGCTACGACGGCGCCCCGATCGACCCCGCGCAGCGGTTCGTCATCGCGATCAACAACTACCGGCAGTCCGGCGGTGGCAACTTCCCGGGCGTGGTGAGTGCCCCGGTGGTCTACAACGCCCAGGTGGAGATCCGCCAGCTCATCATCGACTGGGTCACGGCCATCGGCCAGA
Organism: Occultella gossypii; assembly: GCF_019947135.1. Taxonomy (GTDB): domain Bacteria; phylum Actinomycetota; class Actinomycetes; order Actinomycetales; family Beutenbergiaceae; genus Occultella; species Occultella gossypii. Next base: position 142,790 of record NZ_JAGSHT010000018.1, on the reverse strand, counting down.
TCGACTCCTCGGTCTTCGCCGCCACGGACTGGCGCCTGGTCGCGAACGGTGCACCGGTGATCATCCAGGCCTGACGCCCGGGTAAATCCGTTGGGCATGCCCGTTAGCGTGACGGGCATGCCCGATCCGATCTTCGACGAGCCCCGACTCGCCGCCGTCTACGACGCGCTCGACCCCGACCGCAGCGACCTCGACGTCTACGTCGCCCTCGTGGCCGACGAACTCGGCGCTCGCAGCGTCCTCGACGTCGGGTGCGGCACCGGTACCTTCGCGATCATGTTGGCCGACCGTGGCCTCCAGGTGGTCGGCGTCGACCCCGCCCGGGCGAGCGTCGATGTCGCCCGCGGCAAGTCCGGCAGCGACCGGGTCCGCTGGCTCGATGGGGACGCCACCACGCTGCCGGACCTGAGCGTGGACGTCGCCACCATGACGGCGAACGTGGCGCAGGTGTTCACGAGCGACGAGGACTGGTCCGCGACGCTCGCCGGCATCCACCGAGCGCTGCGGCCCGGTGGGCACCTGGTGTTCGAGGCCCGCCGGCCGGAGGTGCGCGCCTGGGAGGGCTGGACGCCGGAGGCCACCCATCAGATCGTCGACTGCGGCCCGGCCGGTCCGGTCGAGGACTGGACCGAGGTCGTCTCCTACTCCGACGGCGTGCTCGAGTTCTCCTCGCCCACCATCTTCCACGTCGACGGCGTCCGGATCGAGTCGACGTCGAGGCTGCGGTTCCGTACGCGCGAGGAGGTCGAGGCCTCGCTGGCCGAGACCGGCTACCTCGTCCGCGACGTGCGTGACGCACCGGACCGGCCCGGCCGCGAGTGGGTCTACGTCGCGCAGCGCCCGGAGTAGGTCTGCGGAGGAGCAGTGCCACGCGACCGCAACGCAAGAGCCCGACGGCGGCTGCGCCGTCGGGCATTGAACGTCAGCTGGCTCCGTCGGCCTTCGCGAACGTCGCCGTGGTGCGCACCGGCGTGAAGCCGACCGACTCGTACAGACGGCCGGCGCCCGTCGGGCTGACGGAGTCGACGTCGAGTTCGACCAGGTCGTACTCGCCGGTCGCCGCCGCGGCCGCCAGGCTCGCGGTCAGCACCTGGCGGGCCAGGCCCTGGCCGCGCGCGGACGGGCGGGTGCCGACGATGCTGATGTAGAGCTCCCGGTCCACCCACTGGCCGGTGATCACGTAGGAGAGCACCTCGCCGTCCGCCACGGCGGCCCGGGACGTCGCGATCCGCAGCGACCGGGCCTCCATGCCGTTGGCCCACTGCTCGGGCTCCTGCGGAGCGGAACCCCAGTGGCTGGCGAACGCGTCGTTGTGCGCGAGCCGCAGCGGCTCGGCCAGCTCCGGCGTGACCGGCCCCACCCGCGGGTCCGTGACCTCGGGCAGCGGGTCCCCAGGAAGTGGGCGCTGCATCGCGGTGAAGTACCGGACGATCTCGTAGCCGCGCTCGCTCAGCAGCGGGCGGGCCGGGTCATCCTCCAGCCCGCCGGACGCGCGGAGCTCGAACGGTTCGCCCGGGTGGCGCTCGGTGGCGAGTTCGCGCCCGCGGGGCTCCATCTCGTCGAACATCCGGGTGGCGATGCCCTGCCCGCGCCAGTCCGGGTGCACACCGCCGCCGATCATCGCCCGGGCCGTGCCCTCGTAGGTGAGTGCGAGGGAGACCCGGAGCTGGCTGTAGGCGACCAGCGTGTCACCGTCCCACACCGCGACCGAGTCCAGCTCGGGGTCGAATCCCGGCTCGCTGAGTTCCTCGGCCAGGTCCTCCGCGTCGTAGTACTCCTCGGTGCGGTCGACCTTGGCGAGCAGGTTCGTCAGCTCGGCCCAGGCTGGCACGGCATCGGTATCCAGGGTGCTCCAGCGCAGTGTCATTCGGGCGGCCTTCCAGGCGTGATCGGCGGACGGGACGCCCCAGGATGCCGTGGACCGCCCCTGCGGCGTCAAGGGTATTGACGCCCGCAGCGGCCCGCCCGACGAGCAGGCGCACCGACCTACGCGGGCGCACCGCCGCCGTCGGACCCCGCGTCCGGACCGCCGACGGGACCGCCGTCCGGCCTCCGGCGCGGGTCGGGGTCCACGACTCCCTCGGCGCCGTCCTCGGCATCGGCCTCGAAGTGGAGGTCCGCGGAGAACGAGGCGCTCGCGTGCGGGCCCTGCAGCCCGGGCCGGTAGACCCCGCCGGCCAAGGGGGCGTACGCGAACCAGCCCGCCCCGGTCCCGTCGCCAGACTCGCCCTCGTCGAAGACGTCGGGCACCCCGTCCGGTGCCGAGGCGCCGAGGGTCGCCCGGGTGATCGCCTCGCCGTCGGACATCATCTCGGCGACGGCGGACCGCAACTGTTCGTCACCGACCTGTTCCGGCGTGCCGGCCTCGGCGGCGAGCAGCACCGCGCGACGCACGAGTTCCTTGACGAAGCTCGCGGTGGCACCGGATGCGGCGTCCGCGACCTCCTCACGGGCCTGCGCGGAGAAGGCCAGGTCCCCGGCGTACAGATCGAGCAGGGCGCGCCGGGCGGGCGCGTCCGGCAGCGGGATCTCGACGGCGAGGTCCACCCGGCCGGGCCGCTGCGCGAGCGCGGGCTCGAGCACGTCCACCCGGTTCGTGGTGAGCAGGAACGTGACGTCGGAGTCGGCGGACAGGCCGTCCAGGGCGTCGAGGACCTCGAACAGCAACGGCGAGGACGTGTGTGGGTTGCGGGCCCCGGCCACCAGGTCGCAGTCCTCGAGGACCACGATCGCCGGCGCCAGGGTGCGGGCGGTCTCCGCGGCCAGGGACACCAGCGCGAGACTCTGCCCGGAGAGCAGGATCACGGTGGCGTCGTTCGCGGCACCCACCAGGTAGCGCACGGTCAGGGTCTTCCCGGTGCCTGGCGGCCCATATAGCAGCACCCCCCGCTTGAGGTGCTGGCCGGCGCGGGCGAGCGCCTCGGCATGAGCGCCGATGCCGAGCACGTGCCGCTCGATCCGACGCAGGGTCCCCTCGGGCAGCACGATGTCACCCGATCTGACGGCGGGACGGGCGTGGAACGTGACCCCGCCGGCGCTCGGCCCGTACTCGGAACTGGTGAACGTGACGACCTGCCTGCGCAGCACGCTGTGGCTGTTCATCGCGGCGCGGATCTGGGTGAGGAAGGCAGCCGCCACCTCCCGGTCCGGTGTCAGCACCTCCAACTTGGCCGCCGCGCCGAACTGCGGGTTGCTACCGCGCTGCAGGACCGCGACCGGGCTGCCATCGAAGGCGAACAGGTGCAGTCCGAACGCGACCACGGACCGCTCGGTCTCCGGGCCGACCGGGACGGTGCGGAACTCGACCGGCCCGATCGGGAACATGCCGTGCTGGCCGGCGTACTGCACGATCTCGCTGAGCGAGTTGTGCCAGCGCTGGTCCCCGCCCCCGATGCCGAGCTGTTCGCCGCCGCCGTGCGCCGCGATCACGTGCTCCAGGGCGACGTCCGCGTCCGCCGTGCGCAGCGGGCTGATCTCCTCGGTCAGCGTGGCAGGGGTGCGGGGGTCCACGCCGAGGTGCGCGGTGAGTGCCGGCAGCAGCGGCTCCCCGGAGGTCTCCGGCGTCGAGTGCTCGGCGGCGAGATTCGCCAGTGCGTGGAAGTCGGCCAGGAAGGAGGCCAGCGGCCCCTCGAGAGGGCTGGGGCCGGACGTCTCGGCGGCGGGCGGGATGCTCATCCGGTCATCCTGTCAGCCGCAGCCCACATCCTCAGGCGAGAGGTCCGAGGTAGTGCTGCCGATCGCCGTCGGACTTCTCGGCCTCGACAGCGGAGCCTGATGGACCGGGCAGCTCGAGGGCGTCCAGCGCCTCGATGAGTTGCTTCTCCTCGAACCGGAAGTGGGTCTCCATGACCGCATCGATGCCGTCCAGGTGGCGCAGCGTCTCCTCGCGTGGTGCTCCGGCCTCGAGGGTGCGGCCGAGCTCGCCGATGAGATGGTCGAGCATCGAGTGGTCCTGGGTGAGGCCGCGCAGCACCGGCGCCAGGTCCGGGTGGGCCGCCTCGATCTGCGGGAACAGGGCGGCGTCCTCGCCGCGGTGATGCCCGGTCAGCGCGGCGCAGAAGCCCCAGCAGTACAGCAGCAGGTCCCGCGTCGCGGGGCCGGCGGGATCGGCGTCCTCGACGCTGTCCCGCGCCGCGGCCAGCGCCTCGCGCAGCCGGGCGTGCACCGCGCGCAGTTCCGTGCCCCAGGAGAGCAGTCGGTCGGCGGACATCAGGTCCGCCTGGCCCGGACCGGCGCTCCTAGCCGCACTCGTCGCACACTCCGGATGCTGGGAGCTGGACGAAGCAGGTCGGGCAGATCTTGGGAAGTTCCTCGGGCGCCGTCTGCTTGCTGATCCGGGGTGTGCGGGTGCGGGATCCGGTGCGGCGCGCTCGGGTGGCCTCCTCGGCCTCGGCCTCCTTGGCGCGTGCCTCGGCGTCGGCTAGCGCGATGACGTCGGCCGGGATGTCGTCGGCGTAGCGGCGGTAGCAGGCGAAGCGGGCCTGCGTGACGCTCTCCTCGGTCTCGACGTCACCACCGGCCCGGTGGACCACCAGCGACGTCAGCGGTGGCAACGCTTCCGCGTGAGCGCGAGTGACCACCATGGCCAGGACGCTCCCGATCCAGGTGCGATAGGGGGAGCGGGTGCGCAGCTGGGTGCGCGACTGGACCTGCTCGGCGAGGTCGGCGCGGGTGATGACGGCGAGGTGATGGCCGGCCACCTGGGTGAGGATGTCGTGGGCCGCGTCCGCCCACGCGCCCGCAGCCTCGCTGACACCGACCCAGCGCTCGGCCGTCACCCGATCCTCACGATCTGGGGTTCCGCTGCACGACGGTTGCGCCGCCGACCGATCGTGAATGTCATCTGCACCGTTCGAGCATACGGCGCGGTCACCGCCACCCCGAACCGGGCGCGGGTGACCGTGCCCATACGCGGCACGCAGTGGCCGGTCGGCGGACGGTCAGGTCCGCCTCGCCCGGACGCTGGTGGTGCCCGCGTACTCGCGCCACACCCACTCGGGGATGCCGTCGTCGATCTCGGCGAGGAGCCGCAGGTGCGTCTCGAGCATCTGCGGGGTCAGGTTCGTCGGGGCGTGCGAGATCAGGTAGTCCCCACGCAGGTGGATCTCGGTGACCGAGTCGTCGGCGTGGTTGAGCAGTTCCATCAGGCGAGGATGCGTGAACGCCGACGCGTACCGCGGATCCTCGGCGTCGACCCGCCAATGGTGGTTGAACGTCGCGGACTCGAAGCGCACCTGCTGACCGGTGAACACATCGTCCTCGGCGCGGTCCACCAGACTCACCGGCGGCAGCACGTTCCGCAGCCGCCGCGCGATGATCTGCTCCACCTCGAGCAGATACCCGCTGCCCCGCTCGAAGTGGAAGGACAGCGCCATCCGGTCGCGGTACTGCCCGGTCGCGAGCTCGGAGAATCTGGCCCGCTTGTCCGAGTTCAGTTCCCGGACCGGCTGGCAGGCCCTCGCCGCGGACGCATGCTGCGCGGGGATCTGCTTGCCCTTGGCGAACCACGCCCAACCCACGCCCTCGGCCCACGCCCGCAGCCGTCGCCGGCGCGGGAGCCGCACCGCTGCCTGCCCGATCAGCACCACGGACGCCCAGATCGCGCCGACCGCCCAGCTGAGGAGCATCACCACGAGGAAGACCCCGAGAACCACGTCGACCGCCGGCACCCCGCCGGAGTACACCTCGCCGACGCCGCACGTGACGGCCGTCGACAGCACGCCGATCGTGGTCACGATGGTGCCGATGGTCCGGCTGACCCGCTTGCGGGCCCGCGTGACGGGCCGCTTGCGGCGCGGTGGTTTCGGTCGGGCGATGGACATCTCGGGTTGAGCCTAGGAGATGCCCGACGGCGGTGCTCGCCCCTGCGATGGGTCGTTCTGCCCCTGCGGTCGGTCCGGGCGCGTTACGGACGCGGGTCGGTGGCGAGGCGGGACATGAAGTGCTCGTCGATGCGCTCACCGTCGAAGATGGCGGCGTCCCGCTTGGTGCCCTCGAACACGAACCCCGCCTTCTCGTAGGCACGCCGGCCGGCCGGGTTGAACGAGAACACGTCCAGCCCGATCCGGTGCAGGCCGATCACGTCGAGCCCGTGGTCGGTGATCAGCCGGGTCGCCTCGGTGCCCAGGCCCCGGCCGCGGCCCGCCGAGCCGATCAGGATCCGGAAGTTGCAGGATGAGGCGTTCGGGTCGTAGTCGTTCAGGACCGCCTCGCCGACGACGGCGCCGCTCGCGTTGTCCACGATCGCCAGGTCGAGGCGGTGGGTTGCGGTGGTGTTGCCGAGGTAGAACTCCCGCACGTCCTCGACGCCGGTGCGGTCCGCCTCGAGCTCGGTGGTGCTGGTGTAGCTCATCGTCAGCCGACCCACCTCGGGGTCGTTCAGGACCTCGGCGATCGCGGGCAGGTCCGCCTCCTCGAACGGGCGGAGGGTGACCAGGGCTCCGGTCAGGACGGGTTTGGTGGCGAAGTCGTGGGTCATGCCTGGACGGTAGACGAGCCGGGTCGGTGGTGTCGACGTCGGATCCGGCTGCGCGCTCCGGCGCCCGGTACCGTGGCTGCCGGGCACCTGGCTGCGCCACCTACAGCCGCAGCGCCAGTGCGTTCGCGGTCAGCCCGGCGGCGGTGCCGCAGAGCAGGATGACGTCGCCGGTGCCGATCCGGCCCTCGTCCAGGCACCGGGCCAGGACGAACGGGACAGAAGCGGACACCATGTTCCCGTACTCGCGGACCCGGTCCACGTACTGCTCCGGCGGGATCCCGATCCGGCGCATCACCAGCCCGAGGGCGCGACTGGCCTGGTGCGGGACCACGAGGTCCACGTCCGCGAGGGCGAGGCCGGTACGGGCGGTCAGTCTGCCGAAGAAGGCCTCGAAGAAGCCGGGCAGCACCGTGGCCATGCTCCGCAGCGCCCGGCGGCCGTCCATGTCGAACCGGTAGTCACCGGGGTCGCGATCGGCGTACTGCTGCGCCGGCGCCAGCGAGGCGCCGCCACGGATCTCGGTGTCGTGGGCGTGGTCGGCCCAGGTCTGCTGCAGGCTGGTCAGCACGCCGCGGTCGGGCTGCGTGGACCGGGTCACCACGAACGCGGCGGCGGCGTCGGAGAACAGTTCGAAGCTCTCCCGCTGGTCCGGGTCGAGGAACCGGGTGCCCACGTCGCCGGAGACGATCAGGATCCGTTCGTACTCGCCGTCGGCGAGGTACCGGGAGGCGATATCCAGTGCGGTGATGAAGCTGGTGCAGGTGGAGTTGACGTCGAACGCGGCCACCGGCGTGTGCGGGGCGACCCGCTCCCAGACCAGGGCCGCGGTGCACGGGATCGGCTGGATGTCCCCTGCGCAGGCACCGATGACGCAGTCGATGTCGACCGGGCGCAGCCCGGCCCGGTCCAGGGCACCGTGCACGGCGTCGGCGAGCATGTCGACCTGACCCACGCCGTCGGCGATCCGGTACCGGGTCTGGTCACCGAAGGTGACCACCTGCGCGGGTAGGTGCGTGCCCCACCCTGCGATCTCACACGGGCGCATGGGCCTCCTCCTGCCAGTCGCGCCGCACCCGGCGCCGCTTCACGGTCGGGTCGGTCGTGTACGGGGCGAATGTCAGGTGCGGTTCGGTGATGCCGAGGCGTTGCCACAGCAGCGACAGCTCCCGGCGCACCCCGGCCTCGGCGGCGAGGTCGTCCAGGTGCACCTCGAGCCGGTCCGGGCCGGTCTGGACCACCCGGTACTCGCCGAAACCGTCGGCAGCGATCACCGCGCGGGAGACGAGGTCGGCGAACACCCGTACCCCGTCGAGCAGCAGCGTGTCGTCCGCGCGGCCCTCGATCCGATCGATCGCGGCGAGCACGCTGCCGCACGGGCAGGGTCCCTCCCGTGCGATCAGCACGTCGGTGAGCCGGTACCGGACGATCGGCTGGGCGCGGCGGGAGAAGTCGGTGACGACCGGGACGAAACGACGCTCGTCGAGCCACTCCCGCTCGATGAGCACGTGCTCCTCGTTCAGGTGCAGCACACCCGCAGCGCAAGTGTGCCCGAGGAAGCCTTCGGTGCACTGGTACAGCTGGTGGGTCACGTCGGTACCGAAGGCCCGGGCGAACCGCTCGGCCTCGCCGGAGTCGAGAACCTCGGCCACCGAGTACACCCGCTCCGGGCGCGGCCGGGCGTCGGAGTCGGCGAGGACCCGCAGCACAGACGGAGGCGCGACCAGGATCGTCGGTCGGAAGTCCGCCAGGTCGGCCAGGTGGTCCTCGATCGGAACGGTGAGGTCGAAGTAGCGGAAGTCCACCACCCGGGAGCGGACCGTCTCGTACAGTCCGTTGTTGGCGCGCAGGAACAACGCGATCCGGTGCCCGGCCAGGCGTCGGGGCGGCAACGTGAGGGCCAGCACCGTGCCGGCCCACGCGTCCCGCTCGGCGGGGCTGACGAGGAACAGGCCCCGGTGCCCGGACGTGCCGCTGGAGAGCCCGACGGCGATCGGTCCGAGGGTGGGGCTGAAGTCCCGGCTGCGTTCGGCGGCCAGTGCGACCGTCTGCGCGTCCGCGCGGCGCACGCGCACGGTGTTCAGGTCGTCGAAGCGGCGCATCATGGTCGGCTTGTCCATCGGCGGGGCGCCGGCGAGGGTGCGCACCCCGGCGAAGTAGCGGGAATGCCGGCGTAGATAGCGCAGGTGTCGGCGGATGCGTCGGCGCTGCCGCGCCTCGAGCCCGGCGCGCGTGCGCGGCGGTGGCGCCCAGCGGGCCCTCGCGAAGGCGACGACGGTGCGCAGCCGGCTCACGCGCCCGCCACGGGCGCAGGTGGTGGCGGGGGAGGCTGTGGCATGGACCGATGGTAGGTGAGCACTTCCGTTCCGTCCGGTTCGATGGCTGCTCGCGGGTGGGGAGGTCTGCCCGGCCCGGCGCCCTACAGGAGATCGACCCCGGTCGGGTGTGCGTCATGGGAGAACAGCAGTCGGGCGCCCCGGCGCTCGGCCTCCAGCAGGTGCCGCGCGGTACGCCGGTGAGCGGCGCCGTCGGCGGTGATCAGGCGCGGCAGGGTGCGCATCCGGTCCACCTGGTCGAGGAGGTCCCGGCCCCACGCGGCATCGCCGGCGAGCAGCGTGCGCCCGGCGACGAGCGCACCCAGGTGGCCCCGGGCATGCCCGGGCAGATCGACCAGGTGATAGCTGTCGTCGCCGAACAGGTCGTAGGTGGCCAGACCGAACGGCCCAGGGGTGAACTCGCCGACCACGATCCGCCGGGCATGGTCGAACCAGTCCGGGAGCAGACCCGGGAGCACACCGTCGGTGAGCCGGGGCCGGGCCAGGGTGGCCAGCAGCGCCGGGTGCAGGACCAGGGTGGCGTGCGGGAAGTGCACGAGTCCGCCGATGTGGTCGGGATGCAGGTGGGAGAGCACCACGTGGGTGACGCCGGCCGGGTCGATCTGGGCGGCGACGTCCGCCCCCGGGCCGATCACCGGCGGCAGCAACCTCCGGTAGGCGCGCCCGGCGAGGCCGGTCCGCCACGGCGGTGGGGCGTAGCCGGTGTCGTACAGGATTCTGCGGCCGGTGTCGGTGTAGCAGAACACGTTGGAGGGGAAGGTGCGGCGCTCGCGGCGCGCACCGCGCACGAGGCCGCCGATGTCGTGGTGGGTGTGCCCGCAGGCGTAGGCGCGCAGGTCAGCCGGCATAGCTCGCCAGGGCGTCGTCGATGGTGACCCGCGGCCGGTAGCCCAGCATCCGGCCTGCCTTCGAGATGTCCAGGGTCTGCGAGTAGGCGATGGTGCCGACGGTGTACCGGGTCAGTGGGGGCTCCGGACGGCCGGGCAGCACGCCGAACGCCGCCTCGAGTACTGCGCCGGCCGCGTAGACCGGCCGGACGGGCAGTCGCCGGAACCTCGGCGTCCGTCCGAGCGCGGCGAACAGGGAGTCCATCAGGGCCCGGAGGGTGCGGGGGTCGCCGTTGGTGAGGTTGAACGCCTCGCCGTCGACACCCGGCGCCTCGGCCGCCAGCCGCAGCCCTTCGGCGACGTTCTCCACGGCGGTCAGGTCCACGAGCACCCGCCCATCGCGGAACAGCGGCACTCCGATCCGATCGTGCACGTCGAGCAGGCGCGGCACGAGGCTGGGGTCGCCAGCGCCGATGAGGCCACGGGGTCGCACGATCACGACCTCCGGTGCGCCGTCCCGGCTTCGGCTGCGCTGCACCAGGTCCTCGGCGGCGATCTTGGAGCGGATGTAGGAGTTGAGCCGGTTGCCCGGGTCCACCTGGTCCTCGGTGATGCCGATCCGGTCCCGGCCGGCGGCGTAGATGCTCGGGGAGGACACGTGCACCACCCGCCGCACGCCGTTGCGCCGGGCGTAGGTCAGAACCCGGTCGGTGCCGGTCACGTTGGCGTGGGCGAAGTCCTCCCAGCGGCCCCAGGGCGTGGACAGGCCGGCGCAGTGGATCACCACGTCCGCGGGTTCGTCCGCGGCCGCGAGGGCGTCCAGGTCGCCCACGAGCGTCGGCCCGCCGCTCGGCAGGGCGGCGGCGTTGCGGCCGGCGGCGATGACCCGGTAACCGTGCCGCCGCAACTCGGCGACCACGTATCCCCCGAGGAACCCGCTCGCCCCGGTGACCAGGGCCGTCGTCGTCATGGGTCGGATCCTACGGACGATACGCTCGCCGAATGCGGGTAGCCCTCGTCACCGACTACTACCTGCCCACGCTCGGCGGGGTGCAGACGGCGGTGAAGGCGCTGCGGGAGGGCCTCGAACGGGCCGGCCATGAGGTGGTCGTGTGCTGTCCGCTGGCTGGCCCGTCGGAGGACCCGGGCATCGTGGGCCTACCGATCTCCGGGGTGTTCCGACCGGATGGGTATCCGTTCGCGTGGTCGCCGGCCCGGGTCCGGGACGTACTTCGGCGCGAGTTCCGCCGCCGGGGCGTGCAGGTGGTGCACACCCACTCGGAGATGTTCGCGGCGTTGGGCGGGTTCCGGGTGGCGGATGAGCTCGGCCTGCCGGTGGTGCACACGATGCACGGGCGGATCGACGTGTACACGGCGTCGGTGCTGCCGGCCCCGGCGCTGAGCACGCCGCTGCTCGCCTGGCTGCACCACCGGCAGCTGCCCCACCGCGGTGTGCGGGTCGCGGGCACCCAGCCCTACACGCAAACCCGCACGGCGCGACGCATGTGGCGGCTGATGGCGGCGCAGGCCCGGGCGAGCGACCACGTGGTCGTGCCGTCCGCGCACTTCGCTCGCAAGCTGACCGGGGTGGGCGTCACGACCCCGATCACGGTGGTCTCCAACGGGGTGGAGCCGAGCGTGCTCGAGCGGATCGGGGATGCCGCCCTCCGGGCGCCGGAGCCGGGGGCGGAGCTGCGGCTGCTGTGGGTGGGCCGGCTCTCCCCGGAGAAGCGGCCGGAGGTCTTCGTCGAGGCCATGCGGACGGCCGGTGGGGGAGTCAGGGCGGACGTCTACGGCGACGGCGTGGCGCGTCGGGCGGTATCCCGGGCCGCGGCCGGGCTCCCGGTGAGCCTGCACGGGGCGGTGCCGCAGGAGGAGGTCTTCACCGCGATGCGGCGCAGCCACCTGCTGGTCTCCTCCTCGGTGGACTTCGACAACCAGCCGATGGTGATCCTCGAAGCGATCGCCGCCGGGCTGCCGGTGCTCCACTGCGACCCGGACCTCGCCGAGGTGGTCCCGGACGGTGCCGGTTTCTGCACCCCGACCCCGGACGCCGCCGGGATCGTGCAGGTCCTTGACCGGCTGCGTGCCCACCCGGGCGAGGTCACCCGCGCCAGCGCGGCGATGCTGGCCGCACGCTCCAGCGCCGCGGTGCCGGTCCGGGCGATTGAGCAGGTCTACGACGCAGCGCTCCGGGGCGCGGCCGAACCCGCCGCCTGACGGTGTTGCGCGGTCCTCCTCGCTACGGTGGCGGAGACCCTAGTCCTCCAGGTAGAACTGGACCAGGGGGAGCGAGCGGCACGTCTCGGGCAGGTCATCGGGCAGGAGCGTCTCCGCGAACGCCCGGTCGTTGTACCAGCCGCCCCCGCCGACCACCTGCGTGCCGACCGGCACACCGGTTCCGCTCGGGAACGTCACGACGAGGGCGTCACCCTCGAGGCCGATGGTCGTCCCGGTGGGGAACGCGGCGAGGGAGAAGGAGCCGATCACGTCCTGAATGCCGACGCACCCGTCGTCGCTCACCTCCAGAACCCCCTCGATCCGGGCCTGCATGCGGATCTGGACGGACGCCGGCTCTTCCACGACGATCACGGGCAGGGCCGGACTCTCGTCCGACGGGGAGCCCGTCGGCAGCTGACTCGTGGACGGGTCCATCGTGCCCCGAAGGATCGTGGGGGTTCGGTCGCCGAGCTGAAGGGCGCCCACGATCACGGCCGCGACCAGAACGGTGCAGGCGGCGCTCACCACCAGGGCGGACCGGTGCCGCGAGCGGCGAGCACGCACCCGGATCGCCGCGGGGTCGAGGTCGGGCTCGGGCAGCGCGGCGGGTACTTCACGAAGGAGTTGTTCGACGTTCTTCATGATTCCTCCAGGATGGTCGGGGTCCGGTCGGCACGCATGACGGCGAGTGCGCGCGAACACGTGGTCTTGACGTTGCTCTCGCTCATGCGCAGTTCCCGCGCCACCACCGCGACGGGAAGATCCAGGACGTACCGCAGCACCACGACGCGACGCTGGGGCAGCGAGAGGCGGTCGAGCAGGCCGGCCAGCTCGGCGCGGTCCTCGACGCCCGATGCCACCTCCGGCACTCGCCTGTCGCTCACGTACTCGCGCAGCGTCGCGGACTCCCGGCTGCGCCGCCGCCAGCGATCGACCCGGAGGTTGACCAGGGTCCGGCGGGCGTACGCGAACGGGTCGGTGTCCGCTCGCCGGATCCGTCGCCAGTGCCGGTAGGTGCGGGCCAGGGCCTCCTGGGTCAGGTCCTCGGCGTCGGCTCGGTCGAGCGCGAGCGCCCAGGCTGCCCGGTACAGCGCGGGGCCGCGTTCCCGGACGAATACCTCGAAGGCAATGTCCGGGTCCTCGTCGGCGAAGGCGAGTTCGGGCCCGTCCATGACACCTCCGTCTCGCATGTGGTCCACACCCACTCACACGCACACCGGTCGCGAAAGGTTACAGCCGGGCCGATCCGTCGGATCAGGCAGCGGGCGTGGTCAGTTCACCGGCAGGACCCGACGCAGCACCCCCGCGCGGACCAGGTCGCGCACCCCGCGGCCCTTGCCCTCCACGTGGAACCGGATGCCGCCGCCGGGCTGGTCGAACCACGGCGGCACGATCTCGGCCTGCACCTCGACCGGCTGCATCGCCATCAGGATGATCTCCTGGGCGCCCTCGCCCGCGGCAGCAGGCGGCAGTGAACGATGCTCCCAGGGCGTGCGCCAGGGATAGAAGTACAGGCCGTCGAGCACCCCGATCCGGTCGTAGGGCACCCCGCCGGCGAGGTTCGTGATGATGCCACCGGGCCCCGCCTGGATGAGCCGAGCGTGCAGATCGGTGTAACTGCGCTGGGCGGCCTGCGCGCGCTGGGCGAGTTCCGCCGTCGGGATCTGGAGCGGTTGCGGCATCGGCGCGGTGAGGTAGCCCCAGACCGTCGCGCAGGCGTCGCGCTCGGTGAAGTGTTCGGCGAGCAGTTCGTGCTGGCCGTAGTCCTCGATCTGCACCCCGTAATGGCGGGGGCCGTAGCGGATCACCTCGATCGTGCCCTCGAGCGCAGCGTTCGGGTCGTCGCCGGGCAGCACGACCCCGCGCTGCGGGTGCCCGATCGTGCCCAGCGCGGCACGCAGCCGGGCCGACTCCTCGCCCTCCACCTGATCCGGGGTCAGCCAGGCGGGCACCAGGTCGCGCTCCCGCGGGTGGCGGCGCAGATCCGCCAACCACCTCTCGTCGGTGGGCACCGGGGGCTCATCCGGCACATCCAGCATCGAGCCGGTGGTCGAGTTCCAGTACGGTCGGCGGTCGTAGTTGTAGCTGACGTCGAGCGATCCCGGCGAGGTCATCGACGCCGCCACAGACAGCCACGTGCCCTTGCCGGGTGCGGTCATGTGCGCGCGCAGCGCGGCCAGCGCCCCGACGGCGGCGTCCGGCACCCGCACGGGTCGCGGGGCCGCGTGTCCGGTGTCGGTCAGGAACGCCCGCCCGCTGTGTTGCGTGCCGGCCTGGGACCACTCGACGTCGAACCTCAGCCAGGACCGGGTGCCCGCCTCGACGGTCGCTGCGGTGACCAGCGCCCGCCCCAACTGCTCCGTGAGGTCGGAGATGGCGTCGAGTTCCATGCCAGGCATTATGCCGCCCGGACCCGGGGCAGACCGGGGCCGGGGTGCGCTGCTGCGTCACTGACCCGTCACGCGAATCAGTGACGCAGCGTTGGTCGGAGCACGGTTGCGCCGGTGACGCCGGATACGGCCGGGGCGCGCCGCGGAATCGCTCAGTTCCGCGTGAACCGCAGCCGCCAATCCTGCGGACCCTGCTCGATATAGGCCACACCGAACGCGCCGGGCCGGCGCCGCTCCAGCTGGGCGAGCAGCGGCAGCGGGTCATGGGGCGCGACGAGGATCATCGACCCACCCGGCTGCACCGCGTCGAGCGCTCCGAAGACGGTCGCGTGCCGGATCGCGTGCGGCACGGCCCGCGCATCCAGTTCCGGCTCCGGTGCCTCGGTGCCGCCGCACGCGCAGCTGTGGCCATGGCCGGTTGCCGGCTCGACGGCGGGGGTCGGCTCCGCAGGGTCCGGCCCGACGGCGAGGGCCGGGTCGGTCCCCGCGCTCTCGTCGGCTGTGGCCGGCTCCGGTGCTCCGGTGCCGGTGGTGGTCGTGGTGGGCGTCGGCAGGGCCGCGGCCAGGTCGGCGAGCGACACCCCCGGCAGCGCAGCCAGGGCGGGCAGCAGATGGTCGTCGACGTCGGCGAGATGGGCGGTGGTGAGCGCGGTCAGAGCGCCCGCCGCCGCGACACCGGCGATCGGGTCCGGCGCGTGGGCGAGCGACTGTGCCGCGCCGACGATGCCGGCCTGCTGGGCCGCGAGGCTCTGCGCCAGGAGTCGGGTCTCGTCATGCTCGCGGGCCTTCGCGAGGGTGTCGGCGGCCAGCCGGGTCAGATGGGGCAGCACGGTGGCGGCGGTGAACTCCTGCACCTCGCGCCGGGCGGCCTGGGCGTCGGTGGCGGCGCCCGCGGTGGCGCCACCTGCGGCGGCGGCGAACAAGGCGTCGGTGCGCCCCCGCAGCGCTGCCCCGAGTTCCGCGTGCCGAGCGCGGATCTCCTCGACGGCGGTGGCGTCGGCCTGGGTGCTGGCGACAACGAGCGTGGTCATGACGTCCTCCGGGAGTGGTGTGTCGTGGCTCCAGAACTTTAATACACTGTATTCCGTGATAATTAATCGAGGTCGGCCGTCGGACCTTGGACCGCGGCCGGTGACGCCGCCGGCGACGGTGCACAGACCGATGAGCGCGGCTCGCGGAACCGTGCTCGACCTGCTTGCGCAGCAGTCCGCGCCGTGCACCGTCGGCGCCCTCGCTCAGGCGTTGCACCAGCACCAGAACACCGTGCGCGAGCACCTCGACGCCCTCATCGACGTCGGATTGGCCACGCGCACGCGGGCCGCAGCGAAAGGGCGGGGTCGGCCGGCCTGGCTGTATGCCGCCACCGAGCCGGACGCGCCGATGGCGACGCAGGAGTATGTGGGCCTGGCGACCGCGCTCGCGGCCCAGATCGCTCGGACCAGTGCGGATCCGCAGGCGGCCGGGATCACGGCAGGCCGGTACTGGGGTCAGGACCTGGCACGTCGATCGGCGGCTCGTCAGGCGTCCGCACGTCCGTCCATGGCGCTCGGCCTCGCCGACGCCGGTCCCGCAGACGCCGGTCCCGCCGACTCCGGGGACGCCTACGACGACGTGCTCGACACGCTGGACGGACTCGGCTTCGACCCCGACCCGGCGCATGGCTCGGATGTGGTCCGGCTGCGCCGGTGCCCACTCCTGGAGGCCGCCCACCGCCACGAGCACGTGGTCTGCGGCGTGCACCTGGGCATGGTCCAGGGTTTGCTGGAGGAGTCGGGTGCGGACCCGGTCGGGGTGAGTCTCGAGCCGTTCGCCGAGCGGGGGGCGTGCGTGCTCCACCTGCCCGAGCAGCTGCCCGTGCGTGTGCCCGGGTCCAAGGACTGAGCGTGCGGTCACGACCCGCTCCCCGGCTCCCGGCCGCCCTCGTCGGCCCTCCACCGTCCGAGGACGGGCGTGGTGGCCGCGCGCCGCTGCCGCCGCTACCGGACCGCTCCCGCCACCACCTGCGCGCGAACGCGCCGGTCGCGTTCTGGCTGCTCGCCGTCGTGGTCGTCGCCATCGCGCACCGATGGATCCCTGAGCAGCGCTGGCTCCTCGTGCACCTGCTGCTGCTCGGCGCCGTGACGAACGCGATCGGAGTGTGGAGCGCCCACTTCACGGACGCACTGCTGCGCCACCGGCCGACCTCCCGGCGCTGGCAGACGGTGCGCGCCGTCGCCCTCAACATCGGCGTGGTGGCCACCGTCGCCGGGGTGGTCGCCGGGATCTGGCCACTGGTGCTCGCCGGCGCGATCGTGGTCGGCGCCGCGATTGCCGCGCATGGGACGGCGCTGGCGCTGCGGGCGCGGCGCGCCCTCTCCTCCCGGTTCGCCTCCACGATCCGCTACTACGTGGTCGCATCGTGGCTGCTGCCGGTGGGCGCCGGCTTGGGCGCGCTCATGGCCCACGGCCTCGCCGACGAATGGCAGGCGCGCCTGCAGGTGGCGCATGTGGCCGTGAACCTCCTCGGCTTCGTCGGCCTCACCGTGCTCGGAACGCTCGTGACGCTCTGGCCGACGATGCTGCGCACCCGGATCGACCCCGACGGCGAGGTCGCCTCACGGCGCGCGTTGTGGATCCTGGCGGGCTCGGTCGTGGTGATCGGGGTCGGGGCCGCGGCCGGGTCCAGGGTGGCGGTCGTGACCGGGTTGGTCGGCTACCTCGTCGGGATCGCCTGGATCGGGGCGCCGATGGTCCGGGTGGCGCGCACGAAGGCGCCGACGGCGATGCCCACCATGTCCGTGTTGGCGGGGATGTGCTGGCTGGTGGTCGGCCTCGTCCAGTTGGTCGTCATCGTGGCGCGGACCCCGGGCTGGGCCGAACTGGCCGACGCCGTCGGCGCGGTGACGGTCCCGTTCGCAGCCGGGTTCGCCGCACAGGTGCTCATCGGCGCGATGACGTACCTGGTGCCGGTGGTGCTCGGCGGTGGCCCGGCGGTCATGCGCGCGACCATGACCGCGATCGAGCGCGGCGCCGGGTGGCGGGTGGCCGTCGCCAACGCGGGACTGGTGCTCGGCGTGGCACCGGTCCCCTCGCTGGTACTTGTCGCGGCCTCGTTCGCGGTGCTGATCGGGCTCGGGTCCTTCCTGCCGCTGCTCGTGGCCGCCGTGGTGACGAACCGCCGGGCGCGCTCGGCTGGACGGACCCCGCCCGCGACCGGTCCGGTCACGCCGGTGCCGCACCGGTATCGGAGCCAGGCCGTGGCCGGTCTGGCGGTTGTGGCGCTCGCGGTCGCCGGGGCGGTCGCCGCGGACCCGTCGGCCGTCGGGGCGGGCGCGGGAGCGGATGCCGGGGCGGGCGGCACAGGGCAGACCACCACCGTGCTGGTCGAGGCCGCGGACATGCGGTTCACGCCGGACGTGATCGAGGTACCGGCCGGGAACCAGCTCGTGCTCGAGGTGCAGAACACCGACGAGACCCAGGTGCACGACCTGGTGCTCGACAACGGCATGAGTTCGGGGCGGCTGGCCCCCGGAGAGTCGGCCACGATCGACGTCGGCGTGGTGGGCCGGTCCCTCGACGCCTGGTGCTCGGTGATCGGGCACCGGCAGATGGGCATGGTGCTCGCCATCCAGGTGACCGGCGGCGCCACGGACGCGGGTGCCGCGACGGGCGACACCGACGCCGACGGCGCGGCGGGGCACGGCGGCCACGACATGACCGGCACCACCGGCGCCGGTGCGGCCGCCGACCTGGACCCGAGCGCGACCCCCGCGCCGGGCTGGGAGGCGCCGGACGCCGTCGTCCCCCCGATACCACCGGGCACCACGCACGAGTACACGTTCACGGTCGGGGAGGCCGAGGCGGAGGTCGCGCCCGGCGTCACCCAGACGCTGTGGACGTTCAACGGGACGGCGCCCGGCCCCACGCTGCACGGCCGGATCGGGGACACATTCGTGATCACGCTGGTCAACGACGGCACCATCGGGCATTCCATCGACTTCCACGCCGGGGCGCTGGCGCCGGACGAGCCGATGCGCACGATCGCGCCCGGGGAGTCGCTCACCTACACGTTCGCGGCCACCCGGTCCGGGATCTGGATGTACCACTGCGCCACGATGCCGATGAGCGCCCACATCGCGAACGGCATGTTCGGGGCCGTGATCATCGACCCGCCGGACCTGGCGCCGGTCGACCGCGAACACGTGCTGATCCAGTCCGAGTACTACCTCGGTGAACAGGGCGGCGAGGTCGACACGGCGAAGCTCGCGGCGGGGGAGGCGGACCTGGTGGTCTTCAACGGGTACGCGAACGCCTACGACCACGCGCCGCTCGAGACCGTCGTGGGGGAGCGGGTGCGGATCTGGGTCCTCGCGGCGGGGCCGAACCGGGGCACCTCGTTCCACGTGGTCGGTGGCCAGTTCGACACGGTGTTCGCCGAGGGCGCCTACCTGCTCACCCCGGACGAGGCCACCGGGGGTGGCGCGCAGACCCTCGCGCTCGGCGCCGCGCAGGGCGGGTTCGTGGAGCTCGTGATGCCCGAGGCCGGCCGCTACCCGGTCGTCAACCACGTGATGAGCGATGCCGAACGTGGCGCGCACGGGTTCCTCGAGGTGACCGAGCCGTGAGCGGGCCGCGGCGCCGGTGGCCGCGGTGATGGTGCCAGACTGGTCCCCGTGACCGACACCGCGACCACCCCACCCGCGCTGCCCGGCTGGCGGCACACCTACTCGGGCAAGGTCCGCGACCTGTACGTGCCGGACGACGGCGCTACCGACGTCGTCCTGGTGGTGGCCAGCGACCGGATCAGCGCCTACGACCACGTCCTGCCCACGACGATCCCGGACAAGGGCGCCGTGCTCACCGCGCTCAGCCTGTGGTGGTTCGACCAGCTGAGCCCGCTCGTGGCCAACCACGTGGTCTCGCTCGAGGTGCCCGAGCAGGTCGCCGGCCGGGCGATGATCTGCCGCCGGCTCCAGATGTACCCGGTGGAGTGCGTGGCCCGCGGCTACCTCACCGGTTCCGGACTAGTGGAGTACGAGGCCACCCGTGAGGTGTGCGGCGTGCCGCTGCCGGAGGGCCTCGTGGACGGTTCGCGGCTGCCCGAACCGATCTTCACACCGGCCACCAAGGCGGCCGTCGGCGAGCACGACGAGAACGTCTCGTTCGAGGTGGTCGCCGCCCAGGTCGGTCAGGACGTCGCCACCCGGCTGCGGGACGTCACCCTCGCCGTCTACGCGCGCGCCGAGGAGATCGCGGCCGATCGCGGTGTGATCCTGGCGGACACCAAGCTCGAGTTCGGCACGGATCCGCATAGCGGCGAGCTGATCCTCGGTGACGAGGTGCTCACCCCGGACTCGTCCCGGTACTGGCCCGCCGACCAGTGGCAGCCCGGCCACGCCCAGCCCAGTTTCGACAAGCAGTTCGTCCGGGACTGGTTGACGTCGCCGGAGTCCGGGTGGGACCGGCACTCGGACACGCCCCCACCGCCGCTTCCCACGGATGTGGTGGCCCGCACCCGGGACCGGTACGTCGAGGCCTACGAGCGGATCACCGGCCTGACGTTCGGCGCCTGACCCGAACCATGCGGGCAGCCGTGCTGGTCGAGGGGCGCAGCGACAGTGCCGCGCTCGAACGCCTCGCAGCCCGCCGCGGCCGGGACCTGACCGCCGAGGGCGTCACCGTCGTTGCGATGGGTGGCGCCACGAACATCCGCCGCTATCTCGAGCGACTCGGCCCGCGCGGTCTCGGGCTCGACCTCGCCGGCCTGTGCGACGCGGCGGAGGTGGGCTACTACCGGCGCGGGTTGGCCGCCGCCGGACTCGGCGCGGACCTGACCCGAGCGCAGATGGAGCAGTGCGGGTTCTTCGTCTGCGTGGCCGACCTCGAGGACGAACTGATCCGCGCGCTCGGCACCGACGCCGTCGAGGCCGTCATCGACGAGCGCGGCGAGCTCGGCTCGTTCCGGACGATGCAGCAGCAGCCGGCCCAGCGGGACCGGCCCCTGGACGCCCAGCTCCGCCGGTTCCTGGGCACCCGCGGCGGCCGCAAGATCGCTTACGCGCCGGCGCTCATCGACGCGCTCGACCTGGGCCGGGTGCCCGCGCCGCTCGACGGGGTGCTCGGCGCTGTCTGAGCCGCGTGCCCGCTCTGCGGGCACCTCGCCGGACCGGCGACGGCGGCCGGTAGGATCGGGGCGTCCCGTCACCTTTCGTAGAACCAGGGAGTCCCGCTCAGATGGCACGTGTCGTCGTGGAGATCATGCCGAAGCCGGAGATCCTGGACCCCCAGGGCAAGGCGGTCGCGGGTGCGTTGCCGAGGCTCGGGTTCACCGGCTTCGCGTCGGTGCGTCAGGGCAAGCGGTTCGAGCTCGAGGTGGACGGGGAGGCGACCGAGGAGGTCCTCGCCGCGGCCCGCAAGGCCGCCGAAGAGGTGCTTTCCAACCCGGTCATCGAGGACGTCGTCTCGGTGCATGTCGCCAAGGAGGACTGATGGCCCGCATCGGTGTGATCACGTTCCCCGGCAGCCTCGACGACCGGGACGCCGCCCGCGCGGTGCGCCTCGTCGGCGCGGAGCCCGTGCGGCTGTGGCATGCGGACGACTCCCTCGCCGAGGTGGACGCGGTGATCCTGCCCGGCGGCTTCTCCTACGGTGACTACCTGCGCGCTGGGGCGATCTCCCGGTTCGCCCCGATCATGGGCGCCGTGGTGGCCGCCGCGAACGGCTCTCTGCCGGTCCTCGGGATCTGCAACGGCTTCCAGATCCTGTGCGAGACGCACCTGCTCGCCGGCGCCATGATCAAGAACGAACGCCTCGCCTTCGTGTGCAAGGACCAGACACTGCGGGTGGAGAACAACACCACCGCCTGGTCGAACGAGTACGCGGCCGGCGAGGAGATCGTGGTCCCGCTGAAGAACCAGGACGGACAGTTCATCGCCGACGAGGCCACGCTCGACGAGCTCGAGGGCGAGGCGCGCGTCGTGTTCCGCTACGTCGGCAACCCGAACGGCTCCCGCCGGGACATCGCCGGCATCACGAACGCCCGCGGCAACGTGGTGGGCCTGATGCCGCACCCCGAGCACGCGGTCGAGGCCGGGTTCGGCCCCGAGGGCGCCGGCACGGACGGTCTGCGGTTCTTCACCTCCGCGCTCTCCTCGCTGCTCGCCAGCACCTGACCTCCGCACTCGCCGTGCAGCCCATCCCCGACGTGACGGTCGGCGACTGCCGGGCCGAGGATGTTGCCGACCTGGAGGCCGCCCTGCCTGCGGGGCGCGCCCACGAGACGCAGCACGCGCGGGCCGCGGCCGGACTCATCGACTATCTCGTGGCCAAGGTCGCGAACGGCGACCCGGTGGGCACCGCCGTCATCCACTGGGACGGCTACCACGACGGTGACGTCGCCGACCAGCTCGGCCCGATCCCGGAGATCGCCACGGTGCACGTGGCCGAGCGGGCCAGGTCCCGGGGCGTCGGCACCGCGCTGATCGCCGAGGCGGAGTGCCGGATCGCCGGCCGTGGGCATCCGCGGGTGTGCCTCGGCGTCGGGCTCGACAACGCACGGGCGCAGGCGCTGTACGAGCGGCTCGGCTACACCGACACCGGCCTGCGATCCACCGTGACCTACACCTGGACGGACGCCGTAGGGGCCGATCAGGTGGCGACCGAGACCGATCGGGCCATGGTCAAGAGCCTGAGCACGCACCCGGCCGCCCTGGAGCGAAGCCAGGTCACCCGCCCGGGATGACGAGCAGGCGCGTGCCGGTCATGTCCAGGCGCAACCGGCCCCCGGCGGTGGAGTAGCGCAACACGACGTGGTCGCAGCCCTGGCAGCGGATCACCAGGCCGGGACCATCGGCATACACGTCGTACCGGGCCAGGTCCGTGGTGTTCGAGCAGCCGTCGCACTGGACCGTGGCCAGCGTGAGGTCCACGGCGAACAGCTCGGCCAGCGGTCCGGCGGCCGCATTGATGTCCAGCCGTCTGTCCGGCGGGTTCGGTGGCGTGCTCATCAGGGTCCTCCCGTGGCTCCGAAGCGTTCGGTCTTGATCCGAGACTGGTCGTGACCGAGGCTGAGCATTCCGGCTGCCACGGTCTCGACGAAGGCCGTCGGCCCGCACACGAACACCAGCGGCGAGCGTTCCGGTGCGAGTGTGTGCTCGGCGAGCATCGTCACGTCCACTCGGCGGCGCAGGCCCTCCCAACCGGGCGGTACGGCGCGGGTCAGGGTCAGCGTCGTCGAGATTCCGGGGCCGGCGAGCTCACCGGTACCGATCAGGTCCGCCTCGGTCCTTGCCGAGTACAGCAGCCGCACCTGGATCTCGCTGCGGGTGGCGCGATGGTGGCCGAGCATCGACAGGAACGGAACCACGCCGGAGCCACCAGCGATGAGCTGGACCGGGCCGGCCGCCGTCGCCGGCCACACGAAGTAGCCACCGATCGGCCCGCGCAGCTCGAGTAGGTCACCGCTGCGCAACTCCTCGGTCAGGTACTCCGACACCTCACCGTTCTCGAGTCGCTCGACGACCAGGTCCAGGTGCGGCGCCTGCGGCGGCGACGCGATCGAGTAGCTTCGCTGTGCCGTGTAACCGTCCGGCGCGGTCAGCCGCACGTCCACGTGTTGTCCGGCGGCGTGCCCCGCCCAGTCGTGCACGGCGAGGCGGAGCCGCCTCGCCGTCGGCGTCTCGGTGGTGACACTCAGCACCTCGGCCAACTGCCAGTTCAGTCGCCGGCGTAGCGCTGCTGGCGCCATGGGTCTCCGTATCGGTGGTAGCCGAACCTCTCCCAGAAGCCGAGCTCCTCGACCTCGCCCAGGACAAGTCCGCGCACCCATTTGGCGGACTTCCAGAAGTACAGGTGCGGCACCAGCAGCCTGGCCGGGCCGCCGTGCTCGGGTCGCAGCGGCGCGCCGTCGTAGGTGTCCACGACCCAGGCGCGGCCGCCGGTGATATCGGCCAACGGCAGATTGGTGGTGTAACCGCCGTCGCTGAATGCGAGCGCGTACTCGGCCCCGGACTCGACGTCCCCGAGCAAGGTATCCACGGAGACGCCCTCCCACCGGGTGTCGAACTTGGACCAGCTCGTGACGCAGTGGATGTCGACCTCGACCGGTTCGCGTGGCAGCGCTCTGAAGTCCGCCCAGGAGTAGTGCCGCACCCGATCCACCTGGCCCTGGACGGTGAAGTCCCAGCGGGACAGGTGGGTATTGGGTGTGGGGCCGGCGGAGAGCACCGGGAACCCGCTGCCTACGTCGTACTGTCCCGGCGGGAGGCGGGCCGAACGTGGCCGGCGGGCCCGTCCCGTGAAGCCGCGCGAGACGAATCGCGGCGCGGTGCCGGTGTCCGGATCGATGTCGTTCGTGCCCATGGCCACATCCTGTCTCGATGATGCCCAACGTAGACGCCCGGCCGGGCCGGGCACCAGTGCTGGCGGCCGCCGGTATGACTCGACCCGCTCCGACGATCTAGGGTGCCAGTCATGGCTGAACCCGAACTCCCTGCGGTGTCGATGTGGACCGACGGTGCCTGCAAGGGCAACCCGGGAGTTGGCGGGTGGGGCGCCTGGATGCGCTTCGGTGAACACGAGCGCGAATTGTTCGGTGGCGAGGAACTGACCACGAACAACAAGATGGAACTCACCGCCGTCATCGAGGGCCTGCGTGCGCTGAACCAACCGTGCGAGGTGACTGTGCACGTGGACTCCTCCTACGTGATGAACGGGATGAAGACCTGGCTGGCCGGCTGGAAACGTAATGGCTGGCGCACCGCGGACAAGAAGCCCGTCAAGAACGTGGAACTGTGGAAGTCCCTCGACGAGCAGGTGGCCCGGCACACGGTGCATTGGGTCTGGGTCAAGGGCCACTCGGGCGATCCGGGCAATGAGCGTGCCGACCAACTCGCCAACCGCGGGGTGGACGCGGTGCGTGCCGCGGCCGGGTGAATAGTTCGGGGAACCGAATTCATCATTTTTCGCAGAGGCGAACATTCTCACCATTCGAGAATTCGGTTATGCGAATACTTCGCGGGATTTGATTCCGCGTCGAACGCGCGCGTAATGTCATTGAGCGCGGGGCATTCCCCGCGATCGATGAGGGGTTTACTTCGTGCTGTCTGCGCTCGTGCTGAGTTTCGCCGTGATCTTCGTCGCCGAACTGGGGGACAAGTCGCAGTTGATGGCCATGACGTTCGCGCTGCGCTACCGCTGGTGGGTGGTCCTCGGCGGGATCACGGCCGCAACGGCCCTGGTGCACGTCGCCTCCGTCGGCCTCGGCCACCTCCTCGCGAACGCCATCCCGACCGGCCTGATCGCCGTCATCGGTGGACTGGCGTTCATCTTCTTCGGGTTCTGGACGTTGCGCGGTGACAGCCTCAGCGACGACGAGGGGGCCAAGGCCGCCCGCGTGAAGAAGTCGGCCTTCATCGCCGTCGCCTCCGCGTTCTTCCTCGCCGAACTCGGCGACAAGACGATGCTCGCCACCGTCGCGCTCGCCACCGACCACGACTGGGCCGGGGTCTGGATCGGCTCCACCCTCGGCATGGTCGCCGCTGACGCACTGGCCATCGTCGTGGGCGCCGTTCTCGGCAAGCACCTGCCGGAGCACGTCATCCAGCTCGGCGCTGCCGTGCTGTTCTTCGCGTTCGGTGGCTGGCTGCTCCTCGACGCGATCGTGCCCGGCACCCCGGCCGGCCCGGTAGGCGCCGTGCTGGTGGTCCTCGGTGCCGCCGCGGTCTGGATCGCCCAGCGCAACCGGCCGTACGTCGCCGGCGCGGGCGAGGGTGCGGCCGAAGACGTCGGCCCGGGTGCCGAGCCTGCCGCCGTCGACCCATCCGCCGCGATCG
The DNA here is from genome assembly GCF_019947135.1 of Occultella gossypii. Lineage (GTDB taxonomy): Bacteria > Actinomycetota > Actinomycetes > Actinomycetales > Beutenbergiaceae > Occultella > Occultella gossypii. Next base: position 117,731 of record NZ_JAGSHT010000018.1, on the reverse strand, counting down.
AACCGGCCGTCGACGCCGAGGCCACCGAGGACACGCTGGTCACAGGTCGCTGACCGGCGGCAGTTGCCTGGCGGCCGCCGGGCGGCGCTTCACGAAAGCAGAGTCCCGGCGTGGAAGACTTGCCGCGCGGGGCAGCCCTCGCCGCGTCATCGTCAGCGGGTCACAGCACAGGAGCAGCATGTCCACCCAGTCAGGAACGGGCGTCCTCGAGGTCAACTCGCGGCCCTCTCTGCAGACCACGGCCCTCGTGCTCGGGGGGCTCACGATTGCCGCGGTCGGCCTGCACTTCGCGTCCAGCATCATCGCGCCCACGTTCTTCGCGCTCACGCTCATCGTGTCCGCCCGGCCCCTGCAGATGTGGCTGACCAGGCACCGGGTCCACCCGATGGTCGCAGCGATCCTGGTGTTGCTGTTCCTGTACGTGATCCTCGTCGCGCTGGTGATCATGCTGGCCCTGTCGATCGCCCGCCTCGTCGCCGAACTGCCGGCCTACTCGTATCGGTTCCAAGCGATCTACGCGGACCTGATCGAGTGGCTGAGCCAGTTCGGGGTCGACGAGCGGACGCTCGAAGGGGTGCTCGGCGACTTCGACCTGAACCGGATCGTCGGGCTGCTCGGCACCGTGCTGGAGGGAATGTCATCCGCAGGCGGCCAGGCGGCTCTGCTGCTGGTCGTCATGTTCTTCCTGGCCATCGACTCGACCAACGTCGGGCGCAGGTTCGAGCTGTCGGTCTCCCAACGTCCCAACCTCACCGCCGCCCTGACCGACTTCGTCACCGGCGTTCGCAAGTACTGGATCGTCGCGACCGTGTTCGGCCTCATCGTGGCCGTTCTGGACGTGATCGCACTGTCGATCATCGGGGTGCCGATGGTCCTGGTGTGGGGCGTGCTCGCCTTCGTGACCAACTACATCCCGAACGTGGGGTTCGTCCTCGGCCTGATCCCACCGGCGCTGATCGCCCTGGTCGACGGCGGGGTGAGCCAGATGATCTGGGTGATCGTCGTCTACTCGGTGCTCAACTTCACCGTGCAGACGATCATCCAGCCGAAGGTCACCGGCGACGCGGTCGGCCTGAGTCCGGTGGTCAGCTTCCTCAGCCTGACGTTCTGGACCCTGGTGGTGGGCCCGCTCGGCGCCATCCTCGCGGTCCCACTGACCCTCTTCGCCAAGGCGGTCCTCGTGGATGCCCACCCCGCGTCCCGGTGGATCAGCGCCTACCTGGTCACCGACTCCGAGGCGCGAAAACAGCTCGCCCGGTTCCGGGACGCCGCGGCCGACGCCGATCCGCAGCCCGAGGCGGTCGGCCCGGACGAGGTCGACGGCGAATCGGGGCTGGAACCGGCCGAGACCGAGGTCACCGTGAGCACGACCGGCGGGTCCGTCGCGGACGGCCCCGAGGAGTCAGGTGCCGGTCGCGATGACGATCCGGGTGAGGAACGGCGCCCGCAGGCGTGACGTCCGGCGCGGACCTTCGGATGAGTCAGGCGGTCCGGCGCGCGCGCAGCACCACGTCGTCCACATGGCCGACGCCCGCCCCGCTCGTCGGGACCACCCGCGGACGGGTCTCCAGCGTCTCGACCTGCCAGCCCTCGCCCAGCGTCGCGGCGAACTCCTCCGGGCGCAGGAACTCACTGGGATCCGGCCCTCGCCATTGCCGTGACGGGCTGCCGCCGTCCGGATCGGCACCGGCGGGCGCGTCGTGGTCGTGGTTGTGGCCGTGACCATGGCCGGGCCCTGCGGCCGGCTGGTCCGCAGGTGCGCCCAGGTCGTGCCCGACCATGAGGAACAACCCACCCGGGGCAACGGCATCGGTCAGGGCGCGCATCGCCGTCGGGCCCTGGCTGCGCAGCAGCGGGAAGTACATCAGGGAGACCAGGTCGTACCCGCCCGGCTCGGGAGCTTCGGCGGTCAGGTCGACGTGGACCCACTCGATCCGATCCCCGTGCTCCGCGGTCACGGACGCGGCCGCGCGCTCGAGTGCGACCGGGGAGATGTCCGTCGCCGTCACGCGCCATCCGCGGGCCGCGAGCCAGAGCGCATCCCCGCCCTCGCCGGAGCCCACATCCAGCGCCCGTCCCGGTTCGAGGCCGGCGGCCTCGACCGCCAGGGCGCCGTTGACCGCACCGCTCCAGTTCCGCTCGGCGTAGATCTCGTCCCACATCGCCTGGTCCACCCGGGCTCCTCTCGTCAACGCCAAGCCTGAGGTCCCGTGGGTGTTTCGACAACTCCCGTTGCCGGACCGGCAAAACGTCGAGTGCGGTCGCTATCCGAGGGACGGTCCGGCCCGCCTCGGTGGGACCGTGCCACTCACGACCATCGTGCTCGCCTGGACCGTCTGGACGCCGCGGCGCCCGAGCTCGTCGGCGAAGGCCGCTCGCAACCGTTGCCGTCCCGCGGCAGGGAGCGACTCGACCAGGCCCCGCCAGCCGCTACCCACGACGATCAGCCACGCCTGCTCCGCGTCCACATCGAGGTGCAGCGAGTGCTCGGTGACGATGACGTCGGACAGCCCGCGGTCGACCGACCACGCGCGCAGCGCGTCCACCTCGTCGATCGCCGCGATCGGGGAGTGCGGCCGATCGACATCGGTCCCGGTGGTGCGCCGGTACGCCGTCAGTAGGGCCTCGCCGACCTCGACCAGGGAGCCCCGTCGCCAGACCGACAGCACGACCCGCCCCCCAGGGCGGGCCAACGAGATGAGGTGCGCGACGCCGTCGGCCATCACGGGGAAGAAGAAGATCCCCAACGCGCACTGGACCACGTCGTACCCACCCGAAGGGCGCCGCCAGGTCGTGACGTCGTGCAGATGGGGATGCAACCACGGCGGCCGCTCCGGCCGGTGGCGCAGGATGTCGACGAGGGCCACGGACGTGTCGACGGCGTCGAGGCGACCGTCCGGGCCGATCGCGACCGCGGCCGGGAGGGCTGAGGACCCGACACCGCAGCAGGCGTCCAGGACCCGGTCGCCCGGCTCCGGTGCGGCCACCTCGACCAGAGCCGCCGACGTAGGGTCCCACAGCAGCGGCGCGAGCCGGAGGAAGTCGGCGCCGGCGGCATCGAACGGGTTCATGCGTAGCCGCGGATGTTGTCACGTCGCGTCGATCGGTCGGCCTCGGTCGGCATGTGCATGACCTCAGCCCTGGCGACCCTTCCAGCGCGGGTTGCGCTTGTTGATCACATAGGTCCGACCGCGACGCCGGACCACGATCGACCCCTCCTTGTTCTTCAGGGACCTCAGTGACGCACGTACCTTCATCGTCTTCTCCTTACCAACTCGACTTGGTGATGCCGGGGAGTTCGCCACGAAGGGCGAGCTCGCGCAGTCGCACCCGGGAGAGGCCGAACTTGCGCAGGTGGCCTCGGGGCCGACCATCGGTCACGTCGCGGTTGCGCACCCGGGTGGGGCTGGCGTCGCGGGGCAGACGCTGCAGGGCCCGCATCGCGGCCTCCCGTTCCACGGCCGGGCGATGGGGATCGACCGAGGCGTGCTTGAGCTCGGTACGGATCGCGGCGTACCGGGCGACCGTCTCGCGGCGCTGGTCGTTGCGGGCGATCTTCGATGTCTTGGCCATCAGCGGGACTCCCGGAGCTCGACCTTGCGGCGCACCACTGGGTCGTACTTCATCAGGACGAGTCGGTCGGGGCTGTTCCGGCGGTTCTTCTCGGTGATGTAGGAGTAGCCGGTGCCGGCCGTGGAGCGCAGCACCACCTTGGGGCGGACGTCGGTGCGCTTGGCCATCAGATCCGCACCCCGCGCGCCCGGATGCGCGTCACGGCGGCTTCGATGCCGATGCGATCGATCGTCTTGATGCCGCGCGCGCTGAGCCGGAGGCTGACCCGCCGCCGCAGCGAGGGAACGAAGTAGGTCTTGGTCTGGATGTTCGGATCGAAGCGGCGCTTCGTGCGTCGGTGCGAGTGGGAGATCGAATGGCCGAAGCCGGGTGCGGCACCGGTGAGTTGGCATTGTGCAGACATGAGACGCATACTACGACTGAGAATCATTATCGTCTACCCTAGATGGACTCATCCATGGCCGAGCCGCTCATCCCCATCGTCCTGATCTCCAGCATCGACCCGGTGGATCGCGAGGTGGCACTGATCGGAGCGTTGATGGATCGGCCCGACGTGGTCGCGGTCGCACACGACATCGTCGGCGGCCGGCACGGGACGCGGTTGCGCCGCCGCGTGCTGCACGCGGGTGGGGTCCTGGCGGACGAACTCGTCGATCTCGAACACGTCTGCCCCTCCTGCGCGGTCCGCGAGGACGCCGTCCCGACCATCGCCGCACTCGGGGAGTCCGGTCGGTGGGCCGGGGTCCTGCTGCTCCTGCCGCCGGCCGCCGAGATCCTCCCGGCGAGCCAGGGCCTGACGGCGCAGCTGGCCCCGGGCGGTGAGCTGCATCGCTTCCGCCTGGGGGCGACGGTCTCGATCGTCTCGGCCGACCGGATCGTGGCCGACCTGCTCGGGGAGGATGACCTGTCCGAACGGCGGATCGCCCTCGTCGAGGGCGACGAGCGCACCGTGGGTGAGGCCCTGCTCGGGCAGGTGCCCGTCGCCGACGTCGTCATCGTCGCCGACGGTGAAGCTGGTGAGGCTGCCGCCACCGAGCGTGCCCGAGCCCTCGTGGACGCCGTCCGGGCCGCCGATGGGCGGCGCTGGGACGGCGTGCACGGGTCTTGGGTCGAGTCGGCGCTGGCCTTCCGGCACCGCGAGGGCATCGCCGAGCGGCGTGCACACCCTGGCGCGTTCGAGGCCGGTCCGGCCGCGAGTCCCGGCGAGAATCTGCGTGACATCTGGGTGCTCGACCTCCGCTCCGACCTGCCGCTCCATCCGGAGCGGCTGTTGAGTTGCGCGGAGGTGATCGCGGACGGACCTCACGCGGTCCGGGGTCGGTTCTGGGTGCCGAACCGCCCGGACTCGCTGTGCGCGATGCTCGGGGCGGGCCGGCAGGTCACGGTGGGGCTGGCCGACGGCTGGGGCGACGCCGCGCCGGAGACCCGGCTCGTCGTGGTCGGCACCGGCCCCGGTGCCGATGAGGTCGAGCGCGCCTTCCGCGACGGCCTGCTCACGCCTGAGGAGGTCGCCGAGGGGGCCGCGGTGGCTGGCCCGGGCGGACCCGCTGGAGCCCTTCCTCGGTGCCCGCTCCCCGGGCGCCGCCTAAGCGGCGTCGGTCAGCAGCGTGAGCGCAGGGGCGAAACCCCGGCGCTGCCAGAACGGTGCCGCCAGCACGTTGTCCGCCACGTAGTGGAGCCCGACGGCGTCCGGCGGGTCCGGCAGGCTGCGCGCCCACCCGAGGGCGTGCGCCGTGAGCGCCGTGCCGGCGCCGGTCCCGCGTGCGGATGCGGCCACCGAGGTGAGCCCGATGTAGGCGTAGCGGGACGGGAGCAGGGCGGCGGAGGACGATCCGCCGGGTGCCGTGAGCACGTGCGCCGTGGTGACGCCGACCGGGCGGTCATCGCCGTCGACGGCGACGAACGCGCGCTCGCGATCCTCTCCGGTGCCGTGGTCGAACCAGGCCGAGGCGATCCGCGCCGCGGTGCCGGCGTCCTGGTCGGCAGCCAGGCCCGACCCGGTGTGACGGGCGTGGTAGGAGTACTCGTCCAGGCACAGTCGCACCACTGCGTCGAGGTCGGACGGCAGCGCAGCCCGCACCCTGGGTGCCGTGACCGGCGCGTGCATCGGAGCGGCCAGAGGGCGCAGCGCGAAGGAGGTGTCGGGACGCAGGTCGAGCGAGCGCCACAGGCCCACGGACCACCAGTCGCCGTCGAGCACCTGCACGTTCAGGCGTGGGATCGAGGCGGCGTCGAGGCTCGCCCGGGCGGCATCGAGCAGGACCGGCAGGGCATCGACGGCGGAGCGTGGGTCGCGTGCGCACCACGCCGAGAGTGGGGCGAGTGCGTGCCGCGGCGCCAGGTAGGTGTACTCCGCGTCCTGAGGGCCGAGCCGGGTCACGATGCCTGCGAGCAGTGCTTGGACCTGCCCGTCGTCGTCGAGGGCGACGTGGGCGAACCGGTCGTCGCCGTCAAGATACGGCTCGAGGGAGGTGCGTGCGATGTGCGCCGGATCGGAGGGTGGCGTGGACCCGGGCCCGGCCAGGCGAGTCCGGTCTCGCAGTGCCGCGACCGCGAGGTCGACGACGGCGTCAAGGTGGGCGGGCGTCAGTGGGGTGCAGCGCATCCTTTCATCATAATGAGAACGACTCGCAGGTACGGCCTCGCGGGGAAGTCGGTACCAACCTTGTTCGAGCAAGCTTGCCTGCGATTGTTGCGAACGACTCTCATTACAGTATAGTGCGGAATCGTCGCCGATGCCCGCCGTTCGGGCGTCACCTCCCCGGCGCTCCCAGCGCCCAGATCGAGACCCAGGTGTTCGCCCATGCCTCCCGTAATTCCGCGTGTCGGTTCGCGTTCGAATACGGGCCCACGCCCGTACTCGGCCACGGTGTTCGCCGTCGTCACGGCGCTTGTGGCGCTCGTCGGCACCCTGGTCATCCCGATGGCGCCGACCGTGGCGGCCGAACGGGCACTCGTCCTCGACCACGGGCACATCGACACCTTCAACGTGGCGCTCGATGAGTCCGGTGCGCCGATCCTGAACCTGAAGGAGGACGTCACCGGCTCACACGTAGCCCATCCGCCCGAGGACGTGACGTTGGTGGTCAAGGAGGCGGCGTTGACGGCGCTGCCCGATGTCGCCAATCTGCCGGAGGGCGTGCGCGGAGTTGAGGCCTACTACCTACCGTTGTCGCAGAACCACGACCTGGTTTGGCCAGGCTGGGACAGCCAGAGCCTGGCCGGTACGGGCTATGACCAGGTCGATATCGAGGTTCAGTCGGTGGATGGTCCCGGAGAGGTGTTCCTCTGGTCCTCGGGCGCCTTCGGCGGACTGACGTCACTGCTGACCGATGGCGGCTTCGTGCTGCCCAATACGATCCACCAGTCCTACCTGGCTCATGTGCACGCGAACTGGGCCTTCACCCAAGCCGGCGAGTACCACTTCACGGTTCAGGCCTTCGCGATCAACTCCACCACCGGTGAGCGCGTCCCGACGAACACCGCGGACTATCACTGGATCGTGGGTGACGTGCCGGAGCCGGCGCCGGTCCCGGCATCGCTGAGCGTGTCCGGCTTGACGAACCCCTATGAGCAGGGCGCGTCCGTCGAACTGCTGGCGACCCCGGACGTCGAGGCGGAGGGGGCGGTCTACGGCTGGGAGACGCTGGACGTCACCGGGGTCTGGGTGCCGGTCGCGGGGCAGGCCACCAGCACCTACTCGGGCGTAGCCGACGCCGACGGGCAGCAGTTGCGTGCCCGGGTCAGCCTCGGTGAAGTCACGGTGACGTCCGACCCGGTCACCCTCGAGGTGAACGCCGCCCCGCAACTGCCGACCACCCTGACCATCGACGGCCTGGAGGCGTCGTACGAGCCGGGGGCGACGGTGAGCCTGGAGGCGAAACCCGACGTGCTGATCGAGGGCGCCACCTACCGGTGGGAGACCTCGGATGACGGATTCGCCTGGCAGGACGTCGAGGGCACCGTCGGCTCGGTCTACTCCGGGACCGCTGACACCGACGGACAGAGGCTGCGTGCGACCATCATCGTCGACGGTGCGGACGTCCTGACGTCCGAGGCGGTCACCGTGAACGTCGCCGATCCCGGACCTCCGGTGCCCAGTGCGGTCCGGATCGACGGGCTCGCCGACGAGTACGCCGAAGGCGATGCGGTGGAGCTCACCGCGGTGCCCGACGTCGAGGTCGCGGGTGTTTCCTACCGGTGGGAGACCTCACCTGATGGTGCGGACTGGGCCACGGTGGCCGGCCAGACGACGAACGAGTACTCCGGCACCGCCGAGGTCGATGGTCAGCAGATCCGGGCCGCTCTTCTACTGGGCGATGACAACGAGGTGACGTCCGAGGCGGTCACCGTGAACGTCGCCGATCCCGGACCTCCGGTGCCCAGTGCGGTCCGGATCGACGGGCTCGCCGACGAGTACGCCGAAGGCGATGCGGTGGAGCTCACCGCGGTGCCCGACGTCGAGGTCGCGGGTGTTTCCTACCGGTGGGAGACCTCACCTGATGGTGCGGACTGGGCCACGGTGGCCGGCCAGACGACGAACGAGTACTCCGGCACCGCCGAGGTCGATGGTCAGCAGATCCGGGCCGTCCTGGTGCTGGATGGCCAGGACATCGCGACGTCCGGGCCCGTCGCGGTCGTACTCCGATCCGAGGCGCCAGGGGTCTGCTGGGCTCTCGACATCGCTCATGGCCACGTCGACGCCTTCAACGTCACGCTCGACGGTGGCGCCCCGGTGCTGACCCTCAAGGAGGACGTCACCGGTTCGCGCGTCCAGCATGCCCCGGACGAGGTGAACCTCGTCGTGAGGGACGCCGCGCTGCAGTCCTTCCCCGACGCGGCGTCGATCCCGCAGGCGCTGCGCGGGCTGCCGGCGTACTACCTGCCCCTGAACCAGGACCAGAACCTGCTCTGGCCGGGCTGGGACAGCCAAGGTCTGGCCGGCAGTGGCTTCGATCAGGTCGATATCAGCATCCTCGAGGTCGACGGACCCGGCGAGGTGTATCTGTGGAGCACCGGATCCTTCGGCGAGCTCGACTCGCTGTTGGTCGATGGCGGCTACACGCTGCCGGGCACCATCCATCAGGAGTATCTTGCGCATGTCCACGCCAACTGGGCGTTCACGGATCCCGGCGCGTACCACCTCCGGGTCCAGGCCACTGCCATCAACTCCGAGACCGGCGCCCGCGCGGAGACGAACATCGGCGACTACCTGTTCTCGGTGGGTGATTTCGAGCCTGCCCCCGATGACCTCGACTGCCGGACCGATGTCCCCGAGGTCCCGCTGTTCGCCCCCTCGGCCCCCGATGAAGGGGACCTGACCGACGCTAGCCGCGGTGACGTCAGCGTCAGCCCCACCGAGGTTGTTGCCGGCGAACAGGTCACCGTCGATGCCGGCGAGGCTGTCGCCGGTGACTACGCGGCTGCGTTCGCCTTCTCCGAGCCCACGCTGCTGAACTCGACCGTCAGCAGCGGCTGGAACCTGACCAGCCAGACGGGGTCGTTCCAGGCGAGTATCCCGCGTGATACGGAACCGGGCAGCCACAAGATTGCCGTGGTCGACCGCAACAGCGCGCTGGTCGGTTGGGCCGACGTGGTGGTCACGGAGCCGGCTGACCCGACGCCGACCCCCACGCCGGGTCCGAACCAGACGACGCCCCCGAGCGCGACCCCTCCGCGATCTGGTGGGACGAGCCCGGGTGGTACCCCGCCGGTGTGTCGTCCGGTGCCCGGCCCGGCGGCATCGTCGCCCGGAGCCGCTGCCGCGACTCCAGCCACGAGCGGTGAGGTGGCGGTCGGCTCCGAGGGACACTTCGACTTCGGCCCGGTCGTCGAGGACGGACAGTTCACGCTTCTCGTGAAGGATGACCGCACCGCGCCACCGGTGTGGCGTGACCCTGCCACCGTCGTCTTCAACCTCGGCGAGGCGGCGTTGCGCTCGGCCGCGGAGATCCCGGACGACCTGTCGTTCATCGCTCCGGCCGGCGAGGACGTCTACATGATCCAGCAGATCCAAGAGCCGGGCGTGCCGTGGCTGGGCTGGAACACTCAGCACGAGACCGTCGTGAACGGACCCGGTGCGAGCGGCGTGCAGATGACGCTCGTCGGCGTCGAGGGCCCCGGTGAGCTGGCCATCTTCCTCAACGGGAACTTCGGTCAACTGGTCGGCCAGCGAGTTGTGGACACCGTCGGTGGGCCGACGAGTTACACGATCCCCGGCAACACCCACCAGCACGGCAACTGGGTCTTCACCGAGCCAGGCGTCTATGCGGTGACGTTCACCATGAGCGCCGACGGCGAGAGTGTCACCTCGACCCTGCAGTTCTTCGTGGGTCAGAGCGACCCGGCGGCGGCTGCGACCAGTACTGCGGCGTCCTCGGCCGGCGCGCAGAGCGCATCTGCCCCGACGGCCGCGGGCACCGGGGTCACGGCGAGTGGACAGCCGTGCACCCTGGCAGCCACGGGTGCGGACACCGAGCTGGGCCTGCTGGCGCTGGCCAGTGCGCTCGTCGTGCTGATGGGGGTCTTCGCCGTGAGGGCTTCACGGCGTAGGTTCGATGTCGGACGCTGAGCCTCGCGCGGCGGGGCCCCACAGGCCCCGCCGGACGGCGGGAGTGCCGGCCGTGGTCGCTGCACTGACGCTGCTGGTTGCCGGCTGTGCCGGAGTCCGGGACAGTGGAACGGACCCCGATCGTCCCTCGATCGTCACGACAACCGGCATCATCGCCGACCTCGCTCGTAACGTGGTGGGGGATCGGATGGATGTGCACTCGTTGGTCCCGGAGGGTGGGGACCCGCACTCCTATGAGCCATCGTTGCGGGATGTGCGGGCCGTGGCCTACGCGGACGCGGCGTTCTCCAACTACGTGCTGCTGGAGGCGCACTCCATCATCCGGACCCTGGACGCCAACCTCGCCGACGGCGTCCCGAATGTGCCGCTCGCCGAGGCCGGCGTCAGGTACGCCGCCGAGATCATCCCGCTGGTCGAGAACATCTCGCTCGACACCGTCTGGCTCGGCATGCGGGTGCGTGGCACCGGCGCGCAGTACGGAGCAGACCGCACCTCCTCGGTTGCGTTGTCCGCCACGGACGTGAGCGGGCCCGGTGACATGTTCGCCTACTTGACCGAGACGTTCGGGAACCCGGCCTTCTCGGTGAACTCCACCGATGGCTTCGATGGCGGCGATACGACCGTGCTACCACCGGACGCCCACACCCACATGAGCTGGGCGTTCACCCGGGTTGGGATCTACGAGGTCACCTTCGCCGCGCACCTGGATCTGACCGAGCACGAACGAGTCGAACTCGGCGCCCCGACGACGGTGACGTTCGCCGTCGGGGTCGACCCCCATTCGGTACCTGGGATGGAGCACGCGACCGTGCTCGACTCCGGGCATGCCGACGTCACGGTCGACATGGATGCGCCCGGCGGCGACCTCTACCTGTATGTGGATCCACACGGCGGAGGAGAGCAGACCCAGGAGGTCTACCCGGCGCAGGACGTCGTGGTCTCGGTGCCCACGCGGGCGCTGCATGAGATCCCCGGGGACCCGCAGTTCCGGTTCCTGGGACGCGCCGGTGACGAGGTCTACCAACTGCCGCAGGCCGTCCTTGGCGCGCACGTGCACGGGGAGATCGATCCGCACCTGTGGCAGAACGTGCGGAACGCGCAGGCGTATGTGGAGATCATCCGGGACACGGTCATCGAGGTGGATCCGGCGGGTGCCGCCGAGTATCGCGCGAACACGGCTGCCTACCTGCTGGAACTCGAGGCACTCGACGACTACGTCAGAGCGACGATCGGGTCGATCCCGGTCTCGCAGCGACATCTGGTCACCACTCACGACGCGTTCGGCTACCTGGGTGCCGCCTACGGCCTCGACATCGCCGGATTCGTCACCCCCAACCCAGCAACCGAGCCGAGCATCGCCGAACGCAGACGACTCGTCGAGACCATTCGCAACCTCCGGGTGCCGGCGGTGTTCCTCGAACCGAACCTCATCTCCCGCTCGAGCACGCTGCAGGAGGTCGCCCGAGAACTAGACATCGAGGTCTGCCGGATCTACGGGGACGCCTTCGACGCCGATGTGACCACCTACCTCGAGATGATGCGCTTCAACGCGGACTCTCTCCATGACTGTCTGACCTGAGGAGTTCCGTGCGCCCCCCGAATGACCGCCGCCGGCGGCTTGCCCTTGCCGCGACCGCCGTGGCACTGATCGTTGCCACCACCATGACCGCCGCCGCCGCCGACACCAGCGACGACCTGGACCAGACAGTCGATTCCGATGAGGCACTCGAGCAGGGACAGGTGGCGGTCGAGGCCGGCCACTTCGACATCGGGCCACGGCTGCCGGACGGTACCTGGCGGATACAGATCCGCGACGACTCCCAGGCACCCCCCGTGTGGCGAGACCCGCAGGACGTGGTCTTCCATCTGCTCGACGACGCGATCCTGCCGGCACCGGCGGATGAGCAGTTCGAATTCATCGACGCCGAGCCGGAGTCCGATGTGTACGTCGTTCCGCAGACCCAGCTGACCGAGGTCGTGTGGGTCGGCTGGAACAGCCAGGACCCCGAGGTCGTCTCGCGACTCTCCGGTGGGATGACCCTGCGGTTCCATGGTGTGCAGGGCCCGGGTCAGTTCACCCTGTTCATGCAGAACGGGAACTTCGACCCCGCTCAGTTGCTGTGGACGTCCGACGACCCGGAGCCCCAGGACATCTGGGCGGACGCCAATACGCATGTGCACGGCAACTGGGTGTTCACCGAGCCCGGCGCCTACCTCATGGATGTCGAGGTGCTTGCCGAACTGGCTGACGGCACGTCCGTCAGCGACCGCAGCCTGCTCCGATTCGCGGTCGGCACAGACACCGAGCCCGAAGCCGTCTTCGGAGCGCAGTGGGACGGAGCAGCTGACGCGGATAGCACCTCGAGCACGGCCACCACGGACCCGGACGCCCCGGACCCAACCTCCGCGGGGACTACCGAGGCAGACACTGACGACGGCGGGAGCGGGCCTCCGATCGCCGTGATCGCCGGGGCCGGGGCGCTGCTCGTCGTGGCCGCCTTGGTCATCGCCGGGGCCTTGCGGTCGCGGCGAGCGCGGCGCCTGGCCGAGTCGGAGTCGGAGTGAGCACCGGGCCCGAGCGCCACGCCGTGCCCGCATTGCAGGTGCGCGGCTTGGCGGTGGATCTCGGTGGCCGTCCGGTCCTGCACGACGTGGACCTCGACGTGGACGTCGGCGAGCTCGTCGGGCTGGTCGGCCCGAACGGGGCCGGCAAGACCACATTGCTGCGCTCCGTGCTGGCCCTCGTGGGCACGCGGAGCGGAACTGTTCGCATCGACGGAGAGATCTCCCGCCGCGCACGGACCCAGGTCGGCTATGTGCCGCAGCGCCACGAGTTCTCCTGGGACTTCCCGATCAGCGTCGAGGGTGTGGTGCTGACCGGTCGCGTCGGCACGATCGGCTGGCTGCGCCGAGCCGGCGTCGATGACTATCGGGCCGTGCGCGAAGCGCTCGAGAAGGTGCGGATGACGGACCTGCGTCACCGCCCGGTCGGCGAGCTCTCCGGTGGGCAGCGTCAGCGGGTGCTCGTGGCCAGGGCACTGGCCCTTCGCCCGAAGCTGCTGCTGCTTGACGAGCCCTTCACCGGCCTGGACATTCCGACGCAGGAACTCCTCATGGACCTGTTCCTCGAGCTTCGGTCCGAGGGCCAGGCTCTGCTGATGACCACCCACGACCTGACCGGCGCGATGCACACGTGCTCGCGGCTGTGCCTGATCAACCGGACCGTCATCGCAGACGGCCCACCGGAGGAGCTGACCGATCCGCAGGTGTGGATCCGCACCTTCGGCTTCCGCGAGGGTTCACCTCTGCTGACCCACCTGGGGGCATCCTGATGTTGTCCATCGGAGAGTTCGTCGCCGATCTGTCCAATCCGCTCCTGACGTTCCTGCCCAAGGCACTGTTGATCGCCGTCATGTCCTCGGTCGTCTGCGGGGTCATCGGCTGCTATGTGGTCCTGCGTGGGATGGCATTCATCGGTGATGCGGTTGCGCACGCGGTCTTCCCCGGCCTGGCCGTCGCGTTCGTGCTCCAGGGATCATTGGTGCTCGGCGGGCTGGTGGCGGGTGTGCTGACCGCGGTGCTGGTGGCTGTCTTCTCCCAGAACCGTCGCCTCAAGGAGGACAGTGTCATCGGGATCTTCTTCGCGGCTGCGTTCGCCCTGGGGATCGTGATAATCTCCCGGGCGCCGGGCTACGCCGGGTCGCTGCAGAGCTTCCTGTTCGGGTCCATCACCGGGATCCCGGACGAGGACGTCTACACCGTTGCGGGCGCCGGAGCGATCCTGCTCCTGGTCGCACTCGGGATCCACAAGGAGATCGTGGCTGCCAGCCTTGACCGCGAGATGGCCAGGTCGGCCGGTCTACCCGTGTTCGCTATCGACCTGACGCTGTATGTGATGGTGACGATCGCCGTCGTCATCTCCGTGCAGACCATCGGGAACATCCTCGTGCTCGCGCTGCTCATCACACCCGCTGCCACGGCCCGGCTGCTGACCGATCGCCTCGGCCTGATGATGGTGCTCGCGCCGGTCATCGGGGCGTTGGCCGCGCTCGTCGGCGTCTACCTCTCCTGGTCGCTCGACCTGCCCACTGGCGGCACGATCGTGCTCACGGCGACCCTGCTCTTCCTGCTCATCTGGGTGCTCGCACCGAAGCACGGCATGCTGGGCCGAGCGCTGGCGGGCCGTTCGGGCCGCGGCGCCGTGGCCGCGCCTGCGGAGGACACAGAGACCGGCGTCGTGCAGCAGGCGGCGACCAGAGTGTGACGGCGTGCGCTTGGCATGCCGAGCGTGCCAGCCCGCCCGAGCACCGATGCCGGTCATGCGTCCCTGTCGCCCCAACGGATGTTCACATCGCCCACGGGAGCGTCCGTGATCTCGATCCGTTCGGGTGTCCGGGCGACGGCGGAACCCGCCGGAGCCTCGACGGTGACGGGCTCGGCGAGGCCGAGTTCGGCCCGGTGGACGATGAGGTGGCCGGTGGTGTTCGGCGGCGTCGCGACGTGCAGGGTGCCACGGGTCCGGTCGTAGTCGACGGTGACCGCGCCTCTGATGGTTGGGACAGTCCCGGACATCCGGCTGAGGGGACCGGGACGCGGTTCGATGACGACTCGCGCCGCCCCGGGCGACTCCGAACGCACCCCGAGTATCCATCGAGCCACCACGTTCACCGGAGCCGACCCCCAGGCGTGGGAGTACGTCATGTTGGGCTTCAAGGACGGATCCCAAGCCTCGGGAACGATCGTGGCCCCGAGGCCGTCGATCAGATGCAGCCAGCTGTTCGGCCCGGCCGCGGACATGAGCGCGAGCGCGTGGTCGCTCCGGCCCGCTTTGCACAGTGCCTCCAGAAGGAACTGGGAGCCGTAGACGCTCATCCGGATGCCGCCGTGCCGAAGCCAGTCACCGAGCCCCGTGAGCCGGTCGGCGGGAGCGAGGCCGAGAGCGACCGGGAACGCGGTGGCGTGCTGGGCGTGATGGGTCGACCCCAGCCCGTCGCGGTAGGCGGACGCGTCGAGCAGGAGGGAGTTGAGGGCGGCGCGCATCCGGTCGGCCAGGTCACGGTAGTGGGCGGCGTCCCGCGGGCGGTCGACGACCTCGGCGATACGGGCGAGGGCCGCATAGGCGGCTGCCTGGAAGGCGTTGAGGACCGTGTTCACCTCTGTGAACTCGTACCCGTCCCGGTATGTGGCCGGCCAGTCGACCAGATCGGCGTCCCAACCGCCGGCAGCAGGACCCGGGTCCTTCCGCAGGAGACCGTGCTCACCGAGGAAGCGGTCGTAGTTGAGACCTTCCCAGTGCTCGAAGTCGGTCCGAAACTGCCGATCGTCACCGGTGGCGAGGTAGTCCTCCCACGCCATCAGGACCGGCATCAGGTGGTACTCGGACGGCCACGTGGGCCTCCGGGTGAGGTACTCGCCGGAGTAGCGTGCCAGCGCATAACTACGCTCGACCGCGTACTGGGAGAGTTGGTTCACGTACGCATCCCCCTCGTACGCGCCGCGCTCGCGGGCCGGGGTGTCGACGTACAGGTCGAGCGAGGTCGCCTCGATCGTGTACCGACACAGTTCCCACACCCGGTCCAGGTCCGGATCGGAGGAGGTGAACGCAGCACCGCCCACGTAGGGCGAGCGGAGCACGAGGGGCCGGACCGCGTGCGTCAGGTCGAGCGCCGGGTCCGCCTCGAGCTCGATGTAGCGGAACGCCCGGTACCCCCAGTGCTCCACGGACTGAGGTCCGTCGCGCAGGGTCCAGATGTCCTCGTAGACGTTGTGAGTGCGCATTCGGAACCGCACGCGCCCATGCTCCAGCTCCTCTCCGACGCGAACGTGCACGCGTGCACCCGAGGTGCCGTCGACGTCGAGACGGATGCCTCCGACGATCTCCCGCCCCAGGTCGATGAACCAACGGCCGTCGGTCTGCCGAGCCGCCTCGGCGACCTCGCCGAGGCTCTGCTCGATGCTGACGGTCGCCGGGGCAGGATCGGGCGGAGCCTCGCACGCGAGCGCCGGCGCCCAGTCGCGGTCGTCGAATCCGGGCTCGGTCCAGCCCACGGGCTCGTGTCGCAGGTCCCAGTCCTCGCGGGGGGCTCGGTACCACCCGCCGCCGATATCGGCCGTCCCCGGTAGTAGCCGCGCCCCGCTCGCGGCCTTCCACCGGGTGGAGGTCGGTATCTCGACGCGATGGCCGTCGGCGAGCACGACGACAAGGCGTGCGATGAACTGCCGACCGTGCTCGGCCCAGCACAACGCGGCAAGTGCGTTCCGGCCCGGCCGAAGCGCTCCTGAGAGATCGTGGGTGTGATATCGAGCGCGGGTGTCTGAGGCACGTACGCTGCCCCGCCCGGCCACGCGACCGTTGGCCCACAACTTGTAGACGTACTGCCGTCCGCCCCGCGGCCCGGTCTGCGACGTCTGCCCGCCCTCGGGCGAACGCCCCGCAGCCTCGACGAATGCCACCAACGCGGGCGAATCCGGGAGGTCGAACTCGTACCGCAGGAGCACCCATGAGTTCTCGACGCCCGAGTCCTCGACAACGGCGGGCCCCCAGATCGCGGCGCCGCCCCACGAGTCGGCAGCCGTGATCAACCGTGACGGCGTCGCCCAGTCTCCGGCCACCGACGTGTCCGCACGCACGCGCCACCAGTACGGCGTCGATGCGGACAGCCGCGGGCCCGTGTACGGCACGGCGGTCGAGGACGCCGACGTGACCGGCCCGCTGTCCCAGAACGGTGTCCCGAATGAGGAGGGCGATGCGGCCACCTGGATCCGGTACCGGACCTGCATGCCGTCGCCGAGCGCCGGGACAAGCCAGGAGAACCGGGCGTCGGCGACGTCCACGCCGACCGGCTCCGACTGCAGATCGACCATCAGTCCGGACGGCCGGTCCGGGGAGTCGGCGCTCATGCCGGGCACGGGCTGGGCTTCGCGAGCCCAGGGGCTCGAGAGTTCGGTGCGCGCAGACGGTTCAACGGGCCTCGCCCTGGCGGGACCATTGCAGCATCAGGCCGGCTCCGCCGTCGGCATCCGACGGCGTCCGATAGTGCAGCCACCACGTTCCGTCCGGGGCGGACTCGACGCGCTCCAGCGCGGCGGTGCCGGTGACGGCGACCGCCAGCCCGGGCAGCCACCACCGCTGCGCCGTCACCGATCCGCCGTCGAGCCCGTCCACTCGGACCTGGAACGCGAAGGAGCCACCAGCCGGCCACCGCAGCCGGACCTCGGCGGTGTCGCGCCCGGCAGATGACGCGGCGACGTCGATCGTGAGCTCGCTGACCAGCCGGAGCCAGCCCACGCCGGTGCCGAGGCGCCAGTGTGCCGTCAACGGATGGAACTGGTCGCCGAGGCCCCCTCGGTCGCCGCCGAGATGCTCGGCGCCGACCATCACGTTGACGTCGAGCACGGTCGACGCGACGCGACGTCCGTCGATCGGCTGCACGAGAGTGCGTGGACCGGGGAAGGACCGCAGCGCCGCGCGCACCTGCGACGGCAGGTCGGGGACACCGAGCACGGCCACCGAAGGAGCGAGCGCGAGATCCCAGAAGTGCTCGAACGGGCCACTGATGTCCGGGAACGGCGCGTCGCCACGGCCCAGTGCCTGCCACAGCCACAACCCGGTCCCACTGGCGTAGGCGTCCAGGTCCATCCCGTAGGAACGGTCGTACGGCCCGGCCAGGTTGCGCAGTCCTGCGTGGTAGTGGTCGGCGACGTCGCGCCAGAGCGCGAGCTCGACGGCGCCTGCTCGCTGAACCGTGCTCGTGTCGCCCCCGTAGCGGCGCCAGAGGGCAAGCGCGTAGAGATCGATGCCGTAGTAGGTCGGCGAGTTGTACTCCTCGAACGCACCGCGAGCCTGGAACGCCTCGAGCACCTGCCCCATCAGCTCGAGGCCATGCGCGTCGCACTCGCGATCCCGCCGGCGGCGTCCGACGGCGTGCATCAGGAATCCGGCCATGAGCGCGATGTTCGAGTAGCGCGGGTCCACGCCGCGCGCGAGCGTGCCCGCCACGGCCAGATCGAGCGCGTGCTCCATCCTCGCGACGAGCTCGGCAGGGAGATGGTGCTCTCTCTCGACGAGGAGTTGCACGAGGGTGCAGCCGATGAACTCCCGCCAGTTCGGGTCGTAGTCGCGGAACGCTCGCGCACCTTCGACGGGCGTCGGCTCGTCGGGCCACCGCAACCAGGTGCCGTGCCAGGGCGTTCCCGGTTGATCCAGCTGGTGGTCCAGCACGGCATCGATCGCGCGCACAGCACGCACGGTGTCCTCGGAACCGCCACGAGCGAGCAGCCCGAGCGCGTACCAGCAGGTCTCGCGCACCCGAGCCCGCCGCTCGGTCGGCGACCAGGCCGGATCGACGAGCAGGTCGATGCCGGGATCCCACCACTGGTCCAGGACCGCCATCGAGGCAGCCGCGAGTCCGCTCTCGCCCGCCGGGCTGCTCATGCGTGCGGCACTTCCCGCGTGAAGGCCGCGCGCAAGGTCGTCGTGCCCTCCGTGACGCCCCGTACGGCGATGACCCCGAGCGGTAGCCCCGTCGGGTTGGCGGGCGCGCTGGCACGCAGTGCCGTCCATCCCGGCGGCAGCGCGATCTGCAGGGTCGGTGCATCTGGGTGGTCCCACGTCACGGTCACGATGCCATCCGACACCGTCAACGACCGGACGTCCGTGAGCCAGCCGTGCCCGAGGTCGTCGGCTGGGAGGTCGATCGCCGGGCCGGCCGGAGCGACGATCGTGCCGTCGCCGTGGAACAGCCACTCCAGCGCCGTTCCCGGGATGCCCGCGACCTGCATCTCGTCGGTCCAGCCCGACGCTGTCAGGTGCAGGCTGCGGCGGACCTCGGCGCCGTTCCAGCTGGACTGCGCAACCAGCGACCGGTCGTCGGCATGGACGAGCAGCCCGTCGTGTCGGGGCTGCGGCCGGTCGCCGACGATGAGCAGGTTATGTGCAGCCTGCGAGCGCATCCACACCGTGATGTCCGCTCCGTACCCACTGGTTCCGAGGTCCAGGCTGCGCCACCGGCCACACTCCACGTCCACCGCCAGCTTGTCATGGTGGTCGTGCCAGCCCGCATCCGGACCGAACCGCATCGCCAGCCGAGCCAGCGGACTCCCCAGCACCCCGATGCCCGGCCCACGCCAGACGAACGAGGCCGGCGTCACGCCGTCGTCGGTGCCAGGCAACGAGTCCGCGCCGAAGACGAGCGCCCCGACGCTGTAACGGCCGGCGCGCTCGGGCGCCGGGCCGGACACGCGACCGGCTCCGAACCACAGTTCGACGGCCGCCGGCGCATCGCCCAGGTACGACGACGCGAGGTGCGCACTCGCTCCCGGCAGCAGCATGGAAGCGACCTCGGCGGTCTGGGCGAAGTCGCCGAGGAAGCTGTCCGGCCAGCCATCGCCGTAGGCAGGCACACGCCCGTCGGAGTAGGCCAGTCTCGCCGGCGCTTGCACGGCGCGAAGGAGCCGCTCGGCGTGCTCGTCCGCGAGCGCGCCCGGCCCGGCGACCTCCACGAAGGACAGCAGAGCGTTGACCGCGTAGAAGTGGTAGTGCGGGTTCACCTCGAACCACAGGCCCTCCGGGTGGATGCCTTCGAGGATCTGGCTCCGGGCGCCGAAGGGTCCCTCGGTCACGGTGCTGAGCAACTCCTCGTCGCCGATGGCGACCGCACACTCGGCCAGCGCCGCGACGAGCCAGCAGTGGATGTTGTGGATCATCCCGAGCTGGGGTGTCAGCACGGCAGCGACCTCACCGGCAAGCCGCCGGGCCGCCGCCCGTGTCGATTCTGCGAGCAGCGGCCCCGCCCACCGGACCGAGCGCAACAGCCCGATCGTCCACACCGCCTCGTCCAGGTTCTGAGGCAGCACTCGCCCTTGCCCGACGTTGACGCCGTGCAGCGCGTAGGAGTTGTAGTCGCTCGCGTAGCGGTCCACGATCTCGGCGAGGGCGTCGGCGGCGATGCGTCGACGACCTTCGTCGTGATCCAGCCGCGCGAGCAGCGCCGCCCGTTGCGACTGGGCCGCGGCCATGTTGTGCATCCGGGTTCGCCACGCGCCGTCCCAGGGTTCCCCGCGATAGGCCCGCCCACATACGGGGCACACGTGCTCGTCCGGGCCGGCGGGGTCGAAGCGGAGCGGCTCACCGTCGTCGTCGCAGAAGTAGTGGTGCGTCCACGCACTGACCTGGTCCGGTCCCGGCAGCCGCAGGTGCGGCTGCCAGTACTCGAAGTCCTCGCGCACCGCCTCGAGGACGTCTGCGGCCCAACCGGGCTCGACGACGCGGCTGCGTACCTGCTCCCAGTCCGGGACGACGCTCGCTGCCATCGCTGGGGCTGCCGCCCGCTCATCGTGAAGCATGCATTCCTTCTGTCGGTGTTCGTGTCAATCGGTCCAGCGGAGCGCCGCTCCGGTCCTTCTGCCAGGTGTCAGTCGGGCAACCCCTCAAACCCCTCGGCCGCAAGCCCCCGTTCCTGCGCCGCGGTCAGCACCTCGCGCAACCGATCGGGCGTGATGAAGTTTCGACCCTCGGCCAGTCCCTGATGAGAGTCGGCGATGTCGTGCGCGTACAGGCACACGCCCGCTCCGGTGCGTGCCGACTCGTCAAGGACGGCGAGCAGCGTGGCCCGGTCGTCGAGGTTTGCGACACCGCGCCGTCCCACGTCGATGCCGCGGGAGGGCAGGACCCGCGTCCGGCCGTCGAGGTCGACGAGCACCTGGGTGGCGCGTCCGTCGAGGTGCCTGACTGACGTCGTCCGCACCCAGGAGAACCGTGCCGTCAGGGCATCGTCGGTCGCCCGGTCGTGCCGGCCGTATGGGTAGGCGAAATCGCGATGGCCCAGCCCGCGCTCCGCGAGCGCGGCGGTCGACGGTTCGATCTCATGCTCGAGATAGGCCGCGAGACCATGCTGAGCGACGTAGTGCGGGCCATCCAGATGGCGCAGGCCGTGACTAGCGATCGTGTGACCATCGCGCTGAAGTGCCTGCAACTTGTCGGTCTCGTCATCGGTGAGCCGGTCGACGTGGGAGACGAAGAACGTGACCCGCGCCGAGGCGTCGTCGAATACGCCGCGGTGAGCGAACCAGTGATCGACCGTGCAGTCGTCAAAGGTCATCAGCAGCTGGGGCTGCGTCATCGTCCTCCTCGAGTCTCCTGGACCGGCTCTGAGCGCCTGGTTCGACGGGTCCCGACCGCGCACCGGCCGGCACGGCCCGGACGGGTCCGCGTCGGCCGGCTACGGCGGTCAGCCTTCGGCGGCCGCGGCGAACTCGTCCCGCATGGCGTCGCCGCCGTCCTGTTTCCAGGTCGCCACGGCGTCGGTCCATGCCGAGACGGGTTTGCGACCCTGCAGGATGTCGACCTCAAGGTCGGAGAGCGCACTGCCGATCTGTGGGCCCTTGCGTGACTCGGTCTCACTGAACAGAGTGGACGAGGGGTTGGCGATCGCCGTCGGGACTGCCTCGGTCTGCACGTCGTAGAGCGACTGCGCGATGTCGGGCCGCCCAGGCATGTAGGTCACCCACGGCCCTTCGGCGAGGTACCTCAGGGCGAGCTGGGTCTCGCTCTTACCCTTGTCGTTGAGCACCGGGTCGCCGTCGACGAGAGTGTGGTGCACACCCTCCAGACCGTAGTTCTTGAACAAGTGCTCAGAGCTGCCGAACGGAGCCGCGAGGTAGTTGAGCACATCCAGCAGCGCCTCGGCGCGGTCCGCCGACTTCAGGCTGATCCCGGTGAGGTTGTGCGTCGGAGCGGCCCGCCAGATCGGGGCCATGCCACCGCCCTCGGCCAGCGGCGGCAGGATGACGTTGAGATCCACGTCCTGGTCGCCGGACAGGTTCGCGAACGCCGGCCACGCGCTGAAGGTGTCCTCGACGAACCGGGTGGTGCCCGCGATCGTCCAGGCCTGCCGCTGCTGGTTGTCCGCGGACGTCGTGTCCGGGTGCACCAGAGAGTCGGCGACGAGCTTGCGACCCGCCTCGAGGACGTCGAGCTGCCGCTCGTCCTCGTACGCGCTGACCCAGGTGTCGCCGTCCACCGACCACCCGTTGGGCACGCCGAAGGACTGCCGGATGATCTGCAGCGGGACGTTCGCGAGTGCCCACGTGTTCGTGGAGCTCAGTTCGGCGAACATGCTGTACAGGTCGTCCCAGGACTGGGCGGCCGGGTCGATGCCCTGCTCCTCGAGCAGGTCGTACCGCCCGTAGAGCACCACGCTGCTCTGCGCGCCACGTGCGATCGGGATGCCGTAGATGCGCCCGCCGTAGACACTCGACTTCCAGCTCTCGGTGGGGATGCTGGCGAGGAACGGGTACTTCTCGATCGCGTCTCCGCTGAGCAGGTCTGTGAGGTCCGCGGCGCGTTCCCGCAGGAGCGACGGCAGACCGGGGATGCCCTTCGGCCAGAACGTGAACAGATCAGGGAGTCGGTCGCCGGCGACCGTGGTCTGGAACCGGTCGGTGTAGTCGCCACTGGGGACCAGGGAGACCGAGAGCGTGAACCCGAGCCGCTCGTTCAGCTCCTGCCAGAAGGCGTTCTGGTCCATGGCGGGCGGCACCGGGTTGTTGGTGAGCGCGAACGCGGAGACGTCCTGCCCGTCACCGGGAGGGCCGTCGGTGAGCGGCTGTGGGTCGGCCGGGTAGGTCAACATGGTGTCGCTGACCCCGTTCTCACCCGGCAGATCTGCGGTGAACCCGGCATAGGGGATATAGGTGGGCAGCGCGACCGCGCTGTTCTCGGCCTGCGAGCCGGCGTCACCGCGGCCCTCGTTGCTGCAGCCCGCGGCGAGGCCACCGAGCGCGGCGAGGCCACCTAGGGCGAGCGTGCTCTGCAGCAGCTGCCGCCGTGCGATCCGGATCTCTGACATGTGGTTACTCCTTTGTCGTGGTCACGTCCGCAGCGGTGCGGACGGGTGCGGCGGTGGGCCGGCTCAGCCCTTGACGGCGCCGGTGAGCATGCCCTTGGCGAAGTGCCGTTGCAGGAAGGGGTAGACGATGAGGATGGGGATGATCGAGATGACGAGGATCGCCATCTGGATCGTCGTCTGCGGTGGCAGCGACATCTCGGCGCCGAGGTCCTGGGCTCCGAGTTGGGTGCCGTCGACCACGTAGGTGCGGAGCACCAGTTGTAGCGGCCACAGCGCGGAGTCGCTGAGGTAGAGCATCGCGTTGAAGAACGCATTCCAGTAGCCGACCCCGTAGAACAGTCCGACGACGGCGAGCACCGGGCGTGCCAGCGGCAGCCCCATGTACCAGAACAGCTTCCATTCACCCGCGCCGTCGATGCGCGCGCTGTCCATGACCTCCTGGGGTAGCCCCACGAAGAAGGCGCGCACCACGATCACGTTGAAGGCCGACACGGACGTCGGAACGATGATGGCCCAGAGCGTGTCGAGCATGCCGAGCTGCTGCACGACCAGGTAGCTGGGGATGATGCCCGGGTTGAAGAGCAGGCTGACCAGGACGAGCAGCAGCAGCTGCCGGTTGCCGATCGTCTGACGGCGTGACAGCGCCCAGCCGAGCATCGCCGTCAGGGTCAGGCTCAGCACGGTGCCGACGGCGGTGACGCCGGCGCTGATGAGCAGGGCCCGGGTGACGACGCCCCCGGTCAGGATCGAGGCGTACGCGGTGAGGTCGATGCCTTCGGGAAGGAGCACGAAGCCACCGGCCGTGTTGACCTGTTCGGCCGGCGCGAGGCTCGTCGAGATGATGCCGACGAACGGCAGGATCACCAGAGCGCAGGCGATCGTCAGCACGATCGTCTTGACGACGTTCTCGACGCGGCCGGGGCGCGGGACGCCGTCGATCAGGGTTCCGGTGCCGGCCTTGCGCCGGCGCGGTGCCACGGTGGTGCTCATGCGCGATACACCCCTTCCTCGCCGAGGACGTGGGCGATCTTGTTGGCCACCAGGACCAGCACGAGACCGACCAGCCCTTTGACGAGCCCGACGGCGGCGGAGACACCCCAGGCGCCGCCGATCACACCGTTGTTGTAGACGTAGGTGTCGAGGACTTCCGAGACGTCTCTGCCGACAGCCTGTTGCTGCAGGAGCAGTTGCTCGAAGCCGACCGACAGCGAGTCGCCGAGCTTGAGGATCAGCAGCAGCACGATGATCGGCTTCATCCCGGGCAACGTGACGTGCCAGATCTGGCGCCACCTGGTGGCGCCGTCCATCGCCGACGCCTCGTACAGCGACCGGTCGATCTGCGAGAGGACCGCGAGGAACAGGATCGTGGCCCAACCGGTGTCCTTCCAGATCACCTGTGAGGTGATGAGCGCGTAGAAGGCGTCCGGGTTGCCGATGATGTCGACCGTGTCCCAGCCGTGGCTGCGCAGGAAGTTGTTGATCATCCCTGCGCCGCCGAGCATCTGCTGGAACACGGCCACGACGATGACCCAGGACAGGAAGTGCGGGAGGTAGAGCACGGACTGCACGGCCTGCTTGACCTTGTTGGAGACCAGGCTGTTGAGCAGCAGCGCCAGGATGATCGGGGCCGGGAACACGAAGATCGTCTGCAGCAGCGTGATGTAGAGCGTGTTGCTCAGGGCGCGCAGGAACTCCGGATCGCCGGAGAACAGGATCGCGAAGTTCTCGAACCCGACCCACAGGCTCCGACCGATGCCGAGGTAGGGCTGGTAGTCCTGGAACGCGATGACATTGCCGCCCAGCGCCACGTACTGGAACACGATCACCACGGCGATGCCCGGCAGGGCCAGGAGCAGCACCGGATGGTCGCGGCGCAGTCGCGCCCAGAAGCCCTGGCTCTCGCGACGCTCGGGCTTGCTGCTTCCGCCTGGTTCCGGGATGGGTGCAGGGGCCGACGTGCGCGTCTCGCGCGTCGCCGTCATGAGACGCGCCGCTGTGTGGCGCGGGTGCGTGAGCGTGGTGAATATGCCAACTCTGGCGCTCCTTCGGGCCTAAGTGATCGATCACTCGGACTTTAAGTGATCGATCACTCTGCGTCAACTACAGTGGCCGCATGAGCCAATCGCGACGACGCCCGACGATCCGAGAGGTCGCCAAACTCGCCGGCGTGTCCCACCAGACGGTGTCGCGCTTCCTGCGCGACGACCCCACTCTTCGCCCGCAGACCCGCAAGGTCGTCGAGGGCGCGGTCGCGGAGCTCGGGTACCGGCCGAATCTCACTGCCCGCTCCATGCGCACCAGACGCTCCGGCGTGGTGGCGATCGTGCTACCCACGATGACGGGGCCGGAGCGGACCGTCGCAGCCGCCGTCGAGGAGGCCCGCGCCAGCGGCTTCCGCGTCGAGATCATCATCGGCGTCGACGAGAGTTCCGCGGCGCTGAGCGCACGAGCACGCGACCTGCTGGACAGCGGCCAGGTCGAGGGGGTGCTCTCGGTGGCGCCGATCATCGCCTCGACCAACCGCAGCGGTGCCGTGATCGACACCGGCGAGTACGACCAGCGGATGCGTGCGGTCGAGGCTGTCGCCGGTGACGTCGACACGATGGCGTCGCTCGTGCACGCTCTGGCCGATCTGGGTCACCGTCACTTCCTGCACGCCGCCGGGCCGCTGGACTGGAACTCCGCCCAGCTGCGGTTGCGGGGATACCTGACCGCGATCGACGAGCTGGGGTTGACCTCGCACGGCGAGCCCGATGGCGACTGGCACCCCGAGACGGGGATCGCGGCGATCGCGACCCTTGCCGTCGACTCGCCGGTCACCGCCGTCGTGGCCGCGAGCGATCGCATCGCGGCCGGCGTGCTGTCCGCGGCCGCGCAACGTGGCTGGGATGTGCCGGGCAGGCTCAGCGTGACGGGCTGGGACGACATGCTGCTGATGCGCTACGCGACACCGCCGCTATCCACCGTGGTCGTCGATCGGGAGAGCGCGGGGCGTCATGCCATGCGGCGGCTGATCGCCGCGATCCGTGGCGAGGCCGAACCGAAGCCTCCTGCGAGCACGCTCACCCGGATAGCCCTGCGCGGCACCACCGGACCGCCGCCGCACCCCTGAGGCGGCAGCGCGCGCTGGAGGTGTCAGTACTCGTCCGACGGAAGGTCCACCCGGTCCGCGATCGCGGACCGTGCTCGAACGGACGCTGCGCGTACCGCGCGGTCCGGGTCGGAACGTGTCACATCGGCAAGCCGGCCCATGTGCTCGTGCTCGCCCACGGCCCCCAGAGAAGTGGCGGCGGCCGCGCGGACCCGGGGGACGCCGTCGTCCAGGAGAGCGGCGAGTCGGTCCGCGCCGGCGCCGACCTCACGCAGCCCGACTACCTTCGCGGCCATCTCCCGGACCCGCCACGCGGGATCGGTGAGGGCGCCCACCAGAGCCGCGGCGGCGCCGTCGGCAGCCGGTGTGCCCTCCGCCCAGCAGTACTGCATCGCCCGGGCCGCCCACACGCGCGACCAGTGCTCGAACATCGCGCCGCGGGCACCGGTGAGGTCGCCCGGCAGTGCGGACCCGGGCCGGCCGCCGATCCACGCGAGCGAATGGCGGCTGGTCAACGGGTCGGCGCCGGCGAGCAGGTCGGTGCACCAGTCGAGCACCTCGGAAGTGCCGAACTCACGCTCGGCCTGGGCAACCCAGACACTGGGATGGGCGCTCGGGTCGTCGGGGCCGTCGTCGCTCGCCTGACTCATCCATCCAGCCTGACATGGCTCGCATCCCGGGCAAGCCCGCGCGTCGGTGCCGCGCCCACCCGCCGGATCGGCAAGGATCGGGACATGGGAATCCTGAGGAGCATGCAGTGACCGATTTCGGAGTGATCGTGGGGACCGACGGCGTCGGTGCCGCCTGGTCGGCCGGCGTGGACTACGTGGAGCCGACGATCGTGGGCAATCTCGTGGTCCCGAGCCAGGACGGGGGGTGGATGCGCTCCCCGCACTACGACGGGGCTCCGAGCCCGTCGTTCGCGATCCTGTTTCCCGGAGAACTGCAGTTGGCGGATCCGAGTTTCCCGACCGAGCGCATCGACGCATATCTGGAGTCGGCGATGGCGATCGTTGGCTCGGCGGCCCAGCCCGGTGCCAAGATCGTGTTCGGCAGCGGTCGGGCCCGGACGCTGCCCGACGGCGTGGACGAGGCGCAGGGTCGTGCGCTGCTCGCGCGGGTGCTAACCCGGGCGCGGGACGTGGCCGCCCGGCACGACCTGCGGGTGCTGCTCGAGCCCCTGCACACCGGCGAGACCAACATGATCAACTCGATCGCCGAGGCCGTGGCGTTCCTGGACGAGTTCGGCATCACGGGCGTCCAGGTGGTGGCGGACCTGTTCCACGTCATGACCGCCGGGGAGAGTCTCGACGTCGTGCGGGACCAGGGCGCACGGATCGGGCACGCCCACATCGCCGACTCGGGCCGCATCCCGCCCGGGCAGGGGAACTGGCCGTTGCCTGAGTTCCTGGCGGCGCTCCGTGAGGGTGGTTACGCGGGGCCGGTGAGCGTGGAGTGCCACTTCACCGACCTCGAGCCGGAGCTCCGGGACTCCCTCGCCCATCTGCGCGCGCTCGACGCGGCGGCCTGAGCCCGCTGCGCCCAGCAGACCGTCGAGGCCGCACCTGTCGCCGCTGAGTTGCAGCGAGCAGGTGCGGCCTTCGGCTTCCGCAATCTGCCAACGCATCGGTGGCGAGGAACTTCGGCAGGATCAGCGGCAGGAACGTGTTCACCATCCCAAGGTCCGATCTCTCGGATCGCTGGGAGGGCGCGTCCGTCCGGGCGTGGATGCGGGGTCAGGGCAGCGGCCGCACCGACCCGGAGAAATGCACCTTGCCGCTGCGCGGGTCCCAACCGAGGTAGTCGGTGCCGCCCTCGGTCGGGGTCAGGTTCAGGGCCACCTGACCCGGGAGGAGGACAGGCTTGGCGAACTCCACGTCCCACGCGAAGGTGTCCCCGCGGGCGGGGCCGACGGCTGCCAGTGCGCGTGATGCCGTGTACATCCCGTGCGCGATGGCCTTGGAGAAACCGAACAGCTTCGCACTGAGGCTGGTGAGGTGGATCGGGTTCCTGTCTCCGGACACGTCCGCGTAGCGGCGCCCGGTGGACGCGCCGAGCTTCCAGTTCGCCGTCACGGCAGGCAACGGCGCCTCGGGATCCCGCCCGCCCGCGGGCCGTGACCCGTCGGCCGCCTCGACGAGCGCGAGCCCCTTGAGCGGCTTGCCCTTGGCCAGGTAGGTGGACACCCCGCGCCAGAGCACGTCCAGGCCGTCGGCCTGGCCGACCTCGGTGACCAGGTCCACCTGCGTCCCCGAGCGGTGCGCGCGCAGGTTCTGGGCCCACGCCCGGACCGTCAGGACGTCCTGGGCGTGGACCGGATGACGCTGCTCGACGTGGTTGGCCACGTGCACCATGCCCATCAGCGGCAGCGGGAAGTCCTCCCGGGCCATCACGGCCATGGCGACCGGGAACCCGAGCACGTGCACGTAGCCGGCGGGCAGGGTGTCCGTGCCGGCTTCACCGAGCAGGTGCTGGTAGGCGGCCAGCTGGGACTGGTCGACCCGAACGTCGTCGACCCGGTAGGCGATCTCGGGCAGTCGGGCCACGATCGGGCCGGGCCGGCGCACCATCAGGCGGGCGGACCTGGCCACCGCCTGCCCGTACAGCGAGGTGAGCGAGGGAACCTCGGGCAGGATCTGCTCGCGGCGGGCGCTCACTGGCCCACCAGGTTCTGCCCGCACACCCGCAGTACCTCGCCGTTGATGCCACCGGCCTGCGGCGACGCCAGGAACGCGATCGTCTCGGCGACGTCCACTGGTTGCCCGCCCTGCTGCAGCGAGTTCAGCCGGCGGGCGACCTGGCGGGTGAGCGCGGGGATCCGCGCCGTCATCTCGGTCTCGATGAAGCCCGGCGCGACGGCGTTCGCGGTGCCCGCGCCGTCGGCGAGACGTGGCGCCAAGGCGCGGGTCATCCCGATCACGGCGGCCTTGGAGAACCCATAGTTCGTCTGACCGCGGTTGCCGGCGATCCCCGACGTGGACGCGAGCGAGACGAGCCGCAGCCCGTCCGGGCTCAGTCCGTCGGCGGCCAGGAACGCCTCGTTCATGCGCAGCTGCGCCTCGACGTTCACGGCGATGACCGAGTCCCAGTGGTCCGGCTTCATGTTCGCGAGGAGCTTGTCCCGCGTGATCCCGGCGTTGTGCACCACGATGTCGATCCTGCCGTACCGGGACCTGGCCCGCTCGATGATGCGCGCGGCGGCGTCGCCCGAGGTGATGTCGAGCTGCAGCGCGATGCCGCCGACCTGGTTCATCACCGTGGCCAGCGACTCCCCGGCCGCCGGCACGTCGACGCCGAGTACCTGCGCGCCGTCCCGGTGCAGTACTCGCGCGATCTCCGCGCCGATGCCGCGCGCGGCTCCCGTCACGACGGCGACCCGCCCCTGGAGCGGACGCGTCCAGTCCGCCGGTGCGACGCCGTCGGCGGTGTTCACGTGGACGAACTGGCCGTCCACGAACGCCGAGCGGGCGGACAACAGGAACCGCAGGGCCCCGACGGCGGACGGCGCGTCGGGACTGATCTGATCGCCCAGCACGATGCCGTTGCCGGTCGCACCGGCGCGCAGTTCCTTCGCGATCGAGCGGAGCAGACCGTCCACCCCGGTGCGCACTGCCGCGACGGCCGGCTCGTCGTCCGGGCCGGCCGCCCGGGAGACGGTGACCACACGGCCCCCGGGGGCGAGCGAGCGCAGCACCGACCCGAGCGCGAGGACCCGCTGAGAGGCCTGCTCGGGGCGGGTCAGGTCGGTCAGGACCACGACGACGGCGCCGACCGGGGAGTCCGGGACGTTGCGGTGCACGTCCAGGTCCCAGCCGAGCAGCGTACGGGCGATCGCGTCCGTGTCCGGGCCCTCGCCGATGACCAGCGCCCGGCCCGGGATGAGCGGGGTGTCGACGGCGGCCGGGTCGGTGCGCCGCAGGTGTGCCGGGCGCGGCAGTCCGAGCTTCTTCGCGAGCGTCTTCGTGACGCCCGAGTTCACGAGCTCGAGGTAGGCGTCGCTCATGCTGCTTCCAGGATCATCGCAACGGCCTGGCCACCGGCGGCACAGACGGAGATGAGTCCGCGCACCGGTCCGCCGTCCGGCCGGGACTGCTTCGCCCGTGACAGCAGGGTGGCCAGGGTGCCGACGATCCGGGCACCGGTGGCGCCGAACGGGTGCCCGGCGGCCAGCGAGGAACCGGCCACGTTGAGCACGGCCGGGTTGAGCCTGCCGAGCGGGGGGAGGCCGACCTTGGAGACCATGAACTTCTCGTCCGCCCACGCGGCCGTGGTGGTGAGCACGGTGGAGGCGAACGCCTCGTGGATCTCGATGAAGTCGAAGTCGGCGAGAACCAGCTTGTTGCGGTGCAGCAGCCGCGGCACGGCGTAGGCGCCGCCCATCAGCAGGCCCTCCTCGCCGCGGACGAAGTCGACCGCGGCGGCCTCGGCGTCGACCACGTGCGCGAGCACCGGCAGCCCGCGCTCGGCGGCCCACTCGTCCGTGCCGAGCAGAACGGTCGCGGCGCCGTCGGACAGCGGCGTGGAGTTGCCCGCCGTCATCGTGGCGACGCCCTCACCGAGGCCCTTGCCGAACACGGGCTTGAGCTTCGCGAGCTTCTCCGCGGAGGTGTCCGAGCGCAGCGACTCGTCCCGGACGAGGCCGCGGTAGGGCGTGATCAGGTCGTCGAAGAGACCGTCCTCGTAGGCCTGCGCAAGGTTCTTGTGGGACGCCAGAGCGATCTCGTCCTGGGCCTCGCGGGTGATCTTCCACTTCAGCGTGGTGAGCGCCTGGTGCTCACCCATCGACAGCCCGGTGCGGGGCTCGGCGACGTCCGGGGCCACGGGAGCCAGGTCTCCGGGCCGGATGCTCGCGACCAGCTTCAGTCGGTCCGGGAGGGTCTTGGCGCGGGAGAGCTTGATGAGGGTGCGGCGGAGCCGGTCGCTGACCACGATCGGAGCGTCCGAGGTGGAGTCCACACCGGCGGCGATCCCGGAGTCGATCTGGCCGAGGGCGATCTTGTTCGCGATCGCGGTCACGGTCTCGAGGCTCGTGCCGCAGGCGCGCTGGACGTCGAACGCCGGGGTCTGCGGGGACAGTGCCGACCCCAGGACGGCCTCGCGGGTCATGTTGAAGTCGCGGGAGTGCTTGAGCACCGCGCCGCCGGCCACGTCCCCCAGCCGCTCGCCCTGCAGCTGGAACCGGGCCACCAGTCCGGAGAGGGCGGCGCCGAGCATGTCCAGGTTGGTGGCATTGGCGTACGCGCCACCGGCCTTCCCGAAGGGGATGCGGTTGGACCCGATCACCGCGGCGCGGCGGGGGCTGGAATTGCTGGGCATGGAACTCCTCGTTCTGATCGTTGCGACTCGGAACTGATGGTCGTGGTCGTGCTCTGATCGTGGCCTGATCAGGCGCCGGAGCGCATCCGGAGCCCGGCGTGTCAGGTGCGGTTCCCGCATCGACACGTGCCTACTACCAACAGTACCTGATACTGTCAGTACGTGAGTAGGGCAACAGTCATCACCACACCGGCGGAGCCGCAGGGCTCCGATGCGGACGGCCGCTCGCGCCGATGGGACACCCACCGTGCCGAGCGCCGGGCCGAGTTGTGCCACGCCGCGCGCCGGGCCGTGCACCACGGCGGCGCCGAGCTGTCGATGGATGAGATGGCCGCCCAGATGGGCACCTCGAAGTCGATCGTCTACCGCTATTTCACGGACAAGGCCGGCCTCCGGTCCGCCGTCGGGGCCATGGTCCTGGCGGAGATGTCCGGTGCGTTCGAGGAGGCCGCGCACGGCGCCGGCAGCCCACAGGACCGGCTCCGCGCGATGGTCGGGATCTACGTCGGCACCCTGGCGCAGTCGACGAACGTCTACCGGTTCGTGACCCGGTCAGGTGACGGTGCCCCCGGCCCGGACGCGGACGTCTCCGACTTCCTGACCACCCTCACCGACTACGTCGCGGCGCCCCTGCGAGAGGTGCTGACCGGATCCACGTCCGACCCGCGCCTGGCCGACGCCTGGGCGGCCGGCGTGGTCGGGTTCGTACGGGGGTCGGCCGAGTCCTGGCTCGCTCTGGACCCCGCGGACCGCTTGGACCCGGACCGCCTCGTGGTCCTCATCAGCAACTGGCTCTGGGCCGGGGCGAGCGCCCCGCTGCCCGGCATCACCCGGATCTCGACAGTTCCAACGGAGGAAGCATGAGCAGCACCGCCAAGCCCACCACCCCCGCGCGTCTGCAGTTCGACACCGCGGTCGTCGCCGATCTGGTGGACGGCCGCTGGGCCCATATCCGCCGCGAGATGCGCGAGTGGATGCTGGACGAGCGGTTCCGCAAGATCGAGGGTCAGCCCTACCGTGAGCACCGCGCACGGGTCCTCGAGCAGGCCAAGCTCCTGGTGGAGCACGGACTGGTGCAGCGGGCGTTCCCGGCGCGACTGGGCGGCTCGGACGACCCGGGCGGCAACATCGCCGGCTTCGAGGAGCTCGTGGTCGGGGACCCGTCCCTGCAGATCAAGGGCGGCGTCCAGTGGGGCCTGTTCGCGGCGGCGATCCTGCACCTGGGCACCGACCACCACCACGACACGTTCCTGCCCGGCGCCATGGACCTGACCGTGCCCGGCTGCTTCGCGATGACCGAGATCGGCCACGGCTCCGACGTCGCCGAGCTCGCGACGACCGCGACGTACGACCCGCAGACCGAGGAGTTCGTCATCAACACCCCGTTCCGCGGGGCGTGGAAGGACTACATCGGCAACGCCGGCGAGCACGGCACCGCCGCGGTGGTGTTCGCGCAGCTGATCACCGGCGGCGTGAACCACGGCGTGCACGCCTTCTACACCCCGATCCGGGCCACGAATGAGGATGGCACCACCGGGGACTTCCTGCCCGGCGTGCAGGGCGAGGACGACGGCCTCAAGGGTGGCCTGAACGGCGTCGACAACGGCCGGCTCGCGTTCGAGAACGTGCGGATCCCGCGGACCAACCTGATGAACAGGTACGGGGACGTCACGCCCGAGGGCGAGTACTCCTCGCCGATCGACAGCCCCGGACGCCGGTTCTTCACTATGCTCGGCACGCTCGTCCAGGGCCGGGTCTCGCTCGGCGGGTCCTCCGTGGCGGTGTCCAAGATGGCACTGGCCACGGCGATCCGGTACGGCAACGAGCGCCGCCAGTTCACCGGCGCCGATGACACGGTCGAGACCGTGATCATGGACTACCAGCAGCACCAGCGCCGGCTGCTGCCGCTGCTGGCCCGCACCTACGCGGCCCAGTTCACCCACAACCAGCTGCTGCAACGCTTCCACGAGGTGTTCTCCGGGGAGTTCGACACCGACTCCGACCGACAGGACCTCGAGACCCTCGCCGCCGCGTCGAAGCCGCTGAGCACCTGGCTCGCGATGGAGACCATCCAGACCGCTCGCGAGGCCTCCGGTGGCGCCGGGTACATGGCCGAGAACAAGCTGGTCGGCCTGCACCAGGACATGGACGTGTACACCACGTTCGAGGGCGACAACACGGTGCTGCTGCAGCTCGTCGGCAAGCGCCTGCTCACCGACTACGGCCGGTCCATGGCGAAGATGGATGTCGCGGGAGCGGTGCGATACGTGGCCGACCGGGCGGTGGACATGACCCTGCACCGCACCCCGTTGCGCCGCGCCGCGCAGTCCATCCAGGACTGGGGCTCCAAGGCCCGTTCGGCGGGTGAGCTCCGCGATCCCGAGGCCCAGCGCGAGCTCCTCGAGGACCGCGTCGAGACCATGATCGAGGGCATCGCGACCTCGCTCCGGGCTGCCAAGGGTGCCTCGCCCGAGGTCGGCGCCGAACTGTTCAACGACAACCAGCACGAGCTCATCGAGGCGGCCCGCGCCCACGGCGAGCTGCTGCAGTGGGAGGCGTTCACCGAGGCGCTCGCCCGGATCGAGGACCCGGACACCCGCCAGGTGCTGACCTGGCTGCGGGACCTGTTCGGGCTGGTGACCATCGAGAAGAACCTCTCCTGGTACCTGATCCACGGCCGGATCTCCACCCAGCGGGCCGCGACCGTGACCTCCTACATCAACCGCCTGCTACCCCGTCTGCGGGTGCACGCCGGCGACCTGGTGGAGGCGTTCGGCTACACCGACAAGCACATCGGCGCCACCATCGGGACGGGCGTCGAGGCCGAGCGCCAGGCCGAGGCACGCGAGTACAAGCGTGA
Organism: Occultella gossypii; assembly: GCF_019947135.1. Taxonomy (GTDB): domain Bacteria; phylum Actinomycetota; class Actinomycetes; order Actinomycetales; family Beutenbergiaceae; genus Occultella; species Occultella gossypii. Next base: position 83,472 of record NZ_JAGSHT010000018.1, on the reverse strand, counting down.
GCAGCGGGCGAGCGGCAACGAGCCCGTCACGGAGAAGGCGCTCCGAGCCAAGGAGAAGGCGGAGCGCAAGACCAAGGTCAACGCCTGACCGGGGTCCCGATCGCGCGGTCCGGCGACGCCCGGGCAGCAAACGCTCCGCCCCCGCGCGCCGACCCAGTCGCCAAGCCCTCGAGTCAGTCAGTTTGATCTGATTGACTCGAGGGCTTCACGACGTGGTCGGTGGCCCGGCGCCACCCACGTCCGCTCGTGACGCCCGGGTGGCTCGTCGGTTGGCCTCGTGCTCCTCGCGCAGCCAGGGGGGACCGGCGGCCAGGCGCGGGTCGTCGTCGCCACCGTCCTCGGCCGGCCCGGCCAGCTCGTCCAGGTAGGCGCGGTCCGCGCGCAGCCGGGCCGTGGGGGAGTCGGCGGTACCGGCCAGGGCCGGATGCCCGTGCCCCGGGATGAGCACCGCCGCCTTCTCGACGTACGGCGCGAGCCGGTCCAGCCCGCGTGCGTACGCCTCGAGCCCAGTCTCGCCGGCCAGGGGGATCTCGAGGTCGGAGAGCATGTCCCCGGCGATCAGGACGTCCACCCCGGGCACCCAGAGCGCCCCGTGCCCCGGCGCGTGCGCATCGTGCACGACGACCGCGGCGACGCCTCCTGCCCAGGGCAACGCCCCGCCGTCGAACGCCGTGACCTGGCCCGCGAGCGGCCGCAGGTCCGCCGTCAGTGCGGCGCGTACCTCGTCGATATGCCCGACGGCGGAACTCGCCGCCGCGGTCGTGGCAAGTCGCGGACCGGTTCCGAAACGCTCGTGCCAGAGCAGGTGGTCGTGGTGGGCATGGGTGGACCAGCCGAGGACCACGCGCAGCGATCGCGCGGCGAGGAGGTCGGCGATCGCGTCGAGTTCGTCGGCGTGCCAGGCCGGGTCGACGAGGACGGCGTCGTGCCCGTCGTGCAGCACCGTGGTGGTCGTGTGCATGGTGCGGGAGGTGAGCACGATGATGCCCGCGACCGGTTCCAGCGGGTCGGCGGCATGCTCCATCGGATCAGTGTGACGCAGGCGCCACCACCCGCCCTCCAAGACCGGGTTAGGGTGGCCTTAGTCAAAGTCAAGGAGTTGGTCATGTCCCAGCCTGAGCCGAGCCGCCGCGGAGCGTCCGCGATCCGGGCCGAGGTGGTCTCCGCCGAGAACGTCACCCCACACATGCGGCGGGTGGTGCTGTCCGGCCTCGGGGGGCAGCCGCTGCCGATCGAGTTCAGTGGGTTGACCGACGCATACGTGAAACTGGTGCTGCCGCGGCCGGGCTCCGGGGTGAGCGAGCCGTTCGACCTGGACGAGCTCAAGGGGACCCTTCCCGCCGAGCAGTGGCCGGTACTGCGCACCTATACGATCCGCGCGTGGGACGCCCAGACCGGCCGGATGACCCTGGACTTCGTGGTCCACGGCGACGAGGGGATCGCCGGGCCGTGGTCGGTCCTGGTCGAGCCGGGGGACCAGGTGCAGTTCCGAGGTCCCGGCGGCGGGTACGCGCCGGATCCCACGGCGGACTGGCACCTGTTGATGGGCGACGAGAGCGCGCTGCCCGCGATCGCGGCCGCCCTGGAGGCGATGCCGACCGACGTCCCGGTGCGCGCGTTCATCGAAGTCTCCGACCCGGCCGAGGAGCAGCCCCTGCTGACGGCCGCTCAGGCGCAGGTGCGGTGGATCCACCGGGAGACCTCGCCGCGCCCACCGGGGGTGGAACTGGTGGAGGCCGTGCGGGAGCTGGAGTTCCTGCCGGGCCGGGTGCAGGCCTTCGTGCACGGGGACGCGGACGTGGTCCGCGAGATTCGCTCGCACCTCCGCTTCGAGCGGCGCCTGCCGGCCGAGGGCCTGTCCATCTCGGGATACTGGCGCCGAGGCCTGGACGACGAGGGGTGGCGGGCTGCCAAGCGCGAATGGAAGGCGGCCGTGGACGCCGAGGAGGCGGCGCACGCCTGAGCGGAGGCGAGGAATACCGCCGATCGGTGCGAGGTTGACTGGCGATGAGCTCCCGCAAGAATGTCGGCTTCCTGTCCTTCGGGCATTGGACCCCGCATCCCACCTCGGCCGTCCGGACCGCCGCTGACGCGCTGCTGCAGAGCATCGACCTCACGGTTGCCGCGGAGGAGCTCGGCGCGGACGGCGCCTACTTCCGCGTGCACCACTTCGCTCGGCAGCTCGGCTCGCCGTTCCCGCTTCTGGCGGCGGCCGGAGCCAGGACGAGCCGGATCGAGATCGGCACCGGCGTGATCGACATGCGCTACGTGAACCCGCTGACCTTCGCCGAGGACGCCGGTGCCGCGGATCTCATCGCCGGCGGCCGGCTCCAGCTCGGGATCTCCAGGGGTTCACCGGAGCAGGTCGTCGACGGATGGCGCCACTTCGGCTTCGCGCCCGACGAGGGTGAGACGGACGCCGACATGGCGCGCCGGCACACCGAGCTGGCGCTGACGGTGCTCGCCGGCGAGCAGTTCGCCGAGCCGAACCCGCGGCCGATGTTCCCGAACCCGCCCGGTCTGCTCCGGATCGAGCCGTACTCCGAGGGCCTGCGGCGGCGCATCTGGTGGGGTGCGGGTTCGGATGCGACGGCACGCTGGACCGCACAGCAGGGCATGAACCTGATGTCGTCGACGCTCAAGTTCGACGAGTCGGGCGAGCCCTTCCACGTGCAGCAGCGCAAACAGATCGATGCCTACCGCGCGGAGTGGGCCGAGCACGACCACGGCTTCGAACCGCGTGTGTCGGTGTCGCGGTCGATCTTCCCGATCGTTGACGACCGTGACCGCAGCTACTTCCTCGGCAGTGGCGACCGGGCCGATCAGTTCAGCCAGATCGACGGCACCCGGGCCGTGTTCGGCCGCTCGTACGCCGACGAACCCGAGGCGCTCGTCGGGCAGCTCCGGGGTGACGAGGCGATCGCAGCGGCCGACACGGTGCTGCTGACGGTCCCGAACCAGCTCGGCGTCGACTACAACGCGCACGTCCTGGAGTCGGTGCTCACGCACGTCGCACCCGGGCTGGGCTGGCGCTGAACGTCACCGCCGGGCGCGGTGGAGGTCGCGCCCGGCGGTCCTGTGCCGCCCGTCAGATGCCGACCATGGCCATGCCGGCGTCGTTGTAGCGGTTGCCGCTGACCGGGATGCGGTCCGTGAGGGCGTCGAGATCGGCGACCTCGTCCGCGGACAGGCCGACGGCGGTCGCGGCGGCGTTCTCCTCTACGCGAGCGATCCGCCGGGTGCCCGGGATCGGGACGATCCAGGGCTGCTTCGCGAGCAGCCATGCCAGCGCGATCTGACCGGGGCTCACGCCCTTGGCCGCCGCCAGCGTCCGGACGTGGTCAACGATCGCGGCGTTCGCGGCCAGGTTGCCGGCCTCGAACCGGGGCACGCGGTTGCGGATGTCGCCCTCGGCGAAGCTGGTGGATGTGTCCACGGTGCCGGTGAGGAAGCCCTTGCCGAGCGGGCTGAACGGGACGAACCCGATGCCGAGCTCGGCGAGCGTGGGCAGCACCTCGGGCTCGGGGTCGCGGGTCCACAGTGAGTACTCGCTCTGCACGGCGGTGACCGGGTGCACGGCGTGGGCGCGGCGGATCGTGCCGGCCCCCGCCTCGGAGAGGCCGAAGTGCCGGACCTTGCCGGCCTGGACGAGTTCGGCGACGGTGCCCGCGACGTCCTCGATCGGGACGTTCGGGTCCACCCGGTGCTGGTAGAAGAGGTCGATGACGTCGGTGCGCAGCCGCTTCAGTGACGCGTCGGCGACCCGGCGGATCTGCTCCGGGCGACTGTCGACACCGGACGACGTGCCGTCGACGATGTTCCAGCCGAACTTGGTGGCGATGACGACGTCGCCGCGGATCGGCTCGAGGGCTTCGCCGACGAGCTCCTCGTTCACGTAGGGGCCGTAGACCTCCGCGGTGTCGATGAACGTGACGCCCCGCTCGACGGCGCCGCGCAGCACGCCGATCATGTCGTCGCGGCTGCCGGGGTTGGGCCCGTAGCTCTGGGACATGCCCATGGCGCCGAGGCCGATCGCGGAGACCTGCAGGTCCGGTCCGAGGGTGCGGGTGTGCATGGTGGCTTCCTTCTCGTTGGGGTGATTCCTTCAGGGCAGCAGGTTCGCGAAGAGACGCTTGCGAATGCGCTCCAGTTCCGACTCGTCGTTGGTGAGGGCGATCGTGCCGCTCAGCTCGACCGTGAAGATGTCCGGGTCGGCCTCGGCCGCATCGATGAGCCCGGTGACCCAGGAGCGCTGATGCCGGTAGACCGCTACCCGGACGCCCTTGCGGACCAGTGCGAGGACGACGCCGGCCAGGTCCGGGTGCGCCGGACGTGCCTCGACGTCCGTGATGGTGGTCGGGTCCTCCGCGGTGGAGCCGCCGGACAAGCGCAGGCGCTCCAGGCCTGGCATCCGTAACAGGAACGAGCCATCGGCGCCGTCCAGGTCGAGTCGCATCCGCCGCACGGCCAGACCGACGAGGGGGGTCAGGTCCGCGTTGCGGGTGATCCGGGTCAGATGCAGTTCGGTCAGCTCGGGCAGGCCGAGGATCGGTTCGACCCCGAGCAGGCCGGGCGCTCCCTCGGCGCCCACCCGGAGCGTGCGCAGGGCGGTGCACTCGGCCAACGGAGACAGGTCGGCGCCGTCGGTGAGGACCACGTCCAGGCTGGTCAGGTCGGGTACGGCGCCGATGCCCTCGATCGAGGGGGCCACGCCGAGGTCGAGCGTGTACGGCGACTGGCGGAACATGGTGGCCGCGAACTCGCGGCGGTCGAAGTTGCCCCACGCCTTGTGCAGCTCGCCGAGCACGGCGTCGGGATAACTCTCCTGCGCGTACTGCCCGAGCACGGTCAGCGCCTGCGGGGTGGCGATCGTGCCAAGGGCACGGATCGCGGCGTTACGGCCCGCCGCCTTCTGGTCCGGATGCAGGGCGAGGTCGGTGGGGTCGACGTCCGGGTGTGCGGCCAGCCACCGCTTGACCTCAGAGACCTTCTGCGGGAGGTCGGGGCCGGGCGCCGCAGGAGCGGACGGCTTCGCGAGGTCGGCCGCATGCTTGGCCGCGGCGCGACGGATTGTGGCAAGTTTCCTCGCGACGTTCGCATCGTCGTCGAGAAGGCCGGCCACGCGGTCCACGACGCCGACGTCGACGCGGGCGGCGAGCGTCAACAACCCCCAGAACTCCTGGGGCTGGGACGTCAGGTACCTGATCTCAACGTCGGGGGACGGGGCCAGGCCCAGGGCCACGGCGAGCCCGGCGTCCTCCACCAGCGCCAGCGCCGCCCGCTCGGCGGGCGGGTCGCCGGCGGACTTGGCCATGCCCTTGATGGCATTGGGCTGGTTCGAGAAGTTGTTGATCCGGTCCAGCAGCGCTTCGGCGGCGTCGGCGCCGAGATACGCGCTCAGGCCGGTCAGGATCGGGTCGTCGAAGCTGTCCATCGGGGTTCCCCTATGAGTCGCGGGTGTCGGTTCCGGGCCCATCGCCCGACCATGCACGAGGCTAGGGGCCTTCCGCCGTCCCATCGACCCGAACCGCACCGCACCGGACCGGCCAGATGCTGCGGGTCCGCGCAGACCACAGTGTGGCTCGAGCACGCCGCCGACGAGGAGTACCGCCCGGCGTGAGCTCGGCGGGTAGCCTGCGCGTCGTGGAGTTCGTGGAACTGACCGACGGCGCGCAACTGGCCACGTGGACCGTGCCAGGTCCCGAGTTGGACGCCAACCGCCCCGCCGTGATCCTCGTGCACGGCGGCCCCGGGCTGTGGGACTACCTCGAACCGCTGGGCGCACTGCTCGCCGACCTGAGCACGGTGCACCGTTACGACCAGCGCGGCTGCGGTCGCTCCTCGGCGTCGGAGGAACTGACGATGGAGCGGTTCGTCGCCGACCTCGAGGAGTTGCGGATCGCGTTCGGGCATGAGCGGGTGGTGGTCTTGGGGCACTCGTTCGGCGCGACGCTCGCGCTCGCGTACGCCGGCACGCACCCGGACCGGGTGGCGGGCCTGGGCTACCTCGACGGCACCGGCATCGGTGACTGGCGGACGGCGTCGCGGGCCGAGGCGGCGCGTCGCCGGGCGCCCTGGGCCGAGCGGTTCGCCGCCCTCGACGGACGCGAGCGCACCCGCGCCGAGGAGACCGAGTGGCGCCGGATCCAGTGGGCCAGCGACTACGCCGACCCGGTCGCCGGCTACGACCTGGCGCGGGGGATGGCCGAGGCGCCGCATCAGATCAACCACGCCGCGAACCGGAGCCTGATGGCTTTCGGCGACGCGGACCAAATCGCTTGGGCTGCCGCGGCCCGCTGCGCGATCGCGTTCGTCCACGGCACGGCGGACCCGCGGCCCGCCGAGAACGTCGTGGCGCTGGCCGGCTACGCCCACCGGCCGCGAAAGCGCATCGTCTCCGACGCCGGTCATCTGCCGTGGGTCGAGCAACCGGAGCAGGTCCGCGAGATCCTCCACGAGATCGTCCTGACCGCGCAACCGTGACGGCCCGCGTGTCATGCCGTCGACCAGCGTTCGAATGTATGTTCGAATGGGGAGATGCGATGGGAAGCGCGGGAACTCACGACCACCGATGACACGGCGCTGCTGCCGCTCAAGGGCCTGGTGCGCAGCGTCTGCACGCCCGAGTTCGCCGGGGTCACCTTCCACGAGGTGCTCTGCCGCAGCGCCCTGAACAAGGTGCCGGGCAACTCCGAGATGCCGTTCGGGTGGACGATCAACCCAACCCGAGGTTGCCTGCACCGGTGCACCTACTGTTTCGCCCGCAAGACCCACGAGTACCTCGACCTGGACTCCGGCAACGACTTCGACACCCAGATCATCGTCAAGACGAACCTCGTCGAGGTGCTCCGCAAGGAACTGGCCCGGCCCTCCTGGAAGCGTGAGCACGTGGCGTTGGGCACCAACTCGGACCCATACATGCGCGCGGAGGGTCGCTACCGGCTGATGCCCGGCGTGATCGAGGCGCTCGCCGGTTCCGGCACCCCGTTCTCCGTCCTGACCAAGGGCCCGCTGCTCAAGCGCGACCTGCCGCTGCTGGTCGCCGCCGCCGAGCGGGTCGAGGTCGGCCTCGGGGTCTCCCTGGCGTTCGTCGACCCCGACCTGCAGCAGCGCGTCGAGCCCGGCACCCCGACCCCGAAGGCCCGTCTCGATCTGGTCCGCGCCATCACGGGTGCCGGGCTCGACTGCACCGTGATGGCGATGCCGATCCTGCCCTGGCTGACCGACTCCGATGCCCACCTGGACGCGCTGTTCGGCGCCGTCGCCGAGGCCGGCGCCACCTGGATCACGGCCGGTGCCCTGCACCTGCGCCCCGGTGCCCGTGAGTGGTTCCTAGCCTGGCTCGGCCGCGACCACCCCGAGCTCGTGCCCCGGTACCGCACCCTGTACGACGGCGGGTCGTACGTCTCCGTCGAGTACCGCGAGTGGCTCACCGGGCGGCTTCGCGCCACCCGGCGGCGGCACGGGTTCGTCTCCCGGGAGAACCGCCAATTCCCGCTGCGCGGGACCATGCCCGACGGCGGTGCCGCCTCGGTCCCGACGCTTGAGCCCGGCGGTGGGCAGGAGCAGCTGGCGCTGTTCTGAGGCGGTGAACGCGGTCGACCCGGCCCGCGGCGGGTGTCACTCCCGCCGCGCGATCACCGCGGCGAGGCGCCCGACAGCGTCGTCCACCCGCGCGTCGGCGAGGTTGCCGTAACCCAGCACGAGCGCCTGGGGCGGGGGTTCGCCGTGGTCGTCGGGCGCCGCGGGAACCCGCTGATACCGGCCGAGCGAGACGACGGCGACGCCGCGGGCACCGGCGCGAGTGACGACGTCGTCCGCCACGACCCCGGGCGGCAGCTCGAGCACGAGGTGCATGCCCGCGGCGAGCCCGGTCACGGAGCAGCCCGGAAGGTGGCGCGCGAGTGCGTCGACGAAGGCGTCTCGCCGACGCCGCAGCCCCGTGCGGACGGCCCGGAGGTGACGTTCGTACCAGCCCCGTTCGATCATCTCGGCGACGGTGAGTTGAGTGAGCACCCCCGGCGTGAGCGGCGCGCCGCCAGGGGCGGTGACGTCATCGACCAGGGCCGGCGGGCCCACCAGCCACCCCAGCCCGACGGCCGACGACAGCGACTTCGACAGCGACCCGAGGAGCACGACGTGAGCCGGGTCGAGCGCCTGGAGCGCTGCGGAGGGCTTGCGGTCGTAGCGGAACTCGGCGTCGTAGTCGTCCTCCACGACGATGCCGTTGCGCTCGCGGGCCCATGCCGTCACCTCCGCACGTCTGGACGGCGACATGGCGACGCCGGTCGGGAACTGATGGGCGGGGGTGAGCAGGACGGCGCGCACGTCGTGGAGCTGCTGGAGGCGGTCGACCGCAAGCCCGTCCGAGTCGACGGCTATCGGCACCGTGGCCAGACCCGCTCGCCGGGCGAGATCCGGCAGCACGGGCCAACTCGGCTCCTCGATGGCGATCCGCCGGTGTCCGGCCGCAGCGAGGCGCGGCGCGAGCCATTCCATGGCGCTGCCCGCGCCCGTGGTGACGACCAGCGTGGCCGCGGTGGTGTCGACCGTGCGGGAGCGGCGCAGGTAGGCCGCGAGCACGTGGCGAGCGCGCGGGTGCCCGCCCGGGATCGCGCTGGCGAGGTCGGTCGCGGGCAACTCGGCGAGCATCCGCCGCGTCGCTTCGACCCAGCGGCTGCGAGGAAAGGCGCGAACGTCCGCCACTCCCGGGGCGAGGTCGTACGGGAGGCGAGCGGCGCCGTCGTGGACGTGGCTCCTCGTGCCAGCCGGGGCCGCGGCGGCGACGCCGGAACGAACGCGCGTCACGGAACCGGATCGTGACGTGAGGTACCCCTCCATCGCGAGTTGCGCGTACGCCTCCGTGACGGCCCAGCGGGAGCAGCCGAGGTCACGCGCGAGCGCACGACTCGGCGGCAGGGCGGCGCCGTCGGGGATGACGCCGGACGTGACCACGGTGCGGATCGCCGTCGTCAGGCGCACATGCAGGGGACCGCTCTCGCGCTCGAGGTCGAGAAGCGTCTCCCACGCCAGATCGGTCTGGATTTCACCCATCGATTCGGACCGTATCACCGGGCCGTCCCGGCCGTAGCGTGGAGACTCCGAAACGAGAGGACATCCCCATGCACGAGTTCACCCTCACCAGCGGCGACACCAACCTGTCCGTCAGCGCCCTGTGCCTCGGCACGATGTTCATGGGTACGCGGACGGACCCGGACACGTCGTTCGCGATCCTGGACGCCTACTACGAGGCCGGCGGTCGCTTCCTGGACACCGCCAACAACTACAACGCGTGGCTCGACGGGCACGGACGCGACAGCGAGGAGGTCCTCGGTCGCTGGCTCGCCGCCCGTGGTGTGCGCGACGAGATGACGATCGCCACGAAGGTGGGCGCCGCGAAGAAGGACCCGGCGCTGCCGCTCTCGGTAACGCCGCCGACGAACTACCAAGGGCTCGAGGCGTCGCTCGTGCGGCGCGAGGCCGAGCAGAGCCTGCGGACGCTCGGCGTGGAGCGGCTCGATGTCTACTACGCGCACGTCGACGACCGTGAGCTTGCGATCGAGGAGATCGCCGGCACGTTCGGCGAGCTCGCGAAGGCGGGGACCATCGGCGTCGGCGGGATGAGCAACACGACGACCTGGCGGTTCGCGCAGGCGCGCGCCGAAGCCCAGCGCACCGGCGTCCCCGCGTTCGGTGTCATCCAGCAGGAGAGCACGTACCTCCAGCCGCGTCCCGGTTCGCGCGCCAGCAACTTCGTGAACGGCGAGCTGCTCGACTACGTCGCTGCCCATCGGGATGTGACGATCGTGGCGTACGCACCGCAGTCCCAGGGTGTCTACGCGAACCCCGCGAAGCCGCTTCGCCCGGAACTCGACCACGCGGCGACGCCGTCGCGTCTGGCGGTCCTGGACCAGGTGGCCGAGGAGCTCGGAGCGACCCGGAACCAGGTGGTCCTGGCGTGGCTGCTCGGCGGCGACGTGCCGCAGCTTCCGGTGTTCGGCGCGAGCAGCCTGGCGCAGCTCCAGGAGGCACTCGGAGCGCTGACGGTGGAGATCCCGACCGAGCTCCGGGCTCGCCTCGACGCCGCCTGAGCGCGCTCGCGCCGGTGCCGGGCGTTGGGACCGGGCGCTCCGGGTGTGCGCCGGTGTGGGATCGTGGCCGCGGAGGTGATCCGATGAAGGTCTCGAAGCGCGCCGCGGTCCCACCCTTCGAGGTGATGAGCATCCTGGACCGGGTCGCCCAGTTGCGTGCCACCGGCCGCGACGTCATCTCGCTGTGCGCGGGGGAACCGAGCGGGGGCGCGCCCGCCGACGTGAACGCCCGCGCCGTGGCGGCGTTCAGCAACGGCTCCGACCTCGGCTACACCAGCGCGCTCGGCCTCCGCGAGCTGCGGGACGCCGTCGCCGGGCACTACCGGCGCTGGTACGACCTCGACGTCACCGGCGACGACGTCGCGATCACCACCGGCTCCTCGGGGGCGTTCGTGCTCGCGTTCCTGGCCGCGTTCGACCCCGGCGACCGGGTCGCCCTGGCCAGCCCCGGCTACCCCGCCTACCGCAACATCCTGTCCGCCCTCGGCTGCGAGGTGGTCCAGATCGAGTGCGGTCCCGAGCAGCGCTTCCAGCCCACGCCCGAACTGCTCGAGGAAGCCGCACGCACGCACGGGCGCCTCGACGGCCTGATCCTCGCCTCGCCGGCGAACCCGACCGGCACCATGGTCAGCCGGACGGAGCTCACGGCATTGACGCAATGGTGCCGGGCCAACGACGTCCGCCTGATCAGCGACGAGATCTACCACGGCATCACCTACCCCGCCGATCCGGCCCACCCCGACGCCCACGGCGTCAGCGCCTGGGAGCTCGATCGGTCGGGCATCGTCATCTCCTCGTTCTCCAAGTACTGGGGCATGACCGGCTGGCGGCTCGGCTGGGCCCTCGTGCCCGAGGACCTACGCACCGCCGTCGACGCCCTGGCCGGGAACGTCGCGCTGTGCCCACCCACGCCCGCCCAGCGGGCCGCCGTCGGGGCGTTCACCGACCGTTCCTACGCGGAGGCGGACGATCGGGTCGCGTCCTTCGCCCGCACCCGCGAGGTGCTGCTCGGCGAGGTCCCACGGCTGGGCTGGGGGCCGATCGCCCCTGCCGACGGCGCGTTCTACCTCTACGCCGGCCTCGGGAGCAGGCTCGGCAACCACGCCGATTCGACCGCGTGGTGCCGCGCCCTGCTGGAAGAGGCCGGGGTGGCCGCGGTGCCGGGCAGCGACTTCGACCCGATCCACGGTCACGAGTACGTGCGCCTGTCCTTCGCGGCCGGACCGGACGCCGTCGCCGAGGCGGTGCGGCGCATCGCGGCGTTCCAGGAGGGTTGAGCCCGTGGCCGCGCCGCCGGACGTCCGCGACTGGGCGGCCCGCGCCTGGCCAGGGCACGACTGGTCCCGGGCCCGTCTCGCACACGGCGCGTTCCACCGGATCGCCGTCCTCGAGCAGACCGTGGTCGCCCGGGTGGCGTTCGGCGCCGACGCGATCGAACGCACCGAACGCGAGGTGCGCACACTGCAGGTGGTCGCCGACCTCGGCCTACCGGTGACCACCCCGTGCCCGCTCGGCGAGATCGTGCGCCTGGACGGCGCGGCCGGGATCCTGACCACGTTCGTCCCGGGGACCTCCTCCGAGGCGCTCTGGCCCGAGGTTCGCGAACCGCTCGTGGCGCTGCTCGACGGGTTGCGCCGCGTCGTCCCGGGCGACGCCGGACTCCCGGGCGCACGGGCCTGGTGCGGTGGTCCGCGGTGGCCGCGGGTGGTGGCCGAGTTCCTCGCGCCACGGCTCCCGACGGCGGTCGCGGCCGAGGCGGTCGCGCTCACCGAACGGGTCATCGCCGTCGAGGCCGGCGTGCCGCCGGTGTTCGTGCACGGCGACTTCGGCATGCACAACCTGCTCTGGTCCAATGGTCGGGTCACCGGGATGATCGACTTCGACCACGCGGCCTGGGCGGACGCGGCGATCGACCTGGCCCCCCTGATCGGACAGTTCGGCGCCGCGCAGGTCGCCGAGATCGTTGAGCCCGAGGTGCTGGACCGGGCCATGCACCACCGCGCCACGCTGTCCCTCCAGGTCGCGGCCGCGGCGGAGCTGGCCGGGGACGCCGAGCTGCGGGACTTCGCCCTCGGCAACTTCGCCCGCCGCCTGGCCGACGGCACGAGTCACGATCCGGGCGGCGCGCGGCCACGGGATTGAATGGGACTAGGCTCTGCGCCGTGACTGCTGAGGATGTCAGTTTGACCCCGTCCACCGAGAGCCCGATCTGGCGGGGAGCCGTCGATTGGGTGGCTACCGCCGACGGTCTCTGGCAGCCGTGGCGGCTGCTGCCTGGCCGGGCGGCCCGGGCGCATGCCCCCGGTCTGATCAACACGGCCCTGATGGCCGCCGGGGTGCGGGCCGAACTGCGCACCGATGCCAGCGCCGTCGGGCTCCGGATCCGCGCCGACGAGCCTGCGCTCCCCGTCGACGTGCTCGTCGACGGCGAGCGGGTGGCCCGACTGCCGGTCGAACCGGGCGCCCACGAGGTGCAGGTGCCGCTGCCCGAGGGGACCCACGACGTCGAGGTGTGGCTACCGCAGGGCGGCATCATCCAGGTGGGGGACCTCGTCCTCTCCGACGCCGGCCTGGTCGAGGCCCCGGCGCCGGCACTGCGCTGGACCACCTACGGCAGCTCGATCACGCAGGCGCAGGCCGCGTACGGGCCGAGCGAGACCTGGCCCGCGCTGGTGGCGCGCCGCCTCGGCTGGGACCTGACCTGCCTGGGCTTCTCGGGCCAGTGCCACCTCGACCCGATCGCGGCCCGCACGATCGCCGCCGTGCCGGCCGATGTCATCTCGTTGTGCCTGGGCATCAACATCCAGGGCAACGGCAGCTTCAACGAACGCTCCCTCGCGCCCCAGGTCTCGGAATTCGTCGAGCGGGTCCGCGAGGCCCACCCCGACGCCGCGATCGCCGTCCTCACCCCCATCGTCAGCCCGCCCCGCGAGGAGACCCCGAACACCGCCGGCCTGACTCTGGAGGCGGTCCGCTCGGCGGTGCGCGCCGCCGTCACCGAACTGCAGGGCGAGGACGCGAACCTGCACCTGTTCGAGGGTCCGACGGTGATCGGCACCGAGGACGTCCACCTGCTCCCGGACGACCTTCACCCCGACGGCGAGGGCTACCGCCTGATGGCGGACCGGATCGCACCGATGCTGTCGCGGCTGCCCCTGCCCGTCGGCGTGCGCTAGCGTCGGCACCTCCGGACGGCAAGGAGAGCGGACGATGGCGTCGACCCAGCACAAGATCAGCCCATCGGAAGCGATCGACCCGCTCGTCCTCGGACTCGACGTCGGATCCACGGCTTCCCGCGGTGGGCTCTATGACGCCGCCGCCCGTCCGCTCGAGGGACCGAAGGCGAAGATCCCGCACGCGTTCACCACGGCAGGCGATGGCACCAGCGAGATCGATGCGGACGCCGTCGTCGGTGAGATCGAGCAGATCCTCGACCTGCTCGCGACGCCGGACCTGAAGGGGCGGATCGGCGGCGTCGCGATCGACACGTTCTCCGCCTCGCTCGTCGGCGTCGACGCCGGTGGCCGCGCCGTCACGCCCTGCTACACCTACGCCGACTCCCGCTGCACCGAGCAGGTGCGCACCCTGCGCACCGAACTCGACGAGCAGGACGTCCTGCAACGCACAGGCACCCGGATCCACAGCAGCTACCTTCCGGCCCGGCTGCGCTGGCTGGCCGCCACCGACCCGGCGAGGTTCAACGCCGTCGACCGCTGGATGTCCCTCGGCGAGTACATCCACCTGCGGATCATCGGCACCGCGGTGATCGGCACCGCCGCGGCCGCCTGGACCGGTCTGCTCGACCGGCGCACCGGCGCCTGGGACGAGCAGCTGGTGGCGATCTCGGGCATCGACGTCGGTCAGCTCTCGCCGATCCACGACCCGGACGACCCGGTCCGTGAGGTGCCCGCCCGGGTCGCGCAGCGTTGGCCGGCGCTCGCCGGTGCGGCCTGGTACCCGGTGATCGCGGACGGGTTCGCCTCCAACGTCGGGGTGGGGGCGACGGCGGAGGGAACCGTCGCGCTCGCCGCCGCCACCAGCGGAGCGATGCGGGTGCTCCTGCACCAGATCCCCGAGACGATCTCCAGCGGGCTGTGGTGCTACCGGGTCGATGCCCGCCGCAGTCTGCTCGGCGGCGCGCTCAACGACGTGGGCCGCGTGGTGACCTGGCTCGACGCCACGCTGCGCGCGCCCGAGGACCTCCGGGCCACCCTCACCGCCGATCCCGACCCGGCCACGCCGACGGTGCTCCCGTACCTCAGCGGGGAACGCAGCACCGGCTGGGCCGCGCAGGCCCGGGCGACCATCACGGACGTCGGCGCCGCGGCCACCGCCGACCTGATCTACCGCGGCGCGATGGAAGGCGTCGCGCTGAGCTACGCCCGGGTCGCCGACGAACTCGCCGGCGCGGCAGGGGGCCACGCCCGCGAGATCCGTGCCGCCGGCCGGGTGGCCGCGGACCTGACGCCGTGGCTCCAGGTGGTCGCGGACGCGCTCGACGCGGACGTCCGGCACGTCACGAACAAGCGCACCACCCTGCGCGGGACCGCCCTGATCGCGCTGGAGTCCCTCGCACCGGACGTGCCCCGTGCCGAGCCGGACGTCGGCGCCACGTTCGCGCCGGTGCCGGCCCGGCGCGGCTACTACGACGACCGCGCCCGGCGGTACCAGGAGGTCTACGCGGCACTCGTACGCTGACGCGGACCCGACGGGCGGGTGTGGGTTGTTCTCACGCCTCCAGCAGGGACTCGGGCAGGTGCGCGTCGAAGCCGTCGATCGAGCGGGCGTTCTTCTCCCGCTGGTAGCGCGCCAGGCCGTCCGGGCCGCGCCGGTCCGCCCACGAGTGCATCAGGTCCCGCTGGCCGACGTGCTCGTACAGGGGCACACCGAAGCCGCAGGAGGTCTGGCACTCATCCACCTCGATGTCGTACACCTGCCGGGCGCCGAGCAACGGCGGAAACAGGCCGGTGAGCTCCTCCCAGTCCGGATCGCCCGGTTGCACCATTCGCGCGCGCCCGTAGAGCCGCAGGATCCACGGCTTGCCCTCGAACGCGCAGAACATGACTGTGATGCGAGGGTCGATCGCGGTATGTGCGGCCGTCTCGTTCCCGGACCCGGTGCCATTCAGCCAGGCGACCCGGTTCGGCCCGAGGACCCGGAAGGTGTCAAGGCCCTTGGGGGAGACGTTCACCCGTCCGTCTGCAGCCGCCGTGCCGACGAAGAACATCTGCTGGCGCTCGATGAACCGGAGGAGTTGAGGCTCGATTGTGTCGTAGAAGGTAGCCATGCGCGGCGCTACCGGCGGCGGCGCAGGCGCGCCCGCAGCACACAGGCGACCGAGACCGCGACGATGCCGCCGAGGATCTGCCCACCGAGGATGGCCCGGTTCACGTCGACCGCGGGCTGCCAGGACACCTTGCTGTCGCGGATCACATAGGCACCGGCCGGGCGGGCGATCACGCCGAAGCCGCCGCCCCCTCCGGATCCCTCGGCATGCGGAGCGCCCTCGCCGGCAGGACCCTGGCCGGTGCCGTCCCCGTAGCCCATCCCGGAGCCGCCGTAGACCTTGGCGACCGGGATCACCGTGACGCCGTCGGCCACGTAGGCGTCTCCGAACACCCGCTTGACGGTGAGCGCGTCGCGAGCCGCCTCGATCGGCAGCCGCGGGTCGCCATGCGGCGGGCGGGGCTCTCGGCGGTGCGGGGCGTGCCCGCTCTGTTCTGCGCGATCATGATCTGCCGTTGATTCCTCGGGAGAGTTCATCTCCCCATCATGACCCGAACTGCAACCCCAATACGAGGCCGAGCGTCGCCGCGATCACGGTGACCGCGAGCGTCCCGAACGCGTTCACCACGCCGCGGCGCAGGTCGCCGGAGGCGACCAGGCGGACCGACTCCACCATCGCCGTCGAGAAGGTCGTGTAGCCACCGCAGAAGCCGGTGGCCGCGATCGCGTACACGTCGGCGGAGATCGCGCCCGTGGCCAGCGCACCGGCGAGCACCCCGATCAGCGCCGAGCCGGTCACGTTGATGGTGATCGTGGCGACCGGCAGCAGTCGCGACCACCGGCCGCGGATCATCCCGTCCACTGCGAACCGGGTGGCCGCTCCGATACCGCCGAGCACACCGACTAGGACGGCCAGCAGGACCGGGCTCATGTAGCCGCCCCGGAGCCGGGTGTCCGGCGCCGATGCAGCGCACCGGCCAGAGCCACCCCGAGCAGGCAGGTCGCGAACCCGAGGACCACGCTGCCGACCCCGTAGGCGAGGCCGAGCGCGACCTGGCCGTCGGCGAGCAGCTGCTGGACCTCCAGGGCGAGGCTGGAGAACGTGGTGAAGCCCCCGAGCACCCCGGTGCCGAGCCCGAGGCGCACCAGCCGACGGGTGCGGTTCTCGGCACCGCGGCGCACCAGCGCCTCCAGCAGCAGGCCGAGCGCGAACGCGCCGACGAGATTCTCGACGGCGGTCGCGACCGGCAGGCCGCCGTCGCGGGGGATGAGGTGGGTCAGGCCGTAGCGGGCAAGGGTGCCGACGGCGCCGCCCAGGGCCACCACAGCGAGGAAGTGCGGGTCGGCGTGCAACGGCCGGCTCAACGGGCCATCAGCTCGCCCTCGTGCTTCGTCGGGAGCACCAGTACCGGCACCGCCTGGGTATGCGCGAGACGGCCCGCCACGGAGCCGCCGATCATCTCGTTCATCCAGCCGCCGAACCCCGGCCGGCGGGCGCCGACCACGATCATCGCGGCATCTCGTTCCTTCGCCTCCGCCGTCAGGCCCCGAGTGGCCTCGCCGACCCGGTAGGCGAAACACCACGGTACGTGCAGCGGGTCGAGGACCTCCGCGAGGCGGGCCACCAGGATCGCGGCGGGCTCCTCGGCGCCGGCGTCGTCGTCGACGCTGTCGGGATCCAGTGGGGCGGTCGGGACCGTTCCGTCGATGCCGGCGACACTCTCCGCGACCGGCACGTGGGTGGTGTCCACCCAGGTGCACACGACGCCGGTGCCCATCCGGGCGGCGACACGCGCGGCGCGCACCACGAGGTGACGGTCCTGGTCCGGCTCGACGCCCAGTACCAACGGGGCCTCGGGAGCCGGTCCCGGCCACGGTCGTGACGCGCTCATCTGTGTACCTCCCGCCGGGCGCCAACTCTACGCGCGCGGGGCCTGGTCCGCCGAGCGGCTGTGGGGTCCGTCACAGCCGTCTGGTTGCGGAAACCCCGTCGCAGCGGATGATGGTTTCCCACCGGTCCGACGTGGACCGGAATGTGGAGGGAAGTGGTCACGATGGGACGTCATGTACGCGAGGGCGTCGAGGTGGACGCCACTCCCGAGCCCCAGCCGGACGAGGAGTCCGCACCGTCCGGCGAGGACGTTGACGCCGCTGACGGCGACGCAGAGGACGACGAGGCTGAGGGCGCCGAGGAATCAGAAGGCGCCGAGAGTCTGGCTGCCTCCGAAGACGCGGATGCCGATGGGCAGGACTCCGCCGACGAGGATGCCCGGGCCTGAGCCGCCGCCGGACATCGTGACCGGTCAGCACCACGGGGACAGCGCTCGCGGCTGTGAGGGGACACGTCCTCGATGCGATCATGGACCGCTCCGGCGGTCGGTTCCCCGACCCCGAGCGCACGCCGCAGCGCCCCGACGGCGATCGTCGGGACGACCCAGGTTCTGAGGTGCACGCCGACGCGGGCATGATGGTTCCCGCCACCAACCCGATGCCACTCAGGAGCGCACGTGCCGCAGGCCGACCGCAACGACCGCCCGATCGAGCACTACGACGCGTACGTCTTCGACATGGACGGCACCATCTACCTCGGCGATGAGCTCCTGCCCGGCGCGAGGGAACTCGTGGAGGGCCTGCGCGAGCGTGGCCTGCCCGTGCGGTTCCTGTCCAACAACCCGACGAAGGACCCGACCTCCTACGCGGAGAAGCTCGAGCGCCTCGGCCTGCCGACTCCGGTCGAGGAGATAGCGAACACGGTCGTCACGACGACCCGGTGGCTACGCGCGAACGCACCGGACGCCGTCGTCTTCCCGATCGCCGAGCGACCGGTCGTCGACGCGCTGCACGCCGCCGGCATCACGACCTCGGAGGACCCGGCCGAGATCGACATCGTGTTGGCCAGCTATGACCGCACGTTCGACTACGCCAAGTTGCAGATCGCCTTCGACGCGATCTGGTTCCACAAGCGGGCCCGGCTGATGGCGACGAACCCGGACCGGTACTGCCCGTTCCCCGGCGGACGGGGCGAGCCGGACGCTGCCGGCATCGTCGCCGCGATCGAGGCGACCACGGGAGTGACCTGCGAGCGTCACTTCGGCAAGCCCGACCCGGCCATGGTCGAGGTTGCGCTGGCCGGTCTGGACGTTCGTCCGGAGCGGGCGCTGATGGTCGGCGACCGGCTCGCCACGGACATCAAGATGGCGGTCGACGGCGGAATGGCCTCGGCGTTGGTGCTCACCGGAGACTCCACGGCGGCCGAGGCGGCGGCGCTGTCGCCCGCGGAGCGTCCGACCTATGTGCTCGACCGTCTTGACACGCTCCTGCCCGGGTAGATTTGCCCCAGATCCCTCTGCGCCTTCCTAAGGACCATCGTGACCAACGCGCCCGCCGCCGGCAGCACCGACACCGTCGAGAACGCCGCCGCCACCCCCGACGTCGAACTTCCCTACGCCGCACTCGGCCTGAAGGACGACGAGTACGCGCGGATCCGCGACATCCTCGGCCGGCGTCCCACGGCCGCCGAGCTGGCGATGTACTCGGTCATGTGGTCCGAGCACTGCTCCTACAAGTCCTCCAAGCGTCACCTATCCCAGTTCGGGGACAAGACCACCGAGGAGATGCGCAAGCACCTGCTCGTGGGCATCGGCCAGAACGCCGGTGTGGTGGACATCGGCGACGGCTGGGCCGTCACGTTCAAGGTCGAGTCGCACAACCACCCCAGCTACGTGGAGCCCTACCAGGGCGCGGCCACCGGCGTCGGCGGGATCGTCCGGGACATCATCTCGATGGGCGCCCGGCCGGTCGCGGTGATGGACCAGCTCAGGTTCGGCGCGATCGACCATCCGGACACCCAGCGCGTGGTGCACGGTGTGGTCTCCGGCGTCGGCGGGTACGGCAACAGCCTCGGTCTGCCGAACATCGGCGGCGAGGTTGAGTTCGACGCCTCCTACCAGCGCAACCCGCTCGTCAACGCCCTGTGCCTCGGTGTGCTGCGGCACGAGGACATCCACCTCGCGAACGCCGAGGGTGTCGGCAACAAGGTGGTCCTGTTCGGCGCCCGCACCGGCGGCGACGGCATCGGCGGGGCGTCGATCCTCGCTTCGGAGACCTTCGACGCGGACAAGCCCTCGAAGCGCCCGAGCGTGCAGGTGGGGGACCCGTTCATGGAGAAGGTCCTCATCGAGTGCTGCCTCGAGCTCTACGCCGCGCGCGTGGTCGAGGGCATCCAGGACCTCGGCGCCGCCGGGATCTCCTGTGCCACCTCCGAGCTCGCCTCCAACGGGGACGGTGGCATGCATGTGGAACTCGAGAGCGTGCTGCTGCGCGACCCCACGCTGACGGCGGGCGAGATCCTGATGAGCGAGTCCCAGGAACGCATGATGGCCGTGGTGGCCCCGGACAAGCTCGATGAGTTCCTCGCGATCACCGCGAAGTGGGACGTGGAGACCTCGGTCATCGGTGAGGTCACCGGCACCGGACGGCTCACGATCGACCACAACGGGCACCGGATCGTGGACGTCGACCCGCGCACCGTCGCCCACGACGGCCCCGTCTACGACCGCCCCTACGCCCGACCGGCCTGGCAGGACGCGCTCAACGCCGACGACGCCGCGAAACTGCCGCGGCCCAAGACGCCCGAGGAGCTGCGCGCCCAGGTGCTCGCCCTGATCGCCTCCCCGAACCTCGCCTCCAAGGCGTGGGTCACCGACCAGTACGACCGCTACGTCCAGGGCAACACCGCGCTGGCCCAACCCGACGACGCCGGCGTGATCCGGGTCGACGAGGCGAGCGGGCTCGGCGTCGCCCTGAGCACGGACGCGAACGGGCGCTTCACCAAGCTCGACCCGTACACGGGCGCCCAACAGGCCCTGGCCGAGGCGTACCGGAACGTCGCCACCGTGGGCGCCACTCCGCTCGCGGTCACCGACTGCCTGAACTTCGGCTCACCCGAGGACCCGGACGCGATGTGGCAGCTGGTGGAGGCCATCACCGGCCTGGCCGACGCCTGCGTGGAGCTCGGGGTGCCGGTCACCGGCGGGAACGTGTCCCTGTACAACTCCACCCTCGCGGGCGACGTCGGCAAGGGCCACATCGACGCCTCCATCAACCCGACCCCGGTCGTCGGCGTGCTCGGCGTGCTCGAGGACGTCGCCCGGGTCACGCCGTCCGGCTGGTCCAAGCCCGGCCAGCACGTCTACCTGCTCGGCGCCACGCGCACCGAGCTCTCCGGGTCGGTCTGGGCCGGAGTCGTGCACGACCACCTCGGCGGCCACCCGCCGGTGGTGGACCTGGACGCCGAGCGTGCCCTCGCGCAGGTGCTCATCGACGTCGCCCGGCAGTCCCTGGCCGCGGCCGCGCACGACCTGTCCGCCGGTGGTCTCGCCCAGGCGTTGACGGACGCGGTGCTGCGCTACGGTGTCGGCGCCCGCGTCTCGCTGGCCGAGCTGATGCCCCGGGACGACATCGATGCCGCCACCGCACTGTTCTCGGAGTCCGGCGCGCGAGCGCTCGTGGCGGTCGAAGCTGAGAACGTGGCCACGTTCGAGGCGCTCGCAGCCTCGCACTCCGTGCCGCTGCTGCGGCTGGGCGAGACCCTCGACGGCGGAGCGGGCCTGGTCGTCGACGGTGCCTTCGAGATCGGGCTGGACGAGCTCCGCGAGTCCCACGAGGGCACACTGCCCCGCGTCTTCGGCTGAGTTCTCCGGCCGGGCGCCGGGACGCCGGATTGACACCGGTGCAGTGCCTCCTGCTTGACTACGCGTGTTAGCGATTTTCAGCGAGTCAACGGAGACCTGAACATGCCTTTCACGCCCTCTCGTCGTCAGTTCCTGCTCGGGGCCTCGGCCGCCGCAGCGCTCTTCGCCAGCGGTGGCCTCGCCCTGCCTGCCTCGGCCGCCGACCCCTACGAGGATGTGCTGGCCCGGCGGCGTGAGTTCCTCACCGGCGGGGCGGTGGCGGCCACCCATGTCGGGCTGGCCGCCAAGCGGGCCGCGATCGACGAGACGGTCGCCGGCCTGCTCGCCACGTTCAACCGGGCCGTCGGGCGTACCTACCTGTGGCCGGAGCTGCCGGTGAACGCGGCCGGCAACACCGCGGAGGTGGGCAACATGGGCGTCACCGCCAATCAGCTCACGATCCTGGCGACCGCCTGGGCCTCCGCGGGCAGTCGGTACCACGGCGATCCCGACCTGCTCAGCGACCTCCAGGGCGGGCTCGCGTTCCTGTCCGGCCAGTACCGGGCCGACCGCACGCGACCCGGCAACTGGTGGTTCTGGGAGATCGGGCTGCCCCGGCAGCTGGCGGACACGCTCACCCTGCTCGGCGTGAACGTGCCGCCGGAGACCTTCGACAAGCTGATCGCGGCGGTGCGCTTCCACGCCCCGAATCCGAACGTGCGCCGGGGCTCCACGCTCAAGGAGACCGGCGCCAACCGCGTGGACAAGGCGCTGTCCTGCATCGTCCGGGGGCTGCTCACCACGTCCGACGCCGATGTCATGCTCGGCCGGGATGCCCTCTCCGATATGGCCGACGGCGGCCGCAACAGTCTGTTCCGGGTGGTCACCTCGGGCGACGGTTTCTACGCCGACGGCTCCTTCGTGCAGCACGGCTACCTGCCCTACTCCGGCACCTATGGCGGCGTGGCCATCACCGGGGTGGCCGAGGTGCTGGCGATGCTCGCCGGCAGCCAGTGGGCGGTGACGGACCCGAACCTGGCCAACCTGCTGGGCGCCGTGGACACGACCTTCGCACCGTTCCAGTGGGACGTGCGCACCATGGAGAGCACGCGTGGCCGGGCCGTGTCGCGGGAGGGGGAACACGACTACGACTCCGGCTTCGCGATCGCGTCGGCGATCCTGGTGCTTGCCGATTCCGGCCCGGCCGATCAGCGCGCCCGGCACCGGGCGCTGGTGAAGGGGTGGCTGGAGCGCACCACCGATCAGACCGTTGCCACGAACAACCAGACCCTTGCGGCCTCCGCGCGGAGCCTGGCCGTGGTGGAGGACGCGGGCGTGACGGCGGCCCCGCCTCGAGTTGGCATCACCAACACCTACAACCAGGAACGGATCGTCCAGCACCGCGGCGACTGGGCCGCCGTCGTGAACACCTCCTCGAGACGGATCGGCCGTTACGAGTGGGGCAACAACGAGAACAACCTCGGCTGGTACCAGGGCGACGGTGTGCTGTTCGTCTACCACCGCGCGGATCCGGCCCAGTTCTCGGCCGATTTCTGGCCCACCGTGGACCCGTACGCGCTGCCCGGCATCACGGTGAACGGCGAGACGCGAACCAGTGGGGAGGCGGCCGGCACCGGCATCCCGCGGGCGAACAACCAGTACGCCGGCGGGTTGACCATCGACGGCGAGATCGGCACCACGGCGATGGATCTGACCAACGCCACCGGCACCCTGACGGCGAACAAGTCCTGGTACTTCCTGTCCGACTCCGTCGTCTGCGTGGGGTCGAACATCGCCGACACGTCCGGCACGCAGGTGCGCACGATCGCGGAGAACCGGTCGTTCGCCGTCGACGCCCTGCCGCTCGTGCGGATCGACGGCCGGCCCGCCCAGCTCACCGATGGGTTGGTGCCGGCGCGGAACGTGCATGTGGCCGGGCACGCCGGGTTCGTGGCGCTGTCTGCACCGGGGCGCGACGATCAGAGGTTCGGGGTCCGTTCCGAACGCCGCACCGGCACCTGGTACGCGATCAACTCCGGTGGCGATACTGCCGGGTCCGCGGACGAGGTCACCCGCGACTTCGTCCGGATCGAACGCGCCCACGGGGCCGACGGCGGCTGGTACGCGTACGAGGTGCTCCCGCTCGCGTCCGTCGGGGAGACGATGCGGCGGCCCCGGGTCAGCGTGCTGCTCGCCGAGGATCAGGCGCATCTGATCGAGGCGCCCGACGGTGCCCGGATGGGACACTTCTTCGCCGCCGGCGCTTGGGCCGGGTACACCGTGAGTGGGCCGTGCGCGGTGGGCCACCGCCAGGTCGCGGCCGGGCCGGGCCAGGCCGGAGCGGCCCAGTTCCGCACAGAGCTGGTGATCTCGCAGCCGACCAAGACCGGTGGCACGCTGACCGTGGAGTTCCCCTTCGACGCGCCCGGCACCGTGGCCGGCGGCGACGACTCGGTGACCGTGGTCAGTGAGTCGCCGCTGCGGGTGACCGTGGACGTCGCAGCCCTTCGCGGCGCCGAACACCGACTGACGTTCGTCGGACGCCGGCGCGGGTGAGGGTCTGATTCGCCGAACCTCCCGTCGCCCGAATCAGGATCTTGCACGGTCCTGATTCGGGCCGGAGGTTCTACCTCAGCGGGTGCTGCGGATCTCGCGGACGAACTGCTCGGACCGCTCGCGCAGCCCGGCGATCCGACGGCTCACGATCAGCTCGCGGCCCGCGGCGTCGTTCGCCTCCACCGCGGTCGGGGTCCTGCGCACGTTGGCCGAGCAGACGAACTGCCGGCAGATCAGCGTGCCGATGGTGTTGCCGCGGCGGCCGGAGTCACCCCCGCGGCGGGCGACGTAGAGCACCACGTCGCCGGTGTCGATGACGTCCTCGCACCAGGCGCACATGGCTTGCCGCCGCACCCGGCCCGTGCGGGCGTCACCGGACCGCAGGAGGATGGCGGTGGGGTCGCCGTCGAGCTCGAGCACGACGTACGCGGACAGCGGTGACTTCGGGTCCTGCCAGCCGAGGTAGTCGAGGTCGTCCCAGGCGATCGCGCCCAGATCGGGCAGGACGGCCCGGTTGGCGTCGCCACGGCTCGCGTTGATGAAGGACGTGCGGATCTGCTTCTCGGTCAGGGGTTTCATGGTTGCGGCATCTTCCGGCTGGTCTGGGTCAGGGCATGACGAAGCCCACGCCGTCGCCGCCCCGTACGGAGCCTTCGGTCCGAGACCGGCTCGATTCAGGGAAGCTTGACGCGGGTCAGAGCTGGGCCTGAGCAGGCCAGGGCGGCCACCCCGCATTCGGCGGTGAGATCCCGCATCTGCTCGCTCCTCATCCGGTCGTCACGGCCCCGCCGGTGCGGACCGCCTCATTGAGGATACGACCGTTGTCCAGCCATTCTCATCCGAGCGGCCCGCGTGGCCGGCCGGGTCGCCGACGGCCCCTTGCGTTCGCGCACGCAAGGCTGGCGCCGGAGACTGGGTCGATGACGACGTCTGCGCAGGTCCTGGTCACTGGGGCGAGCGGGTATATCGGTGGCCGGCTGGTACCCGAGCTGCTTGACGCCGGCCATCGCGTGCGGACGATGGCCAGGCATCCCGAACGACTCCAGGGGCGGCCGTGGGCGGATCGCGTCGAGATCGTGCAGGCAGACGCCCAGGACGGTGACCAGATCGCGAGGGCGTTGGCCGGGGTCGACGTCGCCTACTACCTCATCCACTCGCTCGGTTCCGGCTCGAGGTTCGAGCAGCGGGACCGTTCCACGGCACTGCGCTTCGGGGCTGCCGCCCGCGAGGCGGGTGTGCGCCGCATCGTCTACCTCGGCGGGATCCACCCCGATACCGAGGACCTCTCGCCGCACCTGGGGTCCCGGCGGGAGGTGGGCGAGATCCTGCTCGCCTCGGGGGTCCCGACGGCGGCGCTCCAGGCAGCCGTCATCATCGGCTCCGGCAGCGCCTCCTTCGAGATGATGCGTCACCTCACCGAACGGCTGCCGGTGATGGTGGCACCCAAGTGGCTCGACAACCGGATTCAGCCGATCGCGGTACGCGACGTGTTGCACTACCTGGTGGCTGCGGCAGATCTCCCGCCCGACCTGAACCGGACGTTCGACATCGGCGGGCCCGACGTGCTCACGTACCGGCAGATGATGCAGGGTTACGCGCGGGTGGCCGGGTTGCCGCCCAGGGTGGTCCGGACGGTGCCGGTCCTGACGCCCTGGTTGGCCAGCCACTGGGTCGGACTCGTCACGCCGGTGCCGGCCGGGATCGCGAAACCGCTCGTCGAGTCGCTGATCCACGAGGTCGTTGTCAAGGAACACGACCTGGACGGACTCGTGCCGGCCCCGCCTCGTGGGCCGACCGAATTCACACACGCGGTCGAGCTGGCCCTGCAGCACCTCGAGGACATGGACGTCCGCACGTCGTGGACGTCCGCGTCGACCCCGGGGGCACCGAGCGATCTCCTACCCGCAGATCCCGACTGGGCGGGCGGGAGCCTCCTGGTCGATGCCCGAGAGACCGTCGTCGACGCAGCACCGGAGGAGCTGTGGCGGGTGATCGAGGGCATCGGGGGCGCCCACGGGTGGTACTCCTGGAAGTTGGGCTGGGTGGCGCGCGGACTCATGGACCGGGTCTTCGGAGGACCCGGGTTGCGGCGCGGCCGTCTGCACCCGCACCGGCTCGCGGTGGGCGACGCCCTGGACTGGTGGCGGGTGGAGGCCCTCGACCCCGGCTCGATGCTCCGCCTGCGTGCCGAGATGCGCCTGCCCGGCCTGGCCTGGCTCGACCTGGCCGTCGACCGCGACGAACAGGGTCGCACCGTGTTCCGGCAGCGGGCCAGCTACCACCCGAAGGGTCTGCTCGGGTGGCTCTACTGGTGGGCGATCTCGCCATTCCACGGCATCGTCTTCGGGGGCATGCAGCGCAACATCGCCGCTGCCGCCTCGGTGGCGGGCCAGGCCGAGCCCGGCCGCCGGGATGGTGGTGAACGGGACCGCCGAACCACCGGTGTGAACGGAACGCCGCCGGTGCAGGCATGACGCCCGTCGTCGCACGAACCGACCCGGACGACGAGCGGCCTCGGCGCCACTGGCCGCGCAGGCTGGCGGTCAGCGCGGCGTTCGTGGTGTGCGTGCTCGGATCGATGATCGGTGTCGGGGTGTTCGGTGGTCCGCCGATCTCGCAGGCGGCTGACGGGCTCCTCGCCGCGGACGGCACGCACCTCGCTCCGGGTGGCGGCGCGTTCTCCATCTGGAGCGTCATCTATGTTGGCCTCGGTCTGTACACGGTGTGGCAGTGGTGGGACGGGGACTCACGCGGCGTGGCGCTCCCCGCCATCGCCTCGATGCTGCTGAACGCGACGTGGATCCTGGTGGTCCAGGCGGGCTGGGTGTTCGCGAGCGTCGTCGTCATCACCGCACTGCTGGCCGTGTTGGCAGTGCTGTTCGTGCGCTGCCGCAGGCGCCGCCCGGCCGGCTGGATCGAGGCGTTCGTGACCGACGGCGTGTTCGGCCTCTACCTGGGCTGGGTCTGCGTGGCGATCTGTGCGAA
Organism: Occultella gossypii; assembly: GCF_019947135.1. Taxonomy (GTDB): domain Bacteria; phylum Actinomycetota; class Actinomycetes; order Actinomycetales; family Beutenbergiaceae; genus Occultella; species Occultella gossypii. The sequence goes on along the minus strand of NZ_JAGSHT010000018.1, from coordinate 56,942 downwards.
CATCGCGGCCGCGCTCGCGGGCGCCGGCTTCGACGGGTTCGGCGTGCCGCAGTGGTGGGCGGTCGCCGTGCTCGCGGTCGTGGCGGCCGTCGGGGTGGTCCTGGCCCACTTCGGCGGTGGCCGCCTCGGTGTTGCCGCCGCACTGACGTGGGGGCTGGCCTGGATCGCGGTGGGCCGGACGGCCGGCGAGCCGTCATCGACGGTCGTCGCGGTGGCGGCCGGTACTGCGGCCGGCCTGGTCGCGCTCGCGTCGGTGTTCGCCCGGCTGCGTGGGACACCGCACGGCGGCCGCACCCGGACCGGACAACGACCGGCCGTCGGCTGACTCATGCGCCTGTGGTCGGTACATCCGCGCTACCTGGATCGGCAGGGCCTCACGGCGTGCTGGCGCGAGGCGTTGCTCGCCCAGGCGGTTCTCGCCGGGGCGACGCGTGGGTACACCCGCCATCCGCAACTGGCGCGCTTCCGCGATCACGGTCAGCCCCTGACGGCGATCGGGCGGTACCTGGCGGGCGTGGCCGAGGAGGCGAGCGAGCGCGGCTACCGCTTCGATGCCGGCCGGATCCATGATGCCGAGGGCGCCGCGGACCCGATCCCGGTGGCCGACGGCCAGTTGCTGCTGGAGTGGGCCCATCTGAGCGCCAAGCTCCTCAGGCGCACGCCCGATCTCGCCGCGCGCTGGTCGCCGGTGCGCCTTCCGGACCCGCACCCCTCCTTCGTGGTGGTTCCCGGACCCGTCGCAGACTGGGAGCGCGCGGCGGTGGTGGATGTCAGTCGGTGACGCCCTCGGCCTCGACGACCTCGGTGGCGCTGAGCGAGTCCAGGAAGGCGATGACGACGTCGCGATCGGCGGCGCTGAGCTCAGCCGCCACGGCGAAGCGGCGAGCGTGTTGCCGGCCCACGCTCTCGCGCGCATCCTTTCGGGTGGCCTCCGTGACCGAGACGGTCAGGGCCCGCCGGTCGGTCGGATGGGGTCCGCGTCGTACGTGCCCGCCCTTCTCCAGACGGTCGAGCAACTTCGTGGTGGACGCGCTCGAGATGCCGAGATAGTCGGTGATGGCGCCCGGTGTGACCTGTCGCTTCTGATTGTGCGCCGCGATGAGGTAACGGAGCGCACGCATGTCCGTCTCGTTCAGCCGCATGTAGCGGCGTGAGGACTCGCTCATCCGTTCCGCTGCCTCGTGCCAGTCGCGAAGTGCGTTCATGACCCGGACGACCTGCTCGACATCGGTGTCGCTCATACCTGTGCGATCCACCAGTTCACTGACCGGATCTCCCACGCGCGGGTCGTGCATGGCTGCTGCGACCGCGTCACGTGTTCTCTTCACGGGCAACATGCTAGCCGCCGACGGTATAATCATGCTAGGTTTAAAGTAAGATTAGCATGTATCTAGACAGGCGAGTATTCCGTGCTCGCCTACCTGCTGGCCGTGCTTCCCTACGCTCGCCTCCGTGACCGTGACTCCGTCCGTGCGCACGGTGGCTGGACGAAGTTCCTTCTGATCAACTACGTCGTGGGCTTCCTCATCACGATGCTGATGATCTGGCACACCCTCACGACCTGACCCCGATCCATGGCGTCCGCCACACCTTGCTCAAGGAGACCGATGTCGACGACCTCGACGAAGAACGAGCCGCCCACGACCGCGCAACCCGCACGGTGGTTGCGGATCCTGATCCCGCTCATCCTGGTCGGGGCCTGGCTGGCCGCGGCCGCCGTCGGCGGACCGTACTTCGGTCGGGTCGATGAGGTCTCGAGCAACGATCAGACCACCTTTCTGCCGGCGAGCGCCGACGCGACCGAGGTCGCCGAACTCCTCCCCGAGTTCGCCGGGAGCGAGAGCATTCCGGCGATCGTCGTGTACACCGCCGCGGAGCCGCTCACCGAGGACGAGCTTGCCCAGATCCAGGAGTCGACGGCGGTCCTCAGCGACGTGCCCGGCGTCACCGACGGGATCTCGCCTCCGGTGCCCTCGACCGACGGACTGGCCGCCCAGGTGTTCCTGACGCTCGATCCCGACGCGGATGTCCCGGTCGCGGTCGACGAGGTGCGGGCCGAGCTCCGGGCGAGCACCCCCGACGGCGTCGAGGTGCATGTCACCGGGCCGGCCGGCTTCACCGCGGACCTGGTCGACGCGTTCGGGGGCATCGACGGGATCCTGCTCATGGTGGCCCTCGGTGCCGTGTTCGTGATCCTCGTGATCGTTTACCGCTCGCCGTTCTTGCCGCTGGTGGTGCTGACCACGAGCATGAGCGCGCTGTGCGCCGCGCTACTGACCGTCTGGTGGCTCGCGAAGGCCGGGATCGTGCTGCTCAGCGGCCAGACCCAGGGCATCCTGTTCATCCTCGTCATCGGTGCGGCCACCGACTACGCGCTGCTGTACGTGGCCCGCTACCGAGAGGCGCTGCGCCGCTCCTCGACCGCGTGGGCTGCGACGAAGGCGGCGCTACGCGGTTCCTTCGAACCGATCCTCGCCTCGGGCGGCACGGTGATCGCGGCCCTGCTGTGCCTGCTGCTCTCCGACCTGAACTCGAACAAGTCGCTTGGACCGGTCGCCGCGATCGGGATCGGCTTCGCGCTGCTGGCCGCGCTCACGTTGCTGCCGGCGCTGATGCTGCTGACCGGCCGCGGCGTCTTCTGGCCGCGGCGCCCGGCCTACGACCCGACCATCGGAGACGAGGACGAGATCCCCACGACGGGCCTGTGGGCCCGCCTCAGCAGCGCCATCGCGAGGCGACCGAACCAGATCTGGATCGGCACCGCCGTCGTGCTTCTCATCGCTTGCGCGTTCGTGCCCCAGCTCAAGGCCTCGGGCGTGGCGAGCAGCGACTTCGTGCTCACGGCATCGGACGCCCGCGACGGACAGGAGGCGCTGGGCGAGCACTTCCCCGGCGGGTCCGGCAGCCCTGCGCTCGTGGTCGCCGACGCCGAAGAGGTCGAGTCGGTCGCGGCCACGATCCTGGACAACCCGGGCGTGGCGTCGCTCGCCGCCGTCAGCGCGGACTCGCCCAGCGGTACGGCGCCGGTGACCGCAGACGGCGTGCAGCCGCTCGCGGACGGCACGCCCGCCCCCGCCCTCACCGAGGTCGACGGCCGGGTGATGCTGCAGGCGACCCTCACGGACCCGCCGGACTCCGATGCGGCCGAGGAGACCGTCCGTGAGCTCCGTGAGAGCCTCGGCGACGACATCCTGATCGGCGGCGTCACCGCCACGGCCGTGGACTCCAACGACGCCTCCACCCGGGACCGGACCCTCCTGATCCCGCTCATCCTCGCCGTCATCGCCGTGATCCTGATGGCGCTGCTGCGCGCGATCCTCGCCCCGGTGCTGTTGGTCGCCACCGTCGTGCTGTCCTTCGGGGCGGCGATGGGGGTGTCGGCCCTGGTGTTCAACAACGTCTTCGACTTCCCGGGTGCGGACCCGGCCGTGCCCCTGTTCGGATTCGTGTTCCTGGTGGCGCTCGGGATCGACTACAACATCTTCCTGATGAGCCGGGTCCGAGAGGAGTCGCTCGAGCACGGTACCCGGTCCGGCATCCTGCGGGGGTTGTCCCTGACCGGCGGCGTGATCACGTCGGCCGGCGTGGTGCTAGCCGCCACGTTCGCGGCCCTGGCCGTCATCCCGATCCTGTTCCTCGCCCAGCTCGCCTTCATCGTCGCGTTCGGCGTGCTGCTGGACACCCTGGTGGTGCGCTCACTGCTCGTCCCGGCGTTGTCCTACTCGATCGGACGCACGATCTGGTGGCCGTCCAAGCTGGCGCGGGGTGAGCGGTGAGGCGGGCCGGCTGAGCGGCTTCGGGCTTCAGGCGACGCCGAGCCGCAGTCGCACCGACTGGAGTGCCGCCGCGGTGTCAGCGTGCGCCAGGACCGTGAGCCACAGGACACTCTCCAAGTGGGCCCGGTCGTGCGCGGGGTCGTCCAGATAGGCGGCCCAGTTCTCGATCGCCTCCAGCAGGTCGTTCGGGCTCGAGGTCGCATCCCAGCCCGCGTCGATCGTCTCGGCGAGCCGTTGCGCCGCCTGGGCATCCATGACGCCCTCGAGCGCCGCCCGGAAGTCGGTGAGCGCGGTCCGCGCGTGCTCGTCCAGGACCCCCACCAGCGAACGTCCGGCGGTGCCCGCGAGGGCATCGGTCAGCGCGCGCTTGGTCGCCGGCTCCACGCGGTGCGGGTCGGCGGCCCCGACGGCGTCGCGCACGTCGTCGATGACCTGTCGCCGCTGGTCGCGCGCGCGATGCGCCGCGGCCTTCTCGCGCCGGCTCGCCCGCCACTCGTCGAACATCGTCCGGCTCCCTCGTCTCATCCGCCGCCAGCGTACGGGTGCGGGCCTTCGCCGGGACAGCCACCGGCAGTTGGTGACTGAGCCCTCGCACGCGACCGTGCGCGGATGGTCCCCCGCCCGCTACTGCCAGATCGACGCGCGCTCGGCGAAGTCGGCCGTCTGCACGGGCACGATGCAGAACACCAGCCCGCCGGGGTCCGCCATGATGCGGTACTCCTCGTGCTCGACGACCACACGCGCGCCGAGTGCGAGCAGCCGGGCCGTCTCGGCCGGGACGTCGTCGGTCTCGATGTCCAGGTGCACCCGCGACGGCGTGCCCGTGCCGGTGCGCTGGAGCACGAGGCTGACGTCGCCACCGAGGGCGGCCAGATGCTCGTAGGGATTCTCCGACGGCGGCGCACCCGTCGCGGGACCGCCGGTGGCGGCCGCCCAGAACCGGGCCGCGTCCGGGTAGAGGTCCGCCGGGTGGTCGATGAGGACGACACCGATCCTGCTTCGATGCATGGCGACCACGGTAGCGGCCGTCACGACCCGGCGGAATCGTCGATGACCCGGGCGAGCCGTTCCAACCCAGGGCCGATCCGCTCCACGTCGATCGCGCCGTAGCCGAGCACGATTCCGTCCGGCGTCGCCGGGTCGGCGGCGAAGTGTGAGATCGGCCGCACCGCGATCCCGGCCGCCCGGGCCCGGGCGGCGACGGTCGGGGCATACAAGCCGGTACCGAGCCGCGCAGCCACGTGCAGGCCCGCCACGGATGGGATCACTGCCAGCCGCCCCGGCGGCCAGTCGGTGAGCGCGCCCAGGAGGGCTGCCCGCCGGGCCGCGTAGACACGGGCGGTCCGCCGCAGGTGCGCGGCCAGGTCCCCGTCCTCGATGAACCGGGCCAGCGCGAGTTCGGTGATCGGGTTCCCGTGCCAGTCGGTCAACGACCGCGCGACCCGCAGTGGGCCGCGCAGCGCCTGCGGGGCGACGAGGAAGCCCAGGCGCAGCGCGGGGGAGAGGGTCTTGGAGAACGAGCCGACGTACACGGTGTGCCCGTCCGGGTCCAGGCTCTGCAACGGGTCGAGCGGGCGGGCGGCGTACCGGTACTCGGAGTCGTAGTCGTCCTCGACGATGAGCGCGTCCGCCTCCCGTGCCCAGAGCAGCAGTGCCCGCCGGCGGGCCAGGGACATCACTGCGCCGAGGGGGAACTGGTGCGACGGCGTCACGTACACCAGCCGGGCGCGGGCCGGGAGCGCGTCCACCATCAGGCCCTCGCCGTCCACGCGGACTCCGATCACGTGCGCGCCGCATGCCTCGAAGACGCGCCGCGCGGGCGGGTAGCCCGGCTCCTCGACGGCGACCACGTCACCCGGGCCCACCATCACCCGGCCGATCAGGTCGAGCGCCTGCTGGGCGCCGTTCGTGACCATGACGTCGTCCGCCGTGGCCCTTACGGCGCGGGAGGCACCGACGTGCCGCGCGATCGCGGCCCGGAGTGGTCGAACGCCCGACGGCGCGGCGTAGCGACCGAGGTCGAGGTTCGTCACCCGGAGCTCACGGGAGAGCAGGCGCCGCCAGGTCGCGAGCGGGAACAGTTCGCCGTCGGGCATCCCGACCGAGAAGTCGAACCGCGGGTTCGAGCCCGCCGGCGGCATCCCCGCCGGCATCCGGGACCAGACCGCGAGCGGACGCAGCCCGTCCGCGGGGCGTCGGGGCGCCACGGCCGTGGGTGGCGGGGGTGCCGCGCGCACGTACGTCCCGGACCCGACCCTCGCCTCGAGGTAGCCCTCCGCGGTCAGCCGCTCGTACGCGCTCGCCACGGAGTTGCGGGAGACACCCAGGTTCAGGGCGAGCTGGCGCGTCGGCGGCAGTCGTCGCCCGCCAGGTATCCGGCCGTCCCGGATCGCTTCGAGGACGCCGCGGTAGATCGCGCCGACGACCGTCGGGTGCCCCTCGAGGCTGATGTGGAGTTCCACGGGAGATGCTCCGATTGGCCCAATCACAATCCTGACATTTGGACCTTATCAGGAGCCAATATCCGGCCTACCGTCGCAATCGGCGCCTCATCGGGAGGCGTCGACGGAAGGAGAACCCATGACCGCACGACTGATCGTCTCCGAGCTGGCCCCGGCTGCCTACAAGGCGATGATCCGCCTCGACACCGTGACCGGCTCGAGTGACCTGCCCCAGCCGCTGCAGGAACTGGTGCGCGTGCGCGCGAGTCAGATCAACGGATGTGCCTACTGCGTGGACCAGCACAGCGCCGACGCCAAGAAGGCGGGCGTGGCGGATAACCGGCTCTGGGCGGTGGCGACCTGGCGCGAGGCGCCCTGCTTCGATGACGCCGAGCGGGCCGCCCTCGACCTGACGGAGTCGATGACCCGCTTGAGCGAGGGGGGCGACCGCGTCGGTGACGGCGTCTGGGAGGCCGCGAGGGCGCAGTTCGGCGACGAGGACCTCGCCGCGCTGATCATGCTGATCACGATGATCAACGCCTGGAACCGGATCGGCGTGACCACGCGGATGGTGCCGGAGTCGTTCGCCGACGCTGCCTGAGTCCTCGATCGCACTGGACGGGTCGACCCGCCCCGTGGGCTCGCTGGGCAGGTCGTGGACCGTGCCCGGGGTCAGCCGTTGAACACGTGGGGCGGCTCCTCTTCCTCCTCGTCATCGAGGTCGGAACTGGTGACGTCGTCGAGGTAGCGGCCCACGGGGCCGGCGTAGGTGGTCAGGCTGTCCCGGAGCCCTTCGAGCGCGACCACGGCGGCACGGCGCTCCTCACCCAGGTCCAGCAGGGTGAGGGCCAGGAATGCGCGGGCCGCCGCGGCGTAGGGCTCGACGAGCGTGGAGTCGAGCTCGGCCCAGAGCAGGTCCGCGGCCTCGGTCGCCCGGCCGAGGTTCCGCAGCGTCGACGCGAGCTGGATGACCGCCTGCTGGTGGTGCTCCGGGTCGAGCCCGCCCGAGAGTGCCCGTCGGTAGGGCGCCTCGGCGCGGGCCTCCTGGCCGGCGTAGTCGTACGCGCCGGCGAGCTCGAATGCGGCCAGCGGGTCACGCTCGTGCCCGGCGACGAGCTTCTCGATCTCCGCGAGGACCTCGTCCGGGTCCCGGCCCTTGGCGTTCGCCCAAAGCTCGGTGATCGACTCGTGCCAATTCGGTGCCGCGGTGCCTTCCATGGCCCCATGATGGCGCACGCACGCCGGTCGCCGCCCGATCGGCAGGATTCCGACCGCCAGGTGAACCCCCGCCGGCAGCGCCGGCACTGGCGCCGGCGTCGGCCCTGGCGGACAATGGAGAACTCGACGAGGTGGCGAGCCGGTGATCTATTGGATGCTCCTGCTGTGGGCCGTGGCCCTCACCCTGGCGGTGTGGCCGTGGGGGTATCTCACGGCCCGGCGCCGGGCCCGGGAGCGCCGCAGGCGGGCCGAGGCTGCCAACCCGACCCAGGCGATCTGGCCGGACCGCGCCAGGCGAGCACCCGCCGTCGACCCCCTCGTGGCGCTCGAGGTGCAGATCCGGCTGGCGGAGCTCGCAGCCGAGGTGCAACTCGTCGAATCAACGCCCGGGATGTACGCCCAGGCCCACCATCTGCGCGCCGCGCTCGCGGCCTATGACGCGATGCTGGCCCAAGCGTGTGCCCTGGCCGGGCTGCCGTTCCCCGGGCAGGCCCTCACCACGCCGGTGCCGGAGGAGGAGCGCGAGCGGCGCGAGTTGGAGCTGAGCTCGCGAGGCTGGCACTGGTGAGACGGTCCATCCGGCGGACGGTGTTCGCGCATGGGCCGCAATGTTTCTATCCTGTACCGGGCGCATCACCGATTCGTTAACAGGCCTGAGCCGGGCCCACCCCCCGAGCGCCCGATCAGTACCGCCTGCGTCGCGCACGCGAAGAACCAAGGAGCCTTTGTGGAACCCGATCTGAATGCCGTCTTCGAACTCGTGCTGCGCCGCAACCCCGGCGAGGTCGAGTTCCACCAGGCCGTGCGTGAGGTGTTCGACTCCCTGGGTCCGGTGCTGAAGAAGAACCCGCACTACGCCGACGAGGCCGTGCTGCAGCGGATCTGCGAGCCGGAGCGGCAGATCATCTTCCGGGTGCCGTGGGTGGACGACGAGGGCACGATCCGGATCAACCGTGGCTTCCGGGTGGAGTACAACTCCGCGCTCGGCCCGTACAAGGGCGGCCTGCGGTTCCACCCGTCCGTCTACCTCGGGATCGTGAAGTTCCTCGGCTTCGAGCAGGTCTTCAAGAACGCCCTCACCGGCATGCCGATCGGCGGCGGCAAGGGTGGGTCCGACTTCGACCCCCGCGGCCGCAGCGACGGCGAGGTGATGCGGTTCTGCCAGTCCTTCATGACCGAGCTGTACCGGCACATCGGTGAGTACACCGACGTGCCCGCCGGTGACATCGGTGTGGGCGGCCGTGAGATCGGCTACCTGTTCGGCCAGTACAAGCGGATCACGAACCGGTACGAGTCCGGTGTTCTCACCGGCAAGGGCCTCACCTGGGGTGGCTCGCTGGTGCGCACCGAGGCCACCGGCTTCGGCACCGTACTGTTCGCGAACGAGATGATGAAGACCCGGGGCGAGAGCTTCGACGGCAAGCGCACCGTGGTCTCCGGCTCCGGGAACGTGGCCACCTACGCGATCGACAAGGCGCAGCAGTTCGGCGCGCACGTGGTCGCGTTCTCCGACTCCTCCGGATACGTCCTCGACGAGGCCGGCGTGGACGTCGGTCTGCTGCGTCAGATCAAGGAGGTCGAGCGCGGCCGCGTGAGCGAGTACGTGGCCCGGCGCCCGGGCGCCACGCTCGTGTCCGAGGGGTCCATCTGGGACGTGCCGGCCGAGGTCGCGCTGCCGTGCGCCACCCAGAACGAACTGCACGAGGACCACGCGGTCACGCTGGTCAAGAACGGCGTCAAGGTGGTCGCCGAGGGCGCCAACATGCCGACCACCCCCAAGGCCGTCCAGCTCCTGCAGGATGCGAATGTGCTGTTCGCGCCCGGCAAGGCGGCGAACGCGGGCGGCGTGGCCACCTCCGCGCTGGAGATGCAGCAGAACGCGAGCCGGGACGCCTGGTCGTTCGAGCACACCGAGGAGCGGCTCGCCGAGATCATGGCCACGATCCACCACAACTGTGCGGCCACGGCCGAGGAGTACGGGCAGCCCGGCAACTACGTGGTCGGCGCGAACATCGCCGGGTTCACGAAGGTGGCGGACGCGGTCATCGCGCTCGGGGTGATCTGAGCCCGGTGGCGACTCGCGTGCGGGCCGCAGCCCTGGAGATCGCGATCACCGGGGTGCAGGGCGCCCGCGCCGCGCTCGATGGCGGGGCGGACCGGGTGGAGCTGTGCAGCGCGCTCGAGATGGGCGGGCTGACGCCGAGCCTCGGCCTGGTGGACGCCGTGATCGCCGCCGGCATCGACGTGCACGTGCTGGTGCGACCCCGCCCCGGTGGGTTCGTGTTCACCGCCACCGAGGTGGAGGTCATGGTCCGCGACCTGGAGCACCTCGTGGACGCGGGCGTCGCCGGCGTGGTGATCGGTGCCCTCACGCCCGACGGCGGGATCGACCGTCATGCGGTCAAGTCACTGGTGCGTGCGGCCGAGGGGCGCGAGGTCACGTTCCACCGGGCGCTGGACGTGGTCACCGACCAGCACCGGGCCCTGGGAGAACTCGCCGACCTGGGCGTGCGCCGGGTGCTGACCTCCGGTGGTGCGCCCCGGGCCGTGGACGGTCTCGACGTGCTGGGCGCCCTCACGCAGACGGCGTCCGGTCGTATCGAGGTGATGGCCGGCGGCAGCGTGGAGCCAGAGCACATCCCGTTGCTGCTCGAGGCCGGCGTGGACGCGGTGCACCTGTCCGCGCGGGTGCGTCGCGACGACGCGGGTGCCGCCGGGCCCGGGGGCGGCCCGGCCGTCTACTCGATCGCCGATCCGGAGATGATCGCGCACGCCGCTGCCGCGCTGACCTGAGGTCGGTCGCCACGTCCCACCTCGAGCCCGCCGTCCGCCGCTCTCAGTGACCAGCGGCCAGCACTGCCGCGAGGCCCTCCTGCAGATCCTTGACGAAATACTCGGGCACCTCCAGTGACGGGAAATGTCCTCCGCGTTCGGGCGACCCCCATCGGACGATCCGTCGGTACCGCTCCTGCGCCCAGGGGCGCGGATACTTCTCGATGTCGCGGGGATACACGGTGATCGCTGCCGGGACGTCGACGCGAAGCTCGGGGTCCAGCGAGTTGTGGCTCTCGTAGTAGATGCGGGCCGACGATGCGCCGGTCCGCGTCAGCCAGTACAGGGTGACGTCGTCGAGGACGCGGTCTCTGGAGATCGTCTCGAACGGGCTGTCCTCGGTATCCGACCACTCGGCGAACTTGTCGAGGATCCAGGCGAGAAGCCCGACCGGTGAGTCGACGAGTGAGTAGCCGATGGTCTGCGGTCGGGTCGCCTGCTGCTTCGCGTACGCCGCGCGGTGGTGCCAGAAGTCGTGGGTCTCCTCGGTCCACCTGCGCTCGAGATTCGTCAGTCCTTCCGTGGACAGCCCGGGCGGCCCCTCCGCGAACGTCGTGTGGATACCGAGCACGTGCTTCGGGAACCTGCCACCGAGAACCGTGGTGATGTTGCCTCCCCAGTCACCGCCGTGGGCAAGGAAGGTGCGGTAGCCGAGCCTTCCCATCAGTTCCACCCAGGCGGCCGCGATCTTCTCGGTTCCCCATCCGGTGGTGGCGGGTTTGTCGCTGTAGCCGAAGCCCGGCAGCGACGGCACCACCACGTGGAACGCCGGCGCGTCCGCATCCTTCGGATCTGCCAGCTCGTCCACGACATCGATGAACTCGGCGACGCTGCCCGGCCAACCGTGCGTCAGGATCAGCGGCGTGGCATCCGCGCGCGCGGACCGGCGGTGCAGGAAGTGGATTCCCAGACCGTCGATGGTCGTGCGGAACTGGCCGATCCGGTTGAGGCGCTCTTCGAACGAGCGCCAGTTGTACCCGGTGCGCCAGTAGCTCACGAGATCGACGAGGTCGGCGAGGGGAACGCCCTGGTCCCACCGGCGCGGGTCGGGCCCGGCACGGTGGATCGTCTCGGCCTCCGGCAGTCGCGCCGCGGCCAGTCGCGCGCGCAGATCGTCGAGGTCGGCGTCGGTCGCGTGGGCCTCGAACGCTTGAACGTCGGTGGTTGGACGGGGCATGAGACCTCCTGGTCGTCGTGGAACCGGCTCGCACTCGCCCGGAACCGGCATAGACGGTTCTACCAGGCTGCCGAGCCGTCGCGCAACCGGCTAAGGTGGTTCCATGCATGCCGAGTTCCCTGACTTCCGCCTCGGCAGCGTGCTCGCAACCAGCTTCACGGCGACACTGACGGAGCGTCAGGGCAACCCTGTGGAGCGCATCCCCACGCCGCACCGACTCATCGACTGGCTGGCACTGAACGGCCTCGCCGTGGACTCCTGCACGACTGCCCAGCTCGACCTCGCCCGGGAGCTTCGAGAGTCGATTCACGCCGCCGCGACAGCGGCCGCGATCCAGGACACCATCCCGGCATCCTCTGTCCACGTCATCAATGAGCGCAGCGTCCAGGGTCGGGCGGCGGCCATCCTGACGTCCGACGGCAAGCGGCGGTGGCAGCTCACCTCGACCTCCGGCGTGGAAGACGCGCTCGGCGTGATCGCCGCCGACGCGATCAGCATCATCGCCGGCGAACGAGACGGGAGATTGGCGCTGTGCGCCTCACCGACCTGCCGGGCCGCCTTCTTCGACACCAGCCAGAGTCGCACCCGCAGATGGTGCGACATGAACACATGCGGAAACCGTCAGAAGAAGGCCCGGTTCAATGCCAACCGGCGCAACAGCCCCACATCAGCTGCGTGACCGGGTCCGGCGGGCAGGACCGCAGCGCGCGGTCATGACCCGAACTCGGTCCAGTGCCCTTCGGAGACCACCTCGACGGCGCCGTCGACGACCTTGATGGCCGTCTGTTCGTCGATTGCGTAGGCCGGGCCGCCGATGCCTGCAGCCCACCGCTCCGCGTCCGCCAGGGTGTTCTGCGGAAAGGCGTTCAGGTGCGGGAAGATCGAGAAGTCGACGACGCCAAGGGTGCGGTCGTCCGGAGCGGCCGGCCACTCGACGAAGTACTCCCCGATCCGGGGCGTCATCACCATGCTTCCGGCACTCACGCCCACCCAGACCATGTCGGGCAGCGAGGGCAGCAGCTCGGCCAGCCCGGACTCCCGCATCCAGTGGCTCAGGTACGTCGCGTCGCCGCCGTCGACGAGAAGCGCGTCGGCCTCCCGGACCCAGGGGACCCACCTCTCGGCGCCGATGGTGGGCAACGCGGTGAGCTCGAGGACGCCGAGCGACGCCCAACCAAGACCGGTGAAGTACTGGAAATCGGGTTCGGCGGCGACGAGGCCCCGCACCGATCTCGGACCACACATCGGGTGACCCCACTGCGCCGTCGGGACGCAGAGGGCGTGGCACTCGGCGACCGGCTTGCCGAGAAGCTGCTCGAGTGTCGAATGGATGCTCGGGTTGGTGACGCCGCCTGACGTGAGCAAGAGTTTCACGGTGCCTCCAGAGTTCGCGACGGATGGATGCACGGTCAGACCCGGGACCGCGCCGGAACTCATCGAAGGTCGGGCAGCTACCGCTCCGTGTGGCCGACGCTCACCCAAGGGCCGGCCGCGGCAGGGTGAGGATCTCGGCCCCGTCGTCGGTGATGGCGATCGTGTGCTCGCTGTGCGCGGTTCGGGATCCGGTCGCGCTGCGGAGGGTCCATCCGTCGGCATCGGTGACGAGTTCATCGGTGTCGGCCATGACCCACGGCTCCAGCGCGAGCAGCAGTCCGGGGCGCAGCCGGTAGCCACGGCCAGGGCGTCCGGTGTTCACGATGTGCGGGTCCTGGTGCATCGTCGACCCGATGCCATGGCCTCCGAACTCGGTGTTGATGGAGTACCCGGCCGCGGTCAGGACCGAGCCGATGGCATGGGAGATGTCGCCCAGGCGCGCGCCGGGTCCGGCGGCGGCGATCCCCGCGGTCAGTGCGCGCTCGGTCGCGTCGATCATCGCGACGCTCTCCGCGGGCCGGGCGTCGCCCACGATGAAGCTGATGGCGGCGTCCGATGCGATGCCTGCGTGGGAGACCGCGAGGTCGAGGGTGAGCAGGTCGCCGTCGGCAAGCGTGTAGTCGTACGGCATCCCGTGCAGCACGGCGTCGTTGACCGCCGTGCAGATGTAATGGCCGAACGGGCCACGCCCGAACGACGGTGCGTAGTCGACGTAGCAGGACTGCGCCCCGGCCTCGGCGATCATCGCCTCGGTCCAGCGGTCGATGTCCAGGAGGTTCGTGCCGACCAGGCTTCGGTTCTTCAGCGTCTGCAGCATGTCGGCGACCAGGGCGCCGGTGTGCCGTGCCTTGGCCATTTCGGTGGGTCTGAGGATCTCGATCATGTGGTGCCTTCCGGACGCTTCCAATAATTATCCCGGCCATATTATCCCGGTACTACTATTGGAGCCATGGTCAGGTTGCCACTCACCCCCGCAGAGGTCGAGCGCGGACGTCGCCTCGGCGCGCTGCTGCGCCGCGCCAGGGGCGAGCGCTCGATGCTCGAGGTTGCGCTCGACGCCCGTGTCTCACCCGAGACGCTGCGGAAGATCGAGTCGGGCCGCGTCGCGACCCCTGCGTTCCCGACCGTCGCCGCGATCGCCGACGTCCTCGGGCTCTCCCTCGATGTGGTCTGGGCCGAGGTCAACGAGCCCGACCGTGGTGTCGAGCACGACGGTCGCGGGATGCTGATGCCGACCGGATCCTCATCTCCCGACCGACGCGCGCCGATCTGACGGCAGCGGTCACCGCGAGTGCCTCGTCGCACCGGTTCCGGACCTGCGGGGCGGTGCGGTCAGGACGTCGGGGAGGTCGCGTCGGGACGTCCCGCGGATCGGTAGCCCGGGTGGACGTCCGGTGGAAGGTCATGACTCGCCGCGATCGTCGCCAGTAGCGAGCCGAGGGTGTGGCGCTCGGCGACCGTCAGGCCGCGCAACAGGTCCGCCTCGTGCGCCGCGCCGAGTTCGCGCATGTCCGTCAATACCGAGCGGCCGGCGGCGGTGAGGCTCAGCTCGTGGTGACGGCGATCGGTCTCGCTCCGGGTTCGCTGCGCCAGTCCCTTGCGCTCGAGGCCGTCGACGAGGGCGACCACCCGGCTCGGCCCGACGCCGAGTAGGTCCGCGAGTGCGCGTTGGCTGACCCCGGGGTGGGTCGCGATCAGTCGTAACAGTCCGACGTCCCCGGGCACGACGCCCAGCGTCGCGACTCGCTCGGCGAACCTGTCCGCCGCAAAGCCCCCCACCTGGGACAGCAGGAACGCGACGCGCTGCCCCGAAGCGCTGGTTCTCGGCGCTGATCCGTCGTCCCGATCCATGGCCTGAGTGTATCACTATCATGAATGATTCTGTGGTATGAATGATTCCCATAGAGCAACCAACTCGTCTCCTCCACAGATCCGAGAAGCCATGGCCATCACCGCACCCGCCCGCCCGCTCCGCCAAGGAGGGCCTCCGCTGCCACCCACGGCCATCGCCACCGTGGCGTTGGTGATGATGTCCTTGACCTTGCCCGCGGTGCTCAGCGGAGGGCAGACGTACCCCTCGCCATTCGGCGACGAGGGCGCGATTCTCGACTACTTCCGGACGAACCCGACGCCGGTGCTCGTCACCGCGCTGTTGCAGTTCGCCGCGTCGTTCCCACTGGCCATCTTCACGGCCACGGCATCCGTGCGCCTGAACAGACTCGGCGTTCGCGCCCCCGGCGCCACGATCGCGCTGGTCGGCGGCGTGCTGGCGGCCGGGGCGATGTCGATCTCGGCCATGATGACGTGGGCGCTCTCGCGGCCCGAGCTCGTCGAGCACGACGAGCTGGTCCGGATGCTGCACGATCTTGCCTTCATCTCCGGCGGACCGGCCTTCGTCGTGCCGAGCGGCCTGCTCGTCGCCGGTATCGCCGTACCCGGGCTGCTCGCCGGGCTGCTCCCTCGCTGGCTCGCGTGGGCGGGCCTCGTGATCGCCGGAGTCGCCGTGCTCGCGACGCTCTCCTTCGCCGTCCCCGCACTCGCGTTCCTGCTCCCGATCGCGAGGTTTCCCACCCTCGCGTGGCTCATCATCGTTGCCTTCCGCCTGCCCAAACACCGGGCACCGGCCAACCAGTCACCACAGCGAGGGGTCCCGGCATGACCGACGCCCAACTGGAGAAGCTCGTCCGCTTCCAGGACCCGGAACGGTCCCTGGGCTACGTCCGCACGATGGACGATCAGACCCGGGCCGCACTGTTCGGCACGACCGTCGGCGAGCTCCTGGCTGCCGAACGGGAACTGGATGACTCCAGGCGTGCCGCTGTCGAGTCGCTGGGCGCCCGCCCCGACGTGCGTGCCGCGTTGGCCGCCCTACCGCTGCAGCCCGGGCAGACGATCGTCGCGCTCGGCGAGAGCTCGACGGCGGACCGGCTCTCCTGGTTCGAACTCCTCGCCGGCCTGCTTTCCGCCGAGCGTCCGGACCTGGACCTGAACCTGCGGAATCTCTCCGTCTCGGGTGCCACCACGACGCAGACGCTCACCGCGATCGGGCAGGTCGCGCGAACGGGAGCGGACTGGATCCTGTGCATGCTGGGCGGCAACGACGCCCGGCGGTTCGACACCGCCGCAGGGCCGCGCCTGGTCAGCGAGCCGGAGACCGAACGGAACCTGCGCCTGATCCGCCGGCGCGCAGGCGGGGGGCGTGATCTCCGATGGGTCTGGCTGACGCCCACTCCGGTCGACGAAGCGAAGATCGCGGCCTACCCCTACTTCGCAGGAATGACCTGGACCAACCGGGATGTCTCGGCGCTCGCGGCCACCCTCGCGAGCACGGGGGATCTCGTGGTGGACTCAGGGCCGTCGGTCGGGGTTGATGAGCCGTATCTGGAGGACGGCCTGCACACGACCCTCGCTGCACAGGCGAACCTCGCCGCACACGTGCTCGTGGCGCTCGCCTCCGCACGCCGTTGAGATCAGGCCAGCCGTCGCCGCTCGTCCACGACGGCGATCACCAGCGCCACGGCCACGATGACCAGCACCACCCGCAGGCTCAGTGACATGGCGTGGTCGTAGTCGCCCGAGGCGGCGAGGGTCGAGAAGAACACCGCGGCGGTGGCGGCCACGCCCACCGAGGTGCCGACGCGCTGCCCGGTCTGCAGGGCGCCTGCGGCGACACCGGCGTGGTGCACCGGCACGTCGGCGAGGGTGAGCGCCTGGTTCGGGGAGATGACGATGCCGTTGCCGAAACCGGAGACGATCAGGACCGCCGCGATCCACCAGACGACCGATGCGCCGTCGAACAGGCTCACGAGCACGTCCGTGGCCGCGATCCCGATCAGCATCAGCACGATCCCGACCACGACGAGCCGCCGCCCGTACCGGTTCACCCACCGACCACCGAGCCAGGACGAGAGTGATCCGGCGAGCGCGAACGGGGTGAGCACCAGCCCGGCCTGCCAGGCCTCGAGCCCCAACCCGTTCTGCAGATAGAGGGTGGATACCAGGAAGATCCCGGTGAACCCACCGAAGTAGGCCATCCCGAGCGTCGCGCCGCGGATGTACGACGGCGTGTGCAGCAGGTCCGTGGTGATCACCGGTTGGCCGCCGCGCGCCTCGAGCCGACGTTCCCACCACCGGAACCCCACCAGGGCGAGCGCGGCCACGACCAGCAACCACCAGGGTGCGTCGGTGATCGAGCCCTCGGAGACCTGCACGAACGGGAACAGGAAGCTCACCACGGCGATCCCGAGCAGCACCAGCCCGGGCGCGTCCAGGCTGACCTTCGCCCCGCCGTCGCGGGCCGGCCGCACCCGTGGCAGCAGCCGCCAGGCGAGCACCAGTGCGACCAGACCCACCGGGACGTTGACCAGGAACACCGCCCGCCACCCCTGCTCCGGGCCGAACGCGGCGATCAGCGCGCCGCCCAGCAGCGGGCCGACGGCGGTCGAGAAGCCCACGGTGGCACCGAACCAGCCGAATGCGCGGCCGCGGTCCGGGCCGCGGAACAACTCCTGGATCATCGCGATCACCTGCGGGTTCAGCAGTCCCGCGGCGGCGCCCTGCAGCAGCCGGCCCACGGCCAGCATCGGCGCGGACACCACGAGCCCGCACAGCGCGCTGGTCAGCACGAACAGCGTCAGCCCGATCAGGAACATCACCCGCCGCCCGAACATGTCCCCGAGCCGCCCCGCGGGCACCAGCACCAGGCCGAACGCGAGCGTGTACCCGGCCACGATCCACTGCAGGTGGGACGGGCTCGCGGACAGGGCGCCCTCGATCGAGGGCAGTGCGACGTTCACGATGGAGACGTCGAGCAGGGTCATGAAGCCCGCCGTCAGGCAGACCGCGAAGGCCTGCCAGGGACGGCTCACGACGGCCGGTGGGGTGGTGGGCATCAGGGCTAGGTCTACCACGCAGCCCCGACGCCCGAGTCAGGTGCCCAGCCCGCGACCGGCGTGTCCCTCCCGCGCCCCCGCGCGGGCGCGGACAATGCAGAGGTGCCTCTCATCGACAACGCCGTGTACGTCGACGGCGCGCGGATCGCCGATCCCACCAGCCTGGACCAGACCTTCGAGTACCTGCGCGCCAAGGGCGGGCTCGGCTGGATCGGCCTGCTGCGGCCCACGGACGACGAGCTGACGACAGTGGCGGACGAGTTCGGGCTCCATCAGCTCGCTGTCGAGGATGCGCGCACCGGCCATCAGCGGGCGAAGCTCGACCGCTACGGGGACACGCTCTTCGTGGTGCTGCGGCCGGCCTGGTACGAGGACGCGACCGAGACGGTCGAGTTCGGCGAACTGCACGTCTTCGTCGGCCACGACTTCGTCGTCACCGTGCGCCATGGTGATGCGCCCGACCTGTCGCAGGTGCGGCGTCGGCTGGAGGCCGAACCGGACCTGCTCGCCCGCGGCGCCGAGGCCGTGCTGTACGCCATCCTCGATGAGGTCGTCGACCAGTACCAGCCGGTCATCCACGGTGTCGAGAACGACATCGACGAGATCGAGGACGCGCTCTTCAGCGACACGCGGATGGCGCTCTCGCGGCGGATCTACGAGCTCTCCAGGGAGGTCATCGCGTTCCAGCGGAGCACCCAGCCGCTGGCCGGCATGCTCGACGCGCTCCAGCGTGGCGGCGAGAAGTACGGCGTGGACGTCGAGCTGCAGCGTCTGTTGCGCGACGTCGCCGACCACGTCATCCAGGTGACCGACCGCATCGCATCGTTCCGCGCCATCCTGGCGAACGCGCTCACCGTGAACGCCACGATCGTCACGCAGCGCCAGACCGAGACCTCGCTCGAGCAGAACGACCAGGTGAAGAAGATCTCGGGCTGGGCGGCCATCCTGTTCGGACCGTCGCTCGTCGGCGCGATCTACGGCATGAACTTCGACCACATGCCCGAGCTGCACTGGGCGTTGGGCTATCCCTTCGCGCTCGCGCTCATGGCGGCGACGAGCCTGACCCTGTGGCGCATCTTCAAGTGGCGCAAGTGGATGTAGCGGGCCCTATCGCTCACGGATCACCAGCACATCCTTCGGGGCGAGCCGCAGCGTCTCACCGACGGTGATGACCCGCCCGGTGAGCACGTCCGTGCCTGCGACGTGCGCGGGCACCTCGACCGGTGCGTCGCCGTGCCAGAGCACGAACGTGTGGCGCACGCCGTCGCGTTCCCGCACGCACACCTCGAGGTCCGCGACGTCCGGGTGCGGCCCGAGCAGCCCGTACCGGGCGAGCGCCGCCTGGACCACCCAGGCGACGCCGTCGGCCGCCAGTTGCGTGCCCACGTACCAGGCCTCGCCCGACCGCCCGGCCCCGCCCCCGGCTGCCGTACCGGGCCGGTACCGGGTCACGGCCGGCTCGCCGACGTAGAAGTCCGCGCCGTAGGTGCCGATCACGTCGGCGCCCTCGGGCACGAGGACCTCCATCACCAACCGGCCGTCGGCGGTGAGCGAGCCACCGCCGTCGGGGTCGGTGAGGGTGACCGGGTTCGCGACGTCGGTCGGCTGGGCGTCCGTCTCGGCCACCCGCACCCCGAAAAGGGACGTGAAGCCGGCGGGGTCGTCGCCGAGGAAGGCGTTGTCGTCGGAGTCCACCCGCCCGGACAGGAAGGACGTGATCACGGTGCCGCCGCGAGCGACCACGGCGGCGAGCCGCTGCGTGAGGTCGCCCTTGATCATGTGCAGCAGCGGCGCGAGGACCACGTCGTAGCCGGTCAGGTCCGCGGTGACCGGGACCGCGTCCAGGCCCACGTTCGCGTCCCACAGCGCGCGGTGATAGCCCAGCACCACGTCCGGGTAGCGCACGTGCCGGTTCGGGCCGTCGGAGATCTCGGCCGCCCACCAACTGTCCCAGTCGAACAGCAGTGCCACCCGGGCCGGCGTGCGTGCGCCGAGCACCGCGTCGCCGAGGCGTTCGAGCTCGGCGCCGAGCGTGGCTGCCTCGGTGAACGCGCGGGTGTCCGTCCGTCCGGTGTGGTCGAGCAGGGCGCCGTGGTACTTCTCGCACGCCCCGACGGACTGGCGCATCTGGAAGTACAGCACCGCGTCCGCGCCGTGCGCGACCGACTGCCACGACCACAACCGCAGCACCCCGGGCCGCTTGACCGGGTTCACGTCCCGGCTCGCGGTGGTGGTCGGGGTCTGCTCCATCACCCAGAACGGGGCGCCGTCCTTGAGCCCGCGCATCAGGTCGTGCGTGAACGCCATCCGGGCCTGGGACTGCTCGTTCGGTGGGTAGTTGTCCCAGGAGGCGAGATCCAGGTGCTCGGCCCAGCGGTGGTAGTCGATCGGGCGGTACATGCCCATGAAGTTCGTGGTCACCGGGGTGTGCGGGTCGTGCTCGCGGATCGCGGCCTTCTCGTCGGTGAAGTTGCGCAGCATCGCGTCCGAGGTGAACCGGAGGTAGTCGAGCGTGATGCCCTGGAACGCGGTGTGGTTCGGTCCGCGCCAGTGCTCGGTGAGCGCGCTCGGTGGCTCGATCTCGTCCCAGTCCGTGAACGTGTGCGACCAGAACGTGGCGTTCCAGGCCTGGTTGAGCCGGTCCAGGCTGCCGTACCGCTCGCGCAGCCAGACCCGGAACGCGGCGGCGCAGTTGTCGCAGTAGCAGGCGCCGCCGTACTCGTTCCCGACGTGCCAGGCGATCAGGCCCGGGGTGCCCGCGTAGCGCTGCGCGATCCGTCCGGCCAGTGCGGCCGAGAGGCGCTGGAACACCGGGGAGCTCGGGCACGCGTTGTGCCGCTGCCCGTATCGGTGTCGGCGACCCTCGAAGTCGGTGCGGGTCACCTCCGGGTGCGCCTTCGCGAGCCACGGCGGCAGGGCCCCGGTCGCGGTGGCCAGCACGATCCGGCGGCCCTCGGCGACGATCCGGGCCACGATCGCATCCAGGGTGGTGAAGTCGTAGGTGTCCTCGGCGGTCTGCAGGTGCGCCCACGCGAACACCCCGACGGTGAGGGTGTCGATGCGGGCCAGCCCGAACGCGCGATGGTCGTCGGCCCAGACCTCCTCGGGCCACTGCTCCGGGTTGTAGTCGCCGCCGTAGGCGATCGCGGGCAGCTGGTGGTCAGCCATCGATGAAGTTCTCCTCGAGATGGTTGCGGACGGGACGCTCCCCACGCAGCAGCAGCCAGATCAGCGGGGCGGCGGCGAGCACAGGGAGCCAGTCGGATACGCCGAGTGCGGCACCCACGACGACCGCCACGAGCGCCGCGACGCCGATGCTCGCCATGGGCTTCGCGGTCAGGTAGTAGATGCTCAGCCGGGCGACGTCCCGGGTGCGCAGCTTGTACAGGGACGAGATCACCACGGCGTGGCCGCTGGCCACGATCAGTCCGAGCCCGACGGCGGCGCTCACCGCCCCGAGGACGGTGCGCAGGGCCGGTGGTCCGGTGACCGCGTCCAGGTTGGTCAGGTTGATGCCGATCAGCGTCAGCGCGGCGAGCGCGGGCAGCCACCAGCGCAACACGTCCCAGGCGCAGCGCCGGTAGCCGCGCAGGAAGTAGCGGGCCGGTTCGGGGTCGCCGTCCTCGCCGAACGCCCGCCAGGAGTACACGACCGCGCCGGTGGCCGGGCCGAGCGGCACCATGGCGAGGGCCATCAGCGGGATGTTGCTGGCATCCGGAGCGAGCAGGAGCAGCAGGACCAGGCCGGGCAGCGACGCGAGGACCCAGCACACCTCCAGGACCACGAGCCAGTGGATCACCGCGGCCACCCGGGAGATGGGTCGGCTGGAGAAGTCGCGCTGTGCCATGGACGTCATTGTGTCGCTCCAGGGTGGGTCGGCGGGTCGGCGGCTCGGGTCGGCGGGCTGGGGTCGGCCCGAGCCGCCGCCCGGCACCGGGGGTGGGGTGCCGGGCGGCGACGCAACGGGTGACTCGGGAGTGGCCGGATCAGCCGGTCGTGACGTCGGCGGCCTCGTTCACGAGGTCGACGTACCGGGACATCCCGGCCGCCTCGAGTTCGGCGACGTAGGCGTCCCACTCGTCGAGCGAGCGCTGACCGAGGATGAACGCCGCAGTGTTCTGCATGACGTTGTCCTGCAGGGCGGTCTGCAGCAGCGACGCCTGCTCGCGCTGCATCTCATCCATCGTGATCGCCGGCCCGCTCGGGGCGACGTCCTTCTCGTTCATCGCGTCCAGGAAGTCCACCACCTCCGGGCGCAGCATCGACTGGACCAGGTCCGCGGTGGCGCCGTGGTTGAGCATCCAGACGCCGTTGTGGAAGCCGTAGTCGGTGTTCAGCGCCTCGGGTGCGCCCGGGTTGAGGCCGTTGATGTCGATGGTCTCCACCAGGGTGCGGGTGCCGTCGGCGGCAGTGTTGTAGGTCTCGCCCTCCACGCCCCACTTGGCGAACTCGAGTCCCTCGTCGGAGAAGTACAGCCAGTCGACGAACTGCAGCATGGCAACGAAGTTCGGCGAGTCGGCCGCGTCGGCCGAGAACGCGATCCCGGACTCGAACCGGCCGCCGGTCCCGGCGTCCATGATGTTGCCGGCCGGACCAGCCGGCACGGTGAGGTAGCGCACCTCGGCCTCGGTGTTCCCGGCGTCGGCGAAGGCCTGGCGGTACCGCAGGATCTCCTGGTCGTTGACGCCGATCGCGGCGGACTGGCCGGAGGTGAACTTCGCGATGGCGGCGTCATCCTCCTGGGTGAGCGACTCCGGGTCCAGCAGCCCCCGCTCCACCAGGTCGGCGAAGTAGGTGACCAGGTCCCGGTAGCCGTCGGAGGAGCCGGTGTAGACGTACTCCTCGGCCTCGGGGTCCCAGATGACGCCGTCGCCGTAGCCCCAGCCGGCCTCCGTGCCGAAGTTTCCGGACGCCGCCTGCAGGGTGGCCTCCAGCGGCCCGTTCGCCGACCAGCGGTCGGAGTAGGGGTAGGCGAGTTCGGGGAAGGCCTCGTTGACGATCTCCAGCTGCTCGGTGAACTCATCCCAGGTCTCCGGGTCCTCGGTGATCCCGGCGGCCTCCCACAGGTCTGCCCGGATGGCGATCGAGTAGCCGGGCTTCGGGTTCTCGTGCAGGCCGGGCAGCAGGTAGTAGTTGCCGTCCTCCTGGCGGAGCAGGTCGAGGTCCTCCTGCAGGCCCCACTCCTCCACCTTCTCGGCGAAGTTCGGCAGGTAGTCGAGGTACTCGGAGATCGGCAGCACGGCGCCGCTGCCGGTGAACGGCTGGATGTCCGCGTTGTAGGTGGACGGGATCAGCATCGGGGCGTCACCGGCGCTGATCAGCAGCGAGCGGCGGTCGTTCCAGTCCGAGAGCGGCACGTTGACGAAGTCGAACGTGACGTTGTTGTCCGCCTCGAGGTGCTGCAGGATCGACCAGTCCTCATTGAACGGGTAGTTCGGGTGGTCGCGGTAGAGGAGGGAGAACTCGATCGGCTCGGTGGCTACGAACGTGGTGCCGATGCCGTAGTCCTCCATCGCGCCGACCATGTTGTCGTCGAGCTCGCCCGGCTCCGGGCCGTTCTCACCCTCGCCGCCGCCGTCAGAGCTGCACGCTGTGAGCGTGATGGCCAGCGCCGCGGTCAACAGGCCGGCGGCGGCCTTCCTTGCATTCCTACTCATTGTTTCCTCCGGGGTTGTGCGTCGTCGCATCCGACGGTCGGTTGTTGCGGGGGTGGGGGGAACGGACGCGACTCAGCCCTTGACCGAGCCGAGCATCACGCCCGAGACGAAGTACTTCTGGATGAACGGGTAGAGGCAGATGATCGGCAGCACGGTGAGCACCATCGTCACGGACTGCACATTGGCGGCGATCTGCGCGCCGTCGGAGCCCAGGCCCTCGGTGCCGGTGGCGGCCGCGAGCAGATTCCGTAGATAGACCGTGACCGGGTAGAGCTCGGCCCGGTCCAGGTACAGGAAGGCGCTGAACCACGAGTTCCAGAACGCCACGGCGTAGAACAGGACCATGGTCGCCAGCACCGCCTTGCTGAGCGGGATCACGATCCTGAAGAACACCCCGTACGTGGACAGGCCGTCGATCGCGGCCGCCTCCTCGAGCTCGGCGGGGAAGTTCTCGAAGAACGACTTCATGATCAGCAGGTTGAAGACGCTGATCGCGTTCGGGATGACGATCGCCCAGATGGTGTTCTTGAATCCGAGCTCGTTGATCAGCAGGTAGTTCGGGATCAGACCGCCGCTGAAGAACATCGTGAACACGGCGAGCCCGATGAAGAACTGGCGCCCCTTCAGTTCCTTGCGGGAGATCGCGTACGCGAACGTGGTGGTCATCGCGATCGCGATGGCGGTGGCCACCACGGTGTAGATGACCGTGTTCCTGTAGTTGATCCAGAACATGTCGTCGCTGAGCACCGCCGCGAACGTGGTGATGTTGAACCCGCGGGGGATCAGGTTCACCTGGCCGGCGATGATGAATCCCTCCGAGCTGAACGCCTTCGCGACCAGGTTGATGAAGGGGTACAGCGTGAGCGCGCAGATGAGGGTGAGCACCACGACGTTCGCCACGCTGAACGCCTTGTACCCGCGGGTGTCCTTGATGGCGGTCGTGGACCGGCGCACGGCCGCGACGTCCGGCACGGCCTGGATCGGATCGGTGGTCACCACAGGGAACTCCCCACGACTCGGCGCGAGATCGCGTTGGCGGACATTACGAGGGTGAGGCCGATCAGTGCCTCGAACAGGCCGATGGCCGTGGAGTAGGAGTAGCTCCCGGACTGGATGCCGACCCGGTAGAGGTAGGTGGAGATGACGTCCGCCGTCGAGAAGATGAGCGGGTTGTACAGGAGCAGGACCTTCTCGAACCCGACGGCCATGAACGTGCCGATGTTCAGGATCAGCAGCACCACCATCGTCGGGCGGATGCCGGGCAGCGTGATGTGCCAGGTCTGGCGCCACCTGTTCGCGCCGTCGATCCGGGCCGCCTCGTACAGCTGGTCGTCGATCGTGGTCAGCGCGGCCAGGTAGAGGATCGTGCCCCACCCGACCGTCTGCCAGATCTCGGACGAGACGTAGATGGGCCGGAACCAGGACGGTTCCTGCATGAACGAGATCTGCTCCGCACCGATCGCACCGAGGATCTGGTTGATGGTGCCGTTCAGCGACGTCAGTTGGAGGACGATGCCGGCCACGATGACGATCGACATGAAGTGCGGCAGGTAGGTCACGGTCTGCACGAACCGCTTGAACTTGCGTGAGCGCAGCTCGTTGAGCAGCAGCGCGAGGACGACCGGCAGCGGGAACACGATGATCAGGGTCAGCGCCCCGAGGATCAGCGTGTTGGTGAAGACCCGCCAGAACGTCGGGTCGTTGATGAACATCTCGATGTAGTACAGGCCCACCCACTCGTCGCCGAACATCGAGCCGCCCGGTCGGAACCGGCGGAACGCGATGACGTTCCCGAGCATCGGCACGTACCGGAAGATGATCAGGAAGACGACGGGCAGCACGAGGAACGTGTACAGGCGCCAGTCCTTGCGCAGCGCCTGCCGCCAGGTGACCTTGCCGCCTCCTGCGCGGCGGCCGCCCGTACGGCGCGTGCCGGCACGGCCGCTGCCGGCCGGCTCCTGGACGGCGACGGCGGTCGCTGCCTCGGCGGGTGCGCTCTCGGGGGCGAGCGGGTCCCGGATCGTCATGGGGTCACCTCCGCGGGTAGGTCGGCCTCTTCGATGACGACGTCGCAGCTCAGTGCGCGGTCGGGTCCGGTCTCGCGTTCGGTTCCGACGAGCCGCAGGCCGAGCGCCGCGACCACGTCCGCGCTCGAGCGGGCGAGCCGCAGCTCGACGTCGCCCGGTTCGACGAGCCGTCGGCCCGCCAGCCCGGTGAACGAGGTCAGGTCCGCGGGCACGGTGAAACGCACCCGGGCCGCGGCGCCCACGTCGAGCGGCACCCGGGCGAAGCCGATCAGCCGCTGCACCGGGCGGGTCACCTGTGCGACCGGGTCGTGCAGGTAGAGCTGCACGACCTCGGTGCCGGCGCGGTCACCGGTGTTGCGCACGGTCACCTCGACGGTCGCGTCGCCGGCCACGTCCCAGTCGGTGGCGCCGGCTGCGCCCGCCTCGTCCACCACGGTCGCGGACTCCCACTCGAACGAGGTGTAGGTGAGCCCGTGGCCGAAGCCGAACAACGCCGTCGGGTCCAGGTTCGAGACGCCGGAGCGGGCGCCGAGCGGCGCCGTCAGGTAGGTGCCCGGACCGCCGGTGGGGCGGCGGGGCACGCTCACCGGTAGCCGGCCGGACGGCGCGACCGCCCCGGTGAGCACCTCGGCGATCGCCCGCCCGCCGAGCTGGCCCGGGAAGAACGTCTGCACGATCGCGGCCGCGCGCTCGGCGTAGGCGCCGAGCGCGTATGGGCGACCGGTCAGCAGCACCAGGACCACCGGGGTGCCGGTCGCGAGCACGGCCTCGATCAGATCAGCCTGGATGCCGGGCAGGTGCAGGTCCTCGGCGTCGCAGCCCTCGCCCGACGTGCCGCGCCCGAACAGTCCGGCGCGGTCCCCGACCGCCACCACGACGACGTCCGCCGCCGCGGCGACCCGGACGGCCTCGCCGAGGCCCCCGGGCTCGGGGTCGGTGACGTCGCACCCGCGGGCGTAGCTCACGTCCAGCCCGGTGCCGGCCAGCGCGGCCCGCACGGTCGGGATGTCCAGGCCGATCGGCTGTTCGGGGTGCTGGACGCCCACGTGTGCGGGGAAGGAGTAGCAGCCGAGCATCGCCATCTCCTCGTCCGCGAGCGGGCCGACGACGGCGACCCTCGCCCCAGGCGCGAGCGGAAGGATGCCACCCGGGTTACTGAGCAGCACGACCGCCTCGCGGGCCAGACGCAGTGCGACGTCCTGTGAGGCCGCGGTGTCGAGGATGCCGGCGTCGACGCCGGTGTCCTGGATGCCCACGGGCTCAGGGGCATAGTCGGGGTCGAGGAGGCCGAGGTCGATCTTCTGGCGCAGCACCCGGTGCAGGGCCCGGTCCACGAGCGCGACCTCCACCCGGCCGGCCCGGAGCGCTTCGAGCAGCGGCGCACCGAAGGCGTCCACGCTCGGCAGTTCGGTGTCCACCCCCGCGCGCAGCGCGAGGCCGGCTGCTTCGCCCGGCCCGGCCGCCACCCGGTGCAGCCGCTCCAGGAACCGGATCCCGAAGTAGTCCGCGACCACGGTGCCCTCGAAGCCCCACTCCTGCCGCAACAGGCCCGTGAGCAGGCGCTCGTCGGCGGCAGACGGGACGCCGTCGATCTCGGTGTAGGAGTGCATCACCGACCTGGCCCCGCCCTCGCGCAGCGCCGCCTCGAACGGGGGCAGGATGACGTCGGCGAACTCGCGCGGCCCGACCGAGACCGGGGCGAGATTGCGGCCGGCCCGCGAGGCTGAGTAGCCGGCGAAGTGCTTGAGCGTGGCCACGATCCCGGTGGACTCCAGTCCGCGGACGTACGCGGAGCCGATCTCGGCCACGAGCTGGGGGTCCTCGGAGATCGTCTCCTCGGTGCGGCCCCAGCGATAGTCACGGGTGACGTCGAGGACCGGGGCCAGGCCCTGGTGCACCCCGACGGCGCGCATCGACTCCCCGATCAGCGTCGCCATCTCGGCCACCAGGCCCGGGTCGAACGTCGCGCCCCAGGAGAGCGGCACCGGGTAGGCGGTGGCCTGCCAGGCGGCGAAGCCGGCGAGGCACTCCTCGTGCACCTGGGCCGGTATCCCGAACCGGTTCGCGGCCATGATCTCCCGCTGCGAACTTGCGAGCGAGCGGGCTCCGGCCGTGGGTTCCACGGGCGCGGTCCCGAACGGACGGGTCAGCTGCCCGAGGCCACCGTCGATCACGTCCGCCCACGCGGGGCCGGTGCCGGTCATATCCGCCTGGTGCGGGGCGACCCCGCCACCGGACGCATCCGCGCCGACCCACAGGCCGACGAGCTGCCCGATCTTCTCCTCGAGCGTCATCTCGGCGATGAGGGCGTCGGCCCGCTCGGCGCCGGAGAGCCGGAGGTCGTTCCAGGGGTGGACCGACTCGGCCGTGCCGGGCGGCCCGGCCGCCCCTCTTGAGATCTCTGTGGTCATCGAGACCTTCCTCCACCGCGCTGTGGGTCTCGGCAGCGATGCCTCGACGCGAAACTTTCGGAATTGCACCGATACTTTGTGATGGCGACCTTAAGTCGACGATGTGAGCGGTGTCAACGGCTGGTGCATCACGGAACGGAAACAGTTGCCTGTCCGGTCGGGTCAGGTGGTAGCGTCGCAGCGAAAGTTGCGGGTAGGAGTGAGGTCAGTCATGGCGCAGTCGTCGGGTCCTGAGTCGCCTGCCCCGCGCGGCAAGGCGACGATCGCGTCGATCGCCGCCGAGGCGGGGGTGTCGGTGCCGACCGTCTCGAAGGTGCTCAACGGGCGGCCGGACGTCTCCCAGAAGACGCGTGAGCGGGTGGAGGAGGTCCTCGCCCGGAACAGTTACCGGCGTCGACGGTCGAACGGCTCTCCCGGTCCCGCGCTCATCGACCTCGTCTTCCACCAGCTCGGTTCGCCCTGGGCGATCGAGATCATTCGCGGTGTCGAGGCGGTCGCCGCCTCCGAGCACGTCGGCGTGGTGCTCTCCGAGCTCGGCGGCAAGCACCGCCCGCCCCAGGAACTCCTCGACGCGGTCCTGGCGCGGCGCCCGCTCGGGGTCGTGCTGGTCCTGTCCGGACTCGACCGCGAGCAGCGCCACCAGCTCGAGAGCCGCTCGATCCCGTTCCTGGTCGTGGACACCGACGGGGAGCCGCCGGCCGGGGTACCCACGGTCGGCTCGAACAACTGGAGCGGCGGGCTGAGCGCGACCCGGCACCTGCTCGAACTCGGCCACCGCCGGGTCGCCGTGATCAGCGGGCCGGCGGACGTGCTGTGCAGCCGGGCCCGGGTGGACGGCTACCGCACCGCCCACGACGAGGTCGACATCCCGCTCGACCCCGGGCTGACGAGGTACGGCGACTTCAGCGTCGACGGCGGGTACCGGTACGGGATGGAGCTGCTGAGACTGCCGGACCGCCCGACGGCGATCTTCGCGGGCTCGGACATGCAGGCCCTCGGGGTGCTGCGAGCAGCCGACGAACTCGGCCTGCGGGTGCCGCAGGACGTCTCGGTGGTGGGTTACGACAACCTGCCGCTGGCGGAGTGGGTCGTGCCTCAGCTGACCACCGTGAACCAGCCGCTCTACGACATGGGCGCGACCGCCACCCGGATGCTGCTCGGCATCGCCAGGGGTGAGGCGCCGATCAACCGGCGCCTCGACCTCGCCGCCGAACTGGTGGTGCGCCGCTCCACCGCTCCGCTCGGCTGACGCCCCCGCCGAGCCGCGGCTGCCACTGCGGAGTGGCTGCGGCACAATGGCGAACGGCGCTCCGATCGACGACGTGGGGCGCAACTCCCTCCGAGCGCGGTGAAGGCGGTCCTGCAGGCGATGAGTGCACCCAGCGTCAGTTACTCGATCACGGTTCGACTGGAGATGCCGGCCCGGTCGGCGGCGGTCAGCTCGATCACCACCGCCGTCGAGGAGGCCGGGGGAGTCGTCACGGCCGTCGACGTCTCCGCCTCGGGTATCGACCGCCTCCAGGTGGACGTCACCTGTGCCACCGGCGGCGAGGACGACGCGGCCCGGATCGTCGAGGCGCTCGGCACCGTCGAGGGCGTGACGATCGGGCGGGTCTCGGACCGGACGTTCCTCGCCCACCTCGGCGGCAAGATCGAGATCCAGCCCAAGATGCAGATCCGTCACCGCGACGACCTCTCGCTCATCTACACCCCGGGCGTCGGGCGGGTCTCGCAACAGCTCGCCGCCCACCCCGAGGACGCGGTCCGGCTCACCATCAAGCGCAACACGGTGGCAGTGGTGACGGACGGTTCGGCCGTACTCGGCCTCGGTAACATCGGCCCGATCGCAGCGCTGCCGGTGATGGAGGGCAAGGCCGCCCTGTTCAAGCGGTTCTCCGGGATCGACGCGTTCCCGCTCTGCCTGGACACCCAGGACGTCGAGGAGATCGTCCGGACCGTGAAGATCGTGGCGCCGGTGTTCGCCGGCATCAACCTGGAGGACATCTCCGCGCCGCGGTGCTTCGAGATCGAGGACCGGCTGCGCGCCGAACTCGACATCCCGGTGTTCCACGACGACCAGCACGGAACCGCCATCGTTGCCGTCGGCGCGCTCACGAACGCGCTCAAGGTGGTCGGCAAGGACATCGGCGACGTCCGGATCGTGCAGTCCGGGGCGGGCGCCGCCGGCTCGGCGATCCTGCGTCTGATGCTCGCAGCAGGGGCGCGCGACGTCGTGCTCGCGGACGTCGAGGGCATCATCCGGGCCGACCGGCCGAACCTGGAGCCGACCCTCGCCTGGATCGCGGAGGCCACCCAGGGGGACCGGTACGGCGCCGCCCTGACCGAGGCCATGGTCGGCGCGGACGTGTTCATCGGGGTCTCCGCACCCAACCTGCTCACGGAGGCGGACATCGCCGCGATGGCCCCGAACTCCATCGTGTTCGCGATGGCGAACCCGGTGCCGGAGGTGGACCCGGCGATCGCGACCCGGCACGCCGCCGTCGTCGCCACCGGCCGCAGCGACTTCGCGAACCAGATCAACAACGTCCTCGCGTTCCCCGGCGTGTTCCGCGGCCTGCTGGACGCCCGGTCGACGCGCATCACCGATGACATGCTGCTCGCCGCGGCGCACGCACTCGCGGGCGTGGTGACCGCTGATGAGCTCAACGCCACCTACATCGTCCCCAGCGTGTTCCACCCGAACCTGCACACCGCGATCGCGGCCGCCGTGAAGGCGGCGGCCGAGGCCGATCCGACGGCGGTCGCACCGGACTGATCGACGGCCGTCCGCGCGCCGTTGCGCCGGGTGCCCGCGTGGGCCCACGGCAAATTCCCTTGCCGGTCTGCCTACCGTCGATGGTGTGGACGAGGATGGCACACGCACGGACGAGGGCCGGATCTCCCGGGTGGACCGGGGTTCGGTCTCCGTCCTGCTGCCCGCGGCGGGTCCGGGCGAGGAACCGGCGGAACTGACCATCGCCACCGGCCGGGACGGCACTCTGCCGGCCGTGGTCGGCGACCCGCTGCACCCGGCCGTCGGGGACCGCGTGGTGGTCGACGGCGACCGGACGCTGGTCGCGCCCCGGACGAGCGAGCTCGC
Source organism: Occultella gossypii (assembly GCF_019947135.1). GTDB lineage: Bacteria > Actinomycetota > Actinomycetes > Actinomycetales > Beutenbergiaceae > Occultella > Occultella gossypii. The sequence goes on along the minus strand of NZ_JAGSHT010000018.1, from coordinate 26,037 downwards.
CCGGGACGGGTCGGACCGCACGTCCGTTGAGCAGGTGATCGCCGCGAACGTCGACGTGGTGGTCATCGTCGAGCATCTCGAGCCGGCACCGTCGCTGGGCCGCCTGGAACGGATGCTCACCATCGCGTGGCGCTCCGGCGCCATCCCACTGGTGGTCCTGACCAAGGCGGACCTGGTCTCGGACGCGGCCCACTGGGTCACCGAGGCCGGCGCCGTCGCTCCGGGCGTCGGCGTGGTCGCCATCAGCGCGAGCACCGGTGCCGGGCTCGACGAGCTCGAGGTGCACCTGGGGGAGGCGCAGACCCTGGTGCTGATCGGTCCTTCCGGTGCCGGCAAGTCGACGCTGGTCAACGCGCTCGCGGGCGCGGACGTGATGGTCACCGGTGTGGTCCGCGGGGACGGCCGCGGGATGCACACGACCACGCACCGTCAACTCGTGCCGCTGCCCGGTGGTCGCCTCCTGATCGACACCCCGGGGTTGCGGTCGGTGGGCATCGTGGCCACAGAGGAGGCCGTCGCGGCCACCTTCGAGGACATCGCCGCCCTCGTCGAACTGTGCCGGTTCAACGACTGCGCGCACGAGCGGGAGCCGGGCTGCGCCGTCGTCGCGGCACTCGATGCCGGGGAGCTCAGCGAGCGACGCTTCGAGTCCTGGCGCAAGCTCCAGCGCGAGGCGCGCCGTCAGGCCGCCCGTGCGGACCACCGGATCGCCGCCGAGCAGCGGCGGCAGGTGCGTACCCGCGGTCGCGATGCCCGGGAGGCGTCGCGGATCAAATCACGGCGCTGACCGGCGCCGGGCGACGCGGTCCGGCACGGACGCGGATGAACCGCGACCATCGAGCACCACGAGCCGGTTGAACGTTCCATGACCCCGCGGTGAACTCACCCGCCGGGGACGCCGAATCCCTTCCGGCCCTGACCCGGGAGCGCTACCGTGCCGGGTACCCCTGTTATCTGAATCACACAAAGGATGCCCCCACATGTCACCATCCTCCAGGGGCGGACGCAGGCATGCGTTCCGCCCGATAGCAACGATCACGACACTCGCACTCGCGAGTCTCGGCGCCGCGGTCCCCGCGTTCGCCGCACCACAGGACGACCCCAGCAGCGCCTCGGCCGGACTCTCCTCGGGGGATGAGAGTGCCGCGACCTTCGCGCAGACCGACGGGTCGATCTTCATCAGCGAGATCCACTATGACAACGCGGGCACCGACGCCCGCGAGTTCATCGAGATCCAGGCCCCGGCCGGCACCAGCCTGAACCGCTGGACCGTGGTGCTCTACGGCGCCGACGGCGTCGCCTACAACACCTCGAACGTCCGCGGCTCCGCGAGCAACGGCACGGTCGTCGTCAACTACGGCTCCGAGTCCATCGTCAACGGCACCGGCGGTGTCGCCCTGGTGAACCCCGACGGCGGCGTCGTCGAGTTCCTCTCCTACGGCGGAGCCATCACGGCGGCCGATGGCCCGGCGGCAGGCCTGGCCAGCACCGACCTCGCCGTGCAGCAGACCGAGACCGAGCGCGGCCTGACCCTGCAGCGGATCGGCACCACGTGGACCGGCCCGGTCGCGGGCACGCAGGGCGCGCTGAACCCGGAGCCGGAGCCGGAGCCCGAGGTCGAAGCCTTCATCAGCGAGATCCACTACGACAACGCCGGCGCCGACACCGGCGAGGCCATCGAGGTCCAAGCAACGGTCGGGGCGGACCTGACCGGCTGGACCCTGGTCCTGTACAACGGCAACGGCGGCAGCAGCTACGACACCGACCCGGTCGGCGGCGTCGTGCCGGACGCGGGCGTGCTGGTCGTGAACTACCCGACCGACGGCGTCCAGAACGGCTCGCCCGACGGCGTCGCGCTCGTGGACGCGGACGGCAACCTCGTCGAGTTCCTCACCTACGAGGGCACCTTCACCGCGAACAACGGACCGGCGGCCGGGGTGACCGGCACCGACATCGGCGTCAGCGAGGCCAGCTCCACCCCGATCGGTCAGTCCCTGCAGCTCATCGACGGCGTCTGGACCGGCCCGGCGACGAGCTCCTTCGGCACCATCAACACCGCCGAGGACCCGGGCGAGCCGGGGGAGCCCGGCGAGGACACCCACACGATCGCGCAGATCCAGGGCACCGGCGACGCCTCCCCGGTGGCCGGTCAGACCGTGACCACCACCGGTGTGGTCACTGCCGCGTACCCGACCGGCGGCTTCAACGGTTACTACCTCCAGACCGCGGGCAGCGGCGGCGACGCCGACCCGAGCACACGCACGGCCTCCGACGCCGTGTTCGTGTTCTCCGGCGCAACGGTCGGTTCCGTTCAGATCGGTGACCACGTCCAGGTGACCGGAACGGTCGTGGAGTTCAACGGCCTCACCGAGATCACCGTCGGAGCCGGCGGCGCCGTGGTGCTGGACACCCCGGCCGAGGCGGTCAAGCCGATCGAGGCGTTCGCCCTGCCCGGCAGCGACGCCGAGCGTGAGGTCTTCGAGGGCATGCTCGTCGCCCCTGTGGCCGACTACGTCGTCTCCGACACCTACGCCCTCGGCGGCTGGGGTACCACCGCGTTCGGCTCGATCGGGCTCGGCCTCGGTGGCCCGCTCGTGCAGGAGACGGACGTCGCCCTGCCCGGCACGCCCGAGTTCGACGCGGTCGCCGCTGACAACGCGGCCCGCGCCATCACCCTCGACGACGGGCAGTCCGCCCGCACCGCGACCAGCGCGAACGTGCCCTACCTCACCGGAGCGCCGAACGTGCGTACCGGCGCCGGGCTCACGTTCGCCAGCCCGGTCATCGTCGACTACCGGTTCCAGTGGAACTTCCAGCCGACGGCCCCGGTCGACGGCAACGCCGACGACGTGGTGCTGTTCAACACGGGCAACACCCAGGAGGCGAACGCCACCCCGGCGGATGTGGGCGGCGACCTGACCCTGGCCACCTTCAACGTCCTGAACTACTTCACCACCCTCGGTGTTGACCTGGCCGGTTGCCAGCCCTACACCGACCGGGACGGCAACCCGATCACGGTCGACACCGGCTGTGACGCCCGCGGCGCCTGGGACGCCGAGAACCTCCAGCGTCAGCAGGACAAGATCGTCGCGGCGATCAACGGGCTCGGTGCCGACGTGGTCTCCCTCGAGGAGATCGAGAACTCGGCGCAGTTCGGGCAGGACCGGGACGCCGCGCTCGCGGCCCTCGTCGACGCACTGAACGCCGACGCCGGGGCCGGCACCTGGGCGTTCGCGCCCTCGCCGGCCGTGCTTCCGGACCTCGCCGAGCAGGACGTCATCCGGAACGCGTTCATCTACCGGCCCGCGAGCGTCGAGCTCGCCGGTGAGTCGGTGGTCCTGACCGGGTCCGCGGCGTTCGACAACGCTCGTGAGCCGCTCGCCCAGGCGTTCACCGCCGTCGGCAGCGACTACACCTTCGTCGCCGTGACCAACCACTTCAAGTCCAAGGGAGGCGACTGTGGCGACCTGCCGGAGGGCTGCTTCGACGCGGACCGGGTGGCTCAGGCGCAGGCGCTGACGGCGTTCGCGCAGGAGGTGGCCGACGCCGCCGAGGTGGAGGACATCTTCCTGCTCGGTGACTTCAACTCCTACGGCGCGGAGAACCCGGTCGTGGCGCTGGAGGACGCCGGTTACACCAACCTGAACACCGACGAGACCACCTACGTCTTCGACGGCAAGGTCGGTTCGCTCGACCACGTGTTCGCCAACGCGTCCGCACTCGAGCAGGTCACCGGCGTGGATGTGTGGAGCATCAACTCGGCCGAATCGGTGCTCGCGGAGTACTCGCGCTACAACTACTTCGCCAGCGAGCACTTCCAGGCCGGGACGCAGTTCCGGGCCTCGGACCACGACCCGATCATCGTCGGGATCGACGTGCCGGAGACGGCCACCCCCACGGTGGACATCAACCTCCTCTCGATCAACGACTTCCACGGCAGGATCGAGGCGAACGGCCAGTCGGCGGGAGGTGCGGTCCTGTCCTGTGCGGTGGACAGCTTCCGCACGCAGAACCCGAACACCCTGTTCGTCTCTGCCGGGGACAGCATCGGGGCGTCGACGTTCACCTCGTTCATCCAGCAGGACCAGCCCACGATCGATGTGCTGAACACGATCGGCCTGGACGTCTCGGCGTTCGGCAACCACGAGTTCGACCAGGGGCAGGACGACGTTAACGACCGGGTGATCCCGGCGTCGAACTGGCCGTACGTGGCCGCGAACATCGTGGACGCCAACGGTGACCCGGTGTACGACCCGTACACGATCCTCGACGTCGACGGCATCTCGGTCGGTTTCATCGGTGCGATCACCGAGGAGATGCCGGCTCTGGTCTCCCCGGCCGGCATCGAGGGCCTCACCTTCAGCGACATGGGTGAGGCGGTCAACTCCTACTCGGCACAGCTCTCCGACGGGGACGAAGCCAACGGTGAGGCGGACGTGATCGTGGTGCTCGTGCACGACGGCGCGCCCTCCCCGGACCTGGCCAGCGCCGACGGCACGCCGTACGGTGACCTGGTCGCCGGCGCGGACTCCAACATCGACGCGATCCTCTCCGGGCACACCCACACCGCCTACACGCACGACGTGGATGGCATGTGGGTCACCCAGACCGGCCAGTACGGCGAGGCCATGGGCAACCTGGCCCTGACCGTGGACCGGGCCACCGGCGAGGTCACCGCAGCGACAGCCGAGAACGTGGACCTGGTCCCCGTCCCCGGTGACCCGCGGGCCACCCCGCCGATCCCGCGGGAGACCTTCTGCGAGGGTGATCCGGCGGTCCAGGAGATCATCGACGAGGCCGTGGCCGTCGCCGACGAGCTCGGGGCCGTGCCACTCGGCGAGATCACCGCGGACTTCAACCGGGCCCGTCAGAGCGACGGCTCGGAGAACCGCGGTGGCGAGTCCACGCTGGGGAACTTCGTGGCGGACGTCCAGCTCTGGGCGGCGCAGCGGACCAACCCGAACGCGCAGATCGCGCTCATGAACCCGGGCGGTCTGCGGGCGGACATGACGTACGCCGCCTCCGGCAACGAGGGCGACGGCGTGCTCACCTACCGCGAGGCGGCGATCGTCCAGCCGTTCGCGAACACCCTGGTCACCACCGTGCTCACCGGTGACCAGCTCGCCCAGGTGCTCGAGGAGCAGTGGCAGCCCGACACCGCGTCCCGGCCGTTCCTGCGGCTGGGTGTCTCGGCTGGGCTCACCTACACCTACGACCCGGACGCCGCAGCCGGTGAGCGGATCCTTGACCTGTCCCTGAACGGCGAGCCGATCGACGCGGCCGGGCAGTACACGGTCGTGGTGAACTCGTTCCTCGCCTCCGGTGGAGACAACTTCGCCACCCTCGCCGAGGGCACGAACACCGCCGACTCCGGCCAGAGCGACCTCGTCGCCATGGTGGACTACATGGCCGAGTTCGGTTCGGCCTCGCCGGACTACAGTCAGCGCGCCGTCGGCGTCAACTGGGTCTCCGACCCGGCGGCCGAGTACGCGGCCGGTGACGAGATCGCCCTCGACCTGTCATCGCTGGCCTTCTCGGCCGGTGAGCCGGTTCCGGCGGAGGTCGTGATCACCCTCGGCGGTCAGCAGGTCGGCACTGCCGCGGTGGACCCGGCCATCGTGGACACCACCGACGAGGTCGGCCAGGCGCAGGTGCGGGTGACCGTGCCGGAGGGTCTGGAGGGCACCGTCGACCTGGTCATCAGCGATGACAACGGGACCTCGGTGACCACCACCGTCACGGTGGTGGCCGACGAGGAGCCCGAGGAGCCATCGTCCCCGTGGGAGGCGTTCGCCCGCTTCCTCTGGGCGCTGCTGAAGCTCCTCTTCCCGTGGTGGCCGTGGCCGTGATGAGCCCGGGCTGGGCCTCCTGAGGTCCTAGCCCGGTAGGCAGAGCCGGACGCCCGGTCCCACACCGCGAGGTGGGGGCCGGGCGTTCGGTCGTTCAGGCCGCGCGAGGGTGTCGTTCTGCGGCGCAAGAGGCGGGTGCGCCGCATCGACGCACGCTCGCGCGGCGGGCCCGGCGGTGGGAACCGGGCCGAGGGATGGCGGTGGGCCGGGTAGGTTCTCTGCCATGGCACGACGGCGGATCGGCACCGAGCAGGGCGAGGCGGCACTGTCCGCGTGGCGGGCCGAGGGCGCGCAGGCCGCGCCGGCCGACGTGCGTACCGCGGTGCGGTACAGCCTCGAGGAACTCGGCGAGGTGGCGCCCGGCAACTCGGTCGAGGTGCGGGTCCCACCTGCCGGAGTGGTGCAGGCGATCGAGGGGCCACGGCACACTCGCGGCACCCCGCCGAACGTGGTGGAGATGGATCCGCAGACCTGGCTCGGGCTGGCCACGGGCGAGTTGACCTGGGCCGACGGCGTCGCATCGGGCCGGGTCCGCGCCTCCGGGCAGCGTGCCGACCTGAGTGCGGTGCTCCCGCTGTTCTGAACGGGTTGCCGAACCGGACCGCTGCCGGGTTCTCCGGTCCCATTCCGCGCGGGGTAACGTCTCAGGCATGAGCACGTTGGAACAGGGCGATCACGAGCCCGACGGCGAACGGGAGCCGGTACCGCCCGTCCCCTCGGTCACGCCCACCCCGGTTGCGGAGGAGGGCGCCGAGGCGCCCGTCGACCCGCCGGCGGTGCTGGACTCCGACGTGGTCGCCCACAAGCGCGACGACGGCGCCGACCCGGCTGGGCCTGCTGCCGTGGACGGTGCCGACGCAGCCGGGGACGCCGACCCTGCCGCCGATGAACCGCCGCCGGCCTGGGCGGGCTCGGCCGAGCAGGTCTCCGAAACCACCTCCCTCGACCTGGCCGCGATCGCCGACCGGAGCCGCGTCCGGCGGGCGCCACGGTTCGGCCGGTTCGTCGGCTTCGGCATCGTGCTCGGGATCATCATCGCCTTCGCACTGTCCCGGTTCGGCGAACCGACCGAGTACCTCGACCGGGGTGGCATGTTCATCGTGCTGATGGCGATGCTCGCCCCGTTCGGCGCTCTGGTCGCGTGCCTGATCGCCGTGCTGTTGGATCGGACCAGCAAGCGTCACCTGGACGCCGACCAGCACTGAGCGCGGCCCTGTGCCGCGGTCGCGCTGGAGCACCGCAGCACCGACCCGATCCAGAGGAGCCCGACGTGCCCCGTCGTACCGTTCACCTCGATTCCGCGGCCACCCAGACCGTGGGACCGGCGCTCGCCGAGATCCGCAAGGAGCTGGAGGTCCCCGGACCGTTCAGCGAGGAGGCGGTCGCCGAGGCCGAGGCCGCAGCCGCAGCGTCGCCGACGGGTGGGGTGGATGCCACGGACGTCGAGTTCGTGACGATCGATCCGCCCGGCGCGAAGGACCTCGACCAGGCGCTGCACCTGTCCCGCGAGGGGGACGGCTACCTGGTCCGGTACGCGATCGCGGACCCGGCGTCGTTCGTGACACCGGGCGGCGCCATCGACACCGAGCTGGCCGACCGGGGCGTGACGTTCTACGGCCCGGACGGCTCGGTCACGCTGCACCCGCCGGTGCTCTCCGAGGGTGCCGCGAGCCTGCTCGAGGATGTCGAGCGGCCGGCCTGCCTGTGGGAGATCGCCCTGGATGCCACCGGCGAGATCGCGTCGGCGAAGGTCTACCGGGCGCGCGTGCGTAGCCGCGAGCAGCTCACCTACGACGAGGTCCAGGAGCGCATCGACGCCGGCACCGCGAGCGACTCCCTTGCCTTGCTGGCCGTGGTCGGCGGGCTGCGCCAGGAGCGGGAGAAGGCCCGAGGCGGGGTGTCGCTGGAGATCCCCGAGCAGGAGGTCGACGTCGACGACGGCGGTTACCGCCTCTCCTATCGCGCCACCTTGCCGGTGGAGGAGTGGAACGCGCAGATCTCCCTGCTCACCGGGATCGCCGCGGCGAGCCTCATGCGGGGCAAGCGGGCCGGGATCTTCCGCACCCTGGAGCAGGCCGACCCGCGCGACGTGAAGCGGCTGCGCCGAGCAGCCCACGGCCTCGGCATCGACTGGCCGGCGGACGCGTCCTACGGCGACGTGCTGGCGCCCCTGGACGGAGGCGTCCCGGCCCACGCCGCGTTCACCCAGGAGGCGACGTCACTCTTCCGGGGAGCCGGCTACCTCGCCTTCGACGGCGACCTGCCCCCGACGTCCGAGCACGCCGCGATCGCCGCCGAGTACGCCCACGTCACGGCACCGCTGCGCCGGCTGGTGGACCGGTACGGGCTCGAGGTCTGCCTCGCAGCCACAGCCGGGACCGACGTGCCGGACTGGGTGCGCGAGGCCCTGCCCGGACTGCCCAAGATCATGAACCGGTCCGGTCAGCGCGCGAACTCCTACGAGCGGGCCTGCGTGGACCTCATCGAGGCCGTCCTGCTGCAGCCGCAGGTGGGGGAGACGTTCGACGGCGTGATCGTCGACCTGAACGAGCGCCGCAACGGCAGGAACGGCACGAACAGCACCGGCGGCAGCGGAGCCGACGCCCATGCCGCCGCAGAGACGACGGACGCAAGCGTCGCCGTCGTACCAGCCGTTGCGCAGGAGGGCACCGTGGTGCTCGCCGACCCGGCGATCCGCGCGACGGTGACCGGCGTGAACCTCCCGCTCGGCGAGTCGGTGCGAGTTCGCCTGACCGTCGCGGACCCCGGCTCACGCGACGTCCGGTTCGAACTCGTCGCGGACTGACGAAGTCCCTGCTCCGGAGTTCGCGTCGCCGGGCGCCTGTGGGACGATAGGCGCGTGGTAGGTGGAGATGGTCGGCTGTCGCATGAACTCCTCCCAGGCGAGAAGGGCCCGCAGGACGCTTGTGGCGTCTTCGGGGTCTGGGCCCCGGGTGAGGAGGTGGCGAAGCTCACCTACTTCGGGCTCTACGCCCTGCAACACCGAGGCCAGGAGTCGGCCGGGATCGCGACCAGCAACGGTCAGCAGATCCTCGTCTACAAGGACATGGGCCTGGTGTCCCAGGTCTTCGACGACATGTCGCTGCGGACGCTCACCGGTCACATCGCGCTCGGCCACGCCCGCTACTCCACGACCGGCGCGAGCACGTGGGAGAACGCGCAGCCGACCCTCGGCCCCACGTCGTCGGGAACCGTTGCCCTTGGCCACAACGGCAACCTGACCAACACAGGCGAACTGATCGCCCTCGTCGGTGAGCGCTACGGGCCGGAGCAGCGCAAGAAGCTGCTCGACGGCGGAGCCTCCGACACGATGGTGCTCACCGCGCTGCTCTCGGGGGACCCCGAGCACACGCTCGAGATGACGGCGGCCGAGGTGCTGCCGCGGGTGCGCGGCGCCTTCTCGCTGGCGTTCATGGACGAGCACGCCCTCTACGCCGCGCGCGACCCGCAGGGTGTCCGCCCGCTCGTGCTGGGCCGGCTGGAGCGCGGCTGGGTGGTCGCCTCGGAGACCGCGGCGCTGGACATCGTGGGTGCCTCGTTCGTGCGTGAGGTGGAGCCCGGTGAGCTGATCGTCATCGACGAGGACGGCCTACGCACGCAGCGGTTCGCCGAGGCGGCGCCCAAGGGCTGCGTGTTCGAGTATGTGTACCTGGCCCGACCGGACACCGCGATCGCCGGCAAGTCCGTGAACGCCGCGAGGGTGGCGATGGGCCGCGCGCTCGCGAAGGAGCACCCGGTGGACGCGGACCTGGTGATCCCGGTCCCGGAGTCCGGCACCCCGGCCGCCATCGGCTACGCCACCGAGTCCGGCATCCCGTTCGCCCAGGGACTCACCAAGAACGCCTACGTGGGCCGCACCTTCATCCAGCCGAGCCAGACCATCCGTCAGCTCGGCATCCGGCTGAAGCTGAACCCGCTGCGCGAGGTCATCGCCGGCAAGCGCCTGGTGGTCGTGGACGACTCGATCGTGCGGGGCAACACCCAGCGTGCCCTCGTGCGGATGCTGCGCGAGGCGGGGGCGGCCGAGGTGCACATCCGGATCTCCTCGCCGCCGGTGAAGTGGCCATGCTTCTACGGCATCGACTTCGCGACCCGGGCCGAGCTGATCGCGAACGGCCTGAGCGTGGACGAGATCGGCCACGGTCTCGGCGCGGACTCGCTCGGCTACATCAGCCTCGAGGGCATGATCCGGGCGACAGAACAGCCGGCGTCGAAACTCTGCGCGGCCTGCTTCACCGGGAAGTACCCGATCGCCATCTCCGACGGCCCGGAGGCCGCGCAACTGGTCGAGCAGGACGAGCTGCCGATCCTGGGCGTCGCCGGGGACGGGCTCGGGCCAGAACGCCGACTGGGCGCACCCGAGGACGGACTGACCTCCCTTGCGGTCGCGGCCGGCGGGGCCGGGGCGCTGAGGCACCCGTGAGCGAACAGACCGCCCCCGTCACGTACGCCTCCGCGGGCGTGGACACGCACGCCGGTGACAAGGCCGTGGAACTGATGAAGGACGCCGTGCGGGCCACGCACGGGCCGCAGGTGCTCGGCGGCGTCGGCGGCTTTGCCGGCCTGTACGACGCCAGCACCCTGCTGACGTACCGCAAGCCGCTGCTGGCCACGTCGACCGACGGCGTCGGCACCAAGGTCGCCATCGCCCAGGCCATGGACATCCACCACACCATCGGTTACGACCTGGTCGGGATGGTGATCGACGACATCGTCGTGGTCGGGGCGAAGCCACTGTTCATGACGGACTACATCGCCTGCGGGAAGGTGGTCCCGGAGCGGATCGCCGACATCGTTCGTGGCATCGCCGGTGCCTGCGAGGTGGCCGGCGCCGCGCTCGTCGGCGGTGAGACCGCCGAGCACCCGGGCCTGCTCGAGCCCGACGAGTACGACGTGGCCGGCGCCGCCACCGGCGTGGTGGAGGCCGACGCGCTGCTCGGCCCGGAGCGGGTCCGGGCCGGTGACGTGCTGATCGCCCTGGGAGCGAGCGGGCTGCACTCCAACGGGTACTCGCTCGTGCGCCGGGTGATCTCGCTGGCCGGGTGGGAGCTGGACCGGGACGTGCCGGAGTTCGGGCGCACCCTCGGGGCGGAGCTGCTCGAGCCGACCCGGGTCTACGCGGCCGACTGCCTCGCGCTCGCGGCCGATCCGGGCGCCGGTGTGCACGCGTTCACACACGTCACCGGTGGCGGGCTCGCCGCGAACCTGGCCCGGGTGCTGCCGGAGGGTCTCGTGGCCACCGTGGACCGCTCGTCCTGGGTGGTGCCACCCGTGTTCGACGTGGTGCGCCGGCTCGGGTCGGTGCCGTGGGCGGACCTGCAGAACACGCTCAACCTCGGCGTCGGAATGGTGGCCGTGGTCGAGGCGAACGGGGTCGATGCCGCGCTCGCCAGGTGCCGTGAACTCGGGCTGCCGGCGTGGGAGCTGGGCACGATCGCCGCGGCGCAGGACCTCGATGCAGATGCGTCGGACGAGGTGATCTCCGGGACGAAGGGCGTGCACGGGGGCGGCGTGCGCCTGGTGAACGACTACCGGACGTCGTGAGCCCGGTGCGCAGCGCCTGATGGCGCTTCGTCGCGCAACCACCCCACCCTGCAGGGCCCCGGCCACCCGGTGGATCGCCGAGATCCTTCACCATCGCAACTGGAACGTTGACCCGCTCGCGCTTAGGGGGTGGTTCCGACGTACCGGGTACGTCGGAGCCGCACCGCAACGTATCGGCGCCAGGGGAACGGGTGGCGATTCGCTCGCGTTCGAGTGCTCTGGCGAGCGTGCCCGACGCCGTCGGGCGGGCTGCCTACGGAGCATGCCCCACGCGGTCGGGTGGGCTGCCTACGGAGCATGCCCCATGCGGTCGGGTGGGCTGCCTACGGAGCATGCCCCACGCGGTCGGGCGGGCTGCCTACGGAGAATGCCCGACGCCGTCGGGCAGCACCGTTACGCAGCCCGCCCATCGTGAATGCGACGGCGCGACGGGCTCGCCGACACCCGCTGCCGGATGGCGGCGCGCCTCAGTGGCCCTACCTACGCACGTGGACCCAGCGTGCCGGGCACGCCCCGCTCAGTGGTCAGTTGCGCCGCGACTGCGGCGACCACTCGTCCTCATCATCAGCGGGCGGTACCTCGTACCGGTCCGCGAGGTCGGTCTGGGTCGGACTCGTCAGCTCACGTTCGAGCGCACTGTAGTCCGTCTCGGGGCTGTAGTACTTCAGCTGCCGAGCGACCTTGGTCTGCTTCGCCTTTTGACGGCCGCGCCCCATGGCGTGACCCCCTCCGCTTTGGTGCCGGTGTCACACCGTCCGAGGACGTAGTGACGACCGGGAGTGGGTTATCTGTCGTGGGACCCACCGTACCTTGTCACGGTGGCGATGGGCGAACCCGTTTGGTGGAACGGATGCCGTAGCACCGCTATTCCGCTAACGGAGAAACGCAGTGTCCGGCGGACCGGGACGGCGCGCTCCGCCGGAGGTCAGCGACTGCGCCGCAGCACCGAGATCCCAACGATCGCGGCCACCACCGCGGCCGCTGCGCCGACGATGCCGAGCGCCCTGGGCTTACCGGCCTTCACGTCGTCGGCGAACGCCTTGGCCTGCTCGGTGGTGGTGTCCGCGAGGTTCTTGGCCTGATCCTTGAGGTCCTGCACCTGACGGCGCGGGTCGACCCGGCTGGTCAGCTCGTCCATGTTCTTGGTGATCTCGGCGCGGGTGCGGAGCAGGTCCGCCTCGATCTCGGCGGCCGTGCGCTTGCGGGTCTCCGGCTTGTCCTGTTCGGTGCTCACGACTTGACTCCCGCCTTGATGGCCTCGATGTCCTTCATCACGTTCTCCTTCGTCTGCGGTGCCGGTGCGCTCTTCAGCGCGGCGCGTCCGGCCAGGCCGGCGATCGCAGCGATCAGGAGGACCGCGCCGGCGACGATCAGGGCGGCGGCCCAGTAGGGCAGCGCGGTCGCGAGGCCGAACATGGCGGCGGTGAGGAGCCAGCCGAGACCGAAGAGTGCGAAGACTCCGGCGACGGCGAAGAGTGCGCCGGTCACACCGAGGGACTTGCCCTTCTCGGCCAACTGGGCCTGGGCGAGCTGGAGCTCGTCCCGGACGAGCGTCGAGAAGTTCTCTGTGAGCTTGCCGACCAACTGGCCGATGGACGGTTCACTGGCCCCGGTCGGGGGTGTTCTGCTGTCAACCACCGTGACTCACCTCTCATGGACTCGCGGCGCGTTCCGCGCGCGCGTACTGGGTACAGCCAATCGTGCCAGGGGCCGATCGGCAACACGGTGCCCGCGCGGCGGGCATCGCTCACTCCTGCGCGATCGCTTCGAGGACGGGCAGCCGAGAGGCACGGATCGCCGGCCAGACGGCGGCCAGGACCCCGACGACCGCGGACAGCGCCACGATCGCGACGAGCTGGTCCCACGGGATGGCGAGCACGGACAGGCCCTGGTCGGCGAACACCGACCGCACGGCGGCGGCGAGCGCCACGCCCACGACGACGCCGACGACCGTCCCGAAGATCGCGGTCAGCACCGACTCGATCACGATCGTGACGGACAGTTGCAGACGTCCGAGGCCGACGGCGCGGATCAGGCCGATCTCCCGGGTCCGCTCGATCACGGACAGCGCGAGCGTGTTCACGATGCCGAGCACGGCGATCACGACGGAGAGGGCGAGCAGGGCGTAGATGATCACCAGCGCCTGGTTCACCCGGTCGGCGATCTGGTTGACGAGTTCGTCCGCGGTCAGCGCCGTCACCACGACGTAGGGCTCGATGATGGCGTCCAGCTGGTCGCCGAGTTCGGTGAGCGGGACGCCGTCGACGCCGTCGACGCCGACCATCACCACGTTCGCCGGGGCGGGGCCGAGGAGTTCGGCTAGCTGGTCCTCGCCGATGGTGACGTCCGCGTTCAGCGCCTGCGAGTTCGTGATGGCGCCGACCGTGAGGGTGAGCTCGGTGACGTCGGTGCGCAGAGTGATCTCGTCACCGATCTGCCAGCCGTATTCGAGGGCGGCGCTCGTGTGCAGGGCGGCCTCGCCGTCGGCCAGGGTGGCCAGGTCGCCCTCGAGGGTCTCGATCTCCAGCGTGGTGCCGAAGGCCGTCGGTGGCGCCCCGATGACCGTGGTGGCGGTCGGGTCCAGGCCCGGACCGCTCAGCTCGACGGGCGCCGTGGACAGGGCGTCGGCGCGCGCGACGTCATCGAGGTCCGCGATGGCGGTGACGGCCTCGGCCGGCACCGCGTTCGTGGCGGACAGGACCACGAAGTCGGCGCGGTACTCGGTCTCGACGATCGCCGTCGTCGACTCCCGGGCGGACGCGGCGAGCACCGTACAGGCGGCGACCAGGGCCATGCCGATCATCAGCGCGCCCGCGGTGCTGGCGGTCCGCCGGGGGTTCCGCATGACGTTGCCGCGGGCCAGCCGTCCGAGCGGCTTGATCGCGGCGACGAACGGGGCCGCCAGCACCCCGAGGGTGGCGCGTGCGATCACCGGGGAGAGGGCGAGCATCCCGACCAGGACGGCGCCGGCGCCGATGCCCAGCCAGGGTCCGGGCTCGAGCCCCCAGTACGGGTCCTCGTCCGTGGACACGGCCACGGACACATAGGTCGCGGCGACCCCGATCAGGAGCAGGAGGGCGCCGACCAGTGCGCGCCAGCGCAGGGACTTCTCGGTGACGGTGACGTCGTCACGCATCGCCTCCACCGGCGCGGTCAGCGCGGCCCGGCGGGCCGGCACGGCTGCGGCGACGAGGCTGACCGCGGTGCCGATGCCCAGGCACAGGACGGCGGTGAACGCGGTGACCGGGGCCTCGCCGGTGAGGTTCATTCCGAACCGGGACAGGATCCAGCGGATCAGGTCCACCAGGGCCACGCCGCTGAGCAAGCCGATGGCCGAGCCGACCAGACCGACGGCGAACGCCTGCGTGAGCACGACCGCGAAGACCTGCGCCGGGGAGGCGCCGAGCGCGCGCAGGAGTGCGTACTCGCGCTGGCGCTGGCGTACCGACATCGCGAACGTGTTCGTGATGATGAAGGCGCCGACGAACAGCGCAATGCTCGCGAACACCAGCAGGAACGTGCCGATGAAGCCGATGATCTCGTTGATCGCCTCGGACGCCTCGGCCCGGACGTCGTCGCCGGTGCGGGCCTCGAGGTTCGCGTCCGGGTGGTCGGCGAGCACGGTCTCGGTGATGGCATCGACCAGGTCCGACTGGCTGACGGCGTCCTCGCCGTAGACCGCGATCGAGTTCACGAGCCCGTCGGGGGCGAACAGCTCGGCGGCCACATCCGCGTCGAGGAACGCGAGGGTGGCACCGGAGGTGGGGGAGGCGTAGGCGCCCTCGGCGACGACCGTCACCTCCCGGACCTCGCCCCCGAGCACGACGGTCGTGGTGTCGCCCAGGGCCAGGCCGGAGGAGTCCAGTGCGCCGCTCTCCAGCCCGATCTCGTTCGGTCCCACGGGTACCTCGCCGGCAACCAGGTCGACCGCCGGGTCGTCGGTGTGCAGGGCGAGCGCCAGGCTGGGAGCCTGGCCGTTGACGACGGCGGTGCCGTCCGCACCGACGATCACGATCGGTCCCTGGACGTCGGGCAGGGCTCGAGCAACGCCGTCGACGGCGGCGACCTCGTCCGCGAGGGTGATGTCGATGCCGTCCCGGGCACCACCGAAGCCGGCGCCAGGGTCCGGCGGGCCGTCCGGGAGACCGTCGTCGGAGGTGGTGGCGACGCTGCGCAGGTAGGCGTCGCCCTGGAGGGAACTCTCGACGATGGAGTCGAAGGTGTCCGAGAGCATCGCCCGCAGGATGAACGTGCCGGCGACGAACGCGACGCCCAGAATCACGGCGAGCACGGACAGGGCGAACCGGACCCCGTGCGCGCGGATCTCGCGAAGGCTGACCCGCAGCATCAGGAGGCGTCCTGCTCCCGCGCCTCACCGAGCGCGGCGAGGGCCTCGAGGATGTCTGCCTCGGCCGGGTCGTGGAGCTCGCCCACGATCGCGCCGTCCGCGAGGAAGATCACCCGGTGTGCGTAGGAGGCCGACCGGGGGTCGTGGGTGACCATCACGACGCTCTGGCCGAGGTCGTCGACGCTGCGGCGCAGGAACCCGAGCACCTCACCGGCCGCCTTGGAGTCGAGGTTGCCGGTCGGCTCGTCGGCGAACACGATCGACGGCTTGGCGACCAGGGCGCGCGCGCAGGCGACCCGCTGCTGCTGGCCGCCGGAGAGTTCGGCGGGTCGGTGGGTGAGCCGGTCACCCAGGCCGAGGGTGCTGATGACGGTGTCGAAACGCTCCCGGTCGACCGGGGTGCGGGCGATGTCGAGCGGCAGGGTGATGTTCTCCGCCGCGGTCAGGGTGGGGACCAGGTTGTAGGCCTGGAAGACGAAGCCGATCCGGGTGCGGCGCAGGTTGGTGAGCTGGCGCTGGGACATCGAGGAGATGACCTGACCGTCGACCTCGACGGTGCCGGACGTGGGGGTGTCCAGGCCTGCCATGCAGTGCATCAGCGTGGACTTGCCCGAGCCCGAGGGCCCCATGATCGCGGTCAGCCGGCCGCGGCCCAGGTCCACGTCCACGCCGCGCAGGGCGTGTACGGCCGTGGCACCGGCGCCGTAGACCTTGGTCAGAGCGCGGGCCGAGGCGATCGGGTCATCAGCGGGTTCGGGGGAGGTGGAGACGGGAGCGGCGTGTCGGCCCATGGTGCGATTATTCGTGGTCCGGTCGCGCGAGGGGATCACTCAGGAGGGTGAGATCCAGGACGGGGACTACGACCGGGGGCGCAGAGAGGGCTGCGTCAGCGGTTGGCGGGCGAGTCCAGCGTTCACCACGCCACGGGAGGGAGCCGCCCGAGCTCAGCGCCGCCGTCGGGCATCAGGAAGGCGCCCGCTACGTGAGGCGGGACTGACCGCCAGACCCATGCTCCGCCGTCGGGCATGAGAAACGCCGCGGACCGAGTGGTTCGCGGCGTCTGCTCCGTGTGTGGCTCCGACCGGCGTCGATCCGGTGACCTTTCGATTTTCAGTCGAACGCTCTACCAACTGAGCTACAGAGCCTTGAAACGAACGCCCGGTCATCTGCATGACCGGGCGAGTGTTTCGCGACCCCGACCGGACTTGAACCGGCGACCTCCGCCGTGACAGGGCGGCGCTCTAACCAACTGAGCTACGGGGCCTCAGGTGAGGCTTGAGTCTACGTGCGATGCAATTGTGGTGCGTACCCCCAACGGGATTCGAACCCGTGCTACCGCCGTGAAAGGGCGGGGTCCTAGGCCGCTAGACGATGGGGGCCCGGTTGAAGCTGAGCGCCCGTGACGCTGTTCGGCGCCCCAAGACCTCCGAAAGCATACGGTACGCGAGGCCCGCGGAGCAAAACGCCTGGGCCCTCTGTGTGCGAGGTCACGTCGGGGTGGTTCGGGGGTGGTCCGGCGGGCCACGCACGGCCGCCGCGAACCCGGGAGATCCGGCATCTGCTGTCACACTGGGGCGGTGATCGAGATGTCCCGCGAGGAGTTCGAGGAGGCCGTCGCCGACGGTCTCGACCTGATCCCTGAGGAACTCGCCCGGCACATCAGCAACGTCGTGATCCTGGTCGAGGACGAGCCGCCCACCGACGCCGACGACCCGGACCTGCTCGGCCTCTACGAGGGCACCCCGCTCACCGAGCGCGGGGAGTGGTGGGCCGCCGGCTCACTGCCGGACCGGATCACGATCTTCCGTAACCCGACGCTGCGCTTCTGCGAGTCCAAGGATGAGGTGGCCGAGGAGGTCGCCGTCACCGTGATCCACGAGATCGCGCACCACTTCGGGATCGACGACGACCGGCTCCACGAGCTCGGCTGGGCCTGACGCCGCAGGCTGCCGCCTCGCCGACCGCGAGGTTGTTGGCTCCGCAACGCGCTGGGCAGCCAACAACCTCGCGCTCGACGGCGGAACCGGCCTTGGACAGCCCGGCTGGCGGTCGGGTGGGTGGTCCGGGAAAGGGTCGGTCGGTCAGCCCTGCGCGGCCTGCCGGGCCTCCCACGCCGTGGCCACCATCTGCTCCAGCGAGTAGCTCATCCGCCAGTCCAGGTCCCGCGCGGCCGCCTCGCCGGACGCCACGATCCGCGCCGGGTCCCCGGGCCGGCGCGCGGCGACGGTCGGCTCGAACGGGATCTGCGTGACCGCTGCCATGGTGTCCATGATCTGCCGGACCGAGACGCCGTCGCCGCTTCCGAGGTTGTAGACGGGCAGCAGCTCCCGGCCCTGCGCGAGCGCCTTGGCGGCACTGACGTGCGCGTCGGCAAGGTCCGCGACGTGGATGTAGTCGCGCACGCAGGTGCCGTCCGGCGTCGGGTAGTCGGTGCCGTTGATCCGTGGCGTCCGCCCTTCGGCGAGGGCCTCGAGCACCAGCGGGAACAGGTTGTGCGGGGAGGTGTCCCGCAGCTCCACCGCGCCGGACCCGACCACGTTGAAGTACCGCAGCGAGGTGTGCCGCAACTCGCTGGCGCGGCCCTGGTCGGCGAGCAGCCACTCGCCGATGAGCTTGGACTCCCCGTACGGGGACTCCGGGTGCGTGGGGGTCGCCTCGGTGACCAGATCCACGTTCGGGGTCCCGTAGGTCGCGGCCGAGGAGGAGAACACGATCGCCTCGACCCCGGCGCGCTGCATCGCCTCCAGCACCGACACGGTCCCGGTCACGTTCTGCGTGTACGTGTGCAGCGGCCGCTCCACCGAGACCCCCGCGTACTTGAACCCCGCCACGTGCACCACACCGATGCAGTTGTGCTCGTCGAGGGTTCGGGCGACCACGTCGGTGTCGAGGATGGACGCCCGGACGAACGGGACGCCGTCGGGCACGAACTCCTCGTGACCACTGGACAGGTCGTCCAGCACCACCACGCCGATCTGCGCGTCCCGGAACGCGTGCACCACGTGCGCGCCGATGTAGCCGGCCCCACCGGTCACCAACCAGGTCATCGCCGGGCCCCCTCGCGCTCGGTGTCGAATCCGGGCAGCACGACCGCACCATCGTCATGGGAGTGCGAGCGCAGCAGCGACATGGTCGCCCAGCCGCGCGCGAGGTAGCCCGCGTCGGTGTCTTCCTCGAAGTGCACGTCGTGGGAGGAGAACGGGCGGAACAGGAGCTTGTCGATCTGCTGGCTCACGACGTCGGTGTCGACGTCGAAGGTGGCCAGCCGGGCCGCTCGCAGGCCCCGCAGCTCGGCCGGCGGCACGTCCGGGATGTTCACGTTCAGGACCCGGGCGTCCTGGGTCTCGCTCGTGAACCACTCGAAGGCCCGCGTGAGCACCAGGTGCGCGGTGTCCCAGTGCTTCGGGTGCTCGGCTGCGATCGAGCTCGCGAGGGCCGGGATGCCCTGCGCGGACGCGGACAGGGCCGCGCCGACCGTGCCGGAGTGGATCACCGCGGGCCCGACGTTCGGGCCGAGATTGATCCCGGAGAGCAGCAGGTCGGGACGCTGACCGAAGGCACCGAGGCCGGCCGCGTAGGCGATCAGGGCGGGGCTCGCGTGCACCGCGATCGACTCGATCCCCTCCCGCAGGCCGTCCGGACGGCCGGGCGACGTCTTCACGACGCCGTTCTCGCTCTCACCGCTCAGCGCCGCGCTGTAGCCGGAGTACTGCTGGTTGGGGGCGGCGACGATCACGTCGTGACCGGCGTCCGCGGCGACGTGCGCCAGGGTCACCAACCCGGGTGAATCGATGCCGTCGTCGTTCGTGATCAGGACCCGCATCGCGGTGGAACTCCCTTGAGAGGTGGCTGATGGCCGGCCCGCGCCTGGCGCGGGTACTGCTCCCATTCTGCCCCGCCCGCCGCGATCGTGGGTGAGGCGTCCGCGTGCCCGACGGCGGTGGTCGGCTCGGGCGGGCCGGTGCCCGACGGCGGTGGTCGGCTCGGGCCGGGCCGGTGGCCGCCCGGCATGGGGTGCCGCTCCCAACGTGGATGGCTACGCTCGCCGGTGGGACGCCGCCGGCGCCCACACTCGATGATGAGAGGCCCGTGATGTCGACCACCGAAGAGATCCTCGACGCCGTCCCGATGGACCAGATCGCTGCCCGGCTCGGCGTGGACCGTGCCACCGCCGAGCGCGCCACCCGCGCGGCCCTGCCCACCCTGCTCGCCGGCATGAACGCGAACGCCGCCGACCCGGCCGGCGCCCGGTCCCTCGCCGGTGCCATCTCCACCCACGACGCGAGCCTCGTGGACGGCGGCGTGGACCTCGACCAGGTGGACACCGACGACGGCGCGAAGATCGTCCGCAACGTGTTCGGGCAGAACACCGACGCCGTCGTCAACACCCTGGCCAAGGCGGACTCCGGTGCGGAGGGATCCGGTGGCGGCCTCGGTGACCTGTTGCCGAAGCTGCTGCCGATCCTCGCCCCGATCGTGCTGTCCTTCCTCGCGAAGAAGTTCGGGCAGGGCGGCGGAACGGGCACGGACGCGGAGTCGGGCGGGGGCATCGGCGACATCCTGGGCGGGCTGTTGGGCGGTGCGGCCGGCGGCGCGGCCGGGTCCGGATCGGCTGGTGGCGGCCTCGGCGACATCCTCGGTGGCGTGCTTGGCGGCGGGTCCGGCACTGGGTCCGGCCCGGGCGAGTCCAGCGGTGGCCTCGGGGACCTGCTCGGTGGCCTGCTTGGCGGCGGCAAGCGCTGACCCGGGGCGCGAACCCTGCCATGCCGGGCTCCCCGGACCGCCGCGCCGGGGGAGGGCTACCCATGCACGCCGTGGAAGGCCGCTGGGGTTTCCGGCAGATTCCGAGAGACAATGTCCCCATGTACAAGGTCACGAAGTCCGAGGACGAATGGCGTAACGAGCTCAGCCCGCAGGAGTACCAGGTGCTGCGGCAGGCCGGGACCGAGCGCCCCGGTACCGGCGAACTCCTGAACGAGGAGCGGGTCGGCGTCTACAACTGTCGCGCGTGCGGCGCCGAACTGTTCCGCAGCGAGACCAAGTTCGAAGCACACTGCGGCTGGCCGAGCTTCTACCAGCCGAAGGAGTCCGACGCGGTCGAGCTCATCGAGGACCGTACCCTGGGCATGGTCCGCACCGAGGTGCGCTGCGCCAACTGCGGTTCGCACCTGGGTCACGTCTTCGACGACGCCCCGCAGACGCCGACCGGGGACCGGTTCTGCATGAACTCGGTGTCGATGACGTTCGAGCCCACCCAGGGATGACCCGGCTGCGGGTCCTCTCCTTCAACATCCAGAGGGGCCTGGCGGCCACGGGTGGCCCCACCGACGAACGCGCGCTCGCCGACGCGTTCGCCGGTGTGAGCGCGGACGTGGTGGCGCTGCAGGAGGTGGACCGCGACCAACCCCGGTCGCGCCACGTCGACCAGGCGCGCGTGATCGCCGATGCCCTGGGGTTGGCGCACCTCCGGTTCGCCGCGGTGCTCGGCGGCGACGTCCGTCTCGGCAAGCACGCCAGCACGCGCCTCGGGGACCACACCGGCGCCGGGTACGGGCTGGCGATCCTGTCCCGGTTCCCGGTCACGGCCTGGTTCGCCCGGCCGCTGCCCCGGGTCCGGATCCCGCTGCCCGGTTGGAGGAGGGCGGCGCCGTTCACCTGGCGCGATGAGCCCCGCGGCGCTCTGGCCGCGGTCCTTGCGACCCCGGCGGGACCGGTCGGGTTCTGCAGCACGCACCTGTCCCAGGCCGGCCCGATGGCTGCCCTGCAGTTGCCCCGTCTGCTCCGGTCGGTCGACACCCTCCCCGGAGCGCGCATCGTCTGCGGCGACCTCAACCTCAATCACGCCACGGTGGCGCGACTCGCACCGCGCTACGGTGCCGCCCGCGCGGACACGTTCCCGGCGGATCGCCCCCGCCGCCAGATCGACCATGCCCTGGTCCGCGGCGCCCGGATCGTCTCGGCGTCGGCCTCCCGGCTCCCGGTCTCCGACCACCGGGCCCTCGAGGTGACGGTCGACCTGGCCTGACCGTGGCCGACCGTGGGCCGTCCGGGACTCGGACCGCAGGCCGCGGCCGGCCGGGTGCGCTGGCATCATGAGCCAGGTGAGCGAGCCGAGATGAGAGGACTGGTCGACCGGACCCCGGCGCCACTGCTCTTCCTCGTCGGCGGCTTCTCGCAGTACGTCGGCGCAGCCCTCGCGGTTGGCCTGTACCCGACCATGCCCCCGCACGCCGTCGCCTGGCTGCGCGCGGTGTTCGCCGCCGTCGTCCTCCTGCTCGTGGTGCGCCCCTGGCGCGCCGACTGGAACCGCCGCACGCTCACCCAGACCGGCGTCTTCGGGCTCGTGCTGCTCGGCATGAACATGCTGTTCTACGTGGCGATCGAACACCTCCCGCTCGGTGCCGCCGTCGCCGTGGAGTTCACCGGCCCCGTGGCCGTGGCCGCGTGGGGAGGCCGGACGGCGCGGGCCCGGATCGCGATCGGGCTGGCCCTGTTCGGAGTGCTGTCGATCAGCGTGGTCGGCCTGGACTGGTCCGTGACCGGGTCGACGGCGGACCTCATCCTCGGTCTCGGTGCCGCGCTTGCCGCCGGGGTGCTCTGGGCGGCCTACATGGTCATCGGTGGCCGGATCGTGCGGGCGCGGGACGGCCTGTCCTCCCTCGCGGTGGGGCTCACGATCGCCGCGGTCGCGTTCGCGCCGTTCTCGGCGCCGTTCGCCGGCGCCGCCGTCCGGCCGGAGATCCTGGTGACCGCGGCGGCGGTCGGGGTGCTCTCCAGCGTCGTGCCGTACGTGCTGGACCAGGTCACCCTGAAGCGGCTCGGTACGGCCACGTTCGCGCTGATGAACGCCCTGCTCCCGGTCTCGGCCACCATCATCGGCGTCATCGCGCTGGCGCAGCTGCCCACGCTCGGCGAGGTGGTCGGCGTGCTCGCGGTGAGCGCGGCGGTGTGGATCTCGGGAAGCGGGAGACGGCCGGCGGTGGAGCCGGGCTGAGCCGGCCGCCGATCCGTTCCAACAGGCGGGAGCGGCCCGCCTGTGCCACGCTTTCGACTGCAGCCACCGCTGCGAATGTCTGTTCGAGAAGGATCGGGGTTCATCCATGGGTGAAGTCATCGGTGTCATCATCTTCGGCGCTGTCATCGGCGTCATCGCACGCCTCGTCCGGCCCGGGCCACAGAAGGTCGGGATGCTCTGGACGGTCATCATCGGGATCGTCGGGGCCCTGCTCGGCTACCTGATCTCCGGCTGGCTCGGCGTCAAGGACACTCCTGGTATCGACTGGATCCGCTGGGTCATCTCGATCGTCGCGGCCGTCGTCCTGCTCGGTGTCTACATGGGGCTGACCGCTCGGAAGAGCATGGGCGGGAACTCCGTCAAGAAGTGATCGGCGGCCTCGATCCCGGTGGGATCGAGGCGCGTCGAACGAGGGTCCGGTGGCTGGTCGGCCGCCGGACCCTCGCCGTGTGCGGGGACCAGCCGGACGAAGGTGAGATCGGCGCCGCGACTCTGGGAGAGTGGGGCCCATGGAGCTCATCATCGCGCCGGATTCCCGGGCCATCGCCACCATCGTTGCCGACGCGATCGCCGCGCTGCTGGACCGCAAACCCGATGCCGTGCTCGGCGTCGCCACCGGGTCCTCGCCGCTCGCGATCTACGACGAGCTCGCCACCCGGCATGCCGCCGGTGAGATCTCCCTCGCCCGCGCGCGAGCGTTCATGCTGGACGAGTACGTGGGCCTGGCCGCGGAGCACCCACAGCGGTACCGGAACGTGATCGAGACGGAGTTCGCCGGCCGGGTGGACATCGACCCGGCCAACGTGAAGGGCCCCGACGGGCTCGCCGCGGACATCCCGGCCGCCTGCGCCGCGTACGAGCAGGCCATCGTGGACGCCGGCGGGGTGGACCTGCAGATCCTCGGGATCGGCACCGACGGGCACATCGCGTTCAACGAGCCCGGCTCCTCGCTCGCCTCCCGCACCCGGATCAAGACGCTCACCGTGCAGACCCGCCAGGACAATGCCCGGTTCTTCGACGACGACCTTGAGCAGGTGCCCACCCACTGCCTCACCCAGGGCCTCGCCACCATCATGAGCGCCCGGCACCTCGTGCTCGTCGCCACCGGCCTGGCCAAGGCCGAGGCCGTGCACCACATGGTCGAGGGCAGCGTCAGTGCGATGTGGCCGGCCACGATCCTGCAGCACCACCCGCACGCGACCGTGCTCGTGGACGAGGCCGCCGCGTCCCGGCTGCAGCTCGCCGGCTACTACCGCCAGACCTACGAGTCCAAGCCGGCCTGGCAGGGCATCTGAGCGGAGCTCAGGGCAGCGAGATCGTGACCTGCCCCCGGCCGGTGCGTAGGTCAGGATCGGTCGCACGCAGCACCAGCCTGGCGATCTCCGGGCCCCAGACGCCACGCAGGATGGCGTCATCGAGGGGGATCGTCTCGACGCTGACGTCGAACGCCCCGGCGTCCACGTAGAGGTTCGCCAGGACCCGGTCGCCATCCGGGCCGAGGAGCCCGAGCGACCCGTCCGCGGCTCGCACCGGCGGTCGCGCCAGCAACAGGTGCACGCGCACGTCCCGGTCCTCGGCAGCGTCGTAGTCCGCGCCGTCGCCCCGTTCGGCGAGGTCCCACTCCTCGGTGATCCGCAGGGCTCCGTCGACCAGGCGCAGCTCGCGCTGCCAGGACGTCAGGCGCGCCTGCGCCGGGTAGGCGCCGGCGAGCTCCAGCCTGATCGACGAGGAGTCCCGGGCCAGCACCTCGCCGCGGAACTGCGCGCCCGCGGACTGGCCGATACCGTCGACCTGCGGCACCGAGTGGTACTCCGACCGTAGGTACCAGGTGTCGTAGCGCGACGGCGAGAAACTGGTGGCGGTGTACTGACCGGTGCCCACGTCGATGAGCACCGGCTGACCGTCGACCGCCAGCACGAGGCTGCCGACGTCGTTGTGGTTGTGCGGCTCGTCGTTGTGACCGCCCTTGGCCACCAGCCGGAGCCGGCCGTCGGCGCTGCCGAGGGAGACCACCTCGGACTCACCGAGCCAGTACGAGCCGACCCCCGGGGGAGGTGACGGCTGTTCGGGACCGGAGGCACCGCCGTCGGGCCAATTCGGATCGAACAGCGTGACCAGGGAGCGGTACATCGCCACCGGCAGCTCCAGGTCGGGCGTGAGGGTGCGGGCCATGGCGGCCACCTCGTCGTCGCCGACGGCCAGCGCGAACCGGTGCAGCAGCGCCGGCGGGTGTCGGTCCTTGTCGATGCCGGGACCCGGTTGCGGGACCCGGCCGACCCCGTCGCCGAAGCTCGCGGACCACTCGCCGCCGAGGTGCACCACGAGCGGGTAGCGCACCATCGACCGCAGCAGCGGGTGCGCGAGGACCCGCGCTGCGCCGGCGGGATCGGCCCAGCCGAGCACGTCGACGGCCTCGTACAGCCGGGCCGCCGACTGCCACCAGTACATGATCCCCTCGGTGCACCCGCCGTCCTGCGGTGCGTGCGCGAGGTAGCCGTCGAGGCTCGTCAGCGCCGAGGCGACGATGGCGCGGGTGCGCTCAGGCGCAGGAGGGTGCAGCAGCGTGGCGGTGAGCACGTTGGCCACGATCCACGGGTTCCAGTTCGTGCCGACCGCGTACCAGGTGTACTCGGGGCCGAGAGCCTCGAACGGAGCCAGCACCCGGCGGGAGATCTCCGCGCGGATCCGCTCCAGCAGCCCTCCGGCCGCGGCGAGCCGGTCGGCGTGCAGCCACGCGACCCAGGACAACGTCGCGGCGGTCTCACCGGCGAACAGGTCGAGCACCGGGTCCTGTGGGTCGGGGAGGTCGCGGCGCTGCTGCCCGGGCTGCGTGTCATGCGCGGGCAGGCACCAGCTCGCCTCCTCGAGCACGAACCCGAGGCCGTCGATCAGATCGTCGAAGTCGTGGCGGTCCGGCTCGGCGGCCAGGGCGAGCGCGAGCGCGATCAGCCTCCGGCGGCGGTCGAAGTACGGTTCCTCGAACGCACGCCGGCTGCCACTGCGGGTGAAGGCGAGGCGCTGCGAGTAGGTGGGCACCGGCCAGGACAGGTCGGCGACGGCGGAGCCTACCCGGCTGAGCGCGGCCGAGTTCGCGGGGGCGATCGCCGCCCACGCCGCCCGGTCCGCGGCCCGCGGGAACGGCACCCGGGCCCTGCCGGCGGCAAGGATCGCGGCGATGTGGTCCGGGTCGAACGTGGACCCCAGGACGGGGGCGGCCGGTGCGTCGGTGCGGGTCACGGTGGGTAGCCTAACCAGCGGTG